>CAVQCL010000009.1:0-75482 GCA_963710935.1 uncultured Alphaproteobacteria bacterium | reverse complement strand
AGCGTGTCGCACGCGCCCCAGATAGGCCGTGCGGAGACGCCGGGCGCGTTGACCCTTTTTCGAGAGTTCATGAACACCAGACCTTCCTTCAATTTCGATGCAACGACAGCGCAGCCCAGCGCGATGGCCGGCAAACGCGCCCTGCTGATTGTCAATCCGAGTGCGCGGCGTGGTTCGGCCCGATCGATGCGGCCACAGCGGTTTCGGGCAGGCCGGGCTTGAGCTGGAGGAAGCTTCGCCCAGCGAGGCGAGAATGCATCGGAGCTGATTTCGCGCCGGGCCGACCTGTCGACTTCGCTATTGTCGGCGGCGGTGACGGGACACTGAATGCGGCCGCCGGTGGGCTGGTCTACACCGGCTTGCCTCTCGGAGTTTTGCCGCTTGGCACGGCCAACGATTTTGCCCGCACCCTGGGTTTCCATAGGATCCGGTGAAAGCGGCCGAATGATCGCTGCGGGCAAGCAAAGGCTGATCGATGTCGGCGAGGTGAACGGCCATCTGTTCTTCAACGTCGCGAGCATCGGTTTTTCAGCGCGAACTCGCGGGAGAATTGACCGAACACGCCAAGAAGCGATGGGGCACGCTTGGATATGCCATTGTCGCGGCGCGCATCCTGATGCGCTCGCGGCTGTTCACCGCCTTTGTCGACCATGACGGCACGACAGAAAAAATCCGCACCATGCAGGTCTCGGTCGGCAACGGCCGTCACTATGGCGGCGGCATGACCGTGGAAGAAAGTGCGACTGCCGACGATGGCTGGCTCGATCTCTATTCGCTGGAGGTCGACCATTGGTGGCGGCTGCTGCGGCTGTTGCCCAGCTTGCGCAACGGCACCCACGGCCGGTGGGATGACGTGCGCGCCTTCAAGACGACCGAAGTGACCATCCGGACCAGCCGGCCACGGCCCGTCAATACCGACGGCGAACTGACGACCTATACGCCGGCGCGGTTTCGCATCCGGCCGAAATCGGTGCGCGTGTTGGTGCCTGAGTATGCTTCAGTGGGGCGTGTCCTATCGCCCACGCAGTACGCGGATGAATTTAGACGTAGTCGCCATTTGCGTTCGGCGTTTTGGATGTCGGCGTAGGAAATCCGGTTGTTGGCGACTGCCCGGATCATAACGGCCGCAGAATGCCGACGATACGCGCGACACAGGGAACATCGATCATGGCGGCTACGTTGGCCTTTTCCACCGCAGGCTTCATTGTCGATGTCTTTGATGCAGTCCGCCTGGATTTTTCGGCGAATTTCAGGATCGCTTTTCAACGCCATCTGACCGGTCTCGTAATTGGCTTGCGATGTCGTGCAGCCACTGCTTGCCAGGGCAGCGAGCAGAAGGGCCACCCCGACGAATGTCCTCATTGTCATCTGATTCTCCGCCTGTAGCCGCAGTTTGTGGCGCCGAACCGTCCGATTCGAGCCGCGAGGTTGCAATTGGTTTCGGTGCCCGCATCAGCGTCTGTCGCCTTGTGGGCTGGTAGCCGCCGGCGAACTGGTGCGCAAGCAACGCAAGGTGGCGCAACAGGCATTGGCTCAACCTCGAGACGTTGACCTCCCGGGCTGGGCACGTCATCGTTCGGCGGCGGGGCAGGGTAGGAGTGCCGATATGGCCGAATCAAACGAGGCGCGCCACCTGCCGCACCGCCGGAGCCGCCGCACCTATTCCGCTGCGCAGCCAGATCGGCACCATGCTGGCGGGTTTCAACGGTTCGGCGCTGCGCAGCCAGATTCTTTGGATGGCCGCCATCGCCATTGCGGTGATCGTCGCGACCTCGCTGATGCAGATTGTGCTCAACCGCTGGAACCGGCCGTTCTACGACGCGATGGAGCGCAAAGACCTTGCGGCCTTCTTCCATCAGCTCGAATTGTTCGTCGGCATCGCCGGCGTGCTGCTGGCGCTTGGCGTCGGGCAGACCTGGCTCAACCAGATGGTGCGGCTGCGGCTGCGCGAGGCGCTGACGCTCGACCTGATCGAGGAATGGATGCGGCCGCGCCGCGCCTTCCGGCTCGCCAATGCCGGCGCCATCGGCGTCAATCCCGACCAGCGCATGCAGCAGGATGCCGGGCATCTCGCCGACCTGACCACGGGCCTCGTCCTTCGGTTTCGTGCAATCCTCGATCCTGCTGGTATCCTTTGTCGGCGTGCTTTGGTAGCTCTCGTCGGGTTTCGTCTTCCAGTCGGACGGTCGGTCGATCGCCATACCTGGCTACATGGTCTGGGCGGCGTTCCTCTATGCGGGCTCGGCCTCGCTGGTCAGTTGGCTGGTCGCGCGGCCGCTGATCGAGCTCAACAGCGACCGCTATGCCCAGGAAGCCGACCTGCGCTTTTCGATGGTGCGCATCAACGAGCATGTCGATGCGATCGCACTGGCCGGTGGGGAAGGCGAAGAGAAGCGGCGGCTGCATAGCGACCTCGCCGAACTGGTTGCCGCCATCCGGCGCATCTACAAAATGCAGATCCGGCTGGAATGGGTGACCGACGGCTATGGCTGGATCACGCTGATCGCGCCGATCCTGGTCGCCTCGCCGATCTATTTTTCCGGCGACATGACTTTCGGCGGGCTGATGATGGCGGTCGGCGCGTTCAATCAGGTGCACTCGTCGCTGCGCTGGTTCATCAACAATATCGGCGCCATCGCCGACTGGCGGGCGACGCTGCTGCGTGTCGCGGCCTTCCGGCTCGCTGCTCGAGGCCGAGAAACTGCACGGCCAGGAGGAGCAGCTCGAATCGAGGAAAATGCGCGCAAGACGCTGACGTTGGAGAATCTCGAAGTCGTCTCGCCCGCCGGCTGTACGCGATTGGACGAGCCGAAAGCCGAGATCAAACCCGGCGAGCGCGTGCTGATCACCGGCGATCCGGCGGCGGGCAAGACGCTGCTGTTTCGCGCGCTGGCGGGCCTGTGGCCGTGGGGCAAGGGACGGATCGGATTGCCTAAGGGTGAGGCGATCACCTTCATTCCCCGCACGCCCTATTTTATGCCGGGCACGCTTAGTTCTGCATTGGCTTCGCCAGAGAATGACGATGCCCATTCCGAACAGGCGATGAAGGAAGCTTTGGAGACGGTGGGATTGGGTCGGCTGGTCCGCTCGCTGGACCGGGACGCGCGATGGGATCGGGAACTCAGCGAGGAAGAACAGCGCCTGCTGGCCTTCGCCCGAGTGGCGCTGCACAAGCCAGGCTGGATCATCATCGACGAGGCGCTGGACACGCTCGATGCGCAGGCGCGTCAGAAGGTGATTGCCATGTTTGAAGAGCGGCTCGCCAAGGCGACCATCATCAATGTTGGGCGGCAGCTGAAGACGACGAAATTCTTTACCCGCGAACTGCACCTGACGAAGGATTGCGAGGGCAGAAAGCTGAAGCCGATCGATCTCGATGCGAGGGTGAAGGCAACGCGGGCAATGGAAAGACGGAAACTGGCCAAGGCGGCGTGGACTGGTAGCGCGTCGCCCGGATAGCCGCTTCGCCGGTTCCATGATGACGACAGTTCGGCCGCTCACCTTCTCAGCAAAAACACCGCCTGCTCGCCGAAGAAATTCCAGAACCACCACGGCATCGAAAAGCCGATCTTCTGGCCGTTGCCGTCGATGGCGACGGCGCGTTCCACCTTGGCGCCGATCTCGTCGCATAGATGGATGAAGTCGCGGATGGTGCAGAAGTGGATATTCGGCGTGTCGTACCAGGTGTAGGGCAGCTTCGTCGTCACGGGCATGCGGCCCCTGAACAACAAGGCAAGCCGCATGCGCCAATGGCCGAAATTCGGGAACGAGACGATGGCGCGGTCGCCGATGCGCAGGAGGTGTTCGACCACGGCGCGCGGGTTGTGGGTCGCCTGCAAGGTCTGCGACAGCAGCGCGAAATCGAAACCCTTGTCGGGGTAATAGACAAGGTCGGTGTCGGCGTCGCCCTGGATGACCGACAGGCCGCGTCCGACGCATTCGTTGACGCCGCTTTGCGAGATCTCGACGCCGCGCCCTTCGACCTGCTTGTCGCGCTCCAGCAGTTCCAGCAGTTCGCCGTCGCCGCAGCCGACATCAAGCACGCGCGCCCCGGGTGCGATCAGATCGGCGATCACCTGGAGATCGATACGCTGTATGGCGTTGACGCTCATTTCGCCGCCTCCAGTCCGCGCGCCCGCGCGGCGGATGCGATGAAGCCGCTGATGGCGCCGAACAGTTCCGGCTCGTCGAGCAGGAAGGCGTCGTGGCCTTTGTCGGTGTCGATCTCGACGAAAGACACCGAAGCGCGCGAGGCATTGAGCGCATGCACCAGCGCGCGGCTCTCCACGGTCGGGAAATGCCAGTCGCTGGTGAAGGAGACGACGCAGAAGCGCGTCTTCGCATCCTTGAAGGCGTCGGCCAGGCTGCCGCCATGGTCGGCCGCCATGTCGAAATAGTCCATCGCGCGGCTGAGGTAGAGATAGGAATTGGCGTCGAAGCGGTCGACGAAGGTCATGCCCTGGTGGCGCAGATAGCTCTCGATCTGGAAATCCGCGTCGAAGCTGAAGGTCAGCGCCGCGCGGTCCTGCAGGTTGCGGCCGAATTTGCGATGCAGCGCCGTCTCCGAGAGATAGGTGATGTGCGCGATCATGCGCGCCACCGCGAGGCCCTTTTCGGGGCGCACGCCGGCTTCCAGATATTTGCCGCCGCGCCAGTCCGGGTCGGCCATCACCGCCTGCCGGCCGGCCTCGTAGAAGGCGATGTTCTGGGCGGAATGACGCGTGCCGGTTGCCATCGGCAGCGCGCAGAACACGCGGTCGGGATAGGTCGACGCCCATTCCAGCACCTGCATGCCGCCGAGCGAGCCGCCGATCACGCAGAAGAGCTGGTCGATGCCGAGATAGTCGACCAGCATCGCCTGGGCGCGCACCATGTCGCGCACGGTGATCAGCGGCAGCTCAAGGCCATAGGGCTTGCCGGTGGCCGGATTGGTCGAGGCCGGGCCGGTGGTGCCGAGACAGGAGCCCAGCACGTTCGGGCAGATGACGAAGAAGCGGTTGGTGTCGATGATCTTGCCGGGGCCGATCAGCACCTCCCACCAGCCCGGTTTGCCGGTGACCGGGTTGGTGTTGGCGACGTGCTGGTCGCCGGTCAGCGCGTGGCAGATGAGTACGGCGTTCGACCGTGCCGCATTCAACTCGCCATAGGTCTGGTAGGCGATCTGGAAGGGCGAGAGGTTGACGCCGGCCTCCAGCCGCAGCGGCTGGTCCGCGCCGAAGCGCACGACCGGGCTGGAAGGCTCGTTCGCCTCATCTCGTTTGTTCGTCTTGGCGCGCGCCAGGGCCATGCTACTCACTTTCGGCCGGCAGCACCGTCGGGCGCAAAAAAACCGGCATTGCCAAAGTCGCAAAGCCGGTTCGCACATATCGCGCGGCCCTTTAGCGACTTGTTTAACGTGGCTGCAAGCCGACCGGCCAAATCACCACGGGTTCGGCTTTCTCATAAGCTCGAACGCAGATCGCGTCAACGGATCGAGTCCGTTCGTTCCAAGATGTGCGTACGATCGGAAACAGTCTTTCGTATGTCTGCGGTCGACCAGAATTTAATGTCTATAGATTTGATAGACATTTGGTTGAATGGAGGCCTCGACGCTTTCAACGGCATTGCCGCGGGCGCCGGCAGACCTGAACAGCAAAACCAAGCGAGAGGCCCCCATGAGCAATCCCACACTTGTCGACCGTGTCATTCCGGAAGCGGATATCGTGCCGCTCAGTTTCCGGGTCGGCGCCGAGATCAGGAATGTCAGGCTGAGCGGCGACCTGCCCGAGGCGACGATCGACGCGATCAACCAGGCGCTGTTGAAACACAAGGTGATCTTCTTCCGCGACCAGGACCATCTCGACGATGCCGAGCAGGAACTGTTCGCGCGGCGGCTCGGCGATCTGGTGCCGCATCCGACGCAGGGCGCGATCAGCGGCACGGCGTCGATCCTCGAATCTCGATTCGAGCCGAGGCGGCGGCCGCGCCGACCAGTGGCATACCGACGTGACCTTCGTCGACGCCTATCCGAAATTCTCGGTGCTGCGCGGCGTCGTCATCCCGCCGGCCGGCGGCGACACCATCTGGTCGAACACGCATGCCGCCTATGAGAGCCTGCCGGCGCCGCTGAAGCTGCTGGCCGACACGCTCTGGGCGGTGCACAGCAACGTCTACGACTACGCCGCGGTGCGCCCGCGCGCGACTGCCGACGAGCGCAAGCATTTCGAGGAAGTGTTCACCTCGACGATCTACGAGACCGAGCATCCCGTCGTGCGCGTGCATCCGGAGACAGGCGAGCGCACGCTGCTGCTGGGCAATTTCGTGCAGCGGATCGTCGGTCTGTCGAAGAGCGATTCGGCGAAGCTGTACGAAGTGTTCCAGTCCTACGTCACCGCGCCGAGAACACGGTGCGCTGGCGCTGGCGGGCCGGCGATGTGGCGATCTGGGACAACCGCGCCACGCAACACTACGCCGTCAACGACTATGGCGACCAGCACCGCGTGGTGCGCCGCGCGACGGTCGATGGCGACGTGCCGGTCAGCGTCGACGGCCGGCGCAGCGTCACCCGCATCAAGGCCGAGAAGCCGCGCGCCAAAGCGGCGTGAACGATGCGGGCCGGGCGGGCGGCGATGCGCCGCCCTGTCCCCGGTTCGGGATAGCATCTCGAGAAAGTCTGACAAATCTGACAATGCCCTGTAGAGTATTGCTAGGTATTACCTTTCAATACGGGCAACCATGGCGACTTCGGTCAAAATCGAGCGATGAACTGCAAGATCGAGTGCCAGCAGTTCGCGGGACAGTCAAGCAGCGCTCGGCGCATTGGGTCATGCGTTGAAGCGATCCAGCAATATGTTCGACCGAGAAGAAGCGCGCGAGAGTCTTTCTAGCGGGAAGCTTATGCATCGCCTGGGCTGATTTCCAGGAAACCGGTCGGCATTTAACGGGCGATGAAGTGGCTTCCTGGCTTAAGAGCTGGGGCACTGAGGACGAACGGCCCGTACCGCCTTGCCACGATCTGATCATCACACGAAGGCGCGGCTGGCGGGATTGAACGCTGTCGTCAGGTTCCTTGACAGTAAGCCGCCTGAGGCAGCCAAGTCGCGCAGCGCAAGCGATCGATCAGCGCCTCCGCTAGGTGGCGTCTGTTATGCCCCACATGGGACGACCGTTTCCCGACGATGCTGAACTGCGCGAGCTGGTCATTCCGTTCGGCGATTCCGGCTACGTGGCGCTATATCGCTCACGAGCTACGGCCGACGCATGTTGCGTATGTACTGGCATTCCGACATCAAAAGGAAGCAGGCTACTGATCCCTTAAACGACGGCGCGCAATCACGGTTCGCAGCGGAACCATCAGATATGCGAGGCTTGGATCAATCGAGCCGCTCCGCATGCCATCTCAGATGGTCGTCCATGAATGTCGAGATGAAATTGTAGGAATGGTCGTAGCCGTCCTGCATGTGCAGCGTCAGCGGGATGCCGGCCTTCTGCACGCTTCCTCCAGCAGCCAGGGCTTGCAGGCCATCGTCGAGGAAGCTGTCGGCCGTCGCCCTGGTCGACCAGAAATTCGGGAAACCGGTGCCCGTCCTCGATCAGCGAGCAGGCATCATAGCCCGCCACGCCGCCTCATCCGTCGCCGAGATATTTCTCGAGCGCCGGCTTTGACCAGCCGGACGTCGAGCGGATGGCACGATCGGCGCGAAGGCCGAGCAGCTCCTGAAGCGCTCGGGGTTTTTCAGCGCGATCGTCAGCGCGCCATGGCCGCCCATCGAGTGCCCGAAGATGCCTTGCCGGCTCATGTCGACCGGAAACTCCGCGGCGATCAGCGCCGGCAGTTCCTCGGTGACGTAGGAGTACATGCGGTAGTTCTGGTCGAACGGCGGCTGCGTGGCGTCGACGTAGAAGCCGGCGCCCTTGCCGAACTGCCAGTTGTCCGGCTCGTCCGGCACGTCATCGCCGCGCGGACTGGTGTCGGGGCAGACGATCATCAGGCCGAGTTCGGCGGCGAGCCGGCGATACTCGCCCTTGTCCATGACATTGGCGTGGGTGCAGGTCAGACCCGACAGATACCACAGCACCGGCAGCTTGTCCGTGCCTTCGGCCTGCGGCGGCACGAACACCGCAAATGTCATGTCGCAGGCGCAGGCGTCGGAGGCGTGGCTGTAGACGCCCTGCACGCCGCCATGCGCCTTGGCGGTCGAGACGGTCTTGAGGCCGGCCATCAGTAGACCACGACGCTGCGGATCGTCTCGCCCTTGTGCATCAGGTCGAAACCCTTGTTGATCTCTTCCAGCGGCAGGGTGTGGGTGATCATCGGGTCGATCTCGATCTTGCCGTCCATGTACCAGTCGACGATCTTCGGCACGTCGGTGCGGCCGCGCGCGCCGCCGAAGGCGGTGCCCATCCAGTTGCGGCCGGTGACCAGCTGGAACGGCCGCGTCGAGATTTCCTGGCCGGCGCCGGCAACGCCGATGACCACCGACTTGCCCCAGCCGCGGTGCGAGGCCTCCAGCGCCTGGCGCATGACCTTGGTGTTGCCGGTGCAGTCGAAGGTGTAGTCCGCGCCGCCGATCTGGTCGGCGCCGCGCTTGGTCAGGTTGACGATGTGCGCCACGACGTCGCCGTCGATCTTGGTCGGGTTGACGAAATGCGTCATGCCGAAGCGGCGGCCCCATTCCTCCTTGGCGTCGTTGATGTCGACGCCGATGATCATGTCGGCGCCGGCCATCTTCAGGCCCTGGATGACGTTCAGCCCGATGCCGCCGAGCCCGAACACGGCAGCCGTCGCGCCGATCTCGACCTTGGCGGTGTTGATCACCGCGCCGATGCCGGTGGTCACGCCGCAGCCGATGTAGCAGATCTTGTCGAACGGCGCGTGCGGGTTGACCTTGGCCAGCGCGATCTCCGGCAGCACGGTGAAGTTCGAGAAGGTCGAGCAGCCCATATAGTGGTGGATCTTGTCCTTGCCGATCGAGAAGCGCGAGGTGCCGTCCGGCATCACGCCCTGGCCCTGGGTGGCGCGGATCGCGGTGCACAGGTTCGTCTTGCGCGACAGGCAGGACGGGCATGCGCGGCATTCCGGCGTGTAGAGCGGAATGACGTGATCGCCCTTCTTCAGCTGGTCACGCCCTTGCCGACATCGACCACGACGCCGGCGCCCTCATGGCCGAGGATGGCCGGAAACAGGCCTTCCGGATCGGCGCCCGACAGGGTGAATTCGTCGGTGTGGCAGATGCCGGTCGCCTTGATCTCGACCAGCACCTCGCCCTCGCGCGGTCCTTCGAGGTCGACTTCCATGATTTCGAGCGGCTTGCCTGCGGCAACAGCAACGGCGGCGCGTGTTTTCACGTGATGCTCCAGGATATTGTTTGGTTGCGGAGGTGCCCGGGGAGCGACATAGCCGCAAGGCTCGACCATGGGGGAAGGGGGTCGATAGTCGCAGCGTCCCCTTTGCGCCGTCGGCCAAGCTTTGATAGAGGGGCGCCTTCTATCGGATTGCCTTTCATGACCGCGCCAAACCGCCCACAGCCACCCGCAGCCCAATCCGGGCGTGATGACCATCGAAGCCTATGTGCCCGGCAAGGCCGCCGCGCATCCGGGCGTTGCCAAGGTGCACAAGCTGTCGGCCAACGAAAATCCGCTCGGGCCTTCGCCCAAGGCGGTCGAGGCGATGCGCGAGGCCGCCGCACGATCGAGCGTCTATCCTGACGGGCGCTCGACCAAGCTGCGCGAGACGATTGCGCAGACGCATGGCCTGAACGTCGCCAACATCATGGCCTTCAATGGCTCGGACGAAGCGCTGGCCTTGCTGGCGCGCATCTATCTTGCGCCGGGCGACGAGGCGATCATGAGCCGGCATGGCTTCGTGCAGTACATCAACTACATCGAGATGACGGGCTCGACAGTCGTCTACGCGCCGGAGCGCGACGAACGCACAGACGTTGACGCGCTGCTCACGGCAGTGACGCCGAAAACCAAGGCGATCTTCCTCGCCAATCCGAACAACCCGACCGGCACCTATCTGCCGTTCGACGAGGTGCGGCGGCTGCAGGTGGGATTGCCGAAGCACGTGCTGCTCATCCTCGACGCCGCCTATGCCGAATTCGTGCGCCGCAACGACTATGAAGCCGGCGTCGAGCTGGTTGCGGCGAGCGAGAATGTCGTCATGACGCGCACCTTCTCCAAGGTCTACGGCCTTGGCGGCGCGCGCATCGGCTGGTGCTACGCGCCGGCGCACATCATCGATGCGATGGAGCGGGTGCGCGACCCGTTCAATGTCAGCGCCATGTCGATCGAGGCCGGCGTCGCGGCGATGAAGGATCGCGACCATGTCGCGCGCTCGGTCGAGCACAATACGAAATGGCTGGCCTGGCTGAGCGAGGAGATTCACAAAACTCGGCCTGCGCGTGACGCCGAGCGTCGGCAACTTCCTGCTGATGCATTTCCCCGATGATGGCCGATATTCGGCCGCGAAGGCCGACGAATTTCTGCTGGCGCGCGGTTTCATCCTGCGCCGCGTCACCGCCTACGGCCTTCCCAATGCGCTGCGCATGTCCGTCGGCACGGAAGAAGCAAATCGCGGCGTCGTTGCGGCGCTGGCCGAGTTCCTGAAAGACTGAGATGCCAAAACCCCTGTTCGATCGCATCGCCCTCGTGGGCATCGGCCTTATCGGCTCATCGCTGGCGCGCGTCATCCAGCGCGAGAAGCTGGCGGGCCATATCGCCATCTCCACGCGCAGCGCCGCGACGCTGCGGCGCGCGGAGGAGCTGAAGCTCGGCGACAGCTACCACAGCGACATCGCCGAAGGCGTGCGAGATGCGGATCTGGTAATCGTGTCGGTGCCGGTCGGCTCGTCCGGAGAGGTGGCGGAGATCATGGCGCCGGTGCTGAAGCCGGGCGCCATCGTCACCGATGTCGGCTCCACCAAGGGGTCGGTCATCGCGCAGATGCAGCCGCATATTCCGGCCGGCGTGCATTTCATTCCCGGCCACCCGCTGGCCGGCACGGAAAAATCCGGCCCGGATGCCGGGTTTCGCCGCGCTGTTCGAAAACCGCTGGTGCATTTTCACGCCGCTGCCGGATACCGATCCCGAGGCGCTGGAAAAGCTGTCCGAATTCTGGCGGCGCTGCGGTTCCAATATCGATGTCATGGACCCTGCAGCATCACGACATGGTGCTGGCGATCGTCTCGCACCTGCCGCACATCATCGCCTACAACATCGTCGGCACGGCCGACGATCTGCAGAACGTCTCGAAGACCGAAGTGATCAAATACGCCGCTTCGGGTTTTCGCGACTTTACGCGTCTGGCGGCGTCCGATCCGACGATGTGGCGCGACGTGTGCCTGCACAATCGCGACGCGATCCTGGAAATGCTGTCGCGCTTTTCCGAAGACCTCGCCTCACTGCAACGGGCGATCCGCTGGGGCGACGGACAAAAGCTGTTCGACCTGTTCACCCATACGCGCGGCGTGCGCCGCTCGATCATCGACGCCGGCCAGGAGGTCGATGTGCCTGACTTCGGCCGCCAGGTTGTCGAGCATCCCGGCGATACGCCGAAGAGCTGAGCGCTGGTCGCGCCCCGGCCGTCATTTCGGTGCCGCGCAGCGGAACCCGGAATCCAGGTCGCGGACGTTTGCCGAGAGGCACGCCGAGAGACCCATCAGCGATGGCGCTCTAGATTCCGGGTTCGCTTCGCGCCCCGGAAAGACGGCCGAGACGAAGCGCTCAATAAGCTAATCCAGCGGCTTGATCTCGCCGAGCGAAAAGCCGAGCACCATCGGCTTGCCCTTGACGATCCTGAACGGGATCGACGGTTCGGGTCCGAGAAAGCCGAGGCCGATGAACGCGCTTTTGATCTCGCTCGCCTTCTCCGGCACCGCCTGCTGCAAAAGCGGCGGAAATGGCTGGCGGATTGATCAGCTTGATCTCAAGCGCTGCGTCGATCAGGCCTTGATCGTCGACCGATACAGGGCCGCTGACCGCGACGCTGCCGTCGCCGGATGTCAGGCGACAAATTGCGGATTTCGCCGGACTGGCCGCGCAGGCTCCTTTGCGGCTGCTTGAGCAGGGCAAGGCCATTGGCGAGGTGAATGTCGGCATTGCCATCGAGCGCGGGCAGCGTCCGGCCCTCGACGACTGCCGGGTCGATGGCGAGACCGGTGAAGCTTCCGCTTGTAGGTCAGGTCCGCGCCGTCCGGCATGACATGGGCGGCAATCGCCGAAGCGGAAAACACCTTCTTTTCCGTCGGGTCCATGAGGGTGGTCATCGTCGCCGCGACGTCGGTCGATTCCACCGAAATCTGGCTGGGCGTCGGCCACCACAGATGGGCGTTGGCTTGCAGGCTGCGCCATTCAGCCTTCAGCCTCAGATCCGGCAGTCCCGGAACGCCGGGCAGATCGAGCGGGCCTTGCAGTTGAGCGACCGGCGTCAGCGGCTGGAACAGCGCCGCCTGCGCATCCAGCGCGCCAGTGGCGGCGCGCAGGTTCCGCTTCGGGTCGTCATAGGCGATGCCGTCGCACGACAAGGTCAGGCTGAGCGGGAAGCCGACCACCTGGCGGTCGCCGCAATCGAACCGGATGCCGCGCTCGCCGAGCCGAAACGCCGCCTGATCGACCTGCTGCTCGATCTTGCGGGCAGCGTAGAACCAGGCCGCGGAATAGCCGGCCGCGAGCAGGATCAGGACTATGACCAGCCAGCGCCACCGGCGGCGCGGCCTCGATTGTTGTACTTCGCTTGACGACATTATTTCCCGCTGGGTAACGCTGTTCGGAATCGAGGCGGATCAGGCTTGGCGATATGGGCGATTTTTGGGTGTTTGGCTACGGCTCGCTGATCTGGAATCCGGGTTTTGCCCATGTCGAGACCAGCCGCGCGCGGCTGTCGGGCTATCGCCGCGCGCTGTGCATCCATTCCTGGGTGCATCGCGGCACGCAGGAAAAACCTGGGCTGGTGCTGGGGCTCGATCGCGGCGGCTCCTGCATCGGTCTGGCGTTTCGCGTGCCGGCCGAACTGCGCGACGAGGTGATGGCCTATCTGCGCGAGCGGGAGCTGGTGACGAAGGTCTATCTGGAACGGCAGGTCAGCCTGCGCCTGGCCGACGGCCGGCAGGTGGGCGCGGTGACCTATGTCGCCGACCGCGGCCATGAGCAATATGCCGGCGCGATGGACGAAGCGCATGCGGCCGCGATCGTGCGCGGGGCGGTGGGCAAGAGCGGCGACAATGTCGGCTATGTGCGCTCGACCATCGAGCATCTGCAGGCGCTGGGCATCAGGGACCACTGGCTGGAGGGCGTGGGGCGGAGGCTGGAGCGCGGGCGCAGCTCCCTCCCCCTTGAGGGGAGGGTGGCCGCGAAGCGGCCGGGTGGGGTCGCCTCGGCCGTGCTCGACCCACCTTTTCGATCTACTGCCTGCAAAAAGAAAAAGGCCGGCGCGCTGCCGCACCGACCCCACCCGGCCCTTCGGGCCACCCTCCCCTCAAGGGGGAGGGAGCTCGGCAGCCTACGCCGGCACGGCCTCGATCGTCCGCAGCGCCTGCATCTGGCGCTTGGCGGCGGCTTTCACCGCATCCTGCACCTTCTCAAACGCGCGCACCTCGATCTGCCGCACGCGTTCGCGCGAAATGTCGAATTCGCTCGACAGATCTTCCAGCGTCAGCGGCTCGTCGGACAGGCGGCGCGCCTCGAAGATGCGCCGTTCGCGCTCGTTGAGCACACCGAGCGCGCTCGACAGCATCTCGCGCCGGTTGTCCAGCTCGTCCTGCTCGATAAGCATCTCTTCGGCGCTCTCATGGTCGTCGACCAGCCAGTCCTGCCATTCGCCGGACTCGCCTTCGGTGGCGCGGATCGGCGCGTTGAGCGAAGCATCGCCCGACAGGCGGCGGTTCATCGACACGACTTCGGCCTCGGAGACATTCAGCCGCGTGGCGATCTCCGTGATCTGCTCGGGCTTCAAATCGCCGTCGTCGAGCGCCTGGATCTTGCCCTTCACCTTGCGCAAATTGAAGAACAGCCGCTTCTGGTTGGCCGTGGTGCCCATCTTCACGAGGCTCCACGAACGCAGGATGTATTCCTGGATCGAGGCCTTGATCCACCACATGGCATAGGTCGCCAGGCGGAAGCCGCGCTCCGGCTCGAATTTCTTCACGGCCTGCATGAGGCCGACATTGCCTTCTGAAATGACCTCGCCGATCGGCAGGCCATAGCCGCGGTAGCCCATCGCGATCTTGGCGACGAGCCGCAGATGGCTGGTGACGAGCTTATGCGCGGCGGATGTGTCCTGATGCTCGTTGTACCGCTTGGCGAGCATGTACTCTTCCTGCGGCTGAAGCATCGGAAAGCGGCGGATTTCTTCCATGTACCGGGCGAGTCCGCCTTCGCCGGATACGATACTGGGTAATGACTGGGCCATGATTAGCACCCCTCCTTCTCACGATCATGCCCCCGATCAAGGCGGGCATGTGACCAGCCCGAGCATTTTTGCTCAGCGCCAGACAACCAAGGGATATAGGAACAAAAGTGGAAAATTCAACTCCGGTTCCACCCTCGGACCGGAATTTCGCATGTACGTGTACGGAAGGCCAGTGACAAAAAGTTAATGTGCCTTCAGCCTCCCTGAACGCCGAAGATTTTCGGCAGACGAATGTAGGGATTAGGGGAACGGGTTTTCAATCCCCCGACGCAAAAAGGGGGCGGTCAAACCAGCACGACGATCTTGCCAATTTGTTCGTTCGATTCGAGGAAGCGGTGAGCATCGACGATCTGGTCGAAGGCAAATGTCCGGGCGATGATGGGGTCCAGTAAGCCCGCGTTCAATCCCCGCAGGATGAATGACTTCGCCGCATTCAGGCGTGCGGGATCGCCGGTGATTTCATGCACGAGATAGCCGCGAAACGTCAGGCTCTTGCTCAGCGCGCTGAAAAGCGGAAACGGCGTTGGCTCGGCGCTCAGTCCGCCATACTCGATCAACATGCCGCCGGGCGACATAGCGGCGGCCAGCGGTTCGAAAATCGGCCCGCCGACCGGATCGAAAGCCAGTCGAAAGCCGCCCGGCCCGGCAATCGCCCTCAGACGCGCTTCCAGGTCTTCCTCCGCCGATGCGATCACGTGGTGGGCGCCGGCGTCCAGCAGCGCTTGCCTCTTGTCCGCTGTCCGCGTGACCGCGACGGGAATTGCGCCGACCATGTTGGCGATCTGTATCGCCGCCAGCCCGACGCTGCTTGAAGCGGCGGTGATGACGACGATCTCGCCCTGGCTGAGCCGGCCGATGTCGATCAAGCCGCCATAGGCGGTTAGATATTGCATCCAGGTTGCCGCTGCCTTTTCCCAGCTCAGCGACGCCGGATGCCTGACCAGCAGCGCGGCTGGAAAGATGGCATGGTCGCCATAGGCGGGCCAACGCACCATCGATACCGGCGGCACCACGCTGACCGCCATGCCCGGCGTCAGGCCCGCCACGCCATCGCCAAGCTTGTCGACGATGCCGGCAGCCTCCAGGCCGAGCCCGGACGGCAATTGCGGCTCCTCGATGTACCTGCCCGACCGCAGGAGCGCGTCTGCGCGGTTGATGCCCAGGGCTTTGACACGGATGCGAACCTCGCCGCGTCCTGGTTCGCGCATTTCCACATGCTCGATCCGGAGGACTTCCGGGCCACCGATTTCGTGGAAGCGGACGACGCGCGCCATGGCAATACTCCGAAGCAATTGTTCGGAATTGCATATGACATCGGCGGCATCTGGCGATAAGACAGCGTTTGGCTAGAACAATAATAACTGCTGGTTTCGAATATGGATCGACTGACAAGCATGGCGGTGTTCGTCAAGGCGGTGGATCTGGGCTCCTTTGCGGGCGCGGCGACGGCCCTGGACTTGTCCGGGCCGATGATCGGCAAACACATTCGCTCGCTTGAGGAGCGGCTGGGCGCGCGCCTCATCAACCGGACAACGCGGCGACAGAGCCTGACCGAGTTTGGCCGTGCGTATTATGAGCGTTGCAAGCTGATCCTGGCCGAGGCCGATGCGGCGGACGCGCTTGCCGCCGACCATCTGTCCGAATTGCGCGGGCGACTGCGCGTCGCCATGCCGGTGCATTTTGGACAACGATGCGTCCTGCCCATCCTGATCGAGTTTGCTCGGCAGCACCCGGCCTTGAAGCTCGATCTGTCGTTCAACGACCGCATCGTCGACCTGCTGGAGGGCGACTTCGATCTCTCCATCCGCACCGGCGCATTGGCCGACAGCGCCGGCGTTATCGCGCGCAACGTCGCGCGCCAGACGATGATTGTCTGCGCATCGCCAGCCTATGTCGAAAGGCATGGCGAGCCGGACAGCCCGGAGAGCCTGACCCGGCACACTGCGGTGATCTACCGGCGATCCGGTCCGGTTCTGCCGTGGCTGTTTCCGCGCGCTGGGCAAGGTCCGGTGGAGGTCACCCCGATCGCCGGACACTTCTTCGACGATCTCAACGCCATTGCCGAGGCTGCCGTTGCCGGTATGGGCCTGGCCTGGCTTCCGTACTGGATCGTACGGGAGCAAATCGCGTCAGGCGCCCTGGTCCGGGTTCTGCCCGGTGAGCTGCCCTATCTCTACGACTGCTATGCGCTTGTGGCCAAAAGGGCCGTATACGCCGCTGAAAGTTCGGCTGGCAGTTGCCGCGCTTGCGGCTGGATTGCCTCGGCTGGTGACGCAGGCGCAGACTTGATCACTGCCTGCTCTATGAACCCTTCGACCATTGTATGTCGAGCACGGTGACGACCGGCTCGCCAAGCAGGAGCGGCGTAACCTCGGCGCGATAGTTGGCGTAGTCCGGCGTCTTCAGAAATGCCGCTGCGGCCTTCGCGTCCGTGTAATGCTGGAAGGCGCAGATTTCCTGCTGGAACGCGCCGAAGCAGTAGAAATAGGCGAGGTGCGCCGGGTTGGCGGCGATCGCCGGCTGCATGTGCTTGCGCCACACGGCCTGGACCTCGTCGCGTTTGCCCGGAAGCGTGCGATGTTGGATGAGGAGTGCGTAGCCGGTCATCGACCTTTCCTTTCAGGCTTGATCTATGGCGGGCTGGTTGCGCGCCGCCGCGAGCCAGGAGCCGCTCAGAATAAGGGCGAAAGCCGCGATCAACCGTGCGTCGATGGGCTCCGACAGCACGATGACGCCTGCGGCCACCGCGACAGCTGGGGCGACATAGGTGATCAGCACGGCGCGTTCCGGCCCGGCTTCGCGCACCAGCATGAAATATGTGGCGAAGGCGAGCGCGGTGCAGAAGACGCCGAGGCTCACGATCGACCACACGACCGTCGCTGAAGGCATCGCGGCGGGCCAGGCCTGCAGCGCGGGCAGGGCGTAGACGAGCGCTGCGCCGATCAGGCAGACGGCGGTCAACTGTGCCGCCGGCACGTCGTTCAGCCAGCGTGAGGCGATGATGGAGCCGATCGCGTAACAAACCGCAGCCAGCAGAATTTCGCCCACCGCGAACAACCCGCCGCCAAGCGTCGGCAAGGCCAGCACGAAGACGCCGATGAAGCCGAGCGCCGAGGCCGATCCAGCGGCGCGGGCCGAGGCGTTCGTCAGAGCCGGCCAATCTGGCCAGCGCGACAGTGACGACCGGGGTCAGTGCGATCAACAGGCCGGCGGTCGAGCTGTCGATGCTGGTCTCGCCATGCGTGATCAGTCCCCATGGCAACAGCATTTCGGTGATGCAGAAGGCGGCGGCCGGGAGCCAGTGCGTGCGCAGCCAGCCGAGGTTGCTCCCAACGAGGAAAGGCAGCAGCGCGAGCGCGCCGACGCTGACCCGGGCGAAGACCAGGAAGGGCACCGAGACCTCGGCGACGGCGATCTTGATCAGCAGATAGGGCACGCCCCAGAGCACGCTGAGCAATGCAAAAAGCAGAAGAGCGCGTCGTGTCATGACGGCCTCACGGCAAGAAAAGTGTTCCATCCGTCGCGGTCGCAGTCGAGGCGAAACTCGCCCCAGAGCAGTTTTAGGCCGGCGGCGGCGAGGCGGGCGGCGAAATCGGGGCGGCTCCAGTAAATGGTGTGGTACTCGCCTGTGGTCTCATGGTCGCCATCGCGCATCGAGACGAGCAGCGCGCCGCCGGGCCTGAGCGACTGCGTCAGCTTGGCCAGCACCTGGTCAATCTCCTCACGCGGCACATGGATCAGGCAGCACATGGCCACGACCGCGTCATACGGGCCGCCGACAGGATCGGTGATGACGTCCAGCAATTCGCCTGTCTTGCCCCGCGCCGCTTGCAGTTCGAGGAAGCGCTTCGTGGCGTCGGTGCGGCGCACCTTCAGGCCGAGTGTCTCGAGAAAATCCGCGTCAAAGCCGGGGCCGGAGCCGATCTCCAACACGCGGCCGCCCGGGCCGGCGATGTCGGCGACGCGCCGAAACGCTGTCTGGTCGAAGGCGTTCGGCACCTCGGAGACGAGGGTGCAATAGTGGTCGGCTTCGGCTTCGTAGGACGCGATGGTCTGGCGGCTTTGCGACAGGGTGGTCATAGGAAGGCTCCGTGAGTTGGTTAGATGAACCGCCCCCTCACCCGGCCTCCGCTTCGCTCGGCCACCCTCTCCCCGCTGGGGAGAGGAAGCCGACAAGCTCGGCGCTTTCCTCTTCTCCCCAGCGGGGAGAAGGTGGCCGCGAAGCGGCCGGATGAGGGGGCATGTCCGATGCGATGCGTCGATCACCGTTCAGCGGCTGCGGCCTGAAATGGCGTGGCCGTCGAGCAGGCCGAGGTCGCGCTGGACATGGGCTGATAGCGAACGCCTGTCGAGCAGGCCGCGGCGGCGAGGGCGGAACGGGGTGGTGAAGAGGTCGAGGATCGTCTGGCGGGCGGTGGTCATTGTCGGGCTCCTTGTTGGTTCGATCTGATGACCCGAACATGCGCCGATCCGCGCTTGGCTTCCAATCGAACGTCAGCTATCATGCATCAACTGGATTGATGCATGATGAGTTGGGACCTGCCGCCGCTAGGCGCCATCCGCGTGTTCGAGGCTGCCGCCAGGCTGGGCAGCTTCACCAAGGCCGCCGAGGAGCTCGGCATGACCCAGTCGGCCGCCAGCTACCAGATCAAGGTGCTGGAAGAGCGCGCGGGAACTCCGCTTTTCATACGAAAAATCAGACAGATAGCTCTGACTGAAGCCGGCGAGCAGCTGGCGCCGCAGGTAACCGGCGCTTTTTCCGGCCTGGCGGATGCGTGGATATCGACCAAGGGCGGCGCCAGCGGCGTGCTCTCCGTTACGACGCTCGACAACTTCGCCTCGAACTGGCTGGCGGTACGGTTGGGAGAATTCCAGTTGATGCATCCGGAGCTCGCCGTGAAGGTCGATGTCTCCCAGCGGCTGGTCGATTTTTCGCGCGAGACGATGGATGTCGGCGTCCGCAGCGGGGCCGGCCGGTGGCCGGGGCTCGTCTCGCATTATCTCTTCCGGACCGACTTTACGCCGATGATCAGCCCACGGCTGGCGAAAGCGTCGGCGGTATCCATCGACCGGAGGACCTCTACAAGGTGCCGCTCTGCTGCGCCGATGACATCTGGTGGAAGAAATGGTTCGCGGCTGCTGGCCTGGCCTTCGACCGCACCCGCGTGATCGCCGGGCCGGTGCTCGCAACGCAATCCAATGATGCGATGGCGGCGATGACCGACCAGGGCGCGGCGATGCTCACGCGCGACCTCTACGGCGCGCTTCTGGCCAAGGGGCAATTGCTGCAGCCCTTCGACACGGTGGGCTCCGACGGCGACGCCTATTGGCTGGTGCATACCGAGGCGCGGCGAAACACGGCGAAGATCAAGGTGTTCCGCGACTGGATTCTGGCGCAGACCAAGGAGGTGAGGGAAAGGGAGAGGCGTTGAAGTCCAGCGCAGGACGATCCGAACGGTAGGGGTCTCGATCTCGACCTCCCGCACGGGCGCCTCGAAAACTTCGGCGCAACGCGCAGGCGCTATTGGGGCGAGATGCCAGCCTGTTTGGCTACCGCGGACCAGTGCGCGACTTCCGATTGAAGCTTGTGGGCCAAAAATTCAGGGGTCAGCTCCTCGCCGGCAAAGACAGACGTACCGACGGACTCCAGGCGTTGCTTGAGGTCGGCGTTTGCCAAAGCCTGCCTGACACTCGCATTCAGCGCGGCGATGACATCAGGCGGGGTTCCCTTGGGCGCCGCAATCGCATGCCACTGGGTTATGCGGGCATCCTTCATGCCCAATTCCTCCAGCGTTGCAACATCATTCAGTTGGCGAGATCGCGCAGCCCCGGTGGTGGCAAAGACCTTCACGCCGCCCGACGCAATGTGAGGCAGCACGTCGGTTGTCTGGGCGCACATGATGTCGGCCTCACCCGAAATCACCGCTGCCAGGGCGGGCGCCGCTCCCTTGTAGGGGACGTAGGTCAAAGTGGTTCCGAGATGTCGGGCGATCAGTATGCCGCACAAATGCCCACCGCCGCCGATGCCGCCGTGGGCAAAGCTGATATCTCGGCCCTTGGCCCGGATGTGATCGAACAGCGCCTCCGCTGACGCCATGCCCAGATCCTTGCGGCCAATCAGGACAAACGGGCCTTCATTGATGAGCGATATCGGGGCGAAATCCGTCAAAGGGTCCCAAGTCAGATTCTTCTGAAAAGAGGGCGTGGTGGCCAATGCAGTGTTGAAAAACAGCAAGGTGTAGCCATCCGGTGGAGCGGTCGCCACGCGGCCGGCCGCGATGAAGGTATTGGCCGTGTTCTCAACCACGACCTCTTGCTTCAGGCTACGGGACATGGCCTCGCCGACAAGCCGGGCGACCGTGTCGGTCGGGCCACCCGCACTGCCAGGAACGACGAGGGTGATCGTCCTGTCCGGGAATGCCAGAGCCGCCGATGCGAGCGCATACACAATGGCGATCAGAATGAGTGATCTCATAGCCAGCGTACGCATGAACAACTCCCTCAACGCAGTAAGCGGATCGGCAGGTCGAATCATATGCCCGCCAGATCGGCATCGACTTTATGGCTTAGAAGGAAAGATTGGGAGCGTTGCGTGTCGGTTCTGTGCTTCGCGATGCGATCTGTTCAGGTGTGAGCGCGCCGGAAATCCTGGAGCGGCAGATCGGGCGAAGCGAGGCATTGTGCGATCACTTTCGGCTTCGTAGGCACCACGCCATCTCCTTGGCGCGTTTCCTGAAAACAACTATCGGTGATCTGAGCGGCGGAACAAAGCGGGTTCTGCTGTAGCGTTTTCGTGGTATGCGGAAGGGTGCGGCGGGGCGTGTGGGGCGCAGCCGATACACGTTCACGTCGGACGCCAGTTCGTCGCGCTGAAAAAATGTGGTTGGCGGTGTGTGTGGAAGAGCTCCAGAGCAAGAAGAGGTTAGATTGAATCATTCTGTTTGTTGTTTGCGATCCATGAAGATCAGAAGGATAGGCGAGACGTGCGGCTCGCCCAAGCGAAGGTCGATCTGGTTCGTCAGCCGAGCAAGTCGACACCATGGGATGCGAAGCAAGCCAAACCCGAATGGCCGGGCTGGTTTGCCGGCAGAATGCTTCAATCCAACCCCAACTCGCTTTAACCATGCCTCGGCATCCAAATGGCTATGAAGCCACCGATCTGGGGCCTTTCAGCATCGATCCTGCTCTCCCCGTTGCGCAGCAACTGGCGGTGGCGTTGCGGGACAAGATCCTCGGTGGAATGGTAGCGCCAGGAGCCGTGATCAGCGAAACAATGCTTGCGGAAGCGTGCGGGGTCAGCAAGACGCCGGCGCGCCAAGCGGTCAAGGAACTGATCGGCGAGAATCTGCTTGTCAGCCTGTCAAGTCGCGGAACCTTCGTTCCATTGCTAGACCTGAAGCGTCTCAAAGACTCGCTGTTCGTGCGGCGACAGATTGAGCCTCGAATTGCAGCGCTTGCGGCCGAACACAGCGAGAGGCAGCGCCTCATCGATGCGCTGGTGCGCTTGCTGCAATCGCAAGAGGCCGCGATCCACGGCGGAAACGGCGCCGAAGTCTATCGCGTCGACGCCAGCTTCCACTCGACGATTTGCGATTTCATCGGCTCGCCTCTGCTGTGGCAGGTGGTGCGAGGCGTGCGATCGGAAAGCGACAGGGCGCACGCGCTCTGGCGAAGCCCGGAGTCGCTGGTGGCCGCCCTGGATCAGCATCGTGCGATCACCGAGGCCATAGAGCTAGGCGATAGTGCGGGCAGTGCAGAGGCGATGGACAGGCATCTGCGCGGCAACGAGATCCTGTTGGAGGAGATAGGGCGCCGCTATCCGCAGTATTTCCACTGACCTGGATCAGTTCGGCGCATGGCCGCGCGCCGTTATCCCAACCCCCGGAACCCTTCGACCAGTGCCGCCATATCCTGCGGCAACGGTGCCTCGAACCGCATGACCTCGCCCGTCGCCGGATGCCGGAACGCCAGCAGCCGCGCATGCAGCGTCTGGCGCGGGAAGGCGGAGACCTGTTCGCCGAGCGGCGAGGGCAGTTTGTTCGCCTTGGTGCGGAAGGCTTGGCCATAGTCGCGATCGCCGATGAGCGGATGGCCGATATGCGCCATGTGCACGCGGATCTGGTGGGTGCGGCCGGTCTCCAGCCGGCATTCCAGCAGCGAAGCGGTGAAGGAGCCGTCCTTCTGGACGCCGAAGCGCTCCAGCACAGTGAAATGTGTGACGGCATGGCGAGCATCGTCGCGCGTCTCCGGCACCACTGCGCGCTTGACCCGGTCAGCGGCGCGGCCGAGCGGCGCATCCACCGTGCCGGTCGGGCGGGCAGGGGCGCCCCAGACCAGCGCGACATAGGCGCGTTCCAGATCGCCGTCGCGGCCGTGGTCGGCAAAAGCTTCCGACAGCGCCTTGTGCGCCCGGTCGGTCTTGGCGACGACCATGCACGCCGGAGGTATCTTTGTCGAGGCGGTGGACGATGCCCGGCCGCTTGACGCCGCCAATGCCGGAAAGCGTGTCGCCGCAATGATGGATCAGCGCATTGACCAGCGTGCCGGTCCAGTTGCCCGCGCCGGGATGCACGACGAGCCCGGGCGGCTTGTTGATGACGATCAGCTCGTTGTCCTCGAACAGGATGTCGAGCGGGATGTCCTCGCCCATCGGTTCGGCCGGCTCGGCCTCGGGCAAAATGACCGTGATCGCGTCACCTTCAGCGATCTTGCGCTTGGCCTCGTTCACCGGCGTGCCGGCAACGCTGATCGCACCCTGCTTGATGAGGGTCTGGATGCGGCTGCGCGACAGTTCGGGAGCGAGCTGCAAGGCCAGCCATTGATCGAGTCGCTGGCCGGCGGCACGGGCGTCCGCCCTCAGCACTATCAATCCCGCATCGTCTTCGTTATGAGCGCTCATTCTGGAATTCTGACAGGTCTCGAAATGAATATGGCGAGCCCCCTTCGCAGCGACGACGAGGAAAAACCGCTCGACCCCGCAGTTGAAAATGTGCGGCGCAAACTGCTCCGCTTCATGCTGGTCAATCTCGGCCTGCTGGGCGTCGCCCTTATCGCTGTGGTTGGCGCGATTGTCTACAAGTCGCGCACGGCAACGCCGGAGACGCCGGCTGTGCCGGTGCTCGCCGCGCCGGCGGATGGCGGGGTGGTCGAGGGTCTCATCGAACTGCCCATCGGCTCGAAGATCGTTTCGCAGTCGCTGTCAGGCGACCGTGTGTCAATCTATGTCGAGGAGGCGGACGGAGCCCGCTCGCTGCACATTTACGATCTGGCGGCAAAGCGGATGGTGGGTCGCTTCAATCTTGTCGGCACGAACTAAGCGCCATGGCAGTCGGCCACACCCAAGCGCAGTCTAGCCACGGTTACGCTTGTCGTCGCCGACTATGACGAGGCGATCGCCTGGTACACCGAAAAGCTCGGCTTTTCGCTTGCGAGCGACATCGATCTTGGCGACGGTAAGCGCTGGGTGACGGTCTCGGCGGGCGGTGGGTCGCACCTTTTGCTGGCCAGGGCCGACGTGATGTTGTCCGGCGAGAACGATGGCCAACGCGCAGCCATCGGCAACCAGACCGGCGGGCGCGTCGCGTTCTTCCTCGAGACCGACGATTTCGCCCGCGACCATGCCGCGATGCTGGCCAAAGGCGTCGTCTTTAAGGAAACGCCGCGCGTCGAGGCCTATGGCACGGTGGCCGTATTTGCCGACCTCTACGGCAATCTGTGGGACCTGATCGAACCGAAGCGCTAGCGCGCAAGAGCCCGGTTGCTTTTCCGAAATACCCGGCCTATATGCCGATTTCTGTACGCGCCCATCGTCTAGCGGTCAGGACACCGCCCTCTCACGGCGGGAACAGGGGTTCGATTCCCCTTGGGCGTACCAGCATTTTCAACTACCTAGCCGATTGTCCGGCCAATACCGCAAATAGCGGTCGTTTGCCTGCAGTCGTTCGCAGGTCTGGTGGTCCCCAGAATTCGTTGGCGACGTGCCCCATGCAAGTGGGCTGCGGCCAGGCTCGTCGCAGCCCAGCATATTCGTTGCCCGAGCCTGCCGAGAGCTGCTGACGAGCCCGACCAATTTGGGAACTACGTGGGGAAGGCGGGAAGGCACAAGGCAAACGAGCAAATCGTCACCGGCTGCGGCGGTATATGGTAACTAAAATCTTGCGCGATCTTTCATCGATCACAAACTGTCCCAATCCATTACATTATCCACTCGGCATAAGACTTGCACGAGCTGGTTGCCGGCTCAGCCGGACGGGCCGCCGAGGTCGGGGATTGGCGTGGGGCTAAGCCTCGGCGGCATCGCCACTTACGTTTTTCGGTAAGTCGGTTAGGTGATGCCATCCTCCAAAGTGGGCCTGGGGTTTCCCCTGTAGCACAACTTCTTTCAGGTAGAGGGCTGCTGCTAGTCTAGGGGTGCAGCTTGCGATGGCACCTGCATCGGCGGGCCACGCTGTTAACCCCAAAGCCAAGTGTGGGCCGCCGATTCTCAACCGGCTGAATTTTTCCGCGGCCTACTCGCTGGAACTTCGGAACGTTCAGCGGGTTTCCGACAGCGCACCTACCTGGAGAAAATCGGTGAGAACGATCTCAGGTCTTTTTGACACCCGAGAGCAAGGTGAACAGGCCGTCGCTGCGCTTGAAAACGCTGGCATCGCCAGCAGCGATGTGAGCCTCGCCTCGCCAGGCGACAATGAAGAGAGTATGACAGGAGCCGCAACGCTTGTTACCGCGACAGTTAATGAAGAACAAGCCGACGCCGCTGAAGCAATTCTAGGCAGCGCTGGGTCCGTCGACGGCGTAGCTCGCCGGGCGGAACGCGATGGTCCATCAGCGGATGATCCGAAGGAAGTTCTCCCGGGGGATCGCATTACAGACGATCGCCCAGACCTGCCGCCGTTGCCTCGTTAGCCCAGCCGGCCCTGTTCGAGCACCTGGGTCAGTGCTTCTGGACCTCTTTGCCCGTTTGCGTAAGCCTCGATCAACCGATGGGCGAAGGGGTCCAAAAGGGTAAACCCAGCGCGCAAATTGTGGATGAGGTCGGCGGGCTGATGCAACGACGACGGCCACTGCCCTCGTTACGGGGGCGTTCGTAGCAGAGGCCTTGAGAGATGGCATTAAGCTTTGACATGGTGAGCTTGGTCTCGGAGGGCTGCTCGACAGCGGCATTCAGACAGTCGTTCACTCTTTGGCGATCCAGTAATCTCACGGGCGGCTGCTCGCTGCTCCAATTGTCGATTGAGAGCCTGTTTTGGATCACCGGCCGAACTGCCTTCAGCGTCGCATGGTGCAAGCGGGTCTTCACTGCTCAGGAACTGGCAGGTGACGGCCAGGCCCGCCTTTGGCTCTAATGCTTTTGACCGCGCACCGTTTGGAGCTCGCCGCCGCCCGATTCGGTGTAAAACTCGTTGACGACATCGACAGGTTACAATGCATCGATAGGTCAGGATAAAAGGTCTGAAAATTGGGGATCAGGTAAACAGAAAGTCTTCATAGCAGCACTGTTGGGCGGAGGGTTCCAGTGGGCGTTGTTCTACTCGTGTTTGCGTGCATCGGCGAAGGTGATACCGATTGCAGACATTTTCTGGTGGCTGACGCAGCCAGCATGCAGCAATGCATAAGCGGCTCGCAGCCAGCTGCGGCCCAATGGGTTGCTACCCATCCCAATCGCCGCATTGCAAAAATACTTTGCGTTGAACCTACCCGGGCGTATTCGCTGCTCAACGAGGAACCGACCTGAGCATTTCGGCAATGTGCTCAGGTATTTCGGGACATGAGGCAAGGCCGGCGGGGATCATGACCGTTTCATATGACTTCACGGGCAAAACTGCCGTTGTGACAGGCGGAGCTAAGGGTATCGGTCGAGCAATAGCGGAGCGTCTAGCGAGCCCAGGTGCCCGCGTTTGGACATGCGATGTTCGCTCGGTTGAGTTCGGGGCCTCCGCATCAAATGTACGTTGCGCGCTTCACCCCAAATTTCTTGAAAACGCATTTAGGGCGAGCCGCATGGATCGTCCGGGTAGCATGCTCGACTGCCCCTCGATCAGCTTCCGTCAGGCAATCCGGTGGAAGCTGTCCATTTCTGAAATTAGACTACAAAAAGTTAGCGTGGCTGAGTATTCGTTTCACCTTGGCGACCGGCGAATTCTCCCGCCTGCCAACCTCATCAATATCGCGGACTATTGCGCGCAGTGTTTCTCGCGCACTCCGACTCAAATCGTCGTCGCCTTGTAGCCGTTCGGCCGCCAATTCCATGTGAATACGCGCTGCGGCCAGGTCGCTCATGTTGAACACCTTTTCTCACCCGCGCTTAAGCCGAAGTGTGATACCGCTTGTTGGAGGTTTTACTAACGAAAAGGATCAATTTTTAAGGATGTTGTAGATCGGCCATAGTTGGCACTGGTAGTCAGCGCAGCTGTCGCGAACCCGCTTCACTGGAGTCCCAGTTCACGCCCTTTTTCAGCGGCTTGCTCTTCCGCATTCGCTGGTGCCCTTTCGTGACCCCGCGACCATCCCGTTTCGCGCTGTCTCACCTGGCTCTAATCCATACCAATGTGGATGTCGACAAGGGCGCTAGCAGGCTCAGTGGACAAGGACAGCGATACTGAAACGGACGACTTCAGATACAATGCGTAGTTAGAAATCTCCCGGTCAGGACGCCTTCGCGGTCGAGATCGGCCTGGTGCTCGGATCGCGTGCATTTATGCATTGTTCCGGTTCACAGGTTGCGCTAGCCCTGATTGTCCGGCCCCACCTCACCTCGACGAAGGGGTCGAATACTTTCAGTCGAGTACGCGCCGAGCGAAGAAGGACAAAGTGGAAGCCAATTTCCAGGCCGACATCGACGCAATCAGAAGTATCCCTGCGATACCGACGATATTGAAAGTTGTCTGCGAAGCGACCGGGATGGGATTTGCCGCGGTTGCCAGGGTTACAGAAGACCGCTGGATAGCCTGCGAGGTCCTTGACAATGTCCACTTTGGTTTGCCGGCTGGCGGAGAACTGAAAGTCGAGACGACTCTCTGCAATGAGGTTCGCGGAAACAACTGCGAGATAGTGATCGACAATGTCGCGGAGGATCCGACTTATGCGAACCACCACACGCCTCGCATCTACGGCCTTCAGAGTTACATATCCGTTCCGATCGTCTTGCCGGACGGTACTTTTTTCGGCACGCTTTGTGCCATCGACTCCAAGCCGGCCCAACTCAAAAATGTCAAAACGATCGGCATGTTTCGGCTGTTTGCAGAGCTGATTGCGTATCATCTTTCAAGTGACAGGAAATATGCGGAAAGTCAGGCAGACCTCATATCCGAGCGGGCCACTGCCGTGTTGCGTGAGCAGTTCATTGCGGTTTTGGGTCACGATCTTCGGAACCCTTGCTTCGGTAGACGCCGGCATAAGAATTTTGTCAAAGGCGTCGCTCGACGAACGAACAAGTTCTGTCGTGACGCTGATGCGCAAGAGCATCGCTCGTATGAGCAATTTGGTAGACAACCTTCTCGATTTTGCGCGTGGCCGTTCGAGTACAGGAATCGAACTGCGCGTAACCAGCGGACAGGACCTCCAATCCGCTATCGAGCAGGTGGTGGGTGAATTCAGAATTACCCATCCGGAAAGACAGTTGATCTGCGATATTGAAGAACTCGAAGCGTTCTCATTCGACCGCAGTCGGTTAGAGCAGCTTGTGTCAAACTTGGTCGGTAACGCGCTGACACATGGCGCCGCAGACGCGCCGGTCCGCCTTACTGTCAATATTCACGATGGCCAATTGGAATTGTCGGTAACGAATGCCGGTGACCCTATTCCAGCCCCCTTGATGCAAAACCTATTCAAACCGTTCGTCCGTGCGCGCGTCGGCTCGCAGGGCCTGGGTCTTGGATTGTTTATCGCGAGTGAGATTGCGCGGGCGCACGGCGGGGAACTATCAGTCAACTCGACGGCAGACGAAACCCGCTTTTCATTTAGTATGCCGATCGAGGCCTCTGAAAAGATCGTGTAGCAGGAAGTTTACTGGCAATCCTTCCGTCGAATCGCGCGAACGACACCGAACGCCCCCGTCAACCGGTTGCTCGATGTTAGAACATCTGGTTCCCGCTCTTCTCCTCGTCAGGCCGGCTCCAGGCGCCTCAGTGTCGCTGCAGCGGTGGTGCGCTTGACTTCAGCTCTTGCCCTTGCCTCGTGGAGTAGCGATGGTGGCAAGCTTGATCTGGTTTCCAAAACCGGTTTCAGGCTTTGTCGGAGCTTTTTCCTGCTTCGGCTTCCTGATCTCTCGATTGCTTCGTTGCTGTCCCTTGGCCATGTCAAACGTCCTTTCGTTGAGCTTTGTGCCATCCCTTGTGGGAGACACGTGAACTGGTTCCAGACTGTCCTGAGTGATCACCCGCTCATGACGCTCGTCATCATTACGAATGCGGTATTGCGGCGAGTTTTCGCGTGGGGGGAGTATGCCAGTAATGCGATAGGTATCCATCGGCGAAAAGGGCTTTCCGAACCCCTTCAGTCGGACACTCTGTCCGATGGCAAATAGATGTGACGAGGTCCCGCGATAGATTGCATGGGTCATGGTTGTTCCCGGTCTTTTGCAAGTGCGGCATCAAGGTCGGCAGCGCTCACCGGCACCATTTGACGTGTCTGACTATTCACGCCCGCCGGCAAATGAACAAAGGCGCTGACGCGTCGCCAGGCGAGGCGAGACCCTACGTCGATCAGCTCTTCGTCCTGATCAATCCGGTAATCGCCAGCTGGCAGCGACGCGTCGAAACCAGGCAGCACAAAGGGCGACGAGAATTGAGCGACGATCTGCGTCGTGCGCGTTGCCATCCTAAAAGGTCTCCGAGAAAGTGGAGCAGACACCGCTTCCAGCAGTGTGCGCCGCCTCGGGGAGGTTCGATGTCTCTCGCCAGTTCACGGACAAGGGCTCCTGTAATCTGCGGTCAAGAGCTGCAAGCTAAAGAGCACGTCGCCTTTCTCATTCGAAATCTCCAGGCGGTATGGCGCCCCCGGGTGAAGACACCCACACTGTTGCTCAGCGTTTGTCGGAGATTTCGGGCTCCCTCCGTCCACGCGCTCGCATCGTCCGTTAGCACCAATCCAACGTTGTCCAGGTGATAAGCCGTATCGCGATGATGAAAGAAGTATCGTGGCATGGTTGGTCACACCACCATCGAGGCGAGGAAGAAAAATACGCAGACGCCGGCAAAGAGGAACGCCAGTCCAAGGAGACGAGATTTGATCGCGGGCTCGGTGTTCGGGCTAGGCGGGGTCACGTGCTGCCTCCTATGGCCAAGAGGCTCTCCAGTTCGTCACCTGTGAAGGCGGTACCCGCGCCGGGCGGCCACAAAAGTCTCCCAGAAGATGACGGACCGTGTGTCAGCCGCCCCATGGCCGAGCCATGGCCGCTGCCCGGACGGGCAGAAGTTTGTCTCGGCAGCGAACCGTAAGGACGCCGGTTCCATTCCCTGTGTAGCCAGCGCCAGATAAGTCGAGCTAAGCATGGGCGATCTTTCCACCACACCCGAAGACCGCATCGAAAATAACGGCTCTCAACTCGCCCTCAGTCATTGGCCCGTTGCAAATTCGCATTGCTGCAGTGTGAGCAGCCTGGTGCTCGCGCAGCACGTCACGGGTAGCGCCGAAGACGCCGACTTCGCTAACAAGCCGTTTTATCAGTTCTATGTGCTGTAAAGTGAGACGTGAGGAAGACAAGTGGTCCTCCTTTCGATTGGGGCTAGGGTACGCTCTTCGCCCTCAAGCAGCAGTGCCCTGAAGATGGCTGCTGACAATATCTTGTACGCTGTTGAGGCACCGTTAGCGAGGACATTCGGAAGCTGCCGTTCGGCATAGCATCAATGTGTTCCTGGTCCGGCTCCGTAGCACCCCTTGCATGACAGCAGCACTATGTGCGGCTCAGCCCCAGCACTCAAACGGGGCGCTATCGTTCGCCCAAGTCAATCTTGACGCTTTGACGCCATTGATCGCCAGCCCAATGGAATCGGAATGGAACAGGAACTTACGTCCAAGAATTCGTTGCCAAACGCGCCAGAGAAAATGATCTGGCCGAACGATTGCGGCAAGCAGGACGCTTGCGCAGCATAGCGGCAACCAGACCAACCAGTGTGCGGCTATGTACATGTCGCTTGCTTACCACGGGCCACTGAATACGCCAACGTTGTCGCTGCGCCGGCCCGCCTTTGCCTTTCTCCCACCGTACGCTGTGAAAAGACCTGCGGATGAAGGATTGGAACGCCGGTAGAGAGCCGCGACACGTCGAGACCATTTAGCTGACATTGATTGGCGAGCGCAGCAATGAAAGCTTTCGGCTCAAGGAGCGCCTCGCATCGGTCAATAGCCACTGCAGAAGCGGGTGAACTGAGGAAACCATATCGTTCATCGGAGGCGCATCGACGTGGATTTGCTGCGTTCGAGGTCCCCCTTTTTGCTCCAGCCAATTTTTGGTGGAACCATGACATCGGTTTGAGCTTCCTAGAAGTGTTGTCAGCAGAGGAGCGGTAACATGCTTTTCGGCAAACGCAGAATTCAATCCAGAATTGGCGGCGAAAGCTTCGCAGACGGTTTCTTGGATGGTTATCACTCGATTCTTCCGATCGGGAGCCTGACCGAGTGCCTTTCCGGAAAATCCCGTTCGGCTCAATTCCGTACCAGTGCGGCTTTCGATCAGGTAGCGAGCAAGCAGTGATGGAGAACGATACGGACACCAATCTGGACGAGGACTGGTGATGCCCGTAGGCCTCCCGGCGCCAGATTGGTGGCCTCCAGCGGAGTGGCCATCGACTGGCCCACGCATTTCGGATTGCGGTCCACGTCAGCGCCAACCCGCGAGGATGGCGCCTACGACTGCATGACCGAGCAGTTGGTGAACACTGTCGACCCAGAAAATCCAGACCGGTGAAGTCCCATAGAACCAGTTGTACCAGAGCACGGGAAATCCCGATGTCAGCGCGATGACAAGGCCCCATAGAATGCCGCTACCCACTCCTGAGACGTTTGCCCAACTGAACAGGATGGCGAGTCCTGTCGCCGTTGCGAGAGGTAAGACCGCGCCAGCGGCCATCCGTTGCGCGCTCAGTTCAGCGTCGTTGATGTGCTTGGCAGCATTCCAGGCCGCAGGTCGACCAGCCGCATGTGGATGACGTAGCCGACCGCGAAGAAAGCCGTCGCCGCCAAAAGCACGGCCACCCAGTTGATACCTGCGATGTGCATGATGGAGCTCCTTGCTCTAGCCCCACAATCTCCACCAAGTGTGCAGGTTCCAGATCGCGGATCGGCAACTCCGCAAACGATTCGCATTCATCCTATTTCCAGACGTCATTCAAACGGTAGAGCAGGGCATTGGCCCGGTCCCCGCAACAGTTTGATGGCTATACTGGCGGTTTTGCACTGTCAGATGCAGGATGTTGTCGTCTGGATGCTTGAACCAAACCATCTTGAATCCGTCTGCGTCGCGTACTTCATCCTTGAAGGTCACACCCTCCATCTCGTAGTGCTCAAATTTCACACCCCCAACTCCTCGATCGACCGTGATGGCGCTGCGACAAGGGAGGACAATGCCGCCACGGTTGAAACCTATCGTCCGCTGTTTCAACGTTGGTCCCTGATCGCGGAAGGGATGTGACATGGTGAATGCTGATCGGATCGACAAGCTGATCGCGGCGGTGCCCCCGGCCTTGGCGCTTCGCGCCGGGTTGGAGCTTGGCATCTTCACCCGGCTTGGCGGCAGCGCGATGCCTGCTGACAGCCTTGGGGCTGCGCTCAAGGTTGAGCCCGATCGCCTGTCGCGGCTTCTCTACGCGCTCGCCAGCATTGGTCTGCTTGAAGTCGAGAATGGTCAATTTCGCAACAGCGCCGAAGCATTGGCCTTCCTCGACGCGTCCAAGCCGACCTATCGCGGCGGCGATCACGCGCTTCTGCGCGAACTCTGGGGAGCCGACCTTTTGACCGGGAGTCGCTGCGACAGAACCGTCCGGCCGCACTACACGACTTTTCCGAAGCGGACGCCGAGGCCGCGGCGGCCTTCAGCCGCATGCTCGCACCGGGCGGGGTGATTTTTGGCCGGCATCTCGCCCAGGCGTTGGACCCCTCCGCGATCGGTTCGGTGATCGACATCGGCGGCGGCGCAGGCACCATTCTCGTCGGACTTCGCGAGCGCTGGCCGCAGATTGCCGCGACGCTGATGGAACTGCCGACGGTCGCAGCGGGCGCGCCAGCTATCCTGTCAGAATACGGCGCCCACGACGTGGTTGTCGAAGAAGGCGACATAACGGTTGCGCCATCGATCGGGCGGCACGATCTGGCGATCCTGAAGGCCGTCGTCCAGGTTCTTCCGCCGGACCAGGCGCGCATGTCGATCCTGAACGCGGCGCGTTGCCTTACACCCGGAGGCGAGATCGCGATTGCGGGGTGGGGTGTCGTCGATGACGACCGCCTCGGCCCGCCTGAGGGCGTCTTTCTCAATCTCACCTTCCTGAACCTTTATCGCCACGGCGAATCCTACACTGAAGGCCAGTATCGCGCCTGGATGACCGAGGCTGGGTTCCGGGATATCTCCAGGTCGCGCCTCCCGGACGGCAGCACGTTGTTTCGTGGACGCCTCGGCGTGCCCTCGATTAGTGGTTCGAATTCCGAACACTAGACGGCAAGCCTAGCGAGGCAGCGGATTTTCGTAGACTCCCTGATCCCTCGCAAATTGCTCGAACGCCTTGAAGGCGACGCGGGGCGCGAGATGGCCGGAACCCGCCCGATCGATCAAATCGCGAACCTGTGCCAACCGGTTGTCGACATCGCTGCCCGCAAGAATTGGACATCGATATAACGTCGTGCAGACACCCGACCACATATCGCCTGCCACGATAGAAGACTGTATATGGCAGCAATCGTGACATCGATCAGCCTACACCGCCGAGTGACCCGCTACGTAAGCCTGGCTCTTTCAAGGCATGCGATCAGACCATCAGTGCCCCGCAGGCCGTTGGCATAAGCCTCGACTAACCGGTGAGCGTAAGCATCGCGCCTATCAGGTTCGACCACGCCGTGTTGCAAGCAGTAACTGTCGAAGATGGCTTGAAGGTTCTCCGATTTCGGAGGATGAAGCCGATGAAGCCCGAAACCATGGCTTTCTCTCCGTTGAAGATGGGGCGAAAAGCCTAACCGGCTAGGAACTCGACGGAATTCGTTGCGAGACCGTCCACACCTTCCCAGAACCGTATCGAAGATGGGAAAGTCAATGTGCAACATGGATCAATATCACGAAGATATTGATCATGCAGAATGAGCCAAGCTTGGTTAGGCGCGCGGGATATCGTGCCTGAGACTCTGCTGATGTTATCCAGGAGTGTGCGCGACCTTTGGATCGCAGAAGGCGGTTGGTCTTGATCGACCGCAACAGCCTCTTTTACGTCAGCCGCGATGTTCACAATCTCCACCGCTTCCGCAACGCTAATGACCGAGCGTGCTATCAGCCCATGGATGAGGCTTTCGACAAGCAAGATTGCCGCATGCCCATGAGCATCAGGGGAGAGTTCGGTGTCAGGATGCAAAAGGTTGTTGTCGTTTGACGTGTCTGTGGCCATGACTGCTCCGGTTTGGGGAGAGGTTCAGCTCTCCACCGCCGGAGCCCCAAATGGAGGTCGACGACCCGTCTCTAGTAGCAGCAAAATGCCACCGAAAACATTACCTGGATTAACATTAGACATTGATAATTATCAATATCAACGAGCAAGCCGTCGTGGCATCATGGCCCATGGAAAGCCGTTTCATTGGAAAGCTGCGGAACTTTTGTCGTCTGACCGATGACGAAGTGGCTGCTTTGAACACGGTGATCTCCAAACCCCAGAAAGTGGCTGCAAAAGTCGATCTCATCCGCGAAGGGGATCGGCCTGGCTCGGTATTTGTCATCCTTGAAGGCTGGGCCTGCCGCTACAAAATCCTTCCCAACGGGACCCGACAGGTTCTTGCTTACCTCATGCCAGGCGACTCCTGCGATCTGCATGTCGCTCTGCTGGCCGAAATGGACCACAGCATCCAAACCATCACCAAGAGCTTCGTTGCCACTATCGACCGCCACGAGATGGAGGCGCTGCTTGACCGCCACAGAGGCATTGCGAAAGCAATGTATGTCGCTCAATTGATCGATGAAGGAACCATGCGAGCCTGGATCACCAGCATGGGTCGTCGCACCAGCACCGAGCGTGTGGCTCATCTCCTATGCGAACTCTACCTTCGGGCGCGCAACATCGGCCTCATCGGTGAGGCTCAATTTACCCTTCCACTCTCACAGCTATTGCTCGCAGACTCACTGGGGATGACCCCGGTCCATCTCAATCGCGTACTCAAGGAATTGCGAAATAGCGGCGGAATGGTGCTCGAGCGCGGCAGTGTGCTTATCATCGATCCGGTGAAGCTGGCTTATGTCGCCGGCTTCGATGAAAACTATCTCCACCGCCGCACGCGGCAAGTTGCTTGAAGTGACTTTGGACAGGTTCCACAAGGCATAGATTCATCTTGGAACTGACAAGTCAAAATCGATGCAATCTTGATCTATGTGATATTTGGCCCGCCGACTGACTGGTAGGGCTTATGAAGCAAGGAGCACTGGCCACGTGCTTGATTGCAGACTGCGCGGCGCTGGGTTCCCTCGCCCCCGCCTGACCCAGCATGCTACGAGGATAAGACTGCCTTCGCGCGCCTCCCGCGCGGAGGCCGCGTCGTTTTAGGAATCGCGTCAAGGAACACCCATTCGTTGCCGGCTATCGGCCGCTTTGATCAGGCGTTGCAGTAGATGGTGAACAAGGGAGGTCCTGATCTTTTCCAATGGTCAACGAACCGGAAGGCGGCGGCTTGGGCCGCGTCTGCTCATCGTGAATTGATGTCGCTCAATATTCCTTGGTCATGATCCTGGCTTCAATAACGAGCGAGGCCCAATCCGACTTGACCAGCGCGACCATTCGCAAGCCTGCGTTTCCCGGATGTGATCGGGCTGGTTCACCAATCGATCAAATTCCCATTTCGGTTTGAAATCTTTCCGTGTAATCTACCTTTCGGGGGGTGTCGGGAGGATCGACCGATGCCCAGTGAGCTTTCGCCGGCGAGTTTCAATCTGGACGACCTGATCAAGCAGGCATTGGTCGCGTTGCCGGTTGGCCTGCCGATTTCGACGCGTGAAGTCGTCGAAGCGATCAGATCGGTCGGGGCAGACATGACGGCCAGCGACGCGGAGATCGTCGACAGGATCGTGCAACTCGCCACCGGCTGGACGATGGCGGTCGAGTTCGACCACGCGGCCTGAAACCGCTCACTTTTTCGTTCAAGCGCGCGTTCGTGGAACAACGGGCGTGTCCGTCAGTTTGCATCGATCATTGAGAGAGGATGAACCGCCATGCGTACAATCACGGGTCTGTTCGCGAATGCCGAGGCCGCCGATTCCGCCGCGAAGGCTTTGGGGGAGGCCGGTGTCGCTGCGGCAAACATTGATGTCGATACGCCCGAAGAGGGCGACACCATTCTCAGCGCCACGGTTGAAGACGAGATGGTCGACGCGGCTCACGCCGTCCTGCAACAATCTGGCGCGCGCTCCGTAGAGGAGACCGAAACCAGGTTCGAAACCGCCGCCGAGATCGATGAAGGCGATGTCGAAGGCGAAGAGGGTGCGCGCATGCGCGAGCCGCCGCCGATCATCACGCCGATGCGATGAATATTCACCGCATATCTGGCTCAGCGATCGAGCGTTGATTTCGCCCGCCTTTTGGGATGTGGTTGCATGACCTGTTGTTTTGAGGTCCACCCATGTCGTCAGATCCGATCGTCATTGCCGCCGCTGCCCGCACACCGATGGGCGCCTTTCAGGGCGCGCTGTCCAAGGTTTCGGCCACCGCGCTAGGCGCCGCCGCGATCAAGGAAACGCTGACACGCTCGAAGATCGGCGCGGATCAGGTCGACGAGGTCATCATGGGCTGCGTGTTGCCGGCCGGCTTGGGCCAGGCGCCCGCCAGGCAGGCGGCGCTCGGCGGCGGGCTGCCGCAGAGCGTGCCCTGCGCGACGCTCAACAAGGTGTGCGGCTCCGGCATGAAAGCGATGATGCTGGCGCATGATCTGATCGCCGCCGGCAGCGCCGACATCGTCGTGGCCGGCGGCATGGAATCGATGACCAACGCGCCATACCTGCTCGACAAGGCACGCGGCGGTTATCGCATCGGCCACGGTCGCGTCCTGGACCACATGTTCCTCGACGGACTGGAGGACGCCTATGACAAGGGCCGCGCCATGGGCACCTTTGCCGAGGACACCGCCCAGCACTACCAGTTCACGCGCGATCAGCAGGATCATTATGCGCTGACATCGCTTCAACGCGCGCTCGCTGCGATTTCCGAAGGCCGATTCCGGGCGAGACGGTCGCGGTCGAGGGTGTGACAGACGACGAAGGGCCGTCGAAAGCGAAGCCCGAAAAAATCCCGCAACTGAAGCCGGCCTTCCGCGAGGGAGGCACGGTGACGGCCGCGAATTCATCCTCCATTTCGGATGGCGGCGCGGCGCTGATCGTGACCCGCATGTCGACGGCCGAAAAGACGGGCGTGAAACCGCTGGCGGTTATCAAGGGCCATGCGAGCTTCGCGCAAGAGCCGGCCTGGTTCACCACAGCGCCGGTCTTCGCCATGCAAAAACTGCTGGAGAAACTCGATTGGAAGGCCGGCGACGTCGATCTCTACGAGATCAACGAGGCGTTTGCGGTGGTCGCGATGGCGGCAATGCGCGAACTCGACCTGCCGCACGACAAGGTCAACGTGAATGGCGGCGCCTGCGCGCTGGGCCATCCGATCGGCTGCTCCGGCGCCCGCATCATCGTGACCCTGCTCGCAGCGCTGAATGACCGCGGGCTGAAGCGTGGCGTGGCCAGCCTGTGCATTGGCGGGGGCGAGGCAACCGCAGTGGCGGTGGAGTTGATTTAGTGGCTTCAGGCCGCGCGGAGGGCTCGGTCGACAGCCTCACGTTCTCGCTTGATGACCAGCAGATAGGCGCGAACCGGACCGACCGGGCGGGATCGCCCTTGTTCCCAGTCGCGTACACTTGCCAATCCAAACCCATATCGAGTGGCAAACTCTGCCTGGCTCAAATTAATGGCTGTGCGGATCGCACGGACGTCGATTTCGTCTGGCAGATGCACGACATAGGTAGAAGTGTCGGCTTCGCCTTTGGCTATCGTCAACGCCTCCTCCAGCCCCGACTTAATCCGCTCAAATGCTGTCCTGCTCATCGTTCCTAACCTCGCGTCCGATATTGTTCGAATATCGCGTGCGTAAGCTTCGCCAATTCATTGCGCTCTGCCTGGCTGAGATTGTCCCTTCTCGTCCTTGCTGAACACGTCCAACAGGAAGACCGGTATATCGCCGCCACCGAACGCAAATATCACGCGGTATCCGCCACTTTTGCCTTTACCTCTACCCGCGATCCGGATCTTTCGGCAGCCACCCGTTCCCTGCATCACATCGCCGCCTGCGGATTGGTGGCTATGGTATCGACGGCGATCTGTCTTTCTTCACCAGTCATTCCCGCCGATTTGGCAGATTTCAGGTAATTGGCGGTTTCGATGACCGTCTGCATCGTTAGATACTACGATTTTTCCGTAGTTCGTCAACGGATGACCGAAGACCTGGAAAACACACCCCCACCTGCGAGCACCTATCCCCAACCGCATTAACCTATCCGTCTCAAAACTGTCATCCAACTGTAACATTGGCCGTCTATTGCCTGCCTCGTGACGCCCGAAAACGGCGTCGGGGCCAGATGAGACAGATTGTTCCCTGGCTCCATCCGAATTTCGAAAAAGACGAAACGTCCGAACAGGAGCAGGCTCCATGAAAAAACTTCTACTCACCGCATCAATGGCCGCCTTGGCGCTTGGCATGGCTGCAGGCGCAGCAAGCGCGCGCGACCAGATCCAGGTCGCCGGCTCGTCGACCGTGCTGCCTTACGCCAAGATCGTCGCCGAGCGCTTCGGCGAGACCTTCACCAACTTCAAGACCCCGGTGGTCGAATCCGGCGGCTCGGGCGCCGGCATCAAGGAATTCTGCAAGGGCGCCGGCGAAGACACCATCGACATCGCCAACTCCTCGCGTCCGATTAAGGACACCGAAGTCGAAGTCGTGCAAGACGGCCGGTGTTGCGGAAATCCAGGAAGTGAAGATCGGCTATGACGGCATCGTGTTCGCCACCGACGCCACCGGCCCGGACTTCGCGCTGACCCCGGAAGACATCTACAAGGCGCTGGCCGCCAAGATTGCGGTCGACGGCAAGCTGGTCGACAACCCGAACACCAAGTGGAACCAGGTCAACCCGGCGCTGCCGGATTGGGACATCGCCGCCTACATCCCGGGCGAAAAGCACGGCACGCGTGAAGTGTTCGAGGAAAAGCTCCTGATCGCCGGCTGCAAGGCCCTGGGCGGCGTCGATGCCGCCAAGGCTTCCGGCCTCGACGAGAAGGCCGCAGACGCTGCCTGCAAGGCCGTGCGCAAGGACGGCAAGGCGGTCGACATCGATGGCGACTACACCGAGACGCTGGCCCGCATCGACTCGAACAAGACCGGCGTCGGCGTGTTCGGCCTCTCCTTCTACGAAAACAACGCCGACAAGCTGAAGGTCGCCACCGTCGGCGGCATCGTCCCGTCGGTCGAGACCATCGCCAAGGGCGAATATCCGGTGTCGCGTCCGCTCTTCTTCTACGTGAAGAAGTCGCATCTCGGCGTCGTGCCGGGCCTCAAGGAATATGTCGAGTTCTTCCTCGACGACCAGATGATCGGCCCCGACAGCCCGCTGGCCGAATATGGCCTGGTGCCTGCTCCGGACGCCGAGCGTCAGGAACAGCGCGACGCCTTCGGCGCCGGCAAGGTGATGTAAGTCAAGCTGCCTCCTTCTCCCCGTATTTCACGGGGAGAAGGTGCCGGCAGGCGGATGAGGGGCTGTTGCGACATGGATCGCGCGTCCGGTGCTGCCCCTCACCCTTACCCTCTCCCCGTAAAGACGGGGCGAGGGGTCGTCCGCGCTGAGGATATCTGAATGTCCGGATTTGTTACCTTTCTTCTCGTCGTTGCCATCGGCCTGGTTGCCTTCTTTGTCGGGCGCAGCCGGGCGCTGAGCGCAGCGGCAGCCGCAAGCGGGCAAAAAGCGCATTCGCGCTCGCACTATCACGGCTCCTGGGCCCTGCTGCTGGCGGTCCTGCCGGCGTTGCTGTTCCTGATCATCTGGTCGGTTGGCGCTAACTCCTACCAGCAGGGCCAAGTCTCCGCCGCGATTCAGGCGCAGACCGGTGAGACGGCACATACCGCGACGACGCTGGTCAACAGCCTGGCGAACGGTCTGACGCTGCTTGACGGCGATCAGGCGTCCAACCCGCCCAAGACAATGGCCGAGATCAACCCGCTGCTCGCGGCCAAAGGCGTGACGCTGGCAACCGACACCCAGGACTACATGATCCCGATTGCGGTCGAAGCCAACGCCAGCAAGGCAAGGCTCGGCTGGATCGGCGGCATCGCCACCTTGCTCATCTCGGCGCTCGGCGCCGGCTATGGCCTCAGCCAGATCGCGGTCCGCGCTCGCGCCCGCGACAAGGTCGAGAAGGTGATGCTGGGCTCGCTGTTCACGGCCTCGACGCTCGCCATCATCACCACGATCGGCATCGTGCTGTCGATGCTGTTCCAGACCATCACCTTTTTCGGCGAGGTGTCGCCGTGGAACTTCTTCTTCGGCACGGTGTGGGACCCGCGTTTCGCGGCCGCCGGCTCGGGCGGGTCGGAAGGCCAGTTCGGCCTGATCCCGCTGCTCGCCGGCACGCTCTATATCGCCCTCGTCGCGCTTGCTTGTCGCGGTGCCGGTCGGGTCTGATGTCGGCCGTCTACATGTCGGAGTATGCGTCCAAGCCCGTGCGCTCTGTGGTGAAGCCGGCGCTTGAGCTGCTCGCCGGCATTCCGACCATCGTCTACGGCATTTTCGCGCTGGTCACGCTCGGCCCCTGGCTGCGCGATCTCAGCGCCATGCTCTACAGCGGCTCGCCCTTCATCCAGGCGCAGTCGATCTTCACCGCCGGCCTGGTGATGGGCGTGATGCTTATCCCGGTCGTGTCGTCGCTGTCCGACGACATCATCAACGCCGTGCCGCAGGCGATGCGCGACGGCTCATTGGGTCTCGGCGCGACGCGCTCGGAGACGATCCGCAAGGTCATCCTGCCGGCTGCCTTGCCCGGCATCGTCGGCGCGGTGCTTTTGACCGCCTCGCGCGCCATCGGCGAGACGATGATCGTGGTGCTGGCCGCCGGCGTCGCGGCCAACCTGACCGGCAATCCGTTCGAGGCGATGACGACGATCACCGTCAAGATCGTCAATCAGCTCACGGGCGACCTCGAATTCAACTCGCCGCAGACGCTGGTGGCTTTCGCGCTCGGTCTCACGCTGTTCTTCGTGACGCTTGCCATGAACATCGTCGCGCTCGCCATCGTGCGGAAATATCGGGAGCAGTACGAATGACCGTCGCTACGTTCGATACGGCCCTGCCGACGGCGGCGCGTCCGCCACGCCGCGACATCGGCATCAAGAAGCGCTACGCCGCCGAGGCGCGTTTCAAGGCCTATGGCGTTGCCGCGATCACCTTCGGCCTCCTCTTCCTGGCCATCATGCTCACAACGATCGTGAGCAAGGGCTACACGGCCTTCTGGCAGACCAACATCACCCTGCCGGTGACGTTCGAGCAGTCGATCATCGATCCGCAGAACAAGCGCGAAAGCGATCCGTCCGTTCTGGTCAAGGCCAACTACGACAAGCTGGCGCAGAACGCGCTGATCGCCAAACTTGGCATCAAGCCTGACGACAAGCCGACCATCGCCAAGTTGAAGGGCATCCTGTCCGACAGCGCCCGCATCCAGTTGCGCGACGAACTGATGGCCGACCCGTCGTTGATGGGCAAGACGGTGGATGTCTCGATGCTGGCCTCGGCCAACATCGACTCGGCCTTCAAGGGCCAGGTCGACCTCACCGTGCCCGAAGCACGGCGCAAGGTGAAGGACCAGCAGATCACCTGGATGAACGAGCTGGCGAAGGACGGCGCGTTGGCGGAAAAGTTCAACACCGGGCTTTTCACCTATGGGGCGTCCAGCCGGCCTGAAACGTCGGGCATCGGCGTCGCCATTGTCGGCTCGCTTTACATGATGATCATCGTGCTGGTGCTGGCGCTGTTGGTCGGCGTTGCCGCCTCGATCTACCTCGAGGAATTCGCGGCGAAGAACCGCCTGACCGATCTGATCGAGGTCAACATCAACAACCTCGCCGCCGTGCCGTCGATCGTGTTCGGTCTGCTCGGACTCGCGGTCTTCATCAATTTCCTCGGCATGCCGCGCTCGGCGTCCGTCGTCGGCGGCATCACGCTATCGCTGATGACGCTGCCGACCATCATCATCGCGACACGCGCCGCATTGGCCGCCGTGCCGCCGTCGATCCGTTCGGCCGCACTGGGCCTTGGCGCCTCGAAGATGCAGATGGTGTTCCATCACGTGCTGCCGCTGGCGATGCCCGGCATCCTGACCGGCACGATCATCGGCCTGGCGCGCGCGCTGGGCGAAACCGCGCCGTTGCTTTTGATCGGCATGGTGGCCTTCGTCGCCAACTATCCAACGACGCCGTTCGATCCGTCGACCGCGCTGCCGGTCCAGATCTACATGTGGGCCAACGAAGCCGAGCGCGCGTTTGTCGAGCGCATGTCGGGTGCGATCATCATCCTGCTGGTTTTCCTGATGGCCATGAACATCACCGCCATTATCCTGCGCCGCAAATTCGAGCGCCGGTGGTAGGCTTTGGAGTCTGTCGATATGAATGTGATGAACGAGAAATCCATCGAGACCGCGGTCAAGGCTAGAATGAACCCCGATCCAAACGAAGTCATCAAGATGCGCGGCGACAAGGTCATCGTGCACTATGGCGACAAGCAGGCGCTGTTCGACGTCAACCTGCTGGTGCGCGAGAACCAGGTGACGGCGCTGATCGGCCCGTCCGGTTGCGGCAAGTCGACGTTCCTGCGCTGCCTTAACCGTATGAACGATACGGTTGCCGGCGCCAAAGTTGGCGGCAAGATCACGCTCGACGGCGAGGACATCTACGACAAGGCAGATCGACGTGGTGGAATTGCGCGCCCGCGTCGGCATGGTGTTCCAGAAGCCGAACCCATTTCCGAAGTCGATCTACGAAAACGTCGCCTACGGCCCGCGCATTCACGGCCTGACCAAGAACAAGGCCGACCTCGACCAGGTGGTCGAAAAGAGCCTTCACAAAGCCGCGCTGTGGAACGAGGTAAAGGATCGTCTGCACGAGGCAGGCACCGGTCTCTCCGGCGGCCAGCAGCAGCGTCTGTGCATCGCGCGCGCCATCGCCGTCTCGCCGGAAGTGATCCTGATGGACGAGCCCTGCTCGGCGCTCGATCCGATCGCGACCGCGCGCGTCGAAGAGCTGATCGACGAATTGAAGCAGAACTACACCATCGTGATCGTCACCCACTCCATGCAGCAGGCGGCGCGCGTGTCGCAGCGCACGGCGATGTTCCACCTCGGCTATCTGGTCGAGGAAGGACCGACCGAGAAGATGTTCACCAATCCGGACGAGAAGCGGACGCAGGACTACATCACCGGCCGGTTTGGGTGAAGAAAACCCGCGAGGACGGGCCGCAAATGGCAACGCGCTGCGCTTCCGGTGCTCACGTACCCGAAGTACGCTCCGCTCCGGTTCTCGCCGCCTTACCATTTTCGCCACGCCCTGACGGGATTTCAGGCTGGTTCCAGGACGCATTTTGCGGAGAGAAAACATGGGTGAGCACACAGTCTCCTCATTCGACCAGGAATTGAACGAGATCGACCGGCTGATCCGGGCGATGGGGGATACGGCCGGCACGATGGTCGCTTCGTCCATCCAGGCGCTGCTCAAGGGCAATGCGGCGCAGGGTCAGCGCGTGATCTCGGAAGATGCTGTCATGGACGATCGTCAGCGCGAGCTCGATGACCGCGCCATCACGATCATCGCGCGGCGTCAGCCGATGGCGCAGGATCTGCGCGCCGTGGTCGGCGCCATCCGCATGGCCGGCGACCTGGAGCGCATCGGCGATCTGGCGAAAAACATCGCCAAGCGGGTTTCGGCGGTCGGCGAGACGACGAATGCCCAAAAGCCTGACGCATGGCATCGAGACCATGTCGAAGCTGGTGCTCGAACAGGTGAACGATGTCGTCGACTTGTATGTCGCCCGCAATGTGCAAGGACTGAGCGACCTGCGCGACAATGACGAGAAGATCGATGTGCGCTACACGGCGGTGTTCCGCGAGCTCCTGACCTATATGATGGAAGACCCGCGCAACATCACGGCCTGCACGCATCTTCTGTTCTGCGCCAAGAACCTCGAGCGCATCGGGGACCATGTGACGAACATCGCCGAAAACGCCTATTATGTCGTTACAGGCGAACAATTGCCGGTGTCCCGTCCCAAGCATGACGAGACGACGGCGGCGATCGTCGGCGCCTAGGGATCGATCGCAAATGATCGCACCCAAGATCATGGTTGTCGAAGACGAGGAGCCGCTGGGTGTGCTCCTCAAGTATAATCTGGAAGCCGAGGGCTACCAGGTCGAGGTGATCGCGCGCGGCGACGAGGCCGAGGTGCGGCTGCAGGAAAACGTGCCGGACCTGCTCGTGCTCGATTGGATGGTGCCGGCAGTATCCGGCATTGAGCTTTGCCGCCGCCTGCGCATGCGTCCTGAAACGGAGCGCCTGCCGGTGATCATGCTGACGGCGCGCGGCGAGGAAAGCGACCGCGTGCGCGGTCTTTCCACCGGCGCCGACGACTATCTGGTAAAGCCGTTCTCGACTCCGGAGTTTTTGGCGCGGGTGAAGGCGCTGCTGCGTCGCGCCAAGCCTGAAGTGCTGTCGAGCGTGCTCAAGGTCGGCGACATCGTGCTCGACCGCGAATCGCACCGCGTCTATCGCAAGAAGAGCGAGTTGAGGCTCGGGCCGACGGAGTTCCGCCTGCTGGAATTCATGATGCGGCATCCCGGCCGCGTGTTTTCGCGCACGCAACTGCTGGACAATGTCTGGGGCGAGACGATCTACATCGACGAGCGCACCGTCGATGTGCATGTCGGGCGATTGCGCAAGGCGGTGAACACCAACCGGCAGCCCGACGTCATCCGCACCATCCGCGGCGCGGGCTACGCCATCCAGGAAGACTAACGCAGCGTCGCTACGGGCGCGCGGGAGGCGATGGTCGAGTTGCCGGCAGTCACTTCCGCTACCAGGCGACCGTCCGCTGTGATATCCCAGACGAGTTCGGCATCTTCTTCTTCCATTGCCGGATCGACATAGACGCATTGGGCGAAAACGCGGGGTTCCGCGCCTTCGAAGCCTCGACGGGTCGGACCGATCACGGCATCGCATTCTTCCATCGTCTCAAAGATTGGCGTCGGCGCTGGCAATTCCCGGCATTGCTTCAGATCTTCCGAACAGCCGATGAGCAATAGAAGTGCTGCAATATGTTCCATGTCGATTTCCTCTCGCAGCAAAAACGGTGGAGGAGAGCGTGGAGTTCCAAAGAACACTGAATCGTGTCGCGATTATTCGGATCACGATCGGCGCTTAAAAAAGTAGCGGATGCCAGGGAACCTACCGGTCGATGCCGCGTTGTAGAGCCAGGCGATCTTCTCCCCACCCCATAGGTCGCCTATCGAGATGTCCCCCTTCTCGACACTGGAAGCCGGCTTCGTGCCGGCTTCTGTTTTTTCCGCCCGGCTCTCGATGAAGAATGCCGCGCACAAACGCAAACGCCGGGCAACTGTCCGAAGACAATCACCCAGCGCGCCCCAAGAGCCGATTGAGGGGTTCGGCTCCTAGACCGTGAAACTGTTTGTGGAGTCTAGGCCCGACGCATCAAGCCCATGACGAGCGAGATGACCAGGAACGCCAGGAAGATAAAGAACAGTATCTTCGCAATACCGGCGGAAGCGCCAGCTATGCCGCCAAACCCCAATGCAGCTGCGACGATTGCAACCACAAGAAACACCAAAGCCCAGTAAAGCATGACTAATACTCCCTCATTGTTCTGGGAGATAAACGGAGCATCGATACGGTTTGTTCCATGGCAGAATAAAAACCTGCCGATCTTCTGAAATTTCCTTGCTAGGCGGCCGCTTTCGCCTGGCGGTCGAAGAACAGCGCCTGGCTGATCAGCGCCTTGACCATCTCGGGTACAAACGGCTTCGTCACGAGGAAGGTCGGTTCGGGCCGCTCGCCGGTCAACAACCGTTCCGGAAAGGCGGTGATGAAGATCACGGGTATCGGCCTCGAGGCCAGTATTTCGTTGACGGCGTCGATGCCGGAGCTGCCGTCGGCCAGCTGGATGTCGGCCAGCACCATTCTTGGCCGCGCCTTGTGGAACATCTCGGTCGCTTCGGCGTGGGTGCGGGCGATGCCGACGACGCGGTGTCCCAGGCTTTCGACCATCTCCTCGATGTCCATGGCGATCAGCGGTTCATCCTCGATGATCAGGATGTCGGTCGCCATCTGGCGCGACACTTCCGCGCTCGCCTGGGTCAGCAGTTCGGCGAACTCGTCGATCGGCATTTCCAGGATTTCCGCGGCCTCCTCTTCGGAGAAGCCTTCGACTGCGACCAGCAGAAGGCCTGACGCTGCAGCGGCGCCAACGCGCCGAGATTTGCTTGTGCCTGCTTTTCCCAGGCCGAGCTCGCCGGATTCCTGCGGCACCTTGATCGACACGGTGGTGAAAAGCCTGGTGAACAGCCGATAGAGCGCAATTCGCTCGCTCGAGGCCTTTGGGAAACAGCGAAATGTCGGCGATCAGCGCCTCCAGCATTGCCGCGACCATTGCGTCGCCGCTTGATTGGGAGCCTGAAACGGCGCGGGAAAATCGTCGCAGATAGGGCAGATGGGGGGCGATCGCTGTGGACAAGCTCATGATGTCTCCCTCATGTTAGTGTCGCCTAGATCGGCATAAAGATTGAGCTAGAACGCGGAAATCAATCAGATTGTTCCAAAAAGTTCTGTGTTTTAGACGGAACCATATGAGGCGTTGTCGCGTTTGGAGCGGTTCGAGAGGTGACCTGCGGCGGGCAGGTGCAAGTAGCTGTGAAGGGCTTTTAATGAATGAATGAAGCAACGGCGACGCCCAAGCGCACCACGCGAAGCGGGACGCGCAAAGATCCGCTTGGGCGCGAACACCGAAATCGCCCGAAAACTGAAACAATATTACAACGAGTTGGTCTCCGACGAGGTGCCGGATCGTTTCGCGCAATTTCTCAACAAGCTGGAATCCGCCGAAACCAGCCGGGACAAGGGCTGAGGTTGATGGCCACATCCAGCTTCAAGACCGACTTGCTCGGCGCCATTCCCAGTTTGCGCGCCTTTGCCGTTTCCCTGTCGCAGAATGCCGACAAGGCCGACGATCTGGTGCAGGAGACGCTGATGAAGGCGTGGGACAAGCAGTCCAGCTTTCAGCTCGGCACCAATCTGAAGGCATGGCTGTTCACCATCCTGCGCAATGAGTTCTATTCGCAGATGCGCAAGCGCGGGCGCGAGGTCCAGGACAGCGACGGCGTGATGACGGCGCGGCTCGCCATCCACCCCGAGCAGGACGGCATGCTTGACCTCGACGATTTCCGCGTCGGCGCTCGACCAGTTGCCGCCGGATCAGCGCGAGGCGATCATCCTGATCGGCGCTTCGGGCTTTTCCTACGAGGAAGCCGCCGAAATCTGCGGATTGCGCGGTCGGCACGATCAAGAGCCGCGTCAGCCGCGCGCGCACGCAGGCTGCACGAAATCCTCGGCAGATCGCGGATGAATTCGGAATTTGGGCCGGATGCGATCTCGACCCAGGTGCTCGGCTCAGGCATTCCGTGAAGCGGCGGCCATTGCCGCGGTGAGCGCCTCGATCAGCGTTTCGCCGGCAAAAGGCTTGGAAAGCAGCGTGATATCGCCGAAAGTCGAGGACCAGTTCCGGCGCGGAAGAATAGCCCGAGGCGAAGACCAGCGGCAGACCGTTCGCCCGCATCGCGGCCGCGAGCGGCAAGGTCGAGCGATCACCGAGCACCAGGTCGACGACCGCGACATCGAAGTTCGAGAAATCCAACGTCTGTGCATCATCGATGCGCTGCACGGTAAGTACATGCTTGGCGCCGTGCTCGAGGCACAGTTCTTCGATGTCCAGCGCGATCAGCGGTTCGTCTTCGACCAGCAAAATGCGCCGTCCCTCAAGAGATCTGTTCGTCAATGCTTTCCTCGCTCTCAAACCGCGAGACATGGCGGGTCAGATCAGCCGGTGTCATTAAAGAAAGACATGATGCTCGCTAGACGAAGCGCCAGTTGCGGTGCAGCCAATTTTGCGATCATCTGCGGCCAGCAACAATCCACGGTTGTGTCTGACGTCTGTGCCCTCATTAGGGCGCGACGCGCAGGCCGCAGCCCGAGAGGGAAGCCATTGACGGCACCCATCAAGAACTCTAAGGGCACCGCAAAAGATCCCATGCGAGGCTTGTCCGCTGCGCGAAATGCCTGTGTTTCGGGCCGTTCGAAAAGGCGGAGCTTGAATTTGTCAGCAAGTTCAAACGTGGCGAACTGGTCGTTGACCGAGGGTTCGACAGTTCTGGTCGAGGGCAGTCACAGCGCCCATCTGTTCACTGCGCTTTCAGGCTGGGGCTTTCGTTACAAGCTGCTTCACGATGGCCGCCGGCAAATCCTGAACTATGTGCTTCCGGGCGACATGATCGGCCTGCAGGCGGCGCTGATGGGCGAGATGGAGCATTCCGTCGAAGCCCTGACCGCGATGCGCCTCTGCGTCTTCGAGCGGGAAAAACTAAACAGCCTCTATGCGAACCATCCGGGCCTGGGCTTCGACATGACCTGGATCGCGGCGCGCGAGGAACAGATGCTGGACGAACATCTGCTCAGCATCGGGCGGCGCACGGCCATCGAGCGAGCGGCATATCTGCTGGCATTCCTGTATGCGCGGGCGGATACGGTCGCGGCAGCCGTACCGAAAGGGCTGGTGCTGCCGATCCGTCAGCAGCATGTCGCCGACACGCTTGGCATGTCGCTGGTTCACACCAACAAGACGCTGCGCAAACTCAGCGCGCAAAAGCTCATCGCCTGGGTCGACAATGGTTGCCAGGTGCTTGAACCAGATCGTCTCGCCCATATCGCACATTGGGAAGGGTTGCCGGAGCGCAAACGCCCTTTGCTTTGACGATTTGACTTCTGGCGCAACCGCGGTTGAATTGTCGGCGCCGCAAGGTGCTTATGGCAACGGAACCGCCGTCGGTACAAAGCGTTTCGGGTATCCGTCACAAGGAGTTACAGCCATGGCCGCATCGACACGCAAGACCGCCAAGCAGGCAGCCGCCGAGGAAGCGGTTTCCGGCGCGACGGAGCGGTCGCTGGAGGAGGAGATCAAACAGCTCCAGAAGGATGTCGCGAAGTTGACCGAGCAACTGACAAAGACTGGGCGCCATTCTTATGACGCCGCTCGCAAGGCAGCGGCTGTCGGAATGGACCAGATCAAATCACAGGGCGAGTCGGCCTATGACGATTTGCGCGCCGGCGCGGAAAATCTTGAGGCTCAGCTAACCGACGCCGTGCGGGAGAAGCCGGTGACGTCGCTGGCCATAGCAGCCGGCGTTGGTTTCCTGTTTGCCCTGCTGTCGCGCCGCTAACGGTCTGCTGAGCGCATGCTAGCAACCCTGATAGCCAACATCGCATCGGGCGAGGCGCTTCTGGCGTTCCGCCGGGCGAAGGTGACCTTCATCGTCTACGCGCTGTGCGCCCTTCTGGCGCTCATCGGCTTTGTCTTCCTGCTCGTCGGCGCATATCTCTATGCGGCTGCACATTTTGGGCCGATCGATATGGCGGCCGCCTTCGGCGGCGGCTTCATCGGCCTGGGTCTTCTCATCCTCATTGTTTTCAAACTTTCAACGCGGGCCCGGCGTCGGCGCGCTGTCGACAGGCGCAAGGGTGAGCTGGCAACGCTTGCGGCTGCTTCAGCATTGGCTCTTCTTCCGGCGCTCGCAAACAAGAAGTCAGCAACGACTTTGCTGATTGCGCCTCTGCTCGGGATTCTCGGCTACCGCATCTTCAAGGAAAACAGCCGGTCGAAGACTCCGCCGGACGAGGCAGGCGAATAGCTTCGAAACCGCACTTCTCGTGAAATCTCGGAACCATCAGCCGGTGGCTACATTGCCACTGTGAATGCGGCTTCGCTGCCGCCGCAGAGCCGAGGATTTTCGCCATGACACCGACCGACATTGATAAAGCCACATCGATCTCCACAGACAAGGCACGTCAAGGCTCTCGGGGGTGGCAAGTGCTGATGGTGCTGGTCGGTGGGCTTCTGCTAGCCGCGGTCGTGTGGGCAGGCGTAGAGTTTTACGGCGAGTCGATCGATCCGCCGGCGCCGGCGACAGAGCAGGCGCCTCAGTAGGAGCTAGACCGTTTCGGGTGTGATCGCTGGCGCAAGAACGTGCAGCGATTTCGGCCTAATCTCGATCGTGGTTTCGCGTTCGAGCTTGGCGAGTTCCCCGTCGATCACGCATTTCAGTCGTGTCGACCGGGCCGGCAGGCTGATCTGCATCGTCGTCGCCTGATAGATGTCGACATGTGGATTGGTGTGCCAGCGCCCGCGCGCCATGTTGAAGAAGAAACGCACCAATTCGTTTCGTTCGCTGGCAGCCGTCACATAGATGCCAAGAACGCCGCCGTCGGGATGGTCGGCATAAGGCAGGTGGCCTTCGCCGAACAGATTGTTGGTGACGCCGATGCCGGTCGTTTTCACCTTGGTCTCGGCCTCGCCGATACGCAGCGTGGCATTGATGCTCGGCGGGTTCTTCAGTGTGTAGTAGGTGGCCCTGGCGGAGGCGCGCATTTTCCCGAGGCGCGATCCGAAATCCATCTTCTCGCGCAGCTGCACCATCTTGGCGTGCATGCCAATGGAGAACTGGTGGATGAACGGCCGGCCGTTGGCCAGCGCCATATCGACGGGTCTCACCTCGGCCTTTGCGAACGCCGCCACAGCCTGATCCAGATCGAGCGGAATCCCAAGGCTGCGGGCGAACAGGTTCATCGTCCCGGCGGGAAGCACCGCAAGCGCCTTCTTTCCGCCCATCAGCCTGGCAGCTGCGGCGGAAATGGTGCCGTCACCACCGCCCGCCATCACAACGTCGACGCCGCGCTGTTTGGCGGCCTTGTCGAGTGCCGCAACGATTTCGTCGCCGCGCACGATGCGCACCGTTGCTTCGTGACCGGCCCCACCCAGGGTCGTCCCGATCCGGTCGGCGAATGCGTCCAGATCGATCGTCCGCAACGTTCCGCCGTCCCGGTTTAGCACCGCAACGAACCGCATCTGAACTCCCGTAAATATTGGCAGGGCATGGCCACCAAAACACGTCGCAGGCCTCGGTGGCAACGATGCGTAACGCGACGTGGGCAGTATGGTTCCCGCGCTTTTGAATGCGGGCGGCGCGACCCGAAAAGCGGAACCCGGCAGTGCCCCTCGCGTTAGCTCAACAGGCTGCCCAAGCAGTCAGGTGACCGCGGCCATCCTGCCGCGACAATGCGATTAACCAGGAGGATTGTCATGATCCGCAAACTTCTCATCTCCACTGCCGCCGCTGCCTTGATGGCTGGGGGCGCACTCGCGCAAACGGCCGATCCGGCCGCGCCCGCCCAGGCAACGCCGCCGGCAACAGAAGCGCCTGCAATGGCGTCGCCGGTGGTGAAGGCGGACGGCCAGCTTGCCAGCAATCTGGTCGGCGAGACCGTCTACAACGGTACGGGCGAAAATGCTGAAAATATCGGCGATGTTAACGATCTGGTGATCGGCGCAAACGGCGCGATCGAGCAAATCGTGGTCGGCGTCGGCGGCTTCCTCGGCATCGGCGAAAAGGACGTCTCTATCGACTACAAGTCCGCCGAATGGGCCGAGAAGGACGGCGACCGCTGGTTGGTCGTTGCGATGAGCAAGGAAGAACTCGAGGCCGCGCCGGCATTCGATCGCACTCCGTATGAACCGGTCGCGCCAGTCGCCGCCGCTGCCCCGGCAACACAGCCGGCTCCGGCGACCACTGATACGGCAATGCAGCCGGCTCCCGCCACCACCGACACCGCAGCGGCTCCTGCCGCAACGGCGCCAGCGGATACAGCGCAGGCGCCAGCCGCCACCGACCCGGCAGCGCCAAAGACCGACGCCGCGACGACGACTGCCGCCATCGACAAGTCGACCCTGACCGCTGTCCCCGCCACGGAACTCAGCGCCGACAAGCTGAAGGGCACGACCGTCTATGGCGCTGATGACGCCAATCTCGGTGAAATCGGTGATGTCGTGCTGACCGGCGAAAAGGTCGACGCGGTGATCATCGACGTTGGTGGTTTCCTCGGCATGGGCGAAAAGCCGGTAGCCGTTGGCATGGATAACCTTGCCTTCATGGCCGACAAGGACGGCAACCACTATCTCTACACGACTTTCACGAAGGCACAGCTCGAGGCCGCCCCCGCCTATGATGCTGCCACCTTCGCGGAGAAGCGTGATGAGCAAGTCCTGAAGATGACGCAGTAACGCTTCATCTCAAAGGGTTTGGCCCTGGGCCCGCGTCGCGACGCGGGCCTTTTCTTTGACCGCGACTTATGCGCCGCCCAGCCAGGCCGGCACTGCATAGGATCCCGCGACGCCCGTTTCCGTCAGTTCCGACAACGCCAGCGATTGATCAAGATGCTCGGCCCGCCATGCAAGCATCTGCTCGGCCATTTCCGCGCGCAGAACGGCGTGTTTCGGGTTGCCCGCCAAGTTCGTGCGTTCGCCCGGGTCGTTCTTCAGATCAAACAGAAGCGGCGGCAGGACGCCGCCGCCGAAGTGCACATATTTGTGCGTCTCGGTGCGCAGCACGGCCAGATTGCATTGCTGTGGCTTGAGGCCGAAGGGCTGCTTCTTGGGCCCTTTCGCGATGGCGCGGAAATCGAACTCCCAGTGCGCGGCGGTGCGCCAGTCGGCTGGCGTCTTGCCGGCCAGGAAAGGCGAAAGAGAACGGCCGTCGAGATGAGCCGGCGGCTTGCCGCCGAGCAGATCGACAACGGTCGGCATCAGGTCGACGGCTTCTGTGAAAGCCGAAGTCTTGTGTGCCGCGCGATGCCTTGGCGCGTGGGTCGCGGACGATCAGCGGCAGATGGTAGCTCTGGTCGAAGAAACCGCCTTTGCCGAGCATGAAATGGTCGCCCATCATCTCGGCATGGTCGGAGGTCAGCACGATGATCGTATCCTGCCAGGCTTTTTCTTGCCTCAGGCCTTGCCAGAGCCGGCCGAGCTGCGAATCCACCTCGGCAATCATGCCGTAATAGATCGCGCGGATGGCGCGGAACTCGGCCTCGCTGAAGTCACGCACCTTGCCCTTCACGCCGGGCAGGAATTTCGAGCGCTTTTGCTTGGCCAGCTCATGCGCGACGTAAGGATGCAGCGCGGCCTCGCGTTCCCAGGTCGCGGCGCGCTGGAAATCCGGCCCATCATCCGGCGAAAACATCGTGTTGAAGGGTTCCGGCACGATGAAGGGCGGGTGCGGGCTGAGATAGGAAATGTGGGCGAACCAGGGGTCGTCCTGCTCGCCCAGCCAGCGCAGGAATTCGCCGGTGAGGAAAGCCGCCGGCGTCTCATCGCGCGAATAGATCGGCGGCCGGTTGGTGACCGTGTCTGGCTGCGCCGCCGGCAGGTTTATGGATGTCGGGATAGCCGGCGGAAGAATCGATGCCGCGCGCCTTCAGCCAGGAGAGCCAGGGTTTCTGGTGTTCTGGCAATTTCTGGCGTGCGGTGAAGCCCGGCAAAACGCCTTCATAGGTGCGCAGCACGGGATCATCTGGCGCGTAAAAGCGCGGATCGGGAGACGTGTCGGTGTAGCCGAACAGCGTCGGCTCGTAGCCCAGCCGGCGTGCGGCGAGCGCCATGTTGTCGTGACGGGCATCGAGCGGCGTGCCGTTGCGGCAGACGCGGTTGTTCATCTGGTAAAGGCCGGTGTAGATGCAGGCCCGCGCCGGCGAGCAGGGCGCCGCGCCCGCAAAATGGCGCGTGAACATGACGCCTTCGGCAGCCAGCGCATCGGCGTTCGGTGTCCTGACGACCGGGTGGCCGGCAGCCGACAGGCAGTCGCCCCGCCACTGGTCGCATGTTATGAAAAGGATGTTTGGACGGCGGATCGGCTTTGTCTGCACGGCGGGTTCTCGAAAGGGCGGGACGCCCATCGAACCGAAATTGGCCCGCAACGCAAGACGCCAGGACGAAGGTGAACAATCGGTATTTCATTGTTCACTTTTCCAGCACGATGCATTCGCGATCGACGATCTTCCGGGGCGCATTGGAATGCACGATCTTGAGGCACAACCTCAACCAAGGAGCAAACCATGCTCGACCAGATCAAAGGCCTGCACCACGTCACCTCGATGGCGAGCGATGCACGCCGCAACAATCTCTTTTTCACCGACACGCTCGGCCTGCGCCGGGTGAAGAAGACCGTCAATTTCGACGCGCCGGACGTCTACCATCTCTATTATGGCGACGAGCTCGGCACGCCGGGCACGATCATGACCTATTTTCCGTTTCCCAATATCGGCCCGCGCCGGCTGGGCACGGGCGAGGTCGGCGCAACGGTCTTTGCCGTGCCGGAAGGTTCGCTCGGCTATTGGAAGGAGCGCTTCGAAAAGGAAGGCGTGAAGGGTCTCGCCGAGAGCGAGAGCTTTGGCCAGAAGCGGCTTGCCTTCACCGGCCCCGACGCCGACGAGTTCGCGCTGGTCGAGGTCAAGCGGAGACGGGCGCGAGCCGTGGGAGAAAGGCGGCGTGCCGAACGACGACGCGATCCGTGGCTTCCACTCGGTTTCGATGCGCCTGCGCGACGATGGCCGCATGTCGGAGCTGCTGAAATATATGGGCTACGAGGAAGCCGACATGTCCAACGGCATCAAGCGGCTTGTGCTCAAAGGCGGCAACGGCGCCGACGTCGTCGACATCGAAACGCTGCCGGGAACAGGCTTTGCCGATCTCGGCGCCGGCTCCGTGCATCACGTCGCCTTTGCCGTCGACAACCGCGCCAAGCAGCTCGAAGTGCGCAAGGCGCTCGTCGACACCGGTTATCAGGTAACGCCCGTCATCGACCGCGACTATTTCTGGTCGATCTATTTCCGCACCCCCGGCGGGGTGTTGTTCGAGGTCGCAACCAATGAGCCCGGCTTCGACCGTGACGAGGATAGTGCGCATCTCGGCGAGGCGCTAAAGCTGCCGTCGCAGCACGCGCATCTGCGTTCCTATCTGGAGGAACACCTCCAGCCGATCGGAGCCTGAGTCATGAGCCTCGACAACTACGTCTATGACCAGCTCGCCGGGTAAGACCGGCGGGCCGCTGCTCTTTGCCTTCCACGGCACCGGCGGCAACGAGCATCAGCTCATGGAGCTCGCACGCGAGATCGTGCCCGATGCGACCATCATATCGCCGCGCGGCGATGTTTCCGAACATGGCGCGGCGCGTTTCTTCCGCCGCACCGGCGAGGGCGTCTACGACATGGACGATCTCGCGCGCGCAACGGTGAAGATGGCCGCGTTCGTGCGAGCCCAGATCGAGGCGGCGAAGCCGTCAGCCGTATTCGGCATCGGCTATTCGAACGGCGCGAACATTCTCGCTTCCGTATTGTTTGCCAACCCGGACCTGTTCGACCGGATTGCGCTGATGCATCCGCTGATCCCATTCGAGCCGGAAGTGAAAGGCAGCCTGGCCGGCAAGCAGATCCTGATCACGGCGGGTCGCCGCGACCCGATCTGCCCGCCGACCTTGACCAGCCGCCTCGACGCGCATTTGCGCGCCACGGGCGCTGTCGTTACGCTCGACTGGCACGAGGGCGGGCACGAGCTGCGGCCCAATGAAATCGAGGCGGCTAGGCGGCTATTCGCCTCGCCAACAGGAGACAGGCCGGCGATGCAGGGCAGCCCCGCGATTGAGTTTGAAGAGACCGAAAGCAAAGGGCGCTATCTGCTCCGCGGCGCCGACGGCGCCGAGGCCGAGATGACCTTCAGCAAGGCGGGCGACGGGCTGATCATCATCGACCACACCGAAGTGCCGGATGCGTTCCGCGGCCAGGGCATCGGCGTCAAGCTGGTGACGCGGGCGGTCGAAGACGCGCGCAAGGCCGGCAAGAAGATCATCCCGCTTTGCCCGTTCGCCAAAGCGCAGTTCCTGCGCCACAAGGAATGGGCCGACGTGTTGAAGCAATAGAGCGGTTACAACACGGGGTTGCTGTGTAACTGTCATGTAACGACGGATACACGACCTTAGCAGCACAATTGGCAGACCAGCGTCAGAACGGTCATCGATGCCCCTTGGGGCTTCGGTGACCCTCCGTCATCTTATGGCGATGAATTTCAACTGAAATCTCGTTTGGGCAGCTTGTTCCATTGCCTTTGGAGGCAGTGACCGTTTGTCCCCAATCAACGTCTGGTCGGACCAATTTGAGGCAATTTGCCCGATTTCTGTTGTTTCATGTCTGTAACATGCCCGATGTTGCCGCAACATCGGGCAGATACATTCATTGGAGATATTGGAAACAACAAAGAGAACCTGTTTGGGAGATGCAAGCCATCATGACCCGGATCGTCAACCATACTGCGCGTCGCATGCCGGAACTGGCGCTGCGTCGTCGGTCGGCTGATCATCCGATGGCGATGTTTGCGACCTTGGCCGCAATTGCGCTCTCGACCATGGCGTTCTCTGTCGGAACCACCTCAGGCTTTACCCCGACGCCGCGTTTCGACGCGCCCATTTCGGGCAAGGCCGACCGCAAGACATCGCGGCTACCGGTGACTAGCAAGCCGGCTTCGGCGTGTGATGGTATCGCCTGGGGTGTCGAGACACCGGAGTGCCTGCGCGAGATCGCGATCGAGAATGGCCGCAAGGAGGCCCGCACCGTACGGGTCATTGCAGCGGCGGATATGGACAGCTCGCGGCCGAACATTTTTTAGAGACGTTCCCTGCGCGTACCCAACCGCGCTTCTTAGGGCTCTCTGCGCACCCCGCACGCAGAGAGCCCCTTTTATTTTCCGGGGCCTGCCTGAGCTAAAACCTGTTCGGCGACCGAAATCAGGGCTCCGCGCACATCGAGCGTGCTAAACGGCTTTTCCAGCAGTTGCGGGCGCAGATGCGCCGGCAGCCTGTCGATGTCGGCACGCGCGCCGATCATGTCGCCGGTGACGATCACAAAACGTGTCGCCAGATCTGGCCGCATGCGGAGCAGTTTTCGGTAGAAATCGATCGTGCTGATGCCCGGCATGCGCAGATCGCTGAAAATGATATCCGCATCGATATCGGAAAGGTCCTCGCGGCCTTGCCAGGTGGTCTCGACCGTCGGGTGTACGCCCATCAGCCCCAGAATGTCCGCCAGCGAGGCGGCGACGTCCGGTTCGTCGTCGACGATGAGGGCGCGGCGCAGCGTGGTCTCCTGCGGCTCAACTTCGACACGGCCATCGGCCTGGCGCGCGATGGCCGGCAGCTCGACCACAAAGCATGCGCCGGTTGGGAATGCAGGCTCGAAATAGATGCGGCCCTTGTGACGCTCGACGATCGACTTGGAAATGGACAGGCCGATGCCTGTGCCGACGCCTGCGGGCTTGGTCGTGAAATAGGATTCGAAAATGCGGTTGCGGATCGCCTCGGGAATGCCCGGTCCGTTGTCCTCGATCGAGAAGCCGTTGATCCCATTGTCCTTGCGGAACGTCGACACGACAATTCGGCGCTCGCCCTCGGCTCCAGCCAATGCATGCTGCGCATTGACAAGGAAATTGGCCGCAACCTGCGTCAGGTGGTCGGCATCGGCATTGACCAACACCGAACCCTCGGCGAAACGGCTTTCGATGAGGATGCCGCTCGATCGCGCGCCGTAGGCGGTCACTTCGAGCGCCGCCCTGACCACCTGCGTCAAGTCGGTCGTTGTTTCCTTGGTCGGGTGCAGGCGCACCATGCCGAGGAAGCTCTTGACGATGCGCCCGCAGCGTTCGGCCGCCGCGCGCACCTTCTCGGCGCGCGCTTTGGTCTGCTGGTCGGCGGCGAATTCATGCAGCAACGTCGATTGGGCGACGACGACGGCGAGCGGATTGTTGAGCTCGTGCGAGACGCCGGCGAGCAGCGAGCCCATCGCCGCCATCTTTTCGTTTTGATGCAGCTTTTCCCGCTGGGAGTTGAACTCTTCTTCCGTTCGCCGCTTTTCGCGCAGGTCGCGTATCGACCCAAGATAGAGCCGACGGTCCGCCACCTTGACCTCGATCACCGTCAACTCGATGGGTATGATCTCGCCGGAAACAGTTTGTGTCAGCGTCTCGATGCGGCGGCCGACCATCGGCGCGCCGCGGCCAACCAGATATTCGCCGCCCGTCGCGTAACCGGTCCGGTAGAATTCGGGGATCAGCGTGTCGAGCGCATCCTTGCCGATAATGTCCTGCTTGCGCCAGCCGAACATCTTTTCCGCGGCTGGATTGAATTCGATGATGCTGCCCGTCTCGTCGACCGTGATGACGGCGTCCAGCGAGGCCTCCAGCATGGCCGAGTAGATGACCTCGCTCACATGGGCGTCCGACTCGCTGCGTTCGATGGCGTGTCCGATCGACAGCGCGACGATCTCCAGCGCCGCTTGTTCGTGATCCAGCCATTCGCGTTCGCGCACGCAGTCATTGACGGCGAGCGTTCCCCACACCCGCCCATGCGCGAGCACCGGCACGGAACAGAAGGATCTTATCGACTGCGCGCTGGAATTCGGCGCGCAGGAAACCGGCGAGGTCGCGGGTATGGCCGACGAAGCTTTGACCGCGCCGCACCTCTTCGGCCAGCCGCCCGAGCAGGTCGTCGTCATTGACGAGCGATTGCGGGATGATCGCCGGTTCCGCCCGGATGCCCTCCAGGCGCTTGTCGACCCAGAAGGCGCGGATCGACTGCGAAAGGCCGCGGTCGCCCGGCACCTCCATCAGCTTGAAGAGGATCATGCGATGGCCGCGCAAGGCGCTGCCCATCTCGCGCAATATCGGGTCGATCTCTTTTTGCCAGTCCAGTGCGCCGCGCAGCCGCTTGGCGATGTCGACGGCGAGTATCACCGGGTTGGGACCGGCGGCCAGCGCGTCGCGCCAGGGTTCTTCCGTCGCTATGTCCGTGGCGCTCATCGTGCCGGCAGCGAGAAGATATAGCCCTCGCCGCGCACCGTCCGGAGGAATTTCGGATTGGAGGGATCGTCTTCGATCTTCTTGCGCAGCCGCATGATGCGGATATCGAGCGCGCGCGAAGCGTCCGAATCGTCTTCGAAGCCGATGGCTTCCGAAATCGCCGCGCGGGTCAGCAGGCGATTGGCGCGGGTCAAGAAGACCTCCAACACGTCGAACTCGCTTTTCGCCATCTCGATGGTCGAGCCATCGACGTTGGTCAGCCTGCGCGCATCGAGATCGACCTTGAATCCGCCGAAGGCGATCGACCGGCGCGCCTCCTGCTTGCGTTCGGTCGAAAGCTTGGTTTCCGGTTGGCTGCCGACCCGGCGCAGCACGCTGCGCACGCGCGCCAAAAGCTCGCGCAGTTCATATGGCTTGACGATATAGTCGTCGGCGCCGAGTTCGAGCCCGACAACGCGGTCGATCGGAGAACCTGCCGCGGTGGCGTAGATAATGCCGATGGGCAGTGAGGCCCGGAGCCAGCGGCCGAGCGACAGGCCATCCTCGCCAGGCATCGCGATGTCGAGGATTGCCAGCTGGAACGACTTCTCCTCGGCAATGCGCCGCATCTCGGCGGCGTCGGCCGCCGTCAGCACCTCGTAGCCGTTGGCGCCGAGATATTCGGCAACGGCTTCGCGGAGATCCGGTTCGTCTTCGGCGATGGCAATACGGGTGCGCAACTCCGTCTGGTCCTCGTTGCGCAGGGAAAGTAAGGTGAGGTCTAACATTTTGTCCAGTCGCATTCAGAAAGCGGTGACGGAAGCATGCGCAAAGGACCGGTTGTTGCGCTTGTCGGCGTCGCCGAACAGACGATTGCCGACCTCGACACATATCTGGCGCGGGTCGGCTTCGACCTGCGGGTTTCGCTGCTGACCTGGAGCGGCGCGCCGCCGAGTCTGCCCGCCGACGCCGACATCATCGTGCTGGGAGACAAACTGACCACCGCCGAGGCGGGCGATATCGTGTTGCGATCGTTGCGAGTCGACGCGCTCTTCCTCGTGATCACCCGGCCTATTCCATTGCTCGAGCGGGTGTTGTTGCTGGAATCGGGCGCCGCCGACGTCGTCGACGCGCCGATCCACGCGCGCGAGCTTGCGGCGCGGATTGACCGGCTTGCGGAGCGGCTGGGATATGGCGCGCGTGAGACGCTGGTGCTCGAGCGCTCGACGGTGGATCTCAAGGCGGCGCTGGTGATGACGCGCGACGGCGAGGAAGAACAGCTTTCGCCCGGGCAGCTTGCGCTGCTCAGGCTGTTCATGGCCAATCCACACAAGGTGTTAACGCGCGAAGACATCATCGCCGCGGCCCCCGCCGAGCGCGATGATGCCTTCGACCGTTCGATCGATTCCCGCATTGTGAGACTGAGGCGTAAGCTAGACACCGACAGCATCGCTACTATCAGAGGTACTGGCTATCGCTTCGACCCTCCTGCCTGAGACGGTGCGGTCCACAACTACAACGGGACGCGATCGCTGACGGCTGTCGTATCGGTCGCCATCTCGACATGTGACCGATCCTTCAGAATTACCGAGGCTAGCGCGGCAAAGCCCAACAGAGCCTGCGCGTAGAGCAAGGCGGACAATGTCGTTGCCACGAATTTCGATCTCATTGCCTGGCTCCTTTCTCTGTTGACTGACCGGCTGCTTCGGCTTCGCCGCTCGTTCCGGTCAGGTTCATGCTAAAAAATTCACGGCGCCGATCGAACCCTTGACGGACATATCCCTGGGTGCCGCCAACAGTGCGATCGCCGAAAAGGCCACCGTGATCACCGTCACCCTCAACAACCATCTCATCATCCGCTTGCCCTGTGCCTCGACCGGCGCCGTTTTCGGACAGTCTCGAATTTCACCTAGATTCGTTTCCCCAATGTGTCGCCGACGAGGCTTTTTGTTGCAGTCCTGTTACATTCTGCCCGAACGCCATTCTCGCGCGAATATAGCGGGCATTTGGAAGGGATTTGCCGCTTTCCAGCGCAGGTATGGGGCATTTTAGCGCATCTGCGGATACGAGGAATCGGAATGGCTCGATTTTGTCGGCCCACTTCTTTGGCAATAGTGAGAGGCTTTCTGCCCGTTTACGAAACAATCACGAAACCAAAACGCACATTTCGCGAAATAATGCCGAAACAAAACCACAGGAAAAGGCAGCCACAACAAACGGCCGGGCGGCCAAAAAGAGGGTAGGCTCCAATGACCAACATGCTTGCACGTCTCATCAACATCGCAGCCGTCGCTTTGACTGGCTCTGTGGTTCTGGCGGCTGGTGGCAACGCCAATGCGGCAAATCAGGTCATTGCGCGGGTCGATCTCTCGGAACAGCGCATGATCGTGTCGGTCGACGGACGTCCGACCTTCGCCTGGAAAGTGTCGACGGCCCGCAGGGGTTACGTGACGCCGACCGGTGCGTGGAAGCCGACCCGGCTGCACAAGATCTGGTATTCGAAGAAATACGACAACGCGCCGATGCCGCATTCGGTGTTCTTCACCGGCGGCTACGCCATTCATGCCACCGACGCCGTGAAGCGGCTTGGCTCGCCTGCCTCGCATGGCTGCGTACGCCTCGCGCCGGAACACGCGTCCGATTTTTATCAGCTGGTTCGCACGTTCGGACCGCAGAACACACAGATTGTGATTGAGCGATGACGATACGAGAACATCTGGCCCGACAAAGGCTTATCGAACCCAAGGCAGGTTCCGAACGCATACGCAACAGATGGCCGGCTGAACGGCCGATAGCAGGTTGCTCGCGTTCTTCCTGCCACTGCCGCGACCGCGGCTTCCTCAGCGCCTGGTGCGGCGGAGCATAAGCACCTAGACCGTCCAGAAATAGCGGACGATGTGAAAAAAGATCGGGGCGGAAAAGACGAGACTGTCGGCCCGATCAAGCATGCCCCCGTGGCCCTCGATGAGATGGCCCCAATCCTTGACACCCTGGTCGCGTTTGATCGCAGACGCGACCAGTCCCCCCAGGAAGCCCATTCCGCCGGCCATGAAGGCCACGAGGCCCGCTTGCAGCGGCGTGAAGGGCGTCAGCCACCAGAGTGCTGCGCCCAGCAGGCTGGCGCTGCCCAGCCCGCCAATCAACCCTTCCCAGGTTTTCGACGGCGAGACGTTCGGCGCCACCTTATGTTTCCCGAACAGCTTGCCCCAGATGTATTGCAGCACGTCCGAGCCCTGCACCGTGATCATCAGGAAGGCGACGAGCAGAATCTTGCGCCCTTCGAAGCCTGGAATGTTGAGGCTGAGCAGCGCCGGCACATGGCTCATGCAATAGACCGAGATCATCACCGCCCATTGCTGGGCTGCGATGCGCTCGAGGAAATTCTCGGTGTCGCCATGCAGCGCCGTCAGCGCCGGCATGATCAGGAAACAATAGACCGGAATGAAGATGGTGAAGAGGCCGTACCATTCGGTCCACACCAGCCAATACTGGAACGGGATGATGATGCCGAACATGCCGAGCAGGATCCAGTGATCGCTGCGGCGTGTGTCGGTCAGCGTCACGAATTCGCGTAGCGACGCGAAGGAGATCAGCGCGAACAGAATGACCAGCCCGCTCATGCCGAACAGGAAAGCGACGGCCAGCACGGCCACCATCACCCACCAGGCGTTGATGCGGTCGTTCAGATTGGTCAGCGTCGGGTTCGGCTTGCCGGCACGCCAGCGCAGTATCCCTGACACGGTGCTGGCGACGACCAGCACGCCAATCAGGCCGGCGAAAAGCGGGAAAAATTCGGGGATCATCAATCGGCTCGCTTCGGGCGCGGGTTGAGAGCGAGCAGGGCGGCATGCGCGCGCTTGAGGAAGGCGTGCCGGTCCTCGCCATCGGCCAGCGCGATCGGCGCGCCGAAGACGACGCGGCAGAGCAATGGCACCGGCAGGAACTCGCCCTTGGGCAGCACGCGCGACATGTTCTCGATCCAGCAGGGGATGAGTTCGACGTTCGGCCGCTCTGTCGTGAGATTGTAGAGGCCCGAGCGGAATTTCAGCAGCGGCTCCTCGCTCATGTTGCGGGTGCCCTCGGGAAACATGATCAGCGAATCGCCCTGGTCGAGCACGTTGAGCATGGACTTCAAGGGGTGGTTCTTCTCATCCGTCCACAAGCGATCGATCAAGCACGGAGCCCAGCAACTGCTCGGCGACGAAGCGGCGCAGCTTCGTCTTGCCCCAATAGTCGGCGGCGGCGACGGCATGCACATGCTCGCGCTCGTCCGGCGGCAGGCAGGCGGTGACGCAGGATGAAGTCGCCATGGCTGGCGTGGTTGGCGAAATAGATGCGCTGGCGGTCCGATGGCGCGCTGCCGGCCCAGATCGGCCGAACGCCGGTGACGATCCAGGCAAAGGCGGCAAGCAGCGTCTCGGTGACGCGGCGGGCGATCTTGCACAGGAAGGGGCGGAGCGTTTCCATGGTGCGGCCTCTATCCCATCCGCGCGGCGGCGGCGAGCCAGGCCGGAGCGAAAATGAGGAAGGCTACGAATTGGATCATCAAGATGCGGTTTGAGCCGCGAATGCGATCGTCGAGCGGACGGGTGACCGACGGGAGCGGCTTCAGCCGCATGCGGGCCAGCATGTCGTCGACGGCTGCGCCCGCTGTCGCGTCGTCGGGGTGGCTGGCCATGAGGCGAAACAGCCAGGCGTCGAAGACCAGCAGCGCCGACAAGGCGAAGACGGCAGTAGCCGGCGATGAAGACAAGCGGCGTGAGCAGAAGACTTTCGAACCGGAAGCTGCCCAGGAACAGCGCGACGGCGACGAGGAACGCTCAGCCAGACCGCCTGCCGGATGCAGCGCGTTGCCATGCGTTGGCAGCGGTCCTGATAGGCTAGGGCCGGTCATGCGGGGGCCGTGTCCAGCGGCGAAACCGGATGCAGCACGACCGGCCTTCCGCAGGCTGTGATCCTGGCAATCGCCGCGGCCTCGTCCGGCGCGCGGCCGGTCAAGACCAGCCACCGGGCGACGACCCTGGCGCTGCGCTGGAACCCCAGCGCGCAACAGACGAGCACCTTGCCGCCTGGCGACGTCTGTCGCGCCTGTCTCGACGGCTTCGCGCCGCCGCATCGACCTCGGCAGGCGACGGCGTGACCAGATCGAGCATTGGGATCGACAGTCCATTTCGGCGCGGCAGCCGGCCGTTCGAACTCGGCGGCAAGGTCGACGATCGCGGCATAGGGATCGACTCTCTTCGCCGCGCGGAAAGCGGCCCAGGAAAACGCCGTCGGCGATCTCCACCGCCGGTGCGATCTTTCTGGTCCAGGCCCAGGCATTGATCCTGGCACGATACGGTAAGGCCATAGCAGCCAGCGGCTGGCCAGGTCACCCGGCCGTCCGCGCCTTTCTGGAAGATTTTCGCGCCGGCGCCAAAATAGCCGAAGGCGACGATGGCCAGCGCAATCGCCGGCCAGAGCAGCACCAGCCAGGTGGCGCGAATGCCACCATGTCCCGGCCACCGCGCCGAGCAAACACAGGACGCGCGCCGGCCGCGTAATAGCTGCCGAGGCGCCGGCGTTTCGGGTCGGCGGTCCATCTGAAATCAGCCGAAGGGCAGGGGCCCTTCCGCCGGAAACAGCCACAGCGCGAAAACACCCAGCAAGGCGCCGGTCGGGATGTCGATGAAATGGTGCTGGAAGGTGGTCAGCACCGATGCCGCGATCAGCAGGCACCAGACATCCCAGACGAGGCGCAACAGGCCGGCGATGCGCGACTGCGCAAATGCTGCCAGATGATGATGGTCAGCGCGATATGCAGCGAGGGCGCCTGGTTGAACGGCTTGTCGAAGCCGCCCAGCACATCGAACATGAAACCCGGCAGGCCGGATGTTTCCGGTCGCGTGAAGCTGGCGGCCAGCGGAAAGGCGAGGAAGCAGGCGACGGCGACAAGCTGTGCCGTGAGATAGCGCCCGGCGAGGCGGTCGACGCCCTGCGTGGTCCGGTTGATGAACAGCGACAGCGCGTAGAACGCGTTGATCGACCAGTAGGGGATGATCGTCCAGGCCATGAACGGGATCGCCCGCTCCCAGTCGTAGACGATGCTGCCGACGTTCTCGCGCTGCGACGCCGTCCAGTTGGCGAAGCCGTAGGTGAGATAGAAGAACGGCGCGAGGAAAACGAGCCACAGCGCGGCGCGTTTGGCGATGGCGGCGAAGGGAGCGGGCACGACTAATAGGCGTCTTGAGATGGTACATGCCCCCTCACGCCGGCCCTTCGCCGGCCACCCTCTCCCCGCTGGGGAGAGGATAGCTGCGCAGTGCGACGTCCGCAGCCGCCATCCTCTCCCCCGAGCGGGGAGAGGGTGGCCCGGCAAGGGCCGGGTGAGGGGGCGTCGAACCGATGGCGAGCCGACTTAGCATCTCCATCACACCCGTTCCGCCACAGCCGACCGTGAAAATCCCGAACTCGTCGATGCGCTGGTCGATCTTGCGGAAGCCGGCGGCTTCGACGAGCTGGTCCATCTCGCCCTGCGTGCGGCGGCGCATCACCCAGGCTTCGCCGCCGCGATGCGAGGTCAGGCTGCGGGCGATCATTTCGAGCTGCGGGTGCCAGGGCTGGTTGGTGTAGATCAAGATCGAGCCCGGCGTCATGGCGCGCGCCAGCCCGCCCAGCGAACGGGCAATCAGCGCATTGTCGGGAAAGAGCTCGTAGAGGCCGGAGACGATGGCCAGATCAGGCGCCGGGTCGAGCGTGGCCAGCGCCTCCGCGTCGAAGGCATCCGCCTTGTGGAAACTCACGCTCGGCGGCAGCTTGCGCTCGGCGATCTGCTTGCGGCCGGCAGCGACGTTGATGTCCGAATAGTCCTGCAGGCGCACGCTGGCCGGCTGCTCGGAACACTCCGCGACCGCATCCAGCACATAGCGGCCGTGCCCGGCGGCGATGTCGAGCACATTCACGCCGCGCCCGAGATGTTTCAGCCGCAACACGGCGGCGGGGATCAGCTCCTCCAGCATCGCCTTGCGCTGGCGGATGCCGCGCCAGCCGATCGCCTCGAGAAAAACCTTGTCGACAAGACGCCCGAGCGGTCCGAAACCGCGCGGCTGGTTCTCATAGACATAATCCAGCGTCGAGCCGGAATCGAAGCCGGTGACGACGCCCTTTTCGATGCCTTTCGAGAAGAACGAGCCGACCTTGATCGAGAGCCGGTTGATCGCCCAATACAGCCCACGCGGCGACAGCAGCGGCAAAGGCGAGGCGAGCCCGTCTGCCTCGTCGCGGGTGAAGCCGGTGCGGTGCGCCTGCGTCAAATCCGGCGTCGGCTTCCGGCTCGTCGAATTGCTTCATGATGAAAGCGCGCGCGCGGCATCCACCGCCTGCTTGCGGTCGCGTTCGCCCAGCGTGTCGTGGAAGAAACCGGGGAAGACGTGCCGCTCCTTGGCCGGGCTGGCCAGATTGACGAAGAACTCGTGCTGCGGACCGTGGCGCACCACCCAGTCGGCGCCGGAGATCAAGCAGTTGCGTCGGCACCGTGATGGCGCGGGCATCGGCGACCACGCGCGCGGCGTGATCGTAGAGCTCGACCAGGATGTTCGAGGCGATCGGCCGGGTGATCAGCGGGTCGGCCTCGAAGGAGGCAATGCGCGCTGCATCGTGCGTCAGAAATTTCGCCTTCACATAGGAGTTGACGAAAAAGACGCCCTTCATGCTTCTGCCACAGCGCGATGCCCTGCTTGGCGAAGGGCACGTAAAGCTTCACGCTGAAGGCGGGCGAGGCCAGCACCAGCGCCCTGATCTTCGGCGCATAGTCGTGCACCCAGGTGGCGGCGAGCACCGCGCCGACCGATTGCGCGACGACGGCGATATCCTCGACCGCAAAACCGTCGCGCTCGGCGATTTCCTTCATGAAACAATCGACATCGCGCACCGACGCCGCGAAGGATGGCGAATAACCGCGCTTGCCGGGCGAGCGGCCATGCCCGCGCGCATCCCAGGCGTAGAACGCGTAGTCGGGCATATCCAGTTCGTCGACCAGATGCGCCATGCGCGCGCCATGCTCGTGGCCGCGATGGAACAGAACGATGGCGCCGCGCGCCTCGTTCGATCTGGGCCGGCCAGAAGCGGTAGAACAGCTCCGTGCCGTCAAGGTGGCGAAGGTGCGCTCGACCGCCTCGTCCTGGCGGTTGCGGCCCTCGGCCTTCTGAACCTGTTGCAGCATGGGTGGTCTCCGAAATTTATGCGGCGCGCAAGGCTGCGCGAATACGGTTGATGACGGTCAAAAGAGACAGCACGGCAAGCGCCGGGAAAACCCAGCCCGCCATTGCCGGCAGTGTGAAACCGAGGCCGATGATCGCGGCCAGAATGCCCAGTGCGGCGGCGCGGTCGCTCTTGCCGAGCGGGCCGTCATAGCGGCGGCCAGCGCCAGCCGGCACGCCCAGCACGCCGGCGAATTCGGTCATGAAGGCGGTCAGCGCGAAGGCGACAACACCCCATGGCGCAAATGGCGGCACAAGCGCGAAAGGCAGGATCAGGGCGAGATCGGACACCACGTCGCAGATCTCGTTCAGGAACATGCCGAGTTTCGAGGCCTGGCCATGCTCGCGCGCCAGCATGCCGTCGATGGCATTCAGCGCCATGCGCACAAACAGCGCCAACGGCAGCAGCCAGAACACCCAGGCGTGGTCGGCATCGCGGCAATCACCGCGCCGGCGACAATCGACAGCACGGCCGCCGCCAGCGTGACCTGGTTGGCCGTCACGCCCGCCGCGGCGAGCCGGCTCGTCAGCGGCCGCAGCCGCGCCTGAAAGGCCGGCTTGATGTCGTAAAGCGTCGCCATTCCCACCCCAGCCCTGCGTCGGCCTAGACTCCTACAAATTTGAACGATGTTCAAAACCTAGATATGAACGTTGTTCAAAAAATGGCGGACGGCCCGAACCGCGCAGTGATGCCAGATTCCTTGACCGTCGCTCCAGTGGCACGGCACGGTTGTATCTGGTTGAGCGTTATATCCACATCCGCGGCAATCATATTTCTGCAGCAGCCCTGCTAGAATGCCGAGCGAGCCAGGCCGGGCACTGAAACGATTGCAGGCCGCTGCGCCCAATGGCAAGACAATGCACTAGCTGTGGGAGGGAACAATGGCTGGCACTTACGAAATCCTGGACTCGCGTTTTGCGCGGCTGTTCAACGGCACCGCGCAGGTGGAAAAGCTCTACACCGGCTGCCGTTGGGCGGAGGGCCCGGCCTATTTCGCCGCCGGGCGCTATCTCGTCTGGTCCGACATCCCGAACGACCGCATGTTGCGCTATGACGAGACCGACGGCTCGGTCAGCGTGTTCCGCCAGCCGGCGGGCAACACCAATGGCCACACCGTCGACCGGCAGGGCCGGCTGGTCAGCTGCGAGCATGGCGGGCGGCGGGTTTCAGCCGCACCGAGCATGACGGCTCGGTCGTCACCATCGCCGAGCCATTGGCGGGCAAGCGGCTGAATTCGCCCAATGATGTGGTGGTGAAATCCGACGGCTCGATCTGGTTCACCGACCCGGCCTACGGCATCGAGACCGACTATGAAGGCAACAAGGCGGAGAGCGAGATCGGCGCCTGCCATGTCTACCGCGTCGATCCGGAGACCGGCGAGGTCGACGCCGTGATCACCGACATGGTGCGGCCGAACGGTATCGCCTTCTCGCCCGACGAGAGCCTGCTCTATGTCGTCGATACCGGCCGCACCCATGGGCCGGACAATCCGGCGCATATGCGGGTGTTCAACGTCGATGGCGAGAACAACGTCTCCGGCGGCGAGGTCTTTGCCGACTGCACGGCCGGCCTGTTCGACGGTTTTCGGCTCGACACCGAGGGCCGCATCTGGACCAGCGCTGCCGACGGCATCCATTGCTACCACCCGGACGGCACGCTGATCGGCAAGGTGTTCGTGCCGGAGATCACCGCCAATTGCGCCTTCGGCGGGCCGAAACGCAACATCCTCTACACCGCTGCCTCACGACGGTTGCGGGGCGGCTCGGCGTGGGCCTTGGCGGCTGCCTCGGCTTCCTTGCGCGTGGGCGTCGGACGGCCCTTGCCACCCTCCTTGGCGGGGGTGGTCTCGGTGAGTGAGGTTTCGGACTTGCTTCGGCGGAACAACGAGAGGCCTTCGTACGACGGTGACGGGTTACCTCGAACCCTACCCGTGGGCAGAACCAACCTCCCCCACCGCTTTGCGTTTGGACCTAGGGTTGGCCCATGAGCCTCATGAAGCGCATCAGCCTGATCTTCCGGTCGAAGGCCAACAAGGCCCTCGACAAGGCGGGGGATCCCCGCGAGACCCTCGACTACAGCTATCAGCGCCAGCAGGACCTGCTGGTGAAGGTACGCCGCGGCGTGGCCGACGTCGCCACCAGCCGCAAGCGCGTCGGCTTCCAGGTCAACCAGCTCGAGCAGCAGGCGACCAAGCTCCAGGGGCAGGCTGAAAAGGCGATCCTGCCGGGCGGCCAGGACCTCGCCCGCGAGGCATTGACCCGCAAGTCCGGGCTCGCCCAGCAGATCGCTGACCTCAAGACCCAGCACGCGCAGCTCCAGGGGGAGGAGGAGAAGCTCACCCTCGCCCAGCAGCGGCTCCAGGCGAAGGTCGAGGCCTTCCGCACCCGCAAGGAGACGATCAAGGCGACCTACACCGCCGCCGAGGCGCAGACCAAGATCAACGAGGCCATGTCCGGGATCGGCGAGGAGATGGGCGACGTCGGCATGGCTATCGAGCGCGCCGAGGACAAGACGGCGCAGATGCACGCCGGGCCGGCGCGATCGACGAGCTGCTCGCCTCCGGCGCCCTCGACGACGTCACCCAGCCGGGTGGCGGCGACGACATCGCCCGCGAGCTCGACGCGCTCGGGTCGGATGCCGACGTCGAGGCCGAGCTGCGCGGCTCAAGGCCGGCTCGCAGCCGGAGGCCATCGAGGCGGCCGACGGCGGCGACATCCTCCAGGCCGAGCCCGAGAAGGCCGCCGAGTCGACCACCGACGAGGATCCCACACATGATCGTCCGTATCCTCGGCGAGGGGCAGTTCGACGTGCCGGACGATGCGATTGCTGGGCTCAACAAGCTCGATGCCGCGGTCGAGTCCAGTGTCGAGGCCGGCGACGTCGAGGCGTTCTCCACCGCGCTCGCGGCGCTGCTGGCGGGCGTCCGCGCGGCGCCGTACCCCACGAGGAGGGCACCCTGGACACCTCCGACCTGATCCTGCCGCCTGCGGACGCGACCCTCGAGGAGGTCCGCGACCTGCTCAGCGACGATGGCCTCATCCCAGGCTGAGCCGGTGGCGTCCTCTCGCTTCATCAAGGACACCGGCCTGACGGTCCGGATGACCACCGTCATGTTCCTGCTGGGCGGGCTCTTCGTCGGCCTGATTGTCGTACTGATGTACGCGCTACCGCAATACGCCCTTTTCATCGGGCTGGGCGGCATCGGGATCGCGTTCTACCAGTGGTGGAACAGCGACAAGGCAGCGATGCGTGCGATGCGGGCCCGGGAGGTCAGCCCCGAGGAGGCGCCCGAGCTGCACGGCATGGTCGACCCGCTCTGCGCGCTGCCCGACATGCCGAAGCCTCGCGTGGGCATCGCCGAGATGGACATCCCGAACGCCTTCGCCACCGGCCGTTCGCCCGACCGGGCCGTCGTGTGTGTGACCACCGGCATCATGGGAAAGCTCACGCCTGAGGAACTCGAGGCGGTGCTCGCCCACGAGCTCTCCACGTCGCTCACCGTGACGTCCTGGTCATGACCGTGGCCGCCTCCGCGGGAATCGTGGCGGGCATGCTGGCGCGCGGTGCGCAGTTCGGCGCGCTGACCGGCCGCTCGCGGAGCAAGGAAGGCGCCATCGGGGTCGTGGGCGCCCTGGTGATCAGCCTCGTCGTCTACGCGATCAGCTTCTTCCTGCTCCGGCTGCTGAGTCGCTACCGCGAACTCGCAGCCGACCGAGCGGGCGCCTACCTCACCTTCAAGCCGGCAGCGCTCGCGTCGGCCCTGCAGAAGATCAGCGGCGAGATCGCGACCATCCCGCAACGCGACCTGCGGGCGTCGAACGCCATGAACGCGTTCTTCATCGCCCCCGCGATCAGTGGCGCCTCGCTGAAGACGCTCACCTCCACCCACCCCTCGCTCGAGCAGCGCCTCGAGCAGCTCGCCCGGATCCAGGCCAGCTCGGCCGGCAGGACACCTGATGGGACTCTGGGAGACGGTCACCGGGCGGCGACGTACGGCGCCGGCCAACCTCGATGCGCTCTTCGAGGTGCCCAGCGCGGCGATCACGCTGCAGACCGGCTTCGGGCTGACCCCGACCGGGGAGGCCTCGGTCTGCTTCCGCGCCGCCACGGGAGCGGCGTTCGACGACACCCAGCGTGAGGTGGTCGCCCTGCTGGAGGCGGATCCGGCCGCGCCCGCGGTTCGCACCACGACCGACTCGTTCGGCTTCACCTGGCTCTCCGTCACCGGGGACCCGGCGGACACGCCCGCGCTGTGCACCGACCTCCACGCCGTGAACACCTCTCTGGAGGCCAACGGCTTCGGTTCCGGGCTGCTGTGCACGCTCGTGCCGTTCGCCTACGGGGCGAGTCGCCGGCTGGGATTGGTCTACCTCTGCAGGGCACGTTCTATCCCTTCGCGCCCACCGGTCCCCAGCAGCGCGACAACCTGCTGGAGATCTCGGTGCGCGACGCTCCGAGGAGCTGCCGATGGAGCAGGAGCTCAGCCGATGGCTGGCGGTGTGGGAGGCTCCGGGGCTGTGACCACTCCGGAGGACCCCCTCGCGACGTACGCCGGGAAGCTCAGCCACGACCTGAAGAACCCGCTCGCGGCCATCCGGCTGTCGCTGGAGCTGCTGCGCGACGAGTTGGCCACCGACGACCCGGAGCTGCTCGACCTGTTGGCGCGGGCCGAGCGCGGTGTACGCCGGATGTCCGAGCAGATCGACGACCTCACCCAGCGCGCCCACGAGATCGCGGACGCGTCGGAGACCAGTCGTCTCCTTGACAGGCCGGGACCCGCCGAGGAAGGTCGGGCTCAGGGACCGGAGCCCTGGTCGGAGCAGCGGTCCATCCTTCGGACCGAGAGGAAGTCCTATGGCCGTCAAGCGTCGTCAGTGTGCGTCGACAGGAGACCAGCGTCTCCTGGAGGAGCAGCCGTCGTTCCGCACGAACCAACAGCGGGCTGAGGAGTTCACCGCTCGGCTGTCTCCTCGGGCGATGCCGACCGGGTCGCCCGCAAGCTGGTCACGATCCCCACCGTGGTGCACGTCGTCTACAAGAAACCGAAGGAGAACATCAGCCAGTCCCAGATCCAGAGCCAGATCGCCGCACTCAACAAGGACTTCCGGGCCACCAATGCCGACACGTCCAAGGTCCCGGCCGCCTGGAAGGGCCTGGTCGCCGACTCGAAGATCAAGCTCCAGCTCGCCACGAAGGACCCCAATGGCGAGAAGACCAACGGAGTCCTGCGGGTGCAGACCGACGTGGCGGCGTTCGGTGCGGGCGACGGCGTGAAGCGGGCCAGCAAGGGCGGCTCGACCGCGTGGCCCGCCGACGCCTACCTCAATGTCTGGGTGTGCACGCTCGGCGGCGGGCTCCTCGGCTATGCCCAGTTCCCCGGTGGCCCCAAGGCAACCGACGGCGTCGTGATCCTCAACTCCGCCTTCGGCACGGAGGGCACCGCGACAGCGCCCTTCGACAGGGCCGGACGCTGACCCACGAGGTCGGGCACTGGCTCAACCTGCGCCACATCTGGGGCGACACGCTCGACTGCAGTGGAGGTGACCGAGTCTCGGACACCCCGAACTGCAAGGGACCTAACATCGGCAAGCCGACGTTCCCGGTGATCCCTCGGCAACGGGCCCAACGGCGACATGTTCATGAACGACATGGACTATGTCGACGATGCGGCGATGTTCATGTTCACCGCGGGTCAGGTGGGTGAATGAGCGCCTGCCTGGCCGGTCCGCGGAAGTCGTTCCTCCCGGCGTAGCCGTCCGTGAGGAGCGACCAGGTGAGCGGACGCTGGGTGCACGTCCGCGAGGAGGACACCGACGACGAGATGGTGTTCCGTCCGGCGGGAACCGACCGCCTCCGGCTCGCGGCCGGATGGCGTTCGAGCTCCGCGCGGACGGCACCTTTGCGGAGACCGGGCTCGGCGCCACCGACGTACCGGAGGAGGCCAGCGGCAGCTGGGCGCTCGAGGGCGACACGATCACGCTGAGCGAGGGGGCGACGCAAGGGGTGCCTCGGGAGATGGAGGTCGTGACGGCCGACGAGGACCGGCTGGTGATCCGCAAGCGCCGCGACGGTCCCTGACCTGGGGTACCCCAGTCGCGGTGGGAGCGTCCTGGCAGGTCGAGCATCCGCTGGAGCGCGATCCTGGCCCAGCGCTCGGTCTCAGGGTCGACGTCGATCACGCTGACCACCTGTCCGGCCACGAGCGACTCCATCGCCCACACGAAGTGGGGGAGGTCGATCCGGTTCATCGTCGAGCATAGCAGACGTTCTTGTCGAGGAACGTGATCTGCTCGTCAGGATGGGCCGCTGCGAGCCGCTTCACCAGGTTGAGCTCGGTGCCGATCGCCCATTTGGAACCGGCCGGCGCTGCCTCGATGGTCTTGATGATGAACTCGGTCGACCCGACCAGGTCCGCCTTGAGGACGACCTCGTGGACGCACTCGGGGTGGACCAGGATCTGGATGTCGGGGATGTTGGCGCGCAACTCGTCGACCACGGCCGGGGAGAACCGACCGTGGACCGAGCAGTGGCCACTGCCACAGGATCATCCGGGCGTCGCGCAGCTGGTCGGCGGTGAGGCCGCCGCCGGGCTGCAGCGGGTTCCAGACGACGCAGTCGTCGAGAGTGAGGCCCATCCTGAGGACGGCGGTGTTGCGGCCGAGGTGCTGGTCGGGGAGGAACAGCACCTTGGCGTCGGGCTTCTGGTCGTAGGCCCACTCGAGTGCCGTCTCGGCGTTGCTCGACGTGCAGACGACGCCGTCGTGACGGCCGACGAAGCCCTTGATGTCGGCGCTGGAGTTCATGTAGGTGACCGGTACGACGCTGTCGGCGACCCCCGCCGCACGGATCGCGTCCCAGGCGTCCTCGACCTGGGGGAGCCGGGCCATGTCGGCCATCGAGCAGCCGGCCGCGAGGTCAGGCAGCACGACCTGTTGGTGGTCAGCGGTCAAGATGTCGGCCGACTCGGCCATGAAGTGGACCCCGCAGGAACCCATGAACTCGGCCTCCGGCCGGTCGGCCGCGTCACGAGCCAGCTTGAAGGAGTCGCCGGTCACGTCGGCGAACTGGATGACCTCGTCGCGCTGGTAGTGGTGTCCGAGCACGAAGACCCGGTCGCCCAGTGCCTTCTTGGCGGCGGTCGCCCGCGCGACCAGGTCGGGGTCGGAGGCCTCGGGCAGGTCTCCCGGACACTCCACACCCCGCTCGGTCTCCAGGTCCCGGCCGCGGCCGAGCGGCAACAGGGGCAGGTCGACGGTGTCATTCCCGAGCCTAGCCGGGCGCCACGAAGGAGCACACGGCGTGGCGAGGGAGGTAGAGCAAGCCCGCGGCCGAACCGGCGAGGCCGCGACGGCGCGTCGACACCCGGATCCTGGTTGGGGTCACAGCAGCGTCGGGTGGGAGCGTACGGCGACGGCTCCTTCATCCGGCGCAGCGCCAGGAAGCCACGGGACCAGACGCCCAGCCGAGCCGCCATCGCGACGTCGACCGCCCAGTCGTTGGCCGCCGAGACGTGTCCCATCTCGACCGGTACGTCCGGGTCCGAGGCCGCCAACGCCTCCCAGGTCAGTGCCGAGGCGGCCTTGCGGTTGCTGGCGGCCAGCAGGATCGGGACGCCCGCCGGGTTGACGTAGGCGTAGCCCGACCCGGCTGGACGATCGGTCACGATCAGCCGCAGCTCGCGGCCGATGACGTCGTGGTCCGGCCCGTGGGCGGCGCCCCGGGTCCGGCGGTCGAGGGAGTCGAGCAGGTCCCGGTCGCCGGTGGTGCCTTCCCGCACGTGCCGCACCACCGGCAGCAGGGCCGCGGTCGACACGACCGTGGAACAGCAGCTGCGGGTGGAGCCGAAAGCCGGCGAGTGCGTAGCGGCGCAGCGCCTGCGGGTCGTCCGAGGCGTTGAGCATGCCCCGCAGGCAGCCCCGACCGTGGTGGAGCGCGGCGTCGAGGAGGCCGCGGCCGAGACCCTGTCCCTGGAGACCCGGCCGGACGGCGTACGACGCGAGGATCCACATCAGCTCGCGGACCAGGGACGTCGCGAAGCCGACGACCTCGTCGTCGACCTCGGCCACCCAGCACCCCTCGGGGTCGGTGGTGAGGAGGTGGCCGGTGCGCTCGCGCCACAGCTCGGCGCGATGCGGCGGCCGAGGGCTCGGGTCGGGCCAGTCCCGCTGGAAGGTGCGCAGGTCGAGCTCGTAGAACGCCCGCGAGCTGATCTGCTCGCAAGCCGCGATGTCGTCGGGCCGCATCGGCCGGATCCGGGCACTCATCGTGGGGCACGCTACGGCCTGTGTGAACACTGGGGTCATGCGAGTCCTGGTCGCGCCCGACAAGTTTGCCGGCACCCTCACCGCGGTCGAGGCGGCGGAGGCGATCGCGGTCGGCTGGCGGCGGCAGGCGCCGGGCGACGAGCTCGACCTGCTCCCCATGTCCGACTGGTGGGCCGGGATTCGTCCACGTCCTCGCCGCAGCCCTCGGAGGTTCGCTGGATCCGGTCGTGGTGCGGGGACCGCTCTGGGAGCCGGTGCCGGCCGAGCTGCTCCGGGGTCGGCGACACGGCGTACGTCGAGTCCGCCCAGGCGTGCGGGATCCACCTGACCGGCGGCCGCGGACGCCGAGCGTGCGACGACGTACG
>CAVQCL010000008.1:0-22940 GCA_963710935.1 uncultured Alphaproteobacteria bacterium | reverse complement strand
AGCGGCAATGACAATCGGATCTGACGACATGGGTGGACCTCAAAACAACAGGTCATGCAACCACATCCCAAAAGGCGGGCGAAATCAACGCTCGATCGCTGAGCCAGATATGCGGTGAATATTCATCGCATCGGCGTGATGATCGGCGGCGGCTCGCGCATGCGCGCACCCTCTTCGCCTTCGACATCGCCTTCATCGATCTCGGCGGCGGTTTCGAACCTGGTTTCGGTCTCCTCTACGGAGCGCGCGCCAGATTGTTGCAGGACGGCGTGAGCCGCGTCGACCATCTCGTCTTCAACCGTGGCGCTGAGAATGGTGTCGCCCTCTTCGGGCGTATCGACATCAATGTTTGCCGCAGCGACACCGGCCTCCCCCAAAGCCTTCGCGGCGGAATCGGCGGCCTCGGCATTCGCGAACAGACCCGTGATTGTACGCATGGCGGTTCATCCTCTCTCTATGATCGATGCAAACTGACGGACACGCCCGTTGTTCCACGAATGCGCGAGTTCTAACCGAAAAAGTGAGCGGTTTCAGGCCGCGTGGTCGAACTCGACCGCCATCGTCCACCCGGTGGCGAGTTGCACGATCCTGTCGACGATCTCCGCGTCGCTGGCCGTCATGTCTGCCCCGACCGATCTGATCGCTTCGACGACTTCACGCGTCGAAATCGGCAGGCCAACCGGCAACGCGACCAATGCCTGCTTGATCAGGTCGTCCAGATTGAAACTCGCCGGCGAAAGCTCACTGGGCATCGGTCGATCCTCCCGACACCCCCCGAAAGGTAGATTACACGGAAAGATTTCAAACCGAAATGGGAATTTGATCGATTGGTGAACCAGCCCGATCACATCCGGGAAACGCAGGCTTGCGAATGGTCGCGCTGGTCGAGTCGGATTGGGCCTCGCTCGTCATTGAAGCCAGGATCATGACCAAGGAATATTGAGCGACATCAATTCACGATGAGCAGATGCGGCCCAAGCCGTCGCTTTCCGGTTCGTTGGCCATTGGAAAAGATCAGGACCTCCCTTGTTCACCATCTACTGCAACGCCTGATCAACGCGGCCGATAGCCGGCAACGAATGGGTGTTCCTTGACGCGATTCCGCAACCTACGCGGCCTCCGCGCGGGAGGCGCGCGAAGGCCGTCTTATCCTCGTAGCATGCTGGGTCAGGCGGGGGCGAGGGAACCCAGCGCCGCGCAGTCTGCAATCAAGCACGTGGCCAGTGCTCCTTGCTTCATAAGCCCTACCAGTCAGTCGGCGGGCCAAATATCACATAGATCAAGATTGCATCGATTTTGACTTGTCAGTTCCAAGATGAATTTATGCCTTGTGGAACCTGTCCAAAGTCACTTCAAGCAACTTGCCGCGTGCGGCGGTGGAGATAATTTTCATCGAAGCCGGCGACATAAGCCAGCTTCACCGGATCGATGATAAGCACACTGCCGCGCTCGAGCACCATTCCGCCGCTATTTCGCAATTCCTTGAGTACGCGATTGAGATGGACCCGGGGTCATCCCCAGTGAGTTTGCGAGCAATAGCTGTGAGAGTGGAAGGGTTATCCAGCCTCACCGATGAGGCCGATGTTGCGCGCCCGAAGGTAGAGTTCGCATAGGAGATGAGCCACACGCTCGGTGCTGGTGCGACGACCCATGCTGGTGATCCAGGCTCGCATGGTTCCTTCATCGATCAATTGAGCGACATACATTGCTTTCGCAATGCCTCTGTGGCGGTCAAGCAGCGCCTCCATCTCGTGGCGGTCGATAGTGGCAACGAAGCTCTTGGTGATGGTTTGGATGCTGTGGTCCATTTCGGCCAGCAGAGCGACATGCAGATCGCAGGAGTTGCCAGGCATGAGGTAAGCAAGAACCTGTCGGGTCCCGTTGGGAAGGATTTTGTAGCGGCAGGCCCAGCCTTCAAGGATGACAAATACCGAGCCAGGCCGATCCCCTTCGCGGATGAGATCGACCTTTGCAGCCACTTTCTGGGGTTTGGAGATCACCGTGTTCAAAGCAGCCACTTCGTCATCGGTCAGACGACAAAAGTTCCGCAGCTTTCCAATGAAACGGCTTTCCATGGGCCATGATGCCACGACGGCTTGCTCGTTGATATTGATAATTATCAATGTCTAATGTTAATCCAGGTAATGTTTTCGGTGGCATTTTGCTGCTACTAGAGACGGGTCGTCGACCTCCATTTGGGGCTCCGGCGGTGGAGAGCTGAACCTCTCCCCAAACCGGAGCAGTCATGGCCACAGACACGTCAAACGACAACAACCTTTTGCAATTCCTGACACCGAACTCTCCCCTGATGCTCATGGGCATGCGGCAATCTTGCTTGTTGAAAGCCTCATCCATGGGCTGATAGCACGCTCGGTCATTAGCGTTGCGGAAGCGGTGGAGATTGTGAACATCGCGGCTGACGTAAAAGAGGCTGTTGCGGTCGATCAAGACCAACCGCCTTCTGCGATCCAAAGGTCGCGCACACTCCTGGATAACATCAGCAAGAATTCTCTCAGGCACGATATCCCGCGCGCGCTTAACGAAGCTTGGCTTGATCTGCATGATCAATATCTTCGTGATATTGATCCATGTTGCATATGGACTTTCCCATCTTCGATACGGTTCTGGGAAGGTGTGGACGGTCTGGCAACGAATTCCGTCGAGTTCCTAGCCGGTTAGGCTTTCGCCCCATCTTCAAGGGAGAGAAAGCCATGGTTTCGGGCTTCATCGCTTCATCCTCCGGAAATCCGCGAACTTCAAGCCATCTTCGACAGTTACTGCTTGCAACACGGCGTGGTCGAACCTGATAGGCGCGATGCTTACGCTCACCGGTTAGTCGAGGCTTATGCCAACGGCCTGCGGGGCACTGATGGTCTGATCGCATGCCTTGAAAGAGCCAGGCTTACGTAGCGGGTCACTCGGCGGTGTAGGCTGATCGATGTCACGATTGTTGCCATATACAGTCTTCTATCGTGGCAGGCGATATGTGGTCGGGTGTCTGCACGACGTTATACGATGTCCGAGATTCTTGCGGGCAGCGATGTCGACAACCGGTTGGCACAGGTTCGCGATTTGATCGATCGGGCGGGTTCCGGCCATCTCGCGCCCCGCGTCGCCTTCAAGGCGTTCGAGCAATTTGCGAGGGATGAGGGAGTTCAACCAAAATCCGCTGCCTCGCTAGGCTTGCCGAACCACTAATCGAGGGCACGCCGAGGCGTCCACGAAACAACGTGCTGCCGTCCGGGAGGCGCGACCTGGAGATATCCCGGAACCCAGCCTCGGTCATCCACGCGCGATACTGACCCTCAGTGTAGGATTCGCCGTGGCGATAAAGGTTCAGGAAGGTGAGATTGAGAAAAACGCCCTCAGGCGGGCCGAGCCGGTCGTCATCGACGACCCCCCACCCCGCAATCGCGATCTCGCCTCCTGGTGTAAGGCAACGCGCCGCGTTCAGGATCGACATGCGCGCCTGGTCCGGCGGAAGAACCTGGACGACGGCCTTCAGGATCGCCAGATCGTGCCGCCCGATCGATGGCGCAACCGTTATGTCGCCTTCTTCGACAACCACGTCGTGGGCGCCGTATTCTGACAGGATAGCTGGCGCGCCCGCTGCGACCGTCGGCAGTTCCATCAGCGTCGCGGCAATCTGCGGCCAGCGCTCGCGAAGTCCGACGAGAATGGTGCCTGCGCCCCCGCCGATGTCGATCACCGAACCGATCGCGGAGGGATCCAACGCCTGGGCGAGATGCCGGCCAAAAATCACCCCGCCCGGTGCGAGCATGCGGCTGAAGGCCGCCGCGGCCTCGGCGTCCGCTTCGGAAAAGTCGTGTAGTGCGGCCGGACGGTTCTGTCGCAGCGACGCCGCGGTCAAAAGGTCGGCTCCCAGAGTTCGCGCAGAAGCGCGTGATCGCCGCCGCGATAGGTCGGCTTGGACGCGTCGAGGAAGGCCAATGCTTCGGCGCTGTTGCGAAATTGACCATTCTCGACTTCAAGCAGACCAATGCTGGCGAGCGCGTAGAGAAGCCGCGACAGGCGATCGGGCTCAACCTTGAGCGCAGCCCCGAGGCTGTCAGCAGTCATCGCGCTGCCGCCAAGCCGGGTGAAGATGCCAAGCTCCAACCCGGCGCGAAGCGCCAATGCCGGGGGCACCGCCGCGATGAGCTTGTCGATCCGATCAGCATTCACCATGTCACATCCCTTCCGCGATCAGGGACCAACGTTGAAACAGCGGACGATAGGTTTCAACCGTGGCGGCATTGTCCTCCCTTGTCGTAGCGCCATCACGGTCGATCGAGGAGTTGGGGGTGTGAAATTTGAGCACTACGAGATGGAGGGTGTGACCTTCAAGGATGAAGTACGCGACGCAGACGGATTCAAGATGGTTTGGTTCAAGCATCCAGACGGCAACATCCTGCATCTGACAGTGCAAAACCGCCAGTATAGCCATCAAACTGTTGCGGAGACCGGGCCAATGACCTGCTCTACCGTTTGAATGACGTCTGGAAATAGGATGAATGCGAATCGTTTGCGCAAGTTGCCGATCCGCGATCTGGAACCTGCACACTTGGTGGCGATTGTGGGGCTAGAGCAAGGAGCTCCATCATGCACATCGCAGGTATCAACTGGGTGGCCGTGCTTTTGGCGGCGACGGCTTTCTTCGCGGTCGGCTACGTCATCCACATGCGGCTGGTCGACCTACGGCCTGGAATGCTGCCAAGCACATCAACGACGCTGAACTGAGCGCGCAACGGATGGCCGCTGGCGCGGTCTTACCTCTCGCAACGGCGACAGGACTCGCCATCCTGTTCAGTTGGGCAAACGTCTCAGGAGTGGGTAGCGGCATTCTATGGGGCCTTGTCATCGCACTGACATCGGGACTTCCCGTGCTCTGGTACAACTGGTTCTATGGGACTTCACCGGTCTGGATTTTCTGGGTCGACAGTGTTCACCAGCTGCTCGGTCATGCAGTCGTAGGCGCCATCCTCGCGGGTTGGCGCTGACGTGGACCGCAATCCGAAATGCGTGGGCCAGTCGATGGCCACTCCGCTGGAGGCCACCAATCTGGCGCCGGGAGGCCTACGGGCATCACCAGTCCTCGTCCAGATTGGTGTCCGTATCGTTCTCCATCACTGCTTGCTCGCTACCTGATCGAAAGCCGCACTGGTACGGAATTGAGCCGAACGGGATTTTCCGGAAAGGCACTCGGTCAGGCTCCCGATCAGGAAGAATCGAGTGATAACCATCCAAGAAACCGTCTGCGAAGCTTTCGCCGCCAATTCTGGATTGAATTCTGCGTTTGCCGAAAAGCATGTTACCGCTCCTCTGCTGACAACACTTCTAGGAAGCTCAAACCGATGTCATGGTTCCACCAAAAATTGGCTGGAGCAAAAAGGGGGACCTCGAACGCAGCAGAATCCACGTCGATGCGCCTCCGATGAACGATATGGTTTCCTCAGTTCACCCGCTTCTGCAGTGGCTATTGACCGATGCGAGGCGCTCCTTGAGCCGAAAGCTTTCATTGCTGCGCTCGCCAATCAATGTCAGCTAAATGGTCTCGACGTGTCGCGGCTCTCTACCGGCGTTCCAATCCTTCATCCGCAGGTCTTTTCACACAGCGTACGGTGGGAGAAAGGCAAAGGCGGGCCGGCGCAGCGACAACGTTGGCGTATTCAGTGGCCCTGGTAAGCAAGCGACATGTACATAGCCGCACACTGGTTGGTCTGGTTGCCGCTATGCTGCGCAAGCGTCCTGCTTGCCGCAATCGTTCGGCCAGATCATTTTCTCTGGCGCGTTTGGCAACGAATTCTTGGACGTAAGTTCCTGTTCCATTCCGATTCCATTGGGCTGGCGATCAATGGCGTCAAAGCGTCAAGATTGACTTGGGCGAACGATAGCGCCCCGTTTGAGTGCTGGGGCTGAGCCGCACATAGTGCTGCTGTCATGCAAGGGGGTGCTACGGAGCCGGACCAGGAACACATTGATGCTATGCCGAACGGCAGCTTCCGAATGTCCTCGCTAACGGTGCCTCAACAGCGTACAAGACATTGTCAGCAGCCATCTTCAGGGCACTGCTGCTTGAGGGCGAAGAGCGTACCCTAGCCCCAATCGAAAGGAGGACCACTTGTCTTCCTCACGTCTCACTTTACAGCACATAGAACTGATAAAACGGCTTGTTAGCGAAGTCGGCGTCTTCGGCGCTACCCGTGACGTGCTGCGCGAGCACCAGGCTGCTCACACTGCAGCAATGCGAATCTGCAACGGGCCAATGACTGAGGGCGAGTTGAGAGCCGTTATTTTCGATGCGGTCTTCGGGTGTGGTGGAAAGATCGCCCATGCTTAGCTCGACTTATCTGGCGCTGGCTACACAGGGAATGGACCGGCGTCCTTACGGTTCGCTGCCGAGACAAACTTCTGCCCGTCCGGGCAGCGGCCATGGCTCGGCCATGGGGCGGCTGACACACGGTCCGTCATCTTCTGGGAGACTTTTGTGGCCGCCCGGCGCGGGTACCGCCTTCTCACAGGTGACGAACTGGAGAGCCTCTTGGCCATAGGAGGCAGCACGTGACCCCGCCTAGCCCGAACACCGAGCCCGCGATCAAATCTCGTCTCCTTGGACTGGCGTTGCTCTTTGCCGGCGTCTGCGTATTTTTCTTCCTCGCCTCGATGGTGGTGTGACCAACCATGCCACGATACTTCTTTCATCATCGCGATACGGCTTATCACCTGGACAACGTTGGATTGGTGCTAACGGACGATGCGAGCGCGTGGACGGAGGGAGCCCGAAATCTCCGACAAACGCTGAGCAACAGTGTGGGTGTCTTCACGCCGGGGGCGCCATACCGCCTGGAGATTTCGAATGAGAAAGGCGACGTGCTCTTTAGCTTGCAGCTCTTGACCGCAGATTACAGGAGCCCTTGTCCGTGAACTGGCGAGAGACATCGAACCTCCCCGAGGCGGCGCACACTGCTGGAAACGGTATCTGCTCCACTTTCTCGGAGACCTTTTAGGATGGCAACGCGCACGACGCAGACCGTCGCTCAATTCTCGTCGCCCTTTGTGCTGCCTGGTTTCGACGCGTCGCTGCCAGCTGGCGATTACCGGATTGATCAGGACGAAGAGCTGATCGACGTAGGGTCTCGCCTCGCCTGGCGACGCGTCAGCGCCTTTGTTCATTTGCCGGCGGGCGTGAATAGTCAGACACGTCAAATGGTGCCGGTGAGCGCTGCCGACCTTGATGCCGCACTTGCAAAAGACCGGGAACAACCATGACCCATGCAATCTATCGCGGGACCTCGTCACATCTATTTGCCATCGGACAGAGTGTCCGACTGAAGGGGTTCGGAAAGCCCTTTTCGCCGATGGATACCTATCGCATTACTGGCATACTCCCCCCACGCGAAAACTCGCCGCAATACCGCATTCGTAATGATGACGAGCGTCATGAGCGGGTGATCACTCAGGACAGTCTGGAACCAGTTCACGTGTCTCCCACAAGGGATGGCACAAAGCTCAACGAAAGGACGTTTGACATGGCCAAGGGACAGCAACGAAGCAATCGAGAGATCAGGAAGCCGAAGCAGGAAAAAGCTCCGACAAAGCCTGAAACCGGTTTTGGAAACCAGATCAAGCTTGCCACCATCGCTACTCCACGAGGCAAGGGCAAGAGCTGAAGTCAAGCGCACCACCGCTGCCAGCGACACTGAGGCGCGTGGAGCCGGCCTGACGCGGAGAAGAGCGGGAACCAGATGTTCTAACATCGAACAACCGGTTGACGGGGGCGTTCGGTGTCGTTCGCGCGATTCGACGGAAGGATTGCCAGTAAGCTTCCTGCTACACGATCTTTTCAGAGGCCTCGATCGGCATACTAAATGAAAAGCGGGTTTCGTCTGCCGTCGAGTCGACTGATAGTTCCCCGCCGTGCGCCCTCGCAATCTCACTCGCGATAAACAATCCAAGACCCAGGCCCTGCGAGCCGACGCGCGCACGGACGAACGGTTTGAATAAGTTTTGCATCAAGGGGGCTGGAATAGGGTCACCGGCATTCGTTACCGACAATTCCAATTGGCCATCGTGAATATTGACAGTAAGGCGGACCGGCGCGTCTGCGGCGCCATGCGTCAACGCGTTACCGACCAAGTTTGACACAAGCTGCTCTAACCGACTGCGGTCGAATGAGAACGCTTCGAGTTCTTCAATATCGCAGATCAACTGTCTTTCCGGATGGGTAACTCTGAATTCACCCACCACCTGCTCGATTGCGGATTGGAGGTCCTGTCCGCTGGTTACGCGCAGTTCGATTCCTGCACTCGAACGGCCACGCGCAAAATCGAGAAGGTTGTCTACCAAATTGCTCATACGAGCGATGCTCTTGCGCATCAGCGTCACGACAGAACTTGTTCGTTCGTCCAGCGACGCCTTTGACAAAATTCTTATGCCGGCGTCTACCGATGCAATCGGGTTCCGAAGATCGTGACCCAAAACCGCAATGAACTGCTCACGCAACACGGCAGTGGCCCGCTCGGATATGAGGTCTGCCTGACTTTCCGCATATTTCCTGTCACTTGAAAGATGATACGCAATCAGCTCCGCAAACAGCCGAAACATGCCGATCGTTTTGACATTTTTGAGTTGGGCCGGCTTGGAGTCGATGGCACAAAGCGTGCCGAAAAAAGTACCGTCCGGCAAGACGATCGGAACGGATATGTAACTCTGAAGGCCGTAGATGCGAGGCGTGTGGTGGTTCGCATAAGTCGGATCCTCCGCGACATTGTCGATCACTATCTCGCAGTTGTTTCCGCGAACCTCATTGCAGAGAGTCGTCTCGACTTTCAGTTCTCCGCCAGCCGGCAAACCAAAGTGGACATTGTCGAGGACCTCGCAGGCTATCCAGCGGTCTTCTGTAACCCTGGCAACCGCGGCAAATCCCATCCCGGTCGCTTCGCAGACAACTTTCAATATCGTCGGTATCGCAGGGATACTTCTGATTGCGTCGATGTCGGCCTGGAAATTGGCTTCCACTTTGTCCTTCTTCGCTCGGCGCGTACTCGACTGAAAGTACTCGACCCCTTCGTCGAGGTGAGGTGGGCCGGACAATCAGGGCTAGCGCAACCTGTGAACCGGAACAATGCATAAATGCACGCGATCCGAGCACCAGGCCGATCTCTGACCGCGAAGGCGTCCTGACCGGGAGATTTCTAACTACGCATTGTATCTGAAGTCGTCCGTTTCAGTATCGCTGTCCTTGTCCAACTGAACCTGCTCGCGCCCTTGTCGATATCCACATTGGTATGGATTAGAGCCAGGTGAGACAGCGCGAAACGGGATGGTCGCGGGGTCACGAAAGGGCACCAGCGAATGCGGAAGAGCAAGCCGCTGAAAAAGGGCGTGAACTGGGACTCCAGTGAAGCGGGTTCGCGACAGCTGCGCTGACTACCAGTGCCAACTATGGCCGATCTACAACATCCCTAAAAATCGATCCTTTTCGTTAGTAAAACCTCCAACAAGCGGTATCACACTTCAGCCTAAGCGCGGGTGAGAAAAGGTGTTCAACATGAGCGACCTGGCCGCAGCGCGTATTCACATGGAATTGGCGGCTGAACGGCTACAAGGCGACGACGATTTGAGTCGGAGTGCGCGAGAAACACTGCGCGCAATAGTCCGCGATATTGATGAGGTTGGCAGGCGGGAGAATTCGCCGGTCGCCAAGGTGAAACGAATACTCAGTCACGCTAACTTTTTGTAGTCTAATTACACAAATGAACAGCCTCCACCGGATTGCCTGACGGAGGCTGATCCAGGGGCAGTCGAGCATGCTACCCGGACGATCCATGCGGCTCGCCCTAAATGCGTTTTCAAGAAATTTGGGGTGAAGCGCGCAACGTCATTTGATGCGCAGGCCCAGAACTCAACCGAGCGAACATCCCATGTCCAAACGCGGGCACCTGAGCTCGCTAGACGCTCCGCTATTGCTCGACCGATACCCTTAGCTCCGCCTGTCACAACGGCGGTTTTGCCCGTGAAGTCATATGAAACTGTCATGATCCCCGCCGGCCTTGCCTCATGTCCCGAAATACCTGAGCACATTGCCGAAATGCTCAGGTCGGTTCCTCGTTGAGCAGCGAATACGCCCGGGTAGGTTCAACGCAAAGTATTTTTGCAATGCGGCGATTGGGATGGGTAGCAACCCATTGGGCCGCAGCTGGCTGCGAGCCGCTTATGCATTGCTGCATGCTGGCTGCGTCAGCCAAGCCGATGCACGCAAACACGAGTAGAACAACGCCCACTGGAACCCTCCGCCCAACAGTGCTGCTATGAAGACTTTCTGTTTACCTGATTCCCAATTTTCAGACCTTTTATCCTGATCTATCGATGCATTGTAACCTGTCGATGTCGTCAACGAGTTTTACACCGAATCGGGCGGCGGCGAGCTCCAAACGGTGCGCGGTCAAAAGCATTAGAGCCAAAGGCCGGCCTGGCCGTCACCTGCCAGTTCCTGAGCAGTGAAGACCCGCTTGCACCATGCGACGCTGAAGGCAGTTCGGCCGGTTGATCCAAAACAGGCTCTCAATCGACAATTGGAGCAGCGAGCAGCCGCCCGTGAGATTACTGGATCGCCAAAGAGTAAACGACTGTCTGAATGCCGCTGTCGAGCAGCCCTCCGAGACCAAGCTCACCATGTCAAAGCTTAATGCCATCTCTCAAGGCCTCTGCTACGAACGCCCCCGTAACGAGGGCAGTGGCCGTCGTCGTTGCATCAGCCCGCCGACCTCATCCACCGTAAATGTTGGCCGGCGGGCTGGGTTTACCCTTTTGGACCCCTTCGCCCATCGGTTGATCGAGGCTTACGCAAACGGGCAAAGAGGTCCAGAAGCACTGACCCAGGTGCTCGAACAGGGGCGGCTGGGCTAACGAGGCAACGTCAGCAGGTCTGGGCGATCGTCTGTAATGCGATCCCCCGGGAGAACTTCCTTCGGATCCATCCGCTGATGGACCATCGCGTTCCGCCCGGCGAGCTACGCCGTCGACGGACCCAGCGCTGCCCAGAATTGCTTCAGCGGCGTCGGCTTGTTCTTCATCAACTGTCGCGGTAACAAGCGTTGCGGCTCCTGTCACACTCTCTTCATTGTCGCCTGGCGAGGCGAGGCTCACGTCGCTGCTGGCGATGCCAGCGTTTTCAAGCGCAGCGACGGCCTGTTCACCTTGCTCTCGGGTGTCAAAAAGACCTGAGATCGTTCTCACCCATTTTTCTCCAGGTAGGTGCGCATGTCGGAAACCCGCTGAACGTTCCGAAGTTCCAGCGAGTAGGCCACGGAGAAAGTCAGCCGGTTGAGAATCGGCGGCCCACACTTGGCTTTGGGGTTAACAGCGTGGCCCGCCGATGCAGGTGCCATCGCAAGCTGCACCCCTAAATTAGCAGCAGCCCTCTACCTGAAAGAAGTTGTGCTACAGGGGAAACCCCAGGCCCACTTTGGAGGATGGCATCACCTAACCGACTTACCGAAAAACGGTAAGTGGCGATGCCGCCGAGGCTTAGCCCCACGCCAATCCCCGACCTCGGCGGCCCGTCCGGCTGAGCCGGCAACCAGCTCGTGCAAGTCTTATGCCGAGTGGATAATGTAATGGATTGGGACAGTTTGTGATCGATGAAAGATCGCGCAAGATTTTAGTTACCATATACCGCCGCAGCCGGTGACGATTTGCTCGTTTGCCTTGTGCCTTCCCGCCTTCCCCACGTAGTTCCCAAATTGGTCGGGCTCGTCAGCAGCTCTCGGCAGGCTCGGGCAACGAATATGCTGGGCTGCGGCGAGCCTGGCCGCAGCCCACTTGCATGGGGCACGTCGCCAACGAATTCTGGGGACCTACCAGACCTGCGAACGACTGCAGGCAAACGACCGCTATTTGCGGTATTGGCCGGACAATCGGCTAGGTAGTTGAAAATGTCTGGTACGCCCAAGGGGAATCGAACCCCTGTTCCCGCCGTGAGAGGGCGGTGTCCTGACCGCTAGACGATGGGCGCGCGCAAAATTCGCGATATAGGCTGGCCATAAGCAAAAAGCAACTGCGCTTCTCGCACAGGAGGGTTCTTGGCCAGCTTGGCGGGCCAGCCGAGCCTAGCGTTTCGGTTCGATCAGGTCCCACAGGTTGCCATAGAGGTCGGCAAACACCGCCACCGTACCATAGGCCTCGTGGCGCGGCTCTTCCTTGAAGATCACGTCCTTTGCGATCATCGCGGCATGGTCGCGGGCAAATCGTCTGTTTCGAGGAACAGGAAAACGCGGCCGCCGGTCTGGTCACCGATGCCGGGACATCTGGCTCTCCCCCTCTCCTCGGCTTTGGCGAGCAGCAGCCGCGCGCCGCCGGCGCCGGCGAGCGTCACCCAGCGCTTGCCGCCGCCGAGATCGACATCCTCGCAAGCGAAATTCCCAGCCGGTCGATGTACCAGCCGATCGCCTCGTCATAGTCGCGGACGATAAGCGCGACCGTAGCAAGCCGCCGCTCTGGCCCGTTCATTCCGGCGTCATTTCGCCGCAAACTTGAGCCGACCACGCGCCGGGCCGAAACGTCGTAAGATAGATGGCGCGGCTGCCATCAGCGAGTTCGAGCGCCAGCGAGATGCGGCTGCCCGACAGCGACTGCGACACGATACGCGCGCCGGCCGGCAGCGGGATCTGGCCTTCGACCACCGCCTTCCGCCGACGGCGCCTCTACCGCGACCTCGGCCGGCGGCGCTGCGGTGCGCGACTTGTAGACAAGTGCCGCCACCACCGCCATAAGGGCGATGAACAGCAGGCCGAGATTGATGGCGACGAAGCGCACCAGTTTGCGCCGCACCTTTTGGACCGCCGGGTCCAGCGGTTTTTCCTCTTCGTCGTCGAATGCGGCCGCGCCATGGTGATTCGATATTTCCGGATGCCCGATGCGCGACCCTGATAGCGAAGACATTTCCGAATTGATAGGGGCCGCAAGGCCGCTTTGAGGCTGGCCCGAAGATGCCGGCGCGCGGCTGGACCAATGGCTGACGCAAAGCTCGGCGCGGATTTCTCCCGCAGCCGCATCCAGGCGCTGATCCGCCAGAGCGCGGTCGAACTCAACGGAAAACCCGTCGCCGACCCGGCCAAACTCAAGGCCGCGGCGAGACGATCAGGATCGCCTTGCCCGAACCCGAGCCGGCCGAACCTAAAGGCGAGGACATCGCGCTCGACTCCTCTACGAGGACCCAGAGCTGATCGTCATCAACAAGCCGGCCGGGCTGGTCGTCCATCCCGGCGCGGGCAATTGGACCGGCACGCTGGTCAACGCGCTGATCCACCATTGCGGCGAGCTCCGGGCATCGGCGGCGTAAACGGCCCGGGCATCGTCCACCGCCTCGACAAGGACACCTCCGGCGTCATGGTCGTCGCCAAGACCGACCGCGCCCATCGCGCGCTGTCGGAAGCCTTTGCCGACCATGGCCTGGAAAGCGGGCTTGAGCGTGCCTATATAGCGTTGGTGTGGGGATCTCCGGAACGGACTGCCGGCAAGATCGACGCGCCGCTTGGCCGCGCCGCTGATCGCGTCGCGCGCGCCGTGGTGCCGGACGGCGCGCGACGCCCGCCATGCCGTCACCCGCTATACCGTGCTTGAGAGATTTGGCGCGGAGGACAGGACAACACAGCACCGCCTCGCTGGTCGAATGCCGGCTCGAAACCGGCCGCACACACCAGATTCGCGTCCACATGGCCCATATCGGCCATCCCGTCATCGGCGATCCCGACTACGGCCAGGCTTTCCGTACCAAGGCGAACCGGCTGCCCTCGCCGCTCGGCGAACAGGTCTCGGCCTTCCCGCGCCAGGCGCTGCATGCACGGCTGCTGGCGTTCCGGCATCCGGCGACGGGCGAGGTCATGCGGTTCGAGGCACCGTTGCCGAAGGATATGGCGGCACTGGTCGAAGGGTTCCGGGGGTTGGGATAACGGCGCGCGGCCATGCGCCGAACTGATTCAGGTCAGTGGAAATACTGCGGGTAGCGGCGCCCTATCTCCTCCAACAGGATCTCGTTGCCGCGCAGATGCCTGTCCATCGCCTCTGCACTGCCCGCGCTATCGCCTAGCTCTATGGCCTCGGTGATCGCACGATGCTGGTCCAGGGCGGCCACCAGCGACGCCGGGCTTCGCCAGAGCGCGTGCGCCCTGTCGCTTTCCGATCGCACGCCTCGCACCACCTGCCACAGCAGAGGCGAGCCGATGAAATCGCAAATCGTCGAGTGGAAGCTGGCGTCGACGCGATAGACTTCGGCGCCGTTTCCGCCGTGGACCGCGGCCTCTTGAGATTGCAGCAAGCGCACCAGCGCATCGACAAGGCGCTGCCTCTCGCTGTGTTCGGCCGCAAGCGCTGCAATTCGAGGCTCGATCTGTCGCCGCACGAACAGCGAGTCTTTGAGACGCTTCAGGTCTAGCAATGGAACGAAAGTTCCGCGGCTTGACAGGCTGACAAGCAGATTCTCGCCGATCAGTTCCTTGACCGCTTGGCGCGCCGGCGTCTTGCTGACCCCGCACGCTTCCGCAAGCATTGTTTCGCTGATCACGGCTCCTGGCGCTACCATTCCACCGAGGATCTTGTCCCGCAACGCCACCGCCAGTTGCTGCGCAACCGGGAGGGCAGGATCGATGCTGAAAGGCCCCAGATCGGTGGCTTCATAGCCATTTGGATGCCGGGGCATGGTTAAAGCGAGATGGGGTTGGATTGAAGCATTCTGCCGGCAAACCAGCCCGGCCCTTCGGGTTTGGCTTGCTTCGCATCCCATGGTGTCGACTTGCTCGGCCGACGAACCAAATCGACCTTCGCTCTGGGCGAGCCGCACGTCTCGCCTATCCTTCTGATCTTCATGGATCGCAAACAACAAACAGAATAATTCAATCTAACCTCATCTTGCTCTGGAGCACTTCCACGCACACCGCCAACCACATTTTTCAGCGCGACGAACTGGCGTCCGACGTGAACGCGTATCGGCTACGCCCCACAGCGGCCCGCCGCACCCTTCCGCATACCACGAAAACGCTACAGCAGAACACCGCTTCGTTCCGGACCGCTCAGATCACCGATAGCTGTTTTCATTGTAACGACGCCAAGGCAGATGGCCGTGCTGCCTACGATATCCGCCGAAAGTGATCGACGGACAATGCCTCGCTTCGCCCGATCTGCCGCTCCAGGATTTCCGGCGCGCTCGGATACAACCTGGACAGAGTCGCACTCGCGAAGTACAGAACCGACACGCAACGCTCCCAATCTTTCCTTTCTAAGCCATAAAGTCGATGCCGATCTGGCGGGCATATGATTCGACCTGCCGATCCGCTTGCCGCGTTGAGGGAGTTGTTCATGCGTACGCTGGCTGTGAGATCACTCATTCTGATCGCCATTGTGTATGCGCTCGCATCGGCGGCTCTGGCATTCCCGGACAGGACGATCACCCTCGTCGTTCCTGGCAGTGCGGGTGGTCCGACCGACACGGTCGCCCGGCTTGTCGGCGAGGCCATGTCCCGTAGCCTGAAGCAAGAGGTCGTGGTTGAGAACACGGCCAATACCCTCATCGCGGCCGGTCGTGTGGCGACCGCTCCACCGGACGGCTACACCTTGCTGTTTTTCAACACTGCATTGGCCACCACGCCCTCTTTTCAGAAGAATCTGACCTGGGACCCTTTGACGGATTTCGCCCCGATATCGCTCATCAATGAAGGCCCTTTTGTCCTGATTGGCCGCAGAAGGATCTGGGCATGGCGTCAGCGAAGGCGCTGTTCGACCAGATCCGGGCCAAGGGCCGAGATATCAGCTTTGCCCACGGCGGCATCGGCGGCGGTGGGCATTTGTGCGGCATACTGATCGCCCGACATCTCGGAACCACTTTGACCTACGTCCCCTACAAGGGAGCGGCGCCCGCCCTGGCAGCGGTGATTTCGGGTGAGGCCGACATCATGTGCGCCCAGACAACCGACGTGCTGCCGCACATTGCGTCGGGCGCCGTGAAGGTCTTTGCCACCACCGGGGCTGCGCGATCTCCCCAACTGAATGATGTTGCAACGCTGGAGGAATTGGGAATGAAGCACGCCCACATAACCCAGTGGCATGCGATTGCGGCGCCCAAGGGAACCCCGCCTGATGTAATCGCCGCGCTGAATGCGAGTGTCAGGCAGGCTTTGGCAAACGCCGACCTCAAGCAACGCCTGGAGTCCGTCGGTACGTCTGTCTTTGCCGGCGAGGAGCTGACCCCTGAATTTTTGGCCCACAAGCTTCAATCGGAAGTCGCGCACTGGTCCGCGGTAGCCAAACAAGCTGGCATCTCGCCCCAATAGCGCCTGCACGTTGCGCCGAAGTTTTCGAGGCGCCCGTGCGGGAGGTCGAGATCGAGACCCCCTACCGTTCGGATCGTCCTGCGCTGGACTTCAACGCCTCTCCCTTTCCCTCACCTCCTTGGTTTGCGCCAGAATCCAGTCGCGGAACACCTTGATCTTCGCCGTGTTTCGACGCGCCTCGGTATGCACCAGCCAATAGGCGTCGCCATCCGAGCCAGCACCGTGTCGAAGGGCTGCAGCAATTGCCCCTTGGCCAGAAGCGCGCCGTAGAGGTCGCGCGTGAGCATCGCCGCGCCCTGGTCGGTCATCGCAGCCATCGCGTCATTGGACTGCGTTGCGAGCACCGGCCCGGCGATCACGCGGGCACGGTCGAAGGACAGGCCGGCAGCCGCGAACCATTTCTTCCACCAGATGTCATCGGCGCAGCATAGCGGCACCTTGTAGAGGTCCTCGGGTCGATGGATACCGCCGACGCTTTCGCCAGCCGTGGGCTGATCATCGGCGTATAGTCGGTCCGGAAAGATAATGCGAGACGAGCCCCGGCCACCGGCCGGCCCCGCTGCGGATGCCGAATCCATGTCTCGCGCGAAAAATCGACCAGCCGCTGGGAGACGTCGACCTTCACGGCGAGCTCCGGATGCATCAACTGGAATTCTCCCAACCGTACCGCCAGCCAGTTCGAGGCGAAGTTGTCGAGCGTCGTGACGGATAGTACGCCGCTGGCGCTGCCCTTGGTCGATATCCACGCATCCGCGAGGCCGGAAAAAGCGCCGGTCACCAGCGGCGCCAACTGCTCGCCGGCTTCAGTCAGCGCTATCTGCCTGATTTTTCGTATGAAAAGCGGAGTTCCCGCGCGCTCTTCCAGCACCTTGATCTGGTAGCTGGCGGCCGACTGAGTCATGCCGAGCTCCTCGGCGGCCTTGGTGAAGCTGCCCAACCTGGCGGCCGCCTCGAACACGCGGATGGCGCCTAGCGGCGGCAGCTCCCAACTCATCATGCATCGACCCAGTTGATGCATGATAGCTGACGTTCGATTGGAAGCCAAGCGCGGATCGGCCATGTTCGGGTCATCAGATCGAACCAACAAGGAGCACGACAATGACCACCGCCCGCCAGACGATCCTCGACCTCTTCACTACCCCGTTCCGCCCTCGCCGCCGCGGCCTGCTCGACCGGCGTTCGCTATCAGCCCATGTCCAGCGCGACCTCGGCCTGCTCGACGGCCACGCCATTTCGGGCCGCAGCCGCTGAACGGTGATCGACGCATCGCATCGGACACGCCCCCTCATCCGGCCGCTTCGCGGCCACCTTCTCCCCGCTGGGGAGAAGAGGAAAGCGCCGAGCTTGTCGGCTTCCTCTCCCCAGCGGGGAGAGGGTGGCCGAGCGAAGCGGAGGCCGGGTGAGGGGGCGGTTCATCTAACCAACTCACGGAGCCTTCCTATGACCACCCTGTCGCAACGCCGCCAGACCATCGCGTCCTACGAAGCCGAAGCCGACCACTATTGCACCCTCGTGTCCGAGATACCGAACGCCTTCGACCAGACAGCGTTTCGGCGCGTCGCCGACATTGCCGGCCCGAGCGGCCGCATGTTGGAGATCGGTTCTGGCCCCGGCTTTGACGCGGATTTCCTCGAGACGCTCGGCCTGAAGGTGCGCCGCACCGACGCCACGAAACGCTTCCTCGAACTGCAAGCGGCGCGGGGCAAGACAGGCGAATTGCTGGACGTCATCACCGATCCTGTCGGCCGCCCGTATGACGCGGTCGTGGCCATGTGCTGCCTGATCCATGTGCCGCGTGAGGAGATTGACCAGGTGCTGGCCAAGCTGACGCAGTCACTCAGGCCCGGCGGCGCGCTGCTCGTCTCGATGCGCGATGGCGACCATGAGACCACAGGCGAGTACCACACCATTTACTGGAGCCGCCCCGATTTCGCCGCCCGCCTCGCCGCCGCCGGCCTAAAACTGCTCTGGGGCGAGTTTCGCCTCGACTGCGACCGCGACGGATGGAACACTTTTCTTGCCGTGAGGCCGTCATGACACGACGCGCTCTCCTGCTTTTTGCATTGCTCAGCGTGCTCTGGGGCGTGCCCTATCTGCTGATCAAGATCGCCGTCGCCGAGGTCTCGGTGCCCTTCCTGGTCTTCGCCCGGGTCAGCGTCGGCGCGCTCGCGCTGCTGCCTTTCCTCGTTAGGAGCAACCTCGGCTGGCTGCGCACGCACTGGCTCCCGGCCGCCGCCTTCTGCCTAACCGAAATGCTGTTGCCATGGGGGCTGATCACACATGGCGAGACCAGCATCGACAGCTCGACCGCTGGCCTGTTGATCGCGCTGACCCCGGTCGTCACCATCGCCCTGGCTAAATTGGCGGGCTCTGACGAACGCCTGGGCCCGCGCCGCTGGATCGGCCTCGGGCTTGGCTTCATCGGCGTCTTCGTGCTGGCCTTGCCGACGCTTGGCGGCGGGCTGTTTGCGGTCGGCGAAATCCTGCTGGCTGCGGTTTGTTACGCGATCGGCTCCATCATCGCCTCACGCTGGCTGAACGACGTGCCGGCAGCACAGTTGACCGCCGTCTGCCTGATCGGCGCAGCGCTCGTCTACGCCCTGCCCGCGCTGCAGGCGTGGCCCGCCGCGATGCCGTCAGCGACGGTCGTATGGTCGATCGTGAGCCTCGGCGTCTTCTGCACCGCGCTCGCCTTCGCCACATATTTCATGCTGGTGCGCGAAGCCGGGCCGGAACGCGCCGTGCTGATCACCTATGTCGCCCCGGCTGTCGCGGTGGCCGCAGGCGTCATCGTGCTGTCGGAGCCCATCGACGCACGGCTGATCGCGGCTTTTGCCCTTATTCTGAGCGGCTCCTGGCTCGCGGCGGCGCGCAATCAGCCCGCCATACATCAAGCCTGAAAGGAAAGGCCGATGACCGGCTACGCACTCCTCATCCAACATCGCACGCTTCCGGGTAAGCGCGACGATGTCCAGGCCGTGTGGCGCGAGCACATGCAGCCGGCGATCGCTGCCAACCCGGCGCACCTCGCCTATTTCTACTGCTTCGGCGCGTTCCAGCAGGAAATCTGCGCCTTCCAGCATTACACGGACGCGAAGGCCGCATCGGCATTTCTGAAGACGCCGGACTACGCCAACTATCGCGCCGAGGTTACGCCGCTGCTGCTTGGCGAGCCGGTCGTCACCGTGCTCGACATACAATGGTCGAAGGGTTCATAGAGCAGGCAGTGATCAAGTCTGCGCTTGCATCACAAGTCGAGGCAATCCAGCCGCAAGTGCGGCAACTGCCAGCCGAACCTTCAGCGGCGTATACGGCCCTTTTGGCCAAAGCGCATAGCAGTCATAGAGATAGGGAAGCTCACTGGGCAGAACCCGGACCAGGGCGCCTGACGCGATTTGCTCCCGTACGATCCAGTACGGAAGCCAGGCCAGGCCCATACCGGCAACGGCAGCCTCGGCAATGGCGTTGAGGTCGTCGAAGAAGTGTCCGGCGATCGGGGTGACCTCCATCGAACCTTGCCCAGCCCGCGGAAACAGCCACGGCAGAACTGGACCGGATCGCCGGTAGATCACCGCAGTGTGCCGTGTCAGGCTCTCCGGGCTGTCCGGCTCGCCATGCCTTTCGACATAGCTTGGCGATGCGCAGACAATCATCGTCTGGCGCGCGACGTTGCGTGCGATGATGCCTGCGCTGTCGGCCAATGCGCCGGTGCGGATGGAAAGATCGAAATCGCCTTCCAGCAGGTCGACGATGCGGTCGTTGAACGACAGGTCGAGCTTCAGGGCCGGGTGCTGGCGAACAAACTCGATCAGGATGGGCAGGACGCATCTTTGTCCGAAATGAACCGGCATGGCGACGCGCAGTCGCCCGCGCAATTCGGACAGATGGTCGGCGGCAAGCGCGTCTGCCGCATCGGCCTCGGTCAGGATCAGCCTGCAACGCTCATAATACGCACGGCCAAACTCGGTCAGGCTCTGTCGCCGCGTTGTCCGATTGATGAGGCGCGCGCCCAGCCGCTCCTCAAGCGAGCGAATGTGTTTGCCGATCATCGGCCCGGACAAGTCCAGGGCCGTCGCCGCGCCCGCAAAGGAGCCCAGATCCACCGCCTTGACGAACACCGCCATGCTTGTCAGTCGATCCATATTCGAAACCAACAGTTATTATTGTTCTAGCCAAACGCCATATTATCTGCGGATGACGCCAATGTCATATGCAATTCCGAACAATTGCTTCGGAGTATTGCCATGGCGCGCATCGTCCGCTTCCACGAAATCGGTGGCCCGGAAGTCCTCGGATCGAGGATGTGGAGATGCGCGAACCAGGACTGGGCGAGGTTCGCATCAAGGTCAAAGCCCTGGGCATCAACCGTGCAGACGCGCTGCTGCGGTCGGGCAGATACATCGAGGAGCCGCAATTGCCGTCCGGGCTCGGCCTGGAGGCTGCCGGCATCGTCGACAAGCTTGGCGATGGCGTGGCGAACCTGACGCCGGGAATGGTGGTCAGCGTGGTGCCTCCGGTCTCGATGGTGCGTTGGCCCGCCTATGGCGACCATGCCATCTTTCCAGCAGCGCTGCTGGTCAGGCACCCGGCTTCGCTGAGCTGGAAAAGGCGGCGGCAACCTGGATGCAATATCTAACGGCCTATGGCGGCTTGATCGACATCGGCGGACTCAGCCAGGGCGAGATCGTCGTCATCACTGCCGCTTCAAGCAGCGTCGGGCTGGCGGCGATACAGATCGCCAACATGGTCGGCGCAATTCCCGTCGCGGTCACGCGGACAGCGGACAAGAGGCAAGCGCTGCTGGACGCCGGCGCCCACCATGTGATCGCATCGGCGGAGGAAGACCTGGAAGCGGGCCTGAGGACGGTTGCCGGGCCAGGCGGTTTCAACTGCTTTCGATCCGGTCGGCGGGCCGATTTTCGAACCCTTGGCCGCCGCTATGTCGCCCGGCGGCACCTTGATCGAGTATCGGGGACTGAGCGCCGAGCCGACGCCGTTTCCGCTTTTCAGCGCGCTGAGCAAGAGCCTGACGTCTCGGGGCTATCTCGTGCATGGATCACCGGCGATCCCGCACGCCTGGATGCGGCGAAGTCATTCATCCTTCGGAGGATTGAGCGCGGGCTTGCTGGACCCCATCATTACCCGAACCTTTGCCTTCGATCAGATCGTCGATGCTACCGGTTCCTCAATCGAACGAGCAAATTGGCAAGATCGTCGTGCTGGTTTGACCGCCCCCTTTTTTGCGAGGGGGGATTGAAAACCCGTTCCCTTGATCCCTGCATTCGTCTGCCGAAATCTTCGGCGTTCAGGGAGGCTGAAGGCACATTAACTTTTTGTCACTGGCCTTCCGTACACGTACATGCGAAATTCCGGTCCGAGGGTGGACCGGGAGTCGGATTTCCACTTTTGTTCCTATATCCCTTGGTTGTCTGGCGCTGAGCAAAAATGCTCGGGCTGGTCACATGCCCGCCTTGATCGGGGCATGATCGTGAGAAGGAAGGGTGCTAACTATGGCCCAGTCATTACCCAGTATCGTATCCGGCCAGGCGGACTCGCCCGGTACATGGAAGAAATCCGCCGCTTTCCGATGCTTCAGCCGCAAGAACAGTACATGCTCGCCAAGCGGTACAACGAGCATCAGGACACTCGCCGCGCATAAGCTCGTCACCAGCCATCTGCGGCTCGTTGCCAAGATCGCGATGGGCTACCGCGGTTATGGCCTGCCGATCGGCGAGGCCATTTCAGAAGGCAATGTCGGCCTCATGCAGGCCGTGAAGAAATTCGAACCGGAGCGCGGCTTCCGCCTGCGACCTATGCGATGTGGTGGATCAAGGCCTCGATTCAGGAATACATCCTGCGTTCGTGGAGCCTCGTGAAGATGGGCACCACGGCCAACCAGAAGCGGCTGTTCTTCAATTTGCGCAAGGTGAAGGGCAAGATCCAGGCGCTCGACGACGGCGATTTGAAGCCCGACAGATCACGGAGATCGCCACGCGGCTGGATGTCTCCGAGGCCGAAGTCGTGTCGATGAACCGTCGCCTGTCGGCGATGCTTCGCTGACGCGCCGATCCGCGCCACCAGGCGAGTTCGGCGAATGGCAGGACTGGCTGGTCCACGACCATGAGAGCGCCGAGAGATCTATCAGCAGGACGAGCTCGGCAACCGCCGCGAGATGCTGTCGAGCGCGCTCGGTGTGCTCAACGAGCGCGAACGGCGCATCTTCGAGGCGCGCCGGTTGTCCGACGAGCCGCTGACGCTGGAAGATTTGTCAGCGAATTCGACATTTCCCGCGAACGGGTGCGGCAGATCGAGGTTCGCGCGTTCGAAAGGTGCAGGATGCGGTGAAAGCCGCCGCCAAGCGCCAGATGCAGGCGCTCGGACGATCGAAGCCGTGCCGGCGTAGGCTGCCGAGCTCCCTCCCCCGTGAGGGGAGGGTGGCCCGAAGGGCCGGGTGGGGTTGGTGCGGCAGCGCGCCGGCCTTTTTGTTTTTGCAGGCAGTAGATCGAAAAGGTGGGTCAAGGACGGCCGAGGCGACCCCACCCGGCCGCTTCGCGGCCACCCTCCCCTCAAGGGGGAGGGAGCTGCGTCGGCCGAGTCAGCCTCCGCCCCACGCCC
>CAVQCL010000007.1:0-375594 GCA_963710935.1 uncultured Alphaproteobacteria bacterium | reverse complement strand
ATCTCCGTGCGATGGCTCGTCGCGAGTTCCTCACTAAACGCCAGCGCTCGGTCGCCGCCCATCTTCTTGGCTGCCAGCAACGCCAGACTGGTGTGCAGCAGCAATGCTTCGACACGGCCATCGATGTGCGCATCCACGGACGCGACGCCGATGCTGAGCGTAACATCAAAGCTGCGCCCCTCCAGTTCGATCGGCTGACGCGCGGCTGCGCACAGACGTTCGGCGATGGCCAGTGCGGACGTCTGTCCGCGATCGAGGAGCATGAAGAACGCATCTCCGGCGATGCGGCTGACGAAGATCGATGGTTCCTGCAAGCGCAGCCGTCTCGCGACCTCGATCAAGATGCCGTCGCCGATACTGTGGCCAAAAGCATCGTTGATCGACTTGAAGCGGTCGATGTCGATCCACATGCCTGTGATCCGACCTCCTTCGGCATCCCGATCGCCGCGCCTCAGCTCGCGATCAAACGACCGCCGGTTTGCCAGGCCGGTGAGCGCATCGGTGTTGGCGAGCGCCCGATTGTGCTCACTCGAATCCGACAGCTGGTCGACGATCCGGCTGGCCCATGCAAGTTCGTTCAACAACCAGAGCAAAAGCACTGCGCCGTAGGCAGTGAATGCAAGCTTATAGCGTTTCAGTGCGGCGAACAGATTTGCTTCCTCGATACTGGCATCCTGGAGAGTCCGCACGCGAGCCCCGTAGGCGGCTTGCGAAAAGGCCATGACCGCGACACGGTATTTTTCCCAAATGGTGTCTAGCACTGCCAGCGAAGCCGGTTCACCGGGTCGCAATTGCCTCACCGCTGTCTCGAACCGTGGCAACTCCCCAGCGAGATCATCGATAACCGATGTGTCGACATCCACGGCGTGATACGCATCTCTGTACGTTTCATTTAGCCCCGGCGAGACGCGGCTCCAGAAGATGTCCAGTGCACGATTGACGTCATCGATCGTTACGCCCGATCGACGTTCGACGTACAGCCTCGCGTTTTCGAATATGAGGCTAAACTCAATTTGCAGCCGGGAGAGCACTTCCAGCCTTGCCGAGCCGACGCCGTGTTCGACCAGTCGCTCTCTTTGATGGTCGAGGTCTTGATAAATTAAGACATGGAATCCAATGGCTGAAAGCAGAACAATGGCAAATCTCAGCGCCAGCCACTGCCTGGAAAAGAAGCGGTCCCTCATCATCTCATGTGCAACTCCTTCAGCTGCCAGACGGCACGAGCCTCGAATACTGGCGTTTTCAGTTCCGGATGATCCTTGAGCGGATAGACGACCCACAGCGGCCCACGATCACGGATGCTGAGTTGCTTGCCGTCTACTTTCCTGGCCAGGATGACGTCATAGTTCAGTGCGTCCGCGACCGGGATGTCGATCCGGTAGGCATCGAATGCGATAGCTTCAGCAACGGTACCGCTGATGTTGAAATGCGTGAGTACGTCACGCAGCCTTAGCCCGGTCGCATCATGTCCGATCGATTCAACTTTTGCATCCTTGGGATACCCGATCAGGGGGGTGCGCACTGTAATCTCGCCGATCCTGGCAAAGTCTTCGTCGGTGACGAGCTGTATGGCGCCGTCGGTATCTACAATCTTTAGTAGTGTTTCTAGCGCATAAGTTGTAGTTGGGAGAACGAGAAATGGCACAACGAGAAATGGGATAAAGAGCGCACACTTCAATGCTGTATTCCCGGAGCATGGGGCCGCGCGTTTTCGGCCCAATCCCAGCATGCTCAACGAGAGAGTATCACGCTAGCGCGTAAGCAATTGCTTACTTAATTATCCGGATTATTCTAAAGTTTTATGCGTAGCCGCGATCAGGCTGCGTTGCGTCTTGCAGGGACGGTCGTGTAGCCAGGTTCAGACCAAGCCGCGCTTCTCCATCATCGCATCCGGCGTCGGCATCTTGCCACGGAACGCCTTGTACAGCTCTTCCGGATCCTTCGAGCCGCCGGCGGCGTAGATGTGTTGCTTCAGCTTCGCCGCAAGCGCCGGATCGAAGGCGTCGCCCGTTTCCTCGAAGGCCGAAAACGCGTCGGCGTCGAGCACTTCCGACCACATGTAGGAATAGTAGCCTGCCGAATAGCCGTCGCCGGAAAAGATGTGGCCGAACTGCGGTGTGCGGTGGCGCATCGGAATGACTTCGGGCGCGGCAAGTCGCCTGAGTGTTTCCGCTTCGAAGGCGAGCGGCTCCTCCGGTGCGTCGGTCTTCTCATGATAGGCCATGTCGACCAGCGCCGATGAGGCAAACTCGACGGTGTTGAAACCCGCCGCGAAGGTGCGCGCCGCGAGCAGCTTGTCCAGCAGCGCCTTCGGCATCGGCTTGCCCGTCTTGGCGTGCAGTGCGTGCTTTTCGAGAATGGAAGGGACGGTTAGCCAATGTTCGTAGAGCTGCGAAGGCAGTTCGACCCAGTCACGCGACACGGACGTTCCGGCGACCGACGGCCAGGTCACCTTTGTCAGCATGCCATGCAGGGCGTGGCCGAACTCGTGGAACAGGGTCTTTGCCTCGTCGAGCGACAGCAGCGCCGGCTCGCCGGCCGGCGGCTTGGCGAAGTTCATGACGTTGTAGATGATCGGGGTCGAGCCCTCGCCGAGGCCATAGCCGGACTGGAGCGAACTCATCCATGCGCCGGACCGCTTTGACGGCCGGGCGAAATAATCGGCCAAGAAAGATCGCCAACTCGCTGCCATCGGCATCCAGCACCTTGAACGTGCGCATGTCGGGATGCCAGCCCGGGATGTTCGGCACTTCCTGAAAGGTGATGCCGAAGAGGCGTGTGGCAACGTCGAAGCAAGCGGCGATGATATTGTCGAGCTGCAGGTACGGCTTCAGTTCCGCCTCGTCGAAGGCGAATTTTTCGGCGCGCAGCTTCTCCTGATAATAGCGCCAGTCCCAGCCGGCGATCTTTTCGTTGCTGCCCGAGGCGGTCGCGATGCGCTGCAACTCCACCTCGTCGGCCGACGCCTTTTCCAGCGCCTTGCGCCACACCGGCTCGAGCAAGCCCAGCACCGCGCGCGGCGTCTTGGCCATGGTGTCGTCGAGCTTCAACGCTGCGTAGTTTTCGTAGCCCAGCAGCTTGGCCTTTTCGGCGCGTAGCGCCAGCGTCTTCTTCACCGTCTCGGTGTTGTCGCTCTTGCCGCCCATCTGGCCGCGCATGATGAAGCCTTCAAAGACCTTTTCGCGCAGGTCGCGGCGGTCGGAGGAAGACATGAACGGCTCGTAGATCGAGCGCGACAAGGTCACGGCATAGCGACCCTTTTCGCCGCGCATCTCGGCCGCCTCGGCCATCGCGCTTTTCAGGAAGTCCGGCAAGCCCGCAAGGTCGGCCTCGTCCAGCAGCAGCACCCAGTCACGCTCGTCGGCCAGCAGGTTCTGGCTGAAGGCCGCGCCCAGCGATGCCAGCTCCTCGTTGATGGCCGCAAGGCGCTTCTTGCCCTTTTCGTCCAGCTTCGCGCCGGCGCGGACAAAATTCTTCCAGGTCTTTTCCAACACCCGCAGCGTCTCGGCATCGAGCTTCAGCTCTTCCCGCTGCTGATAGAGGTCGTCGATGCGCCCGAACAGCTTTGCGTTCATCGAAATGGCCGACCAATGCCGCGCCATTTTGGGCGACACCTCCCGTTCCATAGCCTGGATCGTATCGTTGGTGTGAGCGCCGGCGCGGCACCAGAAGATCGAGGAGACGCGATCCAGCGCATCGCCGGACAGTTCCAGCGCTGCCAGCGTGTTCTCGACTGTCGGTTCGGCTTTCTCGGAGGTGATCGCCTCGATCTCGGCATTGTGCGCGGCAAAGGCCTCGTCGAATACCGGGCCGAAATCCTTGTCATCGACCTTTGTGAAGTCCGGCAGACCGAGCGGGCCGGTCCAGCGGGTCAACGGAGCATCGATCTTCGGAGCGGCCATGGTGAACCTTCGGGCTAAATCGTTGGGAGGAGCCCGATGTAGGCGTGGATCGCCCGCGCCGCAACCACTCTTGACCACCGGCGGAGGTTTTACTATGTGAAACTGATAATAAGGATGCCTTACTAAATGCCAAGCCGTATCGATCCCGACAGCATGGGTTTTCTGGTTACCGATGTAGCGCGGCTGATCCGCGCTGAAATGGATCGGCGTATTGCGGAGGCCGGCCTGGGCCTGACGCCCGGCGAAGGCCGTACCCTTGTTCACATCGCCCGCGCCGGCGCGGTGCGGCAGACGGATCTCGCCGAGCGGATGGGTGTCGAGGCGATGACGGTGACCGGCTTCCTCGACCGGCTTGAGGCCAAGGGGATGGTCGAGCGCGTTCCGGATGTTGCCGACCGCCGCGCCAAGCGTGTGCTGCTGACGGAAGCCGCCGAGAAGCTGCTGGAAAAGATCACGCCGATCAGCGCCGGCTTGCGCGCCGATGCGTCGGCTGGGCGTGTCGCAGGAAGACTGGACGCGCTTTCTCGATGTGCTCAAGACAGTCGCGAACGAACCTGACAGCCGCGCGCACGGTCGGAGCCGCCGCATGAGCGAGGATACGCCGAAGCCGCTGATGAGCGAGCGGCGGGTCAGCATCATCGGGGCGGCACTGGCCGCCATCGGCCCGATCTCGATGGCGCTCTATACGCCGGCGATGCCCGAGATCGTGCATGCGTTCGGCACAACCGAGGCGGCAGTAAAAATGTCGCTGTCGCTCTACTTTGCCGGCTTTGCTTTCGCTCAGCTCGTCTGCGGGCCGATCTCCGACGGTTTGGGCCGTCGCCCGGTGACGCTTGCCTTCATGGCGATCTACACCGTCTCCAGCTTCCTCGCCGTCTTCGCGCCGAACATCGACACACTGATCCTTGCACGCCTGCTGCAAGGCGTTGGCGCTGCGGCCGGCATTGCCATGTCGCGCGCCATCGTGCGCGACCTGTTCACGCACGAGCAATCCACCCGCATCATGAACCTGATCGGCATCATTCTGGCGATTGGTCCGGCGCTCTCGCCCACCATCGGTGGGCTGGTCATGGAAGCATTCGGCTGGCATGCGGTGTTCGTCGTCATGGCCGGCGCCGGTGTCGTGCTGGCTCTGGTTACGCTTTTTGCCCTGAAGGAAACGGTCGCCCGCGACATCACCCGCATCCAGCCGCGGGCGCTCGCCGCCAGCTATTGGATGCTTCTGTCCAATCCCGGCTTCATCACCGCCAGCCTCACCAATGCCGGTGCGCCCGGCGCGCTCTATGCGCTGGCGACCATGCTGCCCTTTGTGCTGATGAACCGTGTCGGGTTGACGCCCAGCCAATTCGGCCTTGCCATGCTGATGCAATCGGCCAGCTTTTTTGTCGGATCGCTGGTCATGCGCGCCATGATGCGACGCTTCGCGGCGCTGGCGATGGTGCCGGTCGGTCTGGCGATGATCGGGGTCGGCAGTCTGGCTCTGGCCGTACTCTTGCGCCTTGGCGAACCAACGTTGTGGTCGGTCATGCTGCCGGTCGCCGCCTATGCCTTCGGCATTGCATTTGTCATCTCAGCCATGACGACAGCAGCGCTTGCGCAGTTTCCAGAAAATGCCGGTGCGGCGTCGGCCCTGTTCGGCTTCATGCAGATGGGCGCCGGCCTTTTGGGCGGCACCGCCGCGGCGCTGATCGGCGAACCGGTTGTGGCCATATCGACAATCATTCCGGCACTGGGGCTGATGTCGATCCTATCGTGGCTGCTGTGGCGAAGGCTGCCCGGCAGGCAGATGCCAGACAAAGTCGAGCTTGCCCCCGAGCCGGCGGAGTAGCCGGATCGAGAGCAAGACTTTTCGACATCAATGCGGATGTGGTGTTCGGCCGAATGCCGGGTCCAGCCGGGTCACCCCGATATCCGTGAGCATGTGGTTGTCCATCCGCGAAAGCGTCCGGGCGGAGATGTGATGCTCGCGTCGTGTCCTGCAGCCAGTTGCGGCATCGAGCACCGTCCTCATCAGGCTCAGTTCGGCCCTTCGTCGGCCGTTCAAAACGGTTGTCGTTGTCATCGGATAAAGCCTCCCGTGAATTGAGAAGCGCGGCTAGAGCTTCGCTTCAAGAACAAGGTTGAATGGGGTCGCGAAGGCGCGCCGGAACCGGCTGAAACCCGCCTTGCGAAAGACATCGGCAAGCCGTGCTTCGCCGGCCTGGGCGCCGAGAACCATGTGCCCACCCTCCGAGATTGCGTGAGCGCAGCAGATCGTCGTCGATGCCGCGTAGTACATGCGCGCGACGGGCGAGATGTTGTTTTCGACCTGGTCGCTCGCATAAGGCTCGATCAGCATCACCGTGCCATCCCGTGCGATCGCCTTGGCGGCATGGCTAGCGGCCGCGACCGGATCGCCCATGTCGTGCAGGCAGTCGAAGAAGCAGATCAGGTCGTAGTCCTGGCCCGGATAATTGTCGGCCTTCGCCGTGACGAAGGTTGTCGTTCCGGCCACGCCCGCCTTTCCGGCCACCGCGCGTGCTTCCTCGACCGAGCGCTGGTGCCCGTCGATGCCGACGAAGCGTGACTTCGGAAACGCCTGCGCCATCAGCACGGTGGAATGCCCGTGGCCACAGCCTACATCCGCCACCCGTGCGCCGCCTTGGAGCTTGTCAACGACGCCGTCGAGCGACGGCAACCATTGCGATACAAGGCTCGCCTTGTACGAATTGCGATAGAAGGCGGCGACGCCGCAAAACAGGCGGCCATCATGATCGCCCCAGGCAATGCCCTTGCCGGTGCGGAAGGCTTCCACGGCCTTCTCCTCGTCGGCCCACATGGAGGCAGGCACCGACCAGGCGTTCGGAATGAACACCGGGCTCTCCTCATCCGCCAGGACAAGCGCCTGTTCCGCTGTCAGCTCGTAGGTGTGGCTGATGGCGTGGTAGTCGACATAGCCGCCGGCAACCTGCGAATTCAGCCATTCGCTGGACGTATCGCTCGGCGCAGCCGGTGCGGCCGGAAAGTTCGCGCGGTGTCAGCGGCCCGGCGCCCGCCAAGGCCTTGTAGAGACCGAGCCGGTTGCCCAGGCTTACCATCACGCCGCCATAGCCGGCTGAGATGTCACTGATGGCGCGGGCGACGATTGCGTCGAGTTTCGCGGTGTCGATGCTGTTTGTCTTGATGTGATCCATTGTCATTCTCCCTTGGCAAATCGGTGAAACCAGTGGCCGGGAAGATGGCAGCGTCGACGCACGAACGGCAGAGCGGGAGAGTCCAAAACCGGGCCTTTTGCGCCACGACAGGTTGAAATAGGATGGCGTTTGTTGTGATCCAGTCCGTTCACGCATCAGTGGAACGATATGTCTCGAAGCGCGATTCAGAGCGGAACCGGGCCTTTTCGGGTCAGCCTGCTGGCCATTCCCGACGCTGCCTTGTCGACGCTGAGTGGCATCTTCGACGTGATGAACGCCTTTTCGATCGTGCCCGCACCTGGGGGCGGACCGCAAGAGTCGCCGTTTCATGTCGAGATTGTCGGCGAAGCGATCGGTCCGCTCGAGCTGGCGAGCCGCGTGCCGATCATGGTGCAGCGAGCGGTCTCTGACATCGAGACGACCGATATCATTATCGTTCCGTCGGTCGTCATTGGGCCCGACGGCTGGACAAAGGACCGCTATCCCGAATTGGTCGAATGGCTGGCGGCAATGCACCGTCGTGGCGCGCTTTTGTGCTCGGCGTGCTCCGGCATCTTTCTGATCGCCGAGACGGGCGTGTTCGATGGCAAGGACGCCACCGTGCACTTTGGCTATGCGCCGACCTTTGCAACAGCCTACCCCGCTATTCGTGCCCATCCCGACCGCGTCCTGGTCGTCTCGGGCGACCGTGAGGAGCTGATCTCGTCGGGCGCCTCGATGACCTGGCACGATCTGGTGCTCTACCTGATTGCGCGTCACGCCGGCGCCACCTCGGCGCAGACGGTGGCGCGTTACTTCGCCCTGCAATGGCACCAGGACGGGCTTGACGCCCTACATGGTCTTCGAGGGCCGCGGCGATCATGGCGATCAGGCGATCCAGACGGCGCAGCAATGGGTCGCCCGCACCTTCTCCGTCGCCAATCCGATCGAGGAGATGGTCAAACGCTCAGGTCTACCAGAGCGCACATTCAAGCGCCGTTTCACCGCCGCGACGGGCCTCAGCCCCATCGCCTATGTGCAGCGCCTGCGCATCGAGGACGCCAAGCGGCGGCTCGAGCGGACTGAGGCTTCGGTCGACGAAATCAGCTGGAAGGTTGGCTACGAGGAGCCGGCTTTCTTCCGGCGTCTGTTTCGACGCCTGACCGGCTTGGCGCCCGGCGCCTATCGCCGCCGTTTCCGCGTGCCGGACTATGCGAGAGCGGGAGTGGAACAATAGAGGCGGCTACCGACATCTGAAGTCGGCGGCTACCTCGCCATCGCGTGATATTCCGCATTCGGCCGCATATCGATCGCCGCCGCCACGCGGTTCGACATGTTGAAAAACGCTGCCGTCGAGGCAATGTCCCAAATGTCGCGATCCGTGAAGCCGGCCTCCCGCAACGCCGCGCGGTCGGCTCTCCTCGATCTTCGCCGGCTGCTCCGTCAGCTTCACGGCAAAGTCCAGCATCGCCTTCTGGCGCGACGAAAGCTCGGCGGCGCGGTAGTTCATCACCATCATTTCGCCCAGCGCCGGGTCGCCTGAGAGCTGGCGCACTGCCGCGCCATGCGCGGTCAGGCAATAATAGCAGTGGTTCACGCTGGAGACGGCGACCGCGATCATCTCGCGCTCCAGCTTCGACAAGTTGGAGTCACCCAGCATCAGGTCGTTGTACATGTCGGTGAAGGCGCGCAGCTTCTTCTCGTCGAACGCATAGGCCAGGAGCACATTCGGTATCAGGCCAAGCTTTTCGACGCATTTGTCGAAATAGGCCTTGGTCGCATCGCTCAATTCGCTGGAGGGCTTCAGGTCCAGGGCGGTGATCTTGTCCGACATGAATGCATCTCCTCTCATTGCCAATATGAAAATTTGCCCTCGACAGAGCCGCCGAGCACGGCGTCAAATACACGACATCTGCTTGGTATAGCAGCAAATAACGAGGGCGGTCCCGCAACCTGCGGAAAGACGGCTCATATGTAATAGACGGGCGCGGTCGCGTTCGTCGTGGGGAGGGACAATTCGATCATGCCGACCAGCGTCAAAGCCCGGACCGCTGCCAAAAAGAGCGTCGTCAAAGCCAAGCCCGTCAAGGCGAAATCATCGTCGATCGCCGCCAGTCTGGCGGCCTATTTGCGCGAGAAGGCGCCGGCCGAAGATATCCGCGCCTATGACGGCGCGGTGCTGGATCGGGCGGCGCAATTCGCGGCTGACGCACTCTCAAGACACAACAAGGGCGACAGCATCATCGCCATCGACGATGACGCCGAGCTCGTCCGGGCCGGCCGGCCGCTGACGGTGATCACGGCCATTAACGACAATATGCCTTTCCTGTTCGATTCGGTGATGGGCGAGATCACCGATGTCGCAGGCGAACCTTCGCTGGTCATCCATCCGGTTTTCGATGTTCGCCACACCAAGTCCGGCGTGCAGCAGATCGTCGCTGACGGGCAAGGCGGCAAAGGCGACGCCACGCCTGACCGCGTCAGCCTCATCCATGTGCATGTGCCGAAGCTCACCGCCGCTCAAGCGGACCAGCTGCGTGACCGTTTGAAGAAGCTGCTGGAGCAGATCCGCGCTGCGGTGCGCGACTGGAAGCCGATGCTGGCGCGCCTCGACCAGGCGATCTCGCAATTCCGCTACGCGCCGGTGCCGCTCGACAAGGCGGCGGTGGCTGAAGCCATAGCCTTCCTTGAATGGCTGCGCGACGAGAATTTTACCTTCCTCGGCATGCGGGAGTTTTCCTATTCCGGCACCGAAAAAAGCGGCACGCTGAAGCGCCTGAAGGATCCCGGCCTCGGCATCCTGTCGGACCCTGACGTCACCGTGCTGCGCCGCGATACGCACTCCAGCCCGACGACCACGGAGGAAGTGCGAACCTTCCTCTATGGCCCCGATCCGCTGATCGTCACCAAGGCCAATGCAAAATCGGTGATCCACCGTCGTGCCTATCTCGACTATGTCGGCGTCAAGACTTTCGATGCCAAGGGCAAGCTCGCCGGTGAACTGCGTATCGTCGGCCTGTTCACCTCGACGGCCTACACGCGCTCGGTGATGAGGATCCCCTATCTGCGTTCCAAGGCGGAGATAGTGATCCAGAAACTCGGCTTCGACCCGCACGACCATTCCGGCAAGGCGCTGATCAATGTGCTGGAATCCTATCCACGCGACGAGCTGTTCCAGATCGAACCGGAAGTTCTACGGCAACATTCGGAAGCGATCCTCAACCTTGTCGATCGGCCGCGCGTACGCGTGCTGCCGCGCCTCGATCAGTTCGATCGTTTCGTGTCCGTATTGGTTTTCGTGCCGCGCGACCGCTACGATTCCGTGGTGCGCGAGAAGATCGGGGCCTATCTGAAGACCGCCTATGATGGCCGGCTCTCCGCCTATTACCCGTCCTTCCCGGAAGGCGGGCTGGCGCGCGTGCATTTCATCATTGGCCGCTCCGGCGGCAAGACGCCGAAGATCGAGCAGTCGACGCTCGAAGCTGCCATTCGCGATATCGTGCGCACCTGGGAAGACGCGGTGCGCGAGGCCGCGGGCGATGTGCAAGGCGACGCTGCCCTTATCGCCATCGCCGACCGCTTTCCGGACAGCTATCGCAACAATTTCACGCCGGAAGACGCGCTTGTCGATGCGGGGCGCATCGTTGCGCTCGACGCCGGCAACCGCATCGACATCGACTACTATCAGCACGGCGGGCACAAGCCCAACGAGGTCGCGCTGAAAATCTTCCATTTCGGCGCACCGGTCTCGCTGTCGCGGCGCGTTCCGCTGCTGGAGAATATGGGTTTTCGCGTCATCAGCGAGCGCACCTTCGAAGTCGCCGACGAAAACAGTGAATCCGTCTTCGTGCACGACATGGAGTTGGAGAGCGGTTTCGATCGGCCGCTCGACCTCAAGGACGAAGGCCTGCTCTTCGAGGAGACCTTTCTCTCCGTCTGGCGCGGCGAGGCTGACAATGATGGCTACAACGCGCTGGCGCAGACGGCCGGTCTCAGGCCCGCCGAGCTTGGACTGCTGCGCGCCTATGGCCGCTATTTGCAGCAGGCCGGCATTCCGCAAAGCCAGGATTTTATCGCCGGCACGCTGAACCGCTACCCGGATTTGGCGCGAGGGCTCTATGCGCTGTTCGTCGCGCGCTTCGATCCGAAGGCCGGCGCCGACGGCGAGGTGACGGCCAAGCATCTCAAGGCGAAGATCAAGGATGCGCTGGACGATGTGCCGAACATCGACGACGACACCATCATTCGCCGTTATTCCAATCTGATCGAGGCGACGCTGCGGACAAACCATTTCGTTGCCGAAACGAAGGAGCGCGGCCAGTCGCTGGCGTTGAAGCTCGAGTTCGCGCGCCATCGACGGCCTGCCTGAGCCGCGCCCATGGCGCGAGATCTACGTCTATGGCGCCGAAGTCGAGGGCGTGCATCTGCGCTTCGGTCCGGTGGCGCGCGGCGGTCTGCGCTGGTCCGACCGTGCCCAGGACTACCGCACCGAAGTGCTGGGCCTCGTCAAGGCGCAGCAGGTGAAGAACGCCGTCATCGTGCCGGTCGGCGCCAAGGGCGGCTTCTTCCCGAAGCGCCTGCCGTCGCCGCAGCAGCGCGACGTCTGGTTCGAAGCCGGCAAGGCGGCCTATGTCAATTTCATCTCGTCGCTGCTGTCGATCACCGACAATCTCGACGGCGACAAGGTGGTGCCGCCGAAGGGCCTGGTGCGGCGCGACAAGGACGACCCCTATTTCGTCGTCGCCGCCGACAAGGGCACGGCCACCTTCTCCGACACCGCCAACGGCATTTCAGCGAAAAGCACCATTTCTGGCTGGACGATGCGTTCGCCAGCGGCGGTTCCGCCGGCTACGACCACAAGAAGATGGGCATCACCGCCAAGGGCGCGTGGGAGGCGGTGAAGCGCCACTTCCGCGAGGTGAACCGCGACATCCAGACGACGCCGTTCACCGTCGTCGGCGTCGGCGACATGTCGGGCGACGTGTTCGGCAACGGCATGCTGCTGTCCGAGCAGACCCGGCTGATCGCCGCCTTCGACCATCGCGACATCTTCATCGATCCCGACCCGGACATGGCCGTTTCGTTTGCGGAACGAAAGCGCATGTTCGACCTGCCGCGCTCCAGCTGGCAGGACTACGACAAGACAAAACTCTCCAAGGGCGGCGCGATCATTTCGCGCGCGCAGAAATCGGTCACGCTATCGGCGGAGGCCGCAAAAGCGATCGGGCTGGAAAAAACCACCGCCTCGCCCAACGAGATCATGAACGCCATCCTGAAGGCGGATGTCGATCTGCTCTGGTTCGGCGGCATCGGCACCTATGTGAAGGCGTCGAGCGAAACCAATGCCGAGGTCGGCGACCGCGCCAATGACGCCATCCGCGTCACGGCGCGCGAGCTGCGCGCCAAGGTCATCGGCGAGGGCGCCAATCTCGGCGTCACCCAGCGCGCCCGCATCGAGTTCGGCCTCGTCGGCGGCGCCTGCAATTCCGACGCCATCGACAATTCCGGCGGCGTCAATTCCTCCGACGTCGAGGTCAACATCAAGATCGCGCTGGCCAACGCCATGCGGCGCGGTGCGCTCGCCCGCCCGGCGCGCAACAAGCTGCTCGCCGAGATGACCGACGAGGTCGGCCGCCTGGTGCTGGCCAACAATTACGGCCAGACGCTGGCGATCTCGCTGGCGCACCGGCGCGGGCTGGCCGACATGGGCCACGAGGCGCGCTTCATGACCATCCTCGAAGGCCGCGGTCTGCTCGACCGGGCGGTGGAGAACCTGCCTTCGCCGGCGCAGCTCACCGAGCGTGCCGCGCGCAGCGAGCCGCTGACCCGCGCCGAGCTCGGCGTGCTGCTCGCTTATGCCAAGATCGTGCTGTTCTCCGAAATCGTCGCGTCGGACGTGCCGGACGATCCGCATTTCGACGCGCGACCTGCTGGCCTATTTCCCCGACAAGATGGAGAAGAAATACGCCGACGACATCGCCACGCCACCGGCTGCGCCGCGAGATCATCACGCGCGTGCTGTCCAACGATGTCATCAATCGCGGCGGCCCGGCCTTCATCACCAAGATGCAGGAAGCGACCGGCCGCAGCCCGCGCGAAGTGGTGCGGGCGTTCGCCGTGGTGCGCGACGGCTTTGACCTTGCCGATCTGTTCTCCGGCCTCGACGCGCTGGACAACAAGATCGACGGCCAGTTGCAGCTCGATCTCTACGGCGCGGTCTCGCGGCTGATCAACATCGCCAGCGCCTGGGACCTGAAGAACGGCGACGAGACGTCGCCGCTCGGCGTCCAGATCGAGGCGCTGCGCCAGGCGCGCCGCACGCTGCGGCCCAAGATCGTTCAGCTGGCGCCCGCCGCCATGCAGGAACGCATCCGCGCCCGCGCCGATCAGCTGGAAGCCGCCGGCGTCAAGGGCGATCTTGCCGCGCGCCTGTCGCGGCTGGAGCTTTCCGAGCTGGTGCAGGACATCGCGCTGGTGGCGACGAAGGCCAAGGCCGACATCCTCGATGCCGCGCAGGCCTATTTCGCCGTCTCCGAGGCGTTCCGCATCGGCCGCATCGAGGATGCCGCGCGTGGCCTCTCGCCGTCGGACTATTATGACGGGCTGGCGCTCTCCCGCGCGCAGGACACCATCGCCGCCGCCCGCCGGGGCATGGCGATCGCGGCGCTGAAAGGCGACGGCAAGGCGAGACCCGCCAAGGCCGCTCCCAACGGCCGGCAAAATCCGACGATCCGGTTTCGCTCTGGCTCGAAGCCGGCGGCGACCGCATCGGCCGCCTGCGCGACCGCCTGCAGGCGCTGACCGAAGGCGGCGACATCACCGTGTCACGGCTGTCCGTGGCGGCGGGGCTGATGGCGGATTTGGTCTAAGCTTCGGTTCCTCGCCCCCGCAAAAGCGGGGAGAGGTGCCAGCGAAGCGAGGCGGACAGGGCTAGGCCGCGTCCGCCCGACGCTCCTCCCGACTAAGTTTCCTTGTGTCCCCGATGGCGGGAGACCTTCTCGCGATTGCCGCAAATCCGCATGTTGCACCAGCGGCGTTTGCCGCCTCGCGAGATGTCGACGAAGAGCCACCCACAGCGTGGGCACGCATGCAGCCTTGCGTGCGGCAGCGTAAAAAATCCTTCGATCGATAGCTGTGCAAGGAATGTGGTCACCAGGGCCGGGTCTTGCCCATTGGCGGGACGAGAGAGCGAGCCGCGTTCCGTCCCACGCGAGGTGCCGGGCGCCCAACCCGCGCGCGCCGCGTGCGTATAAAAGACCAAGCGGCTGAGACGGAGCCTCCGCATTCGAGGCAATTGTATCGAACAGCGCATATGACTCGTCCCGTATCTCGCGAACGTCGTTGAGGAAGCGCCGATCCCGTATCCCGGCGACGGCTGCTGCTTCATCCTTGACCGCCAAACCTGCGGCCAGCAGCCACGTGCCGATATCCGACGGGGAATTGAAGAGTTCATTGTCAGGCGGCGGGTCTCGCCGATCGAACACGGCGTTGGAAAGGTCGAGGGCGGGGTGACCGCCTATGAAGTGCTCCGGCACCCAGGCCGTGGGATCGTGCGACAGGGAACGTAACCTCCAACAGGTCGTTGTACGGGCTACAGCGTGTAACCGGATTACCTGATTTATCAGGTTTCTTTGCTGACTGCAAAGCCGAAGGAGGAAAACGGCATGTTGAGCGTTCACAAAGCCAGGCACCACACGGCCGAGCTGGATGGCGTGAAGCTATTCTACCGCGAGGCGGGACCGCGCGACGCGCCCGGCGTGCTGCTGCTCCATGGCCAACCCTGCTCGTCGTTCTATTTCCGCCACGTCATGAGCCCCCTGGCCGAGGTGGCGAGGGTCGTTGCGCCGGACCTTCCCGGGTTCGGCTTCACGGAAGCGCCGGACGATTACGAATACACGTTTGACGCCATGGCGCGGACGATCGACGCCTTGACGCAGGAGATCGGGATGGAGCGGTTCTTCCTCTACGTCCACGATTTTGGAGCGCCCGTCGCCTATTATCTGGCGCTGGCGCGGCCCGACCGTGTGCTGGGGCTCATCATCCAGAACGGCAATGCGCATGAAGAGGGCCTCGGCCCGGACTGGGAGCCGAACAAGGCCTATTGGGCCGACCCGACGCCTCAGAATCGCGCCAAACTCCCCGAATGGCTGAACTTCGAGGGGGTGCGGCACACCTATGTCGGCGATATCCCGGACCGGCTCAAGCCGCTGTTCGCTCCCGAGGGCTGGCATCTCGACTGGGAGCGGATGAGCCGGCCGGGGCGCGTCGACATTCAGTTCCGCATCTTCGAGGACTATGGCCGCTACGTCGCCCGCTTCCCGGAGATCTCGGCCTATCATCGCGACCATCAGCCGCCCGCGCTGATGTTCTGGGGCCGGCACGACCCGTATTTCGAGATCGAGGAGGTGCTTGCCTATGCAAGCGAACTCGACCGCCTCGACATGCACATCTATGACGGTGCGCACCTCCTGCTCGAGACGCATCACCAGGAGTGCGCGGCGCTCATGTGCGCGTTCATTCAAGATGCACAATCAAGCTGAGGTGTATGAGGGCGGCTGCTTATGCCTCCACATCCTTTGCGCCGCGATACGCTCTGATCGCCACGATGGCGCCTGACGCGCACACCAGCGCCATGCCAAGCAAGCTCCAGCCGTCAGGCAGATGGCCGAAGATCAGCAGGCCCAGTCCGCCGGCCCAGAACACATGGAGGTAGTTGATGGGGGCAAGCAGGGAAGCCGGCGCTTCGCGGTATGCTGCGGTGAACATGAAGTGCCCGATCGTCATGAATGTGCCCAGCAGGAGCATCATCGCGAAGTCGGTTCCGTTCATGGCAAGGCCGTCGAGCGATCCCAACGCCATCACGCAGAATATCACCGCGCCCACCAGGGCGGTCTGGTAAAGCAGCGCAACGGTCGTTTCGGTAAACGCCAAATAGCGCGTCAGCAGATGGTAGCCGGTTCCGAGGCAGGCATTCGCCAGGGCGAAGACGACACCGACCGGATCGAGCCCAGCCCCCGGTCGCACGATCAAAACCACTCCGGCGAAACCGAACGCCGCGCCGACCCAACCGGCGAGACCGGGCCTTTCACCCAGCAAGGGAATGGCGAGCAGCATGACCATGATGGGCGACAGGTAGATGATCGCCACCGTTTCACCCACCGGCATGACCCGCAGCGCCAGCGCCGCCGTCAGGGCGCCCAGCGCCAGGCAAAGTCCGCGCAACATCGCAAGCCAACGCCGCTTCACGCGCCAGAGACCTGAGCCGAGGCGCGGCCCAAGAAAGAGGGTCAAAAGAAAGACATTGACCAGGGTGGCCAGAACGACCAGCAGAATCCCTTTCATCGGCCGCGGCGCAGCAGAGGTGGTCACTCTTGCGATCATCGGTTCAGCCGCCCCGCTGGCCCGGCAGGCACCAAGGTTTCGCCGGATCGGACCGAGGTCTACCTCGCGCGGCGTGTCGATCCATCTTTATGATCCGGCTTACCGGGGGCCGACCGTTGTGGTCGCTCCGCCTGGGTGCTTTCTTCCGGCTTTGATGCGGCCGCTGTTCGTCGATCCGGGCAGTTCGGCGCATGGATCTCTTGCCGGCGCGGCGACGGTGGAGTGAGCAGGCGCAACATCGACAGGCCGGCGGCGCCGAGGTTACATGAAGGCTGCCGCCGCGGTTGCTGGCCATAATCTTCAAATCGAGGACGCTCAAAAATGCTCGATCACGTGTTCCTGTCGGTACGGGATTTGGAATCGTCCATCGCCTTCTACACGGCGGTCCTGTCGCCGCTCGGCATAACCAGCCGTCTGGATTTCGACGGCAAAGACGGCCCGCCGGGCCATCCCGATCTCAAAGGGTTCGGCGCTAATGGGCGGGTCTTTTTCTGGTTGCGGGCGGGTGTGGTCGACAGCCGCTCCGCTCACGTCGGTTTCGTTGCCAAAAGCCGGGCAGAGGTCAACGCTGCCTACGCGGCGGCAATGGCCATGGGGGCGACGGACAATGGTCCGCCCGCGCCCCGGCTCTACTACGACCCCCGCTATTTTGCAGCCAACGTGCTGGATCCCGACGGCTACAGTCTCGAATTCGTATACAAGAGTTGGCAGCATGAATGATGCGGACGTCCGCCGCGTTCAACCATCTGAGCAAAGATATGCAAGAACTCGTCCGAAAACTGATCGACGCGACCAACGCTTTCGATGTCGAAGCCGCGCTGGTGCTGTTCGCGCCCAATGCGGTGATTGATGACGTGTCGGTCGGCGACAAATTCTCCGGCAGCGCCGGTGTCCGAAACTACCTTGAGCGGTTCTTTGTCGGCTACCACACCGTCAGCAAGGTGCTCTCCGTCGAAATGCTCGGCGACCGGCGCGCCATGGTGCGCCTCGATTTTACCGGCGATTTCGGCCACGAGACGGGCATTCTGGACCTGTCGATCGACGGCAAAGGCCTGATACGGGCGATCCACGCAGATCTCGATTGAGATGGACGGGACGAGCTATCCCGGCGTGTTTGCCTTGACGACCTTCTGGCATTCCGGCGTCAGCTTGTCGAAATGCTCGTTCAGGCACTGGATGATGCGGCCGTCGCCCTGCTTCACCTCTTTGCAGAATTGTTCGAAATTCGCCTGGCAGGCTTCGCGTTCGGCTGCGGTCTGCGCCAACGCCGCGCCCGCCATCGTCTGCGCCACCAGGAACGCCATCATAAAAGTGATCCGCATTGCACTCTCCCTCACGCAAGCAGCTTCGCCAATGACCGCAACAATGCCTCCATCCGGCCAAGTATTCCAGTGGATGAAACGCCCTTTTTGCAGAAAGGCATCAGCTCTCACCATCGCATTCCATGCTGTGGCGCCGCGAACACTGCGTGCACGATGACTGTGTTTCGGTTTCGGCAAATGCAGTTCGCGAGCCGCTTGTGGGGATGCTTCAACCATGCCCATAATGCGGCTGTTCAACACATTGCAGGGAGAGACCCATGACAAGAGGGAATTGGCTTGGCGCGATTCTTGGCGCCGGTGGCGTGGCAGCGCTCATGTTCGCTTCGGCCGGCCCGGTCGAGGCCGCCAAGATCGTCATCCAGAGAACGACGATCTACGTTGCAACCCTGCCGAAAGGCTGCGTCAAGACAGTCTATTCCGGCGGTGTCGTCGTCTGGAAATGCGGCACGGTCTACTACCAGCCCTACAAGGGGCGCTATGTGCGGGTCTATATCAAGACCAGCTAGGCGGTTGCCGCCCTTGCCATCGTGGGTACGCTATCGGCGCCAAGCACCAGCCGGTCCGCGTCCTCTTTGGCAAGCGGCCGCGAGAAACCAAAACCCTGCAGTTCGTCGCAACCGATCTGGCGCAGGAACGATTTCTGGTCGTCGGTCTCGACGCCCTCGGCGGTCGTCTTCAGTCCGGTCGCCCGGGCGAGATCGACGATCGCCTGAACGATCGCCTCGTCGGAACCGGCCTTGCCGAAACCATGGACAAAATTGCGGTCGATCTTGATGCGGTCGACCGTGAGCTGTTGCAGCCGCGTCAGCGACGAGAAGCCGGTGCCGAAATCGTCCAGCGCAATGCGCACGCCCATGCCGCGCAGCGCCCGCACATTGTCTTCGCAGGAGCCGGAAGGGTCGGTCAGCGCGCTCTCGGTGATCTCGAGTTCGAGCCGCGAGGGCAGCAGGCCGGTTTCCATCAGCGTCTCCGCGACGCGAACCGGCAGCGCGGGGTTGCGCAGCTCGATTGCCGAGATGTTGACGGCCACGGAAAGGCCGGGCCACGCCGTCGCCGCCAGGCAGGCCTCGCGCAGTACCTTTTGTCCCAGCCGCTCGATCAGGCCCGCCTCTTCGGCGATGTGGATGAAGGTTTCGGGCGCAATCATCCCCAGCGTCGGATGCTGCCATCTGAGCAGCGCCTCGAAGCCGGTGATGGCGCCGCCCCTGCTGGCGTATACGGGCTGGTAATGCACCCTCAACTGGCCATCTTCTGGTCTGTGCCAGCGCGGCGCGCAGATCCTGCTCGATCCGGCGACGCTTGTGCAGCATCACGTCCATCTCCTCGCTGAAGCGGGCATAGCAGGAGCGACCCGACATCTTGGCGTGGTAAAGCGCGACATCCGCCTTGCGCGTTAGCTCGACGCGCTCCGTTCCGTCGTCCGGCGCGATCGCCGCGCCGACACTGACGCCGACGAAAATCTGATTGCCGTGGATATCGAACGGGGTGCGCGCTGAGGCGATCAGCGCTTGGCCGAGCTGTTCGATCTCAGCCTCGTTGTCGACATGCGGAACCAGGATCATGAATTCGTCGCCGCCAAGCCGCGCGACGGTGTAGCTCGGGTCGACAAGAGCGACCAACCGCGCGCCGAACTGACGGATCAGCTCGTCGCCTGCCGGATGGCCAAGTGTGTCGTTCACCTGCTTGAAGCGATCGAGATCGAGATAGAGCACGGCCGCCCGCGCCTGTGGTGTCGCCAGCACTCTCTCGACATGCAGGTTGAACAGTGTGCGGTTCGGCAGATCGGTCAGCGAGTCGTGATGGGCGAGGTGGCGGATGGCGGCTTCGCTGAGACGCAGGTTCAGGGCGCGCCGCCGCAGCCTGAGCACCATAACGCCGATGATCGCGACCAGGGCGAAAAACACGATCGCCAGTATCGGCAGCAGCTTGTCCAGATATGCCGCGCCGGGCCGGAACGGCTGCCACAGGAAATAGCCGAGCGTTTGCCCCTTCTTCGTGAGCAGCGGAAACTCGGCTTCGCCGTCCTGGCTTTCATATCTCCAACTGAACCGCAGTCCATCGAACAGATATTCGCGCTGCAGCTCGGCGACCAACTGTCCATCAAGGAAGCGGATCGCGATGTGGAAATATTCCTCGCCTGGCGTCTGGACGATGGTGCCGGTATCCGAAACGATCGGCTTCACGCTTACCACCGCCGGCCGGCCCGCAACGATTGCCAGATCCGACGCGCCAGGGCTCAGCACGCGTTCGCTGGTGCCGGAATCGTCGCCAGCTCTTCAGGCGGGCGCGCAGATCATGCACCAGCGGATCGATCTCGGAAGCCAGTGTCTGATAGATCTTCGGCTCGACGATCTTGTCGCCCATGAAGGCATAGATCGGCTTCCCGGCGGCATCGAGCACGATCGCTCCATCGTGACCAAAATAGCTGTGCATCCAGCTGCCGAGGTTCTGATCCATCCAGTACTGATCGCCCTCCTTCACCTTCTGGACGGCGTTGTCCCAGACGGTCGAGCCTTCCTGATCATGCGCGAGGGAGGATTCCATCTGCGAAACGATCAGGGCGGCCAGGCGCTCCTGACGGTCCTGCGCGGCTTGGTCGATTTCGGATGTCAGCCACAGCAGCAGGGTCAATACCAGCGCGCCGACGACCAGGGCGCCGACAATGACCGGCGCAAGAGCTTTCGCACCCGCTGTGTATTTCAACCCAAAATTCATACTTCGACCTGTGGTTGCGGTCTTTACCCTGAAAGGCAGCCGTTAAAATTCCGTGCCGCAAGGGAAGCGTGCCGCGCCTATTGCAGTCGGTTTGCCTTTCCAAATTCTTGCTGCGTCCGCCTATCAGCCTGCTATGAGTGGGCAACGCGCAGCGCGGGAGAATGAACTGCATGACCGGTGAAGCCGCGCAGCGCGCGTCGAAGAAGGGCATCTGGGGCTGGATGCTGTTCGACTGGGCGCAGCAGCCCTACCATACGCTGATCATCACCTTCGTCTTCGCGCCCTACTTTGCCGCCGCCGTCGCGCCCGACCCGGCAACGGGGCAGTCGCTGTGGGGATATGCGTCGGGCATTGGCGGGCTGCTTATTGCGCTCACCTCGCCGATCTTCGGCGCCATCGCCGATGCCACCGGCCCGCGCAAACCCTGGGTGTTCGCCTTTTCGGTGATCGGCGCCATCGGCTGCTGGATGCTCTGGTACGCCGTGCCGGGGATGCAAAGTTTCTCGCTGGTGATGCTTGCCATCGTCGTCGGCCTGGTCGGCATGGAATTCGCCGCCGTCTTCAACAACGCCATGATGCCGACGCTGGTGCCGCGCGCGGAGCTCGGCCGGCTGTCCGGCACCGCCTGGGGTCTCGGCTATCTCGGCGGCCTGGTGTCGCTGATCATCGTGCTCGGCCTGCTGGCCGGCCAGCCCGGCACCGGCAAGACGCTGTTCGGCATCGATCCGCTGTTCGGCCTCGACCCAACGATGCGCGAAGGCGACCGGATGTCCGGGCCTCTGACTGCCGTCTGGTACGCGATCTTCATCATCCCGATGTTTCTGTGGACGCCCGACGTCAAGCGCAAGGCGTCGACCGCCGGCGCCGTCTCGCGCGGCCTTTCCGAGCTAAAGCAAACGCTCGTCACGCTGCCGAAACAAAAGAGCTATTTTTCCTTCCTGATGTCGTCGATGATTTACCGCGATGCCCTCAACGCGCTCTATTCCTTTGGCGGCATCTATGCGGCCGGTGTGCTCGGCTGGACCATCGTGCAGATCGGCATTTTTGGCATTCTGGCCAATCTCACCGGCGCGATCGGCGCCTGGCTCGGCGGCCGCGCCGACCAGAAATTCGGGCCAAAGGTCGTGGTGAGCTGGTCGATCGTCGTCCTCACGCTGTGCTGCCTGGTCATCATCTCCACGACGAAGACTGACGGTTCTTTTCATGCCCGTTGGTGCGGGCGAGGCGGGCGGCGCAGCAGCCTCTCCAACATCGCCTTCTATATCGCTGGCGCGCTGATCGGCGCTGCCGGCGGTTCGATCCAGGCCGCGTCGCGCACCCTGCTGGTCGATCAGGTCGAGCCGGACAAGGTTACCGAGGCGTTCGGGCTCTATGCGCTGTCGGGCCGCGCGACCAGCTTCATCGCACCGCTCGCCATTGCTGTCGCGACCAGCTTCTTTGCCAGCCAGGCCGGCTTCTCGGCTGAAGACGCACAGCGCATCGGCGTCACGCCAATCGTGGTTCTGTTCATGCTCGGGCTGGCGCTGCTGCCCTGGGTGAAGAGCAGGGCCTACGCGACGGCGTAACGGTTGAGATCAGTTCACGCGGCGGATCAGGACGTCGCCGCGCCAGTTGCGAATGACACGGCGTTTGGTCGATTTGGTCTTAGCCTTGCGCGGCTTTCTGGACGTCGATTGCTTGCGCGGTCGGTTCACCATTGCAGATCTGGAGTCGATGCATTGCGGATAACGCTTCGACGCCGCGCCGAACTCCGCCAGGCAACGCCAGATGCAGCGCTGAACTTCCATTGCGTCGCTGTTCATGAACTCTTCGTCGATCTGCGCCAGCGCGCTTGTCGAAAAGGCTACCGCCACTGCAAAAGCCGTCAGCCGGATCTTCATTGCGGGAACCCCCATTGCCCAGGCTGAAACTTGACAGTTGTCCAACACGCCGGTCAAGGCAGACAAAAGAGGTGTTGCAATTTCGCGGGGTTGCACCCACATTGGCCGAGTGTTCAACAAACGAAAGGAGGTGATCCGATGTCGAGTGATTTCGTTTTCCCAAGCGTGGCCTCAGCGGATTGCCTCAACGAGGGACAACTCCTTCGTTGACCGCATGACGTGCGGTCCATCCTGAAGTGGATCACTTCAGGTTCGAGACTGACGGCTACGACTGCGGACGAAACACGGGCCGCTTCCGAAAGGAAGCGGCCTTTGCTTTTGATGGGCGAGGGCAGGCATCTATCCGATCAGGATTCTCAGCTGCTCCTGCAACTCGGCCACCTGTTCTTCCAGTTTCGCCACACGAGCTTCCAGCTCCGAAGTGGCCGAACCGGTAGCGCGCGGCGCGCTTGGCGCGAGCGATGGCCGAGGCATCGACATCGCCGGCGAGCAGGTGCGCGAAGCGGTCTTCGCGCTGGCCGGGCGCGCGGCCGATCTCCTTGACCAGCGGCGGCCGGCGGCCGATCAGCAGGTCGAGTTCCTGGCGCACCGCGTCGGCGTCGGCGAAATTCGCCATGCGGTCGGTGCGGGTCTGCAACTCGTTCAGCGTCTGCGGTCCGCGCAGCATCAGCATGGCAACGAGCGCGCATTGCGGCGTCGTCAGGCTGAATTTTCGCGCCGGCCATCTGTTCGTAGCGATCGACGCGCGATCGACATTACCCGTCGCGCCAGGCCCTTTTGCTCCAGTTGCCCCAGCGTGCGGTTTATGTCCGCCAGGTCGAGCGACATCACCGGCTCGCGCGACGTCTTCTGATTGGCCGCCGCCTGTAGCGAATTCAACGTCAGCGGATAGACGTCCGGCGTCAGAAGCTGCTTTTCCATCAGGCAGCCGAGGATGCGGGTTTCAATCGCCGAGAGGACGGGAAAGTCGGATATATCGCTCATCGCCAACTGCTACACGAAGCCGACGTCTTTCGACAAGCAATTGCGCCAATGCGTCTGGACAGCCAATTGAATTAGGTGTGTCTTACATTCAGGGGTTGCAGGAGGGATGCAATGTTCTTCGGGGTCTCGACGCTTCAAAGCTTTCATGTGCTTGTCAGCTTCATCGGCATCGCGACCGGCCTTGTCGTCTTGTACGGTCTGATCGGATCCCAAACGATGAGCCGCATGACCGCCATCTTCCTGGTCACCACTTTGGTGACCACGCTGACCGGCTTCTTCTTTCCGGTCACCGTTCTTACACCAGCGATCGGCGTCGGGATCATCTCGACTGTCGTGATGGTCGTCTGCTTCTACGCCCGTTATGGCCAGCGCATGGTCGGCCGCTGGCGCGGCGTCTATGTCATCACGGCCGTGATCTCGCTCTACCTCAACGTCTTCGTGCTTGTGGTGCAGCTCTTCCTGAAAGTGCCGTCGCTCAATGCGCTGGCGCCGAACGGCAACGAACCGCCCTTCGCGGCGACGCAGGGCGCGGTGCTGTTGTTTTTCCTGGCGACGGGATTTTTGGCCTGGCGGCGATTCAATCCGAACGGGCCGATTGTGTTTGGCCGCACAGCCTAAACCCGCCGCCCCACATCGTCTTCTTGATCTCGGCTACCGTCGCCGTGGGCGCGCAGGCAAGAGTTGACCGCCGTCAGACCCGCCGCTCCACCATCATCTTCTTGATCTCGGCGATCGCCTTGGCCGGGTTCAGGCCCTTGGGGCAGGTCTGCGCGCAGTTCATGATGGTGTGGCAGCGGTAGAGCCGGAACGGGTCCTCCAGATTGTCGAGCCGCTCGCCGGTTGGCCTCGTCGCGGCTGTCGATCAGCCAGCGATAGGCCTGCAGCAGCACGGCCGGGCCGAGATAGCGGTCGCCGTTCCACCAGTAGCTCGGGCAGGAGGTCGAGCAGCAGGCGCACAGGATGCATTCGTAGAGGCCGTCGAGCTTCTGGCGGTCCTCGTGGCTCTGCAGCCATTCCTTGGCCGGCTCGGGCGAGACGGTCTGCAGCCAGGGCTCGATCGAGGCGTGCTGGGCGTAGAAATTGCTGAGGTCGGGCACCAGGTCCTTGACCACCGGCATATGCGGCAGCGGATAGACCTTGACCGCGCCCTTGATCTCGTCGCAGCCCTTGGTGCAGGCCAGCGTGTTGGCGCCGTCGATGTTCATGGCGCAGGAGCCGCAAATGCCCTCGCGGCAGGAGCGGCGCAGCGTCAGCGTCGGATCGATCTTGTTCTTGATCCAGAGCAGCGCGTCCAGCACCATCGGCCCGCAATCGTCGATGATCGACGAAATAGGTGTCGATGCTCGGGTTCTCGCCATCGTCCGGGTTCCAGCGGTAGATGCGGTATTCGCGCAGATTCTTGGCGCCCTCCGGCTTCGGCCAGGTCTTGCCTTCGCTGCATGCTGCGAGTTCTTGGGGAGGGCGAGTTCGACCATCTAGCGGCGGTCCTTTCGAATGACGAGCTTCAGCCCGGACCAAGTATCATCGATCGCGGCGACCTTGACGTCGACCAGATCGAGTTTCAGCGCCTCGGCGCGGATGACGTCTTCGGTAACGTCAGTTGGTACTCTCGAGGCCTTCTTCGGCCAGGAAACCCAGATCATGCCGTCGCGTTTGATGGCATCCTGAACATTGACAAGATGATCCTCAATTTCGGCGCGGGCTTTGGTGAAAGCGTGGACGGCGTCGAATTTCTGGCGATGCGTCGACAGGTCCGTCCAGGCATCATAGCGCTCGACTGTCGCAAAATCACAAGCGTCCGCGAGGTCATCCAATTCGGCCGGAAGCGCGGCAAAGGCCACCGCCATGCCGTCCTTCAGGCCGAGTTTCGCCGGCAGCGATTTTTGCGAATAGCCTGACGCCGCGAGTGCCATGCTCAATACACCCGCGCCTTGGGCGCGATCTTGGCCGGGTCGATGCCGCCTCTGGTCGATGGGCAGCATCGTCTCGGTGTGCACCGGCCGATAGGCCAGCGTCACCTTGCCGTCGTCGTCGACCCAGGCCAGCGTGTGCTTGCGCCAGTTCACGTCGTCGCGCTTGTCGAAATCCTCGCGGGCATGCGCGCCGCGGCTCTCCTTGCGGGCCTCGGCGCGATAGACCGTGGTGATGGCGTTGGCCATCAGGTTTTCCAGCTCCAGCGTCTCGACCAGATCGGAGTTCCAGATCATCGAGCGGTCGGTGACCTTGATGTCCTTCAGCTCGCTCCAGATCGCCGACATGCGCTTGCAGCCGCTCTCCAGCGATTCCTGCGTGCGGAACACGGCCGCGTCTTCCTGCATGGCGCGCTGCATCTTTTCGCGCAGCTCCGCCGTCGGCGTGCCGCCATTGGCGTGGCGCAGCCGGTCGAAGCGATCCATGATCTTTTCGACCGACGCCATGTTGAGCGACGGGATCGGCCGACTTGCGGTCGATCACCTGGCCGGCGCGGATCGCCGCGGCGCGGCCGAACACGACGAGGTCGATCAGCGAGTTGGAGCCGAGACGGTTGGCGCCGTGCACCGAGGCGCAGCCGGCCTCGCCCACCGCCATCAGGCCGGGCGAGACGCGGTCCGGACTTTGCGGCCGTCGGGTCGAGCACCTCGCCCCAATAATTGGTCGGCATGCCGCCCATATTGTAGTGCACCGTCGGCAGCACCGGGATCGGCTCCTTGGTCAGGTCGACGCCGGCAAAGATCTTGGCCGACTTCGGAAATGCCGGGCAGCCGCTCGTGCAGGATCGGCCGGGTCGAGATGGTCGAGATGCAGGAAGATGTGGTCCTTGTTCTTGCCGACGCCGCGGCCTTCGCGGATTTCCAGCGTCATGCAGCGCGAGACGACGTCGCGCGAGGCGAGGTCCTTTGCCGACGGCGCATAGCGCTCCATGAAGCGCTCGCCCTCGGAATTGACGAGATAGCCGCCTTCGCCGCGCGCGCCTTCGGTGATCAGGCAGCCGGCGCCGTAGATGCCGGTCGGGTGGAACTGCACGAACTCCATGTCCTGCAGCGGCAGGCCGGCACGCGCCGCCATGCCGCCGCCGTCGCCGGTGCAGGTGTGCGCCGAGGTCGCGGAGAAATAGGCGCGGCCATAGCCGCCGGTCGCCAGCACCACCATCTTGGCCGAGAAGCGATGGATGGTGCCGTCGTCGAGGTTCCAGGCGACGACGCCGGTGCAGGTGCCGTCCGGCTCCATGATCAGGTCGAGCGCGAAATACTCGACGAAGAACTGCGCGTTGTTCTTCAGCGACTGGCCGTAGAGCGTGTGCAGGATGGCGTGGCCGGTGCGGTCGGCGGCAGCGCAGGTGCGCTGCACCGGCGGGCCGTCGCCGAAATTCTGCATGTGGCCGCCGAACGGCCGCTGATAGATCTTGCCGTCCTCGGTGCGCGAGAAAGGCACGCCGTAATGCTCGAGCTCGTAGACGGCGGCCGGCGCTTCGCGCGTCAGATATTCCATGGCGTCGACATCGCCCAGCCAGTCCGACCCCTTGACGGTGTCGTACATGTGCCACTGCCAGGTATCCGGCGCCCATGTTCTGCAGCGATGCGGCGATGCCGCCCTGTGCCGCGACGGTGTGCGAGCGGGTCGGGAAAACCTTGGTGATGCAGGCGGTCTTCAGGCCCTGCTCGGCCATGCCGAGCGTGGCGCGCAGGCCGGCGCCGCCGGCGCCGACGATCACGACGTCGAACTTGTGGTCGACATAGGTGTAGGCCGCGTTGGCGCTGGCCGTCTTCTTATCGGTCGCCAAGGGTCAGCCTCCGAATGCGAGCTTGAGCAGGGCGAAGATCGCCATCACGCCGACAGCAACGGTGAAAAAGGTGTTGAGCATGATGCAGGCAAGCTTCGCGGCCTCGCCATGCACATAGTCCTCGATGATCACCTGCATGCCGAGGCGCATGTGATAGAGCGCCGAGATCAGCATCAGCGCCATCACCAGCGCCACGAGCGGATTGGCCAGCACCGCGCGCGTCGTCTCGTAGTCCGCGCCGTTCAGGGCGATCAGCAGGCCGACGAAGAACAGAACCAGCGGCACGTTGGCGACGGCCGTCAGGCGCTGGCGCCAGAAATGCATCGTGCCTTCCCGCGCCGAGCCGAGACCGCGGACCTTGGCCAAGGGCGTGCGCATATCGTTGGACGATTTGCTCATGATCACATCCCCCGCGCCGCATAGCCGGCGATCCAGACCAGGATCGTCAGAACGATCGAGCCGGCCAGCGTTGCCCAGGCGATCTTGGAGGCGGTGTGTTTTTCAAGGCCCGCGCCGGTGTCCCAGACGAAGTGGCGCATGCCGCCCAGCATGTGGTGCAGCAGCGCCCAGGTGTAGCCGAACAGGACAAGCCTGCCGATCCAGGTGCCGAACACCCAGCTGACGCAGTCGAAATATTCCTGGCTGATCGACGGCGGCGATCAGCCACCAGGCAACCAGCAGCGTGCCGAAATAAAGCGCGCCGCCGGTGATGCGGTGCACGATCGACATCGTCATGGTGGCGGTGGGTTTGTAGACCGTCAGGTGCGGCGAAAGCGGCCGCGCGCGTCGAGGATCTTGGGTGGCTGTCGATTTGCTCATGGCTTCCCCGATCGTGTCTCAGGGCGGCGAACGACGGCCTTGGTGCGGCACGCCTTCAGCGCCTGGGACAGTCCGCTTCTAATAGTTTTTTGCACCGCGTCAAAGGCGGAAAATCGTTTGAAAAAATCGGCTTATCCGGGAAAATCGTTTGAAATGCCGCAAGGCGTCACCGCACCGCAGCGATGATCCGCGCTTCAAACGATTTGGAAGTCGTCGCGCCTATCGGCTCGACCGGTCTACGCGAATCAACGACGGCAGGTGAAAGGCGGCTGCCGGGGCTTCACATAAAGCACTTCGCCGCCCTCGATCACCAGCGCATAGGGCTTTTGGCCATAGCGGCTCGACTGGCCGGCGGGCGAGGCCGGCAATATCATCGTCTGGCCGTCCGGATCGAGCAGCGTGACCGCGCTGCGGCGATTTTCGATGGTCAGCGAATGACCCCCATCGCAGCGATAAACGGGACTTCCCCGCCTTGGCGGCGGCACTGACGCGGCGGCGGCAACCTGCACGCCGGTTGCGGGCTTTGCTGCCTTCGCCTTCTTCGTCAGCGGAATTGCCCGCATCGGTCGCAGAGCCCTCCTCGACCACGCCGTCGCTGGCCGCGGCCTGGGCTGTCGCGGTGGGGCTAAGGCTTGGTGTCGTGCTGGCTCCCTGGTCGGCAACGCAGGCGGCCGACAAGGCCGATGCGGCGAAGCCAGCGAGAATGAGCAGTCTTTTGGTGGCGATTTGCATGGCGCGGCAAGCTAGCTGGCGAAGCTGCGCGGATCAATGGGGCTTTTTTGTCCCGATCTGGCACGGCGCCGCGGCGCAAGCCCGTCCAAATTAACCATACCAACCGAATGATCCGTGGGGCTCGGGCGTGCGCCTGTTAATTTTGGTTAAGAAAAGGTTAACTTGCCGACTCAGGAGGCGTTGTCTCAAGTCAGGGAGTTTTCCATGCGTGCGATCCAACCCATTCTGGCGGCGGCCATTGCCGCGACGTTCGCTATCGCTTCGGCTGAGGCCGGTCAGCGCAGCCGCGATCACGTCTATGCCGATTCTTTTGGCAATCTCATCGTCGATAGCGCCGCCGGCTACAAGCGCATCATCGTCGGGCAGGGCAGCCAGATCAAGGAATTGTCGAAATATCTGAACCAGGGCCAGCCGCCGGTCATCGAGTATGAGGATGTCGATACGAGGAATGACATTTATCTCGACGAGGACGACTATCGCGTCTTCAACAATCGCGGCGTGTTCAACAACCAGGGCGTCTTTCACAACTGATCGAGCCCTTGCCGCCGATGCCCTCGCTTGCTGGCGAATTGGTTAACAGAGCCCTGATTTGGTCATGATTGTCCGGCCAGTCTGATCGCCTCAAAGGTAAGAGATCCATGGCGCAAGGCACACAAGCACGACGATTGAAGCAGCACATCGCGTCATTGGAAACGATGACGCGTTTTGTGCTGGCGACGCTGGCGCTTGGCAGCGGCGTCTACACCTATCTCGGCGTGCGCAGCCTGCTCGACGGCTCGGCGACGGCGGTGTTTTTCGCGTCGGTCATCTATGCCGTCTCCGTTTCGGTCGCGATCTACGGCTTCTGGACCTACATGATCCGCTTCTTTCCCGAGATGCGGGACGGCGGCTCGCGCATGGCGATGCTGGGCATCATGGCGGTCGGCTCGGCGATGATCGTGGCGATGGCGTCGTGGCTCAATGCAGCGGCGCTTGCCGGTTCGGCGGCGGTCGAACAGCATCTCGCCATCACGCTGGAGGACTATACCGCCGATCTCGATCAGGCGCATAGCAATGCGCTTGGCGCGCTGTCGCTGCTGCCGGACATCCAGCGCGCCGGCGAGCGCTTCGCCCGGCTGGCCGAGCAGGAGCAGACGTCAGGCGCGCTCACCGGCACCTCCGGCTCGGGCAGCGTCGTGCAGCTTCTCAGCCAGATGTCGGCGCAGATGAAGGGGCTGGAGACGACGATCGAATCGTCGCGCGAGACCGTGCAGACCGACTTCAAGCAGGGCCAGGTGCATCTGGCCAAGATGCGCGAGCTGGTGTCCGCGCCCGGCGCGATCGAATTGCGCTCGGATCAGTTCGCTGCCGAGTCCGTCGCCTTGTCGGGCGTCATCGCTTCGCTGGAGCAAACCTCGATCGCGCCTTCGGTCAACCGGGCTGCCGCCGACCTGTCGGTCGGATTCATCGCGCCGGTCGCCGACGGCACATCGCCCGATCTGGCCGGCCGGCAGGATGCGGTCATGGCGACGATCAAGACCTCCGTCGATGCGCAATCGAAGGCGCTTTCCGACGCCGCCGCGGAAATCCTGGCGCAGCCAAAGGTCGCCGAGCGTCGTTTCGTGCCGCTGTCGGCGGCGGATGCGGTGTTGCGCTACGCCTCGGACTTCATTCCGAGCTGGGCCGGCGCCATTGCGATCGACCTTCTGCCGGCGGTGCTGGTCGGCGTCATGGCGGTGGCGCATAGCGCGGCCAGACGCGACGAGGAAGGATTGGCGGAAGCCGACCGCGTGACCGCCGGCGGACATTTTCCGCGCTCTGGAACTCAACGCTGCGATCCAGGCCAAGCGGCGCGAGCAGGATGGCGACGTGGCGGACGCCAAAGACCTTGAGGCACTGGTTGCCGAAGCTCGCACGCAACAGCAATCGGCGACACGACCGATAGCTGAAAACGTGACGCCGCTCTCCGATCGAAAACGGATCGACACATGAGCGCACAGGTCGCACCAACTCTGAACGGCGCATCGGCCGCCGACGCCGCGCCGAAGCAAAGGGCATCGCTGCTTGCGCCGATCGGCCGATATCTGGCGCGCTTCGACGATGGCGAGCTGATCCGCTGGGTGTTTCGCGGCGTGCTTATCGGCACGATCGCGGTGCTGGCTCAGGACGCGAAGGAGCTCTACGAGCAGAGCGCGGTTGCAGCCGTCAACCTGCCGACGGAGACCGTCACGCCGGTTCTGCCCCCGGCCGCGGAGCCGGATGGCGAGACGCCAGCCGATCCGCGCCGCTTCGTCACCGGCGATCCGGAAGCGCTGCGCCTGCCGATGCGGTTCTCGCTCGGCGGCGGTGGCGTGCTGCAGGCCGAAGGCGCCATCGACCAGGGCTCGGCGGACCGCTTGGCGAAGGAGCTTGAGGCGCGCGGCGAATATGTGCGCACCGTATCGCTCAATTCGCCTGGCGGCGCGTTGCAGGATGCGATCGCCATGGCGAAGCTCATCCGCGAACGCAAGCTGGACACCGAAGTGGCCGACGGCGCGCTCTGCGCCTCGTCATGTCCCTTGATCTTCGCCGGTGGCGTGAAGCGGCTGGCCGGCAAGGAAGCGGCGATCGGCGTGCATCAGTTTTTTGCCACCGCGAGCAAAGACGCGCCAGCGCCGGCCGATCCGGCACAGGCGCTGTCGGACGCCCAGATGACGACGGCCCGCATCAGCCGCCATCTGGCAGACATGGGCGTCGATCCTGCTTTATGGCTCCACGCACTCGATACCCCGCCGCAGGCGCTCTATTACCTCTCGGCCGAAGAACTGGCGACGTATCGGCTGGCGACGCGCGCGGCGAAGACAACGGCGGTATCATCCCAAATCAAGCCGGCCGGATAAGGGTCCCCGGCGCGTCTCTGCGCCCATCAGCTTCAGATATCAGAGCGGTCGGGCAGTCGCGACCTTGCGTTCGGCTCGCTCTTGTGCGGCCAGCTGGACCTGATCCCGGCCAGAATTTTTTGCATTGTAGAGAGCGGCGTCGGCGCGCATGAGCAGATCGGCGTAACTTTCGTCAGGCTGCCATTCCGCTACGCCGAAGCTCGCCGTCAACCGGCGAACTTTGGCCAGGCTGCGCCCGGGCGTTGGCGCGCTGGAGAATGCAACCCGCACGCCCTCCGCCAGCAACCTGGCCGTCTTGACGTCAGCGCCGCGCACGATCACGGCGAACTCTTCGCCGCCGATCCGGCCAATGGGATGGTGTTCTCCGACCACAGTGCGCAAGACCGTGGCGAACGAGACGATGACGCGATCGCCCAGCCCATGGCCAAAGGTGTCGTTGATCGATTTGAAATGGTCGAGATCGGCAAGAATGAGAGAAATTGGAAGCGGTCGTTTGCGGGATTCGCTCATTGTCAACTCAACGGCCTGCTCGAAGCCACGACGATTGAGAAGTCCAGACAGGACGTCGGTCTGAATTTCGGCCTTCAGATCGCCGATCACGTCCACCACGACGGCAGTGAACAGCGCCATCACCACCAGCAGGGACATGATGGCCTGGGTAAACGTGAAAACGGTCCAGTAAAGTGAACCGTGGAGCGATCCGGCGCCGGAGAGGTCCGCACCCAGTTGCACCGTCAGGATCGTTCGCAGGAAGAGCATTGCGCCGTTGATGGCGAATACGACCATCAACAAGCGATCGAGATTTGTCTTGTTGGTGGCCGCCCGGATTTCGGCCGCGCCGATCAGCAGTATCGAGCCGGTGGCGAAATTCATGATGTAAACGCGCCAGACCAGGCTTTCGCTGACGAACATGAACCAGCCGACCGCGCCGATCCCAAGTGATGCGAGCAGGACCAACGCGATCATCGGCGCAGGGCGACGATAGCGCCAGGACATAGCCGTCACCATCGCGACCGCGGCGCCAAGGAACAGGCTGTTCGATACCATCCGCGTCAGCTGAAGGCCGATGGGCAGCGTCAGATACTGAAAGACAAAGCCGAGCGTGATGCAAAGATAGGAAAGAGCTACGAGTCCGACATAGGGCTTGGTTCGCTGATAGTTCCAGACGACCAGAAATGTCGTGCAGAAAACCAGCGACAGGGTCGGATTCAATAGAGCGAGCGTCAGGCTGGCGTTCAACGTGCAACGCTCTCGAAAATGGCGTGAAAGCCGATCAAGTAGCGCCGAGGCGCAAACAAGCCGTTAAACGGTGATCGCATCTTGTTTCTATTGTTGGACGAAGGCGGAGGAAGTGGCAGCGGTGGCGCAAAGCGTACACGAATTGTGCGGTGAATTGTCACCGGCCTAAACCGCAGCAAGGCGCGGTGTTGGCGCTGCGCCTTGAAGACGATTGATGAAAACGCACACCCGATTGCGGCCCGAATCCTTTGCGGCATAGAGGGCCTGGTCGGCACGCCGCAGCAAAGGCCTCATTTCCTGTTCGCCGTCGTGAATGGCGATGCCAAAGCTGGCCGTTGCTGGTCCGCTCGCCGCAAAGGCTGTGCGCAAGCCTTCGGCAAAGAGCCGAGCCGTGGCGATGTCGGCCAAAGGCAGTACGACGGCGAACTCTTCGCCTCCGAGGCGGCTGGCGATTGCTCCTTCGGGCGCCATACTCCGTATCGACGCGCCGAACTCGGCAATGATGCTGTCGCCGACGTCATGGCCAAACCGGTCGTTGATCGATTTGAAGTGGTCGAGGTCGGCAAGGACGACCGCCAGAGGCAGGCCTTGGTGGAGGCGCTGCTCGAACAGCCGCCGCGCCGCGATATCGAAGCCGCGACGGTTGAGCAATCCAGACAATGCATCCGTTTCCGAATGGCTTTTCAGCACGTTCATCACGTCGATGGCCGCGGCGGCAAACAGGCACAAGGCCGTGAGCAGCGAGAGCAGGGCATGCGACAGCAAAGCCGTGGTCCAATAGAGCGATTGGTAGAGCTCGTCATAAGAGAGCTGCATGCCGCCAAGCCAGAGCACGAGCAGTGGCCGGACCGAAAGATTTGCCGCCGACAGCACTGCCAGCACGAACAGGGTCTTTTCGAGCGGACCTTGATTGCGGAGCGGAAACAGCTTGGCCGCAACCAGAAGCGCCATGCCGCAAATCGCGAAGTTTATGGAAAGAATGCGCGCCGGGAGACTTGGGTGGACGAACATGAACCAGAGGAAGGCGCCAAAGCCTGCCAAACCGAAGGATGCAAGAGCGATCGTCGAAATTTGTCGGTCGTAGCGGGCCACAATCGCGGACGACAAGGCCCAACCGGCCATGATGAAGAATGCGCTCGATATGCATTTCGTCAGCTCAAGGCCGATGGGCAGGACAAAGAGCTGAAGAAAAAAGCCGAACGCTGCGCAAGCATAGCCGATCGCCAGGCCATGCAGGTAAGGCCGGTGCTGTTGATAAAACCAGAAGGCAAGGAATGCGCCGGCAAGCGATAGCGATATCGCCGGATTCAGCAATGCAAGAACGGTGCTGCTATCCACTGCCGATTGGCCCCCAAGCTCGGGGAACCTTATGCGGCAAGCGCAAATAACCGGTTAAGTTGCAACAGAATTGTGATCGAAACGGTCAGCTCCGCGCAAACAGCGCGCGGAGCCGTTCAAGACCGCACTATTTCCAGTCGCGGATGTCGACGAAGTGACCGGCGATGGCAGCCGCCGCCGCCATGGCCGGCGAGACCAGATGCGTGCGGCCCTTGAAACCCTGACGGCCCTCGAAATTGCGGTTCGAGGTCGACGCGCAGCGCTCATGCGGCTTCAGCCGGTCGTCGTTCATGGCCAGGCACATGGAGCAACCCGGCTCGCGCCAGTCGAAACCGGCTTCGATGAAGATTTTGTCCAGGCCTTCCTGCTCAGCCTGCTCTTTCACCAGACCCGAGCCCGGTACGATCATGGCGTCGACCGTCGCAGCGACCTTCTTGCCCTCGACCACTTTGGCGACAGCGCGCAGATCTTCGATGCGGCCATTGGTGCAGGAGCCGATGAACACGCGATCGAGCTTGATGTCGGTCATCTTGGTGCCCGGCTCAGGCCCATATAGTCCAGCGCGCGTTTCTTCGAATTGCGCTTGTTCTCGTCTTCGATGTCGTCCGGATTGGGCACTGTGCCGAGAACCGAGGCGACATCCTCGGGCGAGGAGCCCCAGGTGACGATGGGCGGCAGCTTTGCCGCATCGAGCACGACGACCTTGTCGTAATGCGCGCCCTCGTCGGTGTAGAGCGTCTTCCAAAAGTCGAGCGCCATGTCCCAGGCCTTGCCTTTCGGCGCGCGCGGCTTGTCCTTGACATAAGCGAAGGTCGTCTCGTCCGGCGCGATCAGGCCGGCGCGCGCGCCGCCTTCGATCGACATGTTGCAGATCGTCATGCGGCCTTCCATCGAAAGCGCGCGGATTGCCTCGCCGGCATATTCGATGACATAGCCGGTGCCGCCGGCCGTGCCGATCTCGCCGATGATGGCCAGGATGATGTCCTTGGCGGTGACGCCCGGCGGCAGCTGGCCGTCGACGCGCACCAGCATGTTCTTGGCCTTGTTCTGGATCAGCGTCTGGGTGGCCAGCACATGCTCGACCTCCGATGTGCCGATGCCATGCGCCAGCGCGCCGAACGCGCCATGCGTCGAGGTGTGGCTGTCGCCGCAGACGATCGTCATGCCGGGCAAGGTAAAACCCTGTTCGGGGCCGATGATGTGGACGATGCCCTGGCGGCGGTCCTTCTCGGAGTAATATTCGACGCCGAAGTCGGAGGCGTTCTTCGCCAGCGCCTCGACCTGGATGCGGCTTTCCTCATTCTTGATGCCGTTCACGCGGTCCGGTGAGGTCGGCACATTGTGATCGACCACGGCCAAAGTCTTTTCCGGATGGCGCACCGGGCGGTCGGCCATGCGCAGGCCCTCGAAGGCCTGCGGGCTGGTCACCTCATGCACGAGGTGGCGGTCGATATAGAGCAGGCAGGTGCCGTCGGCCTGGCGGTCGACAACGTGGTCGTCGAAAATCTTGTCGTAGAGGGTGCGCGGTGCGCTCATGGTCATGATCCGTCGATAGTAAAAGGTCGGAGAAGGCCGGCCCGAAAAGAACCGGAAGGCTCGTCAGCTTGCTGTCAGCCGAGTCGGCTGGTCGTGGCGCCGGAGACGCGCGCAAAGAACCGTGCCGGCAGGCGCTTCTTGTCCTGCAGCACGAACCCCTTGTAGTGCGGATCCGAGAAAAGCTTCTCCATGGCCGGCGCTATACCAGTGTTTTCGATGCCCGGCAATTGAACTTGCCGGGAGCGGTCGGCGCAACGCTGTCATGAACTGTCCTGTCGCAGCGCTTCACGCGCGAGGCTATGCGTTTCAGCGAGAACCTGATGCTCCTCGCGCTGGTGCTGGCGCGATTTCGGCAGGCTGCGCTTCGGCGAGCCGGGCGGCAAGCCTGGGCGCAGCGGCGTCAGGCGCGCGCCGCGCCGATGGTCGACCAGCGCGCCGCGACAACGCTTTCCAGCGGGCGAAACGCCTGGCTTGAGCCGTCAGATCGTTCAGCGCGAAAGCCAACGCCGCGATCCGCCGCATCAGATGCGTATCAGGCAGCGGGTCGTCAGCCTTGTCCGGGTCGGCGGCAAACCCGCCGACGGGAAATTCCGAACCCGAGGGCAGGTAACACTTCAATGGGTCGACCAGCGCAAAACGCGGCGGGCGCGGTTTAGAAGCTGGTTGGGGTTCTGAGTTGGTGTCCGGGCAGTTTGTGGCGTCCGGGTCAAGTTGGAGATCAGGCCGAAGTGGATCGGCAACGAGGCGCGGGTCTTCGACACGCCACGGCGCGATCTCAGACGGCCTGAGTTTCGGCGTCGGCAGCCGGCCAGCCAGCGCGATGATCAGCCGCCGCGTCGCCGCCTCAACCGGGATCAGCAGCGCCAGGATCAATCGGTGGACGCGTCGCGGCAGGTTCATCGGATCGGCCATCGCCCGCAGCGCACGTGCCGGTCCATCGGTCTGGCGCATCGCATCACGGGTGTCGTCGGCGAGGCCAATATAGACGAACAGCAAGGCCAGCAGGCGCTTCAGCGCCTGTCGGTTCCTCTCCATCGCTATCTCGTTCATCGCCGTCTCCATGCATTCAGCGCGAGCATTGTCGCGCGGGTCCGAGGGGGTGAACAAATTTTTCGCCGCAAAGACGGGACCGGCGGGCAAGCCATTGAAATGATTGGCCATGGCCCTCGACTTGTCAGGAAAGTGCGCGGTTTAGGCGGAAATCTGTTCACACCCTGGCTGGAGGATGTCCATCGCCGGAGGCGCATGGCACGGCGGCTCTACTCAACCGTTCGCGCTGCCCCTCACCCGGCTGCCGCCACCCTCTCCCCGTAAAGACGGGGAGAGGAGCGCTGGCCGCGACGGCTTCGCCCTCCGATCGTCGGATTGGGCGCAGCGATCGGTGACAGCGATCCTCTCCCCGTCTTTACGGGGAGAGGGTGGCGGCAGCCGGGTGAGGGGCAGCGCGAAGCGAATCGCGAAATCGACGCCTACCCTTTCACGCCCTGCCGCCAGGCCGCTGGCGGCGCGCCATAGGCGCGGGAAAAGGCGCGGTTGAAGGCCGCTTCGGTGCCATAGCCGGCATCGAAGGCAATCGCGGCGATGGGTTTCGCCGTCGTGCCGAGTTCGGCGCTTGCCAGATAGAGCCGCCAGTCTCGGACATAACGCATTGGCGACGTGCCGAGCACGGTTTCGAACCGATCGGTGAGCGCGCTGCGGGAAAGGCCGCTTGCGCCGGATAGGTCCGCGACCGTCCAATCCTTGGAAGGATCCTGGTGGATGATGGCGAGGCAACGGGACAGTGCGGCGTCGGCCAAGGCCGCAAGCCAGCCGCGCTGCTCGCCCTCGTTCATATGATGCCGCAACAGCTCGATGAAGATGATCTCGGTCAGCCGTTCCAGCATGGACAGCCCGCCGCTGCGCGGACGGTCCGCTTCGGCGACGATCTGCGCGATGGTGGCGCGCAGCCAGTCCGACTCCCCGGCCTCTGCCGTTCGGGCATGGAGCAATTCCGGCATTGCCTGCCGTAGCGGGCCGAAGTTCAGCGCATCGCAATTAAGATAGCCGCACAGCAGCCGAACCTGCCGGCTGCCATCGCCGTAGTGCATGATCGGCAGTTCCCGCCAAGGTTTCGGAGGCAGGTCGGCGACGGGCGTCACCAATATGCCGCCGTCGCCGGCGCCAAGCTGGTGGCCAGTGCCGAAAGGAAAGGCGACAACGTCGCCGGCGCGCAACTCGGTCTCGATCGCGCCCATCTTCAGCCAGCACGACCCTTCGACCACGATGTGGAATGGCACGGTCGAGCCTCCACTCTTGGCCATGGCGGCCAGGCGAGGCTTTCCGTCGGTCTCCCAGTCGCCCGATGGCGCGAAACAGAATTGCAGCGAGCCTGCGAGCCGCACCGTGCGCAGCACATTCGACAATATGTCTTCCGCCGGATCGGCCGGCGGCGGATTTTCGATCAAGACATTCGGCGGTGCGGCCAAAGACGATCACCCATCGGGCCTGTAGTTCAAAGGCGTCAACCCAAGGAGGATCATACAATGACAACCGCAACCGACAAACTGGTCGTGCTCGTTACCAAGGGCATCGATTCCGAGCTTTCTTCGGTGGCCTTCACCATCGCCAATGGCGGCCTGACGGCCGGCCTGAAGGTCTACATGTTTCTCACCAGCACGGCGATCGATCTGGTCCGCAAGCGCGGGCAGGCGATGACGCATGTCGCGCCGCTGGAGCCGCTGGGCGCATTGATCGACGACTTCCAGAAGCGTGGCGGCACGATCTGGGCCTGCCCGCCCTGCGTCAAGTCGCGCGGCTACGAACAGGCCGACCTGCTCGACGGCGTGACGATCGTCGGCGCCAGCGCCATGCACGCCGAGATCAGGCAGGGCGCGGCGACGCTGTCGTTTTAGAGGTGTCGGGCCGTTTTGATACCGCCCCCTCCGGCCCTTTGGGCCACCTCCCCCGTAAACGGGGGAGGATTAGCCCAGGCGCCGCAGCGTGATCCTCCCCCGTTTACGGGGGAGGGGGACCATGCGTAGCATGGTGGAGGGGGTGTTTGTCCGATGAGAGCCACGAAGCAGACCTTCCAACGTGCAAGAGAGCTTCGGCGTGAGTTGAGTCTGCCAGAAGTGATCCTCTGGGATTGCCTGCGTGGCCGACGATTGGACGCACTGCGCTTTCGACGCCAACATCCGGTCGGGCCGTATGTGCTGGACTTCTACTATGCGGAAGGCAAGCTGGCGGTGGAGGTCGACGGAGCGCATCATGATTTGCCGGGGCAGATGAGCCATGATGCGCGGCGCGATGCCTGGCTTGCCGACCAAGGCATCCGCGTCATGCGCATTGCCGCAAACGATATCCTGAATGAGAAGGCCTTGGAGGGAATGCTGGTGATGATCGCCGAGGCAGCGAGGCAGCGCCCCCTCCACCATGCTTCGCATGGTCCCCCTCCCCCGTAAAACGGGGGAGGATTAAGGCAGATCAGCCATACCGGCTCAGATTGAGCTCGCTGATGTCGACCTCCGGCGTCTTGCCGGAGATCGTATCGGCGAGCACGCGGCCGGAGCCGCAGGCCATGGTCCAGCCCAGCGTGCCGTGGCCGGTCGAGAGATACAAATTGTCGTATTTCGTCTTGCCGATGATCGGCGGGCCGTCCGGCGTCATCGGCCTGAGACCGCACCAGAATGTCGCCTTTGACAAATCGCCGCCGCGCGGGAACAGGTCGCCGACCGAATGCTCCAGCGTGGCGCGCCGCGCCGGGTGCAAGGTTATGTCATAGCCAGAAATTTCCGCAGTGCCGCCGACGCGGATGCGGTCGCCGAGACGGGTGATCGCCACCTTGTAGGTCTCGTCCATCACCGTCGATTCCGGCGCGCCGGAAGCGTCGGTGATCGGCACGGTGATCGAGTAACCCTTGATCGGATAGACCGGAACGGTCAGCCCCAGTGGCTTGACGATGATCGGCGTGTGGCTGCCAAGTGCCGCGACATAGATGTCGGCCTTCAGCACGCCAGCGCTGGTGTCGACGCCGGCGATCCTGCCGGCCTCGGTGGCAATGCCCTTGATCGCCGTGTTGAAGCGGAATTTGACTCCACGCTCGGCCGCGAGTGCGGCAAGCCGCTCGGTGAACATCTTGCAGTCGCCGGTCTCGTCGCCCGGCAGCCGCAGCCCGCCCTTGAACTTGTCGCGCACGCCGGCCAGCGCCGGCTCGGCGCCGATGCAGCCCTCCTGGTCGAGCACCTCGAAGGGCACGCCGAACTGCTTCAGCACTTCGATGTCGCCGCCGGTGTGATCGACCTGCGCCTGGGTGCGGAAAAGCTGCAAGGTGCCCTGCTGCCGCTCGTCATACTGGATGCCGATATCGGCGCGCAGTTCTTTCAGGCAGTCGCGGCTGTATTCGGCGATCGGCACCATGCGCTTCTTGTTCACCGCGTAACGCGCCTCGGTGCAGTTGCGCAGCATCTGCAGGCACCAGATGATCATCGCCGGATCGATCTTCGGGCCGGATCACCAGCGGGCCGAAATGCATCAGCAGCCATTTGACCGCCTTCACCGGCACGCCCGGCCCGGCCCAGGGCGAGGAATAACCCGGCGACACCTCGCCGGCATTGGCGAAACTGGTTTCCAGCGCCGGGCCAGGCTGGCGGTCGATCACCTCGACCTCATGGCCTTGTTGATTGAGATAATAGGCAGCGGTGACGCCGATGACGCCGCTGCCGAGTATCAGAACTTTCGCCATCGTCCCCTCATAGCTAACCGCGATAGACACGGTGAAATCGGCTGCCCAAGCCGGTCAAGATCTCGTAGCCGATCGTGCCGGCATAGTCAGCGACATCCTCGACGCTTTGGTTTGGCCCAATCAGTTCGACCAGATCGCCGGCCTTCATTTTGCCCGGCGGCAGGCTTGTGATGTCGAGAATGATGGAGTCCATCGAGACCCGCCCGGCGAAGGGCAGGCGCTCGCCCTCATAAAAGGCCGCGCCGGCGGCGCGGCGATGCCAGCCATCGGCATAACCGAGCGCGATCGTCGCCAGCCGCATGTCGAGCCTTGCGCGCGAGGCATAGCCGTAGCCGATGCCCACGCCATCGCCGATCTCACGCGTCTGCACCACTTTCACGTCGAGCCGCACGACAGGCACCATGGGGTTCGGTTCGCCGGGAGTCGGATTGACACCGTAAAGCGCCACTCCCGGCCGGCCGAGATCGAAATGAAAGGGCTCGCCGAGGAAGATGCCGGAGGAGTTTGCAAAGGACGCCGGCGCCGCGGGGAGCTTGCGCCGCAGCGCTTCGAAATTGACGCGCTGCATCTCGTTTGCGGGATGTTCGGGCTCGTCGGCGCAGGCGAGGTGGCTCATCACCAGTGTCACGTCGATGCCGGCGAAAGCGTCGTTGCTGCCGGCGATCTCGTCGACTTCGGAGGGCGCCATGCCGAGGCGCGACATGCCGCTGTCGACCTGCATGGCGGCGGGCAATGTCCTGCCGGCCGTCCTGGCGGCGAGCGCCAGGCCTCCAGCTGGTCGAGGCTGTTGAGCACGGGCCGCAGGCCAGCGGCCACGGCATCGGCTTCGCTGCCGGGCGCGAGACCGTTCAGGACATAGATCGTCGGGGCTGTCGCCGATGGCGGGGCGCAGATCGCAGCCCCTCCGACAGATGCGCGACGAAGAAGGTATCGCAACCCTCCTCCATCAGCGCCTTTGACACCTCCGCCGCGCCAAGACCATAGCCGTTTGCTTTGACGACGGCCGCGCAGGCTTTGCCGCCGAGGCGCGCTTTCAGCCGGCGGTAGTTTTCACGAATGGCGGCGAGATCGATGGTGAGGATCGCGCCGGCAACGGCGGTGTCAGGGCCGATCGATGTCGACGCAGATTGACCGGACTTGCCCGCACTGTCGGCCCCCATCTCGACCCCATCTCATTGCTTCAAAACGAAGCCTAGCCCGCTTTGCGCATGGATGGAACCAACCTCCAGTGGGATTGAGCGTACGCCTTGCTGCCTCCGCCAGATGCGCAAACGCCGCGACGACCTCCTCATAGACCTTGCGCTTGAACGGCACGATCAGGCCGGGCAGATCGCCCATCGGGCGCCACGCCCACTGGTCGAATTCCGCCTCATGCCCGCCGGGCGGCGGGTCGATGCGGATTTCGCGCTCGTCGCCATGAAAGCGGAAGGCGAACCATTTTTGCGTCTGGCCGCGATATTTGCCGCCCCAGGTGATGCCGATGCGGTCGGCAGGCAGGTCGTAGTTGATCCAGTCCGGCGCTTCGGCGATGAGCTTGAGGCTTTCCATGCCGGTCTCTTCGAACATCTCGCGGTGCGCCGCCTGGATCGGCTCCTCGCCCTTGTCGATGCCGCCTTGCGGCATCTGCCAGAGCTGGGTGCGCTGGCCGATCTCGTCGTCGCTCTTGTGCTTGCGGTGGCCGACCCACACCAGCCCCTCGGCATTCAGGATCATCACGCCGACGCAGGGGCGATAGGGCAGCGTCCGCCGGATCGACGGTCTTTTTCGATTTCTTCTTGGACATGCTCAGCTTTTCTCGGGATCGTTGGCCACGGCGGACACCGGCACGATTTCGATGCCGCGCTTCTTGGCCTCGTTGACCCATGAGGTGACCGCATCGACGGTCTGGTCGAAGGCGGAGCCCGTGCCGACGCGCAAAACCCTTGGCGCGGGCCGTGGCCTCGAGCTGGTCGAGCTTTTTCAGGATCGCGCCGCGCTCGCGCACATCGTCGATCACGGTGTCGCCGGTCGCGACGGGCACGCCGTTCTTCGTCGCCTGGTCGGGCGCGGTGCTGCGCGCCGAGGTGCCGTCGTCGAGATAGAGCAGGCCGCGCTTGCCAAGTTCCGCCATCATCGCGCCGATGGCGTTGGCATCCGATACGAAACGCGCGCCCATATAGTTCATCACGCCGGTGTAGTTGGTCGTCCGCGCCAGCGCCCAATGCAGGTTCTCGATGTTTTCCTGCGGAGCTTGCATCGACGGTCAGCGTCGCGCGGCCGGGATTGACGGTCGGATAGTCGAACGGCTCCAGCGGCACCTGCATCAGGATCTCATGACCCTCCTGCCGGGCATCCTGCATCCAGCGCTGGATGCTGTTGCCTTGCGACGCAAAGGCCAGCGTCACCTCGGGCGGCAGTTTGGCGATCGCCGCTTGCGTGCCGGTCTGCGACACCGCCAGCCCGCCGATGACGATCGCGACGCGCGCGCCGCGCGCGCCGGACCAGGGCCGGGCATAGACGTCGGCGGGCCGCCGGCCATCGGCGCCGACGTTTCGGCAGCGGGCCGTCCGGCGAATTTTCGATCAGGTTGCGATCCGGCAGATGCGCTGTGCGCGGGTCGAATCTAGCGGCGGAAGGATCGTCGATGGTGACGACGCCCTGCGCCGGTTTCGGTGGGCTCGACATGGATGATCGAGGCCCGTCCGGCTTGTGACGCGGCGGCGACGTTGGGCGCGGGCGCTTCGGCCGGTTTGGCGGCCTCGGTCGGGCGCCGGCTCGGCGACCGCCACCTGCGCCGGGGTGTCGATCGGCTCCTTGCGCAAGGCGATCACGGTGCGAGATCGCCGAGGATGCCGAGCGACCGCCAGCGTGGAGACAACGGTGCTCTTGCTCGAGGGCAAACCGGCGTCGTGGCCTGCCGCAGCGGCGGGAGGCCTTGACCTAGCGGGCGCTCGATTTCTTTTCAAGCACTGCGCATTCCTCCGTCGGCGCATGGGGTCTCGAATCACGGAAAAGCCGGCTGCTCCCATTGAACACCCGGCTACGCACAGCACAAGTTACAGAAAAAGGGCGGCCTGGTGGGCCGCCCGTCGAAACTCACTTCTTCATCGCCGCCTTGTCAGGGTTCGGCGGGAAGGACGGATCGGTCTTTACACCGCGCAGCAGGTCGAGCGCATAGTTGAGCTGGATGTCGTCCTTGGCTTCCGGCGGCACATAGGCAGCCGAGCCCGAACCCTCGTCGCTTTCTTCCTGGCCCTTGATGTGGCCCTTCAGGTCGGACTCGCCACGCGTCAGGTCGCGGCCCTTGAGATCGTCCGGCAGCGGCTGCTCGACCTTGACGTCGGGCGTGATGCCCTTGCCCTGGATCGATTTGCCCGACGGCGTGTAGTAGAGCGCCGTCGTCAGCCGCAGCGCGCCGTTTTCGGCCAGCGGGATGATCGTCTGCACCGATCCCTTGCCGAAGGACTGGGTACCCACGACCGTAGCGCGGCGATGATCCTGCAAGGCGCCGGCGACGATTTCCGAAGCCGAGGCCGAGCCGCCATTGATCAGCACGATCAGCGGCTTGCCGTCGATCATGTCGCCCGGGCGAGAGTCGAAGCGCGAGACATCCTTCGGGTCGCGGCCGCGCGTCGAGACGATCTCGCCGCGATCGAGGAAGGTGTCGGACACGCTCACCGCCTGGTCGAGCAGACCGCCGGGGTTCAGGCGCAGGTCGAGCACATAACCTTTCAGCTTGTCGGCAGGAATGTCCTTCTTGATTGTCTCGATCGCGTTATCGAGGTCGTCGAAGGTCTTTTCCGTGAAGGACGTGATCTTCATGTAGCCGACGTCGTTTTCGACGCGATATTTGACCGCCTTCACCTTGATGATGTCGCGCACGACGGTGACTTCGATCGGCTTGTCGGCGCCTTCGCGCAAAATCGTCAGCTTGATCGGCGTATTGACCGGGCCGCGCATCTTCTCGACGGCGTCGTTCAGCGTCAGGCCACGAACCTCTTCGCCGTCGATCTTGGCGATGAAGTCGCCGGCCAGCACGCCGGCCTTGGCGGCAGGCGTATCGTCGATCGGCGTGATAACCTTGACCAGCTCGTTTTCCATCGTGACCTCGATGCCGAGGCCGCCGAACTCGCCCTTGGTCTGGACACGCATGTCCTTGGCGGCTTCGGGATTGAGATAGGAAGAATGCGGATCAAGCGAGGTCAGCATGCCATTGATGGCGTTCTCGACCAGCGACTTGTCGTCCGGCGGCGTCACATATTGCGCCCGCACGCGTTCGAAAATATCGCCGAAAACGGCGAGTTGCCGGTAGGTCTCGGAGCCCGCCGCATTGGCTGGAGAGCCGACGCCGCCATAGACGAGGCTCATCGCGGAAGCGCCCATCAGCGCTCCGGCCACCAGCAGGGAGAATTTGCGCATCATTCCCAGTCCTTCCAGAGCTACCGCCCAAACTCAGCTAGTCCATCCACCAGCGGTCGGGATCAACAGGTTTGCCGTCCTTGCGGAACTCTACATAGAGTTCCGATCTGCCATTTCCAACATCCTTTGACGCAGCGCTCGCCACCCTGGCCTCGCCCATCGCCCCGACAGGCTCCCCAGCCAGCACCGCCTGGCCCTGCGTCACCGTGATTCTGCCCATACCAGCCAGCACGACATGATAGCCATCGCCAGCATTGAGGATCAAGAGTTGCCCGTAAGACCGGAACGGCCCCGCATAGAGAACGCTCGCATCGACCGGCGCGGTGACAATGGCGGCGGATTGTGTCGCAACCATGTCGCCATGCATGGTCCCGCCGAGCCCGTCTTTATCGCCGAATCGCTTGGTTCTACGGCCTGAAACCGGCAGGGAAAGCTGGCCGCGCAAGGCGTCGAAGGCAATTGCGCCAACCAATCGATTATCCTCGGGCACCGGCATTGCCGCCAGTTCGTCCTCGCGCTTGGCGCGCTTGGCCTCGGCGCGGCGCTCGGCCTCCTCGGCCTTGCGCTTCTTCTCCGCCTCGACTTCCAGCGAGGCGATCAATTCTTTGAGATTTTTCGATTTGCGGGCCAATTCGGCCGCCCGATCGCGTTCAGCTTCGAGCTGCGCCTCGTTTTCGCCGCGCAGGCGCTCCTTCTCGTTGAGCAGGAAGGCGAGTTTTTTCTTCTCCGCCAAAAGGTCAGCCGCCGCTGCCGACAACCGGTCGCGCTCGGCCTGGATCGAGGCCGACAGGCGCGACAATTCGTTCAGATCGGCCAGCAGCGCATCTGTTTCCTGTCGCAGTCCCGGCACGACGGCGCCCAGCAGGATCGCACTGCGCACCGACGACAGCGCGTCCTGCGGCGTTACCAGAATGGCCGGCGGCGGGTTGAGGCCCATGCGCTCCAGCCCGCCCAGAACTTCGGCAAGCACATCGCGCCGCGCCCAGAGCGATCGGCGAATCGCTTCTTCCTGGCCCTTCTGCCGCGCCAGCCGCTCTCCGATCACCTCGATGTCTTCGTTGAGTTTCTTCTCGGTCTTGGCCGACTGGATCAGCGCGGCGGTGATCGTCGCATGGTCCTTGCGCAACGTCGCGATGTCGGCGGCCAGTTTCGCCACCTTCTCGTCGGACAGGACCAGTTCACGGCTGATCTGTTCGAATTCGCTGCGGCTTGCTTCGCGCGGGTCGGGGATCGCGCCGGTTTCCTGCGCCTGTGCGGGCACTGCAAGCTCAACCCCGCCGCCAATATCAGGCAGCGCGGCATGCGGGACCGTCCCAACAGGCTGAAAAGACGTCGCAACATGATCGACCAGATTTCCGGTCACGACATTAGCGACGGGTTTCTTAAGGAAGTATCAACCATAAGATTCGACGCCCGGAGCGGCATCGCGGTCACGCTGGCGGGTGAAGTCGGGTGTCGAGGGCAAACGCTTCTTGAAGTGTCTGCGAATAGCGGCCCGCGGCTTTTACAGGGTCGAAGATAATGTTCCAGCTATGCGTCGAGACTGCACTCGGATAGGACGACAAACGTATGTGTCTCCAACAGATTGTCGCCATGCGCCTGTTGTCCGGCGCTCGGAATGCCAGGACGTCAGCCAATTCGCGTTCGGTACATCTGCTGGTTGGACGACGTGTATCTCCGACGGGTCTGCTGACCTTGAATGCCGTCAGAATGTGAGGCACCGTATCGAGCGCCTTAAAAGTCTTGTGCACCGCGACCTCCAAGAATTGCAGTCGCCGGGTCCAGCGACGCATAGACGACACGCCTGCCTTTGCTATTCCAGCGACCGCCAAATCGGTAAGCACCTTCGCCGCTATCCCAGGTGCGTGCGAAGTCGCTCGCGGTCGAGACGCCAGCCAATGATTTCGCTCGCTTCCGAGCGCCCCTGGAAGCGGTCATCATGCATAGACGCCGTAATCAATCCGATCGAGGAAGTTCTCGACGAGTTCGGCGCCAACCGGTGTGGCGATCAGTTCTATGGGACGCTGCGTCATCCAGCCCAGTACGCGGGTTCGGCCATCCAGCGCTCGGCCGCCTGCTTGGTCGCCAAACACCCTAGTCGCTTTGCCGAGAATCCGTGCAAATCGCCACGTCCGCGCACTCTGCTCCGCGTTCAGTACCTTCGCACCCGTGGACTTGTGCCTCTGGTAGGTCCGCTCGCTCATCCCGAACGCAGCTTCGAAGACTTCCCAGAACGGTTTTAGCACAGATAGATTTTGAACGAGCCGCTCAAGCGCAGGCTGCGGGATTCCCCGCAAAATCATCTCATGTGCGTCAATCGGCGTGTCCAGCTTTTGTTTCAGCGTTTTCGACCCGCCCATCAGACCGGAAACGAGCGCCAGCTTCCCGGGCGACGGCATTTTCCTCGGCTCGTGGCGGTCATCAATGGCTCCCGTCATGTGTCGCATAAGATACGACATGTGACGGGCGTGTTCAAGGACCGTCTAAACCCGATGATACGGATGTCCGGCCAAAATGGTCGCGGCGCGGTAGAGCTGCTCGGCCAGCATGAAGCGCACCATCTGGTGCGGCCAGGTCTGCGCGCCGAACGACAAAACCAGCGAGGCCTTATCCCGGATGCTCGGATCGTGGCCGTCTGGCCCGCCGATCACAAGTGCCGCATCGCGCGTGCCGCCGTCGCGCAATGCGGCCAGCCGGGCGGAAAAATCGTCGGAGGAAAGGTTCTTGCCGCGCTCGTCGAGAATGATGATTGAAGCGCCAGCGGGCACCCGCGCGGTCAAGCGATCCGCCTCGTCGCGCTTGCGCAGATCGGCCGTCGCGTGGCGGCTTTCCGGCAGTTCGTCCACGCCGGCAAATTCCAGGCCCAGACTTGGCCCAAGTTTGGCAAAGCGGTCGAAATAGCGCTCGGCGAGTTCCCGTTCGGGGCCGGATTTCATGCGGCCCACGGCATACACACCGATACGCATAGCCTTGCCCGGCGGCTAGTGGATCGTCTCTTCCTCGAGGTCCGGCGCCTGCCACATCTTTTCGATGTTGTAGAACTCGCGGATCTCGGGGCGGAAGACGTGCACGATCACGTCGCCAGCATCGATCAGCACCCAATCCGCGCTCGGCAGGCCTTCGACGCGCGCCTGGCCGAGGCCGGCATCCTTCAGCGCCTTGATCAGGTGGTCCGCAACCGCCGCAACGTGACGGTTCGACCTGCCCGAGGCGATGACCATATAGTCGCCGAGGCTGGATTTTCGGTGAATGTCGATGGAGACAATGTTTTCGGCCTTGGAGTCTTCCAGACTGGCAAGGACTATGTCGAGGGCGCGGGAGGATGCGTCAAAGCCGCTGATCCCGGCCGGAGAAGGCGCGATGTCGGCCTTCCGTCGCAATGCTGTTCTCAGGTTTTTTCCTTTCCGTAGAAGAACAACCAAATCACCCATGCGGTGACAACACATGAAGATAGGCGCAGTTCCTTAACAGTTTCAAGACGTGTTGCCCGACTGAGGCCCCATTCGTTCGGATAGTGCTGCGCTTCGGCATCAGTGGGCAGCCCTGAGATGTCCAGCCAGGCAGCCCACGACCGCGAACAGAGTGCGCTCTTGCGCAAAAGATAGTGACCGCCATCGCCAACTCGCTCCAAGATCGAATGCCAGATGCTGACTGGAACGACGACGCGCTGCTGGAGGCAGTGCAGCATCAGACCTTCCGCTTCTTCTGGGACGGTGCGCATCAGCCAAGCGGCGGCGCGCGTGACCGGCAAAAGACGAGCGGCGATCCCGCCAACGACATCGTTGCGGTCGGCGGCACCGGGTTTGGCGTCATGGCGATGGTCGTCGCGGTCGAGCGCGGCTGGATTTCGCGCACTGAGGCTCTTGAACGGCTCGACCAGATCCTCTCTTTTCTTGAGCGCGCCGAGCGCCACCACGGCGCCTATCCGCATTTCCTCAATGGGCGCACGGGCGCGGCAATACCCTTCTCGCGACAGGACGACGGCGTCGACCTGGTCGAGACCGCGCTGCTTGTTTCAGGGTCTCATCTGCGCGCAGATCTATTTCGACCGGCCCGAGGAGGCGCGCCTGGGCGAGCGAATCGACGATCTATGGCAGGCAGTCAACTGGAGCTGGTTCACCGCGCGGCGAACGCCACCTCACCTGGCACTGGAGCCCCAATTACGGCTGGGACATCAATCTCAGGATTTCAGGCTGGAACGAATGCCTGATCGCCTATGTGCTGGCGGCAAGCTCGGAGACGCATCCGATCGATCCGGACATCTATCATGACGGCTTTGTTGCCTCGCCCTCGTTCCGCAATGGCAGGCTGTTCCATGGCGTCGAGCTGCCGCTCGGCGTCGATTTCGGCGGGCCGCTGTTCTTCGCGCATTATTCCTTCTGCGGTCTCGACCCGCGAGGCCTGCGCGACCGCCACGCCGACTATTGGGAGCAGAACCTGCGCCACGCGCGGATCAACCACGCCCATTGCGTCGCCAATCCGCACGGCTTCAAGGGTTATGGGCCGGACTGCTGGGGGCTGACCGCCAGCCATGGGCCGCGCCGCTATGGCGCGCACAGCCCGCTGCACGACATCGGCGTCATCACGCCGAGTGCCGCACTGTCCAGTTTCCCCTATCTGCCTGATGAAGCGATGTGCGCGCTGCGCGGTTTCCTCAGGCGTCCGGCGCATCGCATCTGGGGCCGGTTCGGTTTCGTCGATGCGTTTTCCGACGAACGCAACTGGTATGCGCGCACCTATCTCGCGGTCGACCAGGGACCTATCGTTGCGATGATCGAAAACCATCGCACCGGCCTGTTGTGGCGGTTGTTCATGCGTTCGCGGCAGGCGCAGACTGGATTGACGAAACTCGGATTTGCAAGCCCATGGCTGGCCGCCGCGCCGAACGCCGCCCGGGCATGACCGTCAAAGGCGGACCTTGCCCTGGCGGATTGCCGTCGACGACAGCAGCGAGCGTGGCCCGTGGATGAAGGTCCAGGCTGGCGCTTTGTGATGCGCTAGCGTGGGCGCGTCGGCCTCGTCGATGCGCGCATAGTCGAATGTCTTGGTCATCGCCGACGACAGGAATGACAGGGTCGCGCCCGGCCGGTCGATCACCGCGATTGGAAAGGTCATCGCGATCTGACGCCAGCGCTGCCAGTGGTGGAAATCGCGCAGATTGTCGGCGCCCATGATCCAGACGAAATCGACGCCGGGATTGCGTTGCTTGATCAGCGCAAGGGTATCGGCCGTATAGCGCGTCTTGTAGGCGGCCTCGAATGCGGTGACCTTGATGCGCGGGTCCTGCGCGACCTTCTCCGACAGGGCGATGCGCTCGGCAAGCGGCGCGAGTTCGCGTGTGCTTTTCAGTGGATTGCCTGGCGTGACGATCCACCAGAGCTGGTCGAGAGCTAGCCGGCGCAACGCGATCTCCGCCACCAGCGCATGACCCGCATGCGGCGGATTGAACGACCCGCCGAACAGCCCGACCTGCATGCCCTTGGTCACGAAAGGCATGCGGAGGTGGTGGGCGGCGACGTCATTTGCGGGCAAAGTCTTCGCTCGAAATCAGGGTTTCACAGCTTTTGACTTCGCAACGCGTTCGATGGTCTCTCGAATTCGCTTCATCGCAACCTCATGCGGCACAACGCGACCGGCTTCGATATCCTCGAGTCCCTGACGAACTGCCGCAATCACTTCGTCTTCCGTTCTCGTGAAGATTGGTGGCTGTGCGCCGTTTTGCTTGACTGTCACGCCCGCACCTGCCCGTTGCCGCGGACGCGATATTTGAACGAGGTCAGCTGCTCGACGCCGACCGGGCCGCGCGCATGCATGCGGCCGGTCGCGATGCCGATTTCGGCGCCCATGCCGAACTCGCCGCCATCGGCAAACTGGGTCGAGGCATTGTGCAGCAGGATCGCCGAATTGATCTCGTTGAAGAACCGTTCCACCGCCGCCGCATCCTCGGCGATGATAGCCTCGGTGTGGTGTGACGAATGTGTTTCGATATGGTCGATGGCTTCTGACACCCCGTCGACCAGTTTCACCGAAATGATCGAATTGAGATATTCCGTCGTCCAGTCGGCATCGTTAGCCGGCTTTGCGGCAGGATATGCTTTGGCCACTTCTGCGGTCGCGCGAATTTCGCAACCAGCCTTCTCCAGCGATTGCAGAATGGGCAGGAGATGCGTGCCGGCCACCGCGCGGTCGACCAGCAGCGTTTCCGCAGCGCCGCAGATGCCGGTGCGCCGCATCTTGGCGTTCACGACAATCGGAACCGCCTTGATCGAGTTCCGCCGACTTGTCGATGTAGACATGCACGATGCCTTCGAGATGCGCGAAAACAGGCACGCGCGCCTCGGTTTGCACGCGCTCGACCAGGCTGCGGCCGCCGCGCGGAATGACGACATCGAGATTGCCGGCAAGGCCTTTCAGCATTTCGCCGACCGCCGCGCGATCGGCCACGGGCACGAGCTGGATGGCGTCTTCAGGCAGGCCTGCAGCCTTGAGACCTTCCACCAGGCAGGCATGGATGGCCTGCGACGAATTCAGCGAATCCGAGCCGCCGCGCAGGATCACCGCAGTTGCCGGCCTTGAGGCACAGCGCGCCGGCATCGGCCGTCACATTGGGCCGGCTTTCGTAGATCACACCGATGACACCCAGCGGCGTGCGCACGCGTTCGATGTGCAGGCCGTTGGGGCGGTCCCAGGCGGCGGTCACTTCGCCCACGGGGTCTTTCAGTGTCGGCGATGGCGCGCACGCCGTCGGCCATTGCGCGAATACGCTCCGGCGTCAGCTTCAACCGGTCCAGCATCGCCGGCGACAGTTTTGCTTCCTCGCCATTCGCCATGTCGATGGCGTTGGCGTCGAGGATTTTCTGCTCGTTGCGCAGGATCGCGTCGGCCATGGCGACCAGCGCGGCATGTTTGCGTTCAGCCGGGGCAACCGCCAGCGGACGCGTGGCAGCGCGCGCCTTGCGGCCGATCTCGGCCATCAGGGTCGCGGTATCGTCGATGTCGCGTCGAGCTTTGGTCAGCATCTCGATATCTCTCGGACAAGAGCCGCTTCATCTATACATCGCAGGCGTGCTCGGCAATGTGCCAGGCTTGCTCAGCCAAACAACGCCGCGGCGCCGAACAGAAAATCGATGGCGATGAAGACGATGTTGAGAAGGATGCAGATGAAGGCGGTCAACCGACTGCCGCCACTTCGCATGCCCTGGAGGGCGAATAGCAGGCCGGCGGCGTGAAGCCCCGGCACGACCAGCAGGAACGTCATGATGGCAACGTAGTAGGTCGCGGGCTCCGCCCAACCGCCTTGGTCCAGAAAATTCAGCCTGAGGATGAGGGTAACGAAGGCCAGGATCAACGCGCCAAAGGCGCACCAGAATGCGCGACGGTAGTATCCAGGTTCGTTCGCGTCGGTCTCCGACATCGGCTTTACGCCAGATAGACGGAAACGACGGCGACCATGCCGCCGACAATCAGCAACAGGATGTTCAGGGCGATCGCGGCAATGCTGCGGCCCCGATTGTCGGAGCCGTTCCGAAGGCCAGCGATGCCAAAGCCCGTACCGACGATGAGCAGCAGTGGCGCAATCGCGAAATAGACGATGCCGAGCACCAAACTGGCCAGCTCGTTTCCGTCAGCCGCTTCCTGCGGACGCAATGCGATGAAAGCGACGAGCGTGACGGCCACCAGTGCCAGGGCAATGAGCGCGCAGCGGAAGGCGCGTGACGTCTGCCGCGCGCCGGCATCCGCTTCCAGCAATGGCAATCCGCCGCGACCCCACCGGCTGACCATCCAGTCACTCCGTCGTTTCGACAGCGCCGCGGCCAATCACCATGTCGTCGCGGTGGATCATCGCCGCGCGCGCCTGATAGCCCAGAACGGTTTCGATCTCGGCCGTCTTCATGCCGGCGATCCTGATGGCGTCGGCCCAATCGTAAGCAACCAGTCCGCGCGCGATCTCGCGCCCGTCCGGGTCATGGATGGCGACGGTGTCGCCGCGCGAAAAATTGCCGTCGACCTTGCGCACGCCGGCCGGCAAGAGCGACTTGCCGGACAGCAACGCACCGACGGCGCCCTGATCGACGGTTAGCCGCCCGGCCGGTTCCAGATTGCCGGCGATCCAGGTCTTGAAACCCTTCACCGGCTTCTGGGCCGGCTTGAAGAAGGTCGCGCGTTCGCCGCGTTCGATCGCCAGCAGCGGCGACAGCCGCGTGCCGGAAGCGATGATCATCGCCGTGCCGGAAGCGGTCGCGATCTTGCCAGCGTCGAGTTTGGTACGCATGCCGCCGCGCGACAGCTCCGAGGCCGCCGCGCCCGCCATCGCCTCGATCTCCGGCGTGATGCGGTCGACCATCGGGATGAAGGTCGCTTTGGGGTCCTTAGCGGGAGGGGCGGTGTAGAGGCCGTCGATGTCGGACAGCAGGACCAGCAGGTCCGCGCCCATCATGGTGGCGACGCGGGCGGCAAGGCGATCATTGTCGCCATAGCGGATTTCAGAGGTCGCGACCGTGTCGTTTTCATTGATGACAGGCACGGCCTTCATCTTGAGCAACGTTGAAATGGTGGCGCGGGCGTTGAGGTAGCGGCGGCGCTCCTCGGTGTCGCCCAGCGTCAGCAGTACCTGGCCGGAGGTGAGCTTGTGCCTGGCCAACTCGTCCGCCCAGGCGGATGACAAGGCGATCTGGCCGACGGCCGCGGCGGCCTGGCTTTCCTCCAGCTTGAGCGACTTTGCCTTGAGGCCGAGAATCGTACGGCCAAGCGCGATGGCACCGGAGGAAACGACCAGTATCTCGGACCCGCGCTGGGTGAGTTCGGCAATGTCGGCGACCAGCGATGCCAGCCACTCGCGCTTCAGGCCGGTCTGTCGGTCGACCAGCAGCGCCGAGCCGATCTTCACCGTGATGCGACGGTGTTTTTTGAGGGAGAGGGTCATTGGATATTCCGAGCCACCGGCGCGTAAATCCTGCACGGACCCCCCTCTGCCCTGCCGGGCATCTCCCCCTCAAGGGGCCTGTTGCGCAATTTTGGCGCACCGTTTTTTTGCGAATTGCGATGATGCGGCTTTGGTTTCATCGGGTTTGCGATGGGCCGTTTTGGTCTGTTTGTGGCGGTTGTAGCGGGTTGCGGACGCAGCTATGGCGTGATTGCCGCCCATCGTCGCAGGTTGAAGGCGATGGCGGCGAGCATGACCTGTCCCGCCGCCTTGGCCAGCCCCGCATAGCGGATGCGGCTCAGCCGCATGCGCTGCTTGAAGGTGGCGAAGGTCGTTTCGACTGCAGCCCTTCGTCTGGCGACCAGCCTGTTGAAGCGTTTGAGGCGGGCGCTCAAGTGATGATGCTTGTTGGGGCGGCGGGCTATACGCGGCTTGACGCCGGCCGCATCGAGCCTGGCCCGCCGGGCATGCGTATCGTAGGCGGCATCGGCATAAACCTCCCGCTCGTCGCCGCGAATGAGCTGGTCGGCCGGCGTTGTGTCGTTGACATTGGCCGGCGTCGTTATGACCGCGCGGATCAGCCCCGATCCCATATCCACCCCGACATGCGCCTTGTAGCCGAAGGTAAAGCCGCCGCCTTTCGTGCGTTGCCCGCCGAAACGCGCATCCGGATCGACCACCGAGCGCCCGTCGCCGCCCGGCCGCGCCGTCGTCTCGATCAGAGTCGCATCCAGCATCGTACCGCGCTTGACCGTAACACCGGCCTTCTCCAACTGCCGGTCCAGTTCGTCGAACAGCTTGTCCAGAAGCGCCTTCGCCACCAGCCCATTGCGGAAGCGGTTCAGCACCGTGTGATCGGGGATCGCCTCCTCCAGTCCAAGGCCGCAGAAGCGCCGAAACGACAGCCGGTCGGCCAGTGCTTCCTCCAACTCCCGGTCCGACAGGCCGTACAGCGACTGAACCAAAAGCGCCTTGTAGAGAACCAGCGCCGGCCAGCCGGGATGGCCGGGACCCGTGTGATTGAGGCCGGCAAGCAGCTTCTCGAAGCGATACCACTTCACCAACGACGCGATCCGGTCCAGCGCTCCAGACGAGCCAAGAACCTTGCCGACCAGAAAACTCTCCACAAAGCTCATCTGACCAGTTCGCTTCACTGCCATCGCAAATCTCTCCAGCGCCAAACCCGAGTGAATCACAATGCCAAAATTGCGCAACAGGCCCTCAAGGGGGGAGATCAGCAGACTTCGGTGATGACGCTCGTTCCGCAGCGCCTGTGATGGACGCAGCCAATCTCCCCCCTTGAGGGGGAGATGTCCGGCAGGACAGAGGGGGGTCCGTGCGGCGAAAATGCAGCCATCCAACACAGCTATCATTCCCCCACTCCCTCGATCTCCCGCATCAGCGCCCGGAGCACGTCCTGCACGCCTTCGCCCGAAACCGCCGACAACAGCATCGGCGCCTTGCCGGCAGCGCGTTTCAGGGCGGCTACCTTCTTCTTGCGCGCATCGGCATCCAGCGTGTCGATCTGGCTCAGCGCCAGCACTTCCGGCTTGTCCGTCAGCCCCGCGCCATAGGCCTCCAGTTCGCCGCGCACGGTCTTGTAGGCCTTGCCGACATTCTCCTCCTGTGCGGAGACCAGATGCAGCAGCACGCGCGTGCGCTCGACATGGCCCAGAAACCGGTCGCCGATGCCGACGCCTTCATGCGCACCTTCGATCAGCCCCGGAATATCGGCCAGCACGAATTCGCGCGCGTCGATGCGGGCGACGCCGAGACCGGGATGCAGCGTCGTAAAGGGATAGTCGGCGATCTTCGGCTTGGCGGCGGTGACAGCGGCCAGAAAGGTCGACTTGCCGGCATTGGGCAGGCCGACCAGCCCGGCGTCGGCGATCAGTTTCAGCCGCAGCCAGATGGTCAGCTCCTCGCCCGGCAGGCCGGGATTGGCGCGGCGCGGCGCCTGGTTGCTCGAGGTCTTGAAGTGCTGGTTGCCGAAGCCGCCATTGCCGCCGGCGGCCAGACGAAAGCGCTGGCCGGTCTCGGTCAGGTCGGTGATCAGCGTCTCATTGTCCTCGGCGAACACCTGGGTGCCGGCCGGCACCTTCAGCACGACGTCCTTGCCCTTGGCGCCGGTGCGGTTGCGGCCCATGCCATGCACGCCGGTCTGCGCCTTGAAATGCTGCTGGTAGCGATAGTCGATCAGCGTGTTGAGGCCGTTGACGGCCTCCAGCCAGACGTCGCCGCCGCGCCCGCCGTCGCCGCCGTCGGGACCGCCGAACTCGATGAACTTTTCGCGGCGGAACGACACCGCGCCGCCGCCACCGTCACCGGAGCGAATGTAAACTTTTGCCTGATCGAGAAATTTCATCTGAGGTTACGCGGGGTTACGGCTGGTTTTGCGGCTTCCTCTATCGCAGGATGGCTAAAAGCGCGAGCAAAAGCATGAAGTGCGTCACTTACAACATCCAGTATGGCATCGGGCTGGACGGCAAATACGATCTCGAACGTATCATCGAAGCCGTGCGCGGGGCCGATCTCATCGCCTTGCAGGAGGTGACGCGGGGCAACCCGCGCAACGCCGGCGCCGACATGGTGGCCGACATCTGCGCCGCGCTACCGGACTATTTTCCTGTCATTGGGCAGAATTTCGAGGCCAATTTCGGTTCGCATCTGAAGGATGGCAAGGCGGTCAAGGTCAGCTTCGAGCTGAACAACATGATCCTCACCAAAACCGCGCCCTGGCTGTCGCGCAACATGCTTTTGCCGGGCAACCGCAGCTATGAGCGGATGAATTTCCAGCGCGGCGCACTGGAGGCGCTGATCGAAACGCCGCTGGGCGCTATCCGCTTCTATTCGACCCATCTCGATCACATCAGCCCGGATGAGCGGGTCGAACAGATGCGGTTCCTGAAGAAGCTGGTGCTGAATTATCCGCATGAGGGCGGCGCGCTCTCCGGCCTGGCGGAGGTGGGCCTGCCGGAGCCGCCCTATCCGGAGCATTTCGTCATCATGGGCGATTTCAACATGCTGGCGGATTCGCCCGAATATGACGAGCTCTGCGGCCGGGCCGACCATGAGTTCGGCAAGAAGCTGATCGCGTCCAATGCCGTCGATGTCGCCATCAGGCTTAGTGTGCCGCCGACGGATGCGACGACGTGGGTCGACCCCGCGCGGCCGGACGATGCGTCGCGCCACAAGCGTATCGACTATGTCTTCACCAGCGCCTCGCTCGCCGGGAAGCTGAAAAGACTATGGGTCGACCATGCGGCCGTAGGCTCGGATCATAAGCCGGTCTGGGTGGAGTTTGGGTGATAAGCCGGAAGCCGCTCGGGGCAGCAGCACCGCAATGCGATTTCCCCTCCGGCTCTATCGGGCCACCTTGCCCATCGAGTGCATATGACCCCTCTCCGTCTCGGGCTCCGCACCCGACACCTCTCCCCAAAGGGGCGAGGAGCCCAAGCTTGCCGGCCGTCTGCGCCTCAGAACCCAGGTTCCTCGCCCCTTTGGGGAGAGTGGCCCGAGGGGCCGGAGAGGTGTACGAGTCGTTTCCTTCACATGACAGCTTGATACTTCAAGCGTCCGGCTTGACCGGCACCGTGTAGTTCAACGCCAACCTGCCGCCATCAGCAAAGATGGTCTGGCCGGTGATGTAGCTCGCCTGGTCGGATGCCAGGAATGCCGCGATGGCAGCAATTTCCGCAGGTTCGCCGATGCGTCCCAGCGGCGTGCGCGACAGCAGGCGCTGCTCGCGCTTCCTCGTCGGCATTGGTCGCCGTCAGCATGTCGGTCATGATCGAACCCGGGCCGATGGCGTTGACCCTGATGCCATGAGGCGCGAGCGCCAGCGCCATGACCTTGGTCAGCTGGCCGATGCCGCCCTTGGAAACGGAATAGGGAACCTCCGTGGCGATCGTCACCTTGGCGTTGATCGACGACATGTTGACGATGCTGCCCGGCGCGCCACCATTCTGCACCTTCTCGACCAGATAGCGGGCAACCGCCTGCCCGGCCAGGAATGAGCCTTTCAGGTTGATGCGGATCACCCGGTCGAAATCCTCCTCCTTCAGGTCGAGGAACGGCGCGCTGTGCACGACCGCGGCGTTGTTCACCAGAATATGGATGTCGGAAAACGCCTCCACCGTCGCGGCGATCAGATTGTGGACATCAAGCCGGTTCGAAACGTCGGTCTTCACAAAGCGGACCTCGCCAAGTTTGCGACAGCCGCGCCTCGGCGTCTTCGCCCTTCGTATGGTCGATATCGGCGATCACCACTTCCGCGCCGTCGCGCAGGAAGCGCTCGGCGATGGCATAGCCGATGCCGCCTGCGCCGCCAGTCACGATCGCCGTCTTGCCTTGAAGGGACATGAAATGCCTCGTCTGCGGATTGCGGGCGACAGTGCCGCCCGCCGGCCACAGGGTCAACCGATCTCGCGGCGCATTTTGGAACCGCCGTCGCCTCCGCGTGTTGAATCTCGCCGAGCAGGGACATCGCACATGTTCAACGAGAGTGGTTCGCAGGCCGAGACACGCGACATGGCAGCGAGCGCGGAGGCCGTTTCACTGCGCTACTGCAACGATGCCGAGCCGGGTTTTCGGCGCGTCCGCGCCGGCAAACGGTTCGACTACCGCACCGCGACCGGCGAGCAATTGCGCGACGAGAAACACCTTGCCCGCATTCGCGCGCTGGTCATTCCGCCGGCCTGGACCGATGTCTGGATCGCGCCGCGTGCCGATTGCCACATCCAGGTGACGGGCCGCGATGTTCGCGGGCGCAAGCAATACCGCTATCACGAGCGCTGGACCGCCTGCCGCGACGAGGTGAAATACGGCAATCTGGTCGAGTTCGCGCACGCCTTGCCAAAGCTGCGCCGCGCCATCGACCAGGATCTTGCGCAAGCGCGGCCTGCCGCGCGACAAGGTCGTCGCGACCATCGTCTGGCTGCTCGACAACGTCATGATCCGCGTCGGCAATTCGAGCTATGCGCGCGACAACAAGAGTTTCGGGCTGACGACCCTGCGCGACCGCCATGCCGACATCAGCGGCGCGACGCTTGAAACTGTCGTTCAAGGGCAAGTCCGGCAAGGAATGGAACGTCAAGGTTAGCGACCGCCGCATCGCGCGCATCGTCAAGAGCGCGCAGGACCTGCCCGGCCAGCAGCTCTTCCAGTATCTCGGTGACGACGGAGAACGCCGCGCGATCTCGTCCGGCGATGTTAACACTTACATCCGCGATAAGGGCTGGCGAAGCGTTTTCGTCAAAGCATTTTCGCACCTGGGGCGGCACGGTTCTGGCGTCGGCATTGTTTGCCGGCGTCGAAGCTGCCGGAGACCAAAGCCGGCATCAATCGCGCGCGCAACGAGACCATCGACGCCGTCGCACACCAGCTCGGCAACACGCGCGCCGTCTGCCGCAAGTGCTATATCCACCCGCGCATTTTCGAGAGCTGGGAAAACGGCGATCTGGGCAGCGATCTGGCTGCCATTCGTGGCCGCTTCCGGCGCACACCGTCAGGCCTCGTGCGCGAAGAAGCGATCGTGCTGAAGTGGCTGGAGAAGCCCGAGCGAAAGCGATCCGACCAAGTCAGCTGCCGCCTAGTCGTCTCCCTCCATTTCCTCCAGCGCGGATTCGGCCTCCTCGTTGCCCTGGTCGGCAGCCTTCCTATACCATTCTTTCGCCTGGCTAAGGTCTGTCGGCACGCCTTCGCCCTTACGGTACAGCTCGCCCAAGGCGAACTGGGCGTCAGCGTCGCCCTGATCCGCTGCCTTGCGGTACCATTTCGCGGCTTCGGCATTGTCTTCGGCAATACCTTCGCCGTCGTCATAGGACACACCCAGATTGTATTGCGCGTCGACATCGCCCTGGTTGGCCGCCAGCCGATACCATTCGACCGCCTTGGCCTTATCCTGCGGCACGCCTTCGCCTTCATCATAGGCGACGCCGAGATTGTATTGCGCGGCGGCATAGCCTTGGGCAGCCGACTTGCGATACCAGAAGATCGCCTGCGTCTCGTCGCGCGGAACGCCGTAGCCCTCGTCATAGAGCATGGCCATTCCGTATTGCGCCTCGGCGTTGCCCTGTTCGGCCAGCGGTTTCCAGAGCGTAAGCGCCTTGGCGTAGTCTTCGGCGTCGTAGGCGTCCATGCCCGGATCGGCCGAGGCCACTGCGGTCAGCATCAGGAGCCAGGCCACTAACGCCACGATCTTGCGGTTCATCTCGGATCACTCCCGCCGATTGCGTCGGGATATCAGCCGATGATGCGAGAACTATGGCGAAGGATCACTGCCCTATCCCCCGCGCCCGCATCGATTCCGTGATCTCGTCGAGGATCGCCGGGTCGTCGATGGTGGCGGGCATCTTCCATGCCTCCTTGTCGGCGATCTTCTGCATGGTTGCGCGCAGGATTTTTCCCGAGCGCGTCTTCGGCAGGCGCTTGATCGCGATCACCGTCTTGAACGCAGCGACCGGGCCGATGCGCTCGCGCACGAGCCCAACGATCTCCTTCTCGATCAGGTCGAAGTCGCGCGTCGCCTTGCCGTTCAGCACCACCAGCCCGAGCGGCGACTGGCCTTTCATCGCATCAGCGATGCCGATCACCGCGCATTCGGCGACGTCGGGATGTTCGGCCAACACCTCCTCCATTGCGCCGGTCGATAGTCGGTGGCCGGCGACGTTGATGATGTCGTCGGTCCGGGCCATGATGAACAGATAGCCATCTTCGTCGATGATGCCGGCGTCGGCGGTTTTGTAGTAGCCGGGAAACTCGGTGAGATAGGCCTGGCGGAAGCGTCCGTCGGCCCTCCACAGCGTCGGCAGCGAGCCGGGCGGCAGGGGTAGCTTCGCCACCACATTGCCCAGCGTGCCGCGTGGCACCGGCATGGCCGGCGTCGTCGAGCACCTGGATGTCCCAGCCCGGCATTGGCACGCAAGGCGAACCGTACTTCACCGGCAGCATGCCCAGCCCGACCGGGTTCTGGCTGATCGGCGCGCCGGTCTCCGTCTGCCACCAATGGTCGATCACCGGCTTGCCCAGATGTCTTTCCGCCCATTTGATCGTATCGGGGTCGGCGCGCTCGCCGGCCAGGAACAGCGTGCGGAATTTCGACAGATCGTATTGCGGGATGAACTCCGCGTCGGGATCCTCCTTGCGGATCGCGCGGAAGGCAGTCGGCGCGGTGAACAGGGCGACGACGCCATGCTCGGCAATGATGCGCCAAAAAGTGCCGGCGTCCGGCGTGCCGACCGGCTTGCCTTCGAACAGCACCGTCGTGCAACCATGCAGCAGCGGCGCATAGACGATGTAGGAGTGGCCGACCACCCAGCCGACATCGGAAGCCGCCCAGAACGTCTCGCCCGGTTTGACGCCGAATTCGTTCTGCATCGACCATTTGAGCATGACCATGTGGCCGCCGTTGTCGCGCACAACGCCTTTTGGCTGGCCGGTCGTTCCGGATGTGTAAAGAATATAGAGCGGGTCCGTAGCCTCTACCGTCACGCAATCGACATTGGCGCCTGCGGCGCGTTCGCGCGCCACCTGATCCGCGAAATCGAGGTCGCGGCCTTCGATGAGTTCGCAAGGCTGTTGCGGCCGCTGCAGGATCAGGCAGCGCTCGACCTTATGCGCGGCGATAGCGATGGCGCCGTCCAACAGCGGCTTGTAAGGCACGACCCGCCCCGGCTCGAGGCCGCAGGACGCGGAGATGATGACTTTAGGCTTGGCGTCGTCGATGCGGGTCGCCAGTTCCCGCGCCGCAAAGCCGCCGAACACGACGGAATGAATCGCCCCCAGCCGTGCGCAGGCGAGCATCGAAAAAACCGCTTCGGGCACCATCGGCATATAGATGATGACGCGATCGCCTTTGCGGACGCCCTGGTTCTTCAGCACCGACGCCAGCGCCACGACTTGCTGTTTGAGTTCGAGATAGGTGAATTTCTGCTGCGCGCCGGTGATGGCGCTGTCGTAGATCAACGCAATCTGGTCGGCGCGGTTGACGGCGACATGGCGGTCAACGCAATTCCAGCACGTATTGCACGTCGCTCCGACGAACCAGCGGCCATAGACGCCGGCGTTCGGCGTCGAAGACCTTGTCCCACGGCCTGACCCAGTCGATGGCGTCTGCGGCTTTCGCCCAAAACGCCTCAGGGTCGTCGCTGCCAGTCTCGATAGACCTCGTGATAGCGTGAACCCATCGCCGTCCTCCAAACTGACGTGTTCGCCCAAGACTATGCCTGTACAGCCGGCCGCGTCTATCTGACCAATGGCGTAAGGGAGCGAGCGAACACAGCGGCTGTGCGCGGATTGCGATTAGAGGGCAGACATCCTGGTGTCATTCTGTCCGAACCAGCATCGGACTTGACCAGTCAAAATCGCGTCACCCGCTGCTGCCGTTCGGCGACATGCCGCATTTCGCTTTGCGAGCCGCGCCGCGCGGTCTATCACGCCGGTTCGTTCGCGGGCACCATCGGAGTCGGAATGGCAAAGGTACTGGCGCTATTGCTGCTGGCGGCGATGGTGCTGCACATCATCCGCCCGCTCGGCTTGCCGGGGCTCAAGCAGCGCGGCGATTTCTGGAAGATCGCCGTGGTGGCGCTGGCCGCCATGTCCGTCACGGCGCTGGCGGGGCATTGGTGACGACGTTCTGCAACGAGCACCGCCGGAGTAGAGTACCCCTCTCTTGCGATATCTAGCACTTAGCTCGCACAGATCGATCCTTCGACAAGCTCAGGATCGAGCTCGCTAAGCCGCTGATATCGCTTTCTCCCCTGCAAGGGGGGAGATAGCGCCGGCATCAACCTCACCGCCAATCGCAGACGCTGGAGATTGGCAGACACATCGCCGTCGCGATATCTCTCCCCTTGCGGGAGAGAAAGCAATTTCCACATCTTAGCGAGTAGGCGCGAAGCGCCGTGAAGCGAGCTAAGTGTTAGAAATTGCAAGAGAGGGGCTGGGTCCGAGAGGCACGGACAAATCTCGCCTCATCCCTGGCGACCTCTTTCGTCCGCTTAAAAATCGCTGGTCAGCCCCTTGATCTCCCAATCGCCGTAGCGGTTGGGGTCATGGCCGCCGCGGCCGCCGATTTCTTTCGGCAAGGCGGCCTCCTGCTCGCGATAGCGCCGGCGGCGCTCTTCGGCTTCAGCCAGAGCGCGTTGCGCCGCCGGGGTCAGGGCGCGTTTGCTGGGCTCGTCGGCGACGGCCGGTTCCTTCGCCTCATCCTGATCGGTCATTGAATCCGCCTCGATTGCTCTCCATCATATAATGCAACGATTTGCAGGGATCGAGCCTGATCCCCGCTCGAGGAGACAAAGATGAATTTCGTCCGCACAGCCATGCTGCTTGCCGTTATGACGGCGCTGTTCATGCTGGTCGGCTACGCCATTGGCGGCACGAGCGGCATGATGATCGCTTTCCTTGTCGCTGCGGCGATGAACCTGTTCAGCTACTGGAACGCCGACAAGATGGTGCTCAGGATGCACCGCGCCGTCGAGGTCGACGAGCGCAACGCGCCGGAATATTACGCCATCGTCCAGGAGATTGGCGCGCCGCGCCGGCCTGCCGATGCCAAAGGTCTATCTGATCGACAACGACCAGCCGAACGCCTTCGCCACCGGTCGCAATCCGGAAAATGCGGCTGTTGCCGCCACCACCGGCCTGCTGGAGCGGCTCACTCACGAAGAGGTCGCGGCCGTGATGGCGCATGAGCTGGCGCATGTCGAGCACCGCGACACGCTCACGATGACGATCACCGCCACGCTGGCCGGCGCGATCTCCATGCTCGGCAATTTCGCGCTGTTCTTCGGCGGCAACCGCGACAACAACAACCCGCTCGGCTTCGTCGGGGTGCTCCTGGCGATGATCGTCGCGCCTTTCGCGGCGATACTGGTGCAGATGGCGATCAGCCGTACGCGCGAATATTCGGCCGACCAGCGCGGCGCCGAGATCGTCGGCAATCCGCTCTGGCTGGCATCGGCCCTGCAGAAGATCGCCGCCGCGGCGCAGCGCATCCGCAACCCGTCGGCGGAAGCCAATCCCGCGACGGCGCATCTATTCATCTTCAATCCGCTGCACGGCGAGCGCATGGACAATCTGTTCTCGACGCACCCCAATGTGGAGAACCGCATCGCCGCCCTGCAGGAACTGGCGCGGCGGGCAGCAAGCCGGTGAAAGCCAGTCTCGACGTCCAGCCGAGTGGCCGCGTCATCGACGACGCCGAAATGAACGAGGAATCGCAGGATTTCGGGCCGTGGGGCGGTCAGCCGTCGGAGGAACCCGAACGCCGCAGTGAAGACCGCAAATCCGGTCCCTGGGGCCGCAACCCGACCGGCCCGCGAGGCCGGTGGTCGTGAGCGCGGCAGCTCCATCTTCCCCGCTTGTGGGGAGCGCGCCCTCGTCTTGCGAGCATCTGCCGAGCAAGACGGGGTGGCGCGTGCGTCGGCCTCAGCGCTCGTACCGCCACGTCGCGTCTCGCAAAATCTTTCGTCGGCCGTTCGCCTTGCGGGGGAGATTGCTTGCGCGAGGCGCTTCCCGCCACAAGCGGGGAGGGTCAGCCCGTCATGAGCCGACCATGCCGCCTGTATCAACTCGTCGACGATGTCCCTGGCCTCGCCGCCCGCAAAACGGCGGCCAAATTGCTTGCCGCCGTCGTCGATGCCCGCACGTCGCTCGACGGCTTGACCGACAACGAGCACGGACACCCCCAATACCTCGCACTCGACATGCGCGACAGAAGCCTGGTGCGGGCGATCCTTGCCACCGCCCTGCGCTTCCGCATGACCATCGAGGCTCTGCTGGCGCGCCGGCTCGAACGGCCATTGCCGGGCAATGCAACGGCGCTGTCGCATATCCTGCACGTCGCCGCGGCCCAGATGCTTTTCCTCGACGTGCCCGACAGCGCGGCTGTCGACCTCGCCGTCACCCATGCCAAGTCCGACCCGCGCACAGCGCGGTTTGGCGCGCTCGTGAATGGCGTCTTGCGGTCGCTGGGACGTGTGAAAGACCGCGCTTTGCCGGCGGCGTTGCAGCAGACGCAGGATGCGCCGGACTGGTTTCGCCAGCGGTTGACAGCGGCTTACGGGCCGGAGAAGGCTGGCGCCATCCTGGCCATGCATCGGCTCGAGGCGCCGGTCGATTTCACCGTCAAATCCGATCCGGCGGGCTGGGCCGAGAAATTCGGCGGGATCGTGCTGCCCACAGGCAGCGTCCGCGTCGAGCGGTTGGCATCGCCTGTCAGCGAGTTGCCGGGCTTTGCCGACGGCGAATGGTGGGTGCAGGACGCGGCAGCCGCGATGCCGGCCATGCTGTTCGGCGACATTCGCGGCAAGCGCGTCGCCGATCTGTGCGCGGCGCCCGGCGGCAAGACGGCGCAACTGGTGCTGGCCGGCGCGGAAGTTACCGCGCTCGACGCTTCACGCAATCGGCTGAAGCGGCTGAAGGCCAATCTCGACCGGCTCGGACTGCAGGCAAATCTTGTCGAAGCCGATGCCGCAAGCTGGCAGCCCACGGACCTGTTCGACGCAGTGCTGCTTGATGCGCCATGCTCATCCACCGGCACGGTGCGCCGGCATCCCGATGTTCCCTGGACCAAGTCGATTTCGGATATCGAAAAGCTCGCCGGCGTGCAGCGCCGCCTGCTCGAGGCCGCCATCAAGCTGGTGAAGCCGGGCGGCCGGATCGTCTTTTCCAACTGCTCGCTTGATCCGCTGGAAGGCGAGGAGCTCTACGACGCCCTTCTCAAGGAAAACGATGCAGTCGTTTCGGACCCGATTCAACCGGGCGAGTTTCCGGCACTCGATCCGTTCCTGGATGATCGAGGGTGCCTGCGCACGACGCCTGCGGACCTGACGCTGGCGACGCCGGCCTTGTCCGGGCTGGACGGGTTTTTCGCGGCGAGGATGCGGAGGAAGAGGTGAGTAGGGAGTAGGCAGTAGGAAATGAAATTTGGATCATCGAGCTGTTGCCAGCCACTACTCACGATCACTACTCACTATTGCCTACTCCTTCTTGCCCGATTCCCATCCGCCCGTCTTTGCTCTAGTCTCGCTTCGGGGATGAAACATCTCATGAGGAGAGGAATTGGCGAGCGCGGCTGGCGGCCCGAAACGTCTGTGGACGCTGGTTGCAGCGGAGGTGTGGCGTCGTACGCGCCGTCGCCTGCGCGCCGGGCCGCGCTATCGCTGGCGCTTTACCGGGCGCACGCCGGAGCGCGTGCTTGTCGCGCCGCCTGATCTCAGGCTCGCCGACCCGCAGATCGCGCACGAAATCTACTCCGGCCGCTTCCCGCTTTCCGGTCATATGGTCGAAACGGGTGGCGAATCGCCGTTTCAGATATCGGTTGCCGATCGCGGCTGGCTCAAATCGCTGCACGGTTTCCGCTGGCTGCGCCATATGCGCGCCGCCGGCACAGACCTCGCTGTCTCCAATGCGCGGGCCCTGGTTGCCGACTGGATCAGCGTCAACGGCGGCCGGATAGAAGGCGTCGCCTGGGATCCCGGCACGGTGGCGAAGCGCATTATCGCCTGGCTGCAGCATTCCAATGTCGTGCTGCAAGGCGCAGACATGCGCTTCTACCGCACGTTCCTGCGCTCGCTGGCGCTGCAGCTGCGCTATCTGCGCTGGGCCGCGCATGGCATGCCGGACGGCAAGGAGAAACTGCGCGCCCGCATCGCTCTGGCGTTCGCAGCGCTTTCCTTGCCGACTTCGTCAGGCGGGTTGCGCAGCGCCACCCGCATGCTCGGCGAGGAGCTGGATCGTCAAATCCTGCCTGATGGCGGCCATATCTCGCGCAATCCGCTGACCATCATGGAATTGCTCGCCGATCTCATTCCGCTGCGGAAAACCTATGCGAGCCAGGCCGAGGCCATCCCGCCGGAGCTGGTGAATGCGGTCGAACGCATGCTGCCGGCGCTGCGGTTTTTTCGCCATAGCGATGGCTCGCTGGCGCGGTTCAACGGCATGGGCGCAACCATCCAGGACCGGATCGCAGCCTTGCTGCACTATGATGAAACCCATGGCGCGCCGCTGCTGCACGCACCGCATTCGGGCTACGACAGGCTGGCGCTCGGCGATACGATCGTCATCGCGGATACGGGCGTGCCGCCCTCGGCGGAGCTTTCGAACGCTGCCGGCGCGGGTTGTCTTTCCTTTGAAATGTCGGCGGGACGACACTGCGTCATCGTCAATTGCGGTGTCGACACCTACGGCCCTGCCGACATTCGGCCGCTCGGTCGCGCCACCGCCGCGCACTCGACGGCGACGCTCAATGACACGTCCCAGGCTCGGTTCAGCCATCCGGACCGTTTTGCGACGCTGCTTGGCAAGCCGCTGCTTGGCGGGCCAAAACATATCTCCAGCCAGCGGGATGACACTGCCGAGACGCAAGGATTTGCAGCGGCGCACGACGCCTATCTGCAAGTGTTCGGTCTCTATCACGAACGGCAATTGCAACTTTCCGAGGCGGGTCGCCTGCTGGTCGGGATCGACCGCTTTTACAAGCCGGCTGGTCTGTTGCCGCTGGCCGGCGACCGCGACGCGGTTGCGGTTCGTTTCCACCTCCACCCCGAGATCGAGCTTCTTAGGGAAACGAATGGGCTCATCCTTGCCGCGCGCGACGGGCTGCGCTGGCGGTTCCTGTCGCCCGATGTCACGCCGATGGTGGACGAGTCGATCTTTTTCGCCGGACTGGCCGGCCCCCGACGCAGCAGGCAGATCGTGTTGGCCGGCCGCGTCTCCGATTGTCCGGCCATTCGCTGGCGGTTCGAGCGGCTGGCGCGATAGCTGCCCGACTGCGCGCACTTGTCTATTCGCGAAAGGCCGTTGCTGTGTTAGGGGCGCGCGTCGAAACGGGAAAATCCGCCCATGGCCGTCGTGTCGAAGAAGTTGCCCGCGCCCGATCTCGTGGCGGTGAGGCGCGCCCTGATATCGGTTTCCGACAAGACCGGGCTGGTCGAGTTCGCTCGCGCGCTGCATAAGGCCGGCGTACACCTGATTTCGACCGGCGGAACGTCGAAATCGATCGCCGCTGCCGGCATTCCGGTTCGCGATGTGTCGGAGCTGACCGGCTTTCCCGAAATCATGGACGGCCGTGTGAAGACGCTGCACCCCGGCGTGCACGGCGCGCTGCTCGGCATACGCGACGATCCCGACCATGCGGCAGCGATGGAAGCGCATGGCATCGAGGCGATCGACCTCGTCGTCGTCAATCTCTACCCGTTCGAGGAGGTGCGCCGATCCGGCGGCGACTATCCGACGACGGTCGAGAACATCGACATCGGCGGTCCGGCGATGATCCGCGCGGCGGCCAAAAATCATGCCTATGTTGCGGTCGTTACGGACCCGGAAGATTATGGCTCCGTGCTCAATGCGCTTGATCTCAATTTCGGCAGCCTGAGTTACGAGTATCGCAAGAAGCTGGCGGCGAAGGCCTATGCGCGCACGGCCGCCTATGACGCGGCGATATCCGGCTGGTTCGCCGAGACGCTCGGCATCGAACATCCCACATGGCGCGCGTTTGGCGGCACGCTGAATTCGGTGATGCGTTATGGCGAGAATCCACACCAGTCTGCTGGCCTCTATCTCACCGGCGAACAGCGACCCGGCGTGGCGACCGCGCGGCAGGTGCAGGGCAAGCAGCTTTCCTACAACAACATCAACGACACCGACGCCGCCTTCGAACTGGTCGGCGAATTCGATCCGGAAAAATCGGCCGCGGTGGCGATCATCAAGCACGCCAATCCATGCGGCGTGGCGACGGGCGAGACACTTGTCGATGCCTATCGCAAGGCGCTGGCTTGCGACCCTGTATCGGCCTTTGGCGGCATCGTGGCCGTCAACCGGCCACTCGATGCGGCGGCGGCCGAGGAGATCGTCAAGGTCTTCACCGAGGTCATCATCGCTCCCGATGCCAGTGACGAGGCGCAGGCGATCATCGCCGCGAAGAAGAATCTGCGCCTGCTGTTGACCGGCGGCCTGCCCGAGCCGCGCACGGCTGCTCTGACGGTGAAATCTGTGTCGGGAGGGCTGCTCGTCCAGTCGCGCGACAATGCGGTGGTCGACGACATGGCGCTGAAGGTGGTGACCAAACGCACGCCGACGGATGCCGAAATGGCCGACCTGATGTTTGCGTTCAGGGTGGCCAAGCACGTCAAGTCCAACGCGATCGTCTATGTCAAGGATGGCGCAACCGTCGGCGTTGGCGCCGGGCAGATGAGCCGGGTCGACTCGTCGCGCATCGCTGCCCGCAAGGCGCAGGACGCAGCGGAAGCGGCTGGATTGCCGGAGACGATGGCCAAAGGGTTCGGTCGTTGCCTCCGACGCCTTTTTTCCATTTCCGGACGGTCTGCTGGCGGCGGTGGAAGCGGGCGCCACGGCGGTCATCCAGCCGGGCGGTTCGATGAATGACGACAAGGTCATCGCGGCCGCCGACGAGCACGGCATTGCGATGGTGTTCACCGGTATCCGTCATTTCAGGCACTGATTCCGGAGCCGAAACGATGGTAGCGAATACCGGCTTCACGATACGGCCCGCACAGTCTGCGGACCTGGATGCGCTTTATGCGATTTGCCTCGCGACGGGCGATAGCGGTGAGGATGCCACAAGGCCTTTACGCCGATCCTCGCCTGATCGGCCATGTTTATGCCGGGCCTTATGCGGTGCTGGAGCCTGAACTGGCCCTGGTGGCGGAGGATGGCGAGGGTGTTGCCGGCTATGTGTTGGGCACGGCAGACACGGCCCAGTTCGAGGATCGACTGGAACGGGAATGGTGGCCGGCGCTTAGAACACGAATATGCCGATCCGACCGGGTCGGACCCGGCCACATGGTCGCCTGACCAGCGGCTTGCGGCCGAGATCCATCATCCCGGCCGCACGCCGCAGTCTGTGACGCAGCGCTTTCCGGCACATCTGCATCTCGACCTTTTGCCCCGGATGCGAGGCAAGGGCGCTGCGACTGCGCTGCTGCAGGCCTGTTTCGCGCGGATGAAGCAATCCGGCGTCAAAGCGGTCATGATCGGCGCAAGCCGCGCCAATGATCGCGGCGTCCGGTTCTGGCAACGGTCGGGTTTTGTCGAGATCGACTCACCCGACCTCGATCCCACCCAGGCGATCTGGATGGGCCGCGATATCTGAGTCTATTGTTTTGTCGCAATTCCGGACGGAAAACCGCGGTCCACTTTTCCTGGAATTGCTCTTAGAGCTTCGGCAGCTTCGGCCGCACCGCCAGCGCGTCCTTGATTACCTTTTCGGCCGCCTTGCGGCGAGCGCCGGACAGCGGCTGGCGCGGCATGCGCACGCGATCGTTGGTGCCGATGGCGTGCACTTCGGCCAGCTTGATGTTCTGCACCAGATAGGTGGACACATCGAGGTCAAGCAGCGGGCGGAACCAGCGGTATATTTTCAACGCTTCCTCGCGGCGGCCCTGCTTCATCAGCTGGTAGATTGCGACCGTCTCCTTCGGGAAGGCGGTGACCAGCCCGGCCACCCAGCCGATCGCACCGACCGACAGCGCCTCGAAGGCGAGGTTGTCGACGCCGGTGAAAAGATCCCAGCGCTTGCCGAAATGGTTGATGATCTCGGTGGTGCGGCGGATATCGTCCGACGATTCCTTGATGGCGACGAAACGCTCGTCCTTGGCCAGTTTTTCCATGTCGGCGACGGTCACGTCGACGCGGTAGGCGAGGCGGTTGGAATAAACCATCACCGGCAGGTCGCCGGCCTTGGCGACGGCCGAGAGCGCGGCAACCGTCTCTTCCGGATTGGTGTGATAGATCGGCGATGGCACGATCATCAGGCCATTGGCGCCTTCCTTGGCGGCGCGCTTGGCAAGTGCCGCAGCCTCGCGTGTGCCCGGCTCGTTGATCGTCATCAGAACGGGCTTCTTCCGAGCGATTTTCTGCGCGGTCTTCAGCACGTCGATCTTTTCGTCGTGCGAAAGCATCGGGCCTTCGCCCAGCGATCCCGCGACGATGAGGCCGTCGACGCCGGCATCCATCTGCAGTTGGAAGCAGCGCTCCATCTCGGCATGATCGAGTTTGTCTGATTTGGTGAATTTGGTCGTGACTGCTGGGAAAACGCCGGCCCACATGATGGTCTCTCCTTCTGATATATCAGTGATATATCTATCAGCTTCTACCTTGTCAACATTGTTTTTATAATGATATATCAGAAAATGAAAAGGGATGGCCCGATGTCCGACCAGTCCGACGCGCCCGTCGCGGCACAAGCCTATCGTGCGCTGGAGCGACTGGTCGTGACGCTGGAGCTTGCGCCAGGCAGTTCGGTCACGGAAGGCACGCTGATCGACAGAGTGGGGCTCGGTCGCACGCCAGTGCGCGAGGCTATCCAGCGGCTCGCCTGGGAAGGGCTGATGGAAATCCAGCCACGCGTCGGCATTCGTATTGCCCCGCTCGATCCGGCCGACTGGCTGCGCGTGCTCGAAGCGCGGCGCGGTGTCGAAATCATTCTGGCGCGCTCGGCGGCACGGCTGATAACACGGGAATTCGCCGACAGTTTTCAGGCGGCAGCCGTCGCCATGCATGATGCGGTGCTGGCCAAGGATCTGTTTGGCTTTCTGGAAGCGGACAAATCTCTCGACGATGCGTTGGCGGCGGTGACCGACAACTTGTTTGCCGCGCGGCTTGCCGCGCCGCTGCAAACCCATAGCCGGCGCTTCTGGTATCGCTACCGCACGCCGAATGGTCTGGCGGAATCGGCGGCCGGCCATGTCGGCGTCATTCACGCCATCCTGGCGCGGGACGAGGATGTCGCCGGCGAGGAGGCCGGGCGGCTCATCGATCTGCTGATGCGGCATGCCCAATCGCCGCTCGCGGGCGCGTAGATCAACGGTTTTTGCACGGTTCTCGTCAGGCCTTCTCCAAAAATCTTTCGCTTGCATGTCGGGATCGGGTTTCGACCCGCGTCCTCGTGGCACAACGACTTGGAGAGTGAAATGAGTGAAACCACGATGACACGTATCGGATATGTCCTGTCCGGTCTGTTCGTATTGTTTATGCTGGGCGCGTCGGTCGCGCCGAAACTGCTCGGCTTGGCCGTCGCCGACGAAACCATGGCGGCGTTGGGTTGGCCGCCCGGCTACGTAATGCCGATCGGCATTCTCGAACTGACGTTGACGCTGCTTTACATCTACCCGCGCACCAATGTGCTGGCCTCGATCCTGTTCATGGGATTGTTCGGCGGCGCGATGGCGACGCAGATCAGGGCGGGCAGCCCGCTGTTCAGCCACCAGCTGTTCAGCATCTACCTCGGCCTGTTCATGTGGGGTGGGTTGTGGCTGCGTGACCCGGCGCTGCGCGCGCTGTTCCCGTTCAGGCGGTGAAGCTAACGGGTCAACATTCCAATCCTCGAACGTGCCCATGACCGGCATATTCGAGGATTGGCCGATCGCGTGTCACGATGGTCAGGCGCATAACACGTGCGGTCGCAACCATGATCCGGTCCGCCGGGTCATTTGGAGGATCGCCCGGCAGGGCGCATGAGTCAATCAAGAGCGGGTAGTCCAGCGGGACCAGCGTCACTGCTTCGTTCTCTGCGACGTGCCGGAACCATTCGTGCGACGACATCGTCAAGGCAATCTTGCCCTTGCGTACAAGTGTCGCGATCTCCCAACCCGAGAACGGTCGAGACGTAGAGGCTAGCCGCCAACCGCCGCCTGCGCAATTGCCTTTCGTGAGACATCACTCATCGGCGATCGATTGAACAGCCAAATGACGGCACAGGTGTCAAGCAACAGGCGTGGAGGAGCATCTTCAGTGCCTTTCGCGCTCCGGCTGTGCAAAGCCTCGGCGTCCCAAACTTCGCCAGTGGGCTGCGTCAAGGAGGCCGGATCATGGATCGTCACCGTGTCGGCGAGCGCACCCCACGGATCAGATGGTGGAGCTGCCAGAGTTGTAGGCAGCGCTTTCCTTGCTGCCCGCACAAACTCAACGGTTTGGCGCGACAGATTGAGATTCTCCGTCTGCCAGCCTGCTTCCATCCACGCCTTGGCTTGACTATGGCCCGGGTCGTTCGCCCACCAAGCTTGATATTCGGCAGCGCTTTTTGGAAGCGGCGCCCCAAGAATATTCTCCACATCGGAAAAGCCTAGCCGCACACGGCTTGTTTCCTGTGCGCCTAGGAAATCGGCAATCGGAAGATACTTCATGCCTCCCTCCAATCACTTTGCAAATTTAGGATATCCTAATTTCAAAAAGTGTCCAGAGTGTTGGCAGCAAAAATAAAGGGCGCGGCTGATGCCGCGCCCTTTTGTTTTTTGGCAATGCCGGGGCGATCAGTTCATCGTCGGGATAACGAACTCCGCGCCATCCTTGATGCCGCTCGGCCAGCGCGAGGTGACCGTCTTGGTCTTGGTGTAGAAGCGGAAGGCGTCCATGCCGTGCTGGTTCAGATCGCCGAAGCCCGACGCCTTCCAACCGCCGAAGGTATAGTAGGCGATCGGCACCGGGATCGGCACGTTGATGCCGACCATGCCGACCTGCACGCGGCTGGCGAAGTCGCGCGCCGCATCGCCGTCGCGGGTGAAGATGGCAACGCCGTTGCCCATCTCGTGGTCGTTGGCGAGCTTGATGGCGTTTTCGTAGGTCGGCGCACGAACGACCGAGAGCACCGGCCCGAAGATTTCTTCCTTGTAGATGCGCATGTCCGGCGTCACTTCGTCGAACAGGCAGCCGCCCATGTAGTAGCCGTCCTCATAGCCCTGCATCTTGAAGCCACGGCCGTCGACGACGAGCTTGGCGCCTTCCCTGACGCCGATGTCGACATAACCCTTCACACGCTCCAGCGCCTGGGCGGTGACCAGCGGACCGAAATCGGCCGCTGAGTCGGTCGAGGGGCCGACCTTCAGGCTTTCGACGCGCGGGATCAGCTTGTCCATCAGGCGATTGGCCGTGTCGTGGCCGACCGGAACGGCGACCGAAATCGCCATGCAGCGCTCGCCAGCCGACCCGAAGCCTGCGCCGATCAGCGCATCGACCGTCTGGTCCATGTCGGCGTCGGGCATGATGATCATGTGGTTCTTGGCGCCGCCGAAGCACTGCACGCGTTTGCCGGCAGCGCAGCCGCGCGAATAGATGTAGTGCGCGATCGGCGTTGAGCCGACGAAGCCGATGGCCTTGATGTCCGGATCGTCGAGAATGGCGTCGACCACTTCCTTGTCGCCGTTGACGACGTTGAGGATTCCGGCTGGCAGACCGGCCTCGATGAAGAGTTCGGCAATTCGCAGCGGCACGCCCGGATCGCGTTCGGACGGCTTCAGGATGAAGGCGTTGCCGCAAGCGATGGCCGGCGCGATCTTCCAGAGCGGGATCATTGCCGGGAAGTTAAACGGCGTGATGCCGGCAACGACGCCGAGCGGCTGCCGCATCGAGTAGACGTCGATGCCGGGGCCAGCGCCGTCGGTGAATTCGCCCTTCATCATATGCGGCGCGCCGATGCAGACCTCGACGACTTCAAGGCCGCGCTGGATGTCGCCCTTGGCGTCGGCGATCGTCTTGCCGTGCTCGCGGGCCAGGATCTCGGCCAGCGAGTCGTATTCGCGGTTGGCAAGCTCCAGGAACTTCATCAGCACGCGCACGCGGCGCTGCGGGTTGGTCGCCGCCCAGGCCGGCTGCGCCGCCTTGGCGTTCTCGACAGCGGCACGCAGTTCGGCGGTGCTTGCCAGCGCCAGCTTGGCGCGCACCGTACCGTCCATAGGCTGCATGACGTCGGTGCTGCGGCCGCTGGTTCCGGCGACACGCTTGCCGCCAATGAAATGACCGTAATCGAGCATCTCTCTCTCCCTGATATTGGTTGGTCGCATTGTCGCCCTTCCACCGAGAAAAGCAACGCGAGCGGAGCCGAACCGTTGTGCATGAACTAAAGTTCGATTTGAGATTGAGCTTTAATTTTTGTAGATAGCCTTGGATCGAGAGAGGCGTGATGAACTGGGACGACGTTCGCATTTTCCTGGCTGTCGCGCGCGCCGGGCAAATTCTCGGGGCAGCCAAGCGGCTCGAGCTCAATCACGCGACCGTGTCGCGGCGCATCGCGTCACTTGAGGAAGCGCTGAAAGCAAAACTCTTCCGCCGGTTGACCACCGGGAGCGAGCTGACGCCTGCCGGCGAGCGCTTCTATGCGGTGGCGGAGCGCATGGAAGCCGACATGATCGCCGCGCGCGCCGAGATCGCGGATGAGGGCGAGGACATCACCGGTACGGTGCGCATCGGCGCACCGGACGGTTTTGGCGTCGTTTTTCTTGCCCCAAGGCTCGGCGAACTGACCAGGCAGCACAGGCAATTGAAAATCCAGCTCGTGCCGGTTCCCCGCTCCTTTTCGCTGTCACGGCGCGAAGCGGATATCGCGATCACGGTCGAGCGCCCGACGGAGGGGCGGCTGGTCGCGGCAAAGCTGGTCGACTACACGCTCGGCCTTTATGCGTCGAAAGCCTATGTAGCCGAGCATGGAATGCCGGCGGAACGCGCCGACCTCGCGCGACATCGTCTGATCGGCTACGTGCCCGACCTCGTCATCAATCCGACGCTCGACTATGCTGCCGAGTTCAGCGCGGACTGGGACGCCAGCTTTGCGATCTCGTCGGCACTGGGCCAGGTGGAAGCCGTGCGCTCAGGCGCCGGCATCGGCATCCTGCATACCTACATCGCGCGGGCCGCGGCCGACCTCGTACAGGTCGCCTCCATTCCGACGATTCGCCGCTCCTACTGGCTGGTCTATCATGAGAGTGTTCGCTCAGTGCGACGCATCCAGGCTGTGGCTGGCTTCATCGCCAAGGCAGTCGAACGAGAGCGCGAACTATTTCTTTGAGGGACGATCCATCACAGTGGCGGCATAGAGCGAGGCCTGCACATCGGGATCGTCGGCGTCGGTGACAAGCAACAGGTCGATCCGGCTGTCAACCAGAACAGCGCTGACGCCCTCAATCTTGTGCGGCCGGTCGAGCGGCCAGGCTTCGAGGAGCCGCAATTGCTCGTCGAGCAGCGCGACCAACGCACCGACGCAGGCGCCGTCGTCATAGGTGCTGGCCGTGTCCTCGGCGACAGCCGTGACGATCGTGCGGCCATCAGGTAGGGAGGCGGCATCTGTAACGCTGAATGGGATAGACGCGACGCTGCCAAGTTCGAGCGGGACGATTTCCGCCGGCGGCGTTTTCAATAGTCCAAAATTGGCGAGGTCCGACAGCAGCGGCGCAAGGTCGTAGCGCAATGCGAAATTTTCGGGTCTATCGGTATGGCCACGTTGGAACAGCAGCAATTCGTCACCGCGAACGGTTGCGCCCTCCAGATTGAGGTCGGAAAACAGCGCATCCAGGGGCTCGAAGAAATCGGCCAGAGAGATGGTGCGGGGCGAACCGCTGATCCTGCCACCAGATTCCAGGCCGGCCAGAAAGCCGCGGCGGCGGGCGGCGGTCGAGCCAGAACCCAGCCCAAGCAACGCGCCGTGGGGGTAGGCGGCGAACCCGGGCAACGCCGTCAGGCACTCCAGATCGGGCTTGCGCTTCTTGCGATCAGGTTTCGCGTCCGGCAACGCGCCGTCGAACAACCGTACCAATGTGCCGGGTGTGCTGCCTTGTCTTGGAAAGACGCCCAAATGTTTCTCGTCGTCCGCGACAACGAAAAGCGCTGCCGGCGTGGCGACCAGCCCGCTTGCGGCGCTGAGATGAAGCGGATGGCCGGGGCCACTCGGACGGTCCAGCGTGAGGTCACGTAGACGGCGAAGGGAAATCTCCATCGCCGCTCGACGCTCAGCGATTGCCCTTCTTCTGATTGACGTCGAAATTCTTTCGATAGTCGATCTTGAACATGCCCGGATCGAGCTTCACGCCTTCCTGGACATTGAAGATCATCACCGTCGTGTCCTTGCCCTTGGCGTCGGTGATCGTCCATTGGCGCAGTTCGTTGGATTTCGGATCGAACATCATGGTGATGGTCGAGTTGCCGAAAATGCGTTTGTCGGAAAGCTTGATCGTCGTCAGGTCGTCCGCTTCTTCAACGCTTTTTACCTGTCCGCCGGTCAAGTCGATGCGGTCGTCGAGCAGCAGCTTCAGCGGCGTCTTGGACAGCGGATAGAGATCGGAGGTGTTGAGCTTGCTGTTCAGGATCACGACCGATTCGCCGTCCGACACGACTTTGTAGGCCGATGGCTTTTCGTAGTTGAACAGGATCTTGCCGGGCCGTTGGAGGAAAAACTTGCCGCCGGTCTGTTCGCCGCGCGGGCCGAATTGCACGAATTCACCCGACATGGATCGGACCGAGGAAAAATGGTCGGCGATCTTTTGCGCCGCGTCGGAAGCCGCGTGCGCGCGCTCGATCAGCGAGAGGCCAGGTATGGCGCCCGCCAGAACAACGCCGGCAATTGCTGCCGCAAAACCGAGGAAGCGCCGCCGCGTCGGCTTTTCGGCTTGCGCCGGATTCGGGTCTCATCGTTCATGTCGGCGTCCGCCATCAGGATTTTTGTCATGAACGCTCGGATACGCACGCAGTTGGGCTTAAGTTTGGCCCGCTCTGGGCCGAGCCCGTCACATTTTGTCGTCTTCGGTCGGCACCAGGATTTCGCGTTTGCCGGCGTGGTTTGCCGCGCCGACGATGCCTTCCTGCTCCATCCGCTCGATGATCGAAGCCGCCTTGTTGTAGCCGATGCCGAGGCGACGCTGGATATAGCTGGTCGAAGCCTTGCCGTCACGCAGAACAACCGCGACCGCCTGGTCGTACGGATCGTCGGAGTCTTCGCAGATTGCTGTTGCCGCCACCGCGAGGCGCATCCGCCTCGCCGTCCTCGTCGTCATCCTCGGTGATGGCGTCGAGATATTCGGGCACGCCCTGTGTCTTGAGATGTTTGACGACCTTTTCGACCTCGTCGTCGGAGACGAACGGGCCGTGGACGCGCTGGATACGGCCGCCGCCGGCCATATAGAGCATGTCGCCCATGCCGAGCAGTTGTTCGGCGCCCTGCTCGCCCAGGATGGTGCGGCTGTCGATCTTCGACGTCACCTGGAAGGAGATGCGGGTCGGGAAATTGGCCTTGATCGTGCCGGTGATGACGTCGACCGACGGACGCTGCGTTGCCATGATGACGTGGATGCCGGCGGCGCGCGCCATCTGCGCCAGGCGCTGCACCGCGCCTTCGATGTCCTTGCCGGCGACCATCATCAGGTCGGCCATCTCGTCGATGATGACGACGATGTAGGGCATCGCCTCGAGATCGAGGTTTTCGGTCTCGTAGATCGCCTCGCCGGTCTGCTTGTCGAAGCCGGTCTGAACGGTGCGCGAGATGCGCTCACCCTTCTTGCCCGCCAGTTCGACGCGCTGATTGAAGCCGTCGATGTTGCGCACGCCGACCTTGGACATCTTGCGATAGCGGTCTTCCATCTCCCGCACGGTCCATTTCAAGCGCGACGACGGCCTTCTTCGGATCCGTGACGACCGGCGTCAGCAAATGCGGGATGCCGTCATAGACGGAGAGTTCCAGCATCTTCGGATCGATCATGATCAGGCGGCACTGCTCCGGCGTCATGCGATAGACCAGCGACAGGATCATGGTGTTGATCGCGACGGATTTACCCGAGCCGGTGGTGCCGGCGACCAGCACGTGCGGCATCTTGGCGATGTCGACGGTGACGGCTTCGCCATTGATCGATTTGCCCAGCGCCAGCGCCAGCTTGTGTTTCGACTCCTCAAAGTCCTTGCTGGCGAGGATTTCGCGCAGATAGACGGTTTCGCGCTTGGTGTTGGGAAGTTCGATGCCGATGGCGTTGCGGCCGGGCACGACGGCAACACGGCAGGCGATGGCGCTCATCGAGCGGGCAATATCGTCGGCAAGGCCGATGACGCGCGAGGACTTTATCCCGGGCGCCGGCTCCAGTTCGTAGAGCGTGACCACCGGGCCGGGCCGGACGTGGATAATCTCGCCCTTGACGCCGAAATCTTCGAGTACGCCTTCCAGCAAACGGGCATTTTGCTCCAGTGCATCCTTCGAAAGCGAAGGGTCCTTGGCGACGCTTCTTGGCCTCCGACAGGAAATGCAGGGATGGCATCTCAAACCTGCCGGAGCCGATGAAGCTGGTCTGTGCCTCGCGCTGAAGCCGCGCGCCCTGTGCCGGGCGTGGCGCCGGATTGCCGACGCGGGCGGATCGCGCGCCGTCAGGCGTGCGAAACTGCTGCACGGTTGCATTTGGCGGCGGAATAGCCATCCCGTCGCCGAATGCGCTCGGGTCGGGCTCGTCGTCATATGTCGAAGCCGTTGTCGTCCTCGTCGCCGAATTCACCGGGCTCGACGCGCCGTTCCGCCACCATCTGCGCGAAGAATTCGGGTTCGACCCGTGCGCGACCGCCGTTGCTGACGCGGGTTTCTTCCAATTCGGCCAGTTCGACCTGCTGCGCCGCGCGGCGCCAGCCGCCGCGTTCGGAACGCGCCGATCTCGAATTCGTCCTGCCGGCTTTCACGCCAGGCCGCCAGTTTGCGGCGGACGAGCGACCGCCCGACCAGATACCAGTGCGTGACCGCGCCCAGCAGGGCCAGCGGGCTGCGGCCGAAACCACCCTCGTTTTCGTCTTCCTCATCGTCGAGGTCGGGCTCGGCTGTGGCAGCCTTCTTGACCTCGATTTTTTCAGGCAGCGGACCGCGGGCAATCAGGGCCGCTGCATAGGCAAAGAGTGCGGCGGTCGGCAAAGCCAGAATCAGGGCGATCAGGCGTGCGATCCAGCCTTCGGGATAGGCGCCGATAAACAGGCCGGGCAGTTTCAGCACCATGTCGCCAAAGACACCGCCAAGCCCCGTCGGCAGCGGCCATGTCGGCGGCGGCATGAAACATCCGGCAATGCCGGCGGCAAGCACCGATCCGCCCAACCAGGCAAGACCACGCTTCGGCAGGCGGTCGATTCGCCGGGCTGAAGCGAGCAACAAACCCCAAATCACGGCCGGCACCAGAAGCGCGACTGACGAAAGGCCGTAGAACTGCATGGCGAGGTCGGAAAAGACCGCGCCGGGATAGCCCATCGCATTGGTCACAGGATTGCCGGTGGCGTGGGAGAAGCTCGGATCGGCGACATTCCAGGTAGCGAGGCTGGCGAGGCCGAACGCCACGCCCGCCAACATGCCGACGCCGAACAGCCTGCTCGCCTGACGCAACAGGAAACCCTGCAGCCCAAGGCCAGAGCCCGCCGACATTTGTGCCGAAACCCCTGAACGCATGCCCGCTTTCCCATGCCGAAACGCCGCGAAAATGCGGCTGCAGATTCATGGTGAGACTATGCGTTCGATGGTGAAGGTAGCGTTAACTATAAGGCGGAGGCCGGCTGGCAAGGAAACTCGTTCCACCAGATTGCGGCTCTCTCACTCCAGGTCGCGCCGGTTGATCTTGGCTTCAAATTCATCCCAGGCCGGCGAGCGCGGCAGGTCTTTGGCAACGCCGAGATCGCGTGCAGCCTGGACGAAAGCGGCAAAAGCCTTGCGCGGGGCACATCGGCCATCTATCGCTTCGCAGACCAGACGATAGGCCTGCGCCGCAACCGGGCCGGCATCGTCGGCCCAGGCAAATTTTTCCATGATCGCCAGAGCCTCGGCGAGATTGGCGATGGTGAACTCGCGTCCACCACGCCCCAAAATGATAATCGGGCGGAACATTGCCATCGAATCGGCCTCAGCGTCGGAAGCGATAGGGTGCGGAAATGCGATGGATCGCTCGACCGGGGTCGCTGCCCTGCGCAATGGGGATCGAATGTCGCATCTGAGCCTCCAAGCTCGCGTCTTCAAATCCCCTCGGGCCGCTATTTGCCGTCTCGCGCGGGATCGCGAAATCAAATTTGACATAGCCAGAGATCGTTTCCGGGAGCCCGAATTGCGGCGATTGTGGCGCTAACGAAAAAGACCCGGCCGAAGCCGGGTCCAAAATGGCGACGGAGGGATGTCGCCTGGGTGGAACGGACGGCGCCCGGCAAAGCGGGCGCCGAATGCCTTAAGTGTGGTACGCGGCTTCGCCGTGCGAGGTGAGGTCGAGACCTTCGCGCTCGGCGTCCGGCGCTGACACGCAGGCCGATGATCAGGTCGACGATCTTGTACAGGATCGCCGAGCCGATGCCCGACCAGAGCAGCGTGACCAGCACGCCCTTGGTCTGCGCCCAGACCTGGCCTGCCGTGCCCTGGTAAGTCGGCGGCGAAATCGGCTGTCGAATAATCGACGATGCCGGCGCCGCCGAGGGCCGGGTTGACCAGGATGCCGGTGCCGATCGCGCCGACGATGCCGCCGATGCAGTGGATGCCGAACACGTCGAGCTAGTCGTCATAGTTGAACATGTTCTTCACGACGGCGACGAAGAAGTAGCAGACGCGCGCGGCGACGAGCGCCGAGCACGATCGCGCCCATCGGGCCGGCAAAGCCGGCCGCCGGCGTGACCGCGACCAGGCCGGCAACCGCGCCGGACACGGCGCCCAGCATGCGAGGCCTTGCCGCGCAGGAGCGATTCAAGCGACGGCCCAGGCCACCGCCGCCGCGGCGGTGGCGACGAAGGTGTTGATCATGGCGAGCGCCGCATAGGCGTTGGCTTCGAGGTTGGAGCCGGCGTTGAAGCCGAACCAGCCGACCCACAGCAGCGAGGCGCCGACCATGGTCAGCGTCATCGAGTGCGGCGCCATGAGTTCCTTCTTGTAGCCGATGCGCTTGCCGATCATCAGCGCGCCGACCAGGCCGGCGATACCGGCGTTGATGTGCACGACGGTGCCGCCGGCGAAGTCGATCGCGCCGAAGCCGAAGATCAGGCCGGTCGGGCCGTCATAGGCGCTCGGGCCGCCCCAGAACCACACCATGTGCGCCATCGGGAAGTAGACGAAGGTGACCCACAGGACGACGAACAGGATCAGCGCCGAGAATTTGATGCGTTCGGCGAAGGCGCCGACGATCAGCGCCGGCGTGATGCAGGCGAAGGTCATCTGGAAGACAGACGAAGACCAGTTCGGGAATGGCGACGCCCTTGGTGAAGGTTTCGGCGACCGTCGTCGGTGTCGACGCCGGCCAGGAACATCTTGGAGAAGCCGCCGACGAAGCTGTTGAGCGAGCCGCCATCGGTGAAGGCCAGGCGAGTAGCCGTAGGTGACCCAGACGATCATGACGACGGCGCAGATCATGAACACCTGCATCAGCACCGAGAGCATGTTCTTGGCGCGCACCAGGCCGCCGTAGAACAGCGCCAGGCCGGGGATGGTCATCAGCAGCACGAGCACGGTCGAGACGAGCATCCAGGTGGTGTCGCCCTTGTCGACGGTCATCGCGGGCGCCGCGGCGGCCGCAGCATCAACGGCTGCGGGCGCCGCAGGGGCTGCTTCCTGCGCAAAGGCTGCCGTCGCGCCGAGCGCGGCCAGCGTCAATGCGCCCAGCAGCGTCGAGCGCGCGGCGCTCTTGATTGGTGTTGGAATGGTCATTGAGGTCTCCATGGAAATTGGTTCGCTGCCCGCGTGTCAGAGCGCGTCGGTGTCTGTTTCGCCGGTGCGGATGCGCACGGCCTGGTCGATGCCGAAGACGAAGATCTTGCCGTCGCCGATCTGGCCGGTCTTGGCGGCCGCGCCGATGGCGTCGACGGCCTTGTCGACCATGTCGAGCGGCACCGCGACTTCGATCTTGATTTTCGGCAGGAAACTGACGGCGTATTCCGCGCCGCGATAGATTTCCGTATGCCCCTTCTGACGCCCGTAGCCTTTGACTTCGGTGACGGTCAGGCCCTGTATGCCGACATTGGTGAGCGCCTCGCGCACCTCGTCAAGCTTGAACGGCTTGATGATTGCCATCACGATTTTCATAAAGGTCACCCTTTTGCTCTGCGGGTCCCCCGCGTTGTGGTGGAGCCCCGGCGCGTGGGAGACCCGCCGGAGATCGGCAAAAGGAATACAAGCTCCGTGCCAGTTGGCCGGCAGAGCGGCTAACCGTTGGAATCGCTAGGATTTTAGTAAGGTTTGGACGCTGCTCCTTCGCAGGTGCAGCATAATGATTGCCTAAAAATTGCGGCAACTTGATCGATTTGCCTACTTTGCGGCTTTCGTCGAAGGCGGATCAGTCCTTCCTGGGCCACGGAGGCGATCAGCGTGCCGTCCTCGCTGTACAAGGCGCCGCGGGTAAAGCCCCTTCCGGCCGAGGAGGACGGGCTGTCCTGCGTGTAGAGCAGCCAGCCATCGAGCGGATGCGCGCGGTGGAACCACATGGCGTGATCGAGGCTCGCCGCCTGGATATCGCCGTCGAAAATCGCCCGGCCATGCGCGAAGGTCGAGGTGTCCAGCAGCGTCATGTCGGACATGTAGGCCAGCACCGCGCATTGCGTCGCATGGTCGTTCGGCACCGGGCCGGTGGTGCGGATCCAGACGTTCTGGCGCGGCGCGAGCTTTTCGCGGCTGGTGTAGTGCTCCAGCGTCGACTGCTTCATCTCGATCGGGCGTTCGCGCTCCCAATAGCGCCGGATGCCTTCCGGAACCTTGTCGCCATATTGCGCGATGACCTGCTGCTGGCTCGGCAGCGATTCGGGCGAGGGCACCTCAGGCGGAATCGGCACCTGATGGTCCAGGCCTTCCTCCGGCACCTGGAACGACGCCTCGAGCGAAAAGATCGCATGGCCGTGCTGGATCGCAACGACGCGCCGCGTGGTGAAGGAGCCGCCATCGCGGATGCGGTCGACTTCGTAGACGATCGGCGCCTTGGGATCGCCGCCGAGCATGAAATAGCCGTGCAGGGAATGCACCCGCCGGTCGGGCTCCACCGTACGCGTCGCGGCGACCAGTGACTGCGCGATGGTCTGGCCGCCGAAGACGCGCTGCCAGCTTGTCGACGGGCTGCGGCCGCGAAACAGATTGTGCTCGAGCCGCTCGAGGTCGAGAATGGAAATGAGTTCCTGCATTGCGGCTGACATCAGGCGAACCCCGCTGAACAAGGCGCGGGTTTCCGACAGCGGCAGGCGTCCGTCAAGGCCGAAGCGCCAAAGACCGTCGGCGATGCAGGCAATGTCATGTCAGTTCAGTCGGGCGGAGGTCGAGCTCCGCCCGACTGCTTCGGCTGGCAAAGATCACTCAGCGGGAACGAGGATCGGCGCAGTCTTGTCCTTGATAAAAAAGGCCAGGAAACGCGCCGGCTCGGTTGCGCTGGCGTTGCGACCGACAAGATGGACGTCGTTCGGCCCTTCATAGAAGGTCTGGCCGGGCGTCAGCGTGACTTCCGGACCGCCCTTCAGTTGCATGGTGATGGTGCCCTCGAGAACGTAGATGAACGCATGCGCGTTGTGGCGATGGACAGCGTCGGTGCCGCCGGGCGCATAGCTTGACCTCAAGCAGTGTTCCTTCCTTGCCCTGAAATTCGGCCAGATCCTTCGAAATGAGCGGAACGGCTGTTGCGTTGTCTGCGGCCGACGCCAGCCCGATCTGAGCCGCCAGGCAGGCGGCAATGGCGGATACGATCGAGCTTCATTTGCTTTCTCCTTTGTGATTCGGACGCCTCGCCATGATGGCCGGGGCCGCCTTCCGTTGATGGTGGCGGCGGGTCAGCGCGTTGTCTTGCCGAGCCAATCTTCCAGCCGCGTCGCACCAAGATGCGCGCCGGCGTCGGGCGTCAGCGAGCGGTCATCCAGTATCGACGCCGAAATAGCTTGCCTGCGGATCGGTCACGACCTGCCGGCCGTCACCGGTGGCGGCGAGATATTTGCGCACCAGTTCGTCGAGGCGGAAGCGCTCCGGGCCGCCGATCTCGACCGTGTCGTCGAGCGGGGCGCCGAGCGCGGCCTTTACGACGGCGTCTGCGACATCATCCGACGACATCGGCTGGATGGCGGCGGGCGCGAGCCGGATTGCGCCTTCCGCCGCTCCCGCCTTCACAATGCCGCCGAGGAATTCGAAGAACTGTGTTGCCCGCACGATGGTGTAGGGGATCGGCGAGGCCTTGATCAGCTTCTCCTGCGCCAGCTTGCCCTGAAAGTAGCTGCTGTCCTGCAGGCGTTCGGTCCCGACGACCGAAAGAGCGACGTGATGCTTCACGCCCGCCTTTGCTTCAGCGGCGGTGAGGTTGCGGCCCGATGCTTCGAAGAATTTGATCGCGGCGTCACCTTCGAAGGAGGGCGAGTTCGCCACATCCACCACGACCTCGGCTCCCTCAAGCGCCTCCGCCAAACCTTCGCCGGTGACGGCATTGACGCCGACGCTGGGTGAAGCCGCAAACACCTCATGCCCCAATGTGCGAAGCCTCGAGACTGACTTTGATCCGATCAGCCCACTACCGCCGATGACTACAATCTTCATGGTCGTTTTCCTCTGTTGAGCACGCGAAATCGCCTGCGTTGGCACCAGGACGAGACAGGCCAGGCAAATGTGACATGGTCCCGGGACTTTCCGTCACGCTATGGTCTGAGGGCTGTGACGAGGTCTTTCGCGCGATGGGATGGATCCCGGTCGCGCTAGGCCCGGCTATGCACTAGAATGGCTCCTGTGCTGATCGGACAGCAAGCGGGTAGGAGAGCGGAATGTCTGGAACATTGGCTTATGCTTGGCGTGTCGCGACATGGCTCCTCTGCAGCGTACTGGTGCTTTCGGCAAGCAGCCTTGCCGTCCGTGCCGAGGAAGCGGCGGCGACCAAAATCGCCGTCTTCGATTTCGAGCTTGAGGACAAGAGCGCTGGCGGCGGCATCATTCCGCCGGACGAGCACGACATACGCTATCTTGGCGAGGCCACCGCCCAAGCTATTCGCATGCTCACCGAGACGAAACGCTTCAGCATTGTCGACACCAAGAACGCCGACGTCACTGCGGTGGGACAGTTCGGCCTGCGCAATTGCGGGGGCTGCGAGGCGGGTATCGCCCAGAAACTAGGCGCTCAGTTTACGCTGCTCGGCGTCGTCACGCGGGTCAACCGGACCGAGCACACGCTGTTGATCCGCATCGTCGAAACAGCGAGCGGCCAACTCGTCGCGACCGGCTTTACCGACCTGCGCATGGGCGCCAACTATGCCTGGCCGCGCAGCGCCAAATGGGTGATGGAAAATCGCATTTTGGCGGTGAAGAAGTGACGCGCTCAGCGCTGCCCCTCATCCGCCTGCCGGCACCTTCTCCCCGTGAACACGGGGAGAAGACGGCAACGGCCTCGCTTTCGCCAATCTGGAACGCTGACGATTGGCGAAATCCCAACTGAGGGTGTCTCTCCCCGTATACGGGGAGAGATGTCCGGCAGGACAGTGAGGGGCAGGCAGCCAGAACGATATGCGCGAGAATGACGCGCGATCATGCTGACAATTCGATGCTAGGATAGTCTGGTAGCGACGCATTGAGGCAGACCATGGCAGGCAAATCTGCGAAACGCGAAACGCCGGCCCTTGACGTACTCGTGGCGGGCGCCGGCTATGTCGGCTTGGCCGTTGCCGTTTCGATCAAGTCTGCACGTCCGAGCCTGTCGGTCGCTGTCGTCGATGCTGCTCCGCAGGGCGTGTGGCAGCGCGATGGCCGCGCGTCGGCGATTGCGGCGGCCGCCTCGCGCATGCTCGACCAACTCGGATGCTGGGCCGAAATCGCCCCGGAGGCGCAGGCAATCACCGAAATGATCGTTACCGATTCGCGCACATCCGATCCTGTGCGGCCGGTGTTCTTGACCTTCGACGGCGAAATCGCGCCGGGCGAACCATTTGCGCATATGGTCGACAACAAGGTGCTGAACGGCGCGCTGCGAAAAAAGGCAGCCACGCTGGACATCGATCTCCTCGAAGGCATCGGCGTTGCTGGTTTCGACGAGGTTCCCAGCGGCCTGGAGATCCATCTCGCTGACGGCAGCAGCCTTTTCACGCGCGTTCTCGTGGCTGCCGATGGCGTCAATTCGCGTCTGCGCGAGATGGCCGGCATTAAGACCGTGAAATGGGAATATGGCCAATCCGGCATTGTCTGCACGGTGGCCCACGAACGCCCGCACAATGGGCGCGCCGAGGAGCATTTTCTGCCGGCCGGTCCGTTCGCGATCCTGCCGCTGAAGGGCGACCGCTCATCCATCGTCTGGACCGAGCGCACGGCCGACGCGGAAAGGCTGGTCAAGGCCGATGAGCTTTTGTTCGAGCATGAACTCGAAATGCGGTTCGGCCTGAAGCTTGGCGAAATTCGAGCTGAAACAAAACCACGCGCGTGGCCGCTTGGCCTCACGCTGGCCCGCGATTTCGTCAAGCCGCGCTTTGCGTTGGCCGGCGATGCCGCGCATGGCATCCATCCCATCGCGGGGCAGGGACTGAATCTCGGGTTCAAAGACGCGGCGGCATTGGCCGAAGTGATCGTCGAAGCCGACCGCCATGGCGAGGATATCGGCGCGCTCGACGTGTTGGAAAGATATCAGCAATGGCGGCGCTTCGACACGGTGCAGATGGGCATTACCACCGACGTGCTGAATCGGCTCTTCTCCAACGATTTTGGCCCGCTGCGCGCCATTCGCGACATCGGCCTCGGCCTTGTCGAGCGCGCTCCACGGCTGAAGGAGTTTTTCATCAAGCAGGCGTCGGGGTTGGGCGACGGTACGCCAAAGCTGTTGCGAGGCGAGGCGATCTAGCGGGCGGCAGCCGCCGGTGGATCGTCCGCCAGACGGCCAAACAGATGCATGTCGAAACGCTCACGCCCGAGACGCATTTTCGAGCGTTGCGTGCCTTCATGGCGGAAGCCGGATTTGAGAAGCACGCGATCTGATTGCGAATTGCCATCGAGCGTCCAGGCTTCCAGCCTGTAGATGCGCATCGCGCCATGGGCATGTTCGACGATGGCGTTCAGCGCCTCCGCCGCGTAGCCCCTGCCCCACATGGCGGGAGCGATCTCATAGCCGATGATGCCGACCGACTGCGGCTTGTCGATCGAGTTGATGCGGATGCAGCCGGCGAGCAGGCCGGTTTCGCTTTCGCGGATCATCCAGCTAAAGCCTTTGCCCGTCTTGCCGAGCCGGACCATCCAGCGCACGACCCCTTGCGTTCGTTTCTCGGTCGGCTTGCGCGGCAGGTTTGAGCGCCGGGATGTCTGCGGGTCAGCCAGGATCGGAAAATAGTCACGCCAATCATCCTGGACGACGGGCATCAGGCGCAAACGACTGGTTTCCAATGTTTGGGTCATTTCCGGAACGCTTCCTAGCTGCCGCTCGATTGCGCCATGTATCCAGGGCGAAGGCAACATCCGCCGGCCTCATGTTTTGCGATATGGGCCGATTGCCAGGCGCGCCGGCAACAGGTAGGCGTTCGCCATGTCCCTCGCCTCCGTACGCGCCTACTTTGCCTCCCATGCCCCCGACATCGACGTGCTCGTCACCGAGCAGAGTTCGGCGACTGTGGCGCTTGCCGCCGAGGCGCATGGGGTGAAGCCGGAGCAGATCGCCAAGACGATCTGCCTGCGCGCCGGCGATCAGGCGATGCTGATTGTAACCTGTGGCACGGCGCGGCTCGACAACCGCAAGTTCAAGGACCGCTTTGCGGCTAAGCCGCGCATGCTCGATGCCGACGAGGTGACACGGCTGACCAGCCACCCGGTCGGCGGGGTTTGCCCGTTCGGGCTGCCACAGCCGTTGCCGATCTATTGCGATGTCTCGCTCAAGGCGTTCGATGAGGTCGTGCCGGCGGCCGGCGCGACTAACGCTGCCGTCAGGATCGCACCGGACCGCATGGCGACGCTGGTCGACGCCGAATGGATCGACGTCTGCCAGTCGCCGAGCATCGACCCGTCAGCTTGAGAAATCGAGCGTCGGCCGCACCACAATCGTGCCGGTGCGCGCCAGTGGAATGTTCGAGCCGATTTCGGTCGCCTCGTCGAGGTCTTTTGCCTCAACAACGATGAAGCCGACGAGCTGCTCCTTCGATTCCGTGAAGGGACCGTCCGTCACCAGCTTTTTGCGCGAGCGGCGGCGGACGATCTTGCTCTCCTTTTCCGAATGCAAGGCGTGCGCCAGAACCATGTGTCCTTTCGCTTCGAGCTCCTGATCGTAGGCAAAGGAATTGCTGTCGAGCACCTTTCGCTCTTCAGAACTCATTGCATCCCAAACCGCGTCGTCGTGATACACAAGACAGACATATTGCATGATCAAATCTCCTGTTGCGAACGCAGGACGTCGCTAGGCGACCGCATCCGACATTAAGCGTTCCAGGCAATGTCGAAAGCGCTGCGAACTTCGATCGTGCCGGTTCGGGCCAGCGGCGAGCGGCCGGCGATCTCAAGGGCTTCGGCCTCGTCGCGCGCATCGATGACCACCAGGCCAATCAGCTGCTCCTTGCTTTCAGTGAAGGGACCATCGGTGACCTGCATCTTTTTCCTGTAGCGCACCTTCTTGGCGCTTGCGGGTGGATTGAGCGCGTGAGCCAGCACCAGATGGCCGCTGGCGCGCAGACCGTTGTCGTAGGCGCGGCACTCTGCCGTCAGCGCCTGCTCTTCCACCTCGCTGCGAGCATCGAGGGCATTGTGGTCATGATAGATCAGACAGACAAAACGCATCTATCGTCCTCCAGCGAGCGCGACCGAGGCGGTCATTGTCTCAGCTCGGGGCTGCACGGCCAAGTCGAACAGCGTTGCCGCTACCATTATGAGGGCCAAGGCAATCGCCGCCTGCCAGCTGCACTTCATTTGATGGAAGTCTGGATACCAGGCCTTGTACACGGCTCTTGCCCATATCGGGATGCGGAAACATCGATAGATACTCCTTCGGGACCGACGGCGACATGCCGCCGCGCCCCGAGGACGGACCGCTCCAAGGCAACCCGACATTTTTGTACGCGCACTGTTTCGGTCGCAGCTCGAAAATCCCTTGAACAAATGGCGGGTGGAAACGTTGAGGGCCGCCGCTATAGTGGCTTCGGTTGGCCGCTTCGGCCGTAAGAATTTGCCAAAGCTAGGAGAACGTCATGAACCGCACCACTACCGCCGTCTGGAAAGGCAATCTGACCGAGGGCGCCGGAACGCTCGACCTGCAAAGCGGAGTTTTCAGAGGGCAGCCCTATTCGTTCAAGGGTCGTTTTCAGGATGAGAGCGGCCAATCGGGCACCAATCCGGAAGAATTGATCGCGGCTGCCCATGCCGGCTGCTTTGCCATGCAGCTTTCGCATTTCCTTGCCGAGAACGGCACGCCGGCGGAAAAACTCGACGCTAAAGCAGTTGTGACCCTGATCCCCGGCACCGGCATCACCGGGAGCGCACTCACCGTGGTTGGCACTGTTTCGGGCCTCGACGACGCGAAGTTCAAGGAACTGGCCAACAAGGCGAAGGCCGAATGCCCGGTGTCCAAGGCGCTCGGCGCGATCGACGTTTCGTTGGACGCCAAGCTGGCGTGAACGCTTAGCCTGATATTGCTGGCTGGCGTTCAAGTTGCGCCAGCCGCTCCACGGCCGTCGGCGGTAACGGCAGCGCCGGCTCGGCCTTGGCGGTTTCGACAAGGATCTCGTCGCAAGCGCCTTCCGTCGCCGCGATCAGCCGGCGCATGAACTCTTCCTTGTCCAGCCCTGGCTCGATGGCAGGCAGGAACCTCGCGCGGATCGTGCCGGGATAGCGCAGGAATTTTCGGCGCGGCCAGAACAGCCCCGCCTGGTGCGCCACGGGCACCACCGGCAATTGGAGCTGGTGATACAGTTCGACGATGCCCCATTTGTATTTCGGCTCCGCGCCGGGCGGGCGGCGGGTACCTTCCGGGTAAACGATCAGCTGGCGCGGATTTCTTGCCATCTCCGCTTTCGTGGCGACAACGACATCCTTCAGCGCTCGGGATCGGTTACCCCGATGCACCGGAATCAGCCGCTGCTTCAAAATATACCAGCCGAAGAATGGTATCCAGCGCAGCTCCCGCTTCAGGATGAACAGCGGGTCCGGCATGTAAGGGAAGAAGGCGAGCACATCCCAGAACGACTGGTGTTTAGGGGCGAGAATGAACGAACCCTGCGGGATGTTCTCAACGCCCGAGATCTGGCTTCGGCTGCCCGTGATGACGTCTTGCAGCCATAGGCTCGATCGCGCCCAGAATTTCGGAACGAACCAGGATTTGATGCGGGGCGACAGGAAATAGAACGGCGCCCAGAAGATCATCTGCACGATCAGGCTGGCATAAAAGACGACGTTGAAGACCAGCGAACGCAATTGCAGCATGAGGAGAGACCGAGCCAATTCGGGGCGGATATACGATGCGGCAGGGCCGCGGGCAACGCCGATCAGCTTTTGGCGGTGGCGGCGGTGACGGTCTCGATCGAAGCCTCACCCGCTGGGTCCGGCACAAGGCCGCGCGCTATCGCGGCCAGATATTTGGTGTATTCCGTGAAGAGGACGCGCAGCGCCCCCGGTTCGACCAGCCAGCGCCCTTTGTCCAGAGGCCGGTTGACCACCGGGTACGGAGTCAGATCGACATCGACCTGCCGGCCGAGTTCCAGCAGGCTGCGCGGCATGTGGTAGTTGTTGGTGACCAGGATCGCGCTGTTGAAATTGTGGCTGCGCAGCCATTTGGCGCTTTCTTGGGCGTTGCCGATCGTATCCAGCGCCTCATAGTCGAAATCGACGCAACAGTTGAACAGTTTGCGGGTGCCGCCGGTAGCCGCGCGTAACTGGTTGGGGCCGGTCGCCGGATTGACGCCGGAAATCAGCAAACGCTTGCCTTTGCCGGATTTGAGCAGTTCGAGCGCGGTGGTCAGGCGCGCTTCGCCGCCGGTCAGCACGATGATTGCATCGGCGGTAACCTGCTTGGGCGTCGACATCGCTCCGATGTGGCTGGCGAACAGACCGAATCCGCCCGCGAAAAGGCCTGCCACCGCGACAAGCGAATATGCCGACGATCCGCAACGTCGCGATCCATCGCGGTCGCACAGGCTTGCCCATCGCGCCGAGGCTGGGGGCAGCAAAAACCTCGGCCGGGGTATCCATGCCGGACATGCCTCTATCATAGCCTGCTAATTTGTTAGCGAACATAGTGATTATTTAAAATTGCCTCGAATTTGGGCAAATTGCGGTCACCCTTCCGGCGGTTTGGTGTCGATATCGGTCAGATAGGCCACAACCGTTAAGTGGGTCGTCGCGGCGGTCAAAACGGCCGTCAGCAGCGCGATCAGAGCGACGCCGAGATAACCGAGCAGGCCAATCGAAAAGGAGCCGAACAGCGCCATCGCCTGGTCGGCTTCCGGAGTCGCAAGGTTGCGGCTGGACCAGAAGGAAAAGCCGACAAAGGCGAGCGATGCCGCAAACGCTCCAGCGGAGGCTCCCTTGATGCCCGTCATCAGAAAGTGCTGGCGGAACTGGCGCGCGATGAAGCGCCCCTCGGCGCCGACGAAATGCAGCACTTCGATGATGTGGCCGTTGCCAGCCATGGCGCCGCGTGTGGCAAAGACAACGCACAGCACTGTCGCCGCGAGAATGAGCGCCAGCACCGATACGCCGATCGCAACCGTCGTGCGCGCCATGGCAACCAGCCGATCGACCCAGGTGCGGTGATCATCCAGCGAGGCGGTCGGGATGTCGCGCGCGAGACTGGCGCGCAACGTTTCGAAATCCGGCAATTGCTCGCGGTCGATGGTGACGACGATGAGCCTCGGCACAGGCAATTCGTCGATGTTGAGGCCGCTGCCAAGCCACGGCTCCAGCAGCCGCGCGGTGGCTTCACGATCGACGATCTTGGCGTCCAGCACGCCGGGTGTCTCGGCAGCGATGGCCTGGGCCTTGAGAAGCTCGGCCTCCATGTCCAGCCCGTCGGCCGGCTTGATCTGGATCGTCGCCTCACGCGCGATCTGGCTTTCCCATGCGGATGCCGTGTCGCGCACCAGCGATACAGCGCCCAACGTCAGGCTGGACAGGAAGGTCATGATCGCGATGACGATGATCAATGCCGTGCCCGCCAAATTCTGCGGCGGCACGATCGGCGCGGCCCGGCGCCGCGCAGGCTGGGCTGCCGGGATCGCGCGGGTTTCGGCGACGAGTTCAGTCATAGATTTCGAGCCTGCCGCCGGAGAGGATCATGCGGCGCGCGTCGACCTGGTCCATCAGGCCAAGGTCGTGTGTGGCGATCACCACCGCTGTGCCCAGCCGGTTCATCTCGATGAAGAGGCGCAGCAGCCGGCGCGCCAGGGGCGGATCGACATTGCCGGTCGGTTCGTCGGCCAGCAGGATTTCCGGCTGCTCGATCAGGGCCCGGGCAATCGCCACGCGCTGCTTTTCACCACCTGACAGCACAGGCGGAAGCGCCTGCATGCGGTCGCCGAGGCCGACCCATTTCAGAAGTTCCACCACGTCGGTGCGGTAGCTCGCTTCCTCGCGCCCGCGCACCCGCAACGGCAGTGCGACGTTCTCATAGGTCGTCATGTGGTCGAGCAGGCGGAAATCCTGGAACACCACGCCGATGCGCCGTCGAAGCTGCGGCAGGTCGGTGTTTGCGATGCGCGAACGGTCGCGGCCAAAATAGTTGATCAGGCCGCGCGTCGGCTTCAGCGACAGGAAAAGAAGGCGCAGCAAGGTCGTCTTGCCGGCGCCAGACGGTCCGCTCAGGAACTGGAACGACTTGGCGGGATTTCGAACGAAACGTCGCGCAGGATCTCCGGACCCATGCCGTATCTCATACCGACATTCTGGAAGCGGATCATTGCAACGCGCGACCTACCGGAGATTCAAAGACTGCGATCGGGTTGCTGGACGCTAACCCGCATCCCGGACCTTCGGCCCGTGTGGTTAACGCAGGGTTAAATTCCCTTCGTATTTGAGGCGGCATTGAAACAGAAAGATGCAAAACGTTAACCATTTGGGTTTACTTGCCGGTAAGGAATGATGGGAAGGAACCGGCCGTCGATGTCCGACCGCAGCTCAACCTCCGCCGCCAGCGGCGTGTTCGGCGCGCGCCCCAATGCATCTTTCGCGCAGGACGTCGTCGATGCCGAGTATGTCGTCGTCGATGCCGTCGATGTTTCTGACCGCTATCAGCCCATTGAAGCGGAAACCGTTCAGCCGACACCTCCGCCACCAGTCGACACGCCGTCTCTGGGCGGCATGGATATGCTTCGCCGTCGCGCCTTGCGTGCTGCCGCTCCTGCATCGAAGAGCGGTGGCCCCCTGTTCTGGGTTTTCGGTGGCGCACTCGTGGCTGCCGCCTTCTGGGTGTCGGGCGGCCATGCCGTTATCCGACCGTTGTTGGCGCAAGCGAATGAGCCGAGCGCAGGGCTTGCGGATCGCATCCGTCATTTCGAAGGTCGACCGGTCGGGCCTGCATCCAGTTCTCCAGATCGATGGCCAGGCCGTGAACGAAGGGGACGCAGCCACGGCAATGCCGCCGCTCAACATCGAAGTGCTGTCGCCTGCCGGCGGATCAATGCACTACAAGCTGGGGACAGCCGGCTCCCCTGTGGAAGGCGGAGAGTCTTTTGCCTTTTCGAGCCGCCTCGATCTGCCTAAAGACGGTGTGAAGACGGTCTTCGTCACCTTCGCCGAATAGGGCGACCGGGCGGCGGCCGCGCCAATCAGCGGGAGTGCCAGCATGCCGGTCGTCAGAGGCAAGGATATCGAGGTTCTGTTCAGCGCATCGACGATCGCGCGGCGCAATCTCGAGCTGGCCAAGGAAATCGCCGAGCACCACTATCACGACCTTTTGGTCATCTCGATCCTGAAAGGCTCGTTCATCTTCGCGGCGGATCTGATCCGCGCCATGCACGATGTCGGGCTGGAGCCCGAAGTCGAGTTCATCTTCATCTCGAGCTATGGCGCGGGCACGACCAGCGGCGAGGTGCGTGTGCTGCGCGACATCGACAACGACGTCAAAGGCCGCGACGTGCTCCTGATCGACGACATATTGGAGTCCGGCAAGACGCTGAAATTCACCCGCGGCCTGATGATGGAGCGCGGCGCCAAAAGCTGCTCCATCGCCGTGCTGCTCGACAAGCGCATGCGCCGCCAGACCGATCTGGAGGCCGATTTCGTCGGCTTCGACTGCCCCGACCATTTTGTCGTCGGCTACGGCATGGACGTCGCGCATGCTTTCCGGGAGCTGCCGTTCGTCGGCGTGGTGAAGGGCGATGCGTAGGGAAGCGCAAGTTACCCTGGACAACAGCTTGATTGTGGTTCCATTATATGGTACCACTTACGCCATGTCGAAAGTCGACAAGCTGCTGGCGCGCATGCGGAACAATCCAGCGGGATTGGTCAGATAGGCGACCTGATAAATGCTGGCTGAACAGGTATGGGCTGGATTGGAGACAGACCGGGCACGAGCCATGTGACGCTTTAGTGTACAGGGCATGCGTTCCCCTCTCCGTTCCCGCGCACAAGCCGATTAAGCCAATCTATGTGAGCTTTCGTGGCGCTGTTGGATAGCATGGGAGCACCCGATGGCGATTGAAATGGACGATCTTGCCTCGCTTTGAAATTGCGCCCGCTTTCGGATGACGCAGGCGGTCGGCTATCTGATTGAGTTCCCCGAGCTATCCCGGGTGCATTGCGGATCGGCGAAACACCTGAAGAAGCTATTCGTGAAGGTCGGTGACTGCTTTGGCCGCCTATGTGAGGACATGCTGGCCGAACTTGCGGCGATCAATACCAAAATACCGGTGACGCGTTCGGCGCGCCAGGGCGGCAGAGAGTGCCCGATCGCTTCGAACGCGCGCGCTCGTTGCGGCACGCGCATGATCATGGATGGGCGTCTCACGCAACACACTCGTCACAACCCTTCTAGGCCGAAGGCATTCGGCAGGAGAATCCCGGCGACGGTTGAGGCAATCCTCACCACCTTGTCTTCTCGCCGGGCGCGGCCGGTTCGATCGCCAGCGCGTGCACGCCGCCCTTCAGTTCATCAGCCAACAATTCGTTGACGGCTCGGTGGCGATCCACCCGGCTCATGCCGGCAAATCTGTCGGCAACGATGCGGACCCGAAAATGCGTCTCGCCGCTGCCGTCAAAAGTGGCGTGATGACCGGAGTCGGCGTGATGGTGGCCGGCATGCTGGTGGCTCTCATTGATCACATCCAGCCGTTCCGGAGAGAACGCCTGCCGAAGTTTTGTTTCGATCCGTTGCTGAATGGACATCGCCGCCTCGAATGACTTATCTGTGCCCGGCGCGTCACAAGTTGGCGCCGGCCGCTCAATTTTGCCGCAAATCAGCGGTTAGGGCGAGCAATCTCAAAAAGTCAATTCTTGTTTCGCAGCGCGAACGCCCCATAGTGGAAAGCGCATGAAGCCGTATTCGCAATATTTCGAGAAGATCCGCGTGCGCCGCGATCCGGAAGCGGAGTTGAAGTCGCACGCGCCGGTCTGCCAGTGGGATGGCTGCAACGAGCCGGGCACTCATCGCGCGCCGGTCGGCCGCATGGCGGAGGGGCAGTACTTCAAATTCTGCTTCGACCACGTGCGCGAGTACAACAAGGGCTTCAACTATTTCTCCGGGCTGAAGGATTCGGAGATAACGCGCTACCAGAAGGAGGCGCTGACCGGTCATCGCCCGACCTGGAAGATGGGCGCATCCGGCGGCCAGCGCTCGGCGCCCGACTTCGCGCAGCAGCGCTCCGGCCGTGCCGGCTACTACAACCGTATGCGCGATCCGTTCAATCTGTTCGGTTCCAACCAGAACACACCGCGCGAGCGTCAGGCCAAGCCGCTGGAAGCCAAGGCGCTCGAAACGCTGGGTCTGACCGTCAAGGCAACCTCCGCCGAGATCAAGGCGCGGTACAAGGAGCTGGTGAAACGCCATCATCCGGACGCCAATGGCGGCGACCGCGGCTCGGAAGACCGTTTCCGCGAGGTGTTGCAAGCCTATCGCATGCTGAAACAGGCCGGTTTGTGCTGAGCCGACTTCTGTTGAGCCAGCGCCAGATGCTGCCTTTTTCCAGCTATCCTGCGGCGGAAAAAGGCATTATGACCGCCGCTGATCCAAGATACGAGTAGCTCGGCCCGCCGTTTCGGATCGAAGGGCCGCGCGTGAGGACTGCAATGAACCAGATGGACCGTGATATCGCAAACCTGCCCGACACGACCGCGTCGGTGAAGGAAAAGTTCGGCTTCGAGTCCAAAATGGTCGTGCCGGCCTATTCCAAGTCGACAGAGCACGTGCCGGACATCGACCCGGACTATCTGTTCGACCAGCAGACGACGCTGGCCATCCTGTCCGGCTTCGCCTTCAACCGCCGCGTGATGGTGTCCGGCTATCACGGCACCGGCAAGTCGACCCATATCGAGCAGGTCGCGGCCCGGCTCAACTGGCCCTGCGTGCGCGTCAATCTCGACAGCCATGTCAGCCGTATCGATCTCGTCGGCAAGGACGCGATCGTGCTGAAGGACGGCAAGCAGATCACCGAATTCCGCGACGGCATCCTGCCCTGGGCCTACCAGCACAATGTCGCGCTCTGCTTCGACGAATATGACGCCGGCCGCCCGGACGTGATGTTCGTCATCCAGCGCGTGCTGGAATCGTCCGGCCGCCTGACGCTGCTCGACCAGAGCCGCGTCATCCGCCCGCATCCGGCGTTCCGCCTGTTCGCGACCGCCAACACGGTCGGCCTCGGCGACACGACCGGCCTCTATCACGGCACGCAGCAGATCAACCAGGCGCAGATGGACCGCTGGTCGATCGTGACGACGCTGAACTATCTGCCGCACGACAACGAGGTCGATATCGTGCTGGCCAAGGCCAAGCACTATCGCAACGAGAAGGGCAAGCAGATCGTCAACAAGATGGTGCGCGTCGCCGATATGACGCGCTCGGCCTTCATGAATGGCGATCTGTCCACCGTCATGAGCCCGCGCACGGTCATCACCTGGGCGGAAAACGCCGAGATTTTCGGCCATGTCGGCATGGCGTTCCGGCTGACCTTCCTGAACAAATGCGACGAGCTGGAACGCTCCGTCGTCGCCGAGTTCTACCAGCGCGCCTTCGGCGAGGAATTGCCGGAGAGCGCGGCGAATGTCGTGCTGAGCTGAGGATGATCGATCGGCGCGGCTTCCTTGCGGCGATCGCGCTGACGCCCCTGGCGCCGGTGCTTGCCCGCGCGGAAGATGCCGCCATCTATCGCGTCGGCGGCACCGCGACAGAGAAGAACTTTGCCGGCTTGGCCGCCTTCATGATGAATTCGGTCGACCAGTTCGTCGGCCTGAAGCTGATCGTGCCGGTGACGAATGCTGGCGATGGCAGCCTGTCGTCGGAAGAATCCGACGGTTCGCTGTCGATCTGGCAGCAGGGCGGCGACGTGAACCTGCATTTCTCGTCCGGCTATCGGAAGCAGGGCGACGCCTACTATTTCGACGGCTTCTACCAGGTGAAGTATGGCGGCATGCACCAGGGCATCAACGGTCTCGGGCTGACGCCGGCGCGCACGATGGACGTCGAAGCCGCCGGCAAGCCGGTGAAGGACATCGACATCGATCGGCTGCGCGCCGATGTGAAGGGCTGAGCCATGGCGGGGCCGGGCGACAACACCAAGATCAAGCCGAAAGGCGGCGGCGAGGCCGATGCGCTGAAGCGTTCGATCTGCGGTCTGCATGCGCGCGATCGCCGGCGATCATGAGCTGGAAGTGTCGTTCGCCAAGGATCGGCCGGCGCTGGCCGGCAATCTGGCGCGCCTGCCCGACCTGCCGAAGAAGCTTTCGAAAAACGACATCGCCATCACCCGCGGCCTTGGCGACTCGATGGCGTTGAAGCGCGCCTGCCATGATTTTCGCCTGCACACCAAGCTGGCGCCGGAAGGGCCACAGGCCCGCGCCATCTATGACTCGGTGGAACAGGCGCGCTGCGAGGCGATAGGCTCGCTGCGCATGACCGGCGTCGCCGACAATATCGGCTCGATGCTGGAGGACAAATACGCCCGCGCGAATTTCGCCGACGCCAAGGATCGTTCCGAAGCGCCGCTGGAAGAAGCGGTCGCCATGGTGGTGCGCGAAAAGCTGACCGGCCGTCCGGTGCCGAAGAGCGCGCAGAAGGTCGTCAATCTCTGGCGGCAGTGGATCGAGGAGAAGGCAAGCACCAGCCTCGATCATCTGGCCGAAAAGCTGGACGATCAGGACGCGTTTGCGCGCCTCGTGCGCGACATGCTGGTGTCGTTCGAGATGGCCGACGAACTGGCCGACGACAGCCAAGACCAGGATCAGGACCAGCAGGAAGAAAACGAACCGCAGGGCGAGGAAAAATCCGACGACAGCGGCGACGACGATTCCGGCGGCGAGGATTCGCAAGCCGAGGATGCCGACGCGGATTCGGATGACGAGCAGGCCGGCGAAACCGAGGCCATGGACGCGGACGCCGACGATATGGCGGACGATGACGACACCGATGCCGAAACGCCCGGCGAGGCGAAACGGCCGGAACATCCGTTCGACAATCTGGCGAAGCAGTTCGACTACAAGGTCTTCACGCAGATGTTCGACGAGACCGTCGGCGCGGACGAACTGTGCGACGAGGACGAACTCGACCGGCTGCGCGCCTTTCTCGACAAGCAGCTTGCCAATCTGTCCGGCGTCGTCGGGCGGCTGGCCAATCGGCTGCAGCGCCGCCTGATGGCGCAGCAGAACCGTTCCTGGGACTTCGACCTGGAAGAGGGCTATCTCGACCCGGCGCGCCTGACCCGCGTCATCATGGACCCGATGCAGGCGCTATCCTTCAAGCAGGAGCGCGACACCAAATTCCGCGACACGGTGGTCACGCTGGTGCTCGACAATTCCGGCTCCATGCGCGGCCGGCCGATCACGGTTGCGGCCACCTGCGCCGACATTCTGGCGCGCACGCTGGAGCGTTGCGGTGTGTCGGTCGAGATCCTCGGCTTCACCACGCGCGCGTGGAAAGGCGGACAGGCGCGCGAGAAATGGCTGAAGGAAGGCAAACCCGCCACGCCGGGCCGCCTCAACGATCTGCGCCACATCATCTACAAGAGCGCCGACCATCCGTGGCGGCGCGCGCGGCGCAATCTCGGCCTGATGATGCGCGAAGGCCTGCTTAAGGAAAATATCGACGGCGAGGCCCTGCTTTGGGCGCATTCAGCGGCTGATTGGTCGGCCGGAACAGCGCAAAATCCTGATGATGATCTCGGACGGCGCGCCGGTGGACGACTCGACCCTTTCGGTCAATCCGGGCAACTATCTCGAACGGCACCTGCGCGCCGTCATCGAGCTGATCGAAACGCGCTCGCCGGTTGAGTTGCTGGCCATCGGCATCGGCCATGACGTGACACGCTACTACCGCCGCGCGGTGACGATCGTCGATGCCGAAGAGCTGGCCGGCGCGATGACCGAACAGCTCGCGTCGCTGTTTGACGAGGCCGGAGCGCGCGATACGCGTCGCGGGCTGAGGCGCGCTGCGTGAGCGGTCGACGTCTTGATCGCTGGCAGCGCTCTACCGTTCCCCCTCTGTCCTGCCGGACATCTCCCCCGCAAGGGGGGAGATCGGCGTGGGCGCGTGGCGTTCGCAATCGTTGCGATCAGGCAAGCACCTTCCAAGCCGCCGATCTCCCCCCTTGTGGGGAAGATGTCCGGCAGGACAAGAGGGGGGCAAGCGCAGCATCGCGCTCAGTGCTTCGGACTTATTGCGGCACTGTCGCTCGCTGGCTATCCCGGCCCCGCTCTCCGCCGCCGAGCGCCCGCCCGTCCAATCCATCGACATCACCACCCGCCCGATCGACGCTTTCAAGATCGGCGCGACGACACGGACGTTCGGTCCGCTGGAGTTCGTCGGCGGGCTGGAAATGTCATCGAATGCCGCCGATCTCGGCGCTCTCTCGGCCTTTCGCTTCCTCAACGCAGGCGGCGATTTTGTCGGCGTGGCGGATACCGGCTTCTGGTTCTACGGCACGATCGACCGCAACGAGCAGGCCGCGCCGAACGGCGTGAGCAAGTTCCACATGGTGCAGATGGTCGGCCGCGACGGCAAACCGGTGTCGAAGAAGTGGAATGTCGACGCCGAAGGGCTTGGGCGTGCGCGACGGCATCGCAGCCGTCGGCTTCGAGCGCGAGCATCGCGTTGTCGAATACAAGCTGCTGCCGGACTACAAGACGCAGGCCGTGCGCGAGCTCGATTTCCTGGTGCCGTCCAGGGAACTGCGCCAGAACCGCGGTTTCGAGACCGTCGCCTTCTCGCCCAAGGACGGGCCGAATGAGGGCGCGCTGGTCGTCGTTTCGGAAAAGAGCCTGGACAAGGACGGCAACATCTTTGCAGCCGTGCTGTCCGGCCCGCGCAAGGGGGTCTTCACCGTCAAGCGCAGCGACAAATTCGACATCACCGACGGCGCTTTTCTCCCCGACGGCGATCTGCTGCTGCTGGAGCGGTCGTTCTCGATGGCCGACGGCGTCGGCATGCGGCTGCGGCGCATTCCGGCCGAGCTGGTCGCCAAGGGCACGGTCGCCGCCGACGGGCCGATCCTGCTGCAGGCCGATATGAGCTTCCAGATCGACAATATGGAAGCGATGGATGTCTGGCGGCGCGACGACGGCGCGACGATGGTGTCGCTGATGTCGGACGACAACCACTCCATGCTGCAGCGGAATCTCTATCTGGAGTTCGGGCTCCACGAGGACTGAGGAGCCTGCGGCCATCACGTCGCGATCACGTTCCCGGCAACGTTGAAACCCACTTTATCCGCATGACGTGCCTCCAACAGGCCGCCGTCCTGGGCTGCTTCAAACTCGGAGGAACAATATGCAGAAGAGATTATTGGCCGCGCTCGTCGGGGCTGCTTTGTTGACGCCATTCTCGGTATCGGCTGCCGATCTCGCGGTCATGGGATCGGATCAGGACGTATCCGGCGGCAAGGTGACGGCATCGTCAGTTGTCGCGGGCGAGGACGGCTGGCTGGTTATTCACCGCACTGATGCGGCGATGAAGCCTGGTCCAGTGGTCGGCTATGCTCCGCTGAAGGCGGGTGAGAACAAGGACGTTACCGCCGACCTGACCGAGGCGGTGAAGTCGGGCGACATGCTTATGCTGATGCTGCACTCCGAGGCAGGCGGCAAGCAGGCCGGCGTGTTCGAATATACGCTTGGCTCCAAGGAAGACGGGCCGGTGCGCGTCGACGACAAGCTGGTCATGGTGATGATCCACGCCAAGTAGGCTAGGCCGGCTTGACCGCCAGCCAGATCACGTGGCGGGCGCCGCGTTTGCCGCGCGCCCGCACATTCGCCTCCTCGACCGCAAATCCCGCCTGGCGAAGCCGCCGGGTGAAACCGGCGTCCGGGCCGGACGACCAGACCGCCAGCACGCCGCCGGGGCGCAGCGCGGCATGGGCGCGGGCCAAGCCGGCCGCGGAATAGAGCGCGTCGTTGCTCGCGACCGTGATGCCGTCCGGGCCATTGTCGACATCGAGCAGGATCGCGTCGTAGGAGGCCTTGGCCGCGCCGATCAGCGCGCCGACATCCGCCTCGTGGACGGTCACGCGCGGATCGTCCAGACAATCGCCGAACACCGCGCTCATCGGACCGCGCGCCCAGGCGATGACGGCCGGCATCAGTTCGGCGACGGTGACTTTTGCACCCGGGCCAAGCTCGGCCAAGCGCCGCGCGCAGGGTAAAGCCCATGCCAAGCCCGCCGATCAGGATATGCGGCGAGGAAACGGTCGCGATGCGCTGGATGGCAAGTCTCGCCAGCGCCTCTTCCGAACCGCTGAGCCGGCTGTTCATCAGCTCGTTCGTGCCGAGCATGATGGAAAATTCCGCGCCGCGCTGTTTAAGGCGCAGCGTCTGGCCGTCGGGGGTGGTGGCGGTCGCGAGTTCGACCCAGGGGATCAAGAATGCGCCCACTGAAGCTACCGCGTCGAACCGAATGATTGTCGGCAATCACCCATACACCACCAGCAGATCCTTCGCGTCGATCTGGTCGCCGGTCTTCACCAGCACCTCGGCGATCGTGCCATCCCGCTCGGCGTGCAGCGCGGTTTCCATCTTCATCGCCTCGATGGAGAGCAGCACGTCGCCGGCCTTCACCGCCTGGCCGGGATTGACCGCCAGCGTCGACACCACGCCCGGCATCGGCGCCGCCGACATGCGCGTCGTTGCCCGGCTCGGCCTTGCGGCGCGCCTTGCCGTTGGAAGCGCCATGCGCGCGGTCCGGCACCTTGACGCGGCGCGGCTGGCCGTTGAGTTCGTAGAAGACGGTGACCATGCCCTTGTCGTCGACATCGCCGATGGCGAAGCAGCGCACGACCAGCGTCTTGCCCTTTTCGATGTCGAGCATGATCTCGTCATGCGGCTTCATGCCGTAGAAATAGGTCGGCGTCGGCAGCACGCTCACCGGGCCGTACTGGTCCTGCGCGGTCGGCAAAATCGGAGAACACTTTCGGGTACATCAGGTAGGACGCGAACTCCAATTCGCTGAGCTTGCGGCCGACCTTCTCTTCCGCTTCCTTGCGTCCCTTCTTCAGGTCGGCCGGCTTCAGCAGCGAGCCCGGGCGCACGGTGTAGGCCTTCTCGCCTTTCAGCGCCTTCTTCTGCAATCCGCCGGCCAGCCGCCGGGCGACTGGCCGAGATCGCCCTTCAGCATCGACACGACGAAGTCGGGGAAGGCGATGTCCTTGGCCGGGTTCTCGACATCGGCGACGGTCAGATCCTGGCTCACCATCATCAGCGCCATGTCGCCGACCACCTTGGACGACGGCGTCACCTTGACGATGTCGCCGAACATCAGGTTGACGTCGTGATAGGCCTGCGCCACCTCGTGCCAGCGGGTTTCCAAGCCCAGCGAGCGCGCCTGTTCCTTGAGATTGGTGAACTGGCCGCCCGGCATTTCGTGCAGATAGACTTCCGAGGCCGGCCCCTTCAGGTCGCTCTCGAAGGCGGCGTACTGGTTGCGCACCGCCTCCCAATAGAACGAGATCTTCCGGATCCATTCGGAATCGAGGCCCGGATCGCGATCGGTGCCGCGCAGCGCCTCGACGATCGAGCCGAGGCAGGGCTGCGAGGTGTTGCCGGAGAAGGAGTCCATCGCCGCGTCGATCGCGTCGACGCCGGTCTCCACCGCCGCCAGCACCGTCGCAGCCGACAGGCCAGACGTGTCGTGCGTGTGGAAATGGATCGGCAGGTCGGTCGCCTCGCGCAGCGCCTTGAACAGCGCGCGCGCCGCGCCGGGCTTCAACAGGCCGGCCATGTCCTTGACCGCGATGATGTGCGCGCCGGCCTTTTCCAGCTCCTTGGCCAGATTGACGTAATATTTCAGGTCGTATTTGGCGCGCGCCGGGTCGAGGATGTCGCCGGTGTAGCACATCGCCGCTTCGCAGAGCTTGCCTTCCGCGCCGACGGCATCCATGGCGACGCGCATGTTCTCGACCCAGTTCAGGCAGTCGAACACGCGGAACAGGTCGATGCCGCCGTCGGCGGCCTGCTTGACGAAATGCTGGACGACATTGTCGGGATAGTTGGTGTAGCCGACGCCGTTGGCGCCGCGCAGCAGCATCTGCAGCAGGATGTTCGGCGCCTTCTCGCGCACCAGCGCCAGCCGTTCCCACGGATCTTCGGTCAGGAAGCGCATGGCGACGTCGAAGGTCGCGCCGCCCCAGCATTCGAGCGACAGAAGCTGCGGCAGGGCGCGCGCATAGGTGCCGGCGATCTTCGCGATGTCGAAGGTGCGCATGCGGGTCGCCAGCAGCGACTGGTGGCCGTCGCGCATCGTCGTGTCGGTGACCAGAACCTGCTTCTGGTCGCGCATCCATTTGCCGAAACCTTCCGGCCCGAGCGTATCCAGCTTCTGCTTGGTGCCGCCGGGAATGGAGCCGGTGAACCACGGGATCACCGGCGCCGCCGCATCCGGATTGGGCTTCGGCCGGCCGCGCGTTTCGGGATGGCCATTGACCGACACGTCGGCCAGATAGTTGAGCAGCTTGGTGGCGCGGTCCTGCCGCTTCACCTGCGCAAACAGTTCCGGCGTCGTGTCGATGAACTTGGTCGTGTAGGAATTGTCCTTGAAGCTTGGGTGATTGATGATCGCTTCGAGGAAGGTGAGGTTGGTCGCCACGCCGCGGATGCGGAACTCGCGCAGCGCGCGGTTCATGCGCGCGATCGCCTCCTGCGGCGTCGGCGCCCAGGCGGTGACCTTTTCCAGCAGCGGATCGTAGAAGCGGGTGATCACCGCGCCGGAATAGGCGGTGCCGCCGTCGAGCCGAATGCCGAAGCCGGTCGCGCCGCGATAGGCGGTGATGCGGCCATAGTCGGGGATGAAGTTCTGCTCCGGATCTTCGGTGGTGATGCGGCACTGCAGCGCGTGGCCGTTGAGCCAGATGTCCTTTTGCGCCGGCACGCCGCTCTCCGGCGTGCCGATGGCGAAACCGTCGAGGATGTGGATCTGCGCCTTGACGATGTCGATGCCGGTGACCTGCTCGGTGACGGTGTGCTCGACCTGGATGCGCGGATTGACCTCGATGAAATAGAACTTGCCGGTGTCGGCATCCTGCAGGAACTCGACCGTGCCGGCGCCGATATAGGCGGTGTCCTTAGCCAGCTTCAGCGCATAGCCGCAAAGCTCCTCGCGCAATTCCTGGCTGAGATAGGGCGCCGGCGCGCGCTCGACGACCTTCTGGTTGCGGCGCTGGATCGAGCAGTCGCGCTCGAACAGATGCACGGCGTTGCCATGGGTGTCGCCAAGGACCTGCACCTCGACATGGCGGGCGCGCTCGATCAGCTTTTCGAGATAGACCTCGTCCTTGCCGAACGCGGCCTTGGCCTCGCGCTTGCCTTCGGTGACCTCGCGCATGAGGTCGGCCTCGGAGCGAATGGCGCGCATGCCGCGTCCGCCACCGCCCCAGGAGGCCTTGAGCATCACCGGATAGCCGACTTCCTTGGCGAGCTTCTTGATCGTCTCCGCATCGTCCGGCAGCGGATCGGTCGCTGGCACGACCGGCACGCCGACCTCGACGGCCAGATTGCGCGCCGCCACCTTGTTGCCGAGCCGGCGCATCGTCTCCGGTTTCGGCCCGATGAAGGTGATGCCGTTTTCGGCGCAGGCCTCGGCGAATTCCGGGCTTTCCGACAAAAGGCCGTAGCCGGGATGGATCGCATCCGCGCCGGACAGCTTCGCGACGCGCATGATTTCGTCGATCGACAGATAGCTCTCGATCGGCCCCATGTCCTTCTGAAGCCACGGGCCGCGACCGACCTGATAGCTCTCGTCCGCCTTGAAGCGGTGCAGCGAATATTTGTCCTCTTCGGCCCAGATCGCGACCGTTTTCAGCCCCAGTTCGTTGGCCGCGCGGAAGACGCGGATGGCGATTTCAGAGCGGTTGGCGACGAGGATCTTGGAGATCGGCACGCAGGCACTCCCGAGGTCTAAAGGGGCAGGACCACTGACATTTTCGTGATTAAGCCGAAAAATTGTGCAGTGCAAACAAAATTGGCACGCACTGCAAAATCTTCCGGTATTCAGCGTCGCCGGACATACAGAATGTCCGGCAAACCTTCTTCGTTGTTCGCGCCATCCCCGAAGCCTTCGGCGACAAAACCCTGCCGTTCATAGAACCGGCGTGCGCCGGTATTGGCCTGGAAGCAGTAGAGCTGGACCAGATCCATCTCGGCCGTAGCTTCCACCAGCAAACCATGCCCAATACCCTGACCGGTCCAGGCTGGTTGCAGATAGAGCTGGTTCACCCAGTCGCCGTCGACGGCGATGAACCCGACAATCGCACCATCTGCCTCAGCGACATGCACCTGCTGGTTCGGCAGGACGTGGTTGCTGATGAAGGCAAGATTCCTCGTCAGGCGTGTGTAGCAACGGCATCCAGTCGAAGGAGGATAGCGCTGCTCGCATGGCGCCGGCTATGCCGCCTGCGTCCGACGCGATGGCCGGACGCAAGACGACAGCCCTAGGCACTGATCAGGCCGCCTTCTGCTTCGGCTGGATCAGGCCGCGCGCGATCATCAGCTCGGCGATCTGCACGGCATTCAGAGCCGCACCTTTGCGCAGATTGTCGGAAACGACCCAGATGTTCAGGCCATTGTCGATCGTCGAATCCTCGCGGATGCGCGAGATGAAGGTCGCGTCTTCGCCGGCCGAACTCCAGCGGCGTGATGTAGCCGCCGTTCTCGCGCTTATCGAGCACCTGGCAACCCGGCGCGTCGCGCAGGATGTCGCGCGCCTCGTCGGCGGTGATCGGCTTCTCGAACTCGATGTTGATCGCTTCGGAATGGCCGATGAACACCGGCACGCGCACGCAAGTCGCGGTCACCTTGATCTTCGGGTCGAGCATCTTCTTGGTCTCGGCGACCATCTTCCACTCTTCCTTGGTGGTGCCGTCCTCCATGAACACATCGATGTGCGGGATGACGTTGAAGGCGATGCGCTTGGTGAACTTCTTGTTCTCCACGCTGTCGGCAACGAAAACGGCCCGGGTCTGCGTGAACAGCTCGTCCATGCCTTCCTTGCCGGCGCCGGACACCGACTGGTAGGTCGCCACCACGACACGCTTGATGGTCGCCGCATCGTGCAACGGCTTCAGCGCCACGACCATCTGCGCCGTCGAGCAATTCGGATTGGCGATGATGTTCTTGCGCGTGAACAGCGAGATCGCATCCGGGTTCACTTCCGGCACGATCAGCGGCACGTCCTGGTCGTAGCGGAACGCCGAGGAGTTATCGATGACGATACAGCCCTGCTTGCCGATCTTGGGCGACCATTCCTTCGAGACATTGCCGCCGGCCGACATCAGGCAGATATCGGTGTCGGAGAAGTCATAGTTCTCCAGCACCTTCACCTTCAGCGTGCGGTCGCCGTAGGAGACTTCCTGGCCGAGGCTGCGCCGCGAGGCGAGAGCGACCACATCGCTGACCGGGAAGCCGCGCTCCTCCAGGATGTTCAGCATTTCCCGGCCCACATTGCCCGTGGCGCCGACGATTGCTACCTTGAATGCCATTTTTGCAAAATCTCCTGTCGCTCTCCGCTGGTTTTTCTGGAGAAGACCCGCCGGCCAGCCGCGGGTCCCGTCCCCCTCGGGCCAGACCCGGGAGAGGGGCGGAGTGGCCAAGGGAGATCAGACCGTGGTGACGGTCGTTTTTTTGGCCAAGGTTTTGGTGGACACGGAAACGCGCGCGGTCGCGCCCGGCCGTCAGGCCGGGGAAATCGACGTCAAGAAAAGCCATCAACAGGCCGCGCATTACTAAGCTCCGTTCGCCGCGGCGTTTTACGCACATTGGGCAAAGAGTCAATTGGCGCGAGCTCTTCCCCGATGACGCCCCAATTCTAGATGCTGTGTTGCTGCTTTACGGCCGGCGGCGATACTCCAGAATCTCTTGGGTCGCGACCTGTCCTGTCGAATATTACCACAAGCATAAAAGGTATTACTATCGCGAATAACGTCCATATTATGTTAGAAACTGCAAATATAAAAAAATTGTGATGGCGGAAGCAGGCACGATGTATTGTATAATACTTGAAAGGAGAGCGTCGCATGGCAATGTTCCAGAGCATTGCGCTATTCGTGCTCATTCTGGTTTCAGGAATGATCTTGTGGGAGGCTGGCGCGATTGCCTTCGCCCACAGCTAAATCGCGGCGTTGAAAGTCATCAGGGCCATTATCGCGGTTTCGCGATTCTATCAGTGAACCGGCGGCCTCTGGCTGCCGCCGGATAGGCGCCCCCGCGCCTATCTCCCGCCCGCGCCTCAGGCGCGGGCGGTTGTATCAGAGGCCCCGCCCTGTATCGTCGCAACAATCCATTGCCGGAAGGCGATGACATCGGAGCGGCGGCGCTGCGAGGGGGATGTCACCAGATGATATTGCAGGTCTGACCGGGTGGTTTCATCGAAGGCCTTGACCAGGCGCCCCGCCGCCAGATCATCGGCAACGAGTGATGTGCGCACCAGCGCCAGCCCGGCATCGTTGCGGCAAGCCGCCATCATGTCCGAAAAGGTCTGGGAAGCAAGGCCCTGCGTCGAAGTCGAACGGATCATCCGACCCCTCGGCTTTCGGAATCTATTCCTTCTGGTCGTAGATCTGCCCGTACCACCGCTCCCAATCGAGCACCGTGTGCCGCGCGCCCTCATAACGCAGCAAGGGTGCGGCCCGCAGCGCTTGTCGTTCCGGCAACGTGCGCGCCACCGCGGGTGAGCAAACGACGAACTCATGATCGTCGGTCAGCCGATAAGCGTCGGCCTGCGGCAGGCTTCCGGCCAGCCAGATCGCGACACCGATCTTTTCCACGTCGAAACGGGCGCGCCGATATTCGATGGTCACACTGACATCGATCTCGGGATGGGCCGAGCAGAAGCCGCCAAGGCGCGGCTGCAGCCACTGCGTCGCAAATTCGGGCGTCGTTGAGATGCGCAGGTCCTGGCTCTTGGTCGTTGGCCGCGCCGCCTCGACCGCCTGCTGCAGCCCGGCAAGTGCTGCCGCGATGTCCGGAATCGCGGCTTCGCCCTCAAAGGTGAGATGCACGCCACTGCGGTCGCGCACGAAGAGCCTGGCGCCGAGCCAGCCTTCAAGCTGTGCGATCTGATGGCTGACTGCCGTCTGCGTCAGCCCCAACTCTTCGCCTGCTTTTGTGAAACTGCGTGTTCTCGCGACAGCCGCCATCGCGCGCAAGGTCTGCAACGGGGGTAGTGGGCCAATGATGTGCATGAAATTTCCTCATGCAGAAGGTGATTGATCTCAATTGTACGCGCCCGCCTTGCCCATGCCAACTGGCTTTCATGGCAAACCGGGTTCAAAACATCATGAATAGAATTGTTGGATGGTGGCAAGATCGCGCGCAAAGACGGCGCGTGTGGGTCGATGTTCCAGATTACCTGAAGAGCGATGTCGGATGCGATCAGGAAGAGAGGTCATCTCGCTGGCACGACTATCTGTAAGCTCTATTTGCACCCTTCACGCGCCCATTTGCCGAGCGCGACCTTGAAGCGGGTGCCGAGAGGGTGTTCGAGGCGCATGACCGAAACGTCGATCTTGTCGTAGGTCTTTGCCTGTTCGCAAAGGCTCGTCTGGGTCCAGGCATGGCATGAAGCGCATTGCTTGTCGGCCCAGATCGATTTGTCGAGGCCCTCGATCGGGGCAAAGCGCGGCGAGCCCTTGATCAATTCGGCGATCGATTTGCCGTCCAGTTCCGGCTCGCCGAAGTTGAACGACTTGTCGAACAGGATCGGCCCTTCATCGGCAAGTTTCGGGATCTGTGCGCGCAGGGCGGCGACCTCCTGTTGGTTGGTTGGCACCGCCGGTTCCGGAACGCCTCGGGCGGTGTCTCCCGCGCCGCCGGCTTGCGGCATCTCGGCCGAGCCGACGATCAGCGGCGTGCTCTCCGTCACCGGGTTGAGGATCACGTCGTCGGTCAGCGATGCATTGACCCAGGGCCGCTGCTTGCTTGCTGTCGCCTTGTAGACATCGCCGGTGATACGGGTCATCACCGTCGTCAAGGGCACGTTTTCGTCGCCGATGTGGTCGAGCAGGGCCGCTGCAAAGGGCGAGTTCGGTCCGTCGCCGTCGTAGGCCGCCTCGTTCGGGCTGGTTGCAAAGGCGATCAGCGTTCCGCTGCCGCCGTCCTGGAACTGCACCTCCGCCAGGCCCTTGCCGACATCGCTAAAACCTTTGTTGCCGCGCGCCGCCAGCGGGTTGTCACGGCAGGCGTCGAGGAAGACCAGCCTCACCTTCGTCTCGCGCGACAATTGCCTCAGCACAAAATCGAGCGACACCGCCTCGAAGTCGAGTGAGGTCTCATCCTCGAGCACCGCGTCGACCGGCAGGAGATAGTTGCGCCCGGACACCTGCAAGCCATGCCCTGCATAGTAGAACAGCGCCAGATCAGCGCCACGCACCGTCCTTGGCGAATTTGGCCATCGTCGCCTGGGTGTCGGCCTTGGTCAGGTCGAAGCCGGAGACGACCTCGAACCCCATCTCGTTCAGCCGGTTTGCGATGGCCTTGCCGTCATTGACTGCGTTGGCCAGCGGCGGCAACGCCGCATAGCCGGCATTGCCGAGCACGAGGGCCACCCGGCGCTGCTCCTCAGCCTGCGCCGGCAAGGCTGCCAAGAGGCAAAGTAGGCAAAAGAGCAGGCGAGCGATCATGCGGCAGGCCATCAATTGTTCAACGCCGTCGTCGAAAACTCGATCCGGCGATTGAGTGCCTTGTTCTTCTGCGTGTCATTCGGCACGAAGGGTTTTGTTTCGCCATAACCGACGGCCGCGATGCGGCTGCGGTCGCCGCCGGCCTTGACGATGTAGTCCATCACCGAATTGGCGCGTCGTTCTGACAGAAGCTGGTTGGCGGTGTCGGAACCGTCGGTGTCCGTGTAGCCGGCCACCTGGATTTTCAAGGCCGGGCATTTCGTGGCCACGTCGAGCACGCTGCCCAGAACGGGTCTGCTGGCGGGGTCTAGCGTGGCGCTGCCGGAGCGAAAATAGATCGCACCGGTGCGCGACAGCACGTCGAAACGATTCACGCATTCCTCGGTGGAGTACTCGGCCTTGGTCGCGTCGGTGGCGATTGGCCCTGCCTGGGTACTCGCCGCGGCCACCTGCGTCGCGGCCGGCTTTTGCTCGACCGGCTGGCTGGAAAAGACGAAATCGAAGGAGACCGAAGCAGTCGGCACGATGTTGGTCACATTGGCGGCGCGTTCGCAGTTTTTCGATTGCCGGCAAAAGACCGAAATCAGCAACCTGAACGGCAACGGGCGCCTGAGACGCGACCGAAACCAGCGTGTCGGTGACCATCGTCACCGCCACCTTGGGGGGCAGCTCTTTTTCCACGCCGTGCAGGGAAAGCGTTATCGTCAGCGGCACGACCATGCGCCGCTTGGTGGCCAGGTCGGTAAAATCGGCGGGATTGATCTTCGCCGTCACCGTGGCGGTCGGGTATTGGAAGGTTTCGAAGAACAGGAAACGCATGCGCACATTGCGCAAGTCGACGCCGGTATCGACCGAGTTCAGGTCGAAAACAATCTTCGCATCACCCTGCGGTGAGATCTCTCCGGTGATGTTGCGAATGGTGTTGGTCTCGACGATCGTGTTCTTTTTCACCGACTGATAGGTCAGCGTCGATTGCGCCGGATCCAGTGTCCAGCCGTCGGCGGCCATCGCCGCAGTGGGTAAGCAAGAGCAGGCAAGCAAAAAAATGTAGCGCAGGAAAGCTGCGCTTCGGGCAGGCAATCGGTCCGACATTTTCGCAGCCCCAGACTATCGACAAACCTGTTGCCGGCAGTCGGCCCCGCCCGATTGCCGCCTGTATATTAGCGCAAATGGTTCGATCTTGCGAGCATAGCCTCAAGTGTGAGCGCTTCCCCGGCGAGAGCGTCAATACAGCGCCGACTCATCGGCAGCGCCTGAGGTGTTTCGGCGCTGGAAAAGCAATGCCCCTCCGACGATGATGGCTGCTGCGCCGATCCAGACATTGGCGCCTGGCACATCGCCGAACAGCAGATAGCCGACGATCACCGCGCCAACCAGTTCGAGATAAACAAGCGGAGCGAGGACGGATGCCTCGGCGTGCCGAAAGGCCGTGATCGATAGGAGTGGCAGGCCGCCGAAACGCTCCCATCGCAAGAAACAGCCAGAGCTCGCCGGTTGCGGGCATCGACCAGGTCCAGATGGCCTGCGGCGCCAGCAGAATTGCGCCGAAGAGACATTGGAACGCCAGCGTCTTCACCGGGTCGCTGCCGCGCGATGCCTGTCGCGTGGCGATCATGTAGAGGGCGAATAGCACGCCGGAGGCGACGCCGAGCAGCAGGCCGGGATTCAGCGCTGCGGTCGGATTGACGATGACCAAAGCGCCGATGAAGCCAAGCACGAGGCTGATCAGCTTGCGCGGTGTGATCCGCTCGCCGAGAAACAGCACCGCCAGTGCCATCGCCACGATTGGCCCGACGAAATAGGCAGCTGTGACATCGGCCAGCGGCGCAATCGCGATGGCCAGGAAATAGCAGGTCATCGCCGCGGCGAGGAAAATCGTGCGCAGAGCCATGCGCCGCCAGTCCCTCGCCTGGAAGGAAGGCGCGGCCATGCCGAGCGATGGCCCATGGCAGCACGAAAAGGCAGGCCGAGGCATATCGCGCCCAGCCGAGGAAGAGCGGCGAATGCGCAGCGCTCAGATATTTGGCCGTGCCATCGACAACAGGCACGATGAGCATCGATACGGCCATCATGGCGATGCCGAGGCCGGCCGATTGTACGATCGTCGATTTCAAGACCGGGTTCCGTGTGGCGAGCGTCGTCATCTGTATCCCGTTGCGTCGGCCGATTTTCCAGCCTCCTGCACCTCGATAATGTAGCGCCAGGCATCCGGCTGCGAACCATCCAGGTCGGTGAAGCCGTAGACCTTCGCCAACTGGCCGCTGGACAACGATTGGCCGTTCCAGCGAGCTTTGTCGGGATCGGCGGCGAGCGCCGCAATGGCGCGACCGACAAAACGCGGCGTCTCGGAAATCACGAAATGCGGCTCGACCTTCGCGCCGTCGCGCCAGTTCGCTTCCGTGACGCCATAATGCTCCAGCATCATTTCCGAGCGCAGCCAGCCCGGTGTCATCGACACGCTCGTTGCGCCATGCTTGGCCAGATCCTGCGCATGCGCCCAGCCCATGCGGTTAGTTGCCGACTTCACCAGATCGTAGAACGGCGAAAGCCGATAATGCGTGGCGTTGTATTCGGCCGTGCCGTCGGTCATCTCGATCAGCAGCCCGCCGGGCGTCTTGATCAGGAGCGGCAGCGCGAAATGCGCGGTGATCAGATGCGTGTCGAGGCCGAGCCGCAACAGCCGCAGGCCGTTTTCCAGATTGTGCTCCCAGACCGGCTTGTTCCATTCGAACAGCAGTTCGCCGCCCCAGACATCGTTCACCAGAATGTCGAGATGACCCTGTTCTGTCGCGATGCGCTCGGTGAGCGCCTTTACCTGGTCGGGCTGCAGATGGTCAGTAGGCACGGCAATGCCCTTGCCGCCGGCTGCAGTCACCAATTCGGCGGTTTCCTCGATCGTCTCGGTTGATCGCCGGTATTCCGATTGTTGCGCGCGCGTGGTGCGGCCGGTCACGTAAACCGTGGCGCCGGCGGCGCCCAGTTCCACGGCGATGCCACGGCCTGCGCCGCGTGTCGCGCCGGCCACCAGGGCGATTTTTCCTTCCAATGACATGTCATTCTCCCTGCCATCGCCGATTGCATAGCCAGTTGGTTCATGCTATATATAAATGAATATTCGTTTATAAATTATTGGTCAAGATGGCGCGCACCAAAAAGCTCTCCGATGAAGCGGTGCTGGATGCGGCGTTGGAGCTGATCCATCGCCGTGGGCCTGATGCCCTGACATTCGCAAGCCTGTCCGAAGCATCAGGCCTCTCGCCGGCGACGCTGGTGCAGCGTTTCCAAGACAAGTCGAAGCTCATGCAGGCAGCGTTGCTCAGGGCCTGGGACGAACTTGACCGAAAAACCGCCCAACTGGCCGATGAGTTGCCGAAGACGCCCGATGGCGCGGTCAAACTGCTGGTTAGGCTCTCGGGCAGTTATGGTGACATTCGAGGATTATGCCGAGGGGCTGCTGGTGCTGCGCGAGGATTTTCGCGATCCCGTGCTGCGTGCTCGGGGGGCGGCGTGGAAGGCAGCGCTTGCGGAGGCCCTCGACGCCTGCTTTGCCGGCAAACCATCCGCGCCGAAAGGCATTGGCCTGCTGATGGCCTCGCAGTGGCAAGGGTCGCTGCTTTGGTGGGCGTTCGAGCCACAGGAACGGCTCGATGTGTATGTCGAGAAGAGCCTGCGCCTGTTTGTGGCGGCAGTCGCTGGCGACAAGCCAGATCGCTAGATTTTCTGGACCCTACCCAACCAGATTGCGCTTCACGCGCATGAAGATGCGCGCTGCCGGCTCGATCAGCGCGTCGGGAAAATCGAAATCCGGATTGTGGAGCTGCGGTGATTTTTCGCCTGAGCCGAACAGGAACATGGCCGACTTCGCCGTTCGCCCGAACAGACCGAAATCCTCCGAGCCGCGCATAGGCTCGGATTCGTCGTGCACAATCCCTTCCGCGTCGAACGCCTGCCGCAGCAGGTCGACCGCTTCGGCGTCGTTCTCGCAATGATGGAAAATGTCGTGATAGTCGATCTCGATGCCCAGTCCCGCTTCGGCCGCCTCGGCGTGCGCCAGCTCTTCGGCCGCAGCCACCATCGCATCCATGCCCGCGTCGTTCATGGTCCGCAGCGTTGCCCAGATTTCAGCGCGGCCGGGTGCGATGCCGAAGGCCGGCTCGCCCATCGCTGCATGGGTGACCGTGACCAGCGTATAATTCTCGTCCAGGGCGCCGCCGCGGCCAAGCGCCGTCAGCGCCGGCATCAGGCGTGAGACGGCTACCATGGGTGACACGCCGCCTTCCGGCACTGAGGCGTGCGACGTCTTGCCGGTCAGCACGATGCGCATGCCACGCGAGGCACAATTCGCCGGTCCGGCCGACAGCCGCGCTTCGCCCAACGGCAGCCCGGGCATATTGTGCAAGGCGAAGGCATAGTCAGGCGCGATCCGGCTAAACTTCGGATCGGCGATCACGGCCGCAGCACCCGCGCCGGTCTCTTCCGCCGGCTGGAACAGCAGCACGACGCGGCCCCGCTTCGGCCGCTCTCGATCGATGGCGCGGGAAAGTGCCGCGAGGATCGTCATATGGCCGTCATGGCCGCAAAGATGGCCTTTGCCCGGCACGGTCGAACGATGCTGCGCTTCGGAAAGCTCTTCGATCGGCAAGGCGTCGAGTTCGCAACGGAACATCACGGTGGGACCCGGTTCGCCGCTGTCGAAGATTGTCGCAACACCGTGGCCGCCCAACTCGGTGATAATCTTGTCCGGCCTGCTGGCGCCGACAAACCTGACGACCTCCGCCGCCGTCTCGCGCTCTTCGCCGGAAATCTCCGGCTTGCGATGCAGCGCGTGCCGCCAGTCCACAAGCTCGATCATATCCTTGTTGGTCAGCAGCATGGAAAATCCTTCGAACGCGCCGATGATCGGCGATCTTAATGCCCTAAAGCTGTCGATGACAGGCCGAGCCGTCATTAGCCTGTCATGCGAATTTGGCAAAGGCGGCACATGGAAGAGGCAGAAAGCAACGATTCCGATCCTGATCGTGAGCCGCGAAAGTATCGTGCGCTGTTTCTGTCCGACCTCCATCTCGGCACCAAGACGGCGCAGGTCGATGCGCTTCTCGAATTCCTCAAGCATCACGACGCCGACACGATTTATTTAGTCGGCGATATTGTCGATGGCTGGCGGCTGCGCCAGGCCTGGTATTGGCCGCAGTCGCATAACGACGTGGTGCAGAAGCTGCTGCGCAAGGCGCGCAAGGGCGCGAAGATCGTCTATGTGCCCGGCAACCATGACGAGTTTTTCCGCGATTTTTATGGCACGCATTTCGGCGGCATCGAGGTCCGGGAGACGGCGCTGCATGTCGCCGCCGACGGCAAGCGCTATCTGGTGATCCATGGCGATGTGTTCGACATGGTCGTGCGCCACGCCAAATGGCTCGCTCTCGTCGGCGACTGGGCCTACGCGCTCGCCATGACGGTGAGTGGCTATGTCAACGCCATCCGCCGCCGGTTGGGCTTCACCTACTGGTCGCTGTCGGCCTGGGCGAAGCAGAAGGTCAAGCACGCGGTCAACTTCATCGGCAAATATGAAGAGACGCTGGTCGCCGAAGCCGGCCGCAACGGCGTCGATGGCGTGATCTGCGGTCATATCCACAGCGCCGCGCAGCGCGAAATGAACGGCATCACCTACATCAACACCGGCGACTGGGTCGAAAGCTGCACGGCCGTCGTCGAGCATTTCGACGGCCGCTTCGAGCTGATCGACTGGACCATGCAAAGCCAGGCGCTCAACCGCCAACGTGCCATCGCCGCGCCGATCTGGCGCCGTCGCGCCGCCTGAACTTCAATCCACCGAAGGGGAAACGCCATGGTCTCGACGGCCACCGACTGGAAGGGCCAGGCTAGCCGTAAGGAGGCCAAACGCCGCCTCGTGCGCGCCGTCGGGCAGGACAAGGCGCTGTCGCGCGCCGGCATGGGCCAGCGCTTTTTCGCCTATCTGTTCAAAGGCCTGGTCTATCCGCAGATCTGGGAAGACCCGGATGTCGATATGGCGGCGCTGCGCATCGAGCCCGGCCACCGCATCGTCACCATCGCATCGGGCGGCTGCAATGCGCTGTCCTATCTGATCGCCGATCCGGCGCGCATCGAGTCGGTCGATCTGAACCCGGCGCACGTATCCTTTAACCGGCTCAAGATCGCTGCGCTGAAGGCCCTGCCGGACTATGATGCCTTCTTCCGCTTCTATGGCAGGGGCGACGAGAAATCGAACGTCGTTGCCTATCAGCGCCTGTTGCGCCCACTGCTCGACCCGCAAAGCCGCGCCTATTGGGATGGCCGCACCTGGCTCGGCCGCCGGCGCATTTCGATCTTCTCGCGCAATGTCTATCGTCACGGCCTGCTCGGTCTCTTCATCGGCGCCGGGCATCGCGTCGCGCGGCTTTACGGCATCGACCCGAACGACCTGCTGAAGGCGAAAGACACTGGACGAGCAGCGCGTCTTCTTCGACACGGCCATCGCGCCGATCTTCGACCGCCGCGTGGTGCGCTGGGCAACCGCGCGCAAGTCGACGCTGTTCGGCCTCGGCATTCCGCCGCAGCAATATGATGCGCTGGCCAGCGCCGGCACCGGCGGCATGGCCTCCATCCTGAAGACACGGCTGGAAAAGCTCGCCTGCGATTTCCCCATCGCCGACAATTATTTCGCCTGGCAGGCCTTTGGCCGGTCCTACGGCGAGGCCGGCCCGCTGCCGCCCTATCTCGGCCGCCAGAACTACGACACGGTGCGCGCCCGCGTCGACCGGCTGACGGTGGTGAACGAGTCTTTCACCGACCTGCTCGCCGCCAAGCCGGACGCATCGGTCGACCGCTTCATCCTGCTCGACGCGCAGGACTGGATGAACGACCGCCAGCTCAACGAGCTCTGGACCGAGATCACCCGTACCGCCGCGCCCGGCGCGCGGGTCATCTTCCGCACAGCCGCCGAGCCGACACTTGCTGCCCGGCCGCATCGACGATGCGCTGCTGGCCCGCTGGGATTATCGCGAGACGGAATCGCTGGCGCTGCACCAGCGCGACCGTTCGTCGATCTACGGAGGCTTCCACCTCTATGTGCTGAAGGATCAGGCGCAATGACTGCTCTCGACCATGCCGGGCTGATGGACAAGGTCTACCGGCATCAGCGCCATTTCTACGACGCCACGCGCAAGTTCTATCTGATCGGCCGCGATCCGATGCTCTCGGGTCTCAACGTGCCGGAAGGCGGCACGGTGCTCGAGATTGGCTGCGGCACCGGGCGCAATCTCGTCAAGGCCGGCCGGCTCTATCCGACGGCAAAGCTGTTCGGCATCGACATTTCGCGCGAAATGCTGGTCACCGCCGGCAAGGCGGTGTTCAAGGCCGGCATCGAGCGCCGCTCGCGGCTGGCCTATGCCGATGCGACCGCCTTCGATCCGCAGCGCGTCTTCGGCCGCGGATCGTTCGACCGCATCTGCATCTCCTATGCCGTGTCGATGATCCCGTCGTGGCAGCCGGTGATCGAGCGCGCTGTCGAGCAGCTGGCGCCGGGCGGTGAACTGCACATCGTCGATTTTGGCGACCTGCGCGGCCTGCCGGGCTGGAGCAAGTCGGCGCTCCATGCCTGGCTTGCCCGGTTTCATGTCACGCCGCGTGCGCTGATGTTCAGAGTTTGCGGCGATATCGCCACGGCGAACGGCTGCCTGCTCGAAGAGCGCCGGCTCTATCGCGGCTTTGCCTGGATCGCGGTCATCCGCAAGCCGCAGGCGGTGGTCATCGAGAGCAAAATGCTGGAGAACGCCGCAGCCTAGCCTTGCGCCGGCAAGTTCTGGCTGGCATGGGTCCGTCCGACCACGGATCTCTGACTGCCTCATGCCCTTTTCCATCGCCACCTGGAACATCAATTCGGTGCGGCTGCGCGCGCCGCTGGTCGAGAAATTGCTCGCCGAGTACCAGCCGGACATTCTCTGCCTGCAGGAGACGAAATGCCCGGACGATCTGTTCCCGTTCGAGCCGTTTCGCGCGCTGGGCTACGAGCACATCGCGATCCATGGTCAGAAGGGCTATCACGGCGTCGCCACGCTTTCGCGCCGGCCGATCGAGATCGTCGAAAAGCGTCGCTTCTTCGGCGTCGAGGACAGCCGGCATCTGTCGGTGAAATTCAAGGCCGGCGGCAAGACGCATCTGCTGCACAATTTTTATGTGCCGGCCGGCGGCGACGAGCCGAACCCCGAGATCAACCCCAAGTTCAAGCACAAGCTTGGCTTTCTTGACGAGATGCGGGCGATCAAGGGCGGCTTTGACGGCGAAAGCGCCTCGATCCTGGTCGGCGATCTGAACATCGCGCCGCAGGAACACGACGTCTGGTCGCACAAGCAGCTTCTCAAGGTCGTCAGCCACACGCCGGTCGAGACTGACGGCCTGGAATCGATGCGCACCGGCGGCGGCTGGGCTGACCTGATGCGCCACAACGTGCCGGACGAGCAGAAGCTCTACACCTGGTGGAGCTATCGTGCGCAGGACTGGCAGGCGTCCGACCGTGGCCGGCGGCTCGACCATATCTGGTCGTCGCCCAACCTTGTGCCCAACCTGACCGGCATCGACATTTTGCGACAGGCTCGTGGGTGGGATCGGCCTTCTGACCATGTGCCGGTCATCGGCCGGTTCGAACTCGGCGAGTAATCAGTTCTCGAAATGTGACGACAGCCGCTCGAGCCGGGCCACCATCGTTTGCAGATCGTCCGCGATGCGATCGTAGAGCGAGGCGGCGATCTCAGGATATTCTTCCAGGATGCGCTTGAAGGATTTGCGGTCGAGCCGCAGCAATTGTGAATCGGCCAGGGCGATGGCCTCGGTCAACCGTTGCGATTCGGCGATCAGCGCCAGTTCGCTGACGATCTCGCCGACTTCGGCGCGCCCAACCATGTTCAACTGGCCGTCGCGATTGTGATAGAGCCCGATGCGGCCGCCGGTCACCACGAAAGCAGAGTCGGCGATATCGCCCTCGCGATAGAGCCGCTGCCCGGCCGGCAGCCTCACCTTGTCGGCGCCGAAGGCAAGCAGGCGCAACTGTTCGTCGGCGAGGCTCTGAAACAGAGCCACGCCGGACAGCGTGCGGATGTCATCATCCAGCGCCATCGGGTCCCCAGGTTCAAGGCGCCGCCCGCGCGATCATGTCGCGCAGTGAAAGCCAATTGCCTGACGATCCTCTAACAGAACTCTGACCCGATGGTTAACGAATTGTCGCGCAACGATATTTTCGCCGGCTGACAAGCATTTGGTTCAGGGAACCAGCTTGTATCCTCCGGCCTCGGTCACCAGGATCTCCGCCTTGGAGGGGTCGCGCTCGATCTTCTGGCGCAAGCGGTAGACATGCGTTTCCAGCGTGTGGGTCGTGACGCCGGAATTGTAGCCCCAGACCTCTTCCAGCAGCACGTCGCGGGTGACCACGCGCTGGTCGGCGCGGAAGAGATATTTGATGATCGAGGCTTCCTTCTCGGTCAGCCTGATCTTGGTGCCGCGCTGGTCGATCAGAAGTTTCTGGCTCGGCTTGAAGGTGTAAGGCCCAACGGTGAAGGTCGCGTCCTCGCTCTGCTCATGCTGGCGCAACTGCGCGCGGATGCGCGCCAGAAGCACCGCGAAGCGAAACGGCTTCGTGACGTAGTCGTTGGCGCCGGCCTCGAGCCCCAGGATCGTGTCGGAGTCGGTGTCATGCCCGGTCAGCATGATGATCGGCGCCTTGTAGCCGCCCTTGCGCAGCACCTTGACCGCCTCGCGGCCGTCCATGTCCGGCAGGCCGACATCCATGATCAGAAGATCGACGACGCCGTTGCGGGCGGCATTGATGCCCTTGGTGGCGGTCGCTTCCTCCGAAACGTCGAATTCTTCATAAGGCGAAAGTTGCTCGACCAATGTCGAGCGCAAGTCGTCGTCGTCGTCGACTATCAGGATGCTGCGCGCTGGCATGAAGAATTCCGTCGTTGGCGATTCGTCGAAGCGCTTGACCGGTCAGGGCTTTTCACGAAGCTGCTACCGGCAGGCGAGTCATGGCGACATTATGACAAGATCGGTCAAGGAAGAGAAGCGAGCGCGGCATAAGGGCGGAAATGGGGTGAATATCCGCCATATCGTCGTGCGGCCAAAGCCGGGCGACCAGCGCAAAGGCCTGCTGCAGATCGGCGCGACGGTGCTGCCTTGCGCGCTCGGCCGCGGGCGGCATCTCATCGAACAAGCGCGAAGGGGATGGCGCGACGCCGCTGGCGCGCATGCGGCTGTTGTCGGGCTATGTCCGCAACGGGCGGTTTGCCCTGCGGTCGCCTTTGCCGCTCAAGACCTTGTCGCCGACGCTGGGCTGGTGCGAGGTGCCGGACGACCGCAACTACAATCGTCCGGTCAGGATGCCCTATGCCGCCAGCCATGAGCGCATGCTGCGCGATGACGACCTCTACGATGCCTGTATCGTGCTCGACTGGAACATCCGGCCGCGCCGGCGGGGGCGCGGCAGCGCCATATTCTTCCACCTTGCGCGGCCGGGCTTTACGCCCGACCGCCGGATGTGTCGCGGTCACCCATGCTGTGATGCGGCGCCTTCTGCCGCTGCTATCGGCGCAGACGGTGCTGACGGTGAAGCGCTCCGGCTGAGACAGTCTGTCAAAATCCGTCCGGCAGACGGCTGTGGGCGCGGGTCAGGCTGGCCTGCAGGATCCAGTTCTTGTCGCGGTCGATCAGCCGGCCAATATCGATCTGACGAGGCGCGATATCGCGCAGGTCGCGGTCGGACAGCTCGCTCAGCGGCTGATGCGGGGTTCGAAGCGCCGTCTCTTGCATGACGGAACCAATCGCGGACCTCTCCCAACCAGTGCGTGAAACCCGGTGCTACGCGGTGTGTTGATCGTGAAAGTGGACATGACGGTAACCTTTCAATTCATCTTGTCGTTCGGTTCATGCCCACACAATGATCCATTGAAAGCAAACAAGGAAACGAGTAGTTTTCACTGGATCGTCAAATTTCACTTGAAGATGCGATGGCTCTGAACATCCCCGGCACCCGCGCGCTGAAAACCTTCGAAGCCGCCGCCCGGCACCTCAATTTCACGCGCGCGGCCGATGAGCTGGGGCTGACGCCGGCGGCCGTCAGCCATCAGATCAAGGAGATCGAAGACCAGCTCGGTGTGACGTTGTTCACCCGCACCAGCCGGACCATCCGCCTGACGGAAGGCGGGGCGGTAATCCTGGAGGCAACGGTCGACGCCCTTGACCTTCTTACCCGCGCCGCCGCGCGGGCACGCAAAGATGGAGCGCGGCGTTGCCCTTCTCAAGCTCACGCTTTCGCCGACCTTCGCGTCCAAATGGCTGATGCCGCGTTTGATTGGGTTCAGGAAGGCCAATGCAGACATCGAGCTTCGCTTCGACATCACCGATACGAAGCGCGATTTCGATCTCGACGACGTCGATGTCGGCATTCGCTTTGGCGGCGGCAAATATCCGGGTCTGCGCAGCCACCGGCTGTTCGACGACATGGTCATTCCGGTTTGCAGCCCGGCGCTGCTGTCAGGCGACCCGCCTCTGCGGGAGCCGCGCGACCTTCTCAATCACACGCTTTGCCATGTCGATTGGACGCTGCATGGGCTGACCTGGCCCACCTGGCCCATGTGGATGGCCGCTGCCGGTATCGAGGATTTCGACGACAGCCAGTGTGTTGTCTTCGACGATTCCGCTCATGCGGTACAGGCGGCGATCGACGGCACGGCGGTTGCCCTGGCCGATTTCGCCATGGTTGCCGCCGACCTTTCGACCGGGCGGCTGGTGCGTCCGTTTGACCTCGGCATACGCTACGGGCCGGGGTTCGCCTATTTTCTCGTCTATCCCGAAAAGAACGCCGACGATCCGCGCATCGCTGCCTTCCGCGCCTGGATGCTGGAGCAGGCGCAGGCGACGAATACGATCGTTTGATGGAAGCGTCGACCGTCAAGCCAAGCGCCACACCGTCGTCTTCTTGACCTCGGCATCTTCCAGGTCGCGCGTTACCGGCACCTGATAGCTGGCGAGTTCGACCAGCCGCGCTTTCGGCAGATAGGCGCGGCCGGGATCGCCGACGAGCACGGTCGCGCCACGCGCTGTCAGGCGCTCGAACCAGGGCAGCAGTGCATCGGCGAAATCCTTCGAATAGAAAACATCGCCTGCGAGGACCGTGTCCCAGCCTTCGTCGGTGTCGATCAGGTCTTCGGCCCTGAAAGCGATGGTTACATCATTGGCGTTCGCGTTGAGGGCCGCCGCATCGGCGCAGAACGGGTCGATGTCGCAGGCCGTGACGGTCGCCGCGCCGGCCTTGGCGGCGGCGATCGCCACCAGCCCGGAGCCGGTGGCGAAATCGAGGACCGATTTGCCGCGCACGATGTCAGGGTGATCGAGAACATACCGCGCCAGTCCCTGGCCGCCCGCCCAGGCAAAGGCCCAGAACGGCGGCGGCAGGCCGATCTCGGCCAGTTCGTCTTCCGTCTTCAGCCAGAGCGCATGCGATTCTTCGGCGAGGTGCAGCCGGATCTCCGGCACATGCGGCGGCGCGATCAGCGTCGTGTTGGCGAGGATGAAGGCCTTGGCCTGTCCGGGCCGCAGTTCGGTCACGGCGCTGGGATCGAGGCCGCCCATGCGGCAGACTTCTTTCCATTCCGCCGGCGTGACCGGCTGCACGGACAGCCGCGAATTGTTGACCAGGATCATTTTGGCGAGTTTCGGATTGGCCTTGATCTCGTCCAGCGTCGGCGGGTTCGGCACGTCCTTCACGGCGCGGATGTCGACGCATTCCCAGCGCGCATCGTCGGTGGTCGAATCCGGATGCGCCAGCGCGCAGACTTCGGCGATGCCGGCGCAGCAGAGGCCCTCGTTGGAATGATAGAAGAAGCCCAGATCGCCGATCTGCATGGCCTTCATGTTGTTGCGCGCGGCGTAGTTGCGCACGCCGTTCCATTCGGTGCCCTTCTTGCCCTCGGCCTTGAGCATGTCGAAGGAAAAGACGTTCGGTTCGGATTTGAACAGCCAGTAGTTCATCGAAATCTCCAGGCGGTCAGGCGGTTGCTGGATTGTTAAATACCCAGTTCCAGGCCCGGATGTCGACGTTCTCGAACAGGCCGGCCTTGGCATAGGGGTCGGCGTCGGCAATCGCCTTGGCGGCCGCCTTGTCTTCGGCTTCGATCACCACCAGGCTTCCCGTCGGCTTGCCGTCTTCACCGAGGAAAGGCCCGGCGAATTTCAGCGCGCCCTTGGCGTTGAGATCGTTCAGGAAGGCGACGTGTTCGGGGCGTGTGTCGAGCCGCACCTGCAGATGGCCGGGCTTGTCCTGACACAGAAGGGCAAAAAGCATGCTGGCTCCTATTCGGCTTCGGTTCGGAGCGGTCGCGACATCAGGGCCGCGACGGCTTCCTGGATGGTGATCGAGCGGTCGAGGATCTGCGCCACTGCGGAAATGATCGGGGCGTCGACGCCGCGCTCGGCAGCCAGCCGCGCGGCAATGCCGGCGGTGGCGACGCCCTCGGCCAAGGGCAGGTTCTCGCGACTTTCGCCGCGCCCGATCGCCAGCCCATAGGCAAAATTGCGCGACTGGCTGGTCGAGCAGGTCAGCATCAGGTCGCCCAGTCCAGACAGGCCCATGACAGTTTCGGGCTTGGCGCCGAACGCTGCCGCGATGCGGCGCAGTTCGACAAAGCCGCGCGTCACCATGGCCGCCTGGGCGCTGGCGCCAAGCTTTGCCCCGGTCACAGCGCCGGCGGCGATGGCGAAAACATTCTTCAACGCCCCGCCGATCTCGACGCCGATCAGATCGTCCGACGAATAGCAGCGGAAATGACCGACCGAGAAATGCGCAGCCAATGCCGCGGCGCGGTCCTCCGTGTCGGCTGCCACGACCACGGCGGTCGGCAGCCCCTTGGCGACGTCGGAGGCGAAGCTTGGACCGGACAGCGCGGCAATAGGATTGTCGGGCAGGATGTCCCGGGCCATGGCGGAGAGCAGTTCGCCGGTCGAGCGTTCGATGCCCTTGGCGCACAGCACCAGCGGCGCTTGCGCCGGAATATCGGCTGCCAGCCCTTGCAAGCCGTCGCGCAGCGCCTGGGCAGGAATGACAGCCAGCACGCAGTCGGTGTCCCTCGAGCGCTGTCCTGGCGTCGGTCGTTGCCAGGATGCCCTCGGGCAAGGTGACACCGGGCAGATATTTCGGGTTCACGCCCTGGTTGACCGCGTCGACAATTTCCTTGTCGCGCGCCCAAAGCCGCACATCATGGTCCGGCCCGGCGCATGGTGGCGGCAAGAGCCGTGCCCCAGGCACCGCCGCCCAGAACCGTGACGCGATAGGGCGGGCTCACGCCTTGGCTCCGCGCCGACCGGAGCCGACCATCGGCGCCGATGCCTCATCCAGCGGCCAGCGCGAACGCGGCGCAAAGCGCATCGCGTCTTCGCCTGACAAGCCCCGCACGCAGCCGTTCGGCGCCCGCCCAGGCGATCATCGCTGCATTGTCGGTGCAGAGCGCGTGCGGCGGGGCGAGAAAGCGAAAGCCGTTGCGCTGGCAGAGTTGCTCCAGCGCCGCGCGGATCAAACGATTTGCCGCAACGCCGCCGGCCACGACCAATACCGGCTGCTGCAACTTCCGGAAAGGTCTCGCGAAAGCGCAGCAGCGCGCGCTTGACGCGATCGGCCAAAGCATCCGCCACTGCCGCCTGGAACGCCGCGCAGATGTCGGCGACATCCTGGTCGGTGAGCGGCGAGATGGCGGTTGCGGCCTGCCGCACCGCGGTCTTGAGGCCGGAAAAGGAAAAATCTGGCTGGGCCGCGCCTTTCATCGGACGCGGGAAGTCGAAGCGCTTCGCGTCACCTTTCGCCGCCGCCTGTTCGACGTTCGGTCCGCCGGGATAAGGCAATCCGAGCAGTTTCGCCGTCTTGTCGAACGCTTCGCCGAGCGCATCGTCAATCGTCGTTGCCCAACGTTCGTAGTCGCCGACGCCCTTGACCAGCACGATTTGCGTGTGGCCACCGGACACCAGCAGCAGAAGATAGGGGAAGGAAATGCCGTCGGTCAGCCGCGCCGTGAGCGCATGGCCTTCGAGGTGATTGATCGCCAGCAACGGCTTCTCGGCGGCCGCGGCAATCGCCTTGGCGGTCATCAGGCCGACGATCAGCCCGCCGACCAGCCCGGGCCCGGCCGTCGCGGCCACGGCATCGACATCATCCAGTGTCGTGCCAGCCTCAGCCAGCGCAGCCTCGACGATGCCGTCCAGCGCTTCGACATGAGCGCGTGCGGCGATCTCCGGCACGACGCCGCCGAAAGCAGCGTGCTCGGCGATCTGGCTCAGCACCACATTGGACAGGATGCGCGCCTGGCCGTCGGCGCCGGCTTCGACGACGCTCGCCGCCGTCTCGTCGCAACTCGTCTCGATGCCCAGAACGCGGATCAAAGTGGTGTCTTTTCGCCTCATTGCGGGGTCAGGTTTTCGCCGGTAGGACCTAGGAGAAGCTCGCCCGGCGGGTTACCACGGACCTCTATCGACAAACAACCGCCATGCCAACAAAGCCTCTCAGGATCGGAACGCGCGGCAGCGCGCTGGCGCTGGCGCAGGCCGCCGAGACGCGGGCGCGACTGATGCAGGCGCATGGTCTGCCGGAGGAGGCTTTCGCGATCGAGGTCATCACCACCAGCGGCGACCGTATTCAGGACCGGCCGCTGTCCGAGGCCGGCGGCAAGGGCCTTTTCACCAAGGAAATCGAGGAAGCGCTGCTCGACGGCCGGATCGACCTCGCCGTGCACTCCTCGAAAGACATGCCGACCGTCCTGCCGGACGGGCTGCAATTGTCGGCCTTTCTGCCGCGCGAAGACCCGCGCGACGCCTTCATCGGGCGCACGGCGGCGACCATCGAGGACTTGCCGCAAGGCGCGGTGATTGGCTCGTCATCGCTGCGTCGGCAGGCGCTGATCAAGCGGATGCGGCCGGACATTGCGGTCGTGATGTTCCGCGGCAATGTCGACACCAGGCTGCGCAAGGTGACCAACGGCGAGGTCGACGGCACCATTCTGGCGCTGGCGGGGCTGAAGCGCCTGCAGCGCGCGACAGCGCTGCGACCCACATCATGCCGCTCGACTTTTTCCCGCCGGCGCCGGGGCAAGGCGCCATCTGCATCGAAAGCCGCGCGGGCGATGCCGCAACGCTGCAAATGCTTGAACCGCTCAACCATCGCGCCACGCATCTGGCGCTGACCTGCGAGCGGGCCTTTCTGGCGGCGCTGGATGGGTCCTGCCGCACGCCGATCGCGGGCTACGCGGAGGTCTATGGAGACCGCCTGAATTTCGCCGGTATGATCCTGACGCCAGATGGCTGCCGGGCTCACACGATCAGCGAGATCGGCTCTGGCTGGCGATGCGGCAGTCCATTGGCCATTCCGCCGGCGTAGACGATCCGGGCCAATGCTGGCTCCGCCTTTTTCGAAGGTTGGAGTTGAATGATCCGGCGCGTGCTGGTGACGCGGCCGGAGCCGGACGCTTCGAACACCGCCAAGCGGCTCGCGGCGCTTGGCTTTGAGCCTTTGGTTCTCCCTCTGACGAAGACCGTTGGCCTACCGGAGCAAGCTGAGGCTCAAGGCAAGTTTCGACGCTGGTCGCCATAACCAGTGCCAACGCGCTGCGCCATGCGTCGGACAATCTCCTTGCCGCGCTGGCCGGAACGCCTTGCTTTGCCGTGGGTGACAACACAGCCGAAAAGCTGCGGCAGCGCCGGATTTTCAACGGTGATGTCGGCAAACGGCGACGCCGAAGCATTGGCCAGGCTGGTCGTCGATCAGACGCCTGCCGGCGCACGAATTGCCTATCTCTGCGGCGTCGTGCGGCGGCCGGATTTCGAGGCTGCACTGGCGGCAGCCGGGCGTACCGTCGTGCCGTTCGAGACCTACAATACCATCCGCCTGGACCCGTCCGACGACGAGATCCAAAGAGCGCTTGGCGGGGAAGATGTGGATGCCGTCCTCGTCTACTCGGCCGAGTCGGCCGCAGCGCTGTCCGATCTGCTGAGGCGTTCCGCCGCATCAAGGTCTCTGTCGAACGCCATTTTCTGCTGTCTTTCGGCGCGGGTAGCGGCCGCGCTCGACGGTCAAATCGCGCCAAATTCGCGTCGCCAAAAGGCCGGAACAGGAGGCGCTGTTCGACGTTTTGAGGGCTGGCGGCTGAGAATGTCGCGGCGCGGCTATTTTCCGCCATCAACGGTGTGCTAGGTCAGGGCCAAGCTGATTGAAAGACAGGTTTTGGAGCCAGCCATGGTCAAGACCCCGAAGACACGTCACTACAAGCCGACCGCGCGCGCCGGTGACGATCGATCTCGAGGCAAATGCAGGCCGACGAAAAGACGGCGGAAACCGATAGCTCCGCGAATGCCGAGCCGGAAACTGCCCTTGAAAAGGCAGAGTCGCCGGCAGCGGCCGGCGGTTTCGAGCCTTGGCTCGGGTCGGATCAGTCGGCGCCGGGAGCCGGCAAGAGCGACGATCAGGAGACGCCAAGCCGCACCGAAGGCGCCTCAGACCGCGTCGGAAGAGCCGGAGACCGGACCGGCCGATGTTGGCGATGTCCAACCCTCGGTGTCGACCTATGGTCGCGGCGCAAATAGTGACACGACCAGCGCCAACGAGACCCCGAAACCGACACCGGCCGCGCCGCCACCCGCCGCAGCGGTCTGGCTTGTCGACGCTTGCAGCCGGTCTGATCGGCGGCGTGATCGCGCTCGCCGGAGCGGGCGCGCTGCAATTTGCCGGCCTGCTTGGCGCGCCGGGCGGCCAACTCGGCAGCGCCGGATCTCAGTGGCGTGCAATCCGAGATCAGCAGCCTGAAGACCGAGCTGGCGGCGTTGAAATCAGCGCCCGGCGGCGATGCGGGTGCGGCCGTGGCCGGGCTCACCTCGTCGCTCGATCAGGTGAAAGCCGATCTTGCGGCCTTGCAATCCGCAGTCCAGTCCGGGGCGGGCGGCGATGGGGCCGCCGTGCAGGCGCTGGACGCCAAGCTCAAAGAACTCGAAGGCGCGGTCGCGAACCTGTCGCAATCGGCTGGTGGCGCGGCCCAGGAAGAAGTTGCGGCGCTGACGGCCAAGATCGCCGCCGCCGAACAAGCCATCGCAGCGCTCACCAGCAAGGTCGATGCGCAGGCCGCCCAGCCGAAGATCGCGCTGGCCATTTCGGCCGCCGCGCTGAAATCGGCGCTCGATCGCGGCTCGCCTTTGCCGCCGAACTCGAAACCTTTGCCGCGATCTCGCCCAATGCGCCGGAGATCGAGCCGCTGCGCGCCTATGCCGAGCAGGGCGTCATGACCCGCGCCGACATCGCAAAGGCGTTTCCGGATGCCGCCAATGCCATGGTCGCGGCAGCCGCGCCGGCCGACGAGAATGCCGGGTTCTTCCAGCGGCTGCTGTCGAGCGCCGAATCCGTGGTCAAGGTACGGCCGGTCGGCGAAGTTGCCGGGCGAAGACCCGCCGGCGCGCGTGGCGCGCATGGAGGTTGCCGTCAATGCCGGCGACTATGACAAGGCGCTGGCCGAATATGCCGCGCTGCCCGAAGCCGTGAAGGCGGCCGGCGCTGCCTTGGTCGACAAGATCAAGGCGCGCGTCGAGGTCGAGAAACTGGTCGACCAGATGATCGCCGGGGCGATGAAGGCGGCCTGAGGAGTTAAGCGTATGATCAGGATGCTGGCATTTCTTGGCTGTCGTCTTCCTGCTCGGTCTGGGCTTCGCCTGGCTGGCCGACCGGCCGGGCGACATGGTCGTCACCTTCGACGGCTATCAGTATCAGGTCAGCCTGATGGCCGCCGCGGCGCGGCTCACGGCGGTCGTGGCCGCGGTCATGGTGCTGTGGTGGCTGGTCAAGTCGATCTGGAACAGCCCCTACGCCATCTCCCGCCATTTCCGCGCGCGCCGGCGCGACCGCGGCTATCAGGCGCTGTCGACCGGCATGATCGCGGCCGGCGCCGGCGATGTCGCCAAGGCGCAGGCAGAAGAACAAGGAGGCGGCAAGCTGATCAGCTCCGACCAGGAGCCGCTGATCCATCTGCTCGAGGCGCAGGCCTTGCTGCTCGAAGGCAATCACGACGGCGCGCGCGAAAAGTTCGAGGCGATGATCGACGATCCCGAGATGCGGCTGCTCGGCCTGCGCGGGCTCTATCTCGAAGCCGAGCGGCTGGGCGACAAGGCCGCTGCGCGCCACTATGCGGCGCGCGCCGCCGACGTTGCGCCGCAACTCGGCTGGGCGTCGGATTCGACGCTGGAAGAGCGCGTCGAAGACGGCGACTGGGACGGCGCGCTGAAGCTGCTCGATGCGCAGAAGGCGACCCGGCAATTCGACAAGGCAACGCTCAACCGCCGGCGCGCCGTGCTGCTGACCGCCAAGGCCATCGCGACGTTCGACACGCGACCATGCCGGCGCGCGCACCGCCGCGCTCGAGGCCAACCGGCTTGCGCCGAGCTTCGCGCCGGCGGCCGTCATTGCCGCACGGGCGCTGTTCCGCGCCGACGATGTCCGCAAGGGCTCGAAACTGCTCGAAGCTGCCTGGAAGGACGAACCGCATCCGGAGGTCGCCGATCTCTATGTCCATGCCCGGCCCGGCGACGCGACGCACGACCGGCTGGCGCGGGCGAAGCGACTGCAGTCGCTGCAGGCAGAACAATGCCGAAATCCTCGCTGATCGTGGCGCGCGCCGCGCTCGACGCGCAGGAATACAAGCTCGCCCGGCAGGAAGCCGAGGCGGCTATCCGCATGCAGCCGCGCGAAGGCGCGCTATCTGCTGCTCGCCGATATCGAGGAGGCCGAGACCGGCGACGAGGGCAAGGTGCGGCAATGGCTGGCGCGCGCCGTGCGTGCGCCGCGCGACCCGGCCTGGGTCGCCGACGGCATGTCTCGCCGCACTGGGCGCCGGTTTCGCCGGTCACCGGCCGGCTCGATGCCTTCGAATGGAAGGCGCCGGTCGAGCAGCTCGGCCCGCTGATCGAGCAAGGCGATCCGCTGGCCCTGCCGGAAGCGCCGGTCGTCACGGTCGACGTCCCCGACGAGCCGGATGATCGCCGAAACGATCGACGTCGACGCCGTCGTCGAATCGAGGCCGCCCGGTCGCGGACAATGACGAGAACGGTCAATGGCGCGGCGGTCGAGGACGACGACGGCGCTGATGCGCTTGCCGGACGATCCCGGCGTCGATCCCGACGCCAAGCAACCGTCGCGGCGCTTCAAACTGTTCTGAATCCGCACCATCTGGCCAGAAAATCGGGGCATGTTGGCGCAATCCCTTGACGAACGGGATCGCGCAAACAATTTGCATTGACGAGAAATGGATTGGTCGCCGTGAGGCAAAGAATGTTCGAGCGCGTTCTGTCGTTTCTGAAAGACCTGCCGTCCGGCGTAGCCGGCGATGCCGCCAGCCGCGCGGACGACCCGCGCATCGCGGCCGCGGCGCTGATGTATCATGTCATGGACGCCGACGGCGTTCGCCAGGACGCCGAATGGGAGCAGATCAAGGCTCTTGCTCGCCGAGACTCTATTCGATCTCGGGCGACGAGCTTGACGATCTGGTCAAGGCCGGCCAGCAGGCCGACAGCGAAGCGATCGACCTCTATGCCTTCACCAGCGTGCTTGAAGCGGCATCTCGACGAGGAGGAGCGCGTCCGCTTCATCCGGGTCCTTGTGGGATGTCGTCTATGCCGATGGCGAGCTGCACGAGCTGGAAGACAATACGCTGTGGCGGGTCGCCGAACTGATCGGCGTCGACCGGCGCGACCGCATCGCCATGCGCCAGGAAGCGGCGCGTCGCCGTCCCGATGCCAGGGGCGCGTCGAGCGACGAATAGTATGAGCAGGCCGACCCAAAATCCTGATCGTCCTGCATCAGGAGACGTCGAGCCCCGGACGTGTCGGCCAACTTCTCACTCGAAAAAGGCTTCGACCTCGACATCCGCCGGCCGCCGCTCGGCGATCATCTGCCGGACACGCTGGAGGACCATGCCGGCGCGGTGGTCTTCGGCGGGCCGATGAGCGCCAATGACGACGACGAGTTCGTCAAGCGCGAAACCGATTGGCTGGACGTTCCGCTCAAGGAGAACAAGCCGTTTCTCGGCATCTGCCTCGGCGCGCAGATGCTGTGCAACCATCTCGGCGGCAAGGTCGATCGACATCACGAAGGCCTGGTCGAGATCGGCTGGTATCCGCTGCAGGCGACCGAGCAAGGCCGTGCGCTGATGCACTGGCCGGAGATGGTCTACCAGTTCCATCGCGAGGGCTTTTCGCTGCCCAAGGGCGCGACGTTGCTGGCGACAGCCGAAACCTATCCCAACCAGGCCTTTCGCTATGGCGAAACGCCTGGGGCATCCAGTTCCATGCCGAGCTGACGCGGGTGATGATGCAGCGCTGGGTGGTGCGCGGCGCGCACCGCTTCGAGCTGCCGGGCGCGCAGCCGGGCCGCGACCATCTCGGCGGCCGGCTGATCTGGGACATGCATCTGAAGCGCTGGCTGATCGAATTCCTGCAGATCGTCTTCGGCGGCGAGGAGCTCGACGCCGGTCAATGTCAGTTACGGCCGTCGAGGTGCTGCACCTTCCTGAGCGCCGGGAACAGCCAGGCCCACAGGCCGGCGACGGCGACCGCGCCGATGCCGCCGAAGACCACCGCCGGCACGGCGCCGATCAGCGCCGCCATCGTGCCGGCGCGGAACTCGCCAAGCTCGTTCGAGGCGCCGACGAAGACCATGTTGACGGCGTTGACGCGGCCGCGCACATTGTCCGGCGTCCAGAGCTGGATCAGCGTCTCGCGGACATAGACGCTGACCATGTCGGTCGCGCCGAGCATGGCCAGCGCGACAATCGACAGCCAGGGTATGGTCGAGACGCCGAAGACGACGGTGAAGGCGCCGAACAGCGCGACGAAGACCAGCATGATCACGCCGGCATGGTTGCGGATCGGATGGCCGGTCAGCCAGATGGCCACGACAGATCGCGCCGATGCCCGGCGCGGCGCGCAGCAGGCCGAGCCCCCAGGGGCCGAGTTCCAGAATATCGCGCGCATAGACCGGCAGCAGCGCCACGGCGCCCGACAGCAGCACGGCGAACAGGTCGAGCGAGATCGCGCCGAGCACGATCTTCTCGCCCCAGATGTAGCGGAAGCCGGCAAACAGCGTGTCGAGCGTCGGCTTGTCGGTTTCGGTGCGCTGCGCCGGCTTGGGGATCGAGAAGATCAGCAAGCGCGGCGCCAAGCATGAAGATCGTCGCCGTGCCGTAGGCCGCTTCGGCGCTGATGCCGTAGAGCAGGCCGCCGGCGACCGGCCCGACGATGGTCGCCGTCTGCCAGGCGGACGAATTCCAGGCGATGGCGTTGGCGAAATCCTCCTGCGGCACGAGATTGGCGACCAGCGAGGCCGAGGCCGGGCCGAAGAAGGCGCGCGCGATGCCGAACACCAGCAGCACGGCGAAGATCGGCAGCGGGCTGGTCAGGCCGTGCCACGTCAACAGCAGGATCGCGGCGGCGCAAGCGGCTTCCAGCAGCGCCGACAGGCCCATGATCAGCCGGCGGCCGAAACGGTCGGCGATCGCGCCGGTCACCAGCACCAGCAGCAGCGACGGCAGGAACTGGATGATGCCGACCAGCCCGAGATCGAAGGGATCGCGTGTCAGGTCGTAGATCTGCCAGCCGACCGCGACCGACACGATCTGGGTCGCGAAGGTCGCCAGGAAGCGGCGATACCCAGAAGCGCAGGAAAGCGCTGTGGCGAAAAGCGGCATAGCGTTCGCCGGGAGCTGTATCGGTCGGTGTCATGCGGATCGTTGCGGGAAAATCGGACGGGAAGCTGCCTTTAGCGCATTTCGATGCCGCTGTGCGGTCTATTTTCGCGCTGGCAGCGAAATGCCGGCCTTGTTTCCGGCAGGTGGAGCGTGATTTGTAGGGCGGTCCAATCATTGGTCGGGCGGACTGCCGCGAAGGAGATGTCGAGTGACCGGAATCAATTTGCCAGCCGACGGCGTGTTTCTGGGGCGGGCCCAGCTTCCCGGCCAAGCCCACCCGGCCATCGTCACGGTGCGGGACGGCGCGGTCGTCGACATTACGGCAAAGGCCGCTCCGCTGACGCGCGACATCTGCGAGATGGACGATCCGGCGGCCCATGTGCGCAGTGCGCCGGGCAAGACAATTGGAACGCTTGCCGACCTCGCGCAGAACAGTTTTGGCGCCAGCCGCGATCCATCCAAGCCCTATCTTCTGTCGCCGCTCGATCTGCAGGCGGTGAAGGCGTCCGGCGTCACCTTTGTCGTCAGCCTGCTGGAGCGGGTTATCGAAGAGCAGGCGCGCGGCTCGTCGGAAAAGGCCGACGGCATCCGCGCCGACATCGCCGAACTGATCGGCGACGACCTGTCCAAGCTGAAGCCCGGCTCGCCCGAGGCCATGGCCTGCAAGGAGCGGCTCATCGCGCGCGGGGTCTGGTCGCAATATCTCGAGGTCGGCATCGGGCCGGACGCCGAGATTTTCACCAAATGCCAGCCCATGGCCTCGGTCGGTTTTGGCGCGGATGTCGGCCTGCATCCGGTCTCGACCTGGAACAATCCTGAGCCGGAGATCGTGGTCATCGCCTCGAGCGCGGGCCGCATCGTCGGTGCGGCGATCGGCAATGACGTCAATCTGCGCGATGTCGAGGGCCGCTCGGCGCTGCTGCTCGGCAAGGCCAAGGACAACAACGCCTCGGCTGCGGTTGGCCCGTTCATCCGACTGTTCGACGAGACCTTTTCACTCGCCGACGTGAAGTCCGCCGTCGTGCGGCTGAAGGTCGAGGGCGGGGACGGTTTTGTTCTCGAAGGCGCCAGCTCCATGGCCGAGATCAGCCGTTCGCCGGAAGAGCTGGTCGCCGCCACCATGGGACCGCATCACCAATATCCCGACGGCCTCGCGCTTTATCTCGGCACCATGTTCGTGCCGTCGAAGGATCGCGGCGAAAAGGGCAAGGGCTTTACGCACAAGGTCGGCGACATGGTCACGATCTCAACGCCGAAGCTCGGCAGCCTGGTCAACCGCGTGCGGCTTTCACCCGACTGCCCGCATTGGACTTACGGCTCCAGCCACCTGATGCGCGATCTGGCGGCAGCCGGTCTGCTCTGATGGGCGTCTGGCTGGAGGTTTACGCCTCCAGCCACTTCACTTGTTCCGGCGTCAGCTTGATGTCGAACGCTTTCAAGCTGTCGTCGAGTTCGGCCAGCGTGCGCGGGCCGATCAACGGCACCGACGGAAAAGGCTGCGCCAGCACATAGGCGAGCGCGACATGGATCGGGCTCTTGCCGAGTTTCTCGGCCAGTTCGATGGCGCGGTCGCGGCGCTCGAAATTCCGGTCGGAGTACCAGACCCGCACCAGTTCCTCATTGTCGGTCTTGTCGCGGCCGGCGCGGTCGGTGAAGAAGCCGCGCGCCTGGCTAGACCATGAAAAATTCGGGATCTGCCGCGCCTTCAGCCACTCCTTCCATGCGTCGGTCGAGGAGGTGATGCAGCCTGCCCAGATCGGGTCCAGCATTTCGGCCAGCGCGAAATTGTTGGACAGCGCGCCCGGCCGCTGCTTGCCGGTGCGGTCGGCATAGGCGATCGCCTCGTCGAAGCGTTCCTTGGTCCAGTTCGAGCCGCCGAACGGTCCTCTGATGCGCCCAGCCTTCACCTCCGCATCCATCGCGTCGACGAATTCACCCACCGGCACATCGAGATTGTCGCGGTGCATGAAGTAGATGTCGACATGGTCGGTCTGCAGCCGCTCCAGCGACTGGTCGAGCTGCGACGCGATGAATTCCGGCCGGCAGAGCGGGCTGTGCGCGCCCTTGCCGATCAGCACCGCCTGGTCGCGCACGCCACGCGAGCGCTGCCACTGGCCGAACAGCTTCTCGGTCATGCCGGAGCCGTAGACATAGGCTGTGTCGAACAGATTGCCGCCCGCCTCATAGTAGGCGTCGAGCAGGATCGCCGCGCTGGAGAAGGTGCGGAAATCTTCGAAGCCGAGCGCCGCAGCCGACGCTTGTTTGCCAAGGCCGGGAATGTCGCGCAGCGGGATGCGACGCTGCCCGACCGCCAGCTTTGCGCCGTTCAGCGTGTTGGTTCGGCGTTCGGCCTTCTCGATGTCGTATTCGAGCCCGATCGATTGCCGCCATTTGTCGAGCACACGCAGGGTGCCGAGGCTGTCGGCCCAGCTCATGCCGGGCCAGGCGAGTTCCTGACGGCCGGCGCGGATGGCATCGCCCGCCGCATCGACTTCAAAGGAATACATATGCCGTGTCTCGTCGCCGCCGATCGTTTCGCGCCTGCCGTCGGCATGGATGATGTCGATCTTGCCCGGACCGACATCGCGGTTTCCACCGGCGAACCAAAAGTCCGGCACCTCGATGCGCCCCTTGGTGCCGAGGATGCGAAGCACATTGTCCTGATTGAGCGAGATCGAACAGGAAACCTCGGCGATGATGTCGTTGGGGAAATGCAGCACCGCGGACGCCCATTCGTCGACGCCGGATTCGCCGAGATGGCCGACGCCCAACACCCTGTCGGGATCGAGGAAATCCTTGTCCGACGGCCGCGCCGGCGAGCAGCCGCGCCATAGAGACTGGATAACCGCCGACGTCGAGGATGCCGCCGCCCGCCAGTTCGTTGGCGTAGAGGCGATGCTCCGGCATGAATCTCGGCATCGCGAAACCGAAGCTGGAGCGGATCAGCCGCACTTCGCCGATGACGCCGGACTTCACCAGTTCGACCAGCTTCAGCGTCTGCGGGATGCAGGCGATACATGAAGGCTTCGCCCAGAAACGTGCCGGCCTTGCGCGCGGCGAAGATCATCGCGTCGGCCTCGAAAGCGGTCAGCCCCATCGGCTTTTCGACCAGCACGTGCTTGCCGGCTTCTGCTGGCCTTGATCGCCCATTCGGCGTGGCCGATGTGCGGTGTCGCGATATAGATCGCGTCGACGTCCAGGATCGGCCAGCAACGCATCATAGCTGCCATGAACACGCGCGCCGGGAAAGCTTTCGGCCAGCCCGGCCTTGCCGGGATTGCGCGTGCCGATGGCGGCCAGTTCGCCGGTGCGCGAGTTCTGAATGCCGCCGAGAAATGCCTTGGCGATGCTGCCTGGGCCGAGAATGCCCCAGCGAATTTTTGCGGTCTTGGTCATGTCGGTCTTTCTGTCTGCAATGGGAGGATGCGGTTGTTGGCAGGTCAGCGCAGCCGCTTGCCGTCCTTGGAAAACAGCAAGGCGCGCTTGGCCGGAATGCCGACGGTCAGGTGGCTTTCGTCGCCGGCATGGCGCGACTCCTCGCGCTCGATGATCAGCGGTTCGCGCGAGCCGGTGCCGGAATAGACATAGCTGGTCGAGCCGAGATGTTCGGCGACATCGACAGCGAGTGTCAGATCGCAGTCGCCTTTGCCGCCCTCGACGAAATGCTCGGGCCGCACGCCGACAGTGACCTCGCTGCCTTCGGCAGGACGCTTCCTTGAGCGGAATGGCCAAGCGCGAACCGCCCTGATTGATCAATTCGACGAGTCGCCGATCCGGCCTTGGAAGCGACCACCCGCCCAGCCAGAAAATTCATCTTCGGGCTGCCGACGAAGCCGGCGACAAATGTATTGGCCGGATCGTCGTAGAGATCGAGTGGCTTGCCGATCTGCTCGACATTGCCGTCGCGCAGCACGACGATCTTGTCGGCCAGCGTCATCGCTTCGGTCTGGTCGTGCGTGACGTAGATCATCGTCACGCCAAGCTCCTTGTGCAGCCGCGCGATCTCGACGCGCATCTGCACGCGCAGTTCGGCGTCGAGGTTGGATAGCGGCTCGTCGAAGAGAAAGACCTGCGGCTCGCGCACGATGGCGCGGCCAATCGCGACACGCTGGCGCTGGCCGCCGGAGAGCTGTTTCGGCCGCCGCTCCATCAACTGCTCGATGCGGAGAATCTCGGAGGCCTTCTTGACGCGACGGTCCGTATCCGCCTTCGGGTTGCCGTTCATGCGCAGGCCGAAGGAGAGGTTCTGCTCGACGGTCATGTGTGGGTAGAGCGCGTAGGACTGGAACACCATGGCGATGCCGCGGTCGGCCGGCTCGACGTCGTTGACAACTTTGCCAGCGATGCTGATTTCGCCGCCGCTGATGTCTTCCAACCCGGCGATCATGCGCAGCAGGGTCGACTTGCCGCAGCCGGACGGGCCGACGAAAACGACGAACTCGCCGTCGCTTATCTCCAGATCGACGCCGTGGATGATTTCGAGGGAGCCGAAGCGCTTGACGACCGATTTGAGGGAGAGACCTGCCATATGCGACCCGGCTATTTGATGGCGCCGGCGGAAATGCCGGCGACGAAGTGGCGTTGCAGCAGCAGGAAGACGACCAGCATCGGCGCGGTCAGCAGCAAAGCGCCGGCCATGATGCCGCCCCAACTGACCTTGTCGAGCCCGATCAGCGTGCCCAGCGCGACGGGCGCGGTGAACATCGTGCGATCATTGGCAATCAGCAACGGCCACAGATAATTGTTCCAGCTGTGGAGAAAGAGAATGATGGAAAGCGCGGCGATTGCCGGCCGCGCCAGAGGCAGGGCGACGTAGAAGAAGATTCGCCACTCCTTCACGCCCTCCACGCGCGCGGCATCGAAAAGGTCGACAGGCATCATCGAGAAGGATTGGCGCATGAACAAAACGCCGAGCGAATTGAACAGCGGAGGGACGATCAGCGCGAACCAGGTGTTGGCCAAACCAAAGTCGCGCGCCACCATGACGAATTGCGGAATGACGACGACGAAATAGGGCAGCGTGATCGTGCCCAGGATGATCGCCAGCACCAATCGCGCGGCCGTGAAACTGGTAGCGCGCGAGCGCCCAGCCGGCCATCGCTGTCAGCAGCACTGATGCGAACGTGTAGGCGGCGGCGACCACCACCGAGATGGTGAAAGCCCGGACAAACCCGGCATCGGCCTGCAGCGTGCTGTAAATTGTCGGTTAGACTGGAGCCGAACCAGAGAACGATGTTTGGCGAAAAAATCCCGTGGTCCGGCATGGTGGCGAACACCGCCATCATCCACAGCGGAAACAGCCAGATCAACGCCAGCGGAACCAGGATCAGGTGCAGCGCAACAGTGCGCAGCTTCTGTTGACCGGACCGGCTCATTTGGGGTCCCTCGCGAACCGGAGCTGTATGAGGGAGATGACGATTGCCAGCGCGGCGATGGCGTAGGCTATGACCGAAGCGTAGCCGAAATTACCCGACCTGAAACCTTGGCGATAAAGCAGAATGCCGAGTGTCTCCGTTGCCTGGCCAGGTCCGCCCTCGTCGGTGATCAGGAAGGGCTCGGTGAAAAGCTGCATTGTGCCGATGATCGAAAGCACCACGCAAAAGGCGATCACGGGCTTCAACAGCGGCAGCGTGATGTAGAAGAACTGTCTCACCTTTGAGACCCGGTCGAGCGTTGCGGCCTCGTAGACATCGTCCGGGATCGATTGCAGGCCGGCCAGGATGATGATGGCGTTGTAGCCCGCCCAGCGCCAGGTGATCGCCATGATGATCAGCGCCATCGCCGCCGTCGGATCGGAAAACCAAGCGACGCGATCAAGGCCAACGCCGGCCAGCAGCTTGTTGATGATGCCGAAATCCTCGGAAAACATCAGCCTGAAGATCGCCGAGTAAGCGACCTCGCCGACGACCACCGGGGCGAAGAAGGCGAAGCGGAACAGGCCGCGCGCCTTGAGCAACTGTGAATTCAGGAACACGGCCATCACGATCGCCAGGGCGATCATCACCGGAACCTGGATGACCAGAATGATCAGCGTGTTCTTGAGCGCGTTGAAGAAGGCCGGATCGCTGAACAGCCTGCCCCAGTTTGCCATCGGCGCAAACCGCCACGGGTTCACCCGCGTCATATGCAGCGAGATGATGAAGGAGTTGATGATCGGCCAGACCCAGAAGGCCAGGAAGATCAGAAGGTAGGGCGCCAGAAAGGCATAGGCGGTGCGATTGTGGCGGCGCATCTGTCTCCCTCCTTTCTGGGCATTGTCGGCAAAATACGTGAAGCGGCGCAACCCCGCAGGGCGCGGGGTTGCCCGGTCGGGCACTCGGGCAGGGAGGACTTCGCCAACGCGCCCGACAATCCCAAGCGCGTCCGCCTATTCGGCGACTGGCATGCCGGTCGCCGAGGCTATCTGATTGGCGGCATCGTCGAGCGCCGCCTTGGCGTCCGGATAGCCGCCGCCGAGATATTTCACCTGCGTCGCGCGGAAGGTCGACTCGGCATCCTGCTGGAATGCAGTGCCGCGGCTCGGCTTGATCTTCGGCAAGCTCGACAGGATGTCGACCCACACCGCCTGGTCGCCCCAATAGGGCTGCTTTTCCTTCACGTAGGGGTCGTTGACCGCCGAAATCAGCGACGGCACCAGGCCATAGGCCTTGAGCATGGTGACCTGGCCTTCGTCGGTGCCGAGCGTGTAGTTCAGATAGGCGAAGGCGGCTTCCTTGTTCTGCGAACCGGCGGTGATGCCAAGCGACGAGCCCCCGAGATTGGCCGCGCGCGCGCCGTCCGCAGTCAGGCTCGGCATCTGGTAGACGCCCCATTTGCCGGCGAGGTCAGGTGCGTTGGTGCGGACCGAGCCTTCATACCAGCCGCCATACATTTGCGTGGCCACCTTGCCGGCAACGTTCGACTGGATCTTCTCGTCCCAATTGGCCGCGGAGATCGTGCCGGTCTCCTTCAGCTTCTTCACCATGTCGAGCGTTGCGACGCAGGCCGGCTTGTTGATGGTGATCGCGCTGCCGTCGTCGGCAAAATAGGAGCAGCCCTGCTCGTTGCCGATCATGCGGAAGAAGTCGCTGTCGCCATTCAAGTCGGCCTGGCTCATCACCACGCCGGGATTGGCTTCCGAGACCTTCTTGCCGGCGGCAATGAAGTCGTCCCAGGTCTTGATCGTGGCAGGATCGACGCCCGCCTTCTCGTAGAAGTCGCGGCGATAGAACATGACGACCGGGCCGGAATCCCATGGCATCGCCAATGCCTTGTCGCCCACTTCGAGTTCCGTCCGTTTGAAATCGGGGAACTTTGCCTGGATTTCCGGCCGTGTAGCCGAGCGGCTTCAAATCGGCGAAGCAATCCGGAAACTGGTTCCAGAATCCTTCTGCCTCGTGATTTTCGATTGAAATGATGTCCGGCAGGCCGGTGCCGCCAGCCGCGCAACCCGCCAGCGTCTTGTCGAAGACCTGCTGGTTGCCGAGATCCTCGACCGTCACCTTGACGTCGGGATGCTGCTTCATGAAATTTTCCGCGGTCGCCTTCAAGGACGACGCGGCGATGTTCCAGCTCCAGATTTTGATCTCGCCGGATTGAGCAAGTGCGGTGCTGCAGGCCAGGCCGGCGAAAAGCGCCAGCGAGGCGCAGCCGAGTACGGTGCGCATGAGTTCCTCCCTTTTCGTTTGCTCTCCTCCAGAAAGCAGCGCTACTTTAGGGAATGGAATCCGCCTGTCTGCGAAAAAAGGAAACTGGACTTGCCGGATAGTAAGGTGCCGGACCGCATTTACTACCAGCCCACCGCCAGCAGCGTTGAAGGCGCTCCGACCGCTCTCCAGATGTTCCACAACACGCCGCTGGTCATGCGCCAGCCGCACTGGCACGCGCAAGTGGAGGTCAACTTCATCATGCAGGGCTGGGTGCACTACAAGATGGCGCACCATGAGATCAGGTTGGAAGCCGGCGACATGGTGCTGTTCTGGGGCGGCCTGCCGCACTGGATGGACGATGCGTCCGACGATCCCATCTATGCCGGTGGCCACCTGCCGCTGATCCATTTTTTCCGGCTGCGCTTGCCGGAGGAGGTCCAGAGGGGGTTGATGGCGGGCTCGACCCTGCTGATCAAGGCGACCGACCCATCCGACGTCGCCAACTTCCCGCGCTGGAACCGCTACACGCGTTCGGGCGACCCGGTGAAGGCACAGCACGCCGTCGACGAATTGCTGCTGCGGCTGGAGCGTGTGCGGTTCGAAGCATACGAGATGGTGCCGAACCCGAAAGAGTATCTTTCCCAGGCCGCTTCGACCGACCAGCAGTCGTCGCGCAACCTCAGCCGCATGTGCGGCTTCATCGCCGACAATTTTCTCGACGATATCGACAGCAACGACATTGCCGCCGCCGCCGACATTCATCCGAAATATGCGATGAGCCAGTTCAAGAAATCGACCGGCATGACGCTGAATGAATATCTGAACCTGATGCGGCTATCCTACGCCCAGGCGCGGCTGCTGGGGGAAGACATCAACATCCTCAACGTTGCGATGGAAAGCGGTTTCGGTTCGCTCAGCGCCTTCAACAAGAGTTTTCGCAAGGTGGCCGGCATGTCGCCGTCGGATTTCCGGCGCGAGCGCGTCGGCCCGGCACTTCATAGCTAAGGCTATCCACGCCGATGCCGCCGCCGAAATTCCGTCGGCGAACAATCCTCACGGTCGCGAAACAGCCGGGTGAAGTAGAAGGCGTCCTCGACCCCGACGTCCAGGGAAATCGCCTCGACGCTAAGTTCGGTGGTGGTGAGCAGTTCCTTGGCCCGATCTATCCGCAGCCGCAACTGATAGGCTTTCGGCGAGAGGCCGGTCGCCGCAAGGAATTTGCGGCGCAGTGTGGCCGGCGACATTCGATGTCCAGCGGCGAAGGCAGCAAGGTCCAGGTTTTCCAGCGCGCGGTGGCGCAGGTCTTCAACGATCTTCGTATCGACATCCTCTGATCGCCTCTCAGGTGTGTTGGCCTGGCGGGCGGCGCGAATGACGATGCGGTGCAGCGTGGCTGCCGCCGAAGCCTGACCGAGCGCCGTGTCGTCAAGCATCTCGGTGTGCAACATACCGAACAGCCGCTGCATCGCGCCGAGATCGCGCAGTTGAACCAGCGGAGCCTCTTCCGACATGAGCCGCAGTCGGATGAAATCCTGAACCATCGCTCCATCGAACAATGCCCAACGCTCATCCCAGCCGCCGCTGTCTGGTCCGTAGGCGTGACGGCGATGCGCAAACAGCCAGAACAATGCCGGCGCATCAAAGGCGATCCGGCCTGCTTGTTCGGTCACCAGCCATCCAGAGCCACGCTCGACCAACACGACCGCAAAGCTCGGCAAGATGCGCGGCCGCACAGCCTCCGTGACGGCGTGTTGCCCGAAGCCTGTGACGGCGAGACCACTGATCGCCGATAGAGGAGACCGATAGAGCGCTATCTCGTGCTCATTCATGAGCGAAAAGTCCAGCTTAGCTTTATGTCCATGGCGTCAGTCGGCCGCTTTTGCTATCTTTCATAGCTACGAAGCAGACATGCGGGAGGTGCGAAATGTCAAGTCTTGCGGTTGCGAGAAAGCTGGAGGGTTCCGCCCCGATGCCGACTTTGTTCGCGAACGGCAAGACCTTGTCTGCTGCCCCCGACCGTCTCGGCTACCTCGTGCCGACTGACCCCGGCGTTGGGATCAAGCGCCTGCGCGAAATCTATGCGGAGCAAGGTTATGTCTGGCTGAAAGGCCTGCTCAAACGGCAGGATGTGATCGATTTTCGCGGCTGGGTGTTTTCGCACCTTGCTGAAACCGGCCTTCTGAAAGCTGGCGCTGATCCGGCGTTTGGTATTGGTCCGTCGGAGGCCTTTGACGGCAAGGCGGCAACCAGGCGCCTGATGTCGATCGTCCGCTCCGTCGCCTATGAGGGCTTCTGTTCACAGCCGGCACTCTGGCGTTTCATGGACGACTTCCTCGGCGGGCTGTCCTATCTGCACAAGCGCAAGATCTTGCGCTACACGCTACCAGGCACGGCGACCGTGACGCCGGCGCATTACGATCTGGTCTATCTGCGTGGCGGCACCAGCCGCATCGTCACGGCCTGGATTCCGATCGGCGACGTCCCGGTCGACATGGGTGGCCTGGTCTATCTCGAGGGGTCCCATCGGATCGGCGCCGACATGGAGGTTGAGTTCGAGCGCCAGAACGCCGAATTGTCACCTGAAGAGCGCGTCAGCGCCTTCAACAAGAACATGACCGAGGGCGGCTGGGTGTCGAAGGATCTGCCGGACATGGCCGAGCGCTTCAACACGCGCTGGCTGGCCGCCGACTATGAGGCTGGCGACGTGGTGCTGCACAGCCCGTTCATGATCCACGCCTCGACCACCAACCAGAGCGTTGGCGGGCGTATCCGGCTGTCAACCGACATCCGCTACCAGAATGTCGACGACGAAATCGACGCTCGCTGGAACAACCACTGGAGCCTCGACGATATGCTGTGATACCTCCCTCGACAGCGGCAATGTCGCGCATGACTGGGAGGATCGCATGCAGAGAAGAGGCGGGGTCATTGGTTTGAGGCCGGAGGCGATTGCCGAGTACAAGCGCATCCACGCCGCCGTGTGGCCCGAAGTGCTGGCCATGATCGCCAAATGCAATATCCGAAATTACACGATCTTTCTGCGCGAGCCTGAAAACCTGCTGTTCGCCTATTACGAATATCACGGCACCGATTGGGCAGCCGACATGGCCCAGATGGTGGCCGATCCAAAAACCCGGGAATGGTGGACGATCACTGAGCCGCAGCAGAAGCCGCTCGACACCCGCCGCGAGGGCGAATGGTGGGCGCCGCTGGAAGAGGTTTTTCACATCGATTGAGGTCGTGGTGTCAGGTAAACCGCCGTTGGTGGAGCTGAGGGGGATCGAACCCCTGACCTCGTCATTGCGAACGACGCGCTCTCCCAGCTGAGCTACAGCCCCGTCCGACGTTGGGCGCATTTATGTGGCGCGACCCTGCACTGTCAAGCTGAAGCGCGCGCTCGTCGCCGGATGCGCCGGGACTTGTCGAGCCGGGGCGCAATGGCTACATCTCGCCGCATCCGAAGGAGATCTTGATGGTAGCGCTGATCCAGACCCTGCTTTATGCGCTCGACATCTATTGGTGGATCGTCGTGCTGGCCGTCGTCTTTTCGTGGCTGTTCGCGTTCAATGTCATTAATGGCCGCAACCAGTTCGTCAGTATGATCGGCAACGGCCTCTACCAGATGACCGAGCCGGTGTTCCGGCCGATCCGTCGTCTGCTGCCGAATCTCGGCGGGGTGGACATTTCGCCGATCATCGTTTTGCTGATCATCTTCTTCCTGCAGCGCTTCCTGGCGACGACCGTCCTGTCCGCCGTTATCTGAGGTGAGCTTCCGCCTCCGGGTCGCATCAGGATGATCGGGCATGTCAATGAACGACGAACCAGGTGACCTTTTTCAGCGCTTTCTCGATCGGAACGCGGCCGAATTCGCGCGTGATGAAAACGGTGTTCTGGCCCGGCGGACCGGCGCATTCGACCCGGTGGCCAGCGAACCGATCGCTCCGGTCGTTGCAACAGATTCCGGGTTGCGCGATGTGCCGGACATTGAGCCTCGCCGCCACGCTGATCGGACGACTCGGGAACTGGCTGCTGCAAGCTTCGGAGGAGGATCGAAAACGCGCCGGCCTCGACATCCCGAAACCGCCGTCCGACGTGCATTTCGTGCCAGGCGCGCTCGATATCTTCTACGACTTCCGCAACTCGGACATTGCGCTGCATGAGCTGATAGCGGCCGGCGCCCAAATTGGCGGCAAGCTTCTGGATTTCGGATGCAGTTCCGGCCGCAATCTCGCCGTGCTGCGGCGCGCGTTCGGCGACCGGCTGGAGCTATTCGGCGCCGATCCGGCAGCCCCCTCGGTCCGCTGGCTCAAGGAAAACGTCGCCGGCGTCGATGCCATCATCAGCAATCCGACGCCGCCTCTCCCGTGGGCCAGACGACACTTTCGACCTGATCATCGCCAAGAGCATCTGGACGCATTTTTCGCCGAAAGCGGCAGCGGATTGGCTTGCCGAGATGAAACGAATATTGCGACTCCGGCGGATATTTGATGTTCTCGACACATGGGCCGCACGACATCGCCTACCGGCTGACCTATGATCTGCCCGCCGCCGCGCTACAACCGGTTCGGAGGCCACCCGAAAGCTGGACCCGCGACGCCTTTCTCGCCGATACAATCGGCAATCTGGAAACGTCCGGCCACTATTTCCAGCCCTACAAGACAGACGGACACCAAGCCGTGGCCTGACGACGTTGTTGCGGACTGGGGCCTGGCATTCGTGACCGAGGCATTTGTGCGTGACACATTGCTTCCCGCAGGCCTGACGATCGCGCGCAGGAGTATCGGCAGAACCGGCAATCGTCATGATGTCTATGTCGTGCGAAAGGCGTGATCGCGTCTGACGCGCCGGCTGCAATTCGACCTGATTTGACGTAAGCTGTGCCATAAGTCTTGAGGTCGTCGCCATGTCATTCCTACGCGCCGCATTGCCGCTCGCCGCGATCTGCCTTGCGGCCTCAATTCAGGCTGCGCCGGCGGCAGACGTCGCCAGCGTCTACACCGATCTCGATATCGACAAGCATTGCGTGAAGATCGATGGCGCCGCCGAGGGAGAGGGCGACTGGGCGCAGCGTGTTTGCGCCGGCTACAGCGGCTATCCGGTGATCCTGTCTTATGACGATGCGCGAGAATCGACCTTCTTCGGCTTCCCGCCGGCCGGCGGCAATCTCATCTGGGAAAGCTTCGAAGGTTTCAACGAGGTCGGCGCCAAGGTTGAATGGCGCGTGCAGACCGATGGCGACAAGAAGCTGCCCTTCGCGGTCATCCACCGGTGGTCCGTCGCCAGCCCGGAAGATCCGGACAAGAAGGTCGAGGTGCTGGTCGTCAGCAAGGTCGCGCAGCTCACCGACAATGCCGGCTGTGTCGTTGGGCTGGTGCTTGCCACCGGCCGGGCCGATGCCAACGAAACCGCGCGCAAAATCGCCGACGAGCAGTCGCGCGAATTCTCCTGCGGCGACGAGCGCACTTTGGTCGGCGAACCGATGCCGGTGTTCCTGCGGCAGCAGAACTGACGGCTATTTCTTCGAGGCTTTCGCCCGGTCAATCCCTTCCAGGATCATCTGCTTGGCGCGCGCGGCGTCATGCCAGCCCCCGATCTTGACCCATTTGCCGGGTTCGAGATCCTTGTAGTGCGCAAAGAAATGCGAGATCTGGTCCAGCGTGATCTGCGGCATGTCGGTATAGTTGAACACCTTTTCGTAGCGCTTCGTCAGCTTCGGCGAGGGCACGGCTATGACCTTCTCATCCTCGCCGGCATTGTCTTCCATGACGAGCACGCCGATCGGACGCACATTGATGATGCAGCCTGGGATGAGCGCGCGCGTGTTGCAGACCAACACGTCAACCGGGTCGCCGTCGCCTGACAGTGTATGCGGCACGAAGCCGTAATTGCCCGGATAGCGCATCGAGGTGTGCAGGAAGCGGTCGACGAACAGCGTGCCGGCCTCCTTGTCCATCTCGTATTTGATCGGTTCGCCGCCGATCGGCACCTCGATGATGACGTTGACGTCTTCCGGCGGATTGTTTCCGGTGGCTATCGCTTCGATGCGCATGGCTGGCGTTCTCTCCGATTGTTATCAGATCGATAGCCGCGCAACGTCCCGGACGCAATGCGCCGACGGTCCCCGTAATCCGGAATTTGAACGCCGCAATCGGCTGAATATCGCCAGGCCTAATCCCAGACGAAGGCGATCTTGCGCAATGCCTTCTGCTCGAACACCTCGACGCCTTCGGCGATGTCACGGCCGCCGGCGCCTTCGTAGAAGCGCAGCGCATTGTCGTTGTCTTCGAGCGCCCACACGACAAGGCCCTTCAGGCCATGCGCCATGAGGCGCGCGCGAGCGGCGGCAAACAGCCGGGTGCCGAGGCCTACGCCCTGGTATTCGGGCTTCAGGTAAAGCTCGTAGATCTCGCCCTGCTGCTTGAGATCCCGCGCGCGGTTACGGCCGATCGTGGCATAGCCCGCCAGTTCGCCGCCGATTTCGATGACCAGCACCGAAGCGGCGCGGCGGATTGCGTTGGCCCACCATTCCGAGCCGCGGCGTGACAGCATGCGGTTCAGCGCCTTGTGCGGGATGATGCCGGAATAGGCGCCACGCCAGGCGCTGTGATGCACATCGGCGATCGCGGCGGCGTCGCGCGGTTCGGCTTTGCGGATATCGATGGCCAGCGTGGTCATGATTGGTTAACCATACGCTTCGAGGCGATATTCGCGCAAGCGCGCTCGATACAACCTTCGGCCAATCAACAGCTATCAGATTTCGACCACGTGGTCGTCGAGTTCGTTCAGGTTTTGCGGCCGCGGCGGAAAGTGGTCGGCAAGATGCTTGCCGACTGCCGCGATGGCCGCAACGAAACCGTCGGCCAACGCATTGCGCCCGGCGGCTGCGGTCAAGTCGCGGATGACGTCGTCCCAATCCTTCTGCCCGACCTTGGCGTTGATGCCGCTGTCGGCGACCACTTCGGCATAGTGCTCGGCCAGCGAAACGAAGATCAGCACGCCGGTGCGCTCGGCGGTGATGTGCACATTGCGGGCCAGAAACTGCTTCAGCGCATTCTCGTGCGCGCGCCGATAGCGCACGCGCTTCGGAACAAAGTAGATGCGGGCCAGCGGGAATAGGGACAGCACGAGTAGCGCGCACGCCACCGCCAGCACCTGGGCCGCAACGAACACCGACACGTGCACCTGATACCACCAGGCTTCCAGCACGTTGGCGAGCACAAAGCTGATCAGCAGGATCGCCAGCGTGACGATGAAGCCGGCCGGGAACATGTAGCTGTCACTGGAATGGGCGACGACGCAGTAGATCTCGCCGGACGTCTTTTCCTCGGCGTTGCGGATCGCTTCGGCGATGCGTTTGTGCTCGGCGTCGTTGAGGGAACGCGGTGTCACGCTCATCACCAGCTCCCCGACGATCCGCCGCCGCCGGACGATCCACCGCCGCCGGAGAACCCGCCGCCGCTGCTGCCGCCGGACGACCAGCCGCCGCCACCGCCGGACCAGCTACTACCACCCGACGCCCGAGCTCCCGCCCGACGAGCGGCCGGACGTGCCTGTGTAGGTAAAATCCATGCCCAGCCAGCGATAGCGGCCCGGACCTAGCTTGGTGCCGAAGATCGGCGGCAGGAAGGCCATCGCCATGCCGCCGAAGAACAGCGTGCACCAGATGACGATGAACAGCACGATCACCGGGTCGATGTCCGACATCACGCTCGGCGGATTGCGCTTGCCGCGCGCCTCCAGCTCTTCCGCATTGCCTTCCAGGACCATGATGATGTCGTCGACCGCGCGCGAAATGCCGCCGGAAAAATCGCCGGCGCGAAAGGCCGGCACCATGGTCTCCTGGATAATCAAATTGGAGTGCAGGTCGGTCAGCGTGCCCTCAAGGCCGTAGCCAACCTCGATGCGCATCTTGCGGTCGTTCTTGGCGACCAGCAGCAAAATGCCGTTGTTTTCACCCGCCTGGCCGAGCCCCCAGGCGCGAAACAGCCGGTTGGCATAAGGCTCGATCGCTTCGCCGTTCAAGCTCGTGACGGTGGCGACGACGATCTGGTCCGAACCCTTCTTCTCGAAATCCTCCAGCTTTCGCGTCAGCGCCGCCTCATCAGCCGGGTCCATCAGATCAGCATTGTCGACGACACGGCCGGTCAGCGCCGGTATGTCGGATTGTGCATAAGCCCCTTGAAGGGCTGCGAAAAAGATTGCGAGCGCGATCAGCAGCACGCGCAGGGCGGCAGCGGACACGAACTGCCCGCGTGCCCAGGGCACAAATGCTGCGCCACCCATCGTCATCAGCTTTCGCCTCTTACGCCGGGATATCAGCCCTTGGGCTGCGCCGGTTGCGCAGGCGCCGGCTGTGTGCCGAAATCGACCTTCGGCACCTCCATCTTGTCTTCGGCGACGGTGAAGTTCTGGAACGGCTCGTTGCCGGTAAACCAGAGCGTTGCCCACAGCACCGACGGGAAGGTTCTCAGCGACAGATTATAATCCTTCACCGCCTGGATATAGTCGCGGCGGGCGACGGCGATGCGGTTTTCCGTGCCTTCGAGCTGCGCCTGCAGGGCGAGAAAGTTCTGGTTGGATTTCAGGTCGGGATAGTTTTCGACCACGGCCAGCAGGCGCGACAACGCGCTGGTCAAGCCGGTCTGGCCTTCCTGGAACTGCTTGAATTTTTCCGGGTCGTTCAGCGCTTCCGGCGGCAACGTCACCTGTGTTGCCTTGGCGCGCGCTTCGACGACGCTTTCCAGCACGTCCTTCTCCTGCGCGGCATAGCCCTTCACCGTCTCGACCAGATTCGGGATCAGGTCGGCGCGGCGCTGATACTGGTTGAGCACCTCGCTCCAGGCCGCCTTGGCGTTCTCTTCCGCCGTCGGGATCGTGTTGTAGCCGCAGGCCGAAAGCAGCGGCAGAATGAGGAAAATCAGGGCAAGCGCGATGTTGGGGCGACGCGCCGACGTGGCCGAAATTGCCGTCATGTCTCAAGCCTCCACAATTGGACCCGGCGCAGGCTTAGCACAGAATTGCGGCTTGGAAAGTGGCCAGGCGCGACGTGCACCGACGAATGTTGCCCAGGCTACGGCGCAGAAGCCGTGCAACAGTGGATCAGTTCTCTGGCTTTTGAAATAGGCGAGCTTGGGTGTCATACTGCCCGACGAAAAACAAATACCTGAAACGCAACGGTTGCCAAAGCGCCATGAAGATCATTTCACATGCGGAACGGCCCTTGGAGGAGTGGCGGGCTGGGGTAGAAACCCGGATGCAGGTGTCGGCCGTCAACGGCGCGCGTCAGCTCTGCATATTCGAGCAATGGGTCGCGCCGGAATGCGGCGCTCCGACCCACAGCCACCCTGTCGAGGAAGTTCTTTGGGTCGTGATCGGCAAGGCCGAAATCTGGCTGGACGACGAGTTCGTCTGTCTTGACCGGCGGGCAATCGATTGTGGTGCCGGCGCACCGAAAACATGGGTTTCGGAATGTCGGCTCGGAGAGCCTCCATATTTATGCCGTGCTTGCATCCCCAATCTTCGAAGCGACGTTCGACGATCGTGAGCCGGTCCGGCGCTGGCTGTCAGACTGACTCCGTCTCGGTAACCATTCTCGGTTAACGGTCGAGAAAACCGCTTGCCGAAGCTTGGAATTGGTGATTCGCTGATCATGCAAGTTCGATTCGAGGAAAGGAGCCTGGCCATGCCACGACTTTTCACCGCCCTCGAAATTCCGCGTGATGCCGCCCTTTCCTTGTCGCTGCTCCGCGGCGGCCTGCCCGGAGCACGCTGGATCGACGTTGAAAACTATCATCTGACCCTGCGCTTCATCGGCGATGTTGAAGGCCATGTCGCCGACGAAATCGCCAATGCGCTGGATCGGGTGCGGCGGCCATCCTTCTCACTAGCGCTGTCTGGCGTCGGCGCTTTCGGCTCGAAAGAAACCGCATGCGGTTTGGGCCGGCGTTTCGGCCTCGCCGGATCTTTTTGCCCTGCAGGCGGAGATCGAGCGCATCTGCCAGCGGCTCGGCCTTCCCGCCGATCCGCGCAAATTCTCGCCGCATGTCACGCTGGCGCGGCTCAAGAACGGCGCGCCGCTGGATGTCGCGCATTATCTGTCCGCGCGGGGTAATTTCTCGACCCTGCCGTTCCGGGTCGGGCGTTTCGTTTTGATGTCGTCGCGCGAATTGGTCGGCGGCGGACCCTACATTGTCGAGGAAGCCTGGACGCTTGGCGCGGAAAGCCGCGTGCCAACTTTCCCGGCCACCGCTCCGATGCCTCGCGGATCATGCGGTAGAAGCTGGATCGGTTTGCTGCTCGCAGAATCAAGCCTGACGCCACTAATACCCCTACCCGGCTCGCAGCGAGCGGGCAGGAGGATGATTGGCGAATTGTCTTGCGACGCCGGTCCGCCTTTCCCATATGATTCGTGACAGTTGGCGTCAGGAGGCGCCCTTCGATGGCAGCACGCAAAAAGGCAGATCCGAAAGCAGGTCCGCGCGCCGATACGCGCGAGCAGCAGATCCGCGAGGATTTCTGGCGGTCGGCGAAGCGCGTGGCCAACAATGTTCCCTTCATGGAAGAACTGGTGGCCGCCTATTATTGCGCCCTCGACAGGGACACGCCCTGGCGCGTGAAGGGCATCCTGTTCGGCGCGCTGGCATACTTCATCCTGCCGGCCGACCTGATCCCCGATATCTTGCTCGGTCTGGGTTTCACCGACGACATTGCGGTGCTGACGGCCGCCATCACCTCGGTCAGCGCCAACATCAAGCCGGCCCACCGCAAGGCGGCTAAGAAGGCGCTCGCCGAACAGTAGGCGCTCGTTGCCGGACCCCTCGTCGACCGGCGACCGCAACGCGGCCAGCCTAACTGTTGCCGTTTTCTAGGTTTTCAACGCTTCCGGTGCGGGCAGCGCCTGTCGTTTGCGGGGGCCGATCGATCGACGATCGGAACGTGTAACGTTCTGGCGCAGGCCCTCTGGGTCGGGTGTTCACGCTTTGGTAACCCAAATTAATTCAAAATGACGCGAATTGGGTGGGCTGTTCCGGCCCGATCGCGCCATCGACATTGCAAGGACAAGAAGAAGACAATGCGCGCATTGATTGCCATCGCCACGACGATCCTGCTGGCTGCCTCGGCGGCGCCGGCGCTGGCCCAGTCGGCAACCAAGATCGGCCAGCACAGCGCCTGGGGCACCTACAGCTATCAGGCGCAGAACGGCAAGGTTTGCTATGTGCTGACCGTGCCAACCGAGAAGACGCCGAAAAATCTCGACCACGGCGACATCTTCTTCTTCGTCAGCCAGCGTCCCGGCCAGGCGCCGACCTACGAGCCGCAGTTCATCGCGTCCTACAATTTCCAGGAGAATTCGAAGGTCTCCGTCACCGTCGACGACAAGTCTTTCTCCATGTTCACGCGCGGCAAGTCGGCCTGGGTCGAAAACGCAGCCGACGAGCCGGCGCTGATCGCGGCTATGAAATCGGGTTCCGAAATGAAAGTTGCGGCGAAATCGGGCCGTGGCAACCCGACCAACTATGCCTTTTCGCTAAAGGGCATTTCCGCCGCGCTTCAGTCCATCGCGCAGTGCAGGTAGGTCGTCGAGCCTACCAGTCCTCATATTCCGGGCATGCGGCGTCGGCCGACTTGCTGAGCAGGAATTCCCAATCGTCGCTGCCGGGTTTCAATTCAACGGCGTTTTCTTCCGACTCATCGCAACCCTCGCGTCATGCGGATGAAGCTTTGCGCGTCGGGGAAGTAGACCAGCGCTTTGTCGTCTGGCCGACGCATCACCAGGATGCCACCGCCGTCGCATTCGACCCCGCAGGAGATCGCGCCGGTGACTGGCGTGCATTCACCGAACGCCTTCAAGCGACGTGGCTTGCCCTTCACCTTTGCTTGCAGGGCAAAGTAGTAGTTTCGCTGCCCTTGGGGCCAGGTTTCGTCGGGCTCATGCTGGTAGTAGGTGAGGCGGAATTCCATTTCCGCTACCGTTTGCAGCGGGTGCTTCGCCAGATGTTCGGCTGAATATTTGCGCGTGTAGCAAACCTTTCCGCCGTCCTGCGGCGGCAAGAAAGCCTTCAGCTCGCCTTCCTGGCCAGGATCGACAGGCTGGGCCGCGCTTCCAGCTACAAGGCACGCTGAAATCGCGAAGATGAGTGAGGTCAATCCACGACGCATGAGCGCACCCGCAAAGGTTGTGACGCGACGCAGCGTAGCGGAAATTTCGAGCAGCGATAAGGCCGTCAGTCCGGTTGACGGGTTGCCATTTCCTGGGCGATCGCCAGTTGCAGCACTTGCGCCAGCTCGCGAGCTGCCCGGCTTTCGGCGTCACGCACTGCGCGCAGGGCGGCGAACTCCTGCTTCGGAATATCGAAAGCCGACGTCACTCGGCGTGTCCCGGCCGCCACGACCTTGCCCTTGGCGAAATCGGTGACCGTGTAGGTGCCGATCAGCGTCATCGTGCCGGCTGTCGGTTCGTTGTCGTCACCGCTCGACACCAGAACCGACGATTCGGATTGCGGCACAACGACGAGATCCATCGCAAAGGCCGGGCTCGCCGGCTGGCCCTTGCCACCGTTGAAGAGGAAGATCAGATGGTTGCGGACTTCCTGCCCATAGCGCGTCCTGACTGGCTTGATGGCAATCGACGACAGGTCGGTCCGCACGCCGCCCGGTACGCCGGCGGTCGTCTCGGCGCTGGAATAGAGCGGCCGCACCTGGCAGGCCGATACGGCCGACAAGCCGACGAGCAAGATCGACGCGACGGCCAGTCGACCGAAAGAGCCGCGCTTGGGCGCGACGGCGATGGGCTCACGTAACGACATTCACGATCCTCTGCGGAACGACGATCACCTTGCGCGGCGGCTTGCCGTCGAGCACCTTCTGCACGACGTCCAGAGCGAGTGCTGCCTTCTCGACCGCACCTTGGTCTGCGTCGCGGGCGATTGTCAAATCGCCACGCTTCTTGCCGTTGATCTGGATCGGATAGACAATCTCATTGTCCACCGTCAGCGCCGGATCGAACACCGGCCAGGGTTGCTCGGCGACAAATCCCTTGCCGCCCAGCGTTGCCCAGCACTCTTCCGCCAGATGCGGCATCATGGGCGCCACCATGACGATCAGGAACTCCAGCGCCTGCCTGCAAGCCGCCTTCAGCTCCGCATCGCCTGTCCCGGCCGCGACCGCGTTCAACGCCGGCTGGGTCGCGTTGGCGAGCTCATACAGCCGCGCGATGCCCTTGTTGAAGGCGATCTTTTCGATGTCTTCGGCGACCAGCTTTGCGGTCTTGTGCGCTGCGCGGGAAATAGCCAGGGCTTCGCCGCTGCCGCCCTGTGCTGGGGTGACGCCGCGCAGACTGTCTTCCGTCTCACCGACCAGCCGCCAGATGCGCTGCACGAAACGATGCGCGCCTTCAACGCCAGCCTCGGTCCAGACCACGTCGCGCTCTGGCGGCGAATCCGACAGCACGAAGAAGCGGGCGGTATCGACGCCGTAGCTCGCCAGAATGTCGTTCGGGTCGACGACATTCTTCTTCGACTTCGACATCTTTTCGACCGGGCCGATCTCGACCGGCGTGCCGTCCGAAATCAGCGATGCCTTGCGCTCGCCGTCGACCGACTCGATCTTCACGTCGATCGGCATCGCCCAGCTTCCGTTCGGGCCAGGACCGCCGAGGCGATACGTCTCGTGCACCACCATGCCCTGCGTGAACAGGCCTTCGAACGGCTCCTCGACCACGTTCAGATGGCCGGTCGCCTTCATCGCGCGGGTGAAGAAGCGCGAATAGAGCAGGTGCAAGATCGCGTGCTCGATGCCGCCGATATATTGCTTGACCGGCAGCCAGCCGTTCGGACCGTCGACGGCCGACAGCGTCGTCGGCGCGTCCTCGTTCCACGGGTCGGTGAAGCGCGCGAAATACCAGGACGAGTCGACAAAGGTGTCCATCGTGTCGGTGTCGCGCCGCGCCGGCTTGCCGCAGTTCGGGCAATCGACATGTTTCCATGTCGGGTGATGGTCCAGCGGGTTGCCGGGCTTGTCGAACGACAGATCCATCGGCAGTTCGACCGGCAGGCTTTTCGCCGGCACCGCGCCGCAATCGTCGCAATAGACTACCGGGATCGGCGCGCCCCAGCAGCGCTGGCGCGAGATCAGCCAGTCGCGCAGGCGAAACTGCACCTTGCGCTCGGCCATCGGCCGGTTGCCGATCGTCTTGCTTCCAGCAGGTCGGCGACCTTGTTGAAGGCGGCCGTCGGCGTCATGCCGTCCAGGAAGCGCGAATTGATCATCACGCCGTCGTCGGTATAGGCCGTCTCGGTGATCTGGAATGTCGCCGCGTCGCCATCGGCCGGCATCACCACCGGCACGACCGGCAGGCCATATTTGTTGGCGAAGTCGAGGTCGCGCTGGTCGCCCGACGGGCAGCCGAAGATGGCGCCCGTGCCGTAGTCCATCAGCACGAAGTTCGCGACATAGACCGGCAGCGTCCAGCTGTCGTCGAACGGGTGGACGACGCGGATGCCGGTATCAAAGCCCTTCTTCTCGGCGGTCTCGATCTCGACAGCGGAGGTGCCGCCGCGGCGGATTTCCTCGATGAACGCCGCCAGTTGCGGATTGTTCTCCGCGGCCTTCCTGGCCAGCGGATGGTCGCCGGCGATCGCCATGAAGGAGGCGCCGAAGATCGTGTCCGGCCGGGTGGTGTAGACCTCCAGCTCGGTCTCGCCGGCGGGCGCCGTGGCCTTTGCCAGCGGCCAGCGGATCATCAGGCCTTCGGAGCGGCCGATCCAGTTCTCCTGCATCAGCCGCACCTTTTCCGGCCAGCGGTCCAGCGTCGCCAGGCTGTCCAGCAGGTCCTGGCTCATCGCCGTGATCTTGAAGAACCACTGCGTCAGGTCGCGCTTTTCCACCAGCGCGCCGGAGCGCCAGCCGCGCCCGTCGATCACCTGCTCGTTGGCGAGCACGGTCATGTCGACCGGGTCCCAATTGACCTTGGCCGATTTGCGCTCCACCAGCCCGGCCTGCCAGAAATCCAGGAACATCTTCTGCTGGTGCTTGTAGTAGCTCGGATCGCAGGTCGCGATTTCGCGCGACCAGTCCAGCGACAGGCCCAGCGTCTTCAGCTGGCCCTTCATCGTGGCGATGTTTTCGTAGGTCCAGTCGCGCGGGTTCACCTTGTTGTCGCGCGCGGCGTTCTCCGCCGGCAGGCCGAAGGCGTCCCAGCCCATCGGGTGCAGCACGTTGAAGCCCTTGGCGCGCTTGTAGCGGGCGACGACGTCGCCCATGGCGTAGTTGCGCACATGGCCGATATGGATGCGCCCCGACGGATAGGGGAACATCTCCAGCACGTAATATTTCGGGCGCGGATCGTCGTTCTTCGCTTCGAAGAGCTTCGCTTCGGCCCAGGCTTTTTGCCATTTCGGCTCGACTGCGCGGGGATTATATCGTTCGGTTGCCATGAGGCGGAAATCACATAAAAGACGGGCAATTGCGGTTCGCGCGGACCTTCACCACGCTTTGCCGGACCCGTCAACCTTCGGACAGGATGCATGGCCAACGCGCTCGATAATCTGAAAGCCGTCCGTGACAAAATCGCCGCCGCCGAGCGCCAAGCCAATCGTCCGGCAGGCAGCGTTACCCTTGTCGCCGTCACCAAGACATTCGATGCCGACGTCATCCGCCCGGTGATCGAAGCCGGCCAGCGCGTCTTCGGCGAGAACCGCGTGCAGGAGGCGCAGGGCAAATGGCCCGCGCTGAAGGCAGAATTTCCCGACATCGAGCTGCATCTGATCGGCCCGCTGCAATCCAACAAGGCCAAGGAAGCCGTAGCGCTGTTCGATGTCATCGAGACGGTCGACCGCGAAAAGATCGCCGCCGAACTCGCCAAGGAGATGGCCAGGCAGGGGCGCACGCCAAAGCTCTATGTCCAGGTCAACACCGGGCTGGAAGACGCAGAAGGCCGGCATCGATCCGCGCGAGGCAGTGGCCTTCGTCCAGCGCTGCCGCGAGGTCCACGGCCTGGCGATCGAAGGCCTGATGTGCATCCCGCCCTTCGACGAGAACCCCGGCCCGCATTTCGCCTTGCTGGAGAAGCTTGCCCGCGAAGCCGGCGTCGCGAAGCTCTCCATGGGCATGTCGGGCGATTACGAAACTGCAATCGCGTTTGGCGCGACGAGTGTGCGGGTCGGCAGCGCGATCTTTGGCACGCGCTAGAAATCGTCCAGTGGCGATGCTATATAGCTAGCCAGGCTAGCTAGCTAGGTATGACGCCATGAATTGGCATCTCCAGGACGCAAAGAACAACCTCTCCAAAGTGGTGCAGAAGGCGATTCACGAAGGCCCGCAGACCGTGACACTGCGCGGCAAGCCTGCGGCGTCCTGATCTCGGCGGACGACTATGAAAAGCTTGGTCGCGCAAAGGCCGTCGCTTGAGGAGTTCCTTATTGAAGTCGCGAGCCGTGTTTGGGATGACGAGTTTGTCGAAGAGGTCAATCGACGGAACAAGACGCCAGCCCGCGATATCGATCTCTAGACCTGATGTTCCTGCTTGATACGAATGTCCTTTCGGCGATCCGAAAGCGCGAACCCATGGTCGTAGCCGTTGGCTATCGATGTCGAGCGCCGGGACCACTTGGATCAGCGTCATCACGTTACGGCGAAATCGCTGCAAGGCATCGCGCATGAAGCGCCGGCGCGATCCTGCGGCGGCGGACCATCTGGAGCGCTGGCTTTCCGACCTTCAGCATTTCTACCGTCGATCGGCTGTTCGACATCGACGAACAGATCGCTTTGGAGTGGGGTCGGATTGACGCATTGCGAACGCGAGGGGTACCCGATGGGCTGATCGCCGCGACGGCTCTCGTCCACGATCTCACGCTGGTGACCCGCAACGTCGCTGATTTCGCCGATACCGGCGTCGCGCTTGTCAATCCGTGGGCCGCCTAGCGGGTGCTCTCCCCGTCTAGCCCAACTTCCCCGTCCGCTTGGTCCAGCTCTTAAAACGAAACGATCCGTTTCTATATAAAAAGTGTTCTCCCAAAATTCTGGAGCTGCACTTATGCGCTACAAACAATTCGGCAATACGGGGCTGTTCGTTTCCGAAATCTGCCTCGGCACCATGACCTTCGGCCAGGCCGGCGGATCGGCCCAGTGGGGCTCGATCGCCAGCCTCGAACAGCAGGGCGCCGACGAGATCGTCAAGCGCTCGCTCGACGCCGGCGTCAATTTCATCGACACGGCTGACGTCTATTCCTTCGGCGCCTCCGAGCGCATTCTCGGCCAGTCGCTGAAGAATCTCGGCGTCAGTCGCAAGGACGTCGTCATCGCCACCAAGACCCATGGCGCCATGGGCGCGGGTCCCAATGACCGCGGCGCGTCGCGCGGCCACATCATGGATTCGGTCGACGGCAGTCTCGAACGCCTGCAGACCGACCACATCGACCTCTATCAAATCCACGGCACCGATCCGGTCACGCCGATCGACGAGACGCTGCGCGCGCTTGACGATCTCGTCTCCAGCGGCAAGGTCCGCTACATCGGCGTGTCGAACTGGCAGGCCTGGCGCATCGCCAAGGCGCTCGGCATCTCCAATGCCAAGGACTATGCCCGCTTCGAAACGATCCAGTCCTACTATTCGATCGCCGGCCGCGACCTCGAGCGCGAGATCGTGCCGCTGATCGAACAGGAGAAACTCGGGCTGATGGTCTGGTCGCCGCTGGCGGGTGGGCTCTTGTCCGGCAAGTACGGCCCGGGCGCGCCTGGCAATGGCGATGGCCGCCGCGACCAGCTTCAACTTCCCGCCTGTCAATGAAGAGCGCGGCTGGGCCTGCGTGGCCGCGATGCGCATGATTGCGGAAAAGCACAACTCCAACGTGGCCACGGTTGCCTTGGCCTATGTGCTGGCAAAACCGTTCGTCATGTCGGTCATCATCGGCGCCAGCCGCATGGACCAGCTCGAGCAGAACCTTGCCGCGACCGCTCTCAAGCTCGATGCCGACGATCTGGCGAAGCTCGACGAGGTGAGCGCCCTGCCGGCCGAATATCCGGGCTGGATGGTCGAGCGGCAGGCCGCCGGTCGCTGGCCAGCGCCGTTTGCCGCAAAGGTTTGATGGCGAAGGGCGGCGAGACCAGGTCTGGCCGCCCTCTCGGAAGCTTGTCTTGCGCGTAATCGGCGTCGGACCGTAGCTATATCCCTCAACCCACCCAAAGGAGGTCGACATGCACAGAGCTGTTCTTTTGCTTGTCGTCGGCGCAGCTTTGGCCGCTTTGGCCAGTTGTCAGGCGACGTCGACGGCAGGGTCATACACTCCAGACAATTGCGGCATGGTCGGATCACGCTGTTCCAGACACTGAGCTGGATCGAGCTATTGGCGATGTGGAATGCCGAGTCGGCAATCGCTGGTGCGCGTCCTATCAACGGCGTGACCCGAAAGAAGAAGGGCGCCTTGCGGCGCCCTTCTAGGCCGTTCTTTCCTGCGGCGCGGGGTGTCGGAGAAGGTTGATCAACCTCTCCACCGCCGCAGGGATCGGCGCAATCACTGGCGTCTTGAAGCGCGGCTGCAGTCGTTCGGCTGCCTGGCCGAGCGGGCCGCCGCCGATGATCACGGCTTCCGCCCGGTCGTCTTCGATGCAATGCCTGACCTGTTCGGCCAGCGCTTCCTCGAGTTTTGCCGGATCAGCCGCCAGGGCCATCGGGTCGCCCTCGGTCAGCCTGATGCCGGTGTAGAGCCGCTCCAGCCCGACATCCCGGGCGCGGCCCGCAATCGGCCCAGCCAGGTCCGGCGTTACGGTGGCGACGCCGAAGCGCCGCCCCCCGGCAGATGCCGCGATCATGGATGCTTCGGCGATGCCCACCACGGGGATGCCGACCTTCTGGCGCAATGTCGCGAGGCCGGGATCGCCGAAGGCGCTGATGATGATGCCCACGTGGCCGGCAGCATGCGCCTGCCCCAGCTCGACGACCTCGGCAGCCGCCGCCTCCAGTTCGCTTTGTTTGACGATCATCACCGGGTTGCGGCTGGCGGTCACCGAAGTGACCGCCACGCGTCCCGCTGCCGTCTTCTCGGCGATGGCGAGCATCATGTCGCTCGTCGCCTGCGAGCTGTTGGGGTTGATCAGCAGGATACGCCGCATGATCAGGCCCGCTGCAGCTTGAGGGAAGCGGCCGGCACTGCCTCCGACGGCTCGACGTCCGCCGGCTGCGTCAGGTCTTCCATGTTGCGGCCATAGGTTTCCGGACCGAGCTGGATGCAAGCGGCGAACACCGCATACATGCCGGCTGCGAGACCGAACACGCCGATCATGCCGAAGCTGTCGAACAGCGCGCCGGCAATCGTCGGCACGAAGGAGCCGGCAGCCGAGCCCGTCGCCAGGATGAAGGCCACGCCGAAGGCGCGGATGCGGGTCGGGTAGAGCTCCGGCGCATAGATCCAGATCGAGGTGTTGAGCAGCAGCACGAAGAACTGGAACACCGCGCCGAAGAACAGCACCAGATAGATGTTCACGCCGAGATAGACGATGGCGAGCGCTGCGAGGCAGGCGAACACCGCGCCGGTGGTGAGCACCTTCTTGCGCGGGAAGTAATAGCCGAAGGCCGATGCGGCGATCGCGCCCAGCACGCTGCCGCTCTGGATGATCATCGAATAGAGCAGGCTGCCGGCCAATGTGTAACCCATCGAGGTGAAGATGATCGGCATCAGGGTCAGCACGGAAAGCTGCGCGCCGTAGCTCATCAGGATGGCGATGGCGACGGGGATGGTGCGGCCGATGAAGGGCTGGGTAAACAGCTCACGCCACGAGCTCTTGTTCGGCGTCTCGGTCGCTTCCGGGTCCTTGGTGAGATACTCGTTGACCTTGAGGTTCTTCGGCCGCAGCGAGCCGGACGCCAGGATCGACAACACCTTGTTGGCCTCGTCGATCTTGCCTTGCGAGGCGAGATAGCGCGGCGTTTCCGGTACAAATCGACGATAGAAGACGACCAGCAGGGCCGGCAGCGCGAGGCAGGCAAACAGCCAGCGCCAATTGTCTTCGCCCGGGAACAGCATGAATACCGTCAGGCCGAAGGCCGGTGCGAGGAAATTGCCGAAGCCGCCGGCGCCGACATTCACCAGCCCCGCGGCCGTGCCGCGGAATTTCGGCGAGCAGAACTCGGCCAGCATGGTGACCGCCGTCGAGATTTCGCCGCCGACGCCGAAACCGACGATGGCGCGGGCAACGCAGAGCCAGCCAAAGTCTGGAGCCAGCGCGCAGGCGGCCGAGCCGATGGTGAAGAGCAAGAGGTTTATGGTCAGCATCACGCGGCGGCCGTAGCGGTCGCCCAGGATGCCGGAGAGCAGGCGGCCCATTGCGGCCGCGCCGAAGGTGATCGTGTTCAAAAAGCCGATATCGGCGCCGGTCAGGCCCCACTGCTCGCGCAGGATCGGGCCGACGATGCCGATAGTGTTCTGCTCGAAACTGTCGAACAGGCAGCCGATCAGCACCAAAGCGATGATTTGCTTATGTGCGGTGGTGACGCCGATTTTGCCGAGCGCTGATTCCAGTTGGCGAATCGCAGGTGACGACGTCCCTCCCTGGACCATATTCTCTGCTGCCATGTTTTCCTCCCTTGGCGGCCGATAGTATGTGAAAAGAAATTTTCAAGTCTTCTAACATATGAAAATTGGCTTGCCAATAGGAGTCGGCAAAATTCCTCCGAGCCGACCAGGGCTCAGTTGCGGCGGTACACGGGAAAGATGTCGGCTTAGAGTTCTTCGGTGCTGTCGTGCGCCGCTTCGACGGCGGCCAGCCTTTGCCGGCCCGCCTTGCCCAGGGTGTGGAAAAGCCGGGTCATCAGGAGATCGCACAGCGCCATCACGGCGACATGGTTGTCGAAGGGGCCGGGTGCCCGGGCATCGCAACGCAGCAGCCAGTCAGCACCGGGCACCTCGCCAATCAGATGGTCGCCGATATAGGCCACTTTCGTGCCGGCCTTGGCGGCATGATCGACGATCGTCTGCAATTGCGGCACACGCCGCCTGAGGCCGAAGGCCAGCAGAAAATCGTCCTGATGGAAATTTGCCAGATATTCGCCCAGCGTTTCGCCCGGACCGGGCAGAAGCTGGGTGTTGCGGCAGAAATTGCAGAACCTGCCAACGGAAATAGGCGGCAAAGGGCTGGCTGCTGCGAAAACCTGTCACCCAGACCGTACGGGCGCCGCGCCATGGCCGTCGCGATGGCCTCGATGTCCGCTTCAGAAATCCGTGAAAAGGTCTGCTCCAGATTGGCTTGCCCGAAGGCGAGGTGGGCCTTGATCGCATCGGCATCGTCGACGCCGCCAGCATCCAGCATCAAGGGCGAGCCGCTCTCGCGCTCCTCGCGCACGCTGCGCCGCGCCGCGTTGAAGTCGTCATAACCCAACCGCTGAACCAGCCGGCTCACCGTGGCGTTGGAGACGCCGGCCAGCTTGGCGAGTTCCGAGGCGGAATAGCTGGCCAGATCGCCGGGAAAATCCAGCGTGAAGTCGGCGAGCCGCCTTTCGGCCTCCGGGAGATCGTTCAAAGCGCCTTGTACGCGCCGGACAAAGGATAGCGTCATCGCCAATGCTTAGCGCAGCGACGAACGATCCTGCAATGAGGCTAGCCGCGCAGGCTTTCCACCACAGGCCGGCGATAGATCAGGACGGCGGGTATCAGCGCCAGCACCATGCCGAGCCCCAGAAGGGCGCCAACCAGGGCCAGCTCCGTCGCGCCGATGGAGGCGACCATGGCGACACCCGTTTGTGCCGCCACGAACCGGGAGACGATTGCCGCGAACAGCCAGCCGAGCGGCAGGCCGATCAGCGCGCCGACGCCGATCAGCAGCGTGACATAGAGCCAGACCGAGGCGAAGACGAAGCGCGCCGGCGCGCCCAGCGCCCGCAACACGGCAAAGCGCTGGCGTTGCAGATCGAGCAGGGCGAGGATGCCGGCCAGGATCGCGGCGACCACCAGTGTCTGCGCGGCGAGCGTCAGCGCGCTCATGACGCCGGCGACATCGCCCATCACGCGATAGATGTCGACCAGCGCTTCTGCGGGAAAGAAGGCGGTGGATTGCGCCGTGCGGTACTGGTTGCGCAGGCCATAGGCGGAGGCGACGTCCGCCGGCTTCACCACGATAGCCGGCACGCCGGGCAGCTTTGCCGGGTCGAAGGGCGGGCCGATGCGCTCGTCGCCCGGGGCGTGGCCGGTGCCGAGGCCATGCGCGACCCAATTGTATTCGATCGGCACGATCACCGCCCGATCCCATGGCGTGCCGGTCGGTCTCAGGCGACCGACGACCTCGACCTCGGCGTGATGCTCCGCATGTTCTTCCTCATGCTCGGCTTGGGCGATGGCGCTTGTCTGGGGGCCGTGATCGTGACCGTCACCCTCATGATGCTCTTCGGCATTGGCGGGGGCCTCATCGTGCTCGTGGGGTGCTCGGCGTCATGGGCATCGTCGGCATCGCCGCCGCCGGGGCCGCCGTGGCCATGCCCGATCTCCAGATGATCGCCGATCTGGCCGTCCGCCAGGGCGCCAAGAACGGCCTCGTTGATGCGCTCGAACGGCTCGACCTTGCGCCAACCCGCCGCTCAGATGGTCGATGAAGGCTGCCGTCGTGCCGACCACCGGTGCGCCGTCATGGTTGTCGCCGAAGCCGATCGGCGCGGCGAATGCCGCACGCGGTTCGGCCAGAAGCTTGGACGTGACCTCGGCAGGCAAGAGCTCGACGGCCGTCGGATTGAGATAGACGACGGAGAACAGCACGTCGTTGTGGCTGCCTGGGGCCGCCACGATCAGGTCGAAGCGGTCGGCCGCGCGAGCGCTGCCCAGCCGCAATGCCCGCTCCTGCGCCGAAATGGCGATGCCGAGCGCCACAGCCAGCGCGATCAGCGTCACGAAAAGCATGGCGGTGAAGCGATTGCGAAGCAGGCTCGCCCATACGATCGGCAGGGGGTTCATCATGCTGCGATCGCCGCCGGCTGCGCGTCGATGCGGCCATGGTCGAGCCGGATCACGCGGTGCGCGCGATCGAGCACGGCAGGATCGTGCGAGGCGACGATCACCGTGCGGCCCTCGTTGTGCGCCAAGGTCGTCAAGCGTCTCGGCAACGATTGCCCCGGTTGCGGCGTCGAGGCTGGCTGTCGGCTCGTCGGCGAAAATCACCTTCGGGTCGAGCAGCAGCGCCCGCGCGATGGCGACGCGCTGCTGTTCGCCGCGCGAGAGCAGGCCGGCGCGGCTGCGATTGCCCGGCACGCCGAAGCGGTCGAGCAGCGCCTGCGCCCGTTCGCGCCGGGCGCCGGCGCTGGTGCCGCCGAACCAGACCGGCAGCAGCACATTGTCCAGCGGCGACAGTTCGTCGATCAGATTGAAGGTTTGAAAGATGAAGCCGGCATTGGCCAGCCGCCAGCGGTCGCGGGCCGCCTCGCCCTGTCGTGCAAGGTCGACGCCGCCCCAGGCAACGGACCCCTTTTGCGGGGCGAGCAAGCCTGCCAGCAGATAGAGCAAAGTCGATTTGCCGGAACCGGAGGGTCCGGCAAGGACGGTCAATTCGCCGGCTGGAATGGTCAGATGCGGGATATCCGCGATGACCTGTCTGCCCATGCGGCACGTCGACGGAGAATGAAAGGCTGGTGACTTCCGCGGAAAGGCCGGACATGCAGCGGTCAGAGCTTTTCGTAGCCGACGTCCAGAAGGCGTACGAAGCTGACGAAACCCGTCGCCGCATCCTTCTTGAAGCCGGTCTCGAAACGGCCGGTGACGCGGATCAGGTCGGTATAGCGCACCACTGACACAGGGTCCTTCGTCAGCGCCAATACGAGATCGTCCGGCCACTGCGCCTCGCTCTCGCAGAACGGGCAGGTCGACATCGGCAGCTTGGTCAGCACGAAGAAGTCGATCTCCGGCTTCAGCGGCGGCGCCATGTAGCCGACCATCTCGACCGCTTTGCCTTCGAGCGCCTTCGCCTTTTCGGTGAGTTCGTTGCCGCGCAGATAGAGCTCGCGGAACTTCAGGCCGGGCGTTGCAGCCAGCGCCCGTGCTGGAGCTATCAGCGGCGCGGCCACGGCCAGCATCAGTCCAGAAACAACCTCGCGCCGGTTCATGACGATCTCCTTGGAAGAGATGCGGCGCCGGCCGAAGCCAGCGCCTGACATTACGCATTAACGCGTACGCACACCAGTATGGGCTCAGTTCGCCGAAGCCTGCTTCTGCGGCTTGGACGCCATCTCAGTCGCCTTGGCCATCACGTGATAGATCATGTTCTGTTCGACCACGCCCTGGAACAGGTGAGCCCACGGGCCCTGGGCGAAGATCGCCACGTCGTCGCCGGCATGGGTCTCGCTTTCGCCGAGCGGCACCAGCGCCTGCTGCAGGAAGTCGGGATCCTGGGTGTCGACATCGTTCAGGTTCGCGCGCGGCTCGCCGAGCTTGGCGCCGGGGCCGTTCATGTAGCCGAGCGTGGTGTAGGGCTTCTTGTCGTCGCCTTCGCCGGCGATGCCGAGGATCGGGTTGTTGCGCTTCGGATAGCCCGAGATGGTGAAGGCGTGGCTGTGGTCGGCGGTGACGATGATCAGCGTGTCTTCCTTGTTCACCTTCTCGAGGCGGCCTTGACGGCATCCGAGAGAGCAACCGTGTCCTGCAGCGCGCGGTAGGCGTTGCCGGCGTGGTGGGCGTGGTCGATGCGGCCGGCCTCGACCATCAGCACGTAGCCGTCCTCGTCCTTCGACAGCATGTCGATCGCCTTGGTGGTCATCTCGGCCAGCGACGGCTCGCCGCCCTTGTCCTTCTCGCGGTCGGTCTCGTACTGCATGTGGCTGCGCTCGAAGAGGCCGAACAGATGGCCGGTCTTGGCCGGGTCGATGGCGTCGAACTCCGCCTTGTTCCAGACATAGGCGCCGTCGTTGTACTTGGCCTGCCATTCCTTGATCAGGTCGCGGTCCTTGCGGGCGCCCGTCTTGTCGGCGGCTTCCGGGTCGGCCTGGCTTTCCAGCATGAAGTTGGAGCGGCCGCCGCCGAGGATCACCTCGAAGCCGTTGCCGGCCGGCCAGTCGATGAGCTGCGCGGCGATGTCCTTGCAGCCCTGGTCCGCCGCTTCCTTGATCTGCGTGTCGTTTTCGATGTCGCGGTTGGCGGTCTTGGCATAGGTCGCCGCCGGCGTGGCATGGGTGATGCGGGCGGTCGAGACGACGCCGGTCGACAGGCCGGCGCGCTCCGCCTGCTCGAAGATGGAGACGGTTTCGGCGCCCTTGACGGTGGCGCAATCCTTGTATTTCGCGGCCTGCGTCACGCCGATCGTGCCGTTGGCGGCCTTCACGCCGGTGGTCATCGCGGTCGCGGTCGGCGCCGAGTCGGCAACCTGCGCGTCATGGGTGTAGGTCTTCGACAGCGCCGCATAGGGCAGCAGGTCTTCGAAGGACAGCTTGTTGCTCTCGCCGTCGACGCCCTTCTTCTGGCCGTCGAAGATGCGGGCGGCGGTGACCGTCGGGATCGACATGCCGTCGCCGACGAACAGGATCACGTTCTTCGCCTTGCCGGTGTTCGGCTGGCGGGCGGTGATCTTCTCCATCTCGGCCTGGGCCTGCTTGAAGTAGCTGTCATTGACCTGCGGGACGGCCTCCTGGGCGAGGGCCGGTACGGCGGCCAGTATCGATACGCTGGCCAGAAGCGCGGATGCGAGCTTGGTCATGATTTGGGTTCCATTGGCTAAGGTTGAAATGGTCGGCGTCGCGCAGCGCGCCCGCTTCACCTCTAAGCCGACAGATTAACAGTTATGTGTCAGCCTGACGACTTTTCGCCTGGCTGCGCTGCCTCGTTGACAGCCCCAGGTTGCGAGGCCTGCCCGGCTATTGGCTGACCCCTTCATGACATGTCGAGCAGTTCATACTTCTCCATCAACAATCCGGTGCTCGCGGCAGTTGCATCGCAGTTGACTTAAAAACGTGAGTCTCTCTAATCAATATTATACATGACTTTATCAGTCATGTTTTATGGCGAGCGCACCACCGCGAGCGTGGGCCATTGGGGGACGACGATGGGGACACGATCGACAGCCAGCGGAACCGTGCGTTCGGCCTGAGCCCAAGGATCAAGCGCAGCCTTTTGGCATCGACGAGTGCTCGTCTCTGGGCTTCTGTCGGTTCAAAGCGCGCTCGCGCAGAGCGACGCTGAAACGACGGAGCTCGATGCCGTCGTCATCGAGGGGCGGATCGAAAACGCCTGGGGGCCGGTCGATGGTTATGTTGCCGGCCGCAGCGCCACCGCGACCAAGACAGATACGCCGCTGATCGAGACGCCGCAGGCGGTGTCGGTCGTCACGGCCGACCAGATCGAGGCGCAGGCGGCCGACACGCTGGCAGAGACGTTGCGTTACACGGCCGGCGTGACCGGCGAAGCGTTCGGCGGCGATCTGCGCGGCTACGGCCTGCAGCTGCGGGGCTTCAGCGTTTCGGATGAAGCCTTCTACGTCAACGGCCTCAGCATGCGGGGAACCGACTTCACGTCTTTCCTGTCGCTCGATCCCTACGGAGCGGAGCGCATCGAGGTGATGAAGGGGCCGAGCTCGGTGCTCTACGGCCAGACCAGCCCCGGCGGCATCGTCAACTATGTCAGCAAGCGGCCGACCGACGAGACATTTCGCGAGGTCGAAGTCAGTGTGGGCAATTACGATACCTATCAAGGCCAGTTCGACATGGGCGGCAAGCTCGACGAGGCCGGCGTCTGGACATACCGCCTGACGGGCCTCGCCCGCAGCGGTGAAGCCTATACCGATCATGTCGAGGACGACCGCATTTTCCTGGCGCCATCGCTGAAATGGCAGCCCGATGCCGATACCAGTCTCACCTTGCTTGCCGCGATCCAGCAGGACCAGCAGGGCTGGGGCATCCAGTTCCTGCCGGCTGCAGGCACCGTTCTGCCCAACCCAGAATGGCGAGATACCGTTCGATCGTTTCACCGGCGAGCCGGACTACGACGAATACAATCCGCTGATGGCGCTGGTCGGATACGAATTCGAGCACAGCTTCAACGAGACCTTCACCGTTCGGCAAAACGCCCGCTATTCCTACCTGTCAAACACGGAGCAATATGGCGTGTTCGGCACCGGCCTGGACGAGGATGGCCGCACCTACAATCGCTACGCCGACCTCGGCTCGTCCACCTATGGCAGTTTCATCGTCGACAACCAGGTGCAGGCGAAGTTCGACACCGGCGCGCTCGACCACACGCTGCTCCTCGGGCTCGACTACCGCTATACGGACTTCAGCGATCTGGGTGCGGCGGCCGAGATCGGCCCGATCGATATTTTCAACCCGGTCTACGGATCGCCGATCGGCGAGTTCGAGCCCTATCAGGACACCGACACCAAAGCGAGCCAGACCGGCATCTATGCGCAGGACCAGATCAAATTCGGCAAGCTGGCGTTGACGCTGGGCGGTCGTTACGACTGGGCGGACACGGAGACAACGGACCATCTCGCTGACGGCGCCGTCACCGACCAGTCCGACAGCGCCTTCACCGGTCGCGCCGGCCTGGTCTATCTCACCGACATCGGCCTGGCGCCCTACGCAAGCTACGCGACCTCCTTCCTGCCGGTACTGACCGTCAATCCAGCCGGCACGCCGTTCGAACCGGAGACCGGCGAGCAATATGAGGTCGGCGTGAAATACCAGCCCGTTGGCTGGAACTCTTTCGTCACACTCTCGCTCTTCGATCTCACCAAGCAGAACGCCATCCGCTATGTCGGCTTCGACCCGGTACAGACCGGCGAGATCCGTTCGCGTGGCGTCGAGCTCGAGGGCGTGGCAAGCCTCGACAACGGACTCAACATCAATCTGGCCTATGCCTATCTCGACACCGAGATCACTGATGACACCGAGCAGACCGAAGGCAATACGCCTTACGGTGTGCCGCGGCACCGTGTGTCACTCTGGGCGGATTACAAGGTTCAGAGCGGCGCGTTCCAGGGCCTCGGCATCGGCGCTGGTGTTCGCTACATCGGCGAGACTTATGGCGACGACGCCAACTCCTTCACCGTGCCGTCAGTCACCCTGTTCGATGCGGCGCTGTCCTACGAATGGAAGAGCATGGAGTTCCAGCTCAACGCCAGCAATCTGTTCAACAAGGAATACATCGCCTCCTGCTCCTCGACGGAAGCCGGCTGCTATCCAGGCGAAGGCCGCAAGATCATAGGCTCGGTCAAGCACCGCTGGTAACGTCCGGCCTCGACTATCGGTCAGTGCAGCACGAATTCGCCGTCCACCTTGCGCCATTCGTTCGGCGCGATCAGCTTGCGGTGGGTGAACTGGATGGAATGCAGCGGGCCTTCCAGCTTCGCCTTCCAGAATTCGACGAAGCGGATCAGCACCGGAAATTTCGGCGCGATGTCGTAGTCCTGCCAGACATAAGTCTGCAGCAAATGCGGATGGTCGGGATAGTGATAGAGGATCTTGGCTGTCGTCAGCCCATAACCCTTGAGCATCAGCTCGGTTTCGGAATGGTCTCGCATGGCCGCCCAACTCCAGCTCGGTTGCCTGTCCTCCCGAATGGAAAGTGTGCGCCGAGATCGTTAAAGGTCTATTGAACTTTCGTCGGCCAACTTTCGGCTAGCGACTTTGGTCGGGATGCGACACGCCGTCGCCCGAATCCAACGTCTAATGTTGCCCTTGCGTCAGCTTGATAGTAAAGCCGGCGAGGCGGCGCTGCTCACGCGCAGATCATATCCGGGAGGGAGCCCAGACATGTCGGAAGTGCACGTCCACAAGATTCAGCCAGCGTGGAAAAAGCGCGCGCTCATCGACAACGAGACCTATCTCAAATGGTACGCCGACTCGATCAAGAACCCCGACAAGTTCTGGGGCAAGCACGGCAAGCGCATCGACTGGTTCAAGCCCTACACCAAGGTCAAAAACACCTCGTTCAAGGGCAAGGTGTCGATCAAATGGTTCGAGGACGGGCTGACCAACGTCTCCTACAATTGCATCGACCGGCACCTGAAGAAGCGCGGCAACCAGGTCGCCATCATCTGGGAAGGCGACAACCCGTATGACGACAAGAAGATCACCTACAACGAGCTGCACGAGCATGTCTGCCGGCTCGCCAATGTGATGAAGAAGCACGGCGTCAAGAAGGGCGACCGCGTCACCATCTACATGCCGATGATCCCGGAAGCGGCCTATGCGATGCTCGCCTGCACGCGCATCGGGGCGATCCACTCGATCGTCTTCGGCGGCTTCTCGCCGGACGCGCTCGCCGGCCGCATTGTCGACTGCGAATCGACCTTCGTCATCACGGCGGACGAGGGCCTGCGCGGCGGCAAGACCATTCCGCTGAAGGAAAACACCGACAAGGCGGTCGACCTCGCCGCCAAGAACCATGTCATGGTCAAGAACGTGCTGGTCGTGCGCCGCACCGGCGGCAAGGTGGGCTGGGCCAATGGCCGCGACGTCTGGTATCACGACGAGGTGCGGTCGGTGGACGCCAAATGCCCGCCGGAAAAGATGAAGGCGGAAGACCCGCTGTTCATCCTCTACACGTCAGGCTCGACCGGCAAGCCGAAGGGCGTGCTGCACACCACCGGCGGCTATCTCGTCTACGCCTCGATGACGCATCAATATGTCTTCGACTATCATGACGGCGATATCTACTGGTGCACCGCCGATGTCGGCTGGGTCACCGGCCACAGCTATATCGTCTATGGTCCGCTGGCCAACGGCGCGACGACGCTGATGTTCGAGGGCGTGCCCAACTACCCGATCGAATTCGCGCTTCTGGGAAGTCGTCGACAAGCACAAGGTCAACATCTTCTACACCGCGCCGACCGCCATCCGCGCCCTGATGGGCGCCGGCGATGCGCCGGTGAAGAAGACCTCGCGCAAGTCGCTGCGCGTGCTTGGCTCGGTCGGCGAGCCGATCAACCCGGAAGCCTGGGAGTGGTATTTCAACATCGTCGGCGACGGCAAGGTGCCGATCGTCGACACCTGGTGGCAGACCGAGACCGGCGGCATCCTGATCACGCCGCTGCCGGGCGCGACGCAGCTCAAGGCCGGCTCGGCGACGCGGCCGTTCTTCGGCGTGCAGCCGCAGCTCGTCGACAATGAGGGCAAGGTGCATCGACGGGGCTGCCGACGGCAATCTCTGCATCGTCGATAGCTGGCCGGGGCAGATGCGCACGGTCTATGGCGACCATGAACGGTTCATCCAGACCTATTTCTCCACCTACAAGGGCAAATATTTCACCGGCGACGGCTGCCGCCGCGACAAGGACGGCTATTACTGGATCACCGGCCGCGTCGATGACGTCATCAACGTCTCCGGCCACCGCATGGGCACGGCGGAAGTCGAGTCGGCGCTGGTCAGCCACGACAAGGTTTCGGAAGCTGCCGTGGTCGGCTACCCGCACGACATCAAGGGGCAGGGCATCTATTGCTACGTCACGCTGATGGCCGGCGAGCAGGGCTCGGAAGAGCTGCGCAAGGAACTGGTCAATCACGTGCGGCGCGAGATCGGCGCCATCGCCTCGCCGGACAAGATCCAGTTCTCGCCCGGCCTGCCGAAGACCCGCTCCGGCAAGATCATGCGCCGCATCCTGCGCAAGATCGCCGAGGACGATTTCGGCGCGCTGGGCGATACCTCGACGCTTGCCGATCCGGCGGTCGTGGATGATCTGATCGAGAACCGGCAGAACAAGAAGGGGTGACAGCGCCGAGCTTAAAGCGCCTCGATCCAGCGGTTTATATAATATACTCGGACACGATTCATAGGTCTTCGTACGAGGGTCTGTTGATTTGCGATATATAGATATCATATTCGTTCGGTATGCAAGCGCCTGTTGATTCGATTTGATCCCGATTGTTGTCTCTTCACAGCATGCAGCATTCTCAGCAATGCTATATCCCAGAAGTCCGAGGCCTATCACTAATTCGTCATACTGGGCGATTACCGCTCCTCTGCGTCTTCATTGAGCGTGGAGCAGTTAATTGGGCGGTATCATAGGTTGAAGCCCTACAATGTTTAGAAAGTATGGCTCTGCTGGTCTTCACAAGTGATCAGGCTCTTCATCGCCAAAGCTGCGGGTCTCGATATCTGCCAAATCGTCATTTGGCTCAAGATCTCCGTCTACAGATTGCGACTTGTCCACGTCGGATAATATTGGCAGATCCTGCATCGGACAGCAATGGTATCGCGACCCGCAATATTCGACGGATCGATACGGTCTGAATCGATTGCATCGAACACGCTTTCGTCGTTGCGCGCCTGTCGCCTCGTCAAGTCTCACGCGATCACGATAGTCAGTCCAACGAGACGGCGTTAGAGAAACGTGATAAATAGTCGTGCCGGAAGCCCATAGTGTCGATCCCTGTACAAGCTTTTGTAACATGACATTGCATCGTTGTTGAAGTCGTCTCGAGCAACCAGTCATAAGGTCTGAGATAATGTCAGATGTCCGCGTTCTGCTTAAGCACCTCCTTCATCGACTGAGATCGCTTCCTTGTTCAGCGACGCCGAATGCGAGCGGCTTCTCCTGAAGCGGCTACACGTCTGACTGCTGGTTCAGGTGTCGAAAGATTGAAAATCTCGCTGAGGTCGCTGGATTCGGCCGATACAAAGACAATATTGGCATGGTTCGCTCTAACCGATGGAATAAGTCGTTCCTTCCGTCTGTCACCAGGGTTGCAAGACACACTGCTAGCCATCTGGATTGGCCGACAGTTCCCGGCTTCACGAGCGCTTTCCGAAACAATCATCACCGCTTCGCAGCATATGCTGAAAATCAGCTCGTCCATTCCGTATGTTGGAGACACTCAAATCGCGAGATATAGGCTCAAAGCGACGTTCGCCACGTTGCAGATCGCGAATATCGAGACTGTCTGAAAAAAATTCTTCGAAATTTCGTCCACACCCCTCGCCACCACGGCATGATGTGCCCGTCTTTGCGAACAGGAGACGGCGGTGGAGTGGAATTTCAAGAAAGACCAGGACGTACTGAAGCGCATTATCGCGCTCCTGCTTGCCATGGCGGGACTGGCCGACCGCGCCAGCGTCGCGTCTTATCCTGTTCGCCGCCGCACCCTCGAGATCCTGCTTCCGGCGGAAGCGGTCGCGCAGGAGTCCGTGTTGGGTATGGCGCGCAATCTTGGTGCGCCGATACCGCCGCAAGCCTATCTCGCAATATGCGGATTGATGTTCACTCATGAAGGCGACGATCCCGCCGACGCGGTCCGCCTTGCGCTGCGCCTGCGGGTCCTGGCTTTGGCGCTGGCGAGCCTGTCGATGTGGGCGGGTCGTTTCGCCTGCCGCGTCAGCGCAGGACGCAAAATATAGGCTTGCAAATCGCGGCGTCGTTTGAGCCAATCCGTTCGATGAACCAGCGCATGCAGGCCGTTGCGCCGCCCCAAGCGCCTGATACGTCCTAAACGGCTGGGTGGCGGCGACAACCGAAAGGCCGTTCTAACCAACCCTCCGATTCCAAACTGATATATCGCTGATATATCAGACTTGCACGTGCGCCTTGGCTGTGGCAAAGAGGTTCCGATTTCGGCCGGAGCCCATGTCGCAGCCCTCGCAACCTATCGATATCGCCATTATCGGCGGCGGCATCGTCGGCATCTGCGCCGCCGCGCAGTTGGCCGAGGCCGGCCGCGCTGTTACGGTCTTTGACCGCACCGGCATCTGCGAGGAGACCAGCTCCGGCAACGCCGCCGCCTTCGCCTTCACCGACATCCTGCCGCTGGCGCATAAGGGCATGCTGCGGCAATTGCCGAAATGGCTGATGGACCCGCTCGGGCCGTTGAGCCATCCCGCCAGCCTACCTGCCAACGCTTCTGCCCTGGCTGATCCGCTTCTGGCGCGCCGGCACGTTTGGCGACTATCGCGGCGCCGTCGCCGCCCAGGCCGTCACTCATGAAACTCGCCGAAGCTGAATGGTTGTCCTTGATGGATCGTTCCGGAACGAGAACGATGCTTCGAGAGGATGGCTCGCTTGAGCTCTATGAGAGTGAGGCGGAGTTCAGGGCATCGCTTGCCGGGTTGGGCGGAGCGCGACCGATTTGGCATCGCCTATGACCATGTCTCGGGTTCGCGACTGGCCGAGCTTCAGCCTGGGCTGTCGTCACAGTTCATCAAAGGCACTTTCGTGCCGGGCTGGAAAACCGTCAGCGACCCGAAAGATCTCGGCAAGGCGATCTGGCGCTATGCCGAGAGCAAAGGCGCGCAATTCGAGCAGGCGCGCGTGGACGCGCTCGACGAAATCTCCGACCGGCCAGGCCGAGCGCACGATCCGGCTACGCCTTGCCGATGGGCGCTTGGTCGAGGCCCGCAGCGTGGTCATCGCCGCCGGCGCATGGTCGCATCTGCTTGCCAAACAGCTCGGCGATTCGATCCCGCTCGAGACCGAGCGCGGCTACAACACGACGCTGCCGTCGTCCGCCTTCGACGTGAAACGCCAGCTCATCTTCGGCGGCCATGGTTTCGTCATCACGCCTCTGGCGACCGGCCTGCGTGTCGGTGGCGCGGTCGAGTTTGGCGGCCTGAAACGCCCGCCGAATTTTGCGCGGTCCAAGGCGATGCTGGAGAAGGCCAAGCGGTTCCTGCCGGGGCTCGACCCGTCCGGCGGGCGCGAGTGGATGGGCTATCGTCCGTCGCTGCCAGACTCGCTGCCGGTCATCGGCCAAGCGCGCAACGCGCCCAACGTCTTCTACGCTTTCGGCCACGGCCATCTCGGCCTGACGCAGGCCGCGGCCACGGGCCGCTTGATCCGCGATCTGGTGCTGGGGCACACTCCGGCTTTGGATTTGAAGCCGTTGTCCGAGGCGGTTTTGACGCGAGGTAGCGCGACCTGCCCTTTACCCTCCCCCTTGGGGGAGGTCGGCAGCGATCGTCTTGCGAGCAAGTGATCGTGAGACGGGGTGGGCGCTTTCGCTGCAACAGATTTCACCCCACCCCGATCCTTCGCAAGCTCAGGATCACCCTCCGCAAGGGGGAGGGTAAGGAGCCACATGTCCCGCCATACCTTTTCCTGCATAGACGGCCACACTTGCGGCAACCCGGTGCGCCTGGTCGCCGGCGGCGGGCCGCAACTTAGCGGCTCGACCATGATGGAGCGCCGGGCGCATTTCCTGGCCGAGTATGACTGGATCCGCACCGGCCTGATGTTCGAGCCGCGCGGGCACGACGTGATGTCCGGCTCGATCCTCTATCCGCCGACGCGCGAGGATTGCGACATCGCGATCCTGTTCATCGAAACCTCAGGCTGCCTGCCGATGTGCGGGCACGGGACGATCGGCACCGTCACCATGGCGATCGAGAACGGCCTGGTGAAACCGAAGACGCCGGGCGTGTTGCGGCTCGACACGCCGGCCGGCCTCGTCATCGCCGAATATCGGCAAGAGGGCGAGTATGTCGAGGAAGTGCGCATCACCAACGTGCCGTCCTTCCTCTATGCCGAAGGTCTGTCTGTAGAGTGCCCGACGCTCGGCGAGACTCAAGGTGGACGTCGCCTATGGCGGCAATTTTTACGCCATCGTCGAACCCCAGGAAAACTACACCGACGTGGCCGATCATTCGGCTGGCGATCTGATCGCCTGGAGCCCGGTCGTGCGCAAAAGGCTCAACGAGAAATACACGTTCGAGCACCCGGAGAACCCGGCGATCAATCGGCTGTCACACATGCTGTGGACCGGCAAGCCGAAGCACGCCGAAGCCGATGGACGCAACGCTGTCTTCTACGGCGACAAGGCGATCGATCGCTCGCCCTGCGGCACCGGCACCTCAGCGCGCATGGCGCAGTTGCACGCCAAGGGGCGGCTGAAAGCGGGCGACTGCATTCGTGCACGAATCGATCATCGGCTCGCTGTTCAAGGGTCGGGTCGAGCGCGAGACGACGGTGAAAAACAAAAAGGCCATCATCCCGTCGATCGGTGGCTGGGCGCGCCAGACCGGCCTCAACACGATCTTCATCGACGACCGCGATCCCTTCGCTCACGGTTTCGTCGTTCAGTGAAGACGGCTTCACGTCTCGAATTTTTCGCCTAACCGCCTGTGCAGAAAGAGCAACAAAATACTCTACAACGATCAAGGGTTGGTGAAATCTTCGAAAAGGAGTTATCGAACGACTGGATTCCGCAAAGACATTGCGGTAGGCCAATGATAGTTTCCGCACTGGTCCAGAGGGGTGGGCGACAAGAATCGGAACAACGACCCGGTGAACGGAACCTGCCAGCACACAAGGCGGGACGATCATCAACAAGGCCGTTGCAATCCGATGCCGATCCCTTACCACTAGGGGCAATGACGAAAAAGGAATGCGACCCAAAAAGGCGACATTCCAGGGGAGCACTGTTCAATGCAGTATTTTGTCCAGCAGCTTGTCAATGGGCTGACGCTGGGGGCGATCTATGGCCTGATCGCGATCGGCTATACGATGGTGTACGGCATCATCGGCATGATCAATTTCGCCCATGGCGACATCTTCATGGTCGGCGCCTTCATCGCGCTGATCGTCTTCCTGATCCTCACCTCGATCTTCGCCGGCATCAATGTGGTGCTGTTCCTGCTGATCATGATGATCGTGGCGATGCTGATGACCAGCCTCTACAACTGGACCATCGAGAAGGTCGCCTACCGCCCGCTGCGCGGCTCCTTCCGGCTCGCGCCGCTGATCACCGCCATCGGCATGTCGATCTTCCTGTCGAATTTCATCCAGGTCACGCAAGGCCCGCGCAACAAGCCGATCCCGCCGCTGATCAACCAGGTCTACAACGTCGCCGGCATTTCGATCTCGCTGAAGCAGATCGTCATCGTGGTGGTGACGACGGCGCTGCTTGCGCTCTTCTGGTATCTCGTCAACAAGACGGCGCTTGGCCGCGCCCAGCGCGCCTGCGAGCAGGACCGCAAGATGGCGGCGCTGCTCGGCGTCGATGTCGACAAGACGATCTCCATCACCTTCATCATGGGCGCGGCCCTTGCCGCCGTCGCCGGCACGCTGTTCCTGATGTATTACGGCGTGGTCGTCTTCTCCGACGGCTTCACACCCGGCGTGAAGGCCTTTACGGCAGCCGTGCTTGGCGGCATCGGCTCGCTGCCCGGCGCGGTGCTCGGCGGCTTGGCGATCGGCCTTATCGAGTCGCTGTGGTCGGCCTATTTCTCGATCGACTACAAGGACGTCGCCGCCTTCTCGATCCTGGCCATCGTGCTGATCTTCCTGCCCTCCGGCATTCTCGGCCGGCCCGAAGTCGAAAAGGTCTGAGCCATGTCGACCTCGCAACAGAGCGCTGCATCACCGTCGCGCGAAAGCGCCGATACCGGCGCTCCGATCGGAACCGCAATCCGCGAAGCCTTCTATGCCGGCCTGATCTCCTTCGGCCTGTTCTTCCTGCTGATCGGTCTGGAGACGACGCAGAACATCTCCAACGAACTGATCCTGGTGCAACGCTGGGGTCTGCTCGCCACCGTTGTCGCGATCGTGATGGCGGTGCGCTTCCTGTTCGTGGCGTTCATCCTGCCCGCCAACGAGCGGCGCAAGGCAGCAAAGGCAGCCGAGGCCGTCGTCGAGCAAGAGCCCGGCTTCATCCGCCGCAATTTCTCGACGCTCGGCATCATCTTCCTGCTCTTGTTCCCGGTCATTGTGATTTTCACCAGCGGCCTGCAGGGCTCGCTGAAATGGATCGACAATTTCGGCATCCAGATCCTGATTTATGTGATGCTGGCCTGGGGGCTGAACATCGTCGTCGGCCTCGCCGGCCTGCTCGATCTTGGCTACGTCGCCTTCTACGCGGTCGGGGCCTACGCCTACGCTTTGCTGGGCACGGAGTTCGGCTGGTCGTTCTGGATTCTGTTGCCTTGCGCCGGCCTCATGGCGGCCTTCTGGGGCATCATCCTCGGCTTTCCGGTGCTGCGCCTGCGTGGCGACTACCTCGCCATCGTCACCCTTGCCTTCGGTGAAATCATCCGCCTGGTGCTGATCAACTGGCGCGAGGTGACCAATGGCGCGGCCGGCATCTCCGGCGTGCCGAAAGTCACCTTCTTCGGCCTGTTCTCGTTCAACGTGTCGGACCCGAACTACATCTCGAAGGTGCTGACCTTCCTGCCCACCTCGGGCGTCTACTACAAGATCTTCCTCTACTATCTCATCCTGCTGCTCTGCCTGCTGACGGCCTATGTCACGATCCGGCTGCGCCGCATGCCGATCGGCCGTGCGTGGGAAGCGCTGCGCGAGGACGAGATCGCCTGTCGCTCGCTCGGCATCAACACCACGACGACGAAGCTGACGGCCTTCGCCACCGGGGCCATGTTCGCCGGTTTTGCCGGCTCCTTCTTTGCCGCCCGCCAAGGCTTCGTCAGCCCTGAAAGCTTCATCTTCATCGAGTCCGCGATCATCCTGGCGATCGTCGTGCTTGGTGGCATGGGATCGCTGATCGGCATCGCGGTCGCCGCCGCAGTCATGATCGGCGGCACGGAAATCCTGCGCGAGCTGACATTCCTGAAACAGGTGTTCGGACCCGACTTCACGCCGGAACTTTACCGCATGCTTCTGTTCGGCCTCGCGATGGTCATCGTCATGCTGTGGAAGCCGCGCGGCTTCGTCGGCAGTCGCGAACCCACAGCATTCCTGCATGAACGAAAGGCCATCTCGGCCTCCTTCACCAAGGAAGGTCACGGCTGATGGATATTTCGACGACAACGAACTACACGGTGACGGACGCGATCCTGTTCGTCGAGCACCTGACCATGCGCTTCGGCGGTCTGGTCGCCATCGGCGACGTGTCGTTCCAGGCGCAGCGCGGCGACATCACGGCGCTGATCGGCCCGAACGGCGCCGGCAAGACGACGGTGTTCAACTGCATCACCGGCTTCTACAAGCCGACCGAAGGCATGCTGACGCTGAGCCTGAAGGACGGCCAGAAATTCCTGCTCGAGCGGCTGCCCGGGCATGAGATCAACGCGCGCGCCAGGGTGGCGCGCACGTTCCAGAACATCCGCCTGTTCTCCGGCATGACGGTGCTGGAAAACCTGCTGGTCGCGCAGCACAACAAGCTGATGCGCGCATCCGGTTACACGGTCTTGGGATTGCTCGGCTCGCCGACCTATCGTGCCGCCAAGGAGCAATCCATGGAGCTTGCCCGCCATTGGCTGAACAAGGCGGACCTGACCAAGCGCGCCGACGAACCTGCCGGTGCGCTGCCCTATGGCGACCAGCGCCGTCTCGAAATCGCCCGCGCCATGTGCACCGGGCCCGGAACTGCTCTGCCTTGACGAGCCGGCGGCCGGTTTGAACCCGAAGGAGTCGCTGGCGCTCAACACGCTGCTGCTCGACATCAAGAATTCCACCAGCACGTCGATCCTGCTGATCGAGCACGACATGTCGGTGGTCATGCAGATTTCCGACCACGTCGTGGTGCTCGAATATGGCCGCAAGATTTCCGACGGCAATCCGACCTTTGTGAAGAGCGATCCGCGCGTCATTGCCGCCTATCTGGGCGTCGAGGACGAAGAGGTGGAGAACGTTCTGGTCGAGGTCGGCGACGAGGATGTCATCGAGTCGCTCGACGCCGAACCGGACCGCGAGCATGGCCCCGGCGAGACCTCGTCCATGATGGCCGGTCCGATTGTCGATACGGTTGGCCATAGCGATCCTATGGGAGAGACCGTGCGTGTGTCGCGCGGCGCGTCGAAGGCCGAGATCGTCGATCGCCGGCAGGCGGCGGCCGAAGCCGCCGCGGCAGCGAGCGCCGCCAAAGCGGGGTCCACCAAAACCAAAGCTGCGCCTAAGCCGGCAGCGCCGAAGACGACTGCCGCTGCTAAGAGTGCAGCTGCAAAGGCTGCGCCGCCAGCGGCCAAGCCAACCGCGCCGAGCAAATCGGCTTCGACCTCGAAGTCGACGACCGCAAGTCCGGTCTATGGTCTGGCGCGCACGGTGAAGCCTGCCGCAGCGGCCAAGCCAGCGGCAGCCAAAGGCGACTGCACCGAAGGCCATCGCAAAGGCCGCGCCTGCCAAAGCGGCGCCGGCGAAGCCTGCCGCGCCTACAAGGACCCCGCCGCCGCCAAGGCCTGCGCCAGCCAAGTCCGCGTCACCGGCCGCCGCAAAGCCGGCTGCTTCGACCAAGGCGGCCGCTCCGGCGACGAAGCCGCGCAAGCCCGTCCGCACCTCCAACTGGCTGGCCGCGCCGCGTGGCAACCGGCCGGACGACCTGCTGGTCATCAAGGGCATCGGGCCGGTCAACAAGCGCAAGCTCAACGAGCACGGCATTTTCCACTTCGACCAGATCGCAGCGTGGACGAGGGCCGACATCGTCACCGCCGAGGCCTATCTCGAATTCGACGGGCGCATCGATCGGGAAGACTGGATCGGCCAGGCGAAGAAACTGGCGGCAGCGGCGGACAAACAGGCGTCAGCCAAGCGCGGGGATAAGTGATGGCCGGACCGCTTCTCGATATTCGCGGCGTCGAAACCTATTACGGCAACATCCGCGCGCTGAGCGGCGTCAACGTTTCCGTCAATGAGGGTGAGATCGTCACCATCATTGGCGCCAACGGCGCCGGCAAGTCGACGCTGATGATGACGGTCTTCGGCAGCCCGCGCGCCCGCGCCGGCTCAGTCGTCTTCAACGGCACCGACATCACCAACATGCCGACGCATGAGATCGCCCGGCTGCGCATCGCCCAATCGCCGGAAGGCCGGCGCATCTTCCCGCGCATGACGGTGCTCGAAAATCTTCAGATGGGCGCCAGCCTCGACAATCTGCAGTATTTCAACGAGGACGTCGAAAAGGTCTTCACGCTGTTCCCACGCCTCAAGGAGCGCATCCAGCAGCGCGGCGGCACGCTTTCGGGCGGCGAACAGCAGATGCTGTCGATCGGACGCGCGCTGATGGCGCGGCCGAAGCTGCTGCTGCTCGACGAGCCGTCGCTCGGGCTGGCCCCGCTGATCGTCAAGCAGATCTTCGACGCCATCCGGGCGCTGAACAAGAATGAGGGTCTGACGGTCTTCCTGGTCGAGCAGAACGCGTTCGGCGCGCTGAAGCTCGCGTCGCGCGGCTATGTGCTCGTCAACGGCACCGTGACGATGAGCGGCACGGGTCAGGAACTGCTGGCAAACCCGGAAGTCCGCGCCGCCTATCTCGAAGGCGGACGTCATTGATCCGGCTAACAATTCATATTGGGAAGTAGGGCCATGCAAGGCATTCTCTACGAAGAAGCGTCGTTTCTGTCGTTCCTCATCGTTACCTGCCTGCTTGGCGGCTGGGCGGCCTGGATGACCGGAAAGGCGTGTGCGCAGACCTGGCGCCCCTATGTCGCGGTGGTCGTCTATCTCATGGCGTTGGGCATAGCCGTGCGCTTCCTGCACCATGCGTTGTTCGGCGGCCACATGCTGTCGGCGCAGTTCTACATCGTCGACACCATCATCCTGCTGATCCTCGGTACGCTCGGCTACAAATACACCCGCACCAAACAGATGACCCGGCAGTACCACTGGCTGTACGAAAAGGTGTCGCCGTTCAGCTTCCGGGCCAAGTAAGGTTTCCGGGTAAGCTTAAGAATGGTCGCGCGGATGTGACAGGGGAATCGTCGTGACAACTGCCGGAAAATCGGCAATGTACCCTTTCTGCGATAGGGTGGGCATCGCACGAAAAGGATATCAGGGGCCCACTCGTACAATGGGAGTCATTCAATGAAGAAACTACTCTTGTCCGCCGTTGCGGCCAGCGCGCTTGTCGCGTTCGGCGGTAGCGCTTGGGCGGACGTCATCATCGGCGTTGCCGGTCCGATCACAGGCCCGAACGCGGCCTTCGGTGCGCAGCTCCAGAAGGGCGCCGAGCAGGCAGCGGCCGACATCAACGCGGCTGGCGGCATCAATGGCGAGCAGATCAAGGTCGTCGTCGGCGACGACGTCTCCGACCCGAAGCAGGGCATCTCGGTCGCCAACAAGTTCGTTGCTGACGGCGTCAAGTTCGTCGTCGGTCACTTCAACTCGGGCGTCACCATTCCGGCCTCGGAAGTTTACAACGAGAACGGCATGTATGTGATCACGCCGGCGGCGACCAACCCGCAGGTGACCGAGCGCGGCCTGACCGCGGTGTTCCGCACCTGCGGCCGTGACGATCAGCAGGGCGCTGTCGCCGGCAAGTATCTGGTCGACAAGTTCAAGGACGCCAAGATCGCCATCGTTCATGACAAGACCCCGTATGGCCAGGGTCTGGCCGACGAAACCAAGAAGGCGGCGAATGCCGGCGGCTTGACGGAAGTCATGTATGAAGGCGTCAACATTGGCGACAAGGACTTCTCGGCCTTGATCGGCAAGATGAAGGAAGCTGGCGTCACCATCATCTATTGGGGCGGCCTGCACACCGAAGCCGGCCTGATCATCCGTCAGGCAGCCGACCAGGGCCTCAAGGCTACGCTGATCTCGGGCGACGGCATCGTGTCGAACGAGCTGGCCTCGATCGCGGGCGACGCGGTTGCCGGCACGCTGAACACGTTCGGCCCGGATCCGACGCTGAACCCGGCGAACAAGGAGATCGTTGAGAAGTTCAAGGCAGCCGGCTTCAACCCGGAAGCCTACACGCTCTACTCCTACGCCGCCGTGCAGGTGATCGCCGGTGCTGCCGCTGCCGCCAAGTCCAACGACCCGGCTGAAGTTGCGAAGGCTACCCACGCAGGGACCTTCCCGACCGTGCTCGGCGAGATGAGCTTCGACGAAAAGGGCGACCCGAAGCTGCCTGGCTACGTCATGTATGAGTGGGTCAAGGGCGACGACGGCAAGTACACCTACAAGCCGCAGAGCTGATCCTCACAGGATTGAATGCAAGACACCCGGCGGAGCGATCCGCCGGGTGTTTTTTGTGGCGATGCCGGGATTACAGATGCGGGTTCCGCGCCCGATACCGAGCGATCAATTCCTGGTTGTTTTCGGTGGCGCCTGGCATATTGGCGCTGAGGTAGATCGGGGCTCGGCCACCGGCCTTGACCAGCCGGGCGGCCACTTCCGCCATCACAGCGTGCAGAAGGGCTGCGCCGATCGATGTCGTCACCGGGCCGACGCGCAAATCGCTCCCCTCGACGTCAACGATTGCATCGCCTGAGGGCGCCCCGTTGTCGAGCACGATGTCGGCGATGTCGGCGATGCGCGGCCGGCCCTTGGCCGCCTCGCGTGAATAGGTCTCTGAGGTAAGCGCAATGACCGTCGCGCCGGCGTCCTTGCCGAGGTTGGCGGCCTCGACGGGCACGGCGTTCACGCCGCTGTTGGAGATCACGACCAGAACGTCGTTGGGGCCGATCGAGTAACGGGCCAGCACGGTTGCCGCGACGCCCGACATCCGCTCGAAGGCGGTGCTCGCCACTGCCCCTTCATGCAGCATCGTGGCCGTCGCCAGCACCGGCACGGTGAGCGCCAGCCCGCCGGCGCGGTAGTGCACTTCCTCGGCGAGGATATGGCTGTGGCCGGTGCCGAACAGATAGACCAGACCATCAGCCTTGGCCGTGCGTTCAACCGCATCGGCGGCTGCGGCAATGGCCGCGCCGTTCTGCTGCGCCAATTGGCTGACACGCGCCGCCAGCCCTTCCAGATAGCGCGTTGCGGTGGGTATGTTTGTCATGCCAGTGCCTGTGTTCGCGAAGCGATGGAAGGCCCCGGCATAGTCCAGCGCGAACGACGCTTCAAGCGTCGTGCTATCGGCTCAGGCATCGGCGCATCACATGCAGCACGTGCGTCTTCTGGCCGATGATGCGCGGCTCGGTCGAGCGGAGACGTTCGAAGGCCGGGTCCGCCAGCAGACGGTCAAGCGTCACTGTGGACGGGCGAGCAATAGCGCCGGTCGTCGATTGCCGCTGCGTCAAAATTCCACTAGCTTTGACCAAAAGATAAAAAATGACGGTCGTAGCCAGCCAAATCCAGCCAGAGGGTCGTCTCATGTCCAGCCAGATTTCTTCACTATTGCACCCGTCTCGCCGAACGCTTCTCAAGGCGGCCGGCGCGGGCGCCGCACTCACCGCATTCGCCATGCCCAGCCGCCTGTTCGCGCAGGAAAAGCTGAAGGTCGCGGCGATCTACACCGTGCCGTTCGAGCAGCAATGGGTCGAGCCGCATCCACAAGGCAGCCAACGCCGCCAAGGATCGCGGCGACATCGAATATGTCGCCACCGAAAATGTCACCAACACCGACTATGAGCGCGTCATGCGCGAATATTGCGAGGCCGGCAACAAGCTGATCCTGGGCGAGGTGTTCGGCGTCGAGGAGGCCGCGCGCACCGTCGCCAAGGACTATCCGGACACGGCCTTCCTGATGGGCTCGAGCTTCAAGCCGGACGCTGCCGTTCCGAATTTCTCGGTGTTCGACAATTACATCCAGGATGCGTCCTATCTCACCGGCATCATCGCCGGCGCGATGACCAAGTCGAAGAACATCGGCATGGTCGGCGGCTATCCGATCCCCGAGGTGAACCGGCTGATGCACGCCTTCATGGCCGGCGTGAAGGAGAGCGCGCCGGACACGAAATTCCAGGTCGCCTTCATCGGCTCGTGGTTCGATCCGCCCAAGGCCAAGGAAACCGCCTTCGCGCAGATCGATGGCGGCGCGGACCTGCTCTACGCCGAGCGTTTCGGCGTGTCGGATGCCGCCAAGGAGCGCAAGGGTGCTGGCGGTCGGCAATGTCATCGACACGCAGGCCGACTATCCGGAGACGGTTGTCGCCTCCGCGCTCTGGCATTTCGAGCCGACGCTCGACAAGGCGATCGCCGAAGTGAAGGCCGGCACGCTTCAAGGCCGACGATTACGGCGTCTACTCCTTCATGAAGGCGGGCGGCTGCTCGCTCGCGCCGCTCGGAACCTTCGAAGGCAAGGTGCCGGCCGAGGTCATGGCCAAGGTCGCCGAGAAGGAAAAGGCGATCAAGGACGGCTGCTTCACCGTCGAGATCAACGACGCCGAGCCGAAGTCGAGCTAGCGCAAGCTCCCTCCCCCTTGAGGGGAGGGTCCGGCCGAAGGCCGGGGGTGGGGTTGCTGCCGAAAGGCTCGACCCCCTTGCAACGTCTCAAGAAGAGGACGCCGAGCTCTGCCGCAACGACCCCACCCGGCGGCTTCGCCGCCACCCTCCCCTCAAGGGGGAGGAAGGCCAGCCCCGTCCTCCGCCTCTCCGGCATCACCAAGCGCTTCGGCGCGCTGACGGCCAACGACGCCATCTCGTTCGACCTCAACGCAGGCGAGGTGATCGCGCTGCTGGGCGAAAACGGCGCCGGCAAGACGACGCTGATGAACATCCTGTTCGGCCACTATGTTGCCGACGAGGGATCGATCGAGGTCATTCGGCAAGCCGCTGCCGCCGGGCGATCCGCGGCGGCGCTCGCCGCCGGCATCGGCATGGTGCACCAGCATTTTACGCTTGCCGACAATCTGACGGTGCTGGAAAACATCGCGCTCGGCACGCAGAGCCCTGTTCAGCCTGCGGCTCGACCGCGGCAAGGTGCGGCGCAGCGCATCGCGAGCTGGCCGATGACTTCGGCCTGGCCGTCAACGCCGATGCGCCGGTGCACACGCTGTCGGTCGGCGAGCGGCAGCGTGTCGAAATCCTCAAGGCGCTCTATCGCGACGCCCGCATCCTGATCCTCGACGAGCCGACCGCGGTGCTGACGCCGGCCGAAACCGACGCGCTGTTCGCGCACGCTGCAGCTGCTGGTCGCCGAGGGCCTGTCGGTCATCTTCATCTCGCACAAGCTGAACGAGGTGATGGCGGTCAGCGACCGCGTTCTGGTGCTGCGCGTCGGGCAGGCTCGCGGGCGAGCGGGTCACGGCGCGAGACGACGCGGCACGAGCTGGCGGAGCTGATGGTCGGGCGGGAGGTAGCGCCGCCCACGGTCGGCCCGGCCAGTCTCGGCGCGCCGGTGCTGGAACTTGTCGCAAGTCGAGGCCGCGCTGCCGGGCAGCCGGGTCAGGCTTGACGCATGTCTGGCTGCGGCTCCTGGAAGGCGAGATCGCCGGCCTCGCCGGCGTTTCCGGCAACGGCCAGGCCGTGCTTGCCGCGCTTCTGTCCGGCACAGATCAAGCCATCGTCGGGCACGATGTTGATGCGCGGACAGGCCGGTCGACGACTGGTCGCCGCGTCGCGCCATTCAGCACGGCGTCGGCCGCATCCCCGAAGACCGCCATGCCGTCGGCACGATCGGCGACATGAGCGCTCACCGAGAACGCCATTGCCGAACGCTATCGCGAGCCGCGCTTCGGCCGGCGCGGGCTGCTCGACTGGGGCGCCGCGCGGCGTTTCGCCGAAGACATCATCGCGCGACTACGACGTCAAGATGCCCGTCGCCCGACACGCGCATCCGGCTGCTGTCGGGCGGCAATATGCAGAAGCTGATCCTCGGCCGCGCGCTGGACGGCAACCCGTCGCTCATCCTCGCCAACCAGCCGACGCGCGGCCTCGATGTCGGCGCGGTCGCCTATGTGCATGGCAAGCTGCTTGAGGCGCGGGCGCGGGGCGCCGCCATCCTGCTGATTTCCGAAGACCTGGACGAGATCCTGGCACTGTCCGACCGCATCATCGTGATTTCCAACGGCCGGTTCTCGGCGCCTTCGGCGCGCGGCGAACGCAGCGTGCGCGAACTGGGTGAGCTGATGGCCGGGCACGAGGAGGCGGCGTGAGGCCGATGCGCCTTGAACCCAAACCCGCCCCGTCGCTCGCCGCCACCTTCGCTCTATCCGCGTGGCCGCGATCGTCGCGACGCTGCTTGTCTCGTCGCTGCTGGTGCTTGGCCGCCGGCGCGTCGCCGTTCTCGGTGTTCTACCTCGTCGCCAAGGGCGCTGCCGGCTCGCAATTCGCGCTGCTTGAAACGCTGACCCGCGCGACGCCGCTGATCTTCACCGGCCTCGCCGTCGCGGTCGCCTTCCGCGCCAAGCTCTGGAACATCGGCGCGGAAGCGCAGCTCTATGCCGGCGCGGTCATCACCGTGGTGCTCGGCACCGGCGCGCTGCCGCTGCCGGCAGCCGCTGCTGATCCCGATCATCATGATCGCGGCGATGGCCGCGGGCGCGCTCCTGCTGCTTGGTCCCGGCGCTGCTGAAGACCCGGTTCGGCGTCGATGAAGTCGTCACCACGCTGCTGTTCAACTTCATCATGCTGCTGTTCGTCTCGCATGCTGCTCGAAGGGCCGTTGAAGGACCCGATGGGGCTCGGCTGGCCGCAGTCGCCAAAGGTCATCGCCGAAGCGCAGCTGCCGCGCACTCATCCAGGGCAAGCGGCTGCATTTCGGCTTCGTGCTGGCCCTGGCCGCGGCCGTTGCTCATCTGGTTCATCATGAAGAAGACGGCGCTCGGCTACGAGATGCGCGCCGTCGGCCACAATGCCGAAGCGGCGCGCTTTGCCGGCATTCCGGTCAACACGGTGCTGATGAAGACGGCGCTGTTTTCGGGCGGGCTGGCCGCGCTCGCCGGCTTCTCGGAAGTCGCGGGCCTGAAGGGCAACCTGACCCTCGACCTGTCGCCGGGCTATGGCTATTCCGGCATCGTGGTGGCGATGCTCGCCATGCTGAATCCGCTCGGCGTGGTGCTGTCGGCCATCTTCGTCGCCGGCATCTTCGTCGGCGCCGACGCGATGAGCCGCGCGGCCGGCGTGCCGAGCTACATCGCCGATGTCATGGTCGCGATGGCGCTGCTGTCCATGGTGACGGCGATGCTGCTGTCCCGGTTCCGGGTGAGGTGGCGGTATGCTGGGTGAACGTCGCCCCCTCCACCATGCTCCGCATGGTCCCCCTCCCCCGCTTCGCAGGGGAGGATCGACTGCGCAGGCCGGCCGTCGACCTGCGGATCCTCCCCCGTTTACGGGGAGATGTCGGCAGGACCGATGCGGAGGCATGCGCTGGAGGGGGCGTACTGATGGAAGCCTTCGACATCCTGCTGCACGCATCCTTCTGGGTCGCCGCGATCCGCATCGCCTCGCCGCTGATCTTCGCCACCATGGGCGAACTGATCTGCGAGCGCGCCGGCGTGCTTAACCTCGGCATCGAGGGCATCATGACGGCCGGCGCCTTCGCCGGCTGGTTCACCGTCTATGCCGGCGGCGATCTGTGGACCGGCGTGCTGGTCGCGGCGCTGGTCGGCAGGGCCTCGGCCTGCTGCACGCCATCCTCACCGTGCCGCTCGGCCTGTCGCAGCATGTCGTCGGCATCGGCATCACGCTGCTCGCCACCAGCCTGACCTATTACATCTATCGCCTCGCCCTGCCCGAAGTGACCTCGCCGCCGAAGATCGAGCCTTTCGCAGCCGCTGGCCGATCCCCGGCCTGTCCGACATTCCCGATCATCGGCGCAGGCGCTGTTCGCGCAGACGCCGCTGACCTATCTCGCCTTCGTCCTGGTCGGCGTCGTCGCCTGGCTGCTCTACCGCACGCCGCTCGGGCTGGCGATCCGCGCCGCCGGCGAAAACCCGTCGGCCGTCGAGGCGCAAGGCATTGAGCGTCATCGGCCGTCCGCATCGGCGCGGTCGATGGCCGGCAGCGCGCTGATGGCCATCGGCGGCGCGTTCCTCACCATGTCGGCCTTCAACTCGTTCTTCTTCGAGATGATCAACGGCCGCGGCTGGATCTGCATCGCGCTGGTCGTCTTCGGCTCGTGGCGGCCCGGCAAGGCGTTGCTCGGCGCCATCCTGTTCGCCGCCTTCGACGCCTACCAGGTCCGCCTGCAGCAGCTTTCCGGCGGCGTCATGCCCGTATCAGGTGTTCCTGATGATGCCCTATGCGCTGTCGATCCTGGCGCTGATCCTGGTCGCGCGCCGCGCCACCTATCCGAAGGCGCTGATGATCCCCTACCAGAAAGGCGAGCGCTGAACGGCCGCTACTTTGGTTCGCCATCCGACGATACCGGCATCAAATTGAGATGCTTGTTCTCGACGACGAAGCGGATCAAATCGCCGGTGCGCTCGATGGCGAGTTTTTCCTTGATGCGGCTCAGCGTGTTGGCGACCGTCTTGTAAGCAATGCCAAGGGTCGAGGCGATCTCGGTCAGGCCCTTGCCTTCGCCGAGCAGCCTCAAAATCTCTACCTCGCGTACGCTGAGTTCCGGCGACGCATCAGGCGATGGATTGCCCAGGATGATTGAGCCGGCAAGTTCGGAATCGACATAATATTTGCCAGCCGAGACCCGTTTGACCGCCGTCAGCAATTCGTCCACGGGCGCGCTCTTGGAAACATAACCCATGGCGCCTGCCTTGCGCGCCGAATTGGCGTAGACGACGTCGGAGTGCATCGAAAAGACGATCACGCGCGCCTGGTGTGTGTCGGCCTTGAAATGGCGTAGCAGCTCGATGCCGCTGCCGCCGTTCAAATTGATGTCGAGGATGACGATGTCCGGCCGCATCTGCCGGTATTGCGTCAACGCTTCCGGCGGGGAGTCAGCCTCGGCAAATTTCGCGTCGGGGAGTTGCGACAAGAGCCGTCGCACGCCCTCGCGCACCACCTGATGATCATCGACGATCAAGATCTTCATGACAGGCGCTCCTGCGTCGCTGATACGGGGCGCGGCAGGATGGCCCGGACCAGAACGCCGGTCGGATTGTGGATATCCTCAATTGAGAACTCGCCGCCCAACGCCTCGACGCGCTCGCGCATGTTGCGCAGGCCATGCGAGCCGCCGCCGGCGGTCGGCCTCAAGTGGCCGCCGTCGTTCGACACCGCAAGCTCGATCCGCTCCGGCTCGGTCTGTTGCAACGACAGGCGAACGTGGCGCGGATGAGCATGCTTCAAGGCATTGTGGATCGCCTCGCGTGCCACTGCGTAGAGGGCCGCCGAGGCGACAGCATCGTGGCAATCGCCGTCCAGATTTTCTTCGAACTGCACGGTTGGATGCCGGCGCTGTTCGTTCGCCACCAGTTCGATCAATGCCTGCTCGAGACCAATGTCGGCGGCGAGGTTGGGCCGCAGCCGCGCCAGGATCGCCCGCACATGCTGCTTGCTCTTCACCGCGCCGGCCGAGATCGCCTTGGCGCGTTCCAGGATTTCCTTGCGTCTGGGATCGCCCTTGCCGGCGGCCATGCCCCGAATGGCGGCGGCGTCGACATCGATCGAAAAGAGCAATGGGCCGATCTCGTCGTGCAGGTCGCGGGCAAGGTCGGCGCGCTCCTCATCCTGCACGGTCGCGATCTGCGCGCCCAACATCTTGTTGCGCTGTTCGGTCGTCTTCAGCCGCTGCGCCATGGCGTTGAAGCCGGCAAAGAGTTTTCTGAATTCGGGCGGACCAAAGGGCTCCAGCTCGCCGCCCTCCCTGTCCGTACCGAACCTTTCGAAGGCCGCCAGCAGCGGCTTTACCGGCCGTAGCGCATGCCCAACAACCAGCGCGACCAGCGACAGCACAAGACCCATGAACAAAAGCAGGGTCAGGAACGCCAGCGAGCGCGCTCGACCAGATCTCGCCGATTTCGTTGCGCGCGTCGGTCTCCAGCCGCAGCTTGCCATAACCGGCCAGTTCGCCGGGTAGCGCAAAGTCGCACCGTTCGCCCTGCCGGATCGAGCAGCTTGATAAACCAGGCCGGTACGGCGCGTTCCGCCGGCAGCAAGGTCGATTGCTTGATTACCTGACCGTTGGGGCCGAGCAGGCTGGCTTGCAGATGGCGGTCGCCATCGAACAGGCTGACAAATTCGGTCAGGTGGCCCGCCGGCCGAAACGATCGCGCCAATGCCGCGACCGCACGTTCGGCCGATGCCTGGCCGACGACCATCGCCGAATCGAGCTCGGCCGCTATGCGCTGGCGGGCATCGTAATAGCCGATCAACCCGCCGCCCGTGCTGCTGAGCAGGAAGATCAGCGCGATCGTGGCGAAGAGGCGCAGCGAAACCGACACGGCAGACCTTCAGGGCGCAAAAGCATGGCGCCGACTATAGGGCGCGGCGGCGACGTGGCAACAGCGCCTTCGCCGCGCACAGGTCTTGGGAGGACGCCGTGTGCAAATACAGCTAGGCCGGCCCGACTAGGGAATCGGACCGGCCTGAAATCTGATCTTCCGTGGCAAACCGGTGGCGGACCGCGGAAGATTTATATGCGTCTCGTGAGCGACGAACTTGGGTGGGCACCGAAGGAAGTACTCACGATTTGCATCATGATGATTGCGTGACGGTGGCCCTGGCGCCAGAGGCAGCTTTCCCGATGTGGGGAGGGAATTTTTCCCGGTGGTCCTTAAGGGACCAAACGCGATCAGGCCGCGATAGCGCCTTCGAGCGTCGTCAGATGATCGAGGAATTCCTGCGCCTTGGCTTTGCTGGCCTCGTCCTTGGCGTCGGTGACGTCTTCCTTGGCGTCCTGGATACGGCGGGCGAGGTCCTCGCGGTCGATGTCCTTCACCTCGACCGCTTCTTCGGCCAGCAGGGTGCAGCCGCCGGGCAGGATGTCGGCGAAACCGCCGAACACGACGAAGCGCTGGTCCGAGCCGCCGGTGGGTTTCACCGTCACGACGCCCGGCTTGATGGTGGTCATCACCGGCGCGTGGTTGACCATCACGGTCATCTCGCCTTCGGCGCCGGGAATGATCACCGCATCGACCTCTTCCGAGACCAGCAGCCGTTCGGGCGAGACCAGGTCAAACTTGAACGCCATCGTTCCGCTCCATCACGCGCCGCCTGAAAAACCGCCAGAGCGCGCGCACCACCAGAAATGCAGCATAGGCAGATGCCGATGCCCGACCGCCAGAAACACCAGGACGGTGACCGTCCAGACTTTCCAGTCGCCGACCACCCATAGGGATGACCAGCAACCAGATCATGAAATTCGCGGCGATGGCCGTCAGAATGGCCAGCACCGCGGCGGCAAGGGCAACCGCGCCGATCAGACCGCCGGCAAACAGCAACCCGCCATGGAGCAGCCAGCCTTTGCCGGGCTGCTCCGACTGGCTCATATCAGGCCGCTTCAGCGGCCAGGCGCTGCGCCTTCTCGATCGCCTCTTCGATGTTGCCGACCATGTAGAAGGCAGCTTCCGGCAGGTGATCGTACTCGCCGTTCACCAAGCCCTTGAAGCCCTTGATGGTGTCGGCCAGGTCGACCAGCTTGCCTGGCGAACCGGTGAACACTTCGGCCACGAAGAAGGGCTGCGACAGGAAGCGCTCGATCTTGCGGGCGCGGGCCACCGACAGCTTGTCCTCTTCCGAGAGCTCGTCCATGCCGAGGATGGCGATGATGTCCTGCAGCGACTTGTAGCGCTGCAAGGTCTGCTGCACCTGGCGGGCCACCTGGTAGTGCTCTTCGCCGACAACCATCGGGTCGAGCATGCGCGAGGTGGAGTCGAGCGGATCGACGGCCGGGTAGATGCCCTTTTCGGCGATGGCGCGGTTCAACACCGTCGTCGCGTCCAAGTGGGCGAAGGAGGTCGCCGGCGCCGGGTCGGTCAAGTCGTCGGCCGGCACGTAGATGGCCTGCACCGAGGTGATCGAGCCCTTGGTCGTGGTGGTGATGCGCTCCTGCAGCGCGCCCATGTCGGTGGCCAGCGTCGGCTGATAGCCCACGGCCGAAGGAATACGGCCGAGCAGCGCCGACACTTCCGAACCCGCCTGCGTGAAGCGGAAGATGTTGTCGACGAAGAACAGCACGTCCTGGCCCTGGTCGCGGAAATATTCGGCGACGGTCAGACCGGACAGGCCGACGCGGGCGCGGGCGCCCGGCGGCTCGTTCATCTGGCCGTAGACGAGGGCTGCCTTCGAGCCTTCGCCGCCGCCCTTCTTGTTGACGCCGGATTCGATGAACTCGTGATAGAGGTCGTTGCCCTCGCGGGTGCGCTCGCCGACGCCGGCGAACACCGAGAAGCCGCCGTGCGCTTTGGCGACGTTGTTGATCAGTTCCTGGATCAGCACGGTCTTGCCGACGCCGGCGCCGCCGAACAGGCCGATCTTGCCGCCCTTGGCGTAAGGCGCCAGAAGGTCGAGAACCTTGATGCCGGTGACGAGAATCTGCGCTTCCGTCGACTGGTCGACATATGCCGGCGCTGCCGCGTGGATCGGGCGCATTTCGACGCCCTTGACCGGACCTTCTTCGTCAACCGGCTCGCCGATGACGTTGATGATGCGGCCGAGCATGCTCGGACCAACCGGCACCAGGATCGGCGAGCCGGTGTCGACGACTTCCTGGCCGCGCACCAGACCTTCGGTGGAGTCCATGGCGATGCAGCGCACGCTGTTTTCGCCGAGATGCTGGGCGACTTCGAGAACCAGGCGGTTGCCGACATTGACGGTTTCCAGCGCGTTCAAGATGGCCGGCAGATTGCCTTCCTCGAACTGCACGTCGACGACGGCGCCGATGACCTGACGCACCTTGCCTTTTGCGCCGGAGCCGAGCTTGACGGCCGCGGCCTTGGCCGGAGCCGACGCCTTCGCCGGCGCTGCCGCCTTGGCCGGGTGCCGCTTTCGCTGCTGGAGCCGCCTTTGCCGCTGCTTTGGCAGGTGCGGCCTTCGCCGGCGCTGCCGTCTTTGGGGTCGCTGCTTTCGCCATCGTCCTTACCCTTTTCGTCCTGTTCGCGGCAGGCTTTGCCCGCCGCCTAGAGCGCTTCCGCGCCCGAAATGATTTCGATCAGTTCTTTGGTGATCTGCGCCTGACGCTGGCGGTTGTAGGTGATCGACAGCTTGTTGATCATGTCGCCGGCGTTGCGCGTCGCATTGTCCATGGCGCTCATCTTGGCGCCCATCTCGCCCGCCGCGTTTTCCAGCAGCGCGCGGAAAATCTGCACCGCGATGTTGCGCGGGATCAGATCGGCCAGGATTTCGCCCGGCTCCGGTTCGTATTCGTAGACGCGAGTTGTCGCCGCTCTTGGCCGCTTCGCCTTCCGGCACGGATGCCGGAATGATCTGCTGCGCGGTCGGGATCTGCGAGATCACCGATTTGAATTCGGAATAGATCAGCGTGCAGACGTCGAACCCGCCGGCCTGGAACAGTCCGATCACCTTTTCGGCGATCGCATGCGCATTGACGAAACCGATCTGCTTCACTTCCCGCAATTCGATGCGGTCGATGATCAGATTGGCGATAGTCGCGGCGCAGGATGTCGTAGCCCTTCTTGCCGACGGTGATGATCTTCACCGTCTTGCCGGCATTCTGCAGCTTGCGCACCGTCTCGCGCGCGAGGCGGGCGATCTGCGAATTGAAGCCGCCGCACAGACCGCGCTCGGCGGTGCAGACGACGAGCAGATGCACGTCGTCCTTGCCGGTGCCGGTCATCAGCGCCGGCGCGTCGCCGCCGCCGCCGACCGCGGCGGTGATGTTGGCCAGCACCGCGCCCATGCGCTGCGAATAGGGCCGCGCTGCTTCCGCAGCTTCCTGCGCGCGGCGCAGCTTCGCCGCGGCGACCATCTGCATCGCCTTGGTGATCTTCTGCGTCGCCTTGACCGAGGCGATACGGTTGCGGAGGTCTTTTAGCGAAGGCATTCGCCTATCCCGGCTCCAATCGTGTCGGTGTTAGGCGAAGGTCTTCGCGAAAGCGTCGATCTCGGCTTTGAGCTTGCCGCGCAAATCGTCGGACAGCGCCTTCTCCTTGCGGATGGCGTCGAGAACGGCCTTGCCGACGGAGCGCATATGCGCCAGCAGGCCCTGCTCGAACTTGCCGACCTGGTTGACGGCCAGCTTGTCGAGATAGCCGTTGACGCCGGCGAAGATCACCGCGACCTGCTCTTCCGTCTTCAGCGGCGAGAACTGCGGCTGCTTCAGAAGCTCGGTCAGGCGCGCGCCGCGATTGAGCAGGCGCTGCGTGGCGGCGTCGAGGTCGGAGCCGAACTGCGCGAAGGCCGCCATTTCGCGGTACTGCGCGAGCTCGCCCTTGATCGAGCCGGCGACCTGCTTCATCGCCTTGACCTGGGCGGCCGAGCCGACGCGCGACACCGACAGACCGACGTTCACGGCCGGGCGGATGCCCTGGAAGAACAGGTTGGTTTCGAGGAAGATCTGGCCGTCGGTGATCGAGATCACGTTGGTCGGGATGTAGGCCGACACGTCGTTGGCCTGCGTTTCGATGACCGGCAGCGCCGTCAGCGAGCCAGCGCCCTCATCGTCGTTCAGCTTCGCCGCGCGCTCCAGCAGGCGGGAATGCAGATAGAACACGTCGCCCGGATAGGCTTCGCGGCCCGGCGGGCGGCGCAGCAAGCAGCGACATCTGGCGGTAGGCGACGGCCTGCTTGGACAAATCGTCATAGCTGATCAGCGCATGCATGCCGTTGTCGCGGAAATATTCGCCCATGGTGCAGGCGGTGAACGGCGCCAGGAACTGCATCGGCGCCGGGTCCGACGCCGTGGCGGCGACGATGATCGAATAGTCGAGCGCGCCGCGCTCTTCGAGCACCTTCACGAACTGCGCGACGGTCGAGCGCTTCTGGCCGACGGCGACGTAGACGCAGTAGAGCTTCTCGGCTTCCGGACCGTTGTCGTGCACCGACTTCTGGTTCAGCATCGTGTCGAGGATGATCGCGGTCTTGCCGGTCTGGCGGTCGCCGATGACCAGCTCGCGCTGGCCGCGGCCGACCGGGATCAGCGCGTCGATGGCCTTGAGGCCGGTCGACATCGGCTCGATGCACCGACTTGCGCGGAATGATGCCGGGCGCCTTGACGTCGACGCGCTTGCGCTCGGTCGTCCTTGATCGGGCCTTTGCCGTCGATCGGGTTGCCCAGCGCGTCGACCACGCGGCCGAGCAGGCCCATGCCGACCGGCGTATCGACGATGGCGCCGGTGCGCTTGACGGTGTCGCCTTCCTTGATGTCGCGGTCGGCGCCGAAGATAACGACGCCGACATTGTCGGCTTCGAGGTTCAGCGCCATGCCGCGAATGCCGCCCGGGAATTCGACCATCTCGCCGGCCTGGACATTGTCCAGACCGTAGACGCGGGCGATGCCGTCGCCGACCGAGAGAACCTGGCCGACTTCGGAGACTTCCGCCTCGCGGCCGAAATTCTTGATCTGGTCTTTAAGGATTGCGGAAATTTCCGCGGCGCGGATGTCCATCAGCCGACCTCTTTCAGTGCAAGCTTGAGCGAATTGAGTTTGGTTTTGAGCGACGTGTCGATCTGGCGCGAGCCCATCTTGACGACGAGGCCGCCGAGCAGGGACGGATCGACGGTCACGTCGATGGCGACATCCTTGCCGGCCACGCTTTTCAGCGCGGCCTTGAGTTCGGTCTCCTGCGCGGCGCTCAGTGCATGCGCCGAAGTCACCTCGGCCGAGACTTCGCCACGCGCTTCGGCAGCGAAGCGGCGGAAGGCGGAAATAATGCCTGGCACGGCGAACAGGCGGCGGTTTTTGGCGACGACGCGCAGGAAGTTGCCGGTCAGCCCGCCGATCTTTGCCTTGTCGGCGATGGCGGCGATCGCCCTGAACTGGTCGTCGGCCGAAAACACCGGGCTCTTGATCAGGCGGTCCAGGTCCGGACTGGAAGCCAGCAGCCTCTCGAAGGAGGAAAGATCGGCCTCGACCTTGGATATCGCCTTCGCCTCGGAGGCCAGATTCGAACAGCGAGCGCGCATAACGCTCTGCGACTTGCGAAACGGGCGAAGAGGAATTGTGCCACGGTCGGTCTTGTTCTCTTTGTCGGACAGGCCGAAGATTGTTGGCGTGAGCTCGAAAACTCTGGCTAAATCTTTGACCTTGTTACTCTTTTAGTGCCAGAAGAACAGCGGACGCCGCATCCCCTCGGCAAAAGTCGACTGCCGTCTAGCACACGCCTTTATGGACCGCAACACGCCACGGCGCAAGGGTTTTCGACTGTTTGTCGCACCCGAAAGACGGAGTCTTTTCGGCCTCTTACCGGAATCAGGCCACAAAGCCGAAGGCGAAGGCCAGTGGCAGTGCCGCCAGCGCCACGTCGAGCAGGAACGACACCCAGTGATAGGGCGTGTTGGCGTCGTCCGACATCATGGCGATCAGCCGCCCGAATGCCGTAAACGCCCAGGATGCCCCAAGCGCCATGTAAAGCAGCGGCTGCGCCAAAAGGATGCAGCAGATGCCGAGACCGAGATAGAAACCCGCCATGGTCGAGCGCGCCTCGGCGATGGCGTTGGGATGGCGTTCGTTGGTGGCCAGCCTGCAGCAGCCGGAACGAAATGCGCGGCGCGAACAGCAGCAGCAGACCGAAGAAGACCGTGACGGCAGCCGACGACCATGCCAGCCACTCGCCTTGCGTCGTCGGCCAGGGAAATGTGAAATCCATGCGCTTTATCCTTGTTGGCCTCTGCTTACATCAGGTTGCGCGCGAGATAGTCTTCGAACATTGGCACTGTAAAGGCGATGTCGCCATGTGCGGGACTGTAGATCATCCCCTTCTTGATGATCTGGGCCCGGCGGGGTCCGAGTGTCTGAACGTTTTCTCCCAGCGCGTCGGCCACGTCGGAGGATCGATAAGGACCTTTGCCAAGCTTCGCCATTGCGATCACATACTCACGCTCCTTGGGGGTGAGGCGGTCGAAACGCACCTTGAAGAAGCCTTCATCAAGACGGGCCAAGGCGGCTTGCGAGGCTCTTTCCGCGTCGGCCAGCTCGATTGGTGAAGCGTCAGCGACATCCCATGACTGGTAGCCCCACTCCTGGAGAAAGTACGGATAGCCGTCAGTCTTCTCTACGATAAAAGCCAAGGCGTTGTCGTCGATTGACTCGCCTTCGTCTTCAATCGGCTGCCTGATCGCCTCCTGGGCATCAGCGGGGCCCAGTGGGCCGATAGCGGGATATTTGAACAGCCGCTCCGCATAGGATTTCGCGTCCCCTGACAGAGCGGCCACCTGCGGCAAGCCCGCGCCAAAGAACAGAACAGGCAGGCCTTTCTGACTAATTCGATGGACTGAAACGATGAGGCCGGCGAGTTCCTTTTCGTCGAGGTATTGGACTTCATCCACGAGAAGCGTCCAGGCTCGCCCCGCTGCCTTTGCGGTTTCTCCGATGCTGATAAACAGGTCCGTCAGATCAAACTCGAAATTGCCGCTATCCGCCAAGCCGGGCTCGGGATCGACAGCGATCGAAACGTCCCCGATCGATATCTTGAACACGCTCGCAAATGCGCGCAGGGCGCGCATGGATTGGTGGGCCTTTGCCTTGGCAGATTCAGCCATCGAGAGCTGTCGAATAGCCTGATGAGCCTTGGGGTAAAGAAGTTCCGCGAACGGCTTGTTCTCCGGAGCCTCGATGAACGAGGTCACATGGCCGTGGCTTTCGGCAATTTCCTCGATGCGGTTGAGCAGCACTGTCTTGCCGACGCCCCGCAAGCCAAGCAACATCTGTGATTGCGTCGGCCGACCGCGTAGCACACGCTGGACCGCAATTTCGGCATCTTCGATCACCGTTTCGCGGCCGGCCAGTTCCGGAGGTCGTGATCCTGCTCCTGGCGCAAACGGATTTCTGACGGGGTCCATGCTTAACTCTAGCAATTTTATAGGTGTATACGGAAAACGCCATATACCACCTTATAAATCAATACAAACGTTATCGAAGCGCAAAATCCACCGCCGCCTGAGCATGGATCGCGGTCGTATCGAACACCGGAATGTCAAAATCGGCCTGGCCGATCAGCATGGTGATCTCGGTGCAACCCATGATGAGCGAATCCACATCGTGTTCGCGGCGCATGCGGCCAACCAGCTGCTCGTATTCGGCCTTTGACTTGGCCTTTACCTCGCCGCGCACCAGTTCCTCATAGATGATGCGATGGACAGTCTCGCGCCCGGCCTCGTCCGGCACGACCGGCTGGATGCCGTGCCGCTCGACCAGCCGGCCCTTGTAGAAATCCTGTTCCATGGTGAAGCGTGTCGCGAGCAGGATCGGCTTCGATGTGCCGGCCCGCTTCATTGCGTCAGCGGTCGCATCGGCGATGTGGATGATCGGGATCGATACCTTTGCCTGCACGTCGTCCGCCATCTTGTGCATGGTGTTGGTGCAGATGACGAGCGCCTCCGCGCCTCCCGCTTCAAGCTTGCGGGCCGCATCGATCATCATCGCCGTGGCGCCTGCCCAATCGCCCACATGTTGGCGCTCGGCAACGTCGAAGAAATCGAACGACCACAGCAAGCAGTTTTGCCGAATGCACGCCGCCCAGGCGCTCGCGCACCAGCTCGTTGATCAGGCGATAATAGATCGCCGTCAATTCCCAGCTCATGCCGCCGATCAGGCCGAGTGTTTTCATTGCCTTGCCTACTCTGCCATCACGGGTTGTTCGTTCGAACCGCGCAGAACCTTCTCGGGCATCACGATCAGCATGACGAAGGAGAGGGCCAGAAGTCCCGCAGCAACCAGGAATATGAGGGAGAATGCCGCACCGTCGGCTTGCGTCGCGACCGCCGTACCTTCTCGTGCAAGCGGGATCCCATAGGCGAGCGCGACCGTGCCGAGCAACGCGACACCCAGTGCCGCGCCGAGAGAGCGCAGGAAGGCGAGCACGCCGGTGGCAACGCCGAGATGCGCGCGGTCAACTGCGTTCTGCACGGCAACGGTACAAACCGGGTAAGCCGTGCCTGATCCAAACCCTGCACCGATCGTCAGCAGTTCCACGACATAGATGGGCGCAGTTGAAGCCACCAGACCGAGCACGGCCAGGCAAGCAACGCTCAAGGCGATGCCGGCCATTGCAATCCGCTTGTAGTGTACGATGCGTGGGATTGTCCGGGCAGCAATTGACGCGCCGGCGACAGTTCCGAGCAAAATGCCCAGAAGCGCCGTGCCCGACGCGCTGACCGACAGGCCCTGCATCGACTGGAGGTAGATCGGCAAATAGACCGAAGCGCCGATGTTGGCAGCCTGAAGCATGAACATCGACAGCGTGCCGGCAAGGACGATGCGGTTGCGCAGGACCTCCAGCGAGATCAGCGGCTCGCGGGCCTTGGCCAGCCGCCAGGCAAAGACGAGCCACATCGCTGCGGAAAGAGCTGCAAGGCCGAGGACTTCCGGCGACGTCCATGGATGTCGGCTGCCGCCCCAATTCAGGACCAGCAGCAAAATCGTCGTCGCAGTCACAAGCAAGGCGGCTCCCAGCCAGTCGACGCTGTGCTGGTGCACAATGAGAGGGAGCTTCTTCAGGGGCTGATTGATGATCGCCATCGCAAGAAGGCCAAGCGGAATGTTGATCCAGAACACCAGCGACCAGTGGAAATGCTGTGCGAACGCTCCGCCGAGGAGCGGTCCGGCGATGCTTGCGGCGGCCCATGTGCCGGAAATCCAGGCCGCGTATTGAGCCCGTTCGCGCGGCGGAACCAGATCGCCGATTACCGTCTGCGCCATCGTCATCAGACCGCCGCCGCCCACACCCTGCAGGGCACGGCCGACAATCAGCACGAACATGGTCGGCGCCGCGGCGCTGACGACCGAGCCGGCCAGGAAGATGAAAATTGCCGCGTATATGATCGGTCGCCGGCCGTAGATGTCCGAAAGCTTTCCATAAAGGGGCGACATTGCTGTCGCCGTCAGCAAATACGCGGTCACGATCCACGGCAGGTACTCAGCGTGCCCAAGAGCATGGCCGATCGTCGGCATCGCCGGCGCGATGATGGTTTGGTCGAGCGCCGCGAGCAGCATCGACAGCAGCACGCCGGCGATGATCGTATTCTTGTCGCGCTCGCTAATCCGGTCGTTGGATGCATTCATAGGTGGCCACTGCGGTTTGGATGTTTCGAACTACCCCGGTCGAGACATACTAAGGGGCGGGTCGATTTCGACGGGTGCCGCAACCTAGAGACATGGATCGTCTCTATTAGCCAGCAATCTCCAATGTGCCAGCCGTTCAAGCAAAATTTTAAGCTTGAACTAATTGCAGCGACAGTCATGCAGATGCTACTTCTTGCTTAGGAGGAGCGGGTTCAAGCGCCGGGCGGCATTTTTCATGGCCTCTCTTGCGCGGTATTGAATCCGTTCATTAGATTTGCCTCAGGCGGCTGAAGCCGCGAAGGCTTGGGAGGAAAACATGAAGAAGATTTTTGGTGGCGCGCTGCTTCTTGCCGGCGCGCTTTTTGTCGGCATGGGTGCAGCGTTTGCCGAGCCGATCAAGATCGGCATCGCCAATTTCGGCGAACATCCGCAGCTCAACGCCTCGATCGAGGGTTTTAAGGAAGCGCTGACCGCCGCCGGCTTCAAGGAAGGCACCGACGTCACCTATTCGGTCAGCCACACCAATTTCGACGCATCGCTGGTCCCGCAGATGATCGCCAAGCTTCAGGCGGAGCAGCCGAAGCTGATGCTGACCGTCACCACGCCGGTGTCGCAGATCGCCAAGAAGGCGCTGGCCGGCTCCGGCATCCCGATTGTCTTCACCGCGGTGACCGATCCTGTGGCCGCCAAGCTGGTGCCTTCGTGGGAGGCGGGCGACGAGGGCATGACCGGCTCCACCGACTTGCAGGACATCGCCGCGATCATGGAGTTCACGCACAAGCTGCTGCCGAATGCCAAGCGCTTTGGCGTGCCATACAATCCGGGCGAGGCAAACGATGCCGCGCTGGTCGAAAAGATCAAGGAAGTCGGACCGAAGGCCGGCTTCGAGGTGGTCACGGTCGGTGTCGACAACGTCAACGACATCCAGCAGCGCGTCGCCTCCTTCGCGGGCAAGGCCGACGTCATCTACACGCCGGCTTCCAACCTGCTGCAGCCGGCGGTACCGGCAGTCGCGGCGGCCGCCAAGCAGGCGGGCATCCCGATCGTCAACTCCGACGACAGCGCGGTGCGGAATGGCACGGTGCCGGCGAGCTTCTCCGTCAACTACAAGCAGGTCGGCGTCAATGCCGGCAAGATCGCGGCGGAGATCTTGAAGGGCAAGGATCCGAAGAGCATCGCGCCGGTTAGCCCTGCCTATGAGGATCACGCGCCGACCATCTCGAAGAAAGCCGCCGAAGCCTTCGGCATGACGATCCCGGAAGAGCTGGCGAAGTCCTGTAACTGCGTGGTCGAATAGGCCACTCCACGCTTCCAGGCACAGGGCGGGGCGCATCGCGCCCGCCCGTTTTTGAGGTCGACGCGTGCTCGAAGTCAGATCCGCCCGAAAGACGTTCTATCGCGGCCAACCGGATGAGAAGGTTGCGCTCGACAATTTGAATCTGACGCTGAATACCGGCGATTTCGGCGTCGTGATCGGCTCCAATGGGGCCGGCAAGTCGAGCATGCTCAACGCCATTTCGGGCGCGCTGTCGCTCGATGGCGGGCAGATCGTGATCAATGGCGACAATGTCACCGGCATGCCGGTGCACAAGCGCGCCACGCGCATCGCCCGCGTCTTCCAGGACCCGATGAAGGGCACCGCGGCGTCGATGACGATCGCCGAAAACATGCTGCTTGCCGAACTGCGGGCCAAGAGCCGCAGCCTGCGGCCCGGCCTCAACGCGGCGCGGGTTGCGAACTATCGCGAGCGGCTTGGCGACGCTTGGCCTTGGTCTGGAGACCCGCCTCGACACCCGCGTCGATCTTCTGTCCGGCGGCCAACGTCAGTCGCTGTCGCTGATCATGGCGGTCTCCGGCGAGCCGGACCTACTGCTGCTCGACGAGCATACCGCGGCGCTCGATCCACGCACCGCCGATCTGGTGATGCAGGCGACCATCCGCGCCGTCGACCGGCTGAAGCTGACGACGCTGATGGTGACGCACAACATGCAGCACGCCATCGACTACGGCACGCGGGTCATCATGCTCGACGCCGGCAAGGTGCGGCTGGAGATCGTGGGCGATGAGAAGAAGTCCATCACCGTGCCCGAACTGATCGGCCATTTTTCGGTGAAGTCCGACCGCATGCTTTTGGCGCATTGAGAAAAAGATGCTGCAAGACATCTTCTCCAGCTACGTCTCACTGATCCCGGTCACGCTGGCGCAAAGCCTGGCGCTCGGCTTCGTCGTGCTCGGCATCATGATCCCGTTTCGCATGCTGAGCTTTCCCGACCTCACCAGCGAGGGCGCCTTTCCGCTCGGCGGCTGCATCTGCGGCGTGCTTCTGGTGGCGGGCGTCTCGCCTTGGTTGGCGATCATCGCAGGCGCCGGCGCGGGCTTTGTCGCCGGATGCTGCACAGCCTACATCCATCTGCGTTTCCGCATCCACACGCTTTTGGCCGGCATTCTGATGACGACCATGCTCTATTCGATCAACCTTCGGATCATGGGCAAATCGAACCTTTCCGTGTTCGGCTTTCCCGAGCGTGTTCGACTGGGTGCCGGGCGTGACGCCGGGCTTCCCGGCCAGCAAAATCGTCGTCGCCGGCATTTTCACCGTGGTCTTCTTCGTGCTGCTCATCCTCTACTACCGCACCGAGCGCGGCATCGCCGTGCGCGCGGTCGGCTCCAATCCGGACATGGCGGAAGCGCAGGGCATCAATGTCTGGCGCGCGACCATCGGCGGCGTCGGCATCGCCGGCGCGTTCTCCGCGCTCAGCGGCGCGGTGATGGTGCAGAGCCAGGGTTTTGCCGACGTCAATATGGGCCTCGGCATCCTGATCAATGGCCTCGCCGCCCTGATGATCGGCGAGGCGATCACCGGCAAGCAGACGGTGCTGCGCCAGCTCGCTGCGCCGTTTGTCGGCGCGACGGTCTACTACCAGCTCGTGTCGCTCTGCCTTGCCGCCGGCATGCCGCCGCCCGACCTGAAACTCGCCACCGGCCTGTTCGTGCTCACCATGCTGGCGCTGCCGAGTCTCAAGCGCAGCCGCGCTCCGGCGGCGGCGCGCGAGACGATCCGGGAGTAGGTCAGTTCGATTTCAGGGCCGAAGCTACGCGGCGTTAGGGTCCATTCGGTCCGGCAGGAGGCGTAGGATGAGCATCTTTGCGACCATCATCGATCGAGTTAATCTTGTAGTAAACTACGTGGCTGGCGCCACCCTGCCGTTTGGCGGCAAATTGCAGATGAAACGAACGGATGCCGGGGCCAAATTCGTCTGTGGCTTCGAAGCGGGACGTTTCGGATCCTTAGCCAGTGACGCGATAGCCAGCTGGATGATATCGAAATATCGGTCGGCCTGCTGCCGTCCGAAAAGTCGAATGCTGTCGGAGAAGGCTTGGACGATGTCCTTGTTTGCGGGTTCGGAATAGCGAACTCTCAAACGCCATTCTCGCGCAATGCAGCCTGGAACATATCCTCAAGTGTACGTTCCGAAAACTCGCCACGATCCGCAGCATCGATGCCGATTTGAACCTCCTCGCGCAAAATGCGCAGCTCTTCCGCTTCCATCTCGCGTTCGTGCTTGAGCACGCGAAGTGCGTCGCGAACGACCTCGCTGGCCGACACATAGTCGCCGCCGGCATCTGGCCTTCGACGAATTTCACCATTTCGTCGGTGAGGCTCACATTCATCGTGGGCATATCGATTCTCCTGATCGTTTTGCCAATCTAGGATCGCAAAGCAGTATTGTCAAAAATTGCCAACGCTACAAAAAGCTTTGTGGGTCGATGTCGACGCTCACCCGCACCGAGCCGCGTTGCTTCGGCCCTTCGGCCAGCATCCGGCGGATGAAACCCTGCATGTCGGACCGACGCTCGCCATGTACCAGCAGGCGAAAGCGGTGGCGACCTCCGACCAGCGCAAGGGGCGCCTCTGCCGGGCCGAGCACGAAAATGTCTGATGCCGCGGCGCCGCGCGGCGCAACTCGCGTGCATGCCGTTCGGCGTCGGCTCGGGTATCGGCGCTGACGATGATGCCCGCCAGCCGGCCGAAAGGCGGCAGCGCCGTACGTTCACGTTCGGCCACCTCGCGGTCATAAAAGGCCTCGGAATCGCCCGAGACGATCGCGCGCATCACCGGGTGGTCGGGCTGATAGGTCTGCAACAGGCCGAGGCTCTTCTTGCCGGTGCGGCCGGCACGGCCGGTCACCTGGCTCAGCAGCTGGAATGTCCGCTCGGCCGCGCGCGGATCGCCATTGGCCAAGGCCGAGATCGGCGTCGACCACGCCGACCAGCGTCATGTTCGGAAAATTGTGTCCCTTGGCGACCAACTGCGTGCCGATGACGATATCCGCCTCGCCATTGGCCACCGCTTCCAGCTCCAGCCGCAGCCGCTTCACGCCGCCCAGGATATCGGACGATAGCACCAGCGTGCGTGCGTCCGGAAAATGGCTCACCACCTCCTCCGCGATGCGTTCGACGCCGGGGCCGCAGGCGACGAGATGGTCGAACGTGCCGCATTCGGGGCAGGCTTCCGGCCGACGCTCGTTGTGGCCGCAATGGTGGCAGACGAGTTGGCCACGAAAGCGGTGCTCGACCAGCCAGGACGAACAGTCCGGGCATTGGAAACGATGCCCGCAGACGCGGCATAGCGTCAGCGGGGCGTAACCACGCCGGTTGAGGAACAGCAGCGCCTGCTCGCCCTTCTCCAGCGTCGCCCGCACCTGGCCGATCAGCGGCGGCGACAGGAAACCGCCGCGCGCCGGTGGGCTGCGGCGCATGTCGATGGCTTTCAGGTCGGGCAGCGCGGCGTCGGCATATCGCGCCGGCAGTACGACGCGCTCGTAGCGACCCGCCGAGCGCGTTGACGCGGCTTTCGACCGACGGCGTCGCCGAAGCCAGCACTACTGGAAAACCAGCGATATGCGCGCGCACGATCGCCATGTCGCGGGCGTTGTAGAAAACGCGATCCTCCTGCTTGTAGGCGGGGTCGTGCTCCTCGTCGACGACGATCAGCCCCAGCTCCTTGAACGGCAGGAACAGCGCCGAGCGAGCGCCGGCCACCACCCGCACGCGGCCCTCCACCGCCTGGCGCCAGACCCGCTCGCGCATCTTCGGCGGCAGGTCGGAATGCCACTGCGCAGGCTTGGCGCCGAAGCGATCGTGAAAGCGGTCGAGAAAGGCCTGCGTCAGCGCGATTTCGGGCAACAGGATCAGCACCTGCTTGCCCTGTTCCAAGGCAGCCGCGACCGCCTCGAAATAGACCTCCGTCTTGCCCGAGCCGGTCACGCCATCGAGCAAGGTCACGCCGAACTTTTGCGCCGACACGCTCCGGCGCAACGCGTCGCCTGCCTCTTTCTGCCCCTCCGTCAGCTCCGGTTCGGCATAGGTCGGGTCGGGCGCTGCCACCACCGGGCGAGGCGGGATCATTGTCGGCTCGAACACGCCTTGCGCACGCAAGCCGTCGATCACGGCGGACGACACGCCTGCCGCATGCGCCAGTCCTGACCGCGTCCAGGCAAGACCGTCGCCGGCCAGTTCCAGCACGCGGCGACGGGCATCGGTCAGCCGCTCGGGTTCCTGTGCCGTGCGCTGGATGCCCTCCGTCCAGGGCTCGGGATCGAACGCTTCCGGCGCGCGCAACAGCATGCGCGCCACCAGCCCCGGCGGGGTCAGCGTATAACTCGCCACCCAATCGACGAAGCGGCGCATCGGCTCGTCGATCGGCGGGCAGTCGAACACCTGTTCGACCTGGCGCAACTTTTTCGGATCGATGTCGTCCGTCGTTGCATCCCACACGATGCCCGCTACCTGCCGCGGCCCCAGCGGCACGCGCACGATCGATCCCGGCGGTGCGTCCATGTTCTCCGGCAGGACGTAGGAATAGCCGCGCTCTGCCGGCGTCGGCACCAGCACCGGCACAACTCGCAATTTCGCCGAATCTGCAATCATCCTCCGTGACCTTGCCGAGAGTTTGGTCTAGATCAAGACCAACCGGGGCTAGCGGAACGAATTTGGCATTCGCATCCCATTTGACATAAGCCGACATTGCGAATGCCAAATTCAAAGTTCCGCTAGAATCATAGAGTTGCTAGTGGTCTTTTGATTCTGACATTTGCCTGAGCGGCTTGTATCAGCAGGATGCAAATGTCAGAATCTGACCACTAGAAGCCCGCTTATCTCAGGGAGAATTTCCTATGAAGTTTTTCGTCGACACCGCAGACGTCAAGGATATCAAGGAACTCAACGATATGGGCCTGCTGGACGGGGTGACCACCAACCCCTCGCTGATCCTGAAGTCGGGCGGTTCCATTGCCGAGGTCACCAAGCAGATCTGCGACATCGTGGATGGCCCGGTGTCGGCTGAGGTGGTGGCCACCGAATACGATCAGATGATGAAAGAAGCCAAGGTGCTGGCCAAGATCGCGCCGAATGTCTGCATCAAGGTGCCGCTGACGCTGGATGGCCTGAAAGCCTGCCGCAGCATTCGTGGCGACATGAAACGCATGGTCAATGTCACGCTCTGCTTTTCAGCCAACCAGGCGCTGCTCGCCGCCAAGGCCGGCGCCAGCTTCATCTCGCCCTTCATCGGCCGGCTGGACGACATCGCCAACGACGGCATGGAGCTGATCTCGGAAATCCGCACCATCTACGACAATTACGATTACAAGACCGAAATCCTGGCCGCCTCGATCCGCACGGTGAATCACGTCAAACAGGCGGCGCTGATCGGCGCTGACGTCATCACCGCGCCGCCCGCCACGCTCAAGGCGCTGGTCAAGCATCCGCTTACCGACAATGGCCTAAAGCAGTTTCTGGCCGATTGGGAGAAGACCGGCCAGAAGATCGCCTGATGACGTTCGACGCCACCGCTGCCGCCGCCGAAATCTTCCAGGCGCGCGACACGCTGCAACCTATCCAGCCGTTTTCCAAGCGGAGCCCGGCCTTCGACATGGCGACCGCGCATCGGGTGTCGCATGCCTTGAACGGTCTGCAGCTTGAGCGCGGCGCGCGGCCGGTCGGCCGCAAGATCGGCTTCACCAACCGCAACATCTGGCCGGAATACGGCGTCTTCGCACCGATCTGGGGCGAGGTTTACGACACCACCGTGGTGGAGGTGTCGCTGGGCTCGGCGGTCAAGGTCTCGCATCTGTCGCAACCGCGCATCGAGCCAGAGATTGTGCTTGGGGCTGGGCGAAGATCTCGAGCCCGGCATGCCGCTCGAGGCAATCGAAGCAGCGATCGGCTGGGTGGCACACGGCTTCGAGATCGTGCAGACCGTCTTTCCGGATTGGAAGTTCACCGGGGCAGACAGCATGGCGGAGGGTGGGCTGCATGGCGCCTTGTTCGTCGGACCACGGCGCATGCTGTCGCCTTTGGAACGAACCGGCCTGGCAATGGCGCTGGCCGATCTGCACGTCACGCTGTCGCGGAACGGCGAAGCTGTCGACAAAGGCGTGGGCTCAAATGTTCTCGACGGGCCGGTGCATGCATTGAAACATCTGGTCGATACCTTGGCGGACGTGCCGTTGGCCCAGCCGCTGCGCAAAGGCGAGGCGATCACAACCGGTACACTCACGCGTGCCTTCCCGGTCACGCCGGGCGAGAGCTGGTCCACGACGGTGAGCGGCTTCGATCTGCCGGGGCTGGATGTTAGACTGGTCTGACGGGCATCGTGCCACATCTGGGCATGGTGAGGATGAAGCATGTAAGGCTTGCCGCTTGATCGTATCTTGCTGTCGGTATGGAAAAGTCATACCATCTGCGACATGGCAACCGTCGAAAAGATAACTATTGCACTCACCCAAGAGCAGGCCGCGTTCCTGCGCAATGCGGTGGATGCCGGTGAGTTTGCATCCACAAGCGAAGCCGTTCGCGATGCGGTTCGCGAGTGGAAAGAACGTCGCGATCTGTTGGGCTATTCGGTCGACGAGCTGCGCCGCATGGCGGAGGATGGACTGGCGAGCGGCCCGAGCCAGCTGAAATCGATGGCCGAGGTCAAAGCCGAGGCGCGCAGACGTCATGCAGTCAAGCAGACCGCTTGATGGTTTTGCGCATCGTTCGGACCGCACAAGCCGACGAAGACCTGATCGAGATTTGGTCCTATATCGCCGCCGACAATCCGCGCTGCAGCGGATCGCGCTGCTCGATGCAATTGAGAATCGCTGGCAGCATCTTGCCCACTATCCCAATTTCGGGCCGGCGAGGGACGATATCTTGCCCGGCATTCGCCAGCTCATATCGGGTCAGTATCTCGATCCTCTATCGCGTGCAGTCGGACAAGATCGAGATCGTTCGGGTCATTCACGGTCGTCGGAAGATTGCTCGCGACCTTGTCGAATAGGTCGGCCGGCTGATCATCCGACCCTGATAATCGCCTTCACCAGCCCGCTCTTTTCATGCGCCCAGCGCGGCAGGTCGGTTACTGCGTCAGCCAGCGTCGTGCGATGGGTGATCAGTCTGTCCAGTGGCACGTGGCCGTCGCGGATCGCCGCCACGACATGATCGAAATCCTCGCGCGTCGCGTTGCGGCTGCCGATCAGCGTCATCTCGCGCTTGTGGAATTCCGGGATCGGAGAAGGTGATGTCGTCCTGCACGACGCTGACGAACACCAGCGCGCCGCCATGCGAGACATGCTGGAATGCCGCGTGCATCGATTTCGCGTTGCCGGTGGCGTCGAAGACGACCTGAAAACCTTCGCCGTCGGTGATGTCGCGGACCTGTGCGGCGATGTCGTCGACCGGGCCGACGGTCGAGCGCGAAGCCAAGTTCGCGCGTGGCAAAATCCAGCCGCTCCCGGCTCATGTCGAGCAGCGTCACCTCATGGCCGGCGATGCGCGAAAAGATCGCCGTGCCGAGGCCGATCGGCCCGGCGCCGATGACCAGCGAGCGTGCGCCGGCTGGCGTCTGCGCGCGCCGCACGGCATGCGCGCCGATGGCCAGGAACTCGACGGTCGCGGCTGCCTCAGGCGACAGCCCGTCGGCCGGATAGAGATTCGAAGCGGGCACCAGGATTTGCTCGCACATCGCGCCGTCGCGATGCACGCCGAGCACCTCGATCGCCGTGCAGCAGTTCGGCTTGCCATTGCGGCAGGCGATGCATTTGCCGCAGGCGAGATAGGGGTTCACGACGACCGTTGCGCCGGGCGCAAGATCGACGCCGTCGCCGGCCTCGATCACCGTCGCCGACACTTCATGGCCCATGACGCGCGGATAGTTCAGGAACGGGTGCTTGCCCTCGAAGATGTGGTAGTCGGTGCCGCAGATGCCGACATGGCTGACGGCGAGCCGCGCCCAGCCGGCCGGCGGCTTGCCCGGCCGCGCGCGCGGTCTTCGACGCCAAGTTCGCCCGGCGCCCGGCAGACAAGCGCCTGTCATCGTCGAAACCAGTCGTGGTCCATCGGTCGACTGCCGCGTTCGTTGGCCGGCCTATTTGCCGCGGCGGCGCAGGCCGTCGAAATAGACGATGACGATGATCAGCACGCCGGTGATGATGCGCTGCCAGAACGAGTTGACGTTAAGAGGTTGGCGCCGTTGTTGATGGTGGCCAGGATGAAGGCGCCGAGCAGCGGCCCGTGCACCGAGCCGACCGCGCCGAACAGCGAGGTGCCGCCGATCACCGACGAGGCGATCGCCTGCAATTCCCAGCCTTCGGCCTGGGTCGGGTTGCCGATGCCGATGCGGGAGGCGAGCAGCACGCCGACGAAGGCCGCGCACAGGCCGCGACAGCGTATAGGCCATGTAGATGGTGCGCTCGATATTGACGCCGGACAGGCGCGAGGCCTCGGCGTTGGAGCCGACGGAGAAGAGATAACGGCCCCAGCGGCTGTGGTGCAGGAAGATGTAGGCCGGCATGCCGACCAGGATCACCATCCAGAACAGGTTGGGCACGCCGAGGAAGGAGCTGCGCGAGAATGCCTGGAAGGCGTCGCTGTTGATCGAGATCGAGTTGCCGTTGGTCATCAACAGGCCGATGCCGCGCAGCGAGGTCAGCGTCGCCAGCGTGATGATGAAGGGCGGCAGGCCCATCTTGACGATGCCGAAACCGTGAAACATGCCGATGGCGACGCCGACCAGCAGCGTCGCCAGCATGGCGAGCCAGATCGGCACAGCCGGCATTGATCAGCATGGCGACGATGACGGTGCAGAAGCCGACCACGGCGCCGACCGACAGGTCGATGCCGCCGGTGATGATGACGAAGGTCTGGCCGACCGCCAGGATGGCGATCATCGAGCCCTGGCGCAGCAGGTTGGAGATGTTGTTGGCCGAGGCGAAGCTCGGCGTCGCCACGGACAGCACGATCCACAGCAGCACCAGCAGCGCCAGCAGCGTCAGCCCGAACAGGACGTTGTAATTCCGTTTCGGTTTCTCGGCAGCGACCGCTTCGGTGCTCATGCTCATCGTTCTCCCCGCTTTTCTTCAGCTTTCTACGCCGATCGCCTGCGTCAGAACTTCTTCGTGATCGGCCGTCGCGGAAGCCGTGGCTGGCGACCAGCTTGCCGCGCCGGAACACATGCAGCGTGTCGGCCAGCTCATAGACCTCCGGCAGATAGGACGAGATCAGGATGATGCCGGCGCCCTTCGCCAGCAGCGTCGCAGAACAGACGGTAGATCTCGGCCTTGGTGCCGACATCGACGCCGACCGTCGGCTCGTCGAAGATGAACAGCTTGGCGCCGTGGTTCAGCCATTTGCCGATGACGATCTTCTGCTGGTTGCCGCCGGACAGGCTGGAGGCCAGCGCATGCCGCGTCGGCGTCTTGATGCGCAGGCCGGCGATCTGGCGGTCGGCCTGCGCCTTTTCCTGCGCATCCGGAGATCAGCAGGTTGTTGCAGATGCGCTTGTAGATCGGCAGGTTGAGATTGAGGCCGACCGGCAGATTGAGGCACAGCCCCTGGTCGCGGCGGCTTTCCGGCGCCAGCGCCATGCCGAGCCTGCATCGCGTCATGCTCGGAGTTGATCTGCGACCTCCTTGCCCTCCCACAGGATCTGAGCCGGCCGATTTCGGGTGGCGGCCATAGAGCGTGGTGACGAATTCGCTGCGCCCGGCGCCGATCAGGCCGTAGAGCCCGACGATCTCGCCGGCGCGCACCGTCATCGAGACGTCCTCGAAACCCTTGCCGGACAGGTTCTTCGCCTCGACGATCGTCGGCGCCCGAAGGTGAAATGCTCCTTGTGGTAGATCTGCTCGATCGAGCGGTTGATCATCATCCGGACCAGCTCGGCGTCGTTGGTCTCGGCGATGTTGCGGGTGCCGACATAGGTGCCGTCGCGCAGCACCGACACGCGGTCGGCGAGCTCGAACACCTCTTCCATGCGGTGGCTGATGTAGATGATGGTGACGCCTTCGCCCTTCAGCCGGCGGATCAGCGCGAACAGCTGGTCGGCCTCCTTGCGGGTGAGATAGGCGGTCGGCTCGTCGAAGATCAGGAATTTGGTGCCGCGCACGGTGGCGCGGGCGGCGGCGATCAGTTGCTGCTGGCCGATGGTGAGATCGCCGAGCATGACATGCGCCGGCAGGTCGAAGCCGAGATCGTCGATGATCTTCTGCGCATCGCGCACCATGGCGCGCTGCTGCAGGATGCCGAAGCGGACATTCTCCTCGCCGAGGAACATGTTGGCGGCGACGGTCAGGTGGCGGCACAGCACGACCTCCTGGTGCACGGCGTTGATGCCGAGCGCCATCGCCTCGTGCGGCGTGGCCAGCGCGGCCGGCTTGCCTTCCCAGATGACCTCGCCGGAGGTGCGCGGCATGACGCCGGTCAGAAGCTTGATCAGGGTGGATTTGCCGGCGCCGTTCTCGCCGACGATGGCGTGGATTTCGCCGGCCTGGAAGGCGAGGTCGACCGGCTTCAGCGCATGCGTGCCGGGATAGCGCTTTTCCAGCCCGTGCAGTTCGAGGATCGTCTTGCCCGGCTCCAGCGTCGGGGCCGGGATGCAGTTCCTCGGCCGTCGACGTCATGACAATCCTCCCAGATTGGCTCTTCGCGCATTGCGCACCAGCGGTCGTCGGCAGGTAAGCCGCGAATCGTCTAGCCGCATGCAGCCTGGCTTCCATAGGCCGTGATGACGGTGCCGGATGTCTTCCGCGAGCAACGGAGGCCCCGGAGAACGATGCGTCTGTAGAGCTGCTCAGTCGAGCTTCGGGTTGAGCAGCGCGTCGATCTTCGGCTCTTTCATGTTGGCCTTGGTGACCAGGTTGGCGCCGGTGTCGACATTGGCCTCGACCTTCTCGCCCTTGGAGGCGGCGAGCGCGGTCTTGATGCCGTCATAGCCCATCCGGTACGGGTCCTGGACGACGAGGCCGGAGATGACGCCGTCATTGAGGAACTTGACCAGCTTCTCGTCGCTGTCGAAGCCGATCAGCGCCACCTTGCCGGCAAGGTTGTTCTCGGCGATCGCCTGGCCGACGCCCTGCGCCATGATCAGGTTGGAGGCGAAGATGCCCTTCAGGTCCGGATTGGCGGTGATCAGGTCGGTCGCGATGTTGAGGCCGGTCGTCGCCTGGCCGTCGGCATATTTGTCGGCGACCAGCTTCGAGGCCGGGATATTTGGCCTTGAGCTGCTCCATGAAGCCTTCGCGCGCGCTGCTCCAGCGAGCCGGCGCCCGGCAGCGCGGTGATGATCGCGACCTTGCCCTCGACCTTGCCGCCATTGGCTTCGCCGATGGCGGCGGCAAGACCGTCGGCGGCGACGCGGCCGCCCTGAACTGTTGTCGGTGGTCAGGAACGAGGTGAAGGCCTTGGAGTTGGCGCCGGAGTCGATGCCGATGATCTTCACCTTGGCGGCGGCTTCGTCGATCGGCTTGCCGAGCGCCTTGAATTCGGTCGGCGAGATGACGATGGCGGCCGGGTTGCCGGCGACGGCGTTCTCGAGGATCGAGATCTGGCCGTTGACGTCGGTTTCGGCCTGGGCGCCGAGTTCCGGCACGTTGACGCCGAGATCCTTGCCGGCCTTGCGGGCGCCGGCCAGAACGATCTGCCAGTAGAACGAGGTCGTGTCCTTGACGATGATCGGGATGGTCACATCCTGCGCATAAGCCGGCACGGTGCACGCGCCGGCAAGCATCGAGGCGGCTGCGAGCGCCATCAGGCTGCGGCGGGTGAGAATGCTGATGCGAATTTCATTAGAATTCCTCCCTAGGTCGCCCGACGAAGTTACAGAAACAGCCAGATCGGACAGGCGACGATCCAAGACGGACTTTATCGATAAAAAACAGTTACCGCTTTGATAGTGCATTGGTCCAGCCGACGCAAGCGGTGTTGCAGGCCTCGCATGGCTCGACGGAGACCACCTTGCCGATCCTCATGGCACATCCAAGTTCCGATCTGCCTGATCGATATGGAATATTCATTCCAGTCTCAGTCAATATGGAATGTTCATTCTTTCGTGAAATCCTATGATCGTGCACCGCGCCGGTCAGCGTCTCCTGAACGATGGTGTGGGGACGCGTATCTCTCGAATTCGGCTTGCGGCACCCTGATCTCGAGAAGCTTCATGTTGCGCGTCAGGCTGGACGGCCTTGGCCGTGCCGATCAGCACGGTCGCGACAGCCGGCTCGTGCAGCGGAAACTCCAACGCGGCCGCCGCCAGCGGATAGCCGCCCTCGCCGCGATCTTCTCCATCTCGCCGACACTTTCGACTGGATTTCCGGCGTCGCCGGACCATAGTCGAAATGCGCGCCGGCAACCGGACCCGTCGCCAGAATGCCCGAATTGAAGACGCCGCCGACGACCAGCGAGGTCTTCTTTTCGCGGCAGAGCGGCATCAGTTCGGCCTCGGCCGTGCGGTCGAGAAGCGTATAGCGGCCGGCAAGCAGGATGCAGTCGAGCGGCGCCCGGCGCAGCACGTCGAGGCAGACCTGCACCTCGTTGACGCCGAGGCCATAGGCGGAAATGACACCGGCGCTCTTCAGCTCCTCCAGCGCCTTCAGGCCGCCATCGCAGCAACTGGCGCAAGTGCACCTTCGTCTTCTCGACGCCATGCGTGTAGACGCCGATGTCGTGGACGAAGAGGATGTCGATCCGGTTCAGGCCGAGCCGCGCATAGCTGAAATCGACCGAGCGCATGATGCCGTCATAGGAATAGTCGTATTCCAGCTTGAAGGGCAGCGGATCGACAAAGCCGCAGATTCGGCACCTGGTCTTCCGGCACCGGCCGGAGCAGCCGGCCGACCTTGGTCGACAGCACATAGCTGTCGCGCGGCTTGTCGCGCAGGATAATCGCCGAACCGCCGTTCGGACAGGCCGAAACCATAAAGGGCGCGGTGTCGAAATAGCGCATGCCGGCAGTCCCAGGCCGCTCGCAGCGTCTCCATCGCAGTCCTCGCGCGAGACAGGCCCGGTAGAGGCCGCCGAGCGAGGCGCCGCCGAAGCTGTATTCGGTGACCTCGAGCTCGGTGTCGCCGATGCGGCGCTTCTTCATCCAATGTCTCCCCTCAGACCGGACTTTCGACGGCTCTGTCGACTGGTCTACAGCGTTGCGCCGAGATGCCACGGCACGAATTCATTGTCGCCGTAGCCGAACTCCTCGCTCTTGGTCTTGCGGCCGGATGCCGTCTCGACGATCAGTTCGAAGATCTCGCGGCCCATGCCGCTCGATCGTCTTGTCGCCCGAGGCGATGACGCCGCAATCGACGTCCATGTCCTCTTCCATCGCGCGGTAGAGCGTCGAGTTGCTGGCGACCTTGATCGACGGCGTCGGGCGGCAGCCGAAGCAGGAGCCGCGGCCGGTGGTGAAGACGATGACATTGGCGCCGCCGGCCACCTGGCCGGTCGCCGAGACCGGGTCGTAGCCGGGCGTATCCATGAAGACGAGGCCGTGCTCGGTCACCTTTTCGGCATAGTCGTAGACGGCCGTCAGCGGCGTCTGGCCGCCCTTGGCGACCGCGCCCAGCGACTTTTCCAGAATGGTGGTCAGGCCGCCGCGCTTGTTGCCGGGCGAGGGGTTGTTGTCGATCGAGGCGCCGTGCTTGGCGACATGCGTCTTCCCACCATTTGATCAAGCCGATCGAGCTTTTCGGCGACTTCCGGCGTTGTCGCGCGCGAGGCGAGCAGATGCTCGGCGCCATAGATCTCCGTGGTTTCCGACAGGATGCCGGTGCCGCCGGACGCCGGCCAGAATATCGACAGCGGCGCCAAGCGCCGGATTGGCGGTGATGCCGGACATGCCGTCCGAGCCGCCGCATTGCAGGCCGACGACGATCTCGCTGACCGGGATCGGCTCGCGCTTCAGCTGGCCGACCTCCTCGGCAGATCTCGCGCAGCACGCCCATCGCGCTTCTCGACCGATTTGCGCGAGCCGCCGGCGTCCTGGATGTTGAAATGGCGCTTGCCGGCGGCGACGCCCTTCTGGCCGTAGAGGGTGAGCTGGTTGACCTCGCAGCCGAGGCCGACCATCAGCGACGCCGCCGAAATTCGGATGGCGCGCATAGCCGGCCAGCGTGCGGTGCAGGATCTTCATGCCGTCGCCGGTGCCGCTCATGCCGCAGCCCTGGTCGTGGACGATCGGCACGAAGCCGTCGATGCCGGGATATTGCGGCAGCAGTTCGCGGTTGGCCTCGTCGGCGATGGCGCGGCAGACGGTGGTCGAGCAATTCACGCTGGCGATGATGCCGATGAAGTTGCGGGTGCCGGCGCGGCCGTCGGCGCGGCGATAGCCCATGAAGGTGCGGGCCCTGTCGGCTTGTCGCTGGCCTCGACCGGCGTCGATCGGCGGCACGACCGGCAGGCGGCCGGATTCGAAGACCAGATTGTGCGAATGGATGTGCGTCGCCCGGCGCGATGTCCTCGGTGGCGCGGCCGATCGCCTGGGCGTATTTCACCACCGCCTCGCCGGCCGTGATCGGGTGATCGCCACCTTGTGGCCGGGATCGATCAGCGGACGTGGCCTCGGCGCCGCCCGGCAGCTCCGTGCCGCTCTCGATGCGGCCGTTGGCGACGGCGACATTGTCGTCGGGGGACAGGACGATTGCCTGGGCGAGGCTCATTGGTCAGTTCTCCTTGGCGGGTCTGGACGCGCGATTGACCGCGCCTGGCTGTGTCTTTTATCTGCAAAGACATTTGTACGTAATGTTTTGAGGGATCGCGCGTTGAGCAAGGACGCGCCCGATCATGTATTGTCTTTTATCGTGAAAAGACAGATCGCAGTCAACATACTCTATTGAGCTTGAAGGCGTCGCAAGCGCCAGTGCGCACGGCATGGTCGAAGCAGAACAACGTCTACAAGGACGCCTACAACGAGGCCTGCGGCTTCTGGAGAGACGGCAGCAATCTGCCGTCCGAGCCGGAGCTTGGCACTGCGCTCGGCGTCAGCCGCACCACCGTGCGCAGCATCCTGGCGCGCATGCAGGAAAGCGGGCTGATCGACTGGGACAAGCGCCGCAAGACTGGTTCTGCGCCAGCCGGCCGAAGCGATTACTTCCCCGAGGAAGAGACCGACACGCTGACCCAGATCATCGAGCGCAGTTTCATGCGCAAGCTGCTGGCCGGCGGCGCCGAGCCCGGCATGCAGATCAACGAGCTGGAACTGGCGCGCGAGATCGGCGTCGGCACGACCAGCGTGCGCGAATTCCTGATCCGCTTCAGCCGCTTCGGCCTGATCGAGAAGCGGCCGCAACAGCCATTGGGTGCTGAAGGGTTTTACGCGCGACTTTGCGCTGGAACTGACCGAAATCCGCGAGATGTTCGAGCTGCGCTCGGCGCAGGCCTTTGCCGCCTGCCGCAGGACAACCCGGTCTGGGCCGATCTCGATCGCGCTGGAGGCCGAGCACCACGCGTCCTGGCGCGATATCGACACCCGCTACAACGAATTCTCCGAGCTCGACGAGCGCTTCCACCGGCTGATCCACCGCGCATCGCACAACCGCTTCATCGTCGATTTCTACGACGTGATCGCCATGATCTTTCACTATCACTACCAGTGGAACAAGGCGCAGAAGGCGCGCAACAAAGTGGCGCTGGAAGAGCATCTTGCCTATATCGCGGCGCTCAAATCGCGCGACCCGGCACGGTGTCGACGCCGCCTGCCGCGCGCATCTGAAGTCGGCGCGCGACACGCTGCTGCAACGTCGATCCCGGAGAGTCTATCGGGCTTGAGATTTACCGATGCCAAGCGAATTGGTCCTGAACGCAAACGGCGAGCCACAGGGCCCGCCGATTCTGGACATTTGTGACGGTGCAGGACTCAGCTCGCGGCCGCTTCCTCGGCAGGCGCTTCAGCCGGGGCCGCCATGCAGCGGCGGCTGCCGCAGCTGCTGTTTCCTCGGCCTTCTTCTTCAGCGCGGCGCGCTCCTCCGCCTTCTTGCCCGGCTCGGCCTTGTTCGGGTTCGAGCGGGCGTCGCGCTTGGAAATGCCGGCCTGGTCGAGGAAGCGCAGCACGCGGTCGGTCGGCAGCGCGCCCTTGGCCATCCAGCCCTTGATCTTGTCTTCGTCGAGCTTGACGCGCTCGGCGTCCTTGTCGAGCGTCGGGTTCCACGAGCCGACCGCCTCGATGAAGCGGCCGTCGCGCGGCGAACGCACGTCGGCGACGACGATGTGATAGTAGGGACGCTTCTTCGCGCCGGCGCGGGACAGTCTGATCTTCAGTGCCATTTCTTTTCTCCTAAAGCTCTGATTGGTTCGAGTTGGTTCATGATTGTCGGGGCGACGAGATCCGCGTCGCTGCGGCCTTCGTTGATCGCCTCGTGATGGCGGATCACTTCCTTGATGATGAAGTTCAGAAACTTCACCGCGAAGTCGGGGTTGAAATCGGCGTCCATCGCCAGCTTGCGCAGCCGCTCGATCTGCTCGGCCTCGCGCGTCAGGTCGGCCGGCGGCAGCTTGTGCTCGGCCTTGAGCCGGCTGACGGCTTCCGTGCAGCGGAAGCGCTCGGCCAGCATGTAGACGATCGCGGCGTCGATGCGGTCGATCGAGCCGCGCAGATCCTTCAAGCAGGACGCGGGCGCGGGCGACGTCGTCGAGCTGTGGTCCCACATCGGTCATGACAGGCTCCCAAAGCGGGCGCGAAACTCGCGCGGGGCAAGGTGGCGATAGATTTCGAGATCGCCGTAGGGCTTGATCTCGGTCGAACCCTCGTTCCGTGCGCCGAGACGGTCAGCCAGCCTGAAGGAGCGGTCGTTGCCGGGGAAAATCGCGGAGATGGCCGTCGTCCAGCCGAGTTCGTCATAGGCAAAAGCGATGGCGCGGGTGGCGGCCTCGCTGGCATAACCGCGACCCTGGAACTCGGGCAGCATGGTCCAGCCGATTTCCGGCTCCGGCCAGCCTTCGGGATACCACGGGCCGACAATGCCGACCGTACGGCCGCTCGCCTTTTCCTCGACGACGAATTTGCCGTAGCCGCGCAGCATCCAGCATCCCGCATAGGCCGCCACGCGGCGCCAGGTCGCGACGCGGCCTTCCGGTCCGCCGACGAAACGCGATGCTTCGGACGCATAAAAACCCGCAAACGATCTCGACGTCGCCCGGCGCGAAGACCCGCATCACGAGGCGGTCGGTTTCCAGCCTGGGCGTCATTTCTTGCCGCCCTTCGGCGGCAGGCCCGGCAGCCCGCCGCCCAGGCCCGGCAGCCTCATGCCGCCTGGCAGACCGGGAAGTCCGCCGCCGCCCGGCAGTCCAGGCAGGCCACCCGGCAAGCCTTTGGGCAAACCGCCCGGCAACCCGCCGGCCGGCAGCTTCATGCCAGCCGCGGCCGCCTGCTTCTGCAGGGCCTCGAGCTGCTTCGGGTCCATCTTGGAGAGGTCCGGCATGCCGCCGCCCCCATCACCGCCCAGCCGCCCAGGCCCATCTTCGAGGCAAGGCCGCCCATCATCGAGCGCATCATGCCGCCGCCTTTGCCCTTGCCGCCCATCGCCTTCATCATGTCGGCCATGCCGCGATGCATCTTCAGCAGCTTGTTGATCTCGGCGGCGTCGGTGCCGGAGCCGGCGGCGATGCGCTTCTTGCGGCTGTGCTTCAGCATGTCGGGATTGGCGCGCTCGGCCTTGGTCATCGACGAGATGATGGCGATCTGGCGCTTGAACATCTTGTCGTCCAGCCCGGCGGCGGCCATCTGGTCCTTCATCTTGCCCATGCCGGGCATCATGCCCATGATGCCGCCCATGCCGCCCATCTTCGACATCTGGCCGAGCTGATCGGCGAGATCGTCGAGGTCGAACTTGCCCGCCTGCATCTTCTTGGCCATCGCCGCGGCCTTTTCCGCGTCGATGTTTTCGGCGGCCTTCTCGACCAGGCTGACGATGTCGCCCATGCCGAGAATGCGGTCGGCGATGCGCTTGGGGTGGAATTCCTCCAGCCCGTCCATCTTTTCGCCGGTGCCGATCAGCTTGATCGGCTTGCCGGTGACGGCGCGCATCGAAAGCGCCGCGCCGCCGCGGCCGTCGCCGTCCATGCGGGTCAGCACGAGGCCGGTGATGCCGACGCGGCTGTCGAAACTCGTGGCGAGGTTGACCGCGTCCTGGCCGGTCAGCGAGTCGGCAACGAGCAGGATTTCGTGCGGGTCCGACACCTTCTTGATGTCGGCCATCTCGACCATCAGCGGCTCGTCGATATGGGTGCGGCCGGCGGTGTCGAGGATGACGACGTCATGGCCGCCGAGCTTGGCCGCCTGCACGGCGCGGCGCGCGATCTCGACCGGCCCCTGGCCGGCGACGATCGGCAGCGTCGCGACCTTCACCTGCTCGCCGAGCTGGCGCAGCTGCTCCTGCGCGGCCGGACGGCGCGTGTCGAGCGACGCCATCAGCACCTTCTTGCCCTGGCGCTCGGTCAGCCGCTTGGCGATCTTGGCGGAGGTGGTCGTCTTGCCGGAACCCTGCAGGCCGACCATCATGATGACGACCGGCGCCGGCGCGTTCAGGTCGATCGCGACGCCTTCGGCGCCGAGCATGTCGACCAGCTCGTCATGGACGATCTTGACGACCATCTGGCCGGGCTTGATCGACTTCAGCACCTCGGCGCCGACCGCCTTGGCGCGCACCTTGTCGGTGAAGGAGCGCACGACATCGAGCGCCACGTCGGCCTCGATCAGCGCGCGGCGCACCTCGCGCAGCGCCGCGGAGACATCGGCCTCCGACAGCGCGCCGCGCCCGGTCAAATTGTTCAGGATTGAGCCAAGCCGTTCCTGAAGCGATTCAAACATTCTTTTGTCCTCTGTCTCGGTAGCTCCGGGGACAGTTTACTTTCTTCCGCCTGCTCGGCGCTTCCGCAACGCAGGCGTTGGGCCGAAAAAGTCAAACTGTCCCCAGCATGACTCCGAGAGGTAGTGCGTCCGCAACAAGCCGCCAAATGCTCAAAGCCAAAAAACACCCGGGGGCGCATTGCGCTGCCGGGTGATGACCTCCAGGATCTTGCCCTGGTCGGCGGCTCGGAGTTGACACTCGTCGCTGAATTTGAGGCGCTTCAACAGGAAAACAGGGCTAAAGTCAAGGCGAGGCGGGCGGCCCGGGAGGAAAGGTCGCAGCGTCGGCAGCACTCAGGGAGGCGCATATGGCAACCGCAGTTCAAGTCTCGCTGACAGGAGCGGGGGTTCCACTGCCGTCCAGCTCGGCTGAGACCATCACCGTCGTCGCGCACTACTACCGCGCCGAGATCGCCCGCATGGGTTCCTGGCGCGACCGTATCGACCGAACGTCGAACTGGGCAATCACCGTTGTGGCGGCGATGCTGTCTGTTTCGCTGTCGACGCCGAACGCGCATCACGGCGTGCTGATCTTCGCCATGCTGTTGGTTTTCCTGCTATTGCGTATCGAGGCGCGGCGCTATCGCTTCTTCGACGTTTATCGTGCCCGGGTGCGCCAGTTCGAGCGATACTATTTTGCCCAGATCTTTGCGCCGGCCGCCGATTTTTCGGCCAACTGGCAGCAGATTCTGGGCGAAGGACTGCGCGAACCGCGCTTCCGGATTTCCTATGCCGATGCCTTCTCGCGCCGCCTTCGCCGCAACTACATCTGGATGTTCTCTATCCTGCTGATTGCCTGGGTGCTGAAGATATTGACGCCGCAAGCGACGGACGATCGCGTTGGCCTTGGTCTGGTTCCGTCTGTTGCCGATGCGATGGCTAACGCAAATCTCGGCCCGGTACCCGGCTCGCTGATCATGATCAGCGTCGCCTTGTTCTACGCCAGTCTTGTCTATGCCTATGTTCGTCCGATGGATGATGCCGACGAAGGCGGCTACGGCGAAGTTCACGTGTAGGTTTTAAACTTAACTAGAAATTGCAAGTATAGGCCGGAATACTCCGCAAATAGGGATACTTTCTTCGGCGCTTATTAAGCTTTGCCGCATATAGCTTCGTGCCAATAACGGGCAGCGTGAAGAGGGCGCGCAAAAAACTCGGGCGGCAATGATATCTGACTTCTTCGGATGCCACAGAGGCAACGTCAGTCCATCACAAGGACAATCCTTCGGTCGAGAGCGCCATTGCCGGCTTTGCCGAGGCGACCGATCTCGTACTCGTTATCATCAATCGGCATGGCCGTATCGCCTTCGTCAATCAGGCCGCCGAGCTGATGTTCGGCCACCAACGCGAAGCGCTGATCGGCCGGTCGCTGGAGGTGATCATTCCCGAGAGATTGCGTGGCGCGCATGCCGCTGGCGTGGCGCGGGTGCAGGCTGGACTGCCGACGGAGACTGGCGGGGCGCACCGTCGAGGTCATGGCGTTGCACGCCGACGGCCACGAGTTTCCAATCGAGATCGGCCTGGCGGCATGGCAGGCCGCCGACGGCATGATGATGAGCGGCGTTATCCGCGACATTTCCGAGCGGCGCGAGCGGGCCGAAAAGCATGCCGGCCTGGCGCGCCGTGACTCGCTGACGGGCCTGCCCAATCGACTCGAGATGATGGAGCGGCTGCAGGACCTTCTCGACGACAAGGTCGACGTCACCGTCATGTTGATCGGGCTCAACGGCCTGAAGAAAATCAATGGCGACCTCGGCTACAAGGTTGGCGATACGATCCTGCAAAGTCTTGCCATTCGCCTGCCGGCGCTGGTGTCGAAGGACGCGCTGATGTGCCGTCCCGAGGGCTCCCTGTTCGCGCTGATCCTGCCTGGCATGGGCAGATCCCGTGCGGGCCATGGCAACGGCGCGCGAGCTGCTTCACACGGTCAACGGTCCACTCAGCGTCGGCGAGCATGTCGTACGGCTGGGCGCAAACATCGGCATTGCGATCAGTCCATCGCAAGGTCATGAGGCGGACGAGCTTGTCGCCAATGCCGATTTGGCCCTGCCGCGCACGCCCGCCGCCGCAACCGCCCGCCTGTTCGAGCCGGCCATGCGCAGCGCGATCGCCACACGGCGGGCGATGAATGACGAAATCCGCCACGCGGTCGAAGGGCAGGAGTTGGAGCTCTTCTTCCAGCCGCAGATCGACATGACCAGCGGTGCGATCATCGGCGCGGAGGCGTTGCTGCGCTGGAATCACCGCGCGCGCGGCGTCTTGGCGCCGGCTGCCTTCCTCGCTGCGCTGGAATCCCATTCGCTGTCGGCGCAGGTGGGCGACTGGATCATCGATGAAGCATGCCAGCATGTGGCGACGTGGCGTCGCTCCGGACTGCTTTCGGCGCGCGTCTCCGTCAACCTGTTTGCCGGGCAGTTGCGTGCCGGCAACCTGCCAGACGTCGTGCGCGACACCTTGCGCCGCTACCAGTTGCCGCCGGAGAGCCTGGAACTGGAAGTGACCGAAACGACGGCGCTCGGCGGCGGGGCCGATCTCGACCGGCAGTTCCGTGCCTTGCGCGATGCAAAGGTGCGCATCGCTTTCGACGATTTCGGCACCGGCCATGCCTCGCTCAGCCTTTTGAAGCGCTTCCCGATCACCACGATCAAGATCGATCGCGGTTTCGTGCGCGATATTCAGAAGGACCGCTTCGATCGCGCTATCATCCAGGCGCTGCTGGACATGTCCCGGACGATGGGCCTCGATGTTGTCGCCGAAGGGATAGAGACGGAAGCGCAGGAGAAGAAGCTGCTCGAAATCGGCTGCCGCTTCGGTCAGGGATATTATTATGCGCGGCCGCTCCCGCAGGCGCGGTTCATGCGCTTTTGCGCCAAGGCCGGTGTCTTCGCCAAATCAGCCTGAAGCTTCGGTTTTGCCGGTCAGCACGCTGACAACTTGGCGCGCAACGTTTTCGCCCGAAAGGCGGGCGCCACCGCAGGTCTGGATGAGCGGCCCGGCAAGATGCTCGCCGGCGAAGAAGATGCGGTCGGCGATCGGCTCCATCAGCGTCTGCCGAGCTTTTGAGCGGCCCGGCCGCGCCGCCGCATAGGCGCCGCGCACGAAGCGCTCGCCGCCCCAGTCGGTCATCATCGCGCGGCTGACGTTCTTCTTCACATCGGCGCCGAAAATGCCGCACAGCCGGTCTGTCACGAAATCGATGCCGGCCTTCTCGCCAGCCGCCGACATCTCCCAAGCGAAGTCGCCGCCCACGAACCCGATCATCAAATCGAGATCGAACGGAAAACACAGAAAATAGATATCGTGCTTGGCGTAGCGTTCGATCAAAAGGTCGTCGAACGGTTGCAGGCCGAGCCGCGTGCCGCGCACCTCCAGCGGAATCTTGGTCAGCATGCCCATCGGCAGGTCGAAGCACGCCTGCACATAGGCTTCCGGCAAATCGGGGGTGAAGTCGATTTCCTCGAAGGCGAGCACCGCCGGCGAAGCAGTCACGATCACCGCCCGCGCACGGATGGTGCCGCGCTCGGTTTCGCAGGCAACGCCCGGAATGTCCCAGCGGATCGTCTTCACCGGCGTCGACAGATCGACCTCGATGTCCAGTCCGAAGCGGGAGACCAGGGCGCCGAAACCCTCCAGCGTGTAGTAATTCGGATCGAGGTCGGCGGCGGCGCGAAAATCCTCGACGGAAATCTCGTCATAATCCTTGCCGAAATCCATCGGCCCGGCGAAGGTCGCCGCCGCACGCGGCGCGTGGCCGGTCGCCAGCAGCGAGGATACGCGGTCGTCGGTGCCGTCCCATTTGTCCAGAAGTTCGGAGAGTTGAAGGTCGGCGAGCTTCATTGCCGCCTCTTCATCCTCGCTCGCCTTGCGCTTGCCGTAGTAGAGATGATCGACATTCATGTCGTGGTGGTGCAGCGTCCAGCCGGCCGCCTCTGCCTCGGCGAAATAGGGATTGCGGTCGGCCGCATGGATCCAGGCGCAGCCTATGTCGAAGGGCACGCCGAAATGCTCGTCTGACGTCCAGGCCCGCCCGCCAACCCGCCCCATGGCCTCAAGAACCCGGAAAGTAAGCCCCGCCGCCCGCAGTACTTTGGCCGCAGCAAGGCCGGCCGAACCGGCGCCGACGATAACCACATCGACATCGTTCACGAACATTCTCTGGCATTGCCATAATAATTGCTTGATCGTAGGGCAGTTTGCGGCTGTAAGCCAGCCATCAGCCGCAGCGTATCAGTGCCTTGGGCCTTCCGAATAGGCCGGCGGTGACAAATGTTCGTTTCGCTGGCATGATCAATCGCAACGGGGCATGAATCAGGCAATGCAGGAGAAGAGGATGGCAGGTAGAGGCCAGTGGAAACTATTTGCCGCTGCTGTTTTGGGGGCGCTTATGGTCTCCGGCACGGCTCAAGCGGCATCGTGCGGCAAGAACGCCAGCGGGTTCGAGGCGTGGAAGGAAGATTTCGCCCAGCAGGCGCAGGCCGGCGGCGTCGGACGTCGCGGTTTGTCGGCTCTGGCGGGCGCGAACTATGCCTCGAAGACGATCTCGGCCGACCGCAATCAGAAGAGCTTCAAGCTGTCGTTTGCGCAGTTCATGGCCAAGCGCGGCGCCAGCGCCATCATTTCAAAGGGCAAGAGCCTGAAACGATCCAACGCGGCGCTGTTCTCGAGCATCGAGCAGCGCTACGGCGTGCCGGCCGGCGCTTTGCTGGCAATCTGGGGCATGGAGACCGGCTTCGGCTCCTATATGGGCAACCAGAACACGATCTCGGCGATCACCACGCTGGCCTATGACTGCCGCCGTCCGGCGTTCTTCACGCCGCATGCGATCGCCGCGCTGAAGCTGGTCGATCGCGGCTCGATCTCGGCCTCCACCGTCGGCGCGATGCATGGCGAAGTGGGCCACACGCAGTTCCTGCCGGCCAACGTGCTGAAATACGGCGTGGACGGCAATGGCGACGGCCGGGTCGACCTGAAGAACAAGGCCGATGCGCTGGCGTCCACCGCCAATTTCCTGCAGAGGTCATGGCTGGCGGGCCGGCAGGGGCTATGATGGCAATATGGGCGCCATCGCCGGCTGGAATTCGGCCAGCGTCTACCAGCGCGCGATCGCGGCGATCGGCGCAGAGATCGACGGCGGCTGACGATCGGCTGAACGCAGCAGCAACGATTGAGGGCGCGGCTTTCGCGCCCTTTTTCATGTCCGCAGTGGCTTGCGCTTCGTCGTTTCCCCCGCTAGCACAGCCGCGACTTTCTCACCTGTCGAGGATCTGAAATGGCTGCGCGCAAACTCTTTCTTCTTCCCGGAGACGGCATCGGCCCCGAAGCCATGGCCGAGGTGAAGAAGATCATCGCCGCCATGAACGACAAGATGGATGCCGGCTTCGAGACCGAGGAAGGTCTGGTCGGCGGCTCGGCCTACGACGCGCATGGCCAGGCGATCTCGGAAGACGATATGGCCAAGGCGCTTGACGCCGACGCCGTGCTGTTCGGCGCCGTCGGCGGGCCGAAATGGGATGCAGTGCCCTATGAGGTGCGCCCGGAAGCCGGCCTGCTGCGCCTGCGCAAGGATCTTGCGCTGTTCGCCAATCTGCGCCCGGCGATCTGCTATCCGGCGCTGGCCGACTCCTCGTCGCTGAAGAAGGATGTCGTCGAGGGCCTCGACATCCTGATCGTGCGCGAATTGACCGGCGGCGTCTATTTTGGCGAGCCGAAGGAGATCATCGACCTCGGCAACGGCCAGAAGCGCGGCATCGACACGCAGGTCTACGACACATTCGAGATCGAGCGCATCTCGGGCGTTGCCTTTGAGCTCGCCCGCACGCGCAACAACCACGTCACCTCGATGGAAAAGCGCAACGTCATGAAGTCCGGCGTGCTGTGGAACGAGGTCGTGACCGCCACCCACAAGGCGAAATATCCCGATGTGAAGCTCGACCATATGCTGGCCGATGCCGGCGGCATGCAGCTGGTGCGCTGGCCAAAACAGTTCGACGTCATCGTCACCGACAATCTGTTCGGCGACATGCTGTCGGATGTCGCGGCGATGCTGACCGGCTCGCTCGGCATGCTGCCGTCGGCTTCGCTCGGCGCGCCGGACGCCAAGACCGGCAAGCGCAAGGCGCTCTACGAGCCGGTGCACGGCTCCGCGCCCGACATCGCCGGCAAGGGCATCGCCAACCCGATCGCCATGATCGCCTCCTTCGCCATGTGCCTGCGCTATTCGTTCAACATGGTCGCGGAAGTCGGATCGGCTCGAGGCGGCGATCGCCGCCGTGCTCGACGAAGGTTACCGCACCAAGGACATCATGTCGGACGGCAAGAACGAGGTCGGGACGACAACCATGGGCGACAAGGTGCTGGAGAAGTTCCTGGCGCTCGCCGCCTAAGGCGCTCGGTTCTCGAATATGCTCTGGCGTATCGTGGGGCTCTTCCTCAATCCGGTCGCGGTGCTGGTTTGGCCGGCTCTGCGATGGGTCGGCCGTGGCATCGATCGGCTGCTCGGAGCAATGGTCGGCTGGTATGTTGCGCTGCTGATCGTGGTCTTGGCGGGCGTGGGGCTCCTTGCTGGCATCTATTCTTCAGCCCCTGCGGTTGGTCGGCTTTTTGGCTTGATTGATCCGATCGCGGTCGAGATTGCGAGCGGCCGCATTCTCGCGGTCGACGTTCTGCAAGACGGCGCGCTGACGATCAAGGAACGGATCACCGTAGCCGTTCAGATGGACGACGCGCCGATCACTTTCGAGGAAGATGTGACGGCGCCATCCACGCGCTCTCATCACGTTGGCGACGCCGTCACCGTCTACTTGCGCCAGGGTCAGGAGCCGACGATTCGGAACCGAAACGATGCGGTGCGCGACGCGGTGACCGCCGTCTTCGGCATCGGTTTCCCGCTCGTTTTTCTTCTTCTAGCTTTGTGGTTTCTCCGTCATCGCAAGTTTGTGCGCGATGCCTACCGCCCACCGGTGCCCGTCGCGCCGCTTCAATTGCCGCGCCTCGGCCGCGCGGATCGGGTCATGACGACCGCCGAACGACTGAAGGCGGACGAGGAAAGTGTGCGGCAGAGAGCCATCAAGCCCACCCAGCGGTGATTGCACCTGTATCTGCCACGCGTCGGCATCCGTCTTGCACACGAAACGCTGCCCAAGGTCCTCCACCATGGCTGTCCGGCTAGGTTGATCTAGACAAAGCCGAGAAATCGGCCGGCAATCAGCACGCAGGGCCAGAGCACCAAAGATGCAATCACCGAAAACCGTCCGGCTACCGAAAGCTTTATCCTCTGCGATGTCGGTCCCGCCTCAGAGCTAAGAACCCTAGGAAGTTGACGCCGGCCAAGGCGATTAACCCCATCTTCGTCAAGAAGAGCGAACTCGCCGCATAGTCGGAAGCCCGCACGGCGAACATGACAACACCCTGTCATCACGGCGACGATGAAGCCACCCAACGCAAGACGGCGCAGCAGCTCGACAAAACGGCTTTCAGGCAGGTCTTCGAACCAGCCAAGCAGCCGCAAATCCATCAGGACAACGCTGGTGAGCAGCACGCCCACGGCCGCAATATGCGCCGCGTTGATCAGCGGATAGGCGAAGAAGGACGTCTTCACCGCCCGGATCAGGCCGAGCTGTTCCAGGCTGGCTAGCCAGGCATCCACGCCGAATGGCGCTCAATTCGCCGGCGGCGCACGGTCCGGATAAACATCGTAGGTCTTGCCGCCGATGATGATGCGTACCGCCTTCATCCGCTTTTCGTTTTCATCCTGCGAGCGGTTGCCGATAGCGGTCACCTCGTCGCCGGGTTTGGCGACATCCTCGGTGAAGCCGGCATTCATCGTCGGGCCGGGTGGGGCGAGTTCCACCCGCCATTTCTCGCCCTCGACATCGACATCGAGAGTGGCATGCGGATTGCCGACATAGACGGCTAGCAACTTGCCCTTCAGCTCGAAAAATCCGTCCTTCGTCCAGGACCAGCCGTGATGGGCGAGGGCGGGCGCGGAGAGCACGATTGTGGCCAGAAGTGCGAGCAGACGAAGCGGCCTGCGCATGGCGATACTCCTCATTGCCCCTACGAGAACAACCTAGGCCGCCAAGCCGGTGAGGTCAAATCACAACAGGCGGAGACGTCAATCCTGATCCTTGGCCTTCTTGCTCTTGGCGTCGGACGGCACGGGTTTCGCCGCGTCCTGCGTGATGGGGATGCGCGTTTCCAGCTTCTGCAGGAGAACGAGCACAGACCAGGGCAAGGCCGGTTCCCAAAACCGCCACCTGCCAGAAGCCAAGGCCGGCGCACAGGCCGATGGCGCCGGCCAACCACATGCCGGCTCCCGTGGTCAGGCCGTGCACCTCGCCGCGTGCAAACAGAATGGTGCCGGCCGCGAGGAAGGCAATGCCGGCAGTCACGGCTTCTACCGCCCGGATCGGATCGAAGCGCGCCGTCTCCTTTTGAAACATCGGCGCATGGGTGATCTCGATGGTGAGCACCGCGATCATTGCTGAAGCGAGGCAGATCAGGATGTGCGTGCGCAGGCCCGCCGGGCGGTTTTGCGCCTCGCGCTCGAACCCTATCGCCGCCCCCAGCAAAGCAGCCAGGAACAGCCGAAACGTAATCACCGGAAACGAGACGTAGGTGGGGTGTCCAAATTCCTCGACGAGCGCTTCCATTGCAGACCTTTGCGTTGATGGGCGTGGCGTGCAACGCAGCAAAGGTCAATCGGTTCCAGATCGTTGGTCGGCTCAGTGCTGCGGAGCGGTGGTCTGGTTGAAGCGCATGCGCCGTTCCAGCCTGCGCAGCGCCAGAGACAGCCCCACCGTCAAGATCAGATAGATGTAGGCCACCATCGAATAGGTCTCGAAGTAGCGGAACGAGCCGGCGGAGTAGATCTTGCCGAGCTGGGTGATGTCGGCGACGCCGAGCACCGAGACCAGCGAGGAATCCTTCACCATGGCGACGAAGTCGTTGCCGAGCGGCGGCAGGATCATGCGGATCGCCTGCGGCAAGACGATCAGCCGGAAGCGCTGGTAGCCCGACATGCCAAGCGCCTTCGCCGCCTCCACCTGACCGATGTCGACCGACTGGATGCCGGCACGGAAGACCTCGGCGATGAAGGCCGAATAGCCGATGGTCAGCGCGATGATGGCGCGCCACAGCAGCGAGAAGTCGCGCACCGTCGCGGCGTCCATCAATCCCGCCTGCTGGAGCGGCGCGGTGATCCAGTTCCAGCCGCACGATTGCCGCCGGCGCGCCGACGAAGGCGATCCAGAACAGCAGGACCAGCATCGGTACGCCGCGGATGATCTCGATATAGAAGCGCGACACCTCGCGCATCCAGCGCGATGGCGACAACGCCATCAGCGCGAAAACGAGACCGATGGCGCAGGCCAGCGAAGAAGGCGATGATCGTGACGAAGACGGTGATCCAGAGGCCCTTGGATAACGGTCAGGAATACCTTGCCATAGAGGTCGCTGACATAGATGTACGACCGCCACCGCGATGGCAATCGCGATGGCGGCGGCAAGCCAATAAGGGAATTCTTCGTCTGCCCGTCCGTGCCCGGCGCGAGCCGGCATCGGCGCGGCTATTGGCCCATCTTGTAGTCCAGGAACCACTTCTTGTTCAGCGCGTCGATCGTGCCGTCGGCCTTCATCGCGGCGATCGCCGCGTTGATCGGCGCGACGAGATCGGAGCCCTTCGGGAAGATGAAGCCGAAATCCTCGGTGCCGAGCGGTCCGCCGATCAGCTTCAGCTTGCCGCCCGAGGCATCGACATAGCCCTTGCCGGCCGTGCCGTCGGTCAGCACGACGTCGACGTCGCCGGCCGACAGCGCCTGCCACCGTGGCGCCGAAGGTCTCGAACAGTTTGATGCGCGGGTTCTGCTCGTTGCCGTCGAGCACGCTGTAGACGGCGGTGTAGAAGGGCGTCGTGCCCGGCTGCGCGCCGACCAGGCCTTCCTTGAATTCGCCGAAGGTCTTGGCGTCGGTGAAGCGGCTTTCGTCGCCGCGCACCAGCATGAACTGCTCGGAGCGCATATAGGGGTCGGAGAAGTCGACCTTCTGCTTGCGCTCGTCGTTGATGGTGATGCCGGTCATGCCCATGTCGTACTGCTTGTCGGCGACCGCCTGGATCATCGCGTCCCAGGAGATGTTCTGATATTCGACCGTGGAAGTTCAGCCGCTTGGCGATCTCGTTCATCGCGTCATATTCCCAGCCGATCGCCTTGCCGTCTTTGGGATCGACGAATTGCAGCGGCGGATAGGCGTTTTCGGTGACCACGACGATCTTGCGCCCTTTCAGGTCGGGAAGGCTCTGCGCGCTGGCTGCGAGGGGCAGCGCCAGGACGGCAAGAAGGCCGAGAAAGACGCGTTTGGTGATCGACATTGGCTCAGCTCCGGGCGTGCAAGACCGGCGGCAGCCGGCGGTGTGAAAGCAAGCCGCAACCATATCGCGCCCAAACCGCGTTGCAAGCTGTACGAGCTTGGACCAGTGCTCGACTTTAGCTTAACGATTTCGGCTCGATTGCCTTCGCTTCTGGTTCAGTCGGTCGAGGATGCCGCGCAGGGCGACGAGGTCCTTGGTCTCAATAGGTAGCTGGCAAGCCATCGATCGCGGCACGTCGGCGGCTCTTTCGCGCAGTGCATCACCCTCAGGCGTTGGCGCGATCAGCACGCGCCGTTCATCGGCGGTGTCGCGCCGGCGGGTCACGTAACCGGCCGCCTCCAATCGCTTGATGAGCGGCGTCAACGTTGCCGAATCGAGCCGCAGCGCCTCGCCCAGTTCGCCGACGGTGCGCGGCGATTTCTCCCACAGCACCAGCATGGCGAGATATTGCGGATAGGTCAGGTTGAGCGGCTCCAGCAGCGGCCGGTAAAGCCGCGTCACCATCGCGCTCGCCGAATAGAGCGCGAAGCAGATGTGCTGGTCGAGCCGAAGCGGGCCGGCGTTTGCCGCCAGCCCTGCCTTCGATCGCTGCGTTTTGTCGGTCATGCGGCCTTGACGGTCAGCGCCACGTCGACATTGCCGCGCAGCGCGTTGGAATAGGGGCAAACCTTGTGTGCCGCGGCAGCCAATGCTTCCGCCGTCGCCTGATCCACGCCCTTTGTCTCGACCAGCAAGGCAGCGGTCAACTGGAAGCCACCCTGGCCGTTGGGCTGCAGGCCGACAGTCGCGGTGATCGCCGCATCGTGCAGAGGCGCCTTCTGCTTGCCCGCGATAAGCTGCAGGGCGCTGCCGAAGCAGGCCGAATAGCCGGCAGCGAAGAGCTGCTCGGGATTGGTGCCGCCACCTTCGCCGCCCATTTCCTTCGGCCGGGCGAGATCGACGCTCAACAGCCCGTCATTGGTTTCGACATGGCCGGAACGGCCGCCGGTGGCGGTTGCCTGGGTGGAATAGAGTGTGGACATTCGGTGGCTCCATTTGTTTGTGTACGATCTAATCGCATACGATGTTTATCGAGTCAAGTTGGGAAATTTGCAACCAGACCGTGTGTCCGGCATAGATGGCCTGCGAATTTTGGGCGACCGGCAGGGGTTCAGATGCGCGGCTTGGCCGTCATGATGATCGCGATAGAACTGTTCCTGCTGGCGCCCATGGCTTCCGTCCGCGCGCAGGTTCAAACACCGGTAGCGCGCAATGCCGCCGCGAGTCATCCAACCGAAGCGGAGCTCCAGGCAGTCATCGACGCCGCCTATCAAGCCTTGGCTGCCGGACCGTTTGACGAAGCTTATCTAAAGTTGCGGCAGGCTTTGCGGGCGGCCGCCTTGACCGACCACTATGCCTTCACGATCAACAGCTACACCAATGCGGCCGTCACCTTTTTCGAGAACGGCCTGAACGACCAGGCTGACGAGATCTTCGCAGAGGGTGAGCAGACCCCTGCCATGCGCGCTGACGTCAAAGAGCGTGCTGACTTCTACCTCGCCTATGCGCAGTTCCGTGCGGCCGTTCCCAAGGAAGGCACCCATTTCGTTCCTTTGTTCACTGCCGCTACCGACCTCTATGCACGCTACTACGGCACGGAATCGCGGCAGTTGATGGCCGCCAACGATCGGCTTGCAACCGCCCTTGCGGAGAGCGGCCAGGTTGGGACGGCGGTCAATATCGCACAGGGAAACTACGAGTTGGCGCTGAAGGTGCTCGGTCCGGACGATCCGTTTACCTGGTACCTGGCCAATAATCTTGCCGAACCGCTTCGGCTGATCGGGGCGACGTCAAAAGCTCTCAGCTACGACAAAGTTGCACTGGAGAGGCGTCTCGCGCACTTCGGCAAAGGCCACATGACTTCGCTCTACAGTGCCAACAATACTGCGCTCGACTGCCTGCTGCTTGGCGACTATGCGGAAGCGCTGCGCTACTTCGAACTCAATCGCGAGATTGCCGCCAACCTGAAGGACGACCCAATCCTGCTGGTACAGGCGGAAGCGTGGATATCCTATACCAGGCTCGCGGCTGGAACGGACAGGCTCGACGATGAGAAGCGAGCTTCTATCGAGAAGCTAGCCGAAGACGATGCCTTTCCCCAATTGTTGCGGTTCAAGTTCACCAATCTGCTGGCCGATCATTTCGATCGGGCGGGCGATCCGAAGCGATCATTTGTCTATCTCGAGCGCGCCCTTGGCATAGCGTTGGAACAGCTCGGAAGGCGCTACACTGATGACGCATTGAGCCTCGCTGCTCGCCTGGCGCTGGCCAAAGCCAAGAGCCGTGCCGACCCGGCCGGAGCAGCTGCTGATTTTTCACGCATCGATCAGCGCCTCGTGCAGGGGATTTCGACGCAGATAGGCGCTGCCGGCAGTCGCGATGTCATGGAAGCTACGCGGGCCATGGCCGACGACATGCTCTATGACTACGGCAGGCTCGCCGAAGTCGAGCCGATCGCCGTAGCTTCGTTCGCGGATGCCGCCCGCCGCTGGCCGTCGTTGGAGGATGGCAAGCGCGACAGGTTGCGTAAGCTCGCACGGCTCGTCGGCCCTGATGACACGGTCATGCACGAGCTGATCGACGAGGCGATCCGCATCTCCTTCACGTCTCGTGAGATATTCGCCGTCGACCAAAGCCAGCAGTCGGCGGGCTTTGCGATGCTCGAGCGTCTCAGGGTTTTGAACGACGAAATAGACCGGCGGGCGAATGGAAAATACCAGGTGTCTGCGGAGGCGATGGAAGCACCGCTGCCGACGCCGAGCCAGTTGCTGCAGCCCGACCAGGCGCTCGTGCAATATTTCATCACGCGCAAATGGCGGGCCGATCGGCAAGCCGCCGAGCCCTTCGATGACGTGCGGTTGTACGGCATCGCCTGGCGCAAGGACAAAGCGCCCCAGCTCGTCTATCTCGGCGACCCGCGGGCGATCATCGCGCAGAATCAGACACGGCAACTGGCTTTGCTGCGCTCAACACGCTCGGCGCAAGATCGTGGCGCCGTCCCGATCGATACGATGCAGGAGACGTTCACGGGTCTGGACGAGAAACTAATCGCTCCGCTGCAATCCGACCTTGTCGGTGCGACGACACTTTTCGTGATTCCCGACGGGCAATTGTTCGCCGTGCCGTTTTCGCTGCTTCAGGACGGTCAGAACCGGCTGCTGGAGGAGCGCTACACGGTGCGCATGCTGACGCGCCCGGAATCGCTTTATGGCGTCTCGGCCGAACAGACTTTGGCCAAGGATGGCGAGATTCTGTTGGCGGGCGGCCTCGACTATGCCAACGGGGCGGAGAAAGGTGCGGAACCACTGCCCGGGACGCTGAAGGAAGTCCGCGAAATCGCGGAAATTCTGAGGCCGCTGCACTTTGAGCCTACCATTTTGACAGGCGCCGAGGCAGCAGAGCCCGTCGTTCGCAAGGCTATGGAACAGGCCAGCATCGCCCATCTTGCAACGCACGGCGCCTATGCCAGCGCCAAATCCGGCGGCGTCGAGGGCGTCGATGCGCTCTGGCAGAGCGATGTCATCCTTTCACGCTCGGGCGACAAGCGGTCGATGAAGAGGGACGACAATGACGGACGGCTCTATGCCTTTGAGCTGATGCTGTGGAACCTGTCCAAACTTGAGTTGCTCGTCCTCTCCGCCTGTGAAACGGGCCGTGGCGAGGAGACTTTTGTAGGCGGCCTGCGAGGACTGCCTACGGCCATCAACATAGCCGGGGCAAAGCGCTCTCTTCTAACTCTGTGGCCCGTCGACGACGCCGGCACCGAACAGTTCATGGTTCGCTTTTACGAGCACCTCACCACCGGCAAGACCTATCCCGAAGCGCTGCGCCAGACACGGCGCGACGCCATCGCCGGTCAACTGCCGGCCGCCAAGGACCCTCGCGTCTGGGCGGCGTTTGTGATGTTCGAGAACTAAGAAGCTGGTGACGTCATCCTCGGGCTTGTCCCGAGGATCTGCCGGCGCTTGCAAGGGAGGCGAATGGCCATCGCTTGCTTAGCAGATGCTCGGGACAAGCCCGAGCATGACGGCGTAACCGTCAGAAGTCCTCGGAATGAAAAAGGGCGCCCTAAAGGACGCCCTTTTCGAATTCTCGAACTGACTGCTTATTCGCTGGCAGGTGCAGCCTCGGCAGTGCGGCCTCGGCGGCGGCCTTCGCCGCAGCTTCCTCGGCCGCCTTCTCTTCAGCTGCCTTGGCGGCGGCTGCTTCAGCGGCGGCCTGCTTCTCGGCAGCTTCCTGCGCGGCCTTTTCGGCGGCCAGCGCCTGGGCGGCAGCGACCTTCTCGGCCTCGATGCGGGCCTTTTCGGCGTTCAGCGCGTCGCGCTCGGCGTCGTTCAGCTTGCGGGCGCGCACGCCGGTGTTTTCGGAGATGCGGGCCGACTTGCCGCGGCGATCGCGCAGGTAATAGAGCTTGGCGCGGCGCACCTTGCCGCGGCGCACGATCTCGACCGCCTCGACCAGCGGCGAATAGACCGGGAACACACGCTCCACGCCTTCGCCATAGGAAATCTTGCGGACGGTGAAATTCTCGTTGATGCCGGCGCCGGCGCGGGCGATGCAAACGCCCTCATAGGCCTGCACGCGGGTACGGGTGCCCTCGGTGACGCGCACCTGCACGCGCAGGGTGTCGCCGGGCTGGAATTCGGGGAGCGTGCGCTTGGCTTCGATCTTGGCGGCCTGTTCGGCCTCGAGCTGACGGATGATATCCATCTCAAAAATCCACTTCTTGTTCTTTCGACAGCCAGAGCGCCCGTCTCGCTTTGCAGTTCCCACCCATTTTGGGTATCGGCCGCTCGGCTATGTCTGGCCCGAAGGTTCGACAGGGGCGATTTCACCGTCATATGTTGACGGGAACCAGTCATTTTGCTGGTTTCGGCCGGGCACATACACGCTTGTCAGGTGTTTGTCACCTCTGGACCAGCGATTTTTCGCTGCCCCCGCCTACCTATGGTGTCGCAGCCGAGGACCACGAAGTGACCCCACCAGTCAAGACGATACGAACGCCGACGCTCGATATTGCCTATGAGGAACACGGGCCAGAAGCCGGGCAGGCTGTCATCCTGCTGCACGGTTTCCCTTACTCACCACGTGGTTATGACGATGTCGCTCCCCCGCTGGCGGCCAGAGGGTATCGCGTGCTGATACCCTATTTGCGCGGCTATGGCCCGACCCGGTTTCTGTCCGAAACCACAATGCGCTCAGGCCAGCAGGGCGCGCTGGCGCAGGATCTGCTCGATTTCATGGACGCGCTCGGCATCGAGCGCGCCGCCATGGCCGGCTATGATTGGGGCGGGCGCGCGGCCTGCATCGTTGCCGCGCTTTGGCCACAGCGCGTGACGGCGCTGGTCACCGGCGACGGCTACAACCTCCAGAACATCCCGGCCTCGGTAGCGCCGGCTTCGGCCGAGAGCGAGCACCGCTTCTGGTACCAGTATTATTTTCATTCGCCGCGCGGCGAGCGTGGCCTGCGGGAAAACCGTGACGACATCTGCCGGCTTCTGTGGAAGCTCTGGTCGCCGACTTGGAGCTTCACCGACGCCGATTTTGCCGATAGCGCCGCCGCCTTCGACAATCCGGATTTTGTCGATGTCGTGATCCATTCCTATCGCCATCGCTTCGGCTACGTGCCTGGCGATCCGGCCTATCAGGCGATGGAAGATCGGCTTGAAACGCAGCCGACGATCGCCGTTCCAACGATCGCGCTGTTTGGCGCCGATGATGGCGTCGCGGCCGTTCCGCACCCTGATGCGAGCGCGATTGCCGCCCATTTCACCGGCCGCTACGAGGCCCGAATGCTGCCAGGCGTCGGCCACAACATCCCGCAGGAAGCGCCGGAAGAAACCGTCCAGGCGCTGCTGGACCTGATGGAAACCGGCTGATGCGGCTTGGCAAACAGGGAATCGACGCCTAGACGCTGTTCTGTCCCTCGAATGCCGCCCTCCAATCGAGACTGCCCTTGAGCCTGCTGACCATCCTTGTGCTGTTTGTCTCCGGTGTGCTCACCGGCATGATCAATGCCGTCGCCGGCGGCGGCACTTTTTTGTCGTTCGGCACGCTGACCTTTGCCGGCATACCGCCTGTCATCGCCAATGCGACCTCCTCGATCACGCAGTTCCCGGGCTATGTCACCTCGACATTGGCCTATTGGGACGATTTCAAGACGTTCTGGCGCGGCGCGCTCGCGCTGGCCGTCGCGTCCATCCTGGGCTCGCTCGGCGGCGCCTGGATCCTGCTCCAGCTCGACAATCCATCTTTCCGCGCGCTGGTGCCCTGGCTGCTGATCGCGGCGACTGCGCTGTTCGCTGCCGGGCCATGGCTGAAGCCGAAACCCAAGCCCGGACAGGAAGCGGCGGTCGGCGGCGTGTTCGGCTGGGTCCTGCAATTCCTCACCTCGATCTATGGCGGCTTTTTCGGCGCCGGCATGGGCGTGATGATGCTTGCGACGCTCGGCCTGTCGCAGAGCGGCGACTATCACCGGCTCAACGCGCTGAAGAACATGCTGGCGACGGTGATTGCTGCCGTCGCCATCGTCGTCTTCGTCGCCGGCGGCGTGGTCGCCTGGCCGCAGGCGCTGGTGATGATCCCGGGCGTGGCGCTGGGCGGCTGGTCGGGCGTGTGGGTCGCCAAACGCGTGCCGCAAAGCGCCATGCGCGCGGTGGTCATCGCGGTCGGCCTGTTCCTGGCGGTGTATTATTTCGTGACGGGCTGACCGAGCAGATCCGGCCGCCGCTCCCGCGTCAGCTTTTCCGCCTGCTCGCGCCGCCATTTTTCGATCTTGCCGTGGTTGCCCGAGGTCAGCACCTCAGGGATCGCGCGTCCCTCGAACTCCTGCGGCCGCGTGTAATGCGGGTGCTCCAGCAGCCCATCCTCGAAACTCTCATGCGTTCCGGATTCATCGTTGCCCATCACGCCGGGCAGCAGCCGCACCACGGCGTCGAGCAGGACCAGCGCTGCCGGCTCGCCGCCGGACAGGATGTAGTCGCCGACCGACACTTCCTCGAGATTGCGCGCATCGATCACCCGCTGGTCGACGCCCTCGAAGCGGCCGCAGAGGACCACCACGCCGGGTCCGGCCGCCAGTTCGCGCACACGCGCCTGCGTCAGCGGTTTTCCTCGCGGGCTCATCAGCAGGCGAGGGCGGAGGTCATCGGCCGGTGAGACGGCGTCGATGGCTTTTGCCAGAATGTCGGCGCGCATCACCATGCCCGCGCCGCCGCCGGCCGGCGTGTCGTCGACGGTGCGATGGCGATCGGTGGCGAAGTCACGGATCTGCATGGCCTCCAGCGACCATGCGCCGCCTTGCATCGCCTTGCCGGCCAACGACAGCCCGAGCGCGCCGGGAAACATCTCCGGATAGAGCGTCAGCACGGTGGCGCGGAAGCCGCTCACCGGTTGCCTCCGGCGTCCTTCGGGCCGCGCGGGCGCGATTTGGGGCTGAATTTGCCCGGCTGGCCGAGCGGCCCGCGATCGGGCTCGCCGTCTTCGTCCTCATCCTCGCACCAAACCGGCGGCGATGCTATCGACGCGAATGAACCCCCCGGCGACGTCGACATCCGGCACGGCGGCATGGGTGAACGGAATCAGCACTTCCTTGCCGTTCGCCAGCTTGAGCTCCAGGATGTCGCCACCGCCAAAGTTCTGCACGGCCGTTATCTTGCCGATCGTCGAGCCGGTTTCGTCCTGAACCGACAGGCCCACCAGATCCTCGTGAAAGAACTCGCCGTCCTCTTCCGCCGGCAAGGTGGCGCGCTCGGCAAACAGCTCGACGCCGTTCAACGCCTCGGCCTGGTTGCGGTCGTTGACCCCCTTCAAGCCGCACGACCACCACCGTGTTGGCCGGGCGAATGCTGGCGATCTCGAACGACCGGCCATCCTTGGCGTGCAACGGTCCATAGTCGGCCAGCGCCAGCGGATCGCCCGTAAAGGTCTTCACGCGCACCTCGCCCTTGATGCCATGCGCCGCGCCGATGACGCCGAGCAGTACGGGATTTTTCAGTTTCGTCATCTATCAAACCTTTGCAGGCGCTTACTCGGCGCTAACCAGGCTCAGTCACTAATGGCTGACTTATGCCAAATAGGTCGACGCTGCCAATGCAGGAATTCCTCATCTCCGCCAAGCCGGACCTTCAGGCGCGCGCGGGAAAACTGGCTGAAATCGCTGTCGGGCGAACGGCGGCTGTCGGCGGAGACCGTTGAAAGCTACGAGCGCGACACGCGCCAGTTTCTGCAGTTTCTCACCGGCCATTGCGGCGGCCCGCCCGGCATCGCCGACATCAAGGCAGCTGCGGCCGGCAGATCTGCGCGGCTTCCTGGCTTCGCGCCGCAACGATGGCGCTGGTCCGCGCACCCTGGCGCGAGGCCTGGCAGGCATCCGTTCGCTGTTGCGATTTCTGGAAAAGCGCGGCCTGGTCAATGCCGCCGGCGCCGCCGCGTTGCGCGCGCCAAAACAGCCGAAGTCGCTGCCCAAGCCGCTGACGGTCGTCGATGCCCGCCGGGTTGTATCGTCGGAGGATCAGTTGGCGGAAGAACCCTGGATCGCGGCGCGCAATGCCGCGATCCTGACGCTGCTTTATGGCCTCGGCCTGCGCATCTCCGAAGCGTTGGGGCTAAAAAGCAGTGACCTCCAGGCAGGCGACGCCATCCTGCGCGTCACGGGCAAGGGCAACAAGACGCGGCTTGTGCCGGTGCTGCCGCTCGCCATTCAGGCCGTCGCCGAATACCGAAAACTCTGCCCATACCATCTGCCGGCCGATGGCCCGCTGTTTCGTGGCGCGAAGGGCGGGCCTCTCAATCCGGCGATCATACAGCGCGAGATGGCCAAGCTGCGCTCAGTGCTGAACCTGCCGGACACCGCGACGCCGCATGCGCTGCGGCATTCCTTCGCTACCCATCTGCTGGGCCGCGGAGGCGATTTGCGCATGATCCAGGAGCTGCTCGGCCATGCCAGCCTGTCGACCACGCAGATCTACACCGGCGTCGATACCAGCCGCCTGCTCGACATTTATGAGTCCGCGCATCCACGGGCTTGAGCGTCTGAATCCAAAGTCGATAGGCGACCTTGGATCAGACGCGGACGCGGTTTGCCTTCAGATTTCCGCTCCGATTAACGGTTTGACCGCATTTCGCTGCTAGCAGATTTGGCATGAAAAGCTTCGTTACCCTGGCCGATCGTTTCGCCGAACCGGCGCTGAAACTGATCGCGGCGCTCAATCTCCTGTTTTTCCTCAGCTTCCTGCTTGTGCTCATGCTGGCGACCAGCCAGGCGCGTGCGGAAGCGCCGGCCTGCACGGGCAAGGATCTGCTGGCCGAGCTACAGCAGACCGACCCCGCCGCCGTGGCCAAGCTGGAAGCCAAGGCGGCCGAGACGCTCAACGGCAAGGGCACGCTGTGGAAGATCGAGAAGGAGGGGCTGGCGCCGTCCTGGCTGTTCGGCACCATCCACATGACCGACCCGCGCGTCACCAGCCTCACGCCGACGGCGCAGGCTGCTTATGACGGTGCGAAGACGGTCGTCATCGAGACGACCGACATTCTGGACCAGGCGAAGACGATGGGCCAGCTCGCGCAGGAGCCCGACCTGATGATGTTCACCGACGGCTCGACGCTTACCTCGAAGCTCAGCACGGAGGATGCTGCCGCCCTTGAGGCAGGTCTCAAAGCCCGGGGCATCCCGCTGTCGTCGCGTCGCCAAGATGAAACCATGGATGCTGATCGCGATGGTGGCGCTGCCGGCCTGCGAGATGGCGCGCAAGACCGCCGGCGTCGAGATGCTGGACCAGAAGCTTGCGACAGGCGCCAAGGCTGCCGGCAAGGAGCTGTTGGGCCTTGAGACGGCAAACGAGCAATTGCGGGCGATGGCCTCGCTGCCGCTCGAGTTCCACATCCGCGGCCTGATCGATACGCTGAAGCTTGGCGACAAGGTCGACGACGTCGTCGAGACGATGATCGAGCTCTATGAGCGCGAAGATATCGGCATGTTCTGGCCGCTGTTCGAGGCAACGCTGGGCGATGCCGCCGGTCTGGGTGAAGGCTATGCCGAGTTCGAGCAAGTCATGGTGGTCAAGCGCAACACGGTGATGGCCGACCGTTCCGAACCCATGCTCGCAAAAGGCGGCGTGTTCATCGCCGTCGGCTCGCTTCATCTGCCGGGACCGCAAGGCGTGATCGAACAATTGCGCGGCAAAGGTTTTACCGTCACCCGCGCGGATTGACTTGCCGACAATCAAACTCCTGTTGATAGTATCGCAGTGCAGGCCGCTGGCTGATTGATTTCGGCTAGTGTTCCAGCATCGCGCCGATCGATTCGAGAGGAAAAGCCATGGCCGACAGCAGAGAAGACCGCATCCGCGCCCGCGCCCACCAGATCTGGCTGGACGAGGGCCAGCCCAGCGGCAATGAGCAGCGCCACTGGGAACAGGCGGCGGCCGACGTCGACGCCGAGGACGCCAAGGCCAAAAAGCCTGCGGCCAAGAAAGCGACCGCAGCGAAGAAGCCTGCGGCGGCCAAAAGCCCGCTGCGCGAAGAAAAAGACCGGCGCGGCAGAAGCAATTGCCAAGACCTCCAAAGACGCCAAGCCAGAGAAGAAAGGCGCGACCTCAAGGTCTTCGGGCTAAAATCACGCAAAGCGTGATTTGGCCATCCGATGGCGCTCTGTTAGCCTTCCCATGTCGTCAACAACCCGCAAGGGAGAGACTTCATGAAGATTGTTCTTGCTATCGCAGCGTTGGGCCTATCGGTCGTTGGCGCGAATGCCTGTGACTACATGAAATCGGCCAAGGTCGACACGACGACGATCGTGGCCAGCGTGACGCCCGCCGAAGCGGCTCCGATGTCGACCACTGCAGACGCTCTGCCGCCGCTTGTCGAGGAAAAGGCAACGACGGACGAGACCAAAACGCAGTAGGCTAATCGGCCACTGTCGCTGATTTTGACCCAGCCGCCTCTCAGGCGGCGGGTTGTTTTTGTTTCTGCGGAGCGTGAGGCGCACCGCATCATCTGCAACCAAATCATTGGCCGCGCGTTTTCCAATCGATCCGCATCCAGATCGAAGGAGTTCACTATGGCCGAACCTGCCCGTCGCTTGGATCCGACCCCCGATCCAAAAACCAACGATCCTATAATGCCCAGCCCGGCTGGGACAATTCCGCCGGAGCTTGATCCGCGCTATTCAGTCCGCCAACCAGGATGCGCGCGTCGACAACCGTCCCATCGTCGAATCGCGTCGAGCCGGCAGCGGCGTCATTATTGCCGGCATCGTCGTCGTGCTTGCCGTGATTGCCTACTTCATGTTCGCGCCTGGCGCCAACGCGCCAGCGCCGACCGAACCCGCTACGACTGGTGAGCCGGCCACGCCGCCGGCAGCGCCGGCGCCTGAGCGACGCGCTCCGGCAGCACCCGCGACGCCGGCCCAGCCTGCGCCCGACGCGAGCGCCCCGGCTGAACCGGCAACGCCGCCTGCGGCACCGGCGCCAGATGCACAGCCCTGCGGCTCCGGCTGCACCCGCGCCGCAGAACTGATCGAGTAAGCGTTCACGTGTACAGGCCGGCGCGCAGCCTGCGCGCCGGCTTTTTGCTGCGCTGACAACGGCTTGGCAAAGCACTGACCCTCGGCCAATATCGCTTGATCAGCTTGAGCCCCGGGGATTGCCATGAAAGTAACCGTCAATGTCGACTGCACGCCGGAAGAGGCGCGCACTTTCATGGGCCTGCCCGATGTTCAACCGTTGCAGCAGACGATGATGGCGGAAGTCGAAAAGCGCATGATGGCCGAAATGGAGCGCTTCTCACCAGAAGGCCTGATGCAGTCCTGGTTCACCGCCGTGCCGCAAGGAGCGGACATGATGCGGTCGATGTTCGGCGGTCTGTTTGGCGGCGGTCAGGCAAGCGACGACAAGAAGTAGGTGACAGCCGCCTAGTGCCGCGGCGGTCACCGCCTGCTTGAGCATGGCCGGCACGATGCGCCGATGGAACGGCGTCACGGCCATAAGATAGAGCCGTCCAAGCCGATTGTGCGTGCGCACATATGTGGTCGCAGTTGCGGCGAGTTTGCGGCCTTCGGCGACGCTCACCTCGACGACCAAGCGAAAATCGAGATGTCTGTCGTCCAGTCCCATCACCACGCGCTGCGGTTGCGCGGAGAGCACCGGAAACGGGTAACCGGATCGTGCCTTCGGCTCCTTTGAAGGCCTGGTCTTCAAACCGAACGGTGCGACCAAGGCGTTACGGATCGCCATCAGCTTCGTCACCCAGCCCGGCGGCGTTCCCATGCGCGCCGCGATGGTCTCGGCATCTGCACCAACAGCGATGCCGCTGACGCGCCAGGCGTCGGCGAAATCCGCTCCAGGCAGAACCGTGGAATCCTTGGCAGGCCGTGTCTCGATAATCTTCATCGGAGTCACCTTCGTGTCCCCGATATTGGTACGCGTACGCCGAATTTGCAGTGTGGTGCGTTGTCGCCCTGAGATTCAGATGTGGATCGGCTTGAAGAAGGTCGCCAGCGCCGCCTCGCGCACGGCTTCCGACATGGTCGGATGCGCGTGGCAGGTGCGCGCCAGATCCTCCGACGAGCCGCCAAACTCCATCAGCACTGCGAGCTCATGGATCATCTCGCCGGCGCCGAAGCCGAGGATATGCGCGCCGAGCACCTTGTCCGTCGCCTTGTCGGCGAGGATCTTCACAAAACCGTCGGTATGCAGCATCGCCCGCGCGCGGCCGTTGGCTGTGAAGGGAAATTTGCCGGCCTTGTATTCGATGCCGGCCTTCTTGAGCTCCTCCTCGGTCTTGCCGACTGAAGCGATCTCAGGCGAGGTGTAGACCACGCTGGGGATCACGTCGTAGTTCACATGGCCCTTCTGGCCGGCGATCATCTCGGCGACGGCGAGACCTTCGTCCTCCGCCTTGTGCGCCAGCATCGGACCTGTCGTCACGTCGCCGATCACCCAGATGCCGGGCACGTTGGTGCGGCCATGGCCGTCATTCTTGACGCGCCCGCGATCCATTTCGACGCCGACGATGTCGAGACCAAGATCATCCGTATAGGGACGCCGGCCGGTGGCGATCAGCACGACATCGGCCTCGATCGTCTCGGCGTTGCCGCCCTTGACCGGCTCGAAGGTCACCGAAGCACCCTTCTTTGGCCTTCTTCACGCCAGTCACCTTGGAGCCGAGCTTAAAGTCAAAACCCTGCTTGCCGAGCATGCGCTGGAACTGCTTTGCCACCTCGCCGTCCATGCCGCCGAGGATCGTGTCGAGGAACTCGACAACCGTCACCTTGGCGCCGAGCCGCGCCCAGACAGAGCCCAGCTCCAGCCCGATCACGCCGCCGCCGACCACGACCAGATGACCCGGCACCTTTTCCAGCGACAGCGCGCCGGTGGAGGACACGATCACCTTCTCGTCGATCTCGACCTCGACGCCCGGAATGCCGGCGACATCCGAGCCGGTGGCGATGACGATATTTGCCGCCTCGATCTGCTGCGTCTTGCCGTCCTCGCCGGTCACCTCGACCAGCTTGCCCTCGATGATCTTGCCCGTGCCGCGAAAGGCATCGATCTTGTTCTTCTTGAACAGGAAGGCCACGCCGCTGACGTTGCCGTCCACGGTCTTGTCCTTGTGCGCCATCATCTTTTTCAGGTTCAGCTTCGGCTTGCCGACCTCGACGCCCAGCGTATCGAAAGAGTGTTCCGCCTCGGCCATCATCTCGGACGCATGCAGCAAAGCCTTGGAGGGGATGCAGCCGATGTTGAGACAGGTGCCGCCGAAGGTTGCGCGCTTTTCGACCACGGCGACTTTCAAGCCCAGCTGTGCCGCCTTGATGGCGCAGACATAGCCGCCCGGGCCGGAACCGATCACAACGACATCGTAACTCATCTCAAGTCCTCATCTCGCGCCTGCCGGCATCTGATCTAAGCAATCCCGCTGCCGCGTGGCTACCGCCTGACGCCCGCATTTGCATCGGAAAAATTCGCGGCTGCCATGCAAAATCATCGTGCGCAATCTCAGCGGCCGCCGGTCGACGCTGACGATTGTCCCGGTCGAATAGCTGGCAGCATCCGACAGCAGCCACAGGACCGCCTGCGCAACTTCGTCCGCCGTGCCGGCCCGTTTCACGGGCACGTTGACGCTCATCTTCTCGGCGCGATCCGGCTGGCCGCCGGAAGCATGGATATCGGTGTCGATAATGCCTGGCCTGACTGCGTTGACGCGGATGCCTTCTGTCGCCACCTCGCGCGCCAGCCCAATGGTGAAGCTGTCGATCGCGCCCTTGGCGGCGGCATAGTCGACATAGTCGCCGGACCCGCCAATGACGGCCGCGGCGGAGGTCATGTTGACGATAGCGCCGCCCTTGCCGCCGTGTTTCGTCGACATGCGTTTCACCGCCTCGCGGGCGCAGAGTATCGAACCGATCGTGTTGATGCGGAACATCCGCTCCAGTCGCGCCAGGCTCATCTCGTCCACCCGCGCCTTGACGTCGACGACGCCGGCATTATTCACCAGCGCGTCGAGCGGCCCAACGTGTGATCGACGAGGTCGAACATGGCCAGCACATCGGCCTCCGAGCCGACATCGCCTTGCACGGCAACCGCGTCGCCGCCTGCCGCGCGGATGTCGGCCACCACCTTCTCCGCCGCCTCGATATTCGACGTGTAGTTGACCGCCACCTTGTAGCCGGCGGCCGCGCCAAGCCGGCACACCGAAGCGCCGATACCGCGACTACCACCCGTCACCAGAAGAACCTTGCTTGCGTCGCTCACGGCTGAAGCACCCTTTCTATCTCGCCCACTGGCGATGGAACGTAGAACAATTCCCAACGTCTTTGCCAATCGCCGAGAACGGCGCAGAAGCGTTCGCGGTCCTGTTGCGATGCAAATGTTGGCACAGCAGCCTCGACATCGAAGCGTGAAGCCAGCTTGGCTACAAAGTCAGTCGGGAAAAGCCTGCTGTTGCAGCGTCTCGCCGACAGCCTTTATTTCCCGTGCCCAGCTGTCGGTCAAATGACCCTTCAGCGTGGCGTCTTCAGCGCAAGCGACGAAAGCGGCGCGTTCGAGCACGAGCCGTGACAGCGTCCCTTCCGCCCTTTCGATGTCGCCGGGCTCATATGCGCATGGGCGGCCGAGGCGACAAGAGCAGAGTGCGGCGCAAAGTAGCTTTCGCATCGACTATTCCTGGCAGCCGCTGATCTCGAAGACATCGAACGGAATCTTGGCAAGGCCGGTCGGGCCGAACACGGTGGCGGCCTTGAGCGAGGGTCCAAGGTCGGCCAGGACCAGCCGCTTCGGCGCCGGCGTGCCGGGCGCAGGCAGCAGGCCGATCAGACCTTGCTCATCGGCGGTATAGACGACGCCCTGCCAAACGGTGCAGGCGGCATATTCCTCGCCGGTCACGTCGCCGGTCGGGCAATTGTAATGCAGCGTGCCATAGGGCCGCGACTCCCCCTCGGTCCACTGGACAAAACCGTCGAGGACAAAATTGCCGATCGCCATCTTGAAATTGTTGGTGACGGTTGCTGCATCCGTCGTCGGCTGGAAATCGATCTCCGCCGCCTGGTTCTTGTCGCGATAGACGGCGAGTTCGATGGGGCAGGCGGCGTGGGCGGGAAGTGATACCAGAGACGACGGAAGAGCAACGCAAACAGTCCCTGAGCGGCCATGCGGCGGTTCTGCTGTCGCCCCCCTCTGTCCTGCCGGACATCTCCCCCACAAGGGGGGAGATCAGCTGTTTCGACTGCCGCTCGTCCTGCAAGTTGGCGATCTGCGAAACCGTTGGAGCCGCCGATCTCCCCCCTTGTGGGGGAGATGTCCGGCAGGACAGAGGGGGGCAACGTAGAGCGTTCACCTCGTCCAAGGCCTGAGCGCCCCGCCTCACCCCACCAGCCTGAGGAACATCATCGCCAGCCCGACGATCGAGGCGAACCAGATGATCGTGCGCACCACTGGGATACCAGCGGCATAGACGACCACGTAAAGCAACCGCGCGATCAGCCAGATCATCGCGCCGGTCGCAGCGATGCCGCCGGTCTTGCCAGTCAGCGCCAGAGCCAAAGCCAGCGCGATGAAGGCCGGATAGGTCTCGAGCAGATTGTTCAACGCTCGCTCGAGCCTGCCGGCAACAACACTCTTCGACTTAAGCCCCTCGTCCCGCGGACTGAACAGATATTTCGGACCGAGGTCACCCGAGGCGGTTGCCTGCGCGATCACCTGTACGACCAGCAGCGCGGCGCTCCAGCCAAGAACCCAGATTTCCGTCGATGCGGCAGCGGCTTCCATGTCATTTCCCCTTTCGCGCGGGGCATGCCGCCCCGCCATCACGATCAGTCACGAAAGAATGTCGTTTCAGCCTCGCCGATTTCGACAGGCTGCGTCGATGGTCGGGCAATTACAAATCCAGCACCAGCCGTTCCGGGTCCTCCAGGCTTTCCTTGACCCGCACCAGGAAGGTCACGGCTTCCTTGCCGTCGACGATGCGGTGGTCGTAGCTGAGCGCCAGATACATCATCGGGCGGATCACCACCTGGCCGCCGATCGCCATCGGCCGCTCCTGGATCTTGTGCATGCCGAGAATGCCCGACTGCGGCGCGTTGAGGATCGGCGTGGACATCAGCGAGCCGTAGACGCCGCCGTTGGAGATGGTGAAGGTGCCGCCCTGCATGTCGGCGATCGAAAGTTTGCCGTCACGTGCGGCGATGCCCAGCCGGCCGATCTCCTTCTCGATCTCGGCGATCGACATCTGGTCGGCATTGCGCACCACCGGCACGACGAGGCCCTTGTCGGTGCCGACCGCCACGCCGATATGGGCATAGTTCTTGTAGATGATGTCGGTGCCGTCGATCTCGGCGTTGACCGCCGGGATCTCCTTCAGCGCATGCGTCACCGCCTTGGTGAAGAAGCCCATGAAGCCCAGCTTCACGCCGTGCTTCTTCTCGAAGACATCCTTGTATTTGGTGCGCAGATCCATCACCGCCTTCATGTCCACCTCGTTGAAGGTGGTCAGCATGGCGGCGGCGTTCTGCGCTTCCTTGAGGCGCCGCGCGATGGTCTGGCGCAGCTTCGGCATGCGCACGCGTTCTTCACGCGAGGCGTCGTCGGCGGAGGACGGCGCACGCGCCGCGACAGGTGTCGCCGGAATTTCGGCCGGCTGCGACGGCGCGCCCTTGGAGATCGCCTCCAGCACGTCGCCCTTCAGCACCTGGCCGCGCTTGCCGGAACCCTGCACCTGATCGGTGGAAACGCCTGCCTCGGCGGCGATCTTGGCGGCAGCCGGTGCGGCCGGCATCGACGTTTTCGCGTCCTTGCGCTCCTGGATCGGCGTGTCGCCGGCGATTTCGCCGGTCTTGGCTTCGGCTTCCTTGCCTGTGGATGCGCCTGCACCGCCGGCAGCCTGCGCAACCGCCGCATCCTTCTTCGGCGCTTCCGCCTTGGCGGCCGGTTTCGCGCCGCCCTCGCCGATCGAGCCGAGCAGTGCGCCGACCGCGACGGTATCGCCTTCCTTGGCGGCGATTTCGGTCAGCGTACCGGCGGTAGGCGCGGGCACTTCGACCGTCACCTTGTCGGTCTCGAGTTCGACCAGCGGCTCGTCGACCGCGACAGCGTCGCCAGCCTTCTTGAACCACTTGCCGATGGTCGCTTCGGTGACCGATTCGCCGAGGGTCGGTACGCGGATTTCGGTGGCCATTGGGTTATCCTGCCTTGAGTTGTGCCTGTTGTACCGGACTCGTCTGCGGCTCGCGCATGATCAGCGATCGTATCGGCGAGACGATGAAACGAAAGCCGAAAGGTGCCTGAACGATGGGGTCGCCGTCGGCGACCTGATGCGCGGCGGCTTCATCCGCCACCTCGATCACCGCCATGCCCCACGCGCCCTCGCCTTCGAATACCGGTCCAACGGCTATCGCCACGCCGGCTTTGGCCTGTGCCCGCCAGTAGTCGGCATGGCGAGCCATGGCCGTCATTTCCTCCGGCGTTCCGTCGAAGGGAAAGGTCGGGCGCGGGGGTTGAAGCCGCAGGTGGAAAAATGCCATTGCGTCATTCGCCCAGCGCGTCTTCAAGGAATGCCGCGAGCTGCGCCAGATGCTTCGACATCAGTCCTGTCGCAGGCGAAGCCGCCGCCGGGCGGCCGGTGTAGCGCACGCGCTGATGTTTGGCATCGATATGCGCCAGCACCCATTCCAGATAGGGGTCGATGAACGACCAGGCGCCCATGTTCTTCGGCTCTTCCTGGCACCACACCATCTCGGCATTGCGGAAACGCGACAGCTCGGTGATCAGCGCTTTGGCCGGGAACGGATAAAGTTGCTCGATGCGCAGCAGGTAGACATCGTTGATGCCGCGCTTTTCACGCTCTTCCAGCAGGTCGTAATAGACCTTGCCGGTGCACAGCACGACGCGGCGGATCTTCGAATCCTTCACCAGCCGCACCAGCTCGCTGCCCGGGCCGCTCGATTGCGCATCGTCCCACAGCAGCCGGTGGAAGGCGCTTTCGCCCGATATTTCCGCCAGCGTCGAGACGGCGCGCTTGTGGCGCAGCAGCGACTTCGGCGTCATCAGGATCAGCGGCTTGCGGAAGTCCCGCTTCAGCTGCCGGCGCAGGATGTGGAAATAGTTCGATGGCGTCGTGCAGTAGGCCACCTGCATGTTGTCTTCGGCGCAAAGCTGCAGGAAACGCTCCAGACGCGCAGACGAGTGCTCCGGTCCCTGACCCTCATAACCATGCGGCAGCAGGCAGACGAGGCCGGACATGCGCAGCCATTTGCGCTCGCCCGACGAGATGAACTGGTCGAACACCACCTGCGCGCCGTTGGCGAAATCGCCGAACTGCGCTTCCCAAAGCGTCAGCGCCTTCGGCTCGGCCAGCGAATAACCGTATTCGAAGCCGAGCACCGCCTCTTCCGACAGCATGGAGTTGATCACCTCGTAGCCGGCCTGGGCGGGCGAGAGGTTGTTCAGCGGAATGTAGCGGTTCTCGTCGCGCTGGTCGTAAAGCACCGAGTGGCGCTGCGAGAAGGTGCCGCGCTCCGAATCTTGACCCGAAAGCCGGATCGGGTTGCCGTCGAGCAGAATCGCGCCGAACGCCAGCGCCTCCGCTGTCGACCAATCCAAACCCTCGCCGGTCTCGATCGCCTGCCGGCGGTTTTCGAGGAAGCGACCGATGGTCTTGTGTACCTCGAAGCCTTTCGGCACTTCGGTCAGCTTCTTGCCGATTTCCTTGAGCGTCTTCACTGGCACGGCGGTCTTGCCGCGACGCATCTCGTCCTGCTGATCGGCGGTGCGCAAGCCCGACCATGCGCCGTCCAGCCAATCGGCCTTGTTCGGCTTGTAGGCCTGGCCGACCTCCCACTCGTTTTCGAGATGCGCGCGCCAGTCGGCCCGCATCTTGTCGAACTCGTCCTTCGACAGCAGACCGTCGGCGATCAGCTTGTCGGCATAGAGCTGCACCGTCGTCTTATGCGTGCGGATGGTGCGATACATGATCGGCTGGGTGAAAGCCGGCTCGTCGCCCTCATTGTGGCCGAAGCGCCGGTAGCAGAACATGTCGACCACCACCGGCTTGTGGAACTTCATGCGGAATTCGATCGCAACCTTGGCCGCATAGACGACTGCTTCCGGATCGTCGCCATTCACGTGGAAGATCGGCGCCTCGATCATCTTGGCCACATCCGACGGATAGGGCGACGAGCGCGAGAAACGCGGATTGGTGGTGAAGCCGATCTGGTTGTTGATGATGAAGTGCAGCGTGCCGGCGACGCGATGGCCGCGCAATCCGGATAGCCCAAGGATTTCCGCAATCACACCCTGGCCGGCGAAGGCGGCATCGCCGTGCAGCAGCAGCGGCATCACCTTGGCGCGCTGCTCGAGCGGCACAACCTCGCCGCGCTCGCGCCCGGCATATTGGTCCTGCTTGGCGCGCGCCTTGCCCATCACCACCGGATCGACGATTTCGAGGTGCGAGGGATTGGCGGTCAGCGACAGGTGCACCTTGTTGCCGTCGAACTCGCGGTCCGAAGAGGCGCCGAGATGGTACTTCACATCGCCCGAGCCTTCCACGTCATCGGGTGCGTAGGAACCGCCCTTGAATTCGTGGAACACGGCGCGATGCGGCTTGGCCATCACATTGGTCAGCACGTTCAGGCGGCCGCGATGCGCCATGCCGAGCACGACCTCTTTCAGGCCGAGCGAGCCGCCGCGCTTCAGGATCTGCTCGAGCGCCGGGATCAGCGACTCCCCGCCGTCGAGTCCGAAACGCTTGGTGCCCTTGTATTTGACGTCGATGAACTGCTCGAAACCTTCGGCCTCGATCAGCTTTTGCAGGATCGCCTTCTTGCCGGTCTCAGTGAAACTGATCTCCTTGTCCGCACCCTCGATGCGGGCCTGGAGCCATGCCTTCTCTTCGGGATCGGAGATGTGCATGAACTCGACGCCGAGCGTAGAGCAGTAGGTGCGCTCCAGGATCTCCAGCATCTGCGGGATCGTCGCGTATTCCAGCCCCAGCACATTGTCGATGAAGATGCGCCGGCCATAATCGCCTTCGGTGAAGCCGTAGGCAGTGGGCGACAGTTCGTTGTAGTCCTCCAGCGGCTTGGCCATGCCGAGCGGATCAAGCTTGGCGTGCAAATGGCCGCGCATGCGGAAGGCGCGGATCATCATGATGGCGCGCACGGAATCGCGCGTTGCCTGCAAGATATCCGCATCGGAAAGTGCTGCGCCATTGGTGGCGGCCTTTTCCTTCACCTTCTTTTCAATGTGCTTTTCGACCAGGCCCCAATTGCCGTCGAGCGCCGAAACCAGCTCGCCATTGGTTTGCAGCGGCCAGGAGGGTGTTGCCCAGGAAGCGCCGGCGGCGCTCTTCTTCACATCCTCGCGGTTGTCCTTCAGATTGTCGAAGAACTCGCGCCACTCGACGTTCACCGCCTCCGGATCGTCCTCATAAGCGGCGTGCAGCGCCTCGATATAGTCGGCGTTGCCGCCATAGAGGAACGAGGTGATCGAGAATTGGTCGTTGGCCTGATCTTGCCTTGCCATGTTGCCTAACGAAGCGCCCGCTTCGTCTCCTTTGTCGAGGCGAATAGCGAATAGTGAGTAGCGAATGGAGGGATATCGCCTCCGACTGCGCGCTCGCTCTTCCCTACTCGCTATTCGCTATTCACCATTCACTCTAACCTTTGATCGCTTCCACCAGCGTCGTGCCCAGTCGCGCCGGCGACGGCGAAACCTTGATGCCGGCCGATTCCATTGCCGCGATCTTGTCTTCCGCGCCGCCCTTGCCGCCGGAGATCACAGCACCCGCGTGGCCCATGGTGCGGCCGGGAGGAGCTGTGCGGCCGGCGATGAAACCCGCCATCGGCTTGCTTCGTCCGCGCTTGGCCTCGTCCTTCAGAAACTGCGCTGCGTCTTCTTCGGCCGAACCGCCGATTTCGCCGATCATGATGATCGATTCCGTTTCCGGATCGGCCAGGAACATCTCCAGCACGTCGATGAATTCGGTGCCCTTCACAGGGTCGCCGCCGATGCCGACCGCGGTCGTCTGGCCAAGGCCCGCATTGGTGGTCTGGAACACTGCTTCATAAGTAAGCGTTCCCGAGCGCGAAACAACGCCGACCGAGCCCTTCTTGAAGATGTTGCCGGGCATGATGCCGATCTTGCACTGGTTGGGCGTCAGGATGCCGGGGCAGTTCGGCCCGAGCAGCCGCGACTTGGAGCGGTCGAGCCGCGCCTTGACCTTGACCATGTCCATCACCGGAATGCCTTCGGTGATGCAGACGATGAACGGGACCTCGGCTTCGATCGCCTCGATGATGGCTGCGCCCGCGCCCGCCGGCGGCACATAGACGACCGAGGCGTTCGCGCCGGTCGCTTCCTTGGCCTCGGCCACGGAAGCGAAGATCGGCAGCTTTTCGCCTTTCGAGCCGAGCCATTCCTCACCGCCCTTCTTGGGGTGCACGCCGGCCACCATCTGCGTGCCGTGATAGGCCAGCGCCTGCTCGGTGTGGAAGGTGCCGGTCTTGCCGGTCAGCCCCTGGACAATGATCTTGGTGTTCTTGTCGACGAGAATGGACATTCGATACCCTCCGCGGTCAGTGTTCATGAATGGATTCACGACGCGGACGCCATCGTAGATTTGCGCGTGATTTGAGGTCTTCCGTGTAGAGTACACCCGCGCCGCCACGTTGACTCGCGGCAATAAGCGCAGGCGTCCCAGTATGAAATTTTGTATCGCCTGGAGAGCGCGACACCTTCGACGACAAGCCTTGCATCGACCTCGACAACAGGCATCTCCGCCAATGTCGCGATCCATCTAGCAGCCACCGGCTGGCGAGAGGTAATTCTTCTTGAGCGAGACCGTATAGAACTCAGCCATCACTTGCCCAGACAGAATCGCCTCCGGATGATCAAGCAAGTCCAGGGAGATGGACCACTTTCTCGTTTCATTCTTCCTCCCGGAAGCCGCGTAAATCAGAATGTTCGTGTCGAGGAAAATCGCGCTCAGCATAAATCTCCTCACGGTTAGAACTTGTAGTTCGGACCCAAATCTACGTGGGTCTGCTCGCTCAGCGCTCGCAGCTCGCGCTTCGCCTGAGCGAGGCGTTCGGCATCCTGAGTGAGCTTCTCGAAATGGTCGCGCACGATCGCATTCACAGTGGTTCCACGGCTCGCGGCGTGCGCGCGGACCTTCTCTAGAAGTGCATCATCTACTGCCAAGGTGATATTGCTCATCAAAGCCTCCACATAATCACGCAGTCAATATATGTGTAATTATGTGTAAATTCAAATCAACCCTTCACCGCCGCGACGATCTTCTTGGCCGCATCGTCCAGATCGTCCGCCGGCACGACGTTCAAGCCACTCTCGCGGATGATCTTCTTGCCGAGCTCGACATTGGTGCCTTCGAGGCGCACGACCAGCGGCACCTGGAGACCCACTTCCTTGACCGCGGCGACCACGCCCTCGGCAATGACATCGCACTTCATGATGCCGCCGAAGATATTGACCAGGATGCCCTTCACGGCGGGGTCGGCAGTGATGATCTTGAACGCCGCCGTGACCTTTTCCTTCGAGGCGCCGCCGCCGACGTCGAGGAAGTTAGCCGGCTCGGCGCCGTAGAGCTTGATGATGTCCATCGTCGCCATGGCCAGCCCGGCGCCGTTCACCATGCAGCCGATATTGCCGTCCAGCGCGACATAGGCGAGGTCGTATTTCGAGGCCTCGATTTCCTTCTCGTCCTCTTCGGTCGTGTCGCGCAGCGCAATCACATCCTCGTGGCGGAACAGCGCGTTGTTGTCGAACGACACTTTGGCATCCAGTACCCGCAGCCGGCCGTCCTTCATGACGATCAGCGGGTTCACCTCGAGCAGGCTCATGTCCTTCTCGACAAAGGCCTTGTAGAGGGTTGGGAAAACGAAGCCGCCGTCCTTCGCCGCATCGCCTGTCAGCTTCAGCGCCTCGTTGAGCGTCTTCACGTCAGCGTCGGTGACGCCCTTTTCCGGGTCGATCGCGACGGTGATGATCTTTTCCGGCGTGTCATGCGCCACGGCCTCGATGTCCATGCCGCCTTCGGTCGAGACCACAAAGGCAAGCCGGCCGACTGTACGGTCGACCAGGATCGAGAGGTAAAGCTCGCGGTCGATGTCGGCGCCGTCTTCGAGATAGAGCCGGTTGACCTGCTTGCCGGCCGGGCCGGTCTGCTTGGTCACCAGCGTGTTGCCCAGCATCTCGTTGACGTTCTTGACGACCTCTTCGGCCGATTTCGCCAGCCGCACGCCGCCCTTGGCGTCCGGGCCAAGCTCCTTGAACTTGCCCTTGCCGCGGCCGCCGGCATGGATCTGGCTCTTCACCACATAAAGCGGCCCGGGAAGCTGCTTTACGGCCGCCTCCACATCGCTCTTCTTCAGAATGGCGACGCCATCGGCGATCGGCAGCCCAAAACCCTTGAGAAGCTGCTTGCCCTGATATTCGTGGATGTTCATGAAATCCTCCGCTGGCGTTCGCGCTGGCTCGAAGCCGGCCTATTTCAAATTCGGCGCGATGCCGACGCAGGCTTCGCACAGGCCCTGCACGGCGGCGACGGACTTCTCGAACATCGCCTTTTCGGCCTTGTTGAAGTCGAGCTCGAGGATGCGCTCGACGCCGCCGGCGCCGATCACCACCGGCACGCCGACATACATGTCCTTGATGCCGTACTGGCCAGACAGATGCGCGGCGCAAGGCAGCACGCGCTTCTTGTCCTTCAGATAGCTTTCGGCCATCGCGATGGCCGACGACGGCCGGCGCGTAATAGGCCGAGCCGGTCTTCAGCAGCGCGACGATCTCGCCGCCGCCCTTGCGGGTGCGCTCGACGATGCCGTCCAGCTTCTCCTGGGTGGTCCAGCCCATCTTGATGAGGTCGGGCAGCGGCACGCCGGCCACGGTCGAGTAGCGCACCATCGGCACCATGTCGTCGCCATGGCCGCCCAGCGTCATGGCCGACACGTCTTCCACCGACACCTTGAACTCTTCGGCCAGGAAATAGCGGAAGCGCGCGGAGTCCAGCACGCCGGCCATGCCGACGACGTGGCTCTTCGGCAGGCCGGAGAATTTCTGCAGCGCCCACACCATCGCGTCGAGCGGGTTGGTGATGCAGATGACAAAGCTCTTCGGCGCGTATTTCTTGATGCCGGCGCCGACCTGCTCCATCACCTTGAGGTTGATGCCCAGCAGGTCGTCGCGGCTCATGCCCGGCTTGCGCGGCACGCCGGCGGTGACGATGCAAACATCCGCGCCCTCGATGCCGGCATAGTCGTTGACGCCCTGATAGCTGGTATCGAACCCTTCCACCGGCGAGGATTCGGCGATGTCCAGACCCTTGCCCTGCGGCAGGCCCTCGGCGATGTCGAACATCACCACGTCGCCCAGTTCCTTCAGGCCGATCAGATGTGCGAGTGTGCCGCCGATCATGCCGGAGCCGATGAGGGCGATCTTTTTGCGTGCCATGTCTGGAAATATTCCCTTGTCTGAAACGGCGCCGGAGCGGCAGGATGAACCAAAGAGGGCAGGCCGATGGGCCAGAATTTGGGCAACGCCTTAGCTCTGACGCCTGTCAAGATCAACCGATTATTTTGACCCCAATTTTTTCAATCGGTTAGAACATTGTGGTCTTACGTAAACGTCAAAATTTTCGGTCTCATCAAAGTAGTTGAGCCGCACCGGCCACCTTGATAGCCGAACCTCGATGTTATAGTCAGCGTATTGAGACGTCTTCGTGAACGGCCATGTCGACCGTTATTTCCGCACTGCATTTGATCTTATTTGCGGCCGTGGCCTTGCGGGTGCTGGCACGCCCGCAGCTCAACACGCATACGCGCACAGCGTGGATTTTTGTCCTTCTCGCTCTGCCGTTTTTCGGTGTCGTGCTCTATCTCCTGATCGGCGAAATCCATTTCGGTGGACCGGAGCGCAAACGGGCCGACGACGCCGTTGCGGCGACCCGAAAGCTGGTGGCGGAAAGCGGCGAACGTCCCGACCTGGAACGATGGGGTGCGGCCAGCGGCTTCGCGACATCGATCAACGGCTTCGGCGTTACAACCGGCAATAGAGGCGAACTGCTCGACAGTCCGGCCGTGCGCACGCCTGCGTATGATCGAGGATATGGATGCCGCCACGGAGACAATCAGCGTCCTCTACTACATCTGGCTGGACGACCATACGGGCCGCGAGGTCGCCGAAGCGATGATCCGCGCCGTCCAGCGCGGCGTACGCTGTCGCGCCATGGTGGATGCGATCGGATCGCATACCTTTCTCAGGTCCTCTACCTGGGCCCGGCTAAAGGATGCCGGCGTCGAAACCGCCATCGCCCTGCCGATCAGGCTATCCCGCTGCGCACCATGCTGTCGCGCCGCCTCGACCTTCGCAATCACCGCAAGATTACGGTTATCGACGGCCGCATCTGCCATTGCGGCAGCCAGAATTGCGCCGACGCGGCGTTCCTGCCCAAGGCCGGATTTGCTCCGTGGGTGGACATCATGGTCCGTTTCGACGGTCCCGTTGCGCACCAGATGAATCTGCTTTTCGCACAGAACTGGCTCGCGCATCATCCCGCCCAACTGCCGCAATTCGCGCATCCGGTGCCCGGCGAAAGCAAGGGAGTGTCCGCGCGCAGGTCGTCGGCACCGGTCCTGATGTCAACCGCGACGTGTCGGCTCAACTCTTTTCCCGTGTCATCTTCGAGGCAAGGCGGGAGTTGATCATCACGACACCCTACTTTGTGCCGGGCGAGGTGGTATGTGCGGCGATCCTTGGCGCGGCGTTCGCCGGCGTCAAGGTCACGCTCATCGTGCCGAGACGCAACGATTCCCGCTTTGTCGCCCGCGCCAGCCACTCCTACTATCCGCAATTGATCGATGCCGGCGTCACCATCGCCGAATACAATGGCGGGCTGCTGCACTCCAAGACGATGACGGTCGACGGCAAGATGACCTTCATCGGCTCGTCGAACATGGATATCCGCAGCTTCGACCTGAATTTCGAGAACGATATCCTGCTACACGACGAGATTTTGACGGCCGCCATACGCCAACGTCAGATGGACTACCTTGCCGCATCGACGACGGTCGATCCGGCAACGGTGCGGGCCTGGCCGATCTGGCGGCGCATCTGGCTGAATGCCTTCGCTACGATAGGACCATTGTTGTAAGCCCGATCAGACTGCCGGCCCGCACCTGCTGCCGGTCATCCGGGGACCGCTCCCGAAGCAACGTCGTTGACGGGGCCAACCGCCACCTGCTCGAGCCACTCCTTCGACTGCATCTCGATCAGGCGTGACACCGTGCGGTCGAACTCGAACGCTTCGGTTGTGCCCGACCGGCCGGCATAGAGCTGTTCCGGCGGAACCTCGGCGCTGACGAAGATGCGCTTTCGCTTGTCGTAAAAAGTGTCGATCAGCAGGATGAAGCGCTTGGTTGCATTGCGCTTCGTCGGGTCAAGCACCGGCACGTGATCGATGAAAATCGTGTCGTAGCGGTCCGCGATAGCAAGGTATTCGCGCGCCGCCACAGGCTTTTCGCAAAGATCGGAGAAGGCAAAGCGCGCCGCGCGACCTGCCGCGCGTGGGATCTCGATCATCCGGCCCTTCAGCGCGATCTCCTCGGTAAGCACCGATGCCCCATCGATCGTCTTGCTCCACGCAGCGTCCATCAGCTTGTCGGTCTCATGCGTTAGCGGCGTCAGATAAACCGGGATGCGATCCACTTTCGCCAGCCGGTAGTCGGTCTCGCTGTCCAGGCTCATCACCTCGGCGTGCCGCTCCAGAATGCCGATGAAGGGCAGGAAGAGCTGCCGGTTCAGGCCGTCCTTGTAAAGGTTTTCAGGCGCAACGTTCGACGTCGCCACCAGCACCACGCCTTCGGCAAACAGCGCCGAGAACAGCCGCGACAGGATCATCGCGTCGGCGATGTCAGTTACCGAAAACTCGTCGAAACACAGCACCCAGGCCTGTTCGGCAAGATCCCGCGCGACGGCCGGGATAGGGTCGTCTTCCTTGACCTTGCCTTCCTTGCGCAAGGCCCGGTGCCGGGCGATACGGTCGTGCACGTCGGTCATGAAATCGTTGAAATGCGTGCGGCGCTTGCGCCGCACCGGCACATGCTCGAAGAACATGTCCATCAGCATGGTCTTGCCGCGTCCGACACCACCATGGATATAGAGGCCCTTCACCTGCGCTTTGGTTTCGCGCTTTTTGGCAAACAGCCAGCCCAGCGCGCTCGACTTTGTGGCCAGCCGTTTGGCGATGATTTCGTCGATCAGCTTGTCCAGCGCGCGGCCAATGCGCTCCTGCGCGCTGTCACGCGTTACCTGGCCCGTTTCGACCAGATGACGATAGCGCTGCATGACGGTCGCATGTGTCTGAAGGCCGTCGCGCAGATGCATATTTTGTCAGGTCGGTTGGGATTGCGGAAAATACCTCAATCCCAAGCTCGTCAGCGCGTCAAGGAGATCGGCTGCCCGCTCTGCGTCTGGCCATCGAAGCGCTCGCCGCCGGACGAATAGAGCCGCGCGACGGTTTCGCCGTTGGCGTCGAAGAAGGTCAGCTGCTTGCCTGCGACGTTCCAGGCCGCGATGCCGTCGGCGGGTGCGGCGCAGCGCAGCGGCGCGGCGCGGTTGTTCGAGCCGCGCTTGGTCAGCGAGGTCGCGATCTTGCAGGTCTGGCCGCCGACGCTGGCGTTCCACACGCCGGTAACGCTGCCCGTCGTCACGTCGGGCGCGTTTGCGGGCGGCGTAGCCGGCAAAGCAGCCACGTCCTGGCCCTCTGGCGCGGCAGGGAACTGATCGGGTGCGGCCGGTGGCGGCAGCGTCTTGCCTTCGACGGTTCCCGCAGGTGCAGCGGGCAAGGGGGCCGGCTGGGTGTTCTCGCTGCCATCCGTTGTCCCGCAGCCTGCCAAAGCAAGCGACAGCAGCGCAAATGCCGCCACACCAGTTCTTGAAAGTGCCATTCCCGTCTCTCCGTCGCAGCGCCGCCTGCGTGATCTTCTTCCGTGAAAGACGGACAAAGCGGCGACATTTCAACCGGACACGGTTAACAAAGCATTTTCGCGGCAAGACTGTTGCAATTTTGTCGCGGGCCGAGACTGCCTGGCCCGTGGCTCGGACGGAACAAAGCACCAGAACCGCCGTTGCTCTGCCGAATCCTCGTCGGAGCCTCTCCCATGATCAAATGGATACTCATTCTTCTGGTTGTCGCGGCGGTCGCCGGTCTGCTCGGCTTCAACACCATCTCCGGCGTCGCGGCCACCGGTGCGCGCGTCCTGATCGGCATCGTGCTCATACTCTTCCTGCTCGTCCTGTTGGGCATCGTCGCCATCGTCTGATTGCCGCCAAACACTGGTAATTGCCGGGTCTTTCCGCCATATAGCCGGATCAAGCAACCGGAGCGCGCCATGGCGGCAGCGGCCCAATTCGCCAAGATGAACGGGCTCGGCAACGAAATCATCGTTGCCGACATGCGTGGCCGCGCGGACTTTGTTCTGCCGGCAGCGGCGATCGCGTTGAATGCCGACTCGGCGACGAAGTTCGACCAGATCATGGCGATCCATGATGCGCGCACGCCGGGCACGGTAAACTATATCCAGATCATCAATTCCGACGGTTCCTTCGCGCAGGCCTGCGGCAACGGCATGCGCTGCGTCGTGCAGGCGCTGGCTGCCGAAACCGGGCACAAGGATTTTCTGTTCGAGACCGTCGCCGGCATTTTGACCGCCAGGGAACATGCCGATGGGCTGATCTCGGTCGACATGGGCATCCCGAAGTTCGGCTGGCAGGACATTCCGCTGGCCGAAGAGTTTCGCGATACGCGCATGATCGAGTTGCAGGTTGGGCCGATCGACAATCCGGTCCTGCATTCGCCTTCGGCCATGTCGATCGGCAACCCGCACGCCATCTTCTGGGTCGACGAGGACGTCTGGTCCTATGAGCTCGACCGGTTCGGACCGCTGCTGGAAAACCATCCGATCTTTCCCGAGCGCGCCAACATCACCATCGCCCAGGTCACCTCGCCGGAAAGCATGACGATCCGCACCTGGGAGCGTGGCGCCGGCCTGACGCTGGCCTGCGGCTCGGCAACCTGCGCGGCCGCCGTTTCCGCGCGCGCGCACTCGCCGCACCGGCCGCAAGGTGCAGGTCACGGTGCCGAGCGGCGGCTCGCTCGAGATCGAATGGCGCGACGACGATCACGTCATCATGACCGGCCCGGCAGCGTGGGAATTTTCCGGCACGTTCGACCCCGCCACCGGCGCGTGGCAGCGCGATACGGAAAGCGCTGCCTGATGACCGTTGCGCTGGCTAACCCCCTCCACCACGCTTCGCGTCGGTCCCCCTCCCCCGCTTCGCAGGGGAGGAAACGCGGCGGCAACGCTGGCTCGACCTGGATCCTCCCCCGTGCACGGGGGAGGGGACCACGCGAAGCGTGGTGGAGGGGGCGTACGATTACAGTGTCGCCTCTCCATCGAGCATGCCCTGATGACTGTCGAGATCGTCACCTTCGGTTGCCGGCTCAATACCTATGAGTCGGAAGTGATGCGCCGCGAGGCCGAGAGCGCCGGTCTCGGCGCGCTCAAGGATGGCGCGATCATCTTCAACACCTGCGCCGTCACCGGCGAGGCGGTGCGCCAGGCAAAGCAGTCGATCCGCAAGGCGCGGCGCGAAAACCCCAATGCGCGCATCATCGTGACCGGCTGCGCCGCGCAGACCGAGCCGGACAATTTCGTCGCCATGGACGAGGTCGACCTCGTGCTCGGCAATGAGGAAAAGCTCACGGCGCATTCCTATCGCGCGCTGCCGGATTTCGGCGTCAACCTGTTTCGAAAAGGCGCGCGTCAACGACATCATGTCGGTCAAGGAGACCGCCGGCCATCTGGTCGATGCCATCGAGGGCAGGGCGCGCGCCTTCGTGCAGGTGCAGAACGGCTGCGACCATCGCTGCACCTTCTGCATCATCCCTTACGGCCGCGGCAATTCACGCTCTGTGCCGATGGGCGCGGTCGTCGAGCAGGTGAAGCGCCTTGTCGGCAACGGCTATGCCGAAGTGGTGCTGACCGGCGTCGACATGACCAGCTACGGCGCCGACCTGCCCGGCAGCGCCGAAGCTCGGCAAGCTGGTCAAGACGATCCTGCGCCAGGTGCCGGACCTGCAGCGGCTGCGGCTGTCCTCCATCGATTCCATCGAGGCCGATGCCGATCTGATGGAATCGATCGCGACCGAGCGCCGGCTGATGCCGCATCTGCATCTGTCGCTTCAGGCCGGCGACGACATGATTTTGAAGCGCATGAAGCGCCGGCATCTGCGCGACGACTCCATCCGCTTCTGCGCGGAAACGCGGGCAGCTGCGGCCCGACATCGTCTTCGGCGCGGACATCATCGCCGGCTTCCCGACCGAGACCGACGAGATGTTCGAAAACTCGCTCAAGATCGTCGAGGAGTGCGGCCTGACGCATCTGCATGTTTTTCCGTTTTCGCCGCGCAAGGGCACGCCGGCCGCGCGCATGCCGCAGGTCGAACGCGGCGTGGTCAAGCAGCGCGCCGCGCGGCTGCGCGCCACGGGCGACGCGGCCTATGCGCGCCATCTCGCAAGCCTTGCCGGCACGACGACAGTCGATCCTGGTCGAGCGCGAGGGCCTCGGCCGCACGGAAGGCTTTACGCTGGCTGTCGTTCCGTTCGGCGTGCCGGGCGAAATCGTCGAGGCCGCCATCACCGGCCATGACGGTGAGCGGCTGATCGCCGTGCCAATCGCAGCCAAGGCGGCCTGAGCGACGCATGGCTGGTTTCCTCAAGAAAATCTTCTCCTTCGGCAAGAAGGAGGTCATCGAAACGCCCGCCGAGGACGAGGCGCTCGCGCCCATCAATTGGGACGCGCTGAAAGAGCTGAAGCGCGAGGACGGCGCCGGAGGCTCCCTCCCCCTTGAGGGGAGGGTCGATCGACGCAGTCGATCGGGGTGGGGTCGCCGAATCGTCGGACGCGGCCGAACCACTTGCTCCGACCCCCATTGTGGAGGAGGCCGCCGCAGCTTGCGACGCCCGAGCCGCAGGCTCCGAGCTTCCACCCGCCCTGCCGCCCGAGCCGGAGCTGCCGGAAGAAACCCCGACCCCGACCATCCCAGCCGAAACGCCAGAACCTGATCTTCCGGTAGAAGTCCCGGCAGAGCCTGAGCCGCCATCGCGGCCCGAACCGGAAATCCCGCCCGCGCCCGAACCGAAAGTTCCGCCGCGCCGAAGCCGGAGGTGGTCCGCCAGCCGAAGCCCGAAAAGCCGAAGAAGGCTCCAGTCGAGGTGCCGCCGGCGCCGCAGCCGCCTGCCGAGCCCGAGCGCCCGGTCGAAATTCCGGCCGAGCCTGAGACGCCGAGCGAAGTGCCCGCCGAGCCGGTTGTGCCGACGCGTCCGAAACCGGAGATTCCGCCCGCGCCTGAGCCGCAGGCGCCTCGGAAGCCTGAGACACCGGCGCGGCCTGAACCGCCTATCGAGGTCCCGGCAAAACCCGAGCCGCCTGCCGAACCGGCGCAGCCGATCGAAGTGCCAGCTCCGATGCAGCCGGATGAGATGCCGACCGAGCCGCAGCCGAGCGCGCTCCCTCCCTCCCCCTTGCGGGGAGGGTGGCCCGAAGAGCCGGGTGGGGGTAGCGCAGAGTCGAGCGCTGCCGCCGAGGCAGCGATCCACTTCAAGCACGCACGCCCAGTCCAGCGGACCGCCCCCACCCGGCCGGCTCCGGCCGTCCACCCTCCCCTCAAGGGGAGGGAGCCCCGCGCCGCCTCGGCAACACCCACGCGTGGCCGACCCCGACGCTCTTGGCCAGATCGACTGGGAAGGGCTGAAAGCCTTCCGCAGGCAGGACGAGCCGCCGCCCGCCCGCCGAGCCATCCAGCAAGGTCACGGTCGCCAAGAAGGTCGAGCAGAAGAAGGCGCCGGCTCCGACACCACCGCCGGAGCCGCAAACTCACCTGGTTCAGCGGCTGCGGCAGGGTCTGGCGCGGTCGTCGCGCGAGTTGTCCGGCAACATCGCCGGCATCTTCACCAAGCGCAAGCTCGATGAAGACACGCTGCAGGACCTGGAAGATGTGCTGATCCGCGCCGATCTCGGCGTCGAGACGGCAATGCGCGTCACCGACACGCTGGCGTCGACCCGCTACGGCAAGGAAATCTCCGACCACGAAGTGCGCGCCGTCATGGCGGCCGAGGTCGAAAAGGTGCTGACGCCGGTGGCGCAGGCGCTCGAACTCGACCTCTCGCACAAGCCGCATGTCATCCTTGTCGTCGGCGTCAACGGCACGGGCAAGACAACGACCATCGGCAAGCTCGCCGCCAAGCTGAAAGAGGGCGGGCTGTCCGTCATGCTCGCCGCCGGCGACACCTTTCGCGCGGCCGCCATCGAACAGCTCAAGATCTGGGGCGAACGCACCGACTCGCCGGTCGTTTCCTCCAAGCTCGGCGCGGATGCCGCGGGCCTGGCCTTCGATGCCTTCGTGCAGGCGAAGGAGGAAGGCTCCGATGTGCTGATCATCGACACCGCCGGCCGCCTGCAGAACAAGACCGAGCTGATGGCGGAGCTGGAAAAGATCGTGCGCGTGCTCGGCAAGCACGACCCGGAAGCGCCGCACACCGTGCTGCAGACGGTCGATGCCACCACCGGCCAGAATGCGCTCAATCAGGTCGAGATTTTCCGCAATGTCGCCGGCGTCAACGGGCTGGTGATGACCAAGCTCGACGGCACGGCGCGCGGCGGCATTCTGGTCGCCATCGCCGCCAAGCACAAACTGCCCGTCTATTTCATCGGCGTCGGCGAGCAGGTCGACGATCTGGAGCCGTTCTCGGCCGGCGATTTCGCCAAAGCCATCGCGGGAGTAGGGGAATAGGCAGTAAGGCAGTAAGGAATACTGCTTGCCTTTAACCCGCCACTCCTACTGCCTACTGCCCTACTGCCCTACTGCCCTACTGCCCTACTGCCCTACTGCCCTGGAACCTAGGAAGCCATGAGCAACCCAATCCTCGAAACCGGCCCGCATGATCCGCGCCAGAAGTCGCTCGGCCGGCGGCCTGAAATTCGCGCTGGAATTCGGCCCGCTGCTGATCTTCTTCGTCGCCATCATGCAGAGCGACTGGCTGGTGAAGCTGGTGCCGGCGCTGGGCGGGCTGGGCAAGCCGATCTTCATCGCCACGGCGCTGTTCATCGTCGCGACCGCCATTTCGCTCGCCGTCACCTGGCTGAAGACGCGCACCATCCCGCTGATGCCGCTGGTCTCCGGCGCCATCGTGCTGGTGTTTGGCGGGCTGTCGATCTGGTTCCAGAACGACACTTTCATCAAGATGAAGCCGACCATCGTCTACACGCTGTTCGCCGTGCTGCTGCTCGGCGGCCTGGCATTCGGCCGCTCGCTGATCGGCTATGTTTTCGACAGCGCCTTCCAGCTGGACGCCGAGGGCTGGCGCAAGCTCACGCTGCGCTGGGGCATCTTCTTCCTGTTCTGCGCGGTGCTGAACGAAGTGATCTGGCGCGGACTGGCTGCCATGTACCCGCCCGAACTCGCCGACGAATATTGGGCGACGTTCAAGCTGTTCGGCTTCACCGCGCTCACCTTCCTGTTCGTCTTTTCGCAGATGCCGCTGATCATGCGCCATTCGCTCGACGACAAATTCAAGAAGTAGGCCGATGGACTACATCACGAGCCGCCAGCAATTGCGCGACCACTACGGTCAGGTCGGTGTGCGCGCCAAGGCGAAGGAGGTCGGCACCCTCGACCACCATTGCCGAACGTTCCTGGCGCACTGCCCTTTCGTGCTGATCGGCTCGTCGGACGGCAACGGCAATGGCGACGTGACGCCGAAAGGCGACAAGCCCGGCTTCGTCGAAGTGCTGGACGAGGTCACGCTGGCGATCCCCGATCGGCCCGGCAACAACCGGCTCGACACGCTGGAAAATGTGCTGGTCAATCCCGCGGTCGGCCTGCTTTTCCTCATTCCGGGGATGAATGAGACGCTGCGCGTGAATGGCGAGGCCAGGATCACCGCCGATCCCGTTTTGCGTGAGCGCTTCGCCATCGAAGGCAAGGTTCCGGCAACAGTGATGGTGGTCAAGGTCAAGACCGCCTACATGCACTGCGCCAAGGCTTTCATGCGCTCGGACCTGTGGTCGCCGGAAACCTGGCCCGACCGCCAGTCGCTGCCGACGCTTGGGGCGATCCTGAAGGATCACTGCGCGCTGGAGACGAGCGTCGACCAGACGGATCAGTCGCTTGCGGAGAGCTATCGCAAGACCATGTGGTGATCTCCACGAGCCTTGCTCGCATCGCATGGCCGCACGCTATCGGATATGGACTGCCACAACTCGGGAGGGCTTCATGCGCCGCACCAATCACCCCGCCGGCGTTGTTCACCGGATGACAGTCGACAGCAAGGCGCTCGCCAACAATCGCCTCGGCGACCCCACGGAGCGGATTGTCGATGTCTACATACCTCATGCCAGCACGGGCGCCGGCCTGCCGCTCCTCGTCGATCTCGTCGGCTACACGGCTGGTGGTCCGGCCCATACCGCATGGAAAGAGTTCTACGAGAATGTTCCCGAGCGGCTTGATCGCCTGATCGGCGACGGTGTGATGCCGCCTGTCGCGGTTGCCTTCCCCGACTGCTTTAGCCGGCTCGGCGGCAATCAGTATGTGAACAGCCCCGTCATGGGCAATTACGAGGATTTTCTCATCGCAGAAATGCTGCCGGCGGTTGAAACCCGCTTTGGCTGCGGCGGCGAAGGCCGGCGGGGCGTGTTCGGCAAGTCTTCCGGCGGCTTCGGAGCGCTCGATCCATGCCATGCGCCATCCTGATATCTGGGCCGCTGCCGCCAGCCACTCGGGCGACGCCGGCTTTGAACTTCTCTACATGGCGGGATTTCCTACGGTTTTGCGGGCGCTGGCGAAACATGGAAACTCGATCGAGGCCTGGATGAAAGATTTCGAGGCCAAGCTGAAGCTCGACAGCAAGGACACCGAGACGCTGATGTACCTTTGCCAGGCAGCCAGCTTCGATCCGGACCCCGAGGCGTTTCTGGGGCTGCGCTTGCCGGTGTCGCTTGATACCTGCGAAGTCATTGCCGAGCGATGGAACAATTGGTTGGCCTGGGATCCGGCCCGCATGGTCACGACCCATGCTGACGCCATCGGCAAGCTCAAGGGCTTCTTTCTCGATTGCGGAACCGAGGACCAGTTCTCCATCCTTTACGGCACGCGCCGCATCCATAGAACTCTTGAAGAGCACGGCATCGCGCACCGCTACGAGGAATTTCCCGACGATCACACCCGTGTCGACTATCGCATGGATGTCAGCTTGCCATATTTGGCGAACGTGCTGAGCACCTAAGGCGAGGCGCGCAGTTATGCGCGAATTGCATGGCTCCAATGCCAGCTAGGCCCTTTTTACGCGGGCTCTGTGCCCCTATCTTCACTTTGTCCGGCAGCAGAACGCACAGCCGGCCTATGAAGAAGAAAAACAATGTTCAACAAGATGATTTCCCATTTTGCTGGTGAGCAGCGCAAGGCGCGCCGCTCGGACGATAACGCCGGCCTGAACTCGGCCTATGTGCGCCTGCTGCGTCGCACCTACACCGACGTCTACGGCAAATAAGCCGTCCTAAAATCCACGATCCCGTTCGACGGCCGCTGGTTTCCCGCCAGCGGCCGTTTTGCATTTTCCGGCTCGCAGTGCCTGCTTTGTTAAACTTTAATGAATTAAGCCATGCGTCGTCTGCAATGCTGCAATGCCGCAATCTATGTTGCGATGCACAATAGCAGGCCCTACATTCAGGCTGTTCCAAAGGGAGGATTTAACTGGCGCTGGGAAGCGCCGCAGATCCGGAAGGAACCGAGATATGTTTGAGAACCTGAAAAACCGCATCGCCAAGCGCGCCCGCTACAACCGCATGGTCAACGAAATCCGCAGCCTGACCGACCGCGACCTCGCCGACTTCAATGGCGACCGCACCGAAATGCTGCACGCTGCCTACCAGGACGTCTACGGCCGCTAAGCCACGAGTAGCAGGGGCCTCTCCGCAAGGATGGAGGTTCCACCCGAAAGCCGGTCCCGCCTCCGCGGGCCGGCTTTTTTTATTGGCTGGCCAGCGCCTTCTCTATCCGCGGCAACAGCTCGGCCTGCGCCGCCTCGGGCGACAGCGGCCCGACATGTTTGTAGAGGATCGTGCCGTCCTTGCCGATCAGAAAGGTCTCCGGCACGCCATAGACGCCCCAATTGATCGCGGCGCGACCCTTCTCGTCCGTGCCGATCGCGCCGTAGGGGTTGCCGAATTCGCCGAGAAACCGGCGGGCATTTTCCGGCGCGTCCTTGTAGTTGAGCCCACTCAGCGAAAAGCGCTTGTCCTGGCCCAAAGCCAGCAACACGGGGTGCTCCTGCCGGCACGGCACGCACCATGACGCGAAGACGTTGAGCAGCGTCACCTTGCCGCCAAGCTTGCTCGTGTCGAAGCCGGGCAGCGACATGCCTTCCAGCGGCGGCAGGCTGGTTTCCGGCGCCTTCTCGCCGATCAGCGCCGACGGTATCGTCGAGGCGTCGCGACCCGACAAAAGCTGCATCAGGAAGATGCCGGCCAAAACCAGAAAGATCAGCAGCGGCAAAAGAACGACCAGCCGCCGGTTGCCGGCCGGCTTCGCTTCGGGCTGAACGCTCAAGCCTTCTTCTCCGAGCGCCGGCGCAGCCCGGCCGCTTCCAGTTCGGCAAGTTCGCGCTGGCGCGCCCGCTGGTCGGTCAGCAGCCAGCCCAGCAGGCCGACCAGAACGATGGCGGTGATGCCGTAAGCGGCCGTCACGTATAGGGCGTGCGCGCTCATGCCGGCCGCTCCGCGCGGCGTGCCGCCACCTGGCGCATCGCGGCGACGCGCCGGCGCCAGATTTCGGTGCGCATGCCGATCAGATGCAAGGTGAAGAACAGCAGCGTGAAACCGACCGCCGAAATCAGCAGCGGCCACAGCAGGCTGGAATGGATGGTTGGCCCGCCCAAGCGCAGCACGCTCGCCGGCTGGTGCAGCGTGTTCCACCAGTCGACCGAAAACTTGATGATCGGAATGTTGATGAAACCGACCAGCGTCATGATCGCGGCCGCACGCGCCGAGCGCGATGGGTCGTCGAGCGCGCGGGTCAGCGCGATGATGCCGAGATACATCAGGAACAGCACGAACACCGACGTCAGCCGCGCGTCCCACACCCACCAGGTGCCCCACATCGGTTTGCCCCAGATCGAGCCGGTGATCAGCGCGAGCGCGGTGAAAGTTGCGCCGATCGGCGCGGCAGCTTTCAGCGCCACATCGGCCAGTGGGTGTCGCCACACCAGCGTACCGAGCGCCGCAATCGCCATCACCGAATAACAAAGCATCGACAGCCAGGCGAACGGCACGTGGATGTACATGATCCGCACCGTGATGCCCTGCTGGAAATCCTCCGGCGCGCGGAACGCCATCACCAGGCCGATGGCCAGGGTGACGGCAGAAGCAGCCGCCAGCCACGGGATCAAGGTTCCCGCCAGCGCGAGAAAACGCGTCGGGTTGGCTAGGTCGCTGATGCGGCGGCCGTTGGCTGTGGCGTCGGACATGGCCGTTCAATAGACCGCGCAAATGAGGCGCGCAATTGACCTTTGTGAGAGCGCGAATCCGGAACAATTCGATTCCGGCGGCGTTCCACTCCCAACATCCCTCAAATTGCCGGACAACGCCCATGCTGATACGCCTCGGCTATGAAATTGAGATTGAGTGCGCGCAGCCGACGCCGCTCGTGTCGCTGCTCGAAATCCACCCAGAACGACAGGCCGATATCCAGCGGCAGTCGATCGTCGCGACATCGCCGCGTGTCAGCAACCGTGTCTATCGCGACCTGTTCGGCAATGTCTGCCGGCGCTTCATGGCGCCGCAGGGCAACTTCAAGCTCACCTATGACGCCACTGTCTCGGACAGTGGCCTGCCGGATCCGGTGAACACGCTTGCCAAGATCATTCCGGTAGACAAGCTGCCAGACGACACGATCGGTTTCCTGCTTGGCAGCCGCTATTGCGAGACGGATCATCTGGGCGATCTGGCCTGGCAAAAGTTCGGCAATATCGAAGGTGGCTGGGCGCGCGTCCAGGCGATCTGCGACTATGTGCATGACCGTCTCTCGTTTGGTTACGGCTATGCCCGGTCGACACGAACCGCGGCGCAGGCGCATGAGGAGCGCGTCGGCGTCTGCCGCGATTTCGCGCATCTGGCCATTACACTTTGCCGCTGCGTGAACATCCCGGCGCGCTATGTGAACGGCTATCTCGGCGACATTGGCGTGCCGGCCGATCCCGCGCCGATGGACTTTTCCGCCTGGTTCGAGGCCTTCATCGACGGCAAGTGGTATGCCTTCGACGCCCGCCACAACATCCCGCGCACCGGCCGCATTGTCATTGCGCGCGGCCGCGACGCGACCGATGTACCATTGCTGCACAGCTTCGGTGCGCACACGCTGAAATTGTTCCAGGTTTGGACATATGAGGAAACCGAAGCGGTCAATCCGGTTCAGCAATCGCAATTTCAGCGGATTGACCGCACCATGACCGCACAGATGCTGGCGTGATGCCGGCTTCGATGGCCTGATCGCGGTTGTTGCTGTCTAGCGGCGGGACACGGTCACGCCGCTCAGCGCTTTCGGTTCTCAGCCACGCTAAGGAACCGTTTACCAAGTCCGATCCGTAAATCTCTTTTTTTATCAATGGCTTGGCGCCAAACGCGGCGTGCGTCTTGAGGTCCAGTTGAGGATCCGGCCCCATTCCTGCATCGACGATGGCAACTGACTGTCTGATGCAGGAGCGTGTTGTGGGCGGCAAATTCAAGCGTGGCGGACTACTTCGGCGTTTCGCGAACGATTGCTCCGGCAACTTCGCGGTCTTGACCGGTGCAGCCATCACGATGCTGGCGATGGCCGTCGGCTTCGGCGTCAATGTTGCGCAGATCTACAATGTGCGGAGCAATCTGATCGCAGTCGCTCGACTCGGCGCTGATCTCGGCCGGGCGCGATATCTCGACTGGGGCGATCAAGGAGGCAGACGCCCCCACCGCTGATCAAGACCTATCTGACGGCCAATGGCGACCCGGCGGTCAACAATGGCGGCCACAGGCTCGTGCTGGTCGAGCCGATCACGATCAACCGGGCGGCGAAAACCATTACGGCTACGGCCTATGTCGACGTCGATGCCTTCCTGCCGCTTTTCGGTCAGGCCAATCGCACCCGCGTTTCGACCACCGCAGCCACCCTCTATTCGGATGTCAAAGTCGAGATCGGCCTGATGCTCGACGTGACCGGTTCGATGGGCGATCCCGGCTCGCGCCTCGATGGCAAGTCCCAGACCAAACTTCAGAACCTGCAAACAGCGGCGAAGCAGGCGGTCGACGATCTGTTGGGGGCGAACCAGCCGGGCATTGCGCCGCGCGTGCGCGTCGCAATCATCCCCTATTCACAAGCGGTGAACGCCGGCAAGCTCGCGAAAGGCAGCTATGTCGAGTACAAACCTGCAACGGGCCTGCTGTCGGGGCTTCTGGGTGGCCTCTGAATCTCCTTGCCCAGCTCGGCCTGTCCGAGATCGAGTCAGTGACTTCGGGGCTCGGCCTCACGCTGCCGGGCGAAGCTGAAAGGCCCATCGGCCTTGCCGACTTGAACAATCCCCCGGCCACGCTGACGGCCGCACAACGAGCCAAGATCAAGACATATAAAGATGCGCTCGAGACGACCCGGAAGATCGAAAGCGATGGTTGCACGACAGAACGCAAGATCAAGCTTCCCGGTACGAACGAGATCGTCTTCGACTCGTCCGAGGACAGCCCCAATACGGCAATGGTCAATCGCGACAAGCGCCTGGCCCACGATGCTGGCGGGGCAAGCGCGTGCCCGTCATCGCCTGTCGTTCCGCTGACGGCGGACGCGACAAGCTGCAAGAACGCGATTGGCGGCCTGACGGCGGGCGGCGGCACGGCGGGCCATATCGGCATCCAGTGGACGCGCTATATGCTTTCGCCGCAATGGTCGGACTTCATCGCGTCGGAAGCAGCGGGCTCTGAACCGGCCGCATATCGGCGCCGGCGTGCGGAAAATCGCGGTCCTGATGACCGATGGCGAATTCAACGCCGCCTATGTCGGCGTCCCGCAGGGCAGCGACACGGCCCGGCGCCAGGAAGCTCGGTCCGCCGACTATGCCAAGAAGCTTTGCAAGGGCATGAAAGACAACAAGATCGAGATATTCACCATTGGCTTCATGCTCAATGCCGGCACCGACACCTTGAAGGCATGCGCCTCCGACGATTACGGCAAGGTGAAACATTTTTATAACGCATCCAATGCAGAAGAACTCAAAGCCGCCTTCGATGCTGTGACCATGAATGTCGAGGTTTTACGTCTTACCCAGTGACGCTGTTGCCTACACGTTTCTGGAGTTGGCCGGCCACGCGCCTACACGTGGCCGGCCTTTTTCTTTGCTCTTTGGATAGAGCCATGGGCGCGAGAGCGCCTTGCCCGCCACTTGCAGGCTAGATTATCCAGAGGTTGGAATTCGAACAGGCGGAGCTTGCGCCCGCCAGCTGGTTCTAGTGCTTCCGCACCGCCAGCTTTTCCGCCAGCGCTTCCATGCGCGTGGCAAGACCGCTCAAGGCGCCGGTCAGCGCGGCATCGTTCTTGTCCGCCTTGATCAGCGCTTCGTCGCGGGTTTTGCGCAGCGTCCCGATCTCGCTTTCGAAACCCTTCACGCGCTTCTGCAGTTCGGTCAGTTCGTCCATCACCATGATGCCGGCCATCACGGTCAGCCGCTGGTCGCCGATCTCGCCGAACGAATTCTTCAGATGCCCGACATAGCGGTCGAAGTTTTCGGCCAGTCCGAGCAAATGCTCTTCCTGGCCCTCGTCGCAGGCCATGCGGTACTGCTTGCCGTCGATCGTCACGGTGACCTGCGACATGGTTCCTCCTGACGCGCTAACGGTCCAGCACCGCGCGGATCGTCTCCATCGCGGTGACCAGACGACGTGACACTTCCTTGTTGGCTTCTTCCAGGCGCTCGGCGCGCGCTTCCGAATTGTCGAGTTCCTGCGCCAGGCGCGCGCGGTCGGCGTTCATGCGCTGCACTTCGGCCTCGGCTTCGGTGTAGTCGCTTTCGTGCTCCATGCGCGCGGCAGCGCCATGTTCCAGCGCATCGATCGCCCTGCCAAGACGCGCGATCACTTCCTTCAGCGTGGCTTCACCGGTCATCTGACGGGTATATCCCCGAATTGCAATGCCAACACAATGCCTTGCAACGGAAAGATTAGGCGGCGTCTTAAGCAGCCGTCAACTCGGGCAAGACAGCTTTTCCCCCGCAATTAGGCCAGATCGCGATCTGGCCTATTGAATCGGTTTAAATTTTGCCATTCCGCCTGCGTGTCGAGCGCCCGAATTCATTGACAGGCGCACCTCACCTGCTATGTGGTGCCAGCCTTTTCGCCCCCATAATCTCCATTTTCCAGCCCCGCGAGCGACGATGAGCAACAGCGAAAAACATGACCGGATGGCCAATGCCATTCGTTTCCTGTCGATGGATGCCGTGGAAAAGGCCAATTCCGGCCATCCGGGCCTGCCGATGGGCGCTGCCGACATCGCCACGGTGCTGTTCACCAAATTCATGAAGTTCGATCCGAAGAAGCCCGCACTGGCCGGACCGCGACCGTTTCATCCTGTCCGCCGGCCACGGCTCGATGCTGCTCTATTCGCTGCTCTACCTCACCGGCTATGAGGATATGACGATCGATGAGTTGAAGACATTTCCGCCAGCTCGGCTCGAAGACCGCCGGCCATCCGGAATATGGCCACGCCACCGGCATCGAGACGACGACCGGCCCGCTCGGCCAGGGTTTCGGCAATTCGGTCGGCTTTGCGCTGGCCGAGCGCATCATGAACGCGCATTTCGGCGACGAGATCGTCGACCACCACACCTATGTGCTGGTCGGCGACGGCTGCCTGATGGAAGGCATTTCCCAGGAGGCGCTGTCGCTTGCCGGGCATCTGAAGCTCAACAAGCTGATCGTGATCTGGGACCACAACAGCATCTCCATCGACGGCGCGGTTTCGCTTGCGGACTCGACCGACCAGCTCGCCCGCTTCGCCGCCTCCGGCTGGAATACGCTGGCTTGCGACGGCCACGACGCCGCGGCGATCGAAAACGCGCTGGAAATGGCGCGCAAGTCCGACCGCCCGACCTTCATCGCCGCAAAGACCACGATCGGTTTCGGCGCGCCGACCAAGGCCGGCACCAACAAGGTGCATGGCTCGCCGCTCGGCAAGGAAGAGATCGCCGCCACCCGCAAGGCGCTCGGCTGGGAATATCCGCCCTTCGAAGTGCCGTCGGATGTGCTCGACGCCTGGCGTCTTGTCGGCCTGAATTCCGCCAAGGCGCGCGGCCGCTTGGGAGAAGCGGCTGTCGGAAATCGATGCCGACCAGCGCTCGGAATTCGACCGCCGCATGCGCGGCGAGCTGCCGGGCGATTTCGACCAGGCGATCATCGACTACAAGGCGAAGCTTTCCGTCCGAGAAGCCCAAGGTCGCGACGCGCAAATCGTCGGAGATGGCGCTGGAGGTCATCAACGGCGTGGTGCCGGAAACCATCGGCGGCTCGGCCGACCTGACCGGTTCCAACAACACCAAGACCAGCCAGACCAAGGCGATCTCCGCCGGCGCCTACGGCAACCGCTATGTGCACTACGGCATTCGCGAGCACGGCATGGCGGCGGCGATGAACGGCATGGCGCTGCATGGCGGCGTCATCCCGTATTCGGGCACGTTCCTGTGCTTCTCCGACTATGCGCGCCCGGCGATGCGGCTCGCCTCGCTGATGGGCATTCGCTCGATCTTCGTCATGACGCATGACTCGATCGGCCTTGGCGAAGACGGCCCGACGCACCAGCCGGTCGAGCATCTGGCCGCGCTGCGCGCCATCCCGAACCATCTGGTCATGCGCCCGGCCGATGCCGTCGAAGTCGCCGAATGCTGGCAGATCGCGCTGGAGAGCGAGAAGGCGCCGTCGACGCTGGCGCTCACCCGCCAGAACCTGCCGACCGTGCGCACCGATCATACCGAAGACAACCTGTCGCGCCGCGGCGCCTATGTGCTTTCGGCCGGCCGACGATGCCGGATGTGACGATCTTCGCCACCGGCTCGGAGGTCGAGATCGCGCTCGCAGCGAAGACGCTGCTTGCCGGCCATGGCCATCGCGGTGAGGTCGTCTCGGTGCCGTGCTTCGAGCTCTTCGAGCAACAGGATGCCGACTACCAGGCCGAGACCATCGGCAACGTCGAAGGTGAAGGTCGCCATCGAAGCCGGCATCCGGCTTGGCTGGGACCGCTTCATCGGCCTCGACGGCATCTTCATCGGCATGCACGGTTTCGGCGCCAGCGGCGAGATCGCCGATCTCTACAAGCATTTCGGCATCACGGCGGAAGCCGCGGCCGAGGCAGCCGAGAAGGCGCTGCACACATAGGTCGCATTGAAGCTTCAATCGTCTTCGCCGGTATATCGCCGGCAAGGCGCCAGATTTTAGACGGAGGAAATTCATGGCTGTTAGAGTTGCCATCAATGGCTTTGGCCGCATCGGCCGCAACATCGTGCGCGCCATCTTCGAGTCCGGCCGCAAGGACATCGACGTCGTGGCCGTCAACGATCTCGGCCCGGTCGAGACCAACGCCCATCTGCTGCGCTTCGACAGCGTGCATGGCCGCTTCCCGCATGAGGTCGGCGTCGATGGAGACTCGATCAGCATCGGCAAGGAGAAGTTCAAGGTTCTGGCCGTCAAGGATCCAGCCACGCTGCCGTGGAAAGATCTCGACATCGACATCGCGATGGAATGCACGGGCATCTTCACCGCGCGCGACAAGGCCGCCGCCCATCTGGCCGCCGGCGCCAAGCGCGTCATCGTCTCGGCGCCCGTCGGATGGCGCCGACCTGACCGTCGTCTACGGCATCAACCACGACAAGCTGTCGAAGGACCACGTCGTCATCTCCAACGCGTCCTGCACGACCAACTGCCTGGCGCCGCTAGCCTCCGTCCTGCACGAGGCGATCGGCATCGAAAAGGGCATGATGACGACGATCCACTCCTACACCGGCGACCAGCCGACGCTTGGACACCATGCACAAGGATCTCTACCGCGCCCGCGCGGCGGCGCTGTCGCAGATCCCGACCTCGACGGGCGCGGCCAAGGCGATCGGCCTGGTCATCCCGGAGCTCAAGGGCAAGCTCGACGGCATCTCGATCCGCGTGCCGACCCCCAACGTCTCGGTCGTCGACTTCAAGTTCATCGCCAAGCGGGCGACAACAGTCGAAGAGATCAACAACGCGGTCATCGCGGCGTCAAAAGGCAAACTCAAGGGCATTCTGGCCGTCACGGCCCACCCGAATGTCTCGATCGACTTCAACCACGATCCGCATTCCTCGACCCTGGCGCTCGACCAGACCAAGGTCATGGACGGCAATTTCGTCTCGGTTCTGTCGTGGTACGACAATGAGTGGGGTTTCTCGAACCGCATGGCCGACACGGCCGTGGCATTTGCCAAGACGATTGGGTGAAATCGGCCAATCGGCTCCGGCCTCCTGACTTGACTGAGCGCCCGGCATTGCCGGGCGTTTTCTTGCTGATACTTTTCTGTCCGCGGACCGCTTCGCTGGCGTGTGCGTCTCGAGCCCCTCTCTTGCGATATCTAACACTTAGCTCGCTTAGCGGCCTTCGGCCTACTCGCTAAGCTGCTGATATCGCTTTTTCCCCCGCAAGGGGGGAGATAGAGCCGGCATCGACCTGGGTGCCAATCACATACGTCAGAGATTTGCGGAGACGCCGGTGGCAGCGTTATCTCCCCCCTTGCGGGGGAGAAAGCAATTTCAACATCTTAGCGGAGCGCCGAGCCCGCAGGGCGAGGAAGAAAGCGACGCTAAATGTTAGAAATTGCAAGAGAGGGGCTGGTTCTGAAAAGCGCTGAACGGAAAGGTAATTTGTCCACCCGCAGGGACGCCCTCTAGGGTGTGAACAGATTCAGCCACGACTGAAGAAATTGTCCTTTCGTTTCAACCACTTATATTTCCCCGGGCTCCAGTTTATCCACCACCCTCCAGCCCGCTCCATAATGTCGCCACAAAGGAGCGGCGATGGACTGGAACCACCAAATCGAACAACACCGAGCAGTGCTACAGCGTATCGTTGCGCTGCTGTTCGCGCTGGCCGAGTTGGCCGACCGTGCCAGTGGCCGGTCGTTCCGTGTCCGGTGCGAGGTGCTGTTCATCCTGTCGCACGGTGAGGCTGTCGCGCGCGACTTCATCCTCGAAGAGGCGCAGGCTTCCAGAATGCCCATTCTGGACCTGCCCGCCCCCGCTCATGATGACGGCTGCAGCGCCGGCGACGCTCGTACAACTGGCCACCCGCTTCCGCATGATGGCCGCCATCCTGGCATATATCTCAGCGCATCTGTTTTCCGCGATGCGTCGGCAAAGATCACACCATTTTCGGCTTTCGGACCTGCTGTGCCCGGCTCATCCAGCGCGCCAGATTTTGCGCGCGCGCCGCAGCGTTGGATTCCGAGCGCTGGATTTGCCTTCCTGCCGCGGCGGGTAACGAACCCACTATCAGCCCAACAAACTCCCCAAAACTTTGCCGGCAAACATGCGGCTCAAAGCCAGGCGCGTGGCCGTTCGACACGTTCGAACCTTGCGCTGCACGGCAGCGCTACACCTGTCTCGAAGACGGCAAGCTGTATCGCTACGAGAATGCCGATGGCTCCTTCACTGCCGACCTGCCTCTGGATGAGGACGGCCTGGTGCTCGACTACCCGGAAATGTTCGAACGCCTGACATGAACGATCGACGCCGGCTAGCCGAAGAGATCAGAAAAATCAGCAGCCTGCGCCGAAATTTCACGCTCTCGCCTTGCGCGGGTCATGTCTTCGCCCCACTCTGCCTTACACCGGAAACCAAGGCTTGGAGGGGACCCGCCGCATATGGATCAGACGATCTATCTCGTAACGCTTGTCGGCACGGCGCTGGTGCTTGCCGCATCGTTTTCGAGCCTGATCGCCTTTCGCTTCGGCGCTCCGCTGCTCCTGCTCTTCCTCAGCATCGGTCTTGCCAGCGGCACCGATGGGCTCGGCATCGAGTTCGACAACGCTCAACTCACCTATTTCGTCTGCTCGCTGGCGCTTGCCGTCATCCTGTTCGAGTCCGGCTTCACGACGCCCGTCGCCATGCTGCGCCAGGCGTCCGGCCCGGCGCTTTCGCTGGCAACCGTCGGCGTTCTGTTGACCACCGGCATCTTCGGCGCCGCGACCTTCTACATGACCGAACTCGACTGGCTGGAATCCTTCCTGCTCGGCGCGGCCGTCGCCTCGACCGACGCGGCGGCGGTGTTCTTCCTGCTGCGCGCCGGCAACATCAATCTGCGCGACCGCCTGCGTTCGACGCTGGAAATCGAGTCCGGCACCAACGACCCGATCGCCATCTTCCTGACCATCATGCTGGTCGAAATCCTGAGTGCGGGGCAGACGCCGGATGCCGGCGCATCTGTCGTTCGAATTCGCTCTCGGCTTCATCGAGCATATGGGGTTCGGCGCGATCGTCGGCCTTGGCGGTGGGCTTCGCCATCGTGCGGCTGATCGAGCGCCTCGACCTCGATCACGGGCTGTTGCCGATCTTCGTGCTGACGCTCTCGCTTCTGGTGTTCGCGGCTGCCGGCGCCATCGGCGGCTCCGGCTTCCTGGCCGTCTATATCGCGGGGTTGATCACCGGCAACTCCAGCATGCGCAATGCTTCTGTCGTGAAGCGCTTCCACGACGGGCTTTCCTGGCTGGCGCAGATCATCATGTTCCTGATCCTCGGCCTCTACGCGACGCCGTCGGAGTTTTTGCCCATCCTGCCGGTCGGCGTCGCGCTGGGACTGTTGCTGATCTTCGTCGCCCGGCCGGTGGCGGTCTGGCTCTGCCTCATGCCGTTCGACTTCACGCGCCAGGAAACCGCTTTCGTGTCGTGGGTCGGCCTGCGCGGTTCGGTCTCGCTGCTGCTGGCGATCACGCCGATCGTCGGCGGCCTGGATCACGGCCGGCTGATCTTCAATCTCGCCTTCATCGTCGTGCTGGTCTCGCTCATCGTGCAGGGCTGGACGGTCGGTCCGCTGGCGCGGCGGCTCGGCCTGATCGTGCCGCAGCGCATCGGTCCGCTCGACAAGTTCGAGCTGGAACTGCCCGGCTCGGCGCACCACGAATTGCTTGCCTATCGTGTCGCCGCCGGCAGTCCGGTCGCGCGCGGCCAGCGCATCCCGCGCTGGGCGCGGCCTTCGCTGGTCGTGCGCGACGGGCGCTCGATGAAGTTCCAGGATTCGGGCCGGCTCGCGGCGGGCGACCACGTCTACATCTTCGTCTCCGACCGCTATCCGCGCCTGCTCGACAAGCTGTTCGCCACGCGCACAGCCGTCGATCCCGAAGATGCCGATTTCTTCGGCGCATTCGCGGTCGATCCGGCCCGGCCGGCAACCGACCTCGAAGCAGCCTATGGCCCGACGATCAACGAGGCCGAGCGCAAACTCACCATCGGGCAATTGATGTCGGCGCGGCTGTCCGGCCATCCGGAATATGCCGACCGGGTGCTGTTGACGCCGATCGAACTGATCGTGCGCGACGTCGACGAGAACGGCAAAATCATCGCCGTTGGCGTTTCCTTCGAGCCGACGTCCACGCAGCCGCAGGTGCCCTTCTTTCTCAGCCTGGGCGAGATGCGCGATCGGCTGCGCGCATGGTTCTCGCGACCGCCGCGCAGGCGCTCCATCGCCCGAGGGCTCGTCGCCTGCGACGCCCGACAATCCGGGCGCGAATTGACGCAGACGACCAACCGCGCAGTGCGGCGTTCGCGCGCTTGCATCCCGGTCTTTGCGCGATAATGTCCGGGCTTGATTTCAGGAGGGATGCGCATGGCTGGTTTCAAGACGCTCGATCGACATCGGGGACATCCAGGGCAAGCGCGTGCTGGTTCGTGTCGACCTCAACGTGCCGATGGCCGATGGCAAGGTGACGGACGATGACCCGCATCGAGCGTATTGCGCCGACGATCAAGGAACTGTCCGACAAGGGCGCGAAGGTTATCCTGATGGCGCATTTCGGCCGCCCCAAGGATGGACCCGATCCGGCGCTCTCGCTGGAGCCGATCGCGCGGGCCACGAGCGACGTGATTGGCCGTCCGGTTGCCTTCGTCAACGACTGCATTGGCGAGAAGGCGCAAGGCGCGGTCTTCTCGCTCAACCCGGGCGACATCCTGCTGCTTGGAAAATACCCGCTTCTACAAGGACGAGGAAAAGAACCACCCGGACTTTACGGCGACGCTCGCCGCCAACGGCGAGATTTTCGTCAACGATGCCTTCTCCGCCGCGCACCGTGCGCATGCCTCGACCGAAGGTCTGGCGCGTCTGCTGCCGGCCTATGCCGGGCGCACCATGCAGGCCGAGCTCGAGGCGCTGGAGGCCGGCCTCGGCAACCCGCAGCGCCCGGTCGTTGCCATCGTCGGCGGCGCAAAGGTCTCGACCAAGATCGACCTCTTGATGAACCTGGTGAAGAAGGTCGACGCGCTGGTGATCGGCGGCGGCATGGCCAACACCTTCCTCGCTGCGCGCGGCACCAATGTCGGCAAGTCGCTCTGCGAGCACGACCTTGCCGATACCGCCAAGCAGATCATGATCGAGGCCGCCTCGGCAGTCTGCGCGATCGTGCTGCCGAGCGACGGCGTCGTCGCCAAGGAGTTCAAGGCGGGCGCCGCGAGCGAAGTCGTCGACATCGAGAAAGTGCCGGCCGACGGCATGATCCTCGACGTCGGCCCGAAGACCGTCGAGGCGATCAATGCCTGGATCGACCGCGCCGCGACGCTGGTGTGGAACGGCCCGCTGGGCGCGTTCGAGATCGAGCCGTTCGACAAGGCGACGATGTCGGCCGCCGAAACATGCGGCCAAGCGAACCAAGGCCGGCAAGCTGATCTCGGTCGCCGGCGGCGGCGACACAGTCGCGGCGTTGAACCAGGCCGGCGTGGCCGACGACTTCACCTATGTCTCCACCGCCGGCGGCGCCTTCCTCGAATGGATGGAAGGCAAGGACCTGCCGGGCGTCGAGGTGCTGAAGCGCTGAGTTCTCGCCGCGGGACGGTAAGCGAGCTTGCGGATCGGGGCTGTCCGATGATCGTTCCAACACCCACGCTGCAACGCTATAACGGCCAGAGCATGTCGCGCCTCTTGCCGCTTCTCACCTGGCTCGCCTTCCCGGTCTATGTCTGGCAGGGCGTCGGCGTGCGGCTGCGCACCGAGCGCATGGTGCCGGCGCAAGGCCCGGTGCTGCACCGCATTGAGGGCAACGATCCGGAAATCAGGCTGCTCGTGCTCGGCGATTCTTCCGCCGCCTCGGTCGGCATTGGTCGTTCGGAGGATGGCCTCGCCGCGCAACTTGGCAGGCTGATCGCCGAACGCACCGGTCGCGCGGTCACCTGGCGCGCCGCGGGCTTCAGTTCCGCGACCAGCGGCCAGCTTCGCGACTTCGCCGTGCCCAACCTCGCGCCCGAGCCCTGGACGCATATCGTGCTCACCATCGGCACCAACGATGCGAAGAACTTTCACTCCGTCCCGCGCTTCAAGAAGGCCTTCGGCGGGCTGCTCTACGCCTTGCGGGCCAAATGGCCTGAAGCGCGCATCATCTGGTCGCCCGTGATCGACTTCACGCTCGTGCCGGCGATGCCGCCGAGCCTTGGGCAAGATCCTGGAAATCCGCGCCGGCGCGATCAATCGCATGGGCGTGCGGCTGTGCAATGAGCGTGGCGCTATGCGCGGCGACGAGACTGCCGATCCTCGACCCAGCCGGGTTTCTCGGCTGATGGGTTCCACGGTTCGGAAGTCGGCTACAAAGCCTGGGCCGAGCATATGCTAGGTTTTCTGCTCGACGAGCGCGCCTAGTCCGCGCTCCAGCGCAGCGCCATCGCCGCCGCCACCGGCCCGATCACCGCCATGAACAGTGTCAGCGCGCAAGAAGCAGAAAGGGCGGCAGGAACGGGTCGGGATCGTTGACCGCGCCATAGCTTGCCGACACGCCGAAGATCAGCACCGGGATCACCAGCGGCAGCACCAGCACCGAAATCAGCAGCCCGCCGCGCGGCAGGGCGACCGCAACCGCCGCGCCGACCGCGCCGATAAGGTGATGGCCGGCGTGCCGACCAGCAGCGTCAGCGTGGTCGCCGCGATGCCGGTCGGCTCCATGTTCATGAACAGGCCGAGCAGCGGCGCGGCGACGACCAGCGGCAGCACGCTGGCCGTCCAGTGCGCCAGGCATTTCACCAGCACGGTCAGCGCCAGCATATGGCGATCGGCCGGACAGGATCAGCAGATCGAGCGAGCCGTCCTCGCGGTCGGCCTGGAACAGCCGGTCGAGGCCGAGCAGGCAGGCCAGCAGCGCGCCGATCCACAGGATCGCCGGGCCGATGCGGGCGAGCAGGTTGAGATCCGGGCCGACGCCGAAGGGGATCGTCGCGATGACCGCCAGGAAGAACAGCACGCCGGTCAGCGCGCCGCCGCCGGCGCGGATGCCGAGGCGCAGGTCGCGCAGGAAGAGGGCTAGCATGGCGAGCATCTCGCGCCTGCCCCCCCTCTGTGGGGAGGGTCGACGAGCACTTGCGCACGAAGTGACAAGTGCGAGCGGGCGTGGCGAGGCTCCACCGTCAGAAATCCGCACGCAGATGGGGCTCCGTCACGCCATCAACGGCAGTCGCCCATCTCCAACGCCTTCGCCCCTCCAGCCCCAGCGGCAGATGCGTCGCCGCGACGACTATCCCGCCGTCTTCGCAATGCGCCTTCATCAAGCGCCGTAAACTGCGCTTCCGAAGCCTTGTCCAACCCGGCCGTCGGCTCGTCGAGCAACCAGACCGGCCGGTGGCTGACCAGCAGCTTGGCGATTGCCGCGCGGCGCTTCTGCCCGGTCGACAGATAGCCGAACGGCAGATGGCCGATGTCGCCCAGACCGACCGTTTCCAGCGCCTCGTCGACCGACAAGATGCGGCTCGCCGCCGAAACTCGCTGCCAGAAGCGCAGATTCTCCGCCACGGTCAGCGCCGTCTTCATCGCGTTCAGATGGCCGAGATAATGGCAGGCCGAAGCGACGATCGGAAACGCCTCGCCATCGCCCTCGAAATCGACCCGGCCCGCCGCCACCGGCAGCAGCCCGGCGATCGACCCGAAGCAAGCGTCGATTTGCCGGCGCCGTTCGGGCCGGTGACGACCAGGCCTTCGCCCTCGCCAAGCGCAAAGCCGATGCCGGAAAACACCGTCTCGCCGCCGCGTTCGCCACCCAGATCATTTCGGCGATCAGCCGCATGGCGGGCGCGCCGTCGTCTCGTCAATCAAGCTTTCGCTCCGCCAAGTCGACACGCGCCGTCGTGCAGCGCAGCAAAAATTGCGAAATCCTGTCTAGAACTATTCCAGGAATTTCTCTATATCCGGCTTACCAACCCCAGCGGTCGGGGAAGGCAACCGAATTTGCGCCGAACCAGCGCGCGCGCCGCCTTGAACGGCTCGGGACGCTTGGGAGCGGACAGCGGAAATGGCCGTACCCGCACCTTTGCGCGTGATTGCATGCCCATCGGAGTCCGTTCCCCTCAGGCAGAACAGACGAAGGATGGATCGCACGTGGCCAAATCCCTCGACAGTTTCAATTGCCGCGCACGCTCAAGGTCGGCGATGCGGAATATGTCTATTTCAACCTGCATCGAGGCCGAGAAGAACGGCCTGACCGGCATTTCGCAGCTGCCCTATTCGATGAAGGTGCTGCTCGAGAACCTGCTGCGCAACGAGGACGGCCGCTCGGTCACCAAGGAAGCCATCCAGGCCGTCGCCGGCTGGCTCACCGACAAGGGCACCGCCGGCGTCGAGATCGCCTATCGCCCGGCCCGCGTGCTGATGCAGGATTTCACCGGCGTTCCCGCCGTGGTCGACCTTGCCGCGATGCGCGACGGCTCATGGCTCGCTCGGCGGCGATCCCGCAGAAGATCAACCCGCTGGTGCCGGTCGATCTCGTCATCGACCACTCCGTCATCGTCGACGAATTCGGCACGCCGATGGCTTTCGCCCGCAATGTCGAGCTCGAATACGAGCGCAACGAGGAGCGCTACAAATTCCTGAAATGGGGCCAGCAGGCGTTCCGCAATTTCCGCGTCGTGCCGCCCGGCACCGGCATCTGCCACCAGGTCAATCTCGAATATCTCGGCCAGATCGTGTGGACCAACACCGAGGACGGCGAGACCATCGCCTATCCCGACACCTGCGTCGGCACCGATTCGCACACCACGATGATCAACGGCCTCGGCGTGCTCGGCTGGGGCGTCGGCGGCATCGAGGCCGAGGCCGCGATGCTCGGCCAGCCGGTGTCGATGCTGCTGCCGGAAGTCATCGGCTTCCGGCTCACCGGCAAGCTGCAAGGAAGGCGTCACCGCCACCGACCTCGTGCTCACCGTCACGCAGATGCTGCGCAAGAAGGGCGTCGTCGGCAAGTTCGTCGAGTTCTTCGGCCCCGGCCTCTCCAACATGACGCTGGCCGACCGCGCCACCATCGGCAACATGGCGCCCGGAATATGGCGCGACCTGCGGCTTCTTCCCGGTCGATGGCGAGACCATCCGCTACCTCACCATGTCCGGCCGCGCCGAAGACCGCATCGCGCTGGTCGAAGCCTATTCCAAGGCGCAGGGCATGTGGCGCGACGCCGACTCGCGCCGATCCGGTCTTCACCGACCTGCTCGAACTCGATCTCGGCGAGGTCGTGCCGTCGATGGCCGGCCCGAAGCGTCCCGAAGGCCGCGTCGCGCTGGAAGGCATCGCCGCCGGCTTCGCCGCGGCGATGGAGACCGAATACAAGAAGACCGGTCGATGTCGACACGCCGCTACGCCGGTCGAAGGCGCGGATTACGATCTCGGCCATGGCGACGTGGTCGATCGCCGCCATCACCTCCTGCACCAACACCTCGAACCCGTCGGTGCTGATCGGCGCCGGCCTGCTCGCCCGCAACGCCAACCGCCGCGGCCTGAAGCAGAAGCCGTGGGTGAAGACCTCGCTGGCGCCGGGCTCGCAGGTCGTCGCCGAATATCTCGAAAAGTCCGGCCTGCAGAAGGAGCTCGACCAGATCGGCTTCAACCTGGTCGGCTTCGGCTGCACCACCTGCATCGGCAATTCCGGCCCGCTGCCGGCGCCGATCTCCAAGACGATCAACGACAAGGGCCTGATCGCGGCCGCCGTGCTCTCCGGCAACCGCAACTTCGAAGGCCGCGTCTCGCCCGACGTGCAGGCGAACTATCTCGCCTCGCCGCCGCTGGTCGTCGCCCATGCGCTGGCCGGCACGGTGACCAAGGACCTGACCACCGAGCCGCTCGGCGAGGACCAGCGACGGCAAGCCGGTCTACCTCAAGGACATCTGGCCGACGATCGACGGAGATCCAGCGAGTTCATCGAGAAGAACGTCACCCGCGAGCTGTTCGCCCGCAAATATGCCGACGTCTTCAAGGGCGACGAGAACTGGCAGAAGGTGCAGGCGCCGGAAGGCCAGACCTATGCCTGGGACGACGACTCGACCTATGTGCAGAACCCGCCCTATTTCGTCGGCATGAAGCAAGACGGCTTCGGCAAGATCAGCGACATCAAGGGCGCGCGCATCCTCGGCCTGTTCGGCGACAAGATCACCACCGACCACATCTCGCCGGCCGGTTCGATCAAGGCGGCTTCGCCGGCCGGCAAATACCTGACCGACCATGGCGTCGGCGTTGCCGACTTCAACCAGTACGGCACGCGGCGCGGCAACCATGAGGTGATGATGCGCGGCACCTTCGCCAACATCCGCATCCGCAACCACATGCTGGGCGAGAACGGCCGCGAAGGCGGCTACACCATCCACTACCCGTCGAAGGAAGAGATGTCGATCTACGACGCGGCCATGGAGTACAAGGAGGAAGGCGTGCCGCTGGTCATCTTCGCCGGCGTCGAATACGGCAACGGCTCGTCGCGCGACTGGGCGGCCAAGGGCACCAACCTGCTCGGCGTCCGCGCCGTCATCGCCCAGTCCTTCGAGCGCATCCACCGCTCGAACCTGGTCGGCATGGGCGTCATCCCCTTCGTCTTCGAGGACGGCACCAGCTGGGCTTCGCTCGGCCTCAAGGGCGACGAGACTGGTCGACGATCGACGGCCTCGAGAACATCAAGCCGCGCCAGAAGATGACCGCCAAGGTCACCTATGGCCGACGGCACGGTGAAGAACGTGCCGATCCTCTGCCGCATCGATACGCTGGACGAGCTCGACTACTTCAAGAACGGCGGCATCCTGCAGTACGTGCTGCGCGATCTGGCGGCGTAACGCGCTGCAGCCTAAAGAGCCGGACCTGACGAGCGGTCCGGCTTCATCGGTGCGAGATCACCGGTTGCGTCGAAACTCGACTTTCGTTCGGCCTACCGGCAGGCCGAACTTGGTGACCAAGGCATTGTTGAGCACTGTCCCGTCCGGCCGCAGCGTCATACGGTCGAAAAAGCGGACGCGGTTTTTCCGGTTCTCGCCGTCGAGGTAGACCGAATAGGAAAAACGCGCCGTATTGCCGAAGACGCGCACGGTCGTATTGCCAACGACGTCCTCGCGCGTACCCGTGTACCGGCCCTCTCCGGTCTTGGTGAAACGCCAGGTCTTGCGGTCTCGTTCACCATCGGCATAGGTGAAATCCTCGACTAATGTCAGTGTCCTGCCATTCCACTTGCCGGTCAGGACGACCTTGAACGCGCGACTGGTGCCATTGATGGCGCTGAAGCGTCCGTTGGCGAACGTCGTCCCGCGGAAATAGTCTTCCAGTCGAAACTCCGCAGCTTGCGCGACCCCGCATAGGAACACGCTGAGGACGGCCGCGGACAAACGTACGGATGAATGGCATGTGTTAGGCTCCCTTGGGCTTGAGCTGGCGGTTTCGCCGCCCTGCATCGCCTAACAACGATGCAGGGCCGCACTTAGTTCTCACAGAGCGACGCCAGGTCGGAGCGCAATTGGCGGACTACGGCTCGAGCGCACCAAACAATATTTACCTCGTCAGAAACGAGAACGGCCCGAAATCATATTTCCGCAATTCGCGGTTCCACGGGTCGACTTGCCTTTGCGCTGGCGCCTGCCCAGCGAGAACACTTTCAGCCGCGGCAAGAGCTGCCGGAAGATACTCCTTCTGGATTCGCGGCACGTTGTGGCTCGGCATGATCCAGTCGAAGTTGTCGTAATGCGTCATCAACTTGCGATAGCTGGTAACCAGATCGGGCAATGATCCGCCGGGCAGATGTGTCCAGATCGCGCCATTCAGCAAAATGTCGCCGGCGAAAAGCACGCGATCTTCGATGCTCAACAAGGCGATGTGGTCTTCTGCCTCACCCGGCGTTGAAATGATCTTGAACGCTCGGCCGGCAAGGTGGATGACGTCGCCGTCCTTGACCCACTGACGGACAGCGAATGGCGGGATCGCGCAATTGTCCATTGCGATGGTGTCGGGCCTCGGACCTTCAAAGAGGAAATCAGCAAGAAGCTCGCGCTGCACGTCTTCTCTGGAAGCACCGAACGCCGAAGCGCGCCGGGACAAGGGATGGTCGAACATCACGATGTTCTCGAACTGGCGGTTACCGCCGAGATGATCGAGATGCGTGTGGGTGTTAATAACGGTGACGGGTTTCCCGGTCAGTTGTTTCACGACGTTTCCGATATCGCCGATGCCACAGCCGGTATCGATCAGCACGGCATCCTGCGGTCCGATCAACAGGCTGACCAGTGTCGATTCATAATGTTTTGGCTCCGAAATGGCGTAAAAGCCTGGCGCGATCTCGTAGACCGAGAACCAATCGTCTTCGATCGCTACCGGCGCAAAGTCCGAGAACTTCGGCTCAGATAGCTGTGCGACGATTTCGGATATGCTGCGTGTCAATCGTTCTCCCTCCCGTCAGAGCCTCGTCGCCCTTAAGCCTTGAGCCCTCGCGGCTTAGGTCCCTCCCCCTTGAGGGAGGGTGGCCCGAAGGGCCGGGTGGGGTTGCTTCCACTCGCACGACCTGATCGACCGATCGGGCGTGGACTGCCGCGACGACCCCACCCGCCTCGCGGAGCCTGTCCTCGGGCCGGCCAAAGGCCGGACCCGGGGGCTCGGCACCCTCCCCTCAAGGGGGAGGGAGCTCACCGCCAGCTTCGCAGACTCGCCCACGTCTTGCGGTCCAGCCTGTAGCGCTCGACCGGCACCTTGCCGGCGACGATCGAGTTCAACATGCCCTGGCCGGCATACTGGAAGCCGCACTTGTGGATGACGCGGCGCGAGGCCGGGTTGATGACCCGGCAGGAGGCGTGCAGCGCGTTGATGTCGGTCTTGCGGAAGGCGAGGTCGACCAGCGCATGCGCGGCCTCGGTCGCGTAACCCTTGCGCCAATAGGGTTCGCCGACCCAATAGCCAAGTTCGAGCCCGCGATCCGTGACGGCAAGCCCGGCGCATCCAACCAACGTACCGCCGTCGCCCGGCCGTTGACCGGCCGCGGTCAGCACGTAGATCACCTCGTTCGAACCTGATGCCATGGCGAGGAAGGCTTTTGCCTCGGCCTCGCCATAAGGGTTGGGCATCCGCGCCAACATTTCGGCGACCTTGCGGTTGTCGGCCAGTAGTACCAGCGACTCGACGTCGCCGGCTTCCGGGCGGCGCAGCACGAGCCGCTCCGTCCGCAACACTGGCGCGTCGATGACAAGACTTTCGTCTTCCAAATCGTCCGTTTCGGCAACCATGGTTCAGTCCTCCAGACAAATCCCGGCAAAAGGGACAAAGAAAAAGGGGAGATGGCGACCCATCTCCCCTGATCCATTTCTGGCGGCTTTTGCCAGACACCGGTTCCCGAGATGGGGCGCCGGTGTCGTGGTGCGGAACCGGCTACTCCGCTGCTTCTGCTTTCGGCATGACCGATACGTAGGTTCGGCCATTGGCTTTTTTATTGAAGGCGACGACGCCGGCTTGCGTTGCAAAAAGGGTGTGATCCGTGCCCATGCCGACATTGACGCCGGGATGCCACTTGGTGCCGCGCTGACGCACGATAATGTTGCCGGCAAGCACAGCTTCGCGAACCGAACTTCTTCACGCCGAGGCGTTGGGCGGCTGAATCGCGACCGTTACGCGACGAACCGCCAGCTTTCTTATGTGCCATGGTTCAAACTCCTTGATCGCTCTCTTACTCTGATTCCTTGGCGGCTGCAGCTTCTTTATCGACTGCGGCGCGCGGCGGCTTGCCGGCGAGAAGCTCCTTGGCCTGCGCGACCCACTCTTCGCGCTCGATGCGGCCGCCCAGCGACAGCTCTTCGTCGAGCTTGGCGATGTCGGCCTTCTTGAGCTTGGAGATCGCGGTCAGCGTGGCGTAGCCGGCTTCCGTCAGCTTGTCCTTCAGCACCGGGCCGACGCCGGAGATCAGCGAAATGTCGTCCACGACATCCGCCTTCTCGGCCTTCGCCGCCTTGGCAGGCTTTTCAGCCTTGGCGGCCTTCGGCTCGAGATCGGCGATGCCGGCGACCGGCGCAGCCTCGGCCTTCTCAGCCTTGGCTTCGGTCTTCGCGGCGGCCTTCTTCGACGGCTTGGCGCCACCGGTCAGGATCTCCGAGATGCGCACCGTGGTGAGCAACTGGCGATGGCCGATCTTGCGGCGCGAATTCTGGCGGCGGCGCTTCTTGAAGGCGATGATCGTGCGGGTCTTGCCCTGCTCGACGACTTCCGCCGTCACCGTCGCGCCGTCCACGAAGGGCGCGCCGATGGTGGCGGCTTCGCCCTCGCCGAAAGCGAGAACCTGGCCGAATTCAACGATATCGCCGACATTTCCGGCGAGTTTCTCGACCTTCAGAAGGTCGTTGGCGGCAACGCGATACTGCTTGCCGCCCGTTTTGATGACTGCGAACATTTTTGAGCCTTTCGCTGTTCGTCCGGCTGTGAACCTGCCCGAAAGGCCGCTCCGCCGTCTTTTTGTCAGTCTGTTGCGGGTTCAAAGCACAACCGGCGCGGGGAGGCCCCACGCCGGATGTTGGCGGGTCACTAGACGAGGGTTGGCGCGAAGTCAAGGCGAGTGGCCGAAATCGCCGGCGACCATCGCGACTTTTTGCCGCGATTAGCGCTTGTAAGGCGAACCCTTCGCCGTTATCTACGGCCGCGCGCCGGCAAGCCGGCCAACCACGCGACGCGGAGAAGTGGCTGAGTGGTTGAAAGCACCGCACTCGAAATGCGGCATACTCGCAAGGGTATCGGGGGTTCGAAATCCCTCCTTCTCCGCCAGTGCGCTCCAACAACATGTTGAGAAATCATCTTTTTCGGACATCGGATGCCAGTCACCCTGCCCGTCCGATTGACGCGGTCGCGCGGCGCTGCAATCAATCACCCGTTGTAAAGTTCATATTTTGGTAGCGGCGCGCATGAGGGGTCGATGCGCTCGTTCCGTCGCCTTACCATTTTCAAACCCATAGGGGAGATTTAACGTGGCAACGATTACTGGAACGTCTGGTCCGGACAACCTGTCCGGCACTTCTTTGGCGGACGTGATCTACGGACTTGGCGGCAATGACTCGCTGTATGGCCTGGAAGGCGACGACGTGCTCGACGCCGGAGCCGGCGATGACCTCCTTCAGGGTGGTGCTGGCGACGACACGCTGCTTGGCAGCGACGGTAGCGATTTTATCGCAGGCGGCGCTGGCAATGACCTTGGGCGCGGCGGTGCCGGTGACGATTTCCTGTTTGCCGGCGCGGGCGACTCGGGCAGCGACCTTTACTATGGCAACTCGGGCAACGATCAGATTGGCGGCGGCGCAGGCAACGACACGCTAGTTGGCGGCAGCGGCGTCGACACGCTGTTTGGCGGTAGCGGTAATGACTTCCTGTCTAACAACAACAGCTTGCTTAACAACAACAGCGTCGTTCTTAACTCGGCCGATGGCGGAACGGCATTTTCCGGCGCGGGCAATGACCATCTCTACGGGGATGACGGTTCGGATACGCTTGGCGCGGGTACGGGCGATGACCGAGCCTATGGCTTTGACGGAAACAACTCGTTCTTCATGAACGCCGGATTTGACTTTGCCCTTGGCGGTGATGGTGATGACTCGCTCTTCGGCGGCGCTGATGATGACAAACTCTACGGCGACGCCGATGAGGACTTCCTGTACGGCGGCATCGGCAATGACCAGTTGTTCGGTGGCGCTGACCTCGACACGTTCGTCTTCGTCGAGAATGGCGGCAACGATCTGATCGGCGACTTCGAGATTGATCTCGACCTGATCGATCTGTCGGCCTTCAACATCAGCTTCGCAGACCTGGTCTTCACCGAAAATGTCATCACGATAGACGGCGTCGATGATTTCTCGATCACGCTCGGTAAGATCGTCGCCTCCGATCTGAGCGCCGACGACTTCATTTTCTGAATGAGCAAGTCGTTCTGATTGGAAAAAGGGGGCCAACTGGCCCCTTTTCTTTTTGTCTTGTGCTTTTGATCAACGAGCTGGCAAAGTTGTACCGCCAGCCCTATGCACAACTTGGGATGGTGCCTAGATAGGGTTTCGTGGTGTTGTGGATCGCGGTTGTCGCGTTGGTGCTGTTGTTGGCATTTGCGGTCGCCGTTGCCATCGCTTGGGCTGCTTTGTGGTATCTCGGCCAAGGGCTCGACGAGGATTAGTCGTCCAGCGATGTCTAGGGCGCTGTTGCCGCGATCAAAACGTAGCCGGCCACGAACGCAGCTGCGCCCGCAATCAGCATGGCGATGATCAACATGAACAACAGCCAATCGGCACGTGAACCGTTTTCCTGGCGACGCGGCTCAGGCTTCCAGTTTCTTAAGCATGTGCAATCATAGCGCTGCGGCAGGTTGCCGGCATTCAATTTTGACATGGCTGGTCGGCCAAACCTTAGCGGCGACCGAGCATTGTGGCTCGCACGCGCCGCCAACTGACCGCGGGTCAAAATCGTCGGCGAAATGGCCGCTTGAAAGCTGATCCAAGGCGCGGCTCGCCACAGCAGCGACAATAGGCTGATAAGTTGCGCGCCGCGCGCGCGCATTGGCGCCAAGAATTAACATCGTTACGCTGCCGACCCGGCTCAGATGGATTGTCAGTTGTCTTCGAATTCGCAACCACCATGGAAAAATCTGTGCCGCAGCGCATAAACGTTGCACGGCGCACGAAAAGGATGAAGGCGTTTTATGCCCGAAAAAGTTGATTAATGTGGTTATTGTACGCCATAGCCAGTTCGCGATTGCCATGTTGCGTGTTATAATAGCGATGCGCGAGGGGTTCGAAGCGCTCAATCTGGCACTTAACTACTGAAACTGGGTAGAGGAGATTCAACGTGGCAACAATTACTGGAACATCTGGCGCCGATAACCTGTCCGGCACTTCATTGAACGACTTGATCTACGGGCTCGGCGGTAATGATTCGCTATACGGCCTGGAAGGCAACGATCTGATCGACGCCGGCGCTGGCAACGACCTGGCTCAGGGCGGCGCTGGGGATGATTTGATCCGCGCCAGCGATGGCGATGATTTTGTTGCCGGCGGTGCTGGCAACGATACCGCCTATGGTGGTGCCGGCAACGACAACATGTTCGCCGGTGCGGGCAACTCGGGCAACGATGTCTACTTGGGCGAGTCGGGCAATGATCAGATTGGCGGCGGCGCCGGCGATGACTTTTTGATTGGCGGCAGCGGCGTCGATACGCTGTTTGGCGGCTCGGGCAATGACTTTATCTGGCAAGGCGACTTCGGCATCGTGCCTCCTGGCCAGGCGACCGGGGGAACGATTTTTTCCGGCACAGGCGATGACGTTATCGTTGGCGACGACGGTACGGATACGCTCGGGGCCGGAACGGGCAATGACGCAGCTTATGGCTTTGACGGGAACGACTCGTTCTTCATGAATACCGGATTGGACCGTGTTTATGGCGGCGACGGAGACAACTCGATCTTCGGCGGCGATAATGATGACATCCTCCGCGGTGAAGCCGATGAAGATTTCCTGTATGGCGGCACCGGCAATGACGTGTTGTTCGGCGGTCTCGACCTTGACACATTTGTGTTCGTCGAGAATGGCGGCAACGATACGATCTTCGACTATCTTCGTTGACACCGACCTGATCGACCTGTCGGCCTTTAACATCGGCTTCGCCGACCTCGTCTTCACCGGTGATGTCATCACGATCGACGGTGTCGATGATTTCTCGATCGACCTGAACGGTGTTCCGGCTGCCAGCCTCAGCGCGGACGATTTCATCTTCTGATCGATCGACGCCATCTGATTGGGAAAGGGGCTCCGCGGGCCCCTTTTCTTTTTTATGCCATTTTCTCTGATCGCTGCTTGAGCGGGCCAACTCCACCCCGAAAAATGTTGATTTGACGCGGTCGCTTCGCGCTGTAATTGATTGCTGGTTGTATGGGGCGTATTGATGGTTGCGGCGGCGGGCGATCGTGATGCGGTCGCTCTGTCGTGTTGCTGGCTCAAGCCATAGGGGAGAATTCAACGTGGCGACAATTACTGGAACATCAGGTCCTGACAATCTGTCAGGCACGTCCTTGAACGGACGTCGATCTACGGGCTCGGCGGCAATGATTCCCTGTATGGCCTGGAAGGCAACGACTTTATCGACGGCGGCGCTGGCAATGACCTGGCTCAGGGCGGCGCTGGCGATGATTTCATCCGTGGCCAGCGATGGCGATGATTTTGTCGCGGGCGGTGCTGGCAATGACGTTGCTTATGGCGGCGCCGGCAATGACATCATGTTCGCTGGCGCGGGCGACTCCGGCGATGATGTCTACTTCGGCGATTCGGGCAACGACCAGATTGGCGGCGGCGCTGGCAATGACATTTTGTTTGGCGGCAGCGGCGTCGATACGCTGTTTGGCGGCAGCGGCGACGATATCCTATGGAACAACAACAACATCGTTCTCCTGACTCGGCGGATGGTGGCACCGTTTTCTCCGGCACCGGCAACGATTTCCTCGTTGGCGACGACGGCACGGATACGCTCGGCGCTGGTACCGGCGATGACACGGCGTATGGCTTTGACGGGAATGACTCGTACTTCATGAACACCGGCAGGGACAGTGTTCGGGGTGGCGACGGCGACGACTCGATCTTCGGCGGCGATGGTGATGACAGCCTCTTCGGTGAAGCCGATGAGGACTTCCTCTACGGCGGCACGGGCGATGACTTGTTGACCGGCGGCGCTGACCTTGACACGTTCGTTTTCGTCGAGAACGGCGGCAATGATACGATCACCGACTTTGTCGTTGACACCGACCTTATCGACCTGTCGGCCTTCAATATCACCTTCGCTGACCTCGTTTTCACCGGCGACGTCATTACGATAGATGGTGTCGATGATTTCTCGATCGACCTGAACGGTATTCCTGCTGCGACCCTCAGCGCGGATGATTTCATTCTCTGAGTGGACGACGCGATCAAATTGGGAAAGGGGCCATCGAGGCCCTTTTTCTTTTCTTGTTCCTTCGAACTCGCTTCGACCGATACGATCGCAGCCCAGGCAGCCATCGATATTCCGCCTTTCAGTGCGAATACTCGCGAACCGCGACAGGCAAAAAGTTCCAGCGGACTCGCTCGGCCATTTCCCTCCTGTAAACTATGATCTTGGAACGGGCGCCCAGCAGGCGCGTTCTGCCGCTGGCGCTCTCGCTGCCCGCATGGACAACCAGCGATTGGCGTGTTGGAGTGTACAGGCGCCAGCTAGGGCTTGCGGATATGACCTTCACCGAGGGAAGGGACCGGCCGAAGGAACAGCACCCAATCCGGCTCAGGCCGGATGCCATCGGCGTAGACCATGGAGGAAACAATGGAAAGAAGACTGTTTCTTGCGGGGCTTTTCGGGGTCGCCGGAGCGACCGCGCTTGGCGCAATCGTCAAGCCGGTTGAAGCGGTAGCCGGAGTTCCCGGCGGGCCGGGCATTCTCGACGAGCTGGACGATCCGGTTGTCGATGATCTCGAGACTTCTCCGGAAATTGTCGAGCCGGAGCAGGCGCAATATTATCGGCGCCGCAGGCGTCGGCGGCGTCGGCGGCGGAATTACCGGTGGCGCACGGTTTGCCGTCGTTATTGGTATCGCGGTCGGGTGCGCCGGCGTTGTTATCGCAGGCGTGTCTCGTTCTGGATCTATCTCTGACGCCAACGATAGCGGGCTGTAGGCTCGTGACGTTGCCTGGACTTGTTGGCGATCCGCGGCGCGCAGCCGCGGATCGGGTGTTCTCTTGCATTGCCGACCGGGCCAAGCCATTGCTGATCGGTATTTTGCTTCAGCAGGGTTAGTCCGCCATCATGTTTTTTGCCTCCGACAACTGGGCCGGCGTGCATCCGGCCGTTTCCCAAGCGCTGACGGACGCCTCGTCCGGCTATGATTCCGCTTACGGCTCCGGCGCTTTCGACAAGCGCGTCGCCGAGCGATTCAACGAGATATTCGAGCGCGAGGTCGCGGTGTTCTTTGTCGCGACCGGCACGGCCGCCAATTCGCTGGCTCTGGCATCGGTCGCGCGGCCGGGTGGCGTCTCCTTCTGCCATCGCGAAGCGCACATCTTTGAAGATGAGTGCGGCGCGCCGGAATATCTGTCCGGAGGCGCGCGGCTGCGACCCATCGATGGGCAGCTCGGCAAGATCGATCCGGCTCGTCTGATTGCCGAGGTCGAGCGCTTTCCGCCGGAGTTCGTTCACGCCGGCCAACCGGCCGCCATCTCGATCACCCAGGCAACCGAGATCGGAACGCTCTATTCCTTGCCGGAAATCGACGCGATCGCGGCGATCGCCCGGCAGCATGGCATTGCCCTCCATATGGATGGCGCGCGCTTCGCCAATGCCTTGGTCGCACTCGATGTCTCACCAGCCGAGATGACCTGGAAGCGTGGCGTCGACATGCTGTCGTTTGGCGGCACGAAGAACGGCTGCTGGTGCGCTGAAGCGGTGGTGCTGTTCGAGCCTTCCAAGGCCGACGCGAATTCGCCTTCTATCGCAAGCGCGCCGCGCAGCTCTTTTCGAAATCGCGCTTCATCGCGGCGCAGTTCGAAGCCTATTTCAAGGGCGATCTTTGGCTGGCATCGGCGCGGCACGCCAATGCCATGGCAGGCAAGCTGGCGGCGAGTTTTTCGACATCGTCGACGATTCGGCTGGCCTGGGAGCCGCAGGCGAATGAAGTGTTCTGCCATCATGCCACGTCCGATGATGGCGCAGACTCACCGATGCAGGCGCCGATGTTCTACGACTGGCATGTGCCGGCAAGTTTTGACGGTGAGATCGGCCTGGACGAGGTGCTCTGCCGCTTCGTCACCAGCTTCGCCACGACCGAAGACGACATTGCAGGTTTTGCCCGGCTGATCACCAACAGATAGCGTCTGCTTGGTTTCTGCACGCGCGGTGCTGAACGTCTCCATCACTTGGCCGCGCGGCGCCTTGAAGCTTCGAGTTCCAGGTGTCGGCGGGGGCTTTGACACCGTGAGGGGAGGGACGTCCTTTTGGCAGACAAGACACGTGTTGCGGTGCTGTTCGGTGGCCGGTCGGCGGAGCATGAGGTTTCAATCCTCTCCGCAGCCAATGTGCTCGAGGCGATAGACCGAGAACGCTTCGAAGTGGTTCCCATCGGCATAAGCCGCTTCGGGCAGATGGTTTTTGCTGGAAGATGATGGCGTTGGCCCGCTCAGCGTTCCAGCCAAAGGCTCGGAGGTCGCGCTGCTTCCCGGCGGAAAGGGGCGGCTGATTACGACCAGCGCGGCAGGCCCGCGGACCGAGATAGAGCCCGTCGATGTCGTGTTTCCAGTGCTGCACGGGCCGTTCGGCGAGGATGGCTCAGTGCAGGGCTGTGCCGAGATTGCCGATGTCGCCTATGTCGGCTGCGGGATTTTCGCCTCCGCCGCTGCCATGGACAAGGTGATGGCGAAGACGCTTTTGCAGGCGCAAGGTTTGGCTGTCGCCGAAGCTCGATCGCTGCGCAAGGGCGAGGTGGCGACGTTCGAGGACCTTCAACGTGATCTGGGTCCGGTCCTCTTCATCAAACCGGCACGCCAAGGGTCGTCAGTCGGCGTCAGCCGTGTCGGCGGTAACGGCGCGGACTTCGCCACGGCGCTGGAAAGCGCCTTCAGGCATGACGACAAGGTGCTGGTCGAGGCTTTTGTCGACGGACGCGAGATCGAATGTTCGGTGCTGGAGCGGGCGGATGGTTCGCTCGTCGTGTCCGACCCCGGCGAGATCGTCACCGCCGCCCATCACGACTTCTACTCCTACGACGCCAAATACGTCGATGCAGACGGCGCTGTCGTGAAAGTCCCGGCCGATGTGCCGGAGCCGGTTCGCGCCAAGGCGCGCGCGATGGCCGAAGCGGCGTTCAGGGCGCTTGGGTGTGAGGGCATGGCGCGGGTCGATTTTTTCCTGCTGCCGGACGATAGGCTGGTCGTCAACGAACTCAACACGATCCCCGGCTTCACCAACATCAGCATGTACGCCAAGGCGCTGGCTGCCTCGGGGATTTCCTATCGCCAGTTGATCAGCGAGCTGATCGACCATGCCTTGGCGAGACATGGTCGCCGAAACAGCCAGGCATGAAAAAGGCGGCGTCTTGCGACGCCGCCTTGATCCAAAAAATACCGAACGGCTTATTTGGTCGCTTTGGCCTCGATCTGCTTTGCTTTGTCGGACGCGGCCGAAATCGCGATCTTCCGCGGCTTCAACTCCTCGGGGATGTTGCGCGTAAGGTCGATGTGGAGGAGGCCGTTCTTCAGCGCGGCGCCCTTGACCTCGACATGGTCGGCGAGCTGGAAGCGGCGTTCGAAGGAGCGCGCGGCGATGCCGCGATAAAGCACTTCGGAACCCTCGCCATTGGCCTCGTTCTGACGCTCGCCCTTGACGGTAAGCACATTGCGATGGGCCTCGATCGAAATGTCATTTTCCGAGAAGCCGGCCACCGCCATGGAGATGCGGTAGGAATCCTCGCCGGTGCGCTCGATGTTGTAGGGCGGATAAGTCTGGCCGCCGTCCGGCTGGCCGAGCGAATCCAGCATGGTGAAGAGACGGTCGAAGCCGACGGTCGAACGATAGAGTGGGGAAAAATCGACATGACGCATGGTGTGTTCTCCTTCATGAGCAACATGCATTTGCGTTTGGCCCGGTGCGAAACCCAAAAAGGCGTTCCGTTGGACCAGCGGCCCCGTTCTGGCGGCCGCAGGGGTGATTTGGGTTCGACCTCCGACGATTTCAAGATTTTTCTGCCAAGCGTCCTGGCCACTTCCCGACTGGCGAAGATGAACGGCAGATGAACCGCCGCTTCCGGCAGCGTTCATGTACAGCCGGCTATTTTGCAGCCGAAATAAGCGAACCGGCTGCGGGTGCAACGTCCCTTCCATTCGTAGCCGTCACGGGCCGGAGGTCTCCCAGGGGTAGGCTTCCGGCCTTGCTTTTCAACGCTCGGCTTCCTATCGATTTCGGTCAAGCACGGCGGTGCTTCATCGGGCATCGGCATGAGCGACGTCATCTTCGAAACCCCTGACAATCCGATCCCAGACCGGGCGAGCGCCGGATTCTTCGTCGGCGATCGCAGCCGCAAGATCCGTTACGCAACATTCGGCGCCGTTGGCCGGCCGCTCAAGGGCACGGTCATCATCTTCACCGGCCGCAACGAATGCATCGAGAAATATTATGAGACGGTGCGCGACCTGTCGAAGCGCGGCTTCGGTGTCGCCATTTTCGACTGGCGCGGGCAGGGCGGCTCGCAGCGGCTGCGCAAGGACCCGCAGCGCGGCTATGTCGAGCGTTTCGCCAGCTATGTGAACGACATCGATCGTTTCTTTGGCGAGATCGTGCTGCCGGATTGCCGCGCACCGTACTACGTGCTGGCGCATTCGACAGGCGGGCTGGCGGCGCTGGCGGCTGTGCCCGTGTTGACCAACCGCGTGCGGCGCATGGTGCTGTCGACGCCGTTTTCTGACGCTCGACAACATGCCGTTTTCGGTGAAGACGAGCCGCCGGCTTACCGGCTTCATCAAGGCGATCGGTCTAGGCTGGATCTATTTGACAGGCGGCCCTTGGAAGGAAACGCCCTTCGAGGGCAACAGCGTCACGTCAGATCCCGAGCGCTATCGCCGCAATATCGCGATCTATCAGTCCCATCCGGAGCTTGCGACGGGCAGCCCGACGATCGCATGGGCGCATGCTGTCGCGACAGCCTCCGAGATGGTGCACAGCGCGGAATTCCGCGCCAAGGTCCATATCCCGATGCTGTTTGTCGCGGCCGGCGCGGATACGGTCGTCTCGACGCGAGCCATAGAGAACTATGTGCGGCGCATCCGCTGCGGTTCGATCGTCACCATCGACGGCGCCCAACACGAGATCTTGCAGGAACGCGACTATTTCCGCGAACAGTTCTTCGCAGCCTTCGACGCGTTCATTCCCGGCTCTGGCGACGACGAAACGTAGATCAGTCAGGCAGCGCGCTCGAAATCCATCACCCAGTTGGTTTCCCACGTCTCGCCGCCGTCTTCCGAGAACGCCTGCTCCCAGCGCGGCATTGGCTGCGTCGTCCGCCAGAAGAACCGCACCTTGATCGGCCGGCCTTCGAACATGTCGTCGCACAGGAAGGTGCCGAGGCCGTTTTCGAACCGGCCGCGCATCGGCACGTCGATGGCCTGCGGAAAGCGGCCGTCCAGCCACCAGATCGACCAGATTTTTTCGACCGGATCGAAGGAGCGGATCGTCGCCGCGCGATAGCTGCCGGTCGGCGCATCGAAAAAGTCGTCATCGACATTGCCGAGGCCATTCATCAGCGGCCAGAGTTCGGACGTCCCGGTGAACTCGTCCCACTGTGTGTCGCCCTTCAAGCGCGTCCGCAGGCGCCTGTGATGCACCTTCCAGCGGCCCATGATGAAGTCGAAATCGCGCCGGCCATCATTGTCGTCGGCAACAAGCTGCTGTTGTTGGGTCAAACCGTCCTCCTCCAGATAGGAATTGGACGATATTGCAGCGCTCCTGACAGCTATCCGTCAGGAGCGTGAGCCGCGATGCAGAAGCTCCATCGCGGCCTCGTGCAGTTTCGGCGTTGCCGCAGCTACGATGCCGCCGCCCTTCTCAGCCGGGCCGCCATCCCAGGTCGTGACCTTGCCGCCGGCGCGCTCGATGATCGGGATCAGCGCCACGATGTCATAGGGCTGCAGGCCCATCTCGACCACCAGATCGACATGGCCGGCGGCCAGCATGCAATAGGCGTAACAGTCGGTGCCGTAGCGCGACAGCCGGCAGGCCTTTTCCAACCGGTCGTAGGCTTCGCGGTCGCCGTCGAGAAACAGGACCGGCGTCGTCGTGCAAAGGGTGGCGTCCTCAAGCCGCTCGGTCGGACGCGTGCGCAGCACGCCATTGACGCCGCGGCCCTCATAGTGCGCGCCGGTCTCGTTGGCGTAGAACAGTTCGCCGGTGAAGGGCTGCGCCATCATGCCGGCGATGGCGTCGCCGCGCCGCGTCAGGCCGACCAGCGTGCCCCACAGCGGAATGCCTGAAATGAAGGAGCGGGTACCGTCGATCGGATCGATGACCCAGACATATTCGGCGTCAGTGTTTTCGGCGCCGAACTCCTCCCCCAATATGCCGTGATCCGGGAACTCGGCATTGATCAAGGCGCGAATTGCCTTTTCCGCTTCCCGATCCGCCTCGGTGACGGGGTCAAAGCCGGCATCGAGCTTGTTGACGATAGCACCGCTCTGCCGGAACCGAGGCAAAGTCTGCTCCGCCGCCGCGCCGGCAACGCGCCGCAAGAATTCCGCCGATACCGTCATTGTCGCCCTCAAGAAAAACTTGTGTCAAAAAAGTCACGCGCGAATCCGTTCGTACGGCTTTCGCTTATCTTCGTCCTTGGAATAGTTAACGCCACTTGACAATTGTGCGATGCACCATAGTCTCGGCTTCGGACAGTTAGTTCTGTCTATGCCCTCCTTGGGCGTTTCCTCCCTAGACTCCGACCGCATCGGTCAAACGATGCGGTCTTTTTTTATCCGCTGCGCGGCTATTCCGCCGCGAGCGGATAGCGATCGAAGCAATGATCGGGGATCGCCATCAGGTCGGCGCTGAAACGCGCCAGGTCTTCGGCCAGCGCATTGAAGCCGGCTGACCTCTCAAGCGTCGCCTCGTTCATGTAGAGCGCGCGGTTCACCTCGATCTGCAAGGCGTGCATGGACTGCGCCGGACGGCCATAATGTTCGGTGATGTAGCCGCCGGCATAGGGTTTGTTATGCGCGACCGTATAGCCCATCGCCGTCAGCAGGCCGATCGCAGCTTCTGACAGCGCGCCCGAGGCCGAGGTGCCAAAACGGTCGCCGACGATGAAATCGGGCCGCAGCCCTGAATCGCCGAGCTTGATCGATCCCGGCATCGAATGGCAGTCGATCAGCACGGCATAGCTGAAACGGCGCTTTGTTTCGCGGATCAGCCGAAACAGCGTCTCGTGATAGGGCTTGTAGATCGTCTCGATGCGGCTCACGGCTTCGCGCAGCGACAGGCGCCCGGCATAAATTTCCAGGCCCTCGCCGACGAGGCGCGGGATCGTGCCCAGCCCGCCCGCCACCCGCGCCGAGCGTATATTGGCGAAGGAGGGCAGGGCATCGGAAAACATGCGTGGGTCGAGTTCCCAGGCTTCGCGGTTGGCGTCGAGATAGGCGCGTGGAAAATGCGCCACCAGGATCGGCGCTCCCAGCCGCACCGAGCAGCCGAACAGTTCGTCGACGTAGCAATCCTCGGAGCGGCGGATGGCGGCCCGGTCGAGCCGGGTCATGGCGAGAAAACGTTGCGGATAGTGGCGGCCGCTATGCGGCGAATTGAAAACAAAAGGAACCCGCTGTTCGGCTCCCGACCTCACCTCAAAGGGCAGCGCCGGAAAGAAATCGTCGGCGGCGCCCATGATCACGACTGAACCACATTTGCCATCATATACCGACCGTGCCACGTGCCGCCGCGCCTGTCCAGACGCCACTCTGCTCACGATTTGCAGCTTTGAGGGCTGCCGCCTTCACTTGATGTTTACCCTCTTTTCCCCATAAGGATGTGATGGTTAACGGCGCGGCTGCGCCGGACTGCTGGGGACTTGTGGGACAAGTGACTTATGGCACGCATTCTGCTCGCTGAAGACGATGAGGACATGCGCCGCTTCCTGGTCAAGGCGCTGGAGCGCGCCGGCTATGATGTGAGCGATTTCGACAATGGCGCCAGCGCCTATGAGCGGCTGCGCGAGGAGCCGTTCTCTCTGCTGTTGACCGACATCGTCATGCCGGAGATGGACGGCATCGAACTGGCCCGGCGGGCGACCGAGATCGACCCGGATCTCAAGGTGATGTTCATCACCGGTTTTGCGGCGGTTGCCCTCAATCCTGATTCGAAAGCTCCGAAGGACGCCAAGGTGCTGTCGAAACCCTTCCATCTGCGCGATCTCGTCAACGAGGTCGAGAAGATGCTGCAAGCCGCCTAAACGTCATTCGGCGTGTTGAGCCGACTATCCCGCCACCCTAGACTGACGTGCCGTTTTGTCACGATCTGCCGCCGAACCCGCTATTGACGCGCAGAGTCAAAAGTGGTGTATGCGCGGCGCGAATGGGCGTGTAGCTCAGCGGGAGAGCACTGCATTGACATTGCAGGGGTCACAGGTTCAATCCCTGTCACGCCCACCATTCAGTCTTTTAAATCAAGCACTTAGTAGAGATTAAAACCTCTACCATCGTGCATAGATCATCTTGATGCACCACGCATCAGAGTTAGTGTCTCAGTCCACTAACTTCTGGGATTCGCCGGATTTGTCTCTGACCGCCGAGTTTCGGGATTTCAGCCGGAATTCGATAAACAATTCCGTGCCTTAGAAACGGGAAATGGTCACAGGTTCGATTCCAGTCAAGACCACCATTCGAACCTCTGTTTTACGCCGTCTTCCGCGGCTACCAAAATTGTGTCGTGTTTTGCGGCGCTTAGCTGGGCCGAGACTCGGTTTAGTGGACGAGGGCCGTCTCAAGCTGTCGCCTTCCGCGGGGTTAAGCGGGTTTGTCTCTGCGGGGTCTTTTCGCTGTCCACTAACTTCGAGGGTGATGCGTTGTGGTCAGGCGGACAAACAATTTTGCATCCGCCTTCGGTGAGCGAATTCGCAACGCCAATTCCTATGATTGTTAAGACTCTGGAGCTCCACGACGCTCCGCCTTGAGAACCGCCAGTCGCTCAAATGGCCAGAAGCTGACGCTGTTCTGCCCAATTGTGGGGCAGGTCGATTCGGCGGGTTAAATCCCGGACTGGAGAGATCAGGCAGATTGTCGTCCGGTCAGTATCGCGTTGACGACTGGAGGGCGAGGAAGGCTAGCGGGCAACAAGCCGGCTGATGTCTTCAGGATGCACGCCGTATCGCTCCGCGATCTCCGCACGGGTTTGACCATTTGCAGGGCAGCGAGGTAGAGGTTGGCGCGGGCGACCGTTTCGATCAGCGGGTGATCGATGTGCCGTGATGAGGAACCGTGCCCCTCAATCACCAATCGCTGCTCGACGCCCCGTCTTGCGTATCGTAAGAGACAGATCAACGAGATGAGTGTCGGGGGTGCCGTCGACCACTGGCCTCAGGTGGAGCAGCCTCTGTCAGCAAGGTGACGACTACACCCTTGTCGACTACTAACCGAAGTCGATCACTGAAAACCTCAATGCGCTGCAGTGCAAGGTGAATAATCTCGCGGAGCCGCAGCGTTGAGGTTGGGTTGGCCAGCTGATCAACAACCTGTCTCGCGTTGCGCAACGCGACTTCGAGACCCGCAGTATCAGTCACTTCGAGCAACCAGCCGGACAGCCTAGCGGTGTCAGACAAAAGGTTCTTCAGCTGCCAAACAACAATCCTCTCGATCTCTTTTGCAGGTAGACGCCATCCGCCAGTACCATCGGACTGGCCCTTCTTCAGCCGACTGGAGATGTAATAGCGATAACGTTTGCCTGCCTTGCTGGCATGGATAGGGGAGAGCCGGTCACCGGTTTCGTCGAACAGAAGTCCGTTTAGCAGGTGGGTATCACGCTGTACCGGCAGACCTCGCTCGCGCGGCGCCTGGTTCGGCCAACCTACTCTGAACGGCAGCGAAGATTTCGTCCGTAACGATCGGGTGATGCTCGCCATCGTACAGCTTGTCCCGATGTCTGACCTTGCCGATGTAGATCGGATTGGAGAGCATGTAGTAGAGCTTACCAACCCCAATTTTCCTTGCCGGTCGCCGACGGCCCTGTCCGGTATCGGCGTGAAGTAACGGACGGTTTGGGCCATCCTGTTCATTGCTGATTGTTGAGTTCGGCCGCGAGAGCCGGGACGGAGCCTAGTGCCAGATAGCGATCGAAGAGTGCTCTGACCTCCGCAGCTGCAGGCTCATCGATGACCAACTTTCGACCGTCGATCCGGTAGCCGAAGGGAACAGTGCCCCCCATCCACATGCCCTTGGCTTTTGACGCAGCAATCTTGTCGCGGATGCGCTCGGCTGTGACCTCTCGTTCGAACTGGGCGAAGGAAAGAAGAACGTTGAGTGTCAGACGACCCATCGAGGTGGTGGTATTGAACTGCTGGGTAACCGAGACGAAAGAGGCAGAGGCGGCGTCGAACACTTCAACGATCTTGGCAAAATCGGTGAGCGATCGTGTCAGCCGGTCGATCTTGTAGACCACAACAACATCGATCTTTCTGTCCCCAATGTCCTGCAGAAGCCTTTGCAGGGCAGGCCGCTCCATCGTTCCGCCGGAAATGCCGCCGTCGTCATACCTTTCAGTCACCGGCTTCCAGCCAAGCCCAATCTGCGATGCGACAAAGGCAGCACACGCTTCACGCTGGGCGTCGAGCGAGTTGAACTCCTGCTCCAAACCTTCTTCGCTTGACTTGCGGGTGTAGATCGCACAGCGGAGGCGAACTGAGGTACTCATAGCCCGAAGAACCTTGGGCCGGACCAATGGGCGCCAGTGATTGTTGCCGCGATCGCTGTCAGCGACGGATACACTTTCGCTTCGAACACATAGCCACCTTCGATGACATCGACGACGTGGGTTCGACCGTTCCAGTCCCGGAGCAACCGTGCGCCTGGCATAAGATTTCGACGCTGCCGCTTTGCAGTTCGTTGAGCGGCACCTGCGGGGGTTGGGTCCGCGACCTCTTTTGCCTGAATGGTTGGTGCCATGACCGAGACTTCGTCCGCGGCGCGCGTTGGACTGCGTCGGTTAGGCAGCTTCGCTTCGACCTCGGCCATGGCAGACTTCAAGAGACGACGGGTCCCGCCTGACAGGCCGCCGAGTTGCTTTGCCTGGAGGTGCCAGGCAGCCGATCGAACCAACAGTTCGGTTCGAATGCCGGGTGACGGGATGGACCCGTATGTACGCTCCCAGCATTTGGCCAGCTCCTCGCGAGGCAGTTGGCAGATTGCTGCGACTTCCCTCGCCACTTTGTCATCGGCTCGCATCACGTTCAGTTCGCCTCTGCGGCATTGCTGATGCGGTATCGGCGCTGACCATCCTTGCCGACCAAGCTGGTCAGGTTGAGCGCGAGCTTCTTCTTGACCACTGCGGAGAGATAACCGCGCACCGAGTGTGCCTGCCATCCCGTTGCCTGCATGATTGCGTCGACCGTCACGCCCTTCGTCGACCGCAGCAGCTTCAGGACGGCGTCAGACTTGGTGGCGACAGCCTTCGACGCGGCGGCCGTTTTGCTCTTGGGGCTTGCAGTATCGGTCGTACTGGCAGGTACGTTGGCCGCGTGTTCGGCAGTACGTTTATTGGCGCGGGATTTTCGTGGCTTTGCGTTAACGGATGTGTCGTCACCATCAAAGCCAGGTGGCAGCCGAGTCTCTTCAAAAGTTGCCATTGTCGCTCTCCATGTTCAGCCAGCCGGATGATCCGGCGCCTGTACTGGCTGAAGCCCGCAATTGCGGGCGGAGACGTTCGGCTCCAGTGGAGCCGCCTATTTCACGTGGTCAGCAATGCGTGCTTTGTGGAGCAAGTCCAGTCGGTTTCGACATAAGGTAGGGGAATTCAGTTGGCTCCCGGCGTGATAACTGTGCGTGCAGCGAGTCGCTTGGCTGGCGCGAGCAATGCGATGGGACTGGATGTCTCGAATGGGGCCGACTCCGGACTGTCCGCTTTCGGGCGACGACGACCGAATAGCGGCCACGCATGGCGACGCATTGGCGCAACCGTTCTTAAGAGAGCACTCCGAAAATTTAACTGAGCTGGACCGATAGAGAACGTTGAGCCAACCATGCCCTTCGGCAGGATCAAAATTATCGTATCACTGCGCCTTGCGATTGATGCGTCGATCAAGCTGTGAACAGGGTCATCTTGCCACCACACTGCGATTCGGGGCTAGGCGTTCGAAGCGCAGAGAGCGGGCTCTCCAGAGGTTCGCTGAAACCGAGTCATTGACGATCCTGGAAGAGTTCACCAGATCGAAATGGGAAAGGCTCTGACGCACTATATCGCCGTCCATGAATATTAACCTTCTCTCCCGGCCTGTCTTACCGCCTGCAAGCGTTCACGACGCGTGTGGCATCGTTACAGTTGCTGGTAGGGGCTGATGCCGTGGAGTTGCCAATCGTTGGGTCTCCGTGCGGTATATGCGTTGCCAGGTTGTCGCGCGTATCCTGATCGACAATGGCGATGGGCGCCGCCACCGCAAGACCGGCTGCATTTCCAACTGTTGCCGCTGCTCCACTGGTAATGGAGATAACCTTGTCACCCAGGCCGACCCGATTGTCTGTTAGAGTTTGACCCTCAGACATACGAGTTCCAATCAGCCGAACTATGTCAGGCGACTCTGCGAACTTCCCGTGCTTTAGGGAATCGGTGGATTCGGCAGCAGTGAGGTCAACCACGGCGATGCGATTGTCAGGCGTCGCCGCCTTTGTTGACCATCTGCTCGACGATATTCCGGCGCTGAGGGCTGCGTTGATCGGTTGATACATTTTCGGATGACGGAAACTATGTCGCGACAATCAGACTGCACATTCTGGTGGCCAACATGACGAACTACATCTTCGACAATGCGGCGGAGCTTGAAACGGAACAACGGTTTTCCAGCCTAGAGTCGCTCTATGACCCGATCACCACGCGCCACCTTGTGGCAACCGGCGTAGGGAAAGGTTGGCGATGTTGGGAGATTGGGGGCGGGAGCGGATCGATAGGCCATTGGCTGTCCGAACGCATCGGACCCGAGGGTCATGTGCTGATGACCGATATCGATCCTCGGTTCCTTGCTGAAAAAGGACGCAGCAATCTCGAGGTGCGTCGTCATGATGTTGGCGTCGATCCACTACCCGACCATGTATTCGATCTCATCCATACGCGGCTGGTCCTCATTCACGTCCCACAGCGCGAGGCAACAATTGCGCGCCTAGTGAATGCGCTGAAGCCAAGTGGTTGGCTCGTTGTCGAGGACTACGACACGATGCTGATCGACAGGACATTTCCTTGCGCCAATCCTGACGATGCCGAGGCAGCGCGGAAATGCTTCCGTGCCTTGCGAACCCTCATGGAAATGCGAGGCATGGATATGAATTGGGGGCGCTCCCTCTACGGCCACCTCGTTGCGGCCGGGCTGGTCAATGTCGAGGCTGACGCCCATTTTGAGTTTCGGCGGGGCGGTTCACCCGGCGCGCGGCTCGACAAAGCGAATTTGTGGCAAGTCCGCGATCAATTGCTTGGGTGAACGGCTGCTTACGTCTGATGAGCTAGATCGTTTGATGCGGCTGCTCGACGACCCGGACTTTGTCGTTGCGTCACCGGTCATGTTTTGCGCGCGGGGACACCGGCGGAGTTTATAGGCGGTTGCGTGGGATAATCCGCCAATTCAGTTGGAGGACTCGAGGCTATATTCTGCTGGCAGATCGCTGTGGGGCGGCATCATCTCCAAGCCGGAAGCATTCGAATCCCGCACTGCGTTCGCAAAATGACCACATATCAGACCGGCGCAGTCGGCGCGCCCGGCCCAGCTGTCGGCGCTTAAGGATTAGGTGTGGCTAATGCTTCGGGTAGTGCCGGGCTCGCAATTCGCTCGCTTCGGTTCTAGTGTTGTTGAGCACTTCGCCTTGAATAGGCAAGAACCGATGGAACGCCGCTTGTCGGCCATATTGGCTGCAGATGTGGTCGGCTACAGCCGTCTCATAGAGTCGGATGAAGCGACGACATTCGAGCGGGTGCGGGCACACCGGAAGGATTTGTTCGAGCCCGAAGCCCAGAAACACAACGGCCGCATCTTCAAACTGATGGGTGACGGGCTTCTAGCCGAGTTTGCCAGTGTGGTTGATGCTGTAGAATGCGCGGTCGCATTGCAACGCGGCATGTCCGAACGCAACGAAGGAATGCCCGCGGACAAGCGCATCGACGTCCGAATGGGAATTAGCCTTGGCGACGTGATAATCGAGGATGACGACCGCCACGGTGAGGGCGTGGTGATCGCGTCTAGACTCCAGCAATTGGCTGAACCGGGTGGCATCGTAATCTCGCGAACTGTTCACGAGAACGTAAAGAACAAGCTGGCGCTGGAGTTCGAGGCGCTGGGCGATCACAAAGTGAAAAACATCGCCGAACCAATTACCGTCTACCGCGTCGCCATCAACGCGAACGACACATTCGGTTCAAGAAGATCGACCCGCCGCCGGGCAATGATTTCGCCCTTGCGGGCTGTTGCAGTGGTCCTGTGTCTCGCGCTCGTGACGCTAGGGGGCTGGTACGGCTACGAGCGCCCCGGTCCCGCCTCCCCGGCAATTGCCTCGACACCGGATTCCGCCATCGGCGTTCCCGTCATCGTGGTGCTGCCATTTCAAAATCTCACTGGCGATCCTGCGCAGGACAAATTGGGCATTGGGATCACTGAGGATTTGCGCGACCTCCTGTGGAACTTCCCCGAGTTTCAGGTGGTGTCCAGTACGTCGAGCGTAGAACAGGCGAGCAGCCCTGCCGATGTCCGTAACATTGCGCGCCGCTTTGCGGCTCAGTTCGTGATCGAAGGCACTGTGCGGCGCAGCGGCGACACAACGGTGATTACGGCGCAGCTGATCGACGGAACGACCGACACGCACCTCTGGTCCACTCGCTTCGAACAGTCGAGTAGCGATCCCTCCCTGTTAGAGAAGGCCGCAGCCGACAGGCTATCCAATTCGCTCGGTGGCATGACCGGCAAGATGCGGGAAGCTTATGAACGTATCTCGTGGAGCAAGCCATATGCAGAGCTTACAGAATATGACTACTACGTTCGTGGACACACGCACCACATGCGCTTCACCAGCGAAGAGTTGGAGCAGGCGCGTGAGGTTTATCTTGCGGGCTTGAAGCGCTTTCCAAATTCGCCCTTGCTACGGACTAAGATTGCTTTCGTGCATTACTCTAATCTTTACCGTGTTCCGAAGCAGGACGTCCCGATGCAAGTTGCGGAAATGCAGAGGCTCGTGGCTGAGTCCGCACCATTTTTCGAAGCCAGTAGACGGTCGCGTTTCGAAGAGTATTACTTTCGCTGGATTTCCACTTTTGCCGCTCAGGCACGCGCCGATTTCCGCTCTTGCATCGCCGACGCCAAGGCGACCGTGAACCTGACACCTTACGATCCTTGGGTACGCGGCACGCTAATCACTGCGTTGGCCGAATGCGGTGAGCCTGAGGAGGCCGTCGCATGGGCCAAGGAATCAATTCGACGTGAACCCGATGGGCCGTCTTTTTGGCCGGATGTTTATTTGAACGGATTGTCTTGGGCATCGTACCTCGACGAGCGCTACGACCATTGTGTAACGACCATTCAAGGAATGAACCCCGGTCCGTTGCAAGTTCTGGCCGCCTGCTACGTGCGCTTGGGACAGTCTCTGAACGCAACGACTACATGGGCAGCGTTTATTAAGGAGAATCCGGGCTGGGTCGCGAGCGACTACATCCGCCTGCCGATTGCGAGTGCTTTACGGAAGCGTTGGTTTGACGACATTCGGGCCGCTGGTGGTCGGGAAAAGTAGATCATGGACGAAGTTTGATCGAGGCATGGAGCCTGTTGGACGCAATCAGTGCTTAGCTTGCTTTTTTCGTCGGCCAGATCGACGCCGCTAACGATAAATTCGTGACTGTTCCAGTCACTTTCGCCATCTGATCACTCTTCTGATGGCAAGAATGGATGCTGTTAAAATGCATATCAATTGGCGGGAAGCGGCAACGGTGTTTCACTCAAGGTTCGCAGGTAGGCGATGAGGTCTACTCGCTGCTTCTCGTCCTGCAGACCCGTGAAAATCATGTCTGTTCCGGGCAAAGTGAGTGCAGGGTTTGAGATAAATAAATTGAGTTCCTCAAAGGTCCAATTGCCACCAGCCTCCTTCAGGCTTGACGAATACTCGACATTGCTTTCCGAAGCCTTCCTCCGCCCTACGATGCCCCATAGATTGGCCCGTCTGGGACCGTCGATCCCCGGCGCTGCAAAATGACAATCCCGACACGTTCTATCGAAAATTTCTTTGCCCAACTCAGCGTTTGCCGATGCAAGTTGTGCCGAAATCGGGGGAATGGCAGGTGGTGAAGCGCCATGGCTGTCCAGATAGGCCACAACGTCGTCGTGACCCCGGAGCTTCGCCAAATGTATGGGCGGACTCCCATTCGATAGTGCATTTACATCTGCTCCAGCATCCACAAGCTGGATCACGCACTGAAGGCAGCCATTCTCCGCAGCCACGTGCAGCGGGGTCTGCGATTTCGTCACCTGATGTGGATTGGCCCCTTTATCGAGTAGGAGCTTTACGATGTCAGCGTAGCCACCCTTGCTGGCGGCGTAGAGTGGTGTTCTTTGCCAACTGGCGGGCAGGTCAACGTCGGCCCCTCGGTCGATAAGAAGGTTTGCTAACTCGACATTTCCGGTTTCGCTGGCGACATAGAGCGCCGTGACTCCATCAAGCTCGTTAATATCAGCGCCGTTGTCCAAGGCGGATACCACCCCTGCGATATCGCCATTCTTGACAAGGTCAGCCAAGTTGCTCGCTTCAGCGGGCAGTGCAAAAAGCCAAAGGCCCCACCAAGCCCGTATCACCCACGTGCGTCCCAGCTTGATCAATGTATCCTCCCTGATGAGTTACAGCAGCCTGCGCTCTCCTCCCGCGAGAACGGCCATGCGCCGGTTTCGGCCCGCGCGGGCCGCTCACACGTGGTAGTGGGCAAGCCCGCCAGCGCCCGCTCAAGGGCGCGCTTCTAGAACCATGTTGAACGGCGTCTCAGCAGCGCGACGGAAACGTGAAAAGGCGCCGCTAGTCACCACCTGCCGCAACCTTGCCTCTCCCGCTTGCGCTCCCAGCCCAAGGCCAACCTCCTGCGCTTGAGACGCAGGCGTGCAGACGAAGGTGGAAGCTGCATAGTAGACGCGTCCCACCGGATTGAGATTGGCCGACAAATGATCATGCGCGAACGGCTCGACGATCATCCACGTGCCCGTCTGACTTGAGCGATTGGCGAACATGGGCGGACGCGCCCGCTGGATCTCCCATGTCGTGCAGGCAATCGAAGAAAGCCACGAGATCATAGGTTCCGGGATAGGTCTTGGCCGAAGCGACTTCAAACCGTGTGTTGGCCGAAACTCCGGCCTTGGCGGCCGCGTCCTGCGCACGCTCGATTGACGGACCGTGGTAGTCGAAGCCGACGAAGCGGGAATTTGGAAATGCGCCCCCCATCAGGATGGTTGATGCACCGTGGCCGCATCCGACATCAGCTACATCAGCACCGCGCTCAAGCTTCTCCACCACGCCGTCAAGAGCGGGCAACCAAGACTCGACCAAATTGGCGTTGTAGCCCGGACGGAAGAAGCGCTCCGTCCCTCGGAAAAGGCAGTTGCTATGTTCGTGCCAAGCGACACCCTTTCCCGACCGAAACGCCTGACTGACCTTCTCCTCATCCAGCCACAGTGACGAGAGAACTTCGAATGCACCTGCCATGAAGGCTGGGCTTTCCTCGTCTGCAAAAACCAATTCCTGCTCGGAGTTGAGGTAAAAGCGGTCGGTTGCTTCCTCATAGTCAATGTATCCCGCCGCTGCTTGTCCAGAAAGCCATTCCCGGATCAATCGCTGATTGGTGCCGGTTCGCGCTGCTAGTTCGGCGGCTGTCATTTTGCCGCCCTCCCGCATAGCTGCGAACAGACCCAATCTGTCGCCAAGCACCACTCCGGCCCCGGTTGCAATTGCCCCCAGATCGCCGACCATCTTTCCTCGGAATGCGTCCAGCTTCTCCTGATCAAGCTGTGCCATGCCGATCTCCTGAGATGTTCGGGAAAGGATGGCCCTTTGACCGACCCCTCATCCACGTTTCATTCTCCTCCACGGAGCGCATCGGCCGGTTGGTGTAGGGAAGCCACGGTGGCCCGCTGTATATTGGCTATGATATCACAGGTCAGAGCGACGAACACTAGCCAACCCCTAAGGGCTGAGCGGCGAATATTTGATCCGTCTAAATGCCGGATTTCTTACATAGTCGAAGATGTTCCATGCCCTGCAAGCCTCGCTGCGTCCGAGTGCCTTAACGCAGTCAAGTCGGCGTCCAGTTCACGGGAATCGAACCTAAGCGTAGACTTTACTACGAATGACGCTCGGTGTTTGGCAGGGCCGCCTTTCTGGCGAAAGAACAAGTGTGATGGCGGGAGGTTCCGAACAAGCAGACATGAGAGAGCGGCTGCGCGAAAGCGGTCTGGCTGCCGCTCGGGTTGCCAGAAGCCTGCGCGCTATTCTAGATTCGCCTAATGTGGAGGCAGGTGTAATCGATGACCTTGTGCGGGCCGCTTGTCCATCGATAGGTCGAGCGAAGATCAGATGACTAAACGCGTCGCCCGACAGACCGAGAGGCTATGGCACGACATGGCCACGATGGCCGCTGAGAGGCTCGCGTCTCTGCAGGGGTGCAGCGTCATTCGCTGGAGCAGGTGTCAGACGCGCCAGTCGCGATGGACGCGCAGAACTACCAACCGTTATCGCGTTTTTTCGGCCCGGTGATGAACTGGTGGTGACCCGGCTGGACCGACTCGGGCGGGATACAAGGAATTTGCTGAACCTTGTACATGAGGTCTAGCAGCCGACCGGGGGCAAGGCGACCTTTAGGCGAGATGCAACCTTGATTAGCAGTTGATCGCCAACTGCCGGCCAAACGAGCTCTTAGTTGAAGAAGGTGAGCGGGCCGTATGCAAACCATCCAAAGTCGAGCAGCCACTGTCTCGCCGTATTCTCAAAATGAAGGCGCATTAGCACTTGTTGGTCCAAAAAGTAAGAGTACTATCTTCGTGCGGGAAATTCCGGCAATACTTTTGGAGGAACCAAATGAAAAAACTGATATATCTCTTATTTACAGCGTTCGCAGTTTTCGCGTTTGCCCTTTCACCCGCAAGAGCTGACACGGCAACGGATGTGAAGGCCGCCTACAGTGCTTGGGATGCTGCATTCAACAAAGCAGATGCCAAGGGACTGGCCGCGATGTATGCCGATAATGCAATCTTCTTGCCCGCCACCCATGACATCGTAAAAGGCCCGGCAGGCGTAGAAGAATTCTTTGGCGGACTCTTTAAAATGGGAGTCTCTGGACACAAGCTCGAACTGATCGAAGCGGGCGGCGACGGAAATGTTGTGTTTGGAACAGCCAAATGGTCCGCCTCAGGTAAAGACGATAAAGGCGCGGACCAACCGTGGGGCGGCGTTGCGACCCATATCTTCGAGAAGCAATCGGATGGAAGCCTGAAGCTGAGAGCTCACACCTTCAACTAAGCGGGAAAGCGAATATATCAGCAGCTGTCGCGCCGCGCTTTCGCCGCGGCCGCCATGGCGCTTTTCCCAGTTGTAGAACGTCGCATCCGAAATGCTCACCTCCGCAACCGGTGTCCATTCGTCACTGCTGCAGGATTAAGGCAATCTGCGCCTCCGAAAACTTCGACTTTACGGCATCCTCCTTCTCCCGATACCGGGAACATAAACGGAAAATTCGAGCTCAGAACGCTCCGAAAACCGGGAGGCAGGTCAGGTCCGCATAGCATAAGGTTACTCGCATTAGACTTAGCTAATTTTCCGCTAGTCAATCCTGCCAATGTCAACGTATGCGAAGGTGTGTAATAGTGATTTTGAGGGTCCTGTCGGGAGGGTGGCCCAATGATCGTGTCTTCGTGGCTTGAACAGCTGGGCTTGGGCCAATACGTGCAAGCTTTTGCCGCAAATGAAATCGATCCGGAAACCTTACTGAAGCTGACGAGCGACGATCTAAAGGAGATCGGGATCGCGCCGCTGGCCCATCGAAAGAAGATTCTAGAAGGAGTTGCTTTACTTAATCTGCGAGCCGTCGGCCAACCTGCGGAGGCGCAAGTTTTGGCGAGATCGGAGCAGGTGACCAATGTTGCTGCGCCACTGACTTCCAAGCATAGGGAAGCAGAGCGCCGACAGCTAACTGTAATTTTTATAGATTTAGTTGGCTCTACGGAGTTGGCCACGCAGCTCGATCCGGAGGAAATGAGCGTGCTCTTACGCCAGTTCCAGAATGCTGTTGCCGGTGACGTTGTAAGGTTCGATGGCTACGTTGCCAAACTCATGGGGGATGGTGCGCTGGCATACTTTGGCTGGCCTCAAGCTCACGAGGACGAAGCCGAGCGCGCTGTCCGCGCAGGGCTGGCGGTTGTGGGGACGGTCGGCGAGTTGTCCACACATGGTGGACATCGTCTCGAAGTAAGGGTGGGAATCGCTACTGGTGTCGTCGTTGTCGGCGACCTTATCGGTATTGGCGCGGCTCAAGAATCGGCTGTGGTGGGCGAAACACCGAACCTTGCTGCCCGTCTCCAGTCGCTCGCGGACCCGGGAACCGTGCTAATTTCTGAACTCACCTATCGACTCACCGGCCGGATTTTTGACGTCAAACGCATTCGACCTCAGAAGCTTCACGGTTTTGAGGCACCCATAAATTCCTATCAAGTTGTCGGCGAAAACCTGCTGGAGAGTCGGTTCGATGCTCTACATGTTGGGGGTGCATCACCACTCGTTGGGAGGGAAATTGACATTGCCCTCTTGCTTGAGCGTTGGAAACTAGCGCGGGCAGGTGAAGGTCAAGTAGTGGAGTTGTTCGGTGAGGGAGGGATTGGCAAATCCAGATTGCTACAGGAGTTGCGTGACCGGCTTAAGGAAGAGCGGATCACCTATTTGAGGTATTTTTGTTCGCCCTATCACACCCAGACCGAGCTTTACCCTGTCGCCGACCAGCTACTGCGGGCAGCAGAGATAAGGCGATCCGATCCCCCGGAGCGACAGTTAGCATTTCTCGAAGAGGTGCTGGCTACGACTCGAAATCCGCGCGAAGCCATACCTCTGATTGCGAGTATGCTCTCAATCCCGCTGGGACAGAACTATGCAAAACTCGACCTTATGCCGCAGATGCAAAGGACGCGAACCTTTGAAGTTTTGATTGACCAGTTGGTGGCGTTGGCGGGGAGCAACCCCGTTCTGATGTTGCTTGAGGATGCCCATCACCTTGACCCAACGTCTGCAGAATTATTCGACGCAGTGGTGGATCGTATTCGCCGACTACCGATAATGCTTGTTGCCACCTATCGCCCCGAAGGCACTGCGCGGTGGAGTGGATTGCCGCACGTAACTACGCTGACTTTAAACAGATTAAGTCGCGCGCAAGCCGCCTCCATCATCGGTGGGCTGACTGGCGGGAAGCGGCTGCCTACATCCGTTCTGGAGCAAATACTTGCCAAGACAGAGGGCGTACCCCTGTTTGTGGAAGAGCTTACCAAGGTCATGCTTGAATCTGGTCTGCTCAGTGAACATGGCGACAACTTCAAGCTTTCTGGACCACTTCCACCGCGGGCCGTGCCTGCTACCCTCCATGACTCACTCATGGCACGGCTAGATCGTCTTGCGTCTGTAAGGGAGGTGGCACAGATAGGGGCGGTCATTGGACGGGAATTCAGTCATGAGCTGTTGTCAGCCGTTTCGGGTTTGCCCGATACCGAGCTAGACCTCGCGGCCGACCAGTTGGTCGGGGCGGGTTTGGTTTCCCGACGAGGGGGCGGCAATCAACGTAGCTACGCGTTCAAACATGCACTGGTGCAGGATGCTGCTTATGGCAGCTTACTTCACAGTCGCCGTCAGCAACTACACGCCCTAATCGCCAGAGCTATCGAAGAACGCTTTCCGGAGACTGTCAGTACAGAGCCAGAAATTCTCGCCCACCACTTCGAGCAGGCTGGTTTATTGGAAAGCGCTAGCGAATATCAGGAGCTTGCTGGACGTCGTGCGCTGGCTCGCTCATTGCTGACAGAGGCCGTTGCGCGTTTCAACAGCGCACTTGTCGGGTTGAATGGACAGCCACGCTCCGTTAAGCGCGCCCGACGTGAATTGGCCATTCAAATCGCAATTGGTAGCACCCAAGTTGCTGCACATGGTTTCGCATCGCCAGAAGCAGGGGCTGCCTACAAAAGAGCCGAAGAACTTTGCCTTGAATTAGACGACGTGAAAGAATTGTTCCCGGTCTTGTATGGTCTTTGCCTTTTTCACTTGTACAGCGCGGAATTGTCCCAAGCCCGAATGGCGGCGGACCGCCTGCTCGATCTTGCTGGATCAGAGAACAATCAAAATTTATCATTCTTCGCGCACCGTGCCGCCGGGGTCAGTGCGTATCCCGCCGGGGAGTTCCTTCGCGCGCGGGCTCACCTAAAGGAGGCGCTTTCCCTATACAAGTCTGACGAGCACCGTGCGCCAGCGTTCGTCTATGCGTTCGACCCACGGGTTGTATGCCTTGATTACCTCGGGCGAACGATGCTGCCCCTTGGTTTCCCGGATCAGTCTATAGCCGCTAATGAAGAGGCTATCTCAGAAGCTAGAGAGCTAGGGCATCGCAACAGTTTAGCGCTACCATTGTTTTTTGGAGGCGTTAGCCGTCAAATTGTTGGTGACTTAGCGGCCCTAGAACGAATGGCCGCGGAATTGCTGATAATCTCCAGCGAGGCGGGTTTCCGACTTTGGCAGGCGGGGGCATCAATTCTCCAAGGTTGGGTTTGCGCCCAACAGGGTCGGATTGATGAGGGCTTCGCCATGATTAGCGACGGCACCGAAAACTGGTTGAAAACTGGAGCAAAATTTATGCTCCCCTACTTTTTAGGACTGCAGGCGCAACTCCAACTTAAGCTCGGGCAAACGAATGAAGCCCTCATTTTGTTAAGTCAAGCTCAAGAACAGGTCGAGAAGACAACCGAGCGATGGTTCGGCCCGGAGATCATTCGCCTGCAGGGTGAGGTGTTGCTCTCCTTCGGGTCTAAGAAAAAGCTTGCAGCTATTGAGCGCTTCTCTGAGGCGCAGGCTGCTGCTCGCGCTCAGGGAGCGCGATTTTGGGAGTTGAGAGCTGCCTTAGATCTGGCAAATGCCGATTTGTCGAAAGTGAACGCACGAGAGAACTTGGCAACCATCTATTCAAGCTTCACCGAAGGCTCCAGTCTGCCGGACCTTAAGGCTGCTCAAATGGTCGCCATGACTGCAGGATCCGCTTGATAGGAGAAGAAAATGCTCGAGGATGATGTCTACAAAATAGCAAGAACAGCAAGTAGCAAATGGAACGAGACCTTTAACAGAGGAGATGCCGAGGGCCTTGCGAACCTCTATACAGATAACGGCATCGTGTTGCCGCATACCCATGCCGTGGTCAAAGGCTCAAGCGCAATCAGAGATTTTTGGTCGGGGATGATCGCCGCCGGTATCAGAGATCACGGAATCGAAGTGGTTGATGCTGAGCAGTCAGGCGATATCGCATTCTTCAGCGGCAAATGGTGGGCGGAAGGTGCCAATGAGGACGGCAAGCCCCAACGCTTCGAGGGAACGATTGTTTCTATTTTCAAGAAGCAGGAGAATGGGGATTGGAAAACTTGCTTGCACACTTGGAATTAGGAAGGTCGTTGTTACGCCCTAGATGCGGACGCTATCTACTATTATCCGCCATCCCTCCTCGCAGGCAGGCATGAGTGGCGACATCCATTGAAGAGCTAACTGGCGCGACCGCCAGTGGACCGGCCCGCAATGCTCGGCGAGTCTTCTGATGGGGGCCTAGACAATGCCTCTCTCGCTGCTTTCGCTTGTCTTCGCCGCTTTCTCCATCGGCACGACCGAGTTTGTGATCGCCGGTCTCCTTCCTTCGATATCGGCTGATCTACACATTTCAATTCCAACCGCCGGGTTGCTGGTAACCGGCTACGCGATCGGCGTTGCGGTAGGCGGGCCGATCGTCGGACTTCTCTTGACGCCCTTGCAACGAAAGCAGGGCATCCTCCTGATCATGGGGATATTCATTGCAGGCCACATCTGGTGTGCCGTCGCGCCCGACTATGCACTGCTTATGGCTGGACGGATTGTCATCTCGCTGAGCCATGGGACCTTCTTTGGGATGGCAGTCATCATCGCTGGCACACTCGTGCCCCCAGAGCGAAGCGGGCGCGCCGTGGCGATGATTGTTGCGGGCATCACCATTGCCAATATCCTCGGCGTTCCCGGCGGTACTGCGATTGGTCAGGCTTTTGGCTGGCGCGCTGTATTCGTTGTACTTGCGGGGCTGGGCGTGATTTCCGCTGTTGCGATGGGTATTCTACTCCCGGCCTCACCAGCCGACCGCAGCCATGCCCCCCGGTTTTCGGCACAGTTTCGCGCCTTGGGCAATCATCACGTCTACCTGACCTTTGCTGCCATCATTTTCATGATGATCGGTTTCTGGTGTGTCTTTACGTATATTGCCCCGCTCCTAATCAACAGCAGCGGTGTCGAAGTCGAATACGTCCCCCTCCTGCTAATGCTTTTTGGTATTGGAGCCACCCTTGGCGCTGTCACCGGGGGCCGCCTAGCGGACCATGCGCCCCGGTCTCTACTGTTCTGGATCTATCCGGCGCAAGCACTCGTCTTGATCGCCATCTTGTTTGCAAGCAGCAGCGCTACCGCGATGGCCGCGATCCTGTTTGTCTTCGGCGTCACAGCGTTTCTCCCCAACGCGGCCATCGTTAATCGTCTATTGCGTGGTGCAGCGGCTGCACCTGAACTGGCTTCAACCCTGATGTCTACGGTGTTTAACATCGGAATTGCCGGTGGCGCTTATCTGGGCGCGATGGCACTCGAACGCGGGGTGAGTTACCAGCATTTGCCGTGGTTCGGCATCGCTATGGTCACCGTGGCCTTTGGAGTGACCGTGGTCTCGCTGGGCCTTGATCGACGTTATCCAGCAAACACCGCCGCTCAGGCATGAAAGGTTGCCGCGCTGCGAACCTTGCGAGTACTGGAAACGCTAGATTCCTCAGGCTCTGGAATGCCGCCTATTTGGAAGGGGTACAGGTATAGCGGCAGACTGGGAACCGTGAGCATCCACGAAAGTCGCCAACTTTCCCGCGCGCATCTCTTGCGCTTGAACTTCAAAGTTTACCCATTGATGGCCTAGTGGGAGCCTCGGCATTTGGGGAACGACCAACAGTTTTGTGACAGCGTTATCATTCAAGCTTCAAGAGCTGGGAGCAGTCTATATCCGCGAACTACTCTCTGGAATGGCTACAGCCTCGTGGCTTCACGAGCAGCGACCAGACATCCGGATGATTGAGAGTCCACAGGATGTCAGTGGCCGCTGCGACGTCCAGCCCGGTCTGTAGCGCCTGCTTCGCGGTGGCCGCCCGCCAACGCCCGCCACCGTTGGACTGCGGCCGACCACAATGTGTTTGTCGTCTCGTACCGGTCGTAGGGCTGCCCGTGGTGCGCCATCGGTCAATTACTGCTTTCATTCAAAATCCGATAGATTTGCATCCGCGAGCAATCGAGCGACGTGGCTACTTGCGCCGCAGTCGCGCCAGCCGCTACCATCTCCAACACATTCTGGCGGTCGATCCGGCGCTTGCCTCCGCTATACACTCCTCGCTCTTTCGCCAGCTCAATCCCTTCACGCTGCCGCTCTTTGATAAACCGCCGCTCCATTTGTGCGACCATTCCAAGGACGGTGAGCACAATGTGACCCATTTCACCGCGTGTCGAGATGTGTGGGTCCAGCACGGTGGCGAATGCACCCCGCTGCTCGACCTCATGGACGAGGTTGAGCACATCACGAGTGTCGCGGCCCAGTCGGTCCAGCCGGGTCACCAACAGTTCATCACCGGGTCGCAAAAACGCGATCACCGTGGCCAGTTCTGCACGTCCCTCGCGACTGGCGCCTGACACCTTCTCCGAGCGAATGACGCTGCACCCTTCGGCCTGTAGACGGGCGAACTGCAAATCGAGGTCTTGATCGGTGGTGCTGACGCGGGCGTAGCCGATACGAGCCATGGTGTCACCTCAGGGTTTACGCCCGAGGCTACCGTGTCACAAATAGTCGATGTCAACCCAGATGTTACATGACCAGCTGTCAGGTCGAGCGGTCACAAGCGGGTATGCCCTGAGGTGACCAAGCGTTGGCCGCTGACATGCAAGGCAGCAACTCGTCGGCCGGGTTGTCAGCGCCATTGCTGAGCGGGAGCAATGGGGCCGCAAGCCGAGACGATCCGATTTAAGCTCGACGCCGACCCACATGCCGCAATTACGCGATTGGCCGGATGTTTTGGTTGACGCGGAAAAGGTTGCCGGGGTCGAACTTGCCTTTTAGCGCGGCAAGGCGCGTGTAATTGTCGCCGTAGGCTCGCCTGGATCGCGCTCTTCACCTTCGTCGTCCATCATGAAGTTGGGATAAGCGCCGCCGAGGTCGAACGGATGAACCGCTAGCCAGTAGTCGGTCGCCCATTTCTTGAGCGCCGGCGCCATGCCCGGATCAGGGTCTATGCCAGCGATTACCATGGACCAAGTCACATCCCGCGCGTTCCAGGCACTCTCACCCTTGCCCCGGCGATGTACCGCCCCGTCAATGGGTAAAGGTGCATGCATGAACCCGGGCTGGCCTTGCTCGCATGCACGAGATGGGCGTCGATCGCAGCATCTGGCAACGCCCGGACGAAGTCGCCCTTCCAATACCATTGCTGCCCCGCCGGATAGAGAGCATCGAATAGGGTCTGGAGCCCGGTGTAGGGAATCGGGCCGGCCCAGTCGATTAGTGGCTTGGGCAGAGCAGCGCGGATAGCATTGACGGCCGCTTCGCCACCTTCGCCGTTATGCGCGACGAGGAGGACGCACATCTGTCTTGTTCCAGTGTTCCTGCGGGAAAGGATCGCCGGCGGGGACCGACTGCAGTCCGAGGAAGATGTAGAAATCCTCCGGCGCGCTTCGACTGGAAATCGCGATACCAGCGCATTACCTCCGCGGCATCGCCAATGTCGAAGATGATCGGTCCGCCATAGAGCATTTTGGCCGGGTGCGTTCGAAACAGGAAGCTGGTCACGACGCCGAAATTGCCGCCGCCGCCGCGAAGCGCCCACAACAGATCGGCATTCTCGGTTTCGCTGGCGGTGATGAAACTCCCGTCCGCCAGCACCACATCGGCTTCGATGAGGTTATCGACGGCCAAGCCCATATTGCCGGCTGAGATAGCCGTGGCCGCCGCTCAGCGTCAGGCCTGCGACCCCCGTGGTCGAGATGATCCCGAACGGCACCGCTTGGCCGAAGGCGTGGGTAGCATGGTCAACATCGCCCGTCGTGCAGCCGGGTCCGACCCGCACCGTCCGATTCTTTGGATCAACGCGAACGCCTTTCATCGTGAAAGGTCGATCACCAGCCCGTCGTCGACGCTGCCAAAACCAGCTCCGTTGTGTCCGCCCCCACGGATTGCAATCGGGAGTTTGCGATCGCGGCCGAAATTCACCGCTGCGATGACGTCAGCGACGTCAACGCACCGGGCGATTGCCATCGGCCGCTTGTCGATCATGCCATTATACAGTTGCGCGCTTCGTTGTATTCGGCGATGATCGCGACCGATCACCAAGCCTCGCAGGTCTTGCGCGAGCTTATCGAAATTACGTGCTCATTCCAGCCTCCCAAACTCAGCACAGAGTTCCGAGTATCGATCAAGTGATCAGTGTTTAGCCGTGACTAGAAGCTGTCCGTTTAATAGGTTGGTGCCGCAGCCAATACTGGTTACCGCCAATCTTGCCCGAAAGTTGAGCCTGATCCAAGATTAATTCGCCACACTGAGCTTGACATGCACTATCGTGAGTTCGAAATGCATATGGTCTATCGCGAAAATCTTAGGAGCTCATCTAGCGGAGTGACGCGGGCAATTTCGCCCGATGCAGACGATCGAAGACTGGCTGAGCCAGCTCGGCCTTGGCAAATACTCTGGAGGCGTTCGTCCAGAACGACGTCGACCTTCGAGCGCTCCCACATATGACTGAATCCGACCTCCAGGAGCTTGGTGTCTCACTAGGACACCGAAGAATCATACTGGCCGCGATCAATGGACTTACGCAACCGAGCTCGTCGGTCTCTCGATTTCCGTAATCCCTCTCCAGGCGGCTCAGAACCCCAGGCCTAGACGAACTCCCGCAGGAACCGACTGCAGATCGGCGGCTGCTTAGTGTTCTCTTCTGTGACTTGGTCGGCTCAACTGCGCTATCTGCGCAACTCGACCCGGAAGACATGCATGAGCTGACCCGTCGCTATCAGGATAGCGTCGCAGGCGCGATAACGCGCTTTGGCGGCTACGTCGCGAAATACCTCGGAGACGGCGTGCTTGCATATTTTGGTTGGCCCACGGCTTACGAAGACCATGCCGAGCGTGCCATTCGAGCAGGTCTCGAGGCGCTCGCTGCAGTCGAGGCTTTCGAGTCGCCCACCGGCGAACAACTGAAGAGCGCGGATTGGTATCGCATCAGGGCACGTGGTCGTCGGGCGACATTGCCGGGAGCAACGCGAATGAACGCGCCTCGATCGCAGGAGATACCCCGAATCTCGCAGCTCGCCTGCAAAGCGCAGCTGCACCTGGCCAGATCGTGGTAGCCGACGCCACGCGGCGGCTCGCCGGGCAATCTTTCGAAATCGATAGTCTCGGTGCGCAGAGAGTTGAAAGGCTTCTAGTCGCCAATTGCGCTGTTTGCCATCCGCGGCGAACGAGAGGTGGAAAGTCGTTTCGATGCCGCTCAGACAAGCGCGCTCTCAAAATTCGTCGGCCGCACCAACGAAATTGGAATGCTGCTGGATCGCTGGGAACTGGCGAAAAGCGCGCCAAGGCCAAGCAGTCTTTCGTGTCAGGTGAGGCCGGAATCGGGAAATCGCGCCTCGTTGATGCGCTCGAGGAGCGGTTACATGAGAACCAGCACGAGCTGATACGACTGCAGTGTTCCCCGTATCACATCACCTCGGCCTTCTATCCCATCATCCAGCGCCTGAGCCGGCTAGCAGGACTTTCGCCCGCCGACGATGAGATGATGCGCGCCGAGAAATTGCGCGCTATCGTTCAGCGCTACGGAGAAGATCCCGTCGGAAGTCGGATCGACCTATGCCGAGCTCTCTCGCTGGATGTGGCCGACGAATTCAAGCCGCTCGATCTCTCCGCCCAGCAGCGCAAAGAATTGATTGTCCGCACCCTGGCCAACCGGGTGCTGCTCGCGGCTAAGATTGCGCCGGTGTTGTTTGTCGTTGAGGACGCGCACTGGATCGATCCGTCCACCAGCTGAAGTTCTGAAAGAGGTTGTCAACCGCATGCATAGCGCGGCCGTCCTTGTCGTCGTGACGCACCGGCCCGAATGGGCACTGCAGGCTGGGCAACCGGACTAGCGCATGTGACGACGCTCGCTCATTGGGCGGCTGACGAAGCAACAGATGCGCGAGCTGATCGAATCGATGCTTGCAGATGTTCCGGATCAGCTTGCCGAGAGGATCGTCGAGCGAACTGACGGCGTGCCGCTATTCGTGGAAGAGTTGACCCGCTCGATTATGGAGAGCGGAAAGGCGGCGTCGCTCAACGTTGAGATCCCGGACAGTCTGCAGGGCTCTCTCATGGCCCGGCTCGATCGTTTGACAGCGGCAGCCAAGGAGGTGGCGCAAATTGCCTCCGTCATAGGCAGGGAATTCGATCGTGGCCTTCTTTCGAAGAGTTGCTGGTCTCGATGACCAGTCTCTTGACGAAGCGCTGCAATCAGCTCATGTCCACCCAGCTCGTCGTCGTCGGCGGGGTGGTGCGGGACGCGCTGCTTTTCCGACATGCGCTCATCCAGGATACGGCATACCAATCACTGCTGAGCCGGCGGCGCCGGCAATATCATGAAGCCATAGCCAAAGCACTTATCGACGCATATCCGGATCTCGTGGTCACACAACCCGAACTCATCGCCCAGCACTACGTCAAGGCACAACAAGAGTGCGCTTGCGCTCCCCTATTGGATGAAGGCTGGCGAACGGGCGCTAGGACAATCAGCCAACTACGAGGCGGTCGATCATTTTCAGTAACGCTGCTGCCATCGCGGAGCACCTGCAGGAAGAACCAGGTCGGCAAAAAGAAGTGCTCGAGGCGACCGCTAAAGCTCGGCGAGGCACTGAGTGCCGCAGGCCGCCTGTCGGACTCTGTAGCAAAATACAAGGTGACCGCGCAATTGGCTCGCGAAGCTCGGCGATACAAAGGCCTTCGTCCGCTCTGCTCTCGGTTTTGATGGCGCCCAGTTCCTTTCCTCGAAGCCGCTCGGCGAATCGCTCCAGCTTCTCACCGAAGCGATGGGCAAGATCGACCCCAACGATCAAAGTTCGCGGTGCCAGCTTCTCAGTCGCCTTGCGCGCGCATATTTTTATCTCGGCGACAGCAAGAACAGCGCCAAATGCCACAAGGAAGGCGTCAAACTGGCTCGGCGGCTCGGTGACCAAGCCTCGCTTTTTGAACTTTCTGTCCTGCCCTTCTTGACTGCCAGGACAATCAAATCGGGTCGCGGAGGCAAAGATTGATGCGCCAGCGTGGACGAATTAAAGCGCCTGTCAGCCGACATCAACGATGATGACTTGCGCGGGCCGCGCCCTTGCCCTGGATGTCTACGTCTCCACCGAGCTAGGAAATCGCGCTCGCGCCGATCAAGCGGTTGACGGGTTGGAAGACCTGGGAACGCTGCGCCAGCGGCTCAACATACTGTGGCTTGCTGGAACTGCGCGGGCCATGATCGCCATTCTCGATGGAAAGTTCACGACCGCAGAAACACTTGCCGGAGAAGCCTTGAAGCCTGGGCAGACAAACGCATGGCGCTGAAGTCGAAGGCGTCTATGGCATGCAGATGTTCACCATCCGACGAGAACAGAGCCGCCTGTAGAAGTCGCACCCGTGATGAAGCATTTGATCGACGAACATCCGGACGAAACCACCTGGTTGCCAGGTTTTGCACTGATCGCGGCTGACTTGGGCTATATAGACGCAGCACAGCGGCAGGTTGAGCGAACTGGCGCGCACCGGATTTCGCAATTGCCGCTGGACGGAAAACGCAGCACTTCGCTCTCGTTCATGGCCGAGATTGCCGTCAGCCTGGCGACACTGAAGCGGCACAATCAATCTACGATCTGATGCTTGTCTACCAAATATGACCATCACAGCCGGCGTAGCAACGGTCTGTTTTGGCTCGGCGAGCCGGTATCTGGGAATGTTAGCCGTTACGCTTGGCGATCATGAAAGCGCCGCGGAGCACTTTGAGAACGCGATCGAGATGGACGCCGCCTCGGGATCACGACCGTGGCTTGCACACTCACAAGCCGAATATGCAAACTTGCTTATGAAAATAGGTAGTAGGGAAGCGGTTAAACGAGCAATGTCATTGTTCGGAGCTAGCTTCTGCTACTGCGGCAGAACTGGGTATGGTCCGATTGCAAAACAGATTGCGGCCAACCCTACACTAAGTGCGCCGTCCTATTGTGTTCCCACAGCGGTGGTTCAAGGAGGAGCTCACATGCCACGCTATATCATCGAAAGGCAGTTTGCCGAGCAAATTAACCCTACAAAAGAGGGAAATGAGCGTATCACGTTGATCAATGACGAGGAAGGCGTGCAGTGGATTTTCTCATTCCTCAGCGCTGATAAAAAAAAGACTTATTGCCTATACGAGGCACCTAATCCTGAGGCTATCCGAGCTGCGGCGCGAAGGAACAACATTCCCGCTGACGCGATCATTGAAATCGGCGGGGAAATCGGACCTGATATGTTCGCTTAGCTGTCAGCCAGCCGGGATCCAAATGCAAATATATCGCCAATCACGACCGCCGCGCACATGGTTTGCTGCGGATAACTTGCCCTCGGCTGGAGGGCCGCGCTGTCGCCGGTCTTGACGAGTTGCGGGAAATGCGGCCCAGCGGCGATGGCGACTATGCGGCCGGTGCGTAAACGTAGGCGGAATCCTTCTTCTCCGCGAAACCGACGCCGGGATAAGTCCAATGATAGCCAAGGAGACGTATCTTGTCGGTTGCAGCTTGATCGAGCAGTTTCTTACGAGTCTCGATCGCCGTGCCAGGGTCAATGTCGAAGCCGAGTTTCCAGTCGGGATGCTCGAACGAGACAACCTGGTTCGCGATCGCATCGGCCGTGATGATCAACCCCTCGCCGCCAGCAAGTTGCAGTGAAATATGTCCCGGCGTGTGCCCGAGTGTTTCTATCACATAAAGGCCGGCCACGATCTCGTCACCGGTCTTGACCATTGTGACCCGATCCTCGACTGCACCCAGGTCGCGTTGGGCTCCCTTGACGAAGTCGCCCATTTCGGCGGGCATCTTGCTGAGAAGATCTGGTGCGGTCCAGAAATCCCATTCCTTCGCGCCGACGAAATAGGTGGCGTTCGGCATCGTTAGCTTGTCGCCTTCGCCCAAGGTGCCCCAAATATGATCGGGGTGAGCGTGCGTGAACACCACCTTGGTCACAGCCGTCGGATCGACGCCCGCTGCTTTCAGGCTTTCGCCAAGCTTGCCTGCCGTCGGCTGGAATTTGTTGCCCGAACCGTTGTCGATGATGATGATGTCGCTTCCCTTTTTGATCATTGGCACATTGGTCGCTACGATTGCCGAGTCCGCCGTCCAGCCGAGCCGCTTCCCGATCTCGGCAAGCTGTTCTGGCGAAGCATCGGGCGCAATCATGTTGGGTGGTAGGGTCAGCGAGCCATCGCTGAATACCGTAACTTCGGCGTCGCCCAGCGTAAATTTATGCAGCGCAGCGGTCTGGGCCAGCGCCTTCCATGGCATAGACGCAACCGAAGCCAAGGCGGCGCTGCCCAAGACGAACTTGCGACGATTGAGCAGATAAAGCAGTTCCTCAGGATCTATGGTGGTCATGCTGTCCTCCTGATCGGCGATGCTGTAACAGAGTACAGTATCATCCGAGCCGTACGCCCGGGAAATCACAAAGAGCGACATTGCTCTACCGCTTACTCCGGTATGAATGCCTCTGCCTTCAAAAGAGAGCTGCGGCGAACCCTGGGCTTCCAATTGCCTCGGCTTTTCTCCCATTTTGACGTGACAGCGCGGCGACTTTGACGCAAAAGGGCAACAGGAGTAAGGAGGACATTGTGTCCCCGTTCAACTTCCCGCAAAAAAAAACGTCCGCTACAGGTTGGTTGGCTCCACGGCGGCGACCGTCACACGAGTAGGCCTGCCTTTCGGTAGCCCTCAAGCCAGCGGTTACGATCTTCTTGATGAGCGATCATGCGCATCTGCGAGGTGATCATGGTCTTAGGGTCTGGCTTGGGGCCTGGACTGCGATAGAAAGCCGCGACAGCCGCTTTCGACTCCTCGATGCGACCCAAGCTTGCGTACGCGGCGGCTTCGATCAAGTGCATATAGGCCGGCAAATCGTGCCTGGGCTTAAGAATCCCAAGCACTGTTTCGTACTCTCCCAACATGAAATGGCAGTCGCACAGCACCTCTGACCTGGCGTCATCAGCTGCCAAAGGGTCGATCCTTTGCATTCGGGAAAAAATTTCGATTGCCTCGGATGGCCTACCCCGATGGCTAAGAACAAAACCGCGGCTGAAGAGAGCCGATGCATCGTTCGGGTTGCTGGCCATCGCTCGCGTGGAGTGAAGATCAGCAAGCTCGTGCATGCCGCTCGTGATATATGCGACAGCGGCAGCCGCATTGACCTCGGTATCGCCGCCGTCGAGTGCCACTGCGCGCGCCGCGTGATGGCATGCGCGTTCGATCGCAATCTTTGGTTCGTAGCCAAGCGCATAGATGGCATAGGTATAGGCGGTGGCAATCTGCGCGTGAGCGGCCGCATAGTTCGGATCGGCCTCGATCGCTTTCTCCAGATGCCCCAGGGCCTGTTGCAGACCGTCAGTGGAGTGAAAGATCGCCCAACGTCCCCGCAGCAGATGGTCGAATGCAGTGAGGTTCGACGGCGGCCTCCGACGGGCGTGCTCGACGGCGATTCGACCAAGATGCCCCGGTATCGAACCGACGATTGCTTGCACGACCTCGTCCTGGACCTCGAAGATAGCCTCGAGCGTGCGGTCAAAGCGCTCCGCCCACGCGTGTGCCCCGGTCGCGCAGTCGATGAGCTGGGCCGTTATGCGCACGCGGTTGCCTACCTTGCGCACGCTGCCTTCGACGATCCAGTTCACGCCGAGGTCGCGCCGAACGTCTTGGACCCTCGGTGACCGCTGCTTGTAGTAAAATGAGGAATTTCGCGCGAAGACGAAGAGGTTTTTGAAGCGCGAGAGTTCCGTGATGATGTCTTCGGTCATACCGTCCGCGAAATACTCCTGCTCCGGGTCACTGCTCATGTTCACAAACGGCAAGACGACGATGGAAGGCTTATCCGCTGTGACTTTAGGCGCGGCGGCCGCAGCAGCCGGTGTCCCGGCGAACTCGGTAGACGCGCACCGGCTCGGCGATGTTTTTCAAATTCTGCGTCCCGCAATCATCGAAGCCAGCCTGGACTTTGTTCTTGATGTGGTCATAGGCGGTCCCCGAGACCAGAATGCTACCTGGTTCGGCAATGCTTTCGAGCCTCGCGGCGATGTTGACGCCGTCGCCATAGAGATCACTGTCTTCAACGATCACGTCACCCAGATTGACGCCGATACGCAGCACGATGAACCGCTCCTCGGGCTGACCACTGTTCGCGCTGGCCATGCCCTCCTGGAGATCGACCGCGCATTGCACGGCGTTGACAGCGCTGGCGAACTCCACCAGGACGCCATCGCCGGAGACTTTGAAGATGCGGCCATGGTGCGTGGCAACCAGCGGCTTCAGCACCTCCCTGCGGCGGATCTTGAGGGCAGCCAGCGTACCCGCCTCATCGACGCCCATGAGGCGGCTGTACCCGACCACGTCCGCGGCGAGGATTGCTGCGAGCCGGCGTTCCATTGCAGCCCCGGGGATTGCGACGCTCCGATCGCCGAATGCTAGTGCGAAAACGTGTCGATAGCGAGTCTGCTCATGGGCAGTGGCAAAAGCGTATCAAACGGCCAATCTGAAGGCGAAATTGCCGGACGGCAGCTTCGGGGCCGTATGCAGAACGACAGCTTTCGGTGTCCAAATGGTAGGAGCGGACGTCGAGGGTCAGAAGTGGCGGTGCCGATACTGCTGCGCTCATTGCCAGCCTCGCATTTTGTCAGGAGCCGACCTCAACGAGGAGCGCCTTCGCCTCCGTGGCAACCTGGAAGGCCTATCCGAAGATTGGCGCCAATAGGTTTCCGTCCTCGCTATGCCGGCAAATTAGGCGTATGCTTACACGTATCGCAGGCTGGGACCTCACGGGCCAGCGACTGAGAGCGCAAGACTCTCCCATCGGACTGGCGCGCTCCAAAAGCATCGTTCTGCGCGCTCACGAGACCAAATGCCTCTGTCGGAATCTCTTCTGCTCGATTCCGATCGCAGTAGAATTCTTGGATGTCGGAAGAGGGGCGCTCCCATGCAAATCATTCCCAGCCGACGCGCCTTCCTTGCTGGTCTCATAGCGGGCGTTTCAGGAGTTGTCGCCGCCACGAGGGAGGCTCGTGCCGAACCACCGCTGGAAACAACAAAAGTCCGCCTGCCGGTGTTTCCTAAGGTTGCGGACTGCGTAACTCCTATGTACGCGGCGATCGCGCTTATGCGTGCAGAAGGCTTCACCGACATCGAGTTCGTATCGTCAGGCACCGGCCCAGACTCGTCAGACTGGATCGCTCATGGGGAGGTTGACTTCGACTGGAACTATCCGCTGGCGCACGTGCTCAACATTGACAAAGGCGTCCCGATAAAAGTCCTGGCGGGCTTGCATGTCGGCTGCCTGGAATTGATCGCGAGCGATCGGGTCGCAGGCATCCCTGACCTTAAGGGAAAGAGGGTGGGGACGGATGAGAACGGCATTAGCTATCTGCTCCTAAACCTGGTGACCGCCTATGTCGGCCTCGACCCAGCCAAGGACTTCGAAATCGTCGTTACGCCGCACGCCGCTCAGAGCTTGGCAGAAGGTAAGATCGATGCCTTTTTTAGCAGCCCGCCTCAGCCGCAGATAGCGCGTGAGCGAAGACTTGGCCATGTGATCCTCAACACAGCAAAAGACAAACCGTGGTCTCAGTATTTTTGCTGCATGCTGTCCAGTACTGCCGACTATGCGGATCGCTACCCGGTTGCGACAAAGCGCATCATGCGAGCCACGCTTAAGGCGATCGATCTCTGCACGGTCGATCCGCAAACCGTGGCTAAAGACGCGGTCGATACCGGTTACTCCAGCGTCCGCGCGCTGCAGGTGCTGAGTGATGCACGGTACGACGTATGGCGCGACTACGACCCAGAAGATTCGATGCGTTTCTATGCACTGCGCATGCAGGAAACCAGGGTGACGTCCAAAACTCCACAGGAGATCATCGCGCTCGGCACTGACTGGCGGTTCGTCAATGAGTTAAAGCGCGAGATGAAGACGTGAGCGAAGCAACGGGCATTTGGCGAGCGCCCAACATTGAGACGACGCGCTGTAGAGCCTCCGCGACATTCGTTCCTGGCGGATAAATGCAGTTCGACGCCGCCAGTTACAGCCATCGGAATAAGGTGTATCATTGCTATCGATGGCTAGCGCGCTCTAGCTCACAAGCCTTCGGGCGCGCCGATAAGATGCCACCCTCTGCCGGATCTCTTTGATCGATTCCGGTTTCCAGGCCTCTTTTAGTGGTTCGGAGGAGCGTTCTGATGCAGATCATCCAAAGCCGCCGCCGTTTTCTGGCGGGCCTCTCGGCGGCCGGCACTGTCGGCCTCGGGGGCGCCGCGACAGGTGCCAGTGCCGAACCACCGCCCGAGACCGGCCGGATTCGCCTAAGCAAGACTTTCGGCATCTGCCTCGCGCCGCAATTTGTCGCAGAGGAACTGCTGTATGCCGAGGGTTTCACGCATGTCGAGTATGTCGAGACCCAGCCTGGGACTGTGATGGCAACCGACACGGCGAGCGGCAAGATCGATTTCGGACTGAACTTCATCGCGCCCATGATCGTCGCCGTCGATCAGGGGCACAGACTAACATTCATGGGCGGCGTTCATCCGGGCTGTTTCGAACTGTTCGTCCAACCAGGCATCGACAGCATTCTCCAACTCAAGGGTAGGAAAGTCGGCGTCCAGGCACTTGGATCGAGTCCGCATCTGTTTCTCGTCGGCATCGCGGCCCATGTCGGGCTGGACCCCGTGCGCGACATCGTGTGGGTCAGCGATCCCGAAGCGAAGCCGAAGGAAATGTTCCTGCGCGGTGATGTCGACGCCTTTCTCGGCTTTCCGCCGGAGCCGCAGGAACTGCGGGCCAAGGGAGCCGGCCGCGTCCTGCTCAATAGTGCGATCGACCGGCCGTGGTCGCAGTATTTCTGCTGCCTGCTGGCCGGCAATCCCAGCTTCGTCGCCGCCAATCCCGTCGCTTCGAAGCGGGTCATGCGCGCCATTCTCAAGGCAGCCGATCTGTGCGTGACCGACCCCGCCCTGGTCGGCGCGCCGTCTCGTGGAGGGAAAATTCACCGCCAATTACGACTATGCGCTCCAGACGCTCGGCGAGGTCCCCTACAGGCGGTGGCGGGACTACGACGCGGAAGACACGGTGCGCTTCTACGCGCTGCGTTTGCATGAGGCTGGCATTATCAACGCAGTCCTCAGGACATTATCGCCAAATGGCTACAAACTGGCGCTTCCTCAACGAACTCAAGCTCGAGTTGAAGACTTGAATATGTGGCCGGCACGTGCCTTGTTATTGGCGCTGCTCGTTCCGTGGCCGGCGCATTGCACATGATGCGGCGCACGACCAACGGCTGCCGATGATTGCGCCAGCGCCGGACTTCGCATTGACGTCGCAGGACGGACTGCCCGTTGCGCTCGGCGACTATCGCGGCAAGGTCGTTGCGATCACGTTTATCTTCACGTCGTGTACGGACACCTGTCCGATGCTGACCGCAATGATGGCGCATGTGCAAGACAAATTCGGACCAGCGTTCGGTACAGAAGTCGCCTTCGTTTCAATCACGGTCGACCCTGAGCGAGACACACCGGAGATCCTTAAGCAATACGCACAGGATTTTGGCGCCAATCTCGCCGGCTGGGCGTTTCTGACGGGCGATCCGGCGGCCATCAGCGATGTCGCGCGCCGGTATGGCCTGTTCGCTACGAAGACTGCGACCGGCGATGTCGACCACACGTTCCTGACCTCGCTCATAGACCGGGATGGCATCTTGCGCGTACAGTATCTTGGCGTTCGGTTCGACCTGGAGGAGTTCCGGAGTGACCTTGTCAGTCTCTTGGGTGAAGCCAAATAACATCACGAACCGGCTGGTCGGCTGGGTAGCGCGGTTGCCGGCGCGCGTCCAGACCAAGCTATCTGATCGCATTCCTGTCGATCGTCGGCCTTTTGATCGCGCTTGGTGCGGTGGGCCTGCAGGTTCTGAGCGGGGTCAATGATCAAACGAATGAGCTGATCAAGCTGCAGCGCAAGATCGCAGCTTATCGCCAGGTCCAGCACGACACGACCAACCAGCTCTACAGCATCTCGACCGCGCTTTTGCTTCAGGACGACGGGATGCTGGACGCGGCCCTCCGCCAGCTCAGCCAGTTTGGGTACGACCTTGACCGGATGGAGTTTGTTGCTGCGGAAGAAGCAGAATTGCTCGGCCAAGTCCGACAGGACTACGACCGATTCACGGACGAAGTGACGCGTGTGGTAGACTTGATCCGCGCGGGCCGAACGGACGAAGCGCGCAAGACGCAGATGGCCCAGATCGTCCCGTTGGCCGACCGCCTCGAGCGTCTAACTAATCAGCTGGTTAATATCGCCGAGGCTGACATGGTGGCCGCCATCGAAGCGGCAGAGGGGGCGTATGGCACCTCCCGGTCGATCGTCATTTCTTTTGCGGTCGGCAGCATCCTTTTGGCGCTCGGCCTTGGATACATCATCTCATGGTCGCTGATCGAACCGGTCAAGAAGATCGAAACGCGTCTTCGCCAGATCGCGGCTGGAGAGTTTGCGCAGCAGGTTATCGTCGCTAATCGTGACGAGCTTGGAGTGCTTGCCGGCAATGTCAACCAGACGTCCGAGCAGCTGGGGCGACTCTATAAAGAGGTCGAGGCACGCACCGCCGAGCTTGCACGCTCGGTCGGCGAACTGGAGGCGCTGGGCGAAGTCAGCAAAGCGGTTAATTCGACGCTCGATCTCGACACGGTGCTGCGGACGATCGTAGCGAAGGCGGTGCAACTATCGGACACGGATGCAGGCACTATTTACGTGTACAGTGGCACGAGGCAACAATTCCGCCTGCGCGCAACCTTCGGGATGAGTGACGAGCTAGTTGCCGCGATTTCAGACGTGGACATCGGGCTGGACGACCTGGAGATCGCCGATGCCGCATGGCGTCGCGCACCCGTTCAAGTACCCGATCTCAATGAAGGAGCACCCTCTACCGTTCACAAGGTCGTCATCGACGCAGGATATCGCGCCGTCCTGGTAGTTCCATTGCTCAGGCCAAACAAGATCGTCGGCGCGCTTGTCGTAAGCCGCCGCAAGCCAGGAGAATTTGACGAACGAGTCGTCCGCCTGATGGAAACCTTTGCGGCCCAATCGGTACTCGCCATTCAAAACGCGAAGCTGTTCCGCGAGGTGGAGGAAAAAGGCCGAGAACTAGAGGCAGCCAGTCGTCACAAGTCCCAGTTCCTCGCCAATATGAGTCACGAGCTCAGGACGCCGCTCAATTCGGTACTGGGCTTCACCGAACTATTGGTCGATGGGATTTACGGCGAACTCCCGGACAAGGCAAAGACGGCGGTGGCGCGCGTGCAAGCAAACGGTCGACATCTCCTGGGACTCATCAACGACGTGCTTGATCTTTCAAAGATCGAAGCCGGCCAGCTAACACTTGCACTCGAGGAATACTCCGTAGGGCAGATTGTTCGGTCGACCGTTGCGGCGGTGGAGCCGCTAGCGCGAGCTAAGGGTCTCATGCTCGCGGCGACTGTTGCCGAGAAACTTCCAATGGGACGAGGGGATGAACGCCGCTTGACCCAGGTGCTCCTTAATCTTGCAGGCAATGCCGTCAAGTTTACCGAAACGGGTGCGATCGACATTGTTGCGGATGCGATCGATGGACACTTCGAGATCACAGTGCGCGACACAGGTCCCGGCATTGCGCCCAAGGACCAGGTACTAATCTTCGAACAATTCCAACAGGTCGACAGCAGCAGCACCAGGCAGAAGGGCGGCACGGGTCTAGGCTTGGCGATCTCGAAGCGTATCGTCGAAATGCATGGCGGAACCATAGACGTCGAGTCCGTCCCCGGTTCTGGCTCGACGTTCCGCTTGAAGATACCGATCCGGGTAGAGGAAAGCGCGGAGGCGGCATGAGCAAACGAATCCTGATGGTGGAAGACACTGAGGACAACCGCCAGATCATCCGCGATCTCATGGCCACCACCGAATACGAACTGATAGAGGCCGCGGACGGTGCTGCGGGCGTCGCCGCCGCAGCAGCTGTGAAGCCAGACCTGATCCTCATGGACATTCAACTTCCTGTGATAGACGGGTATGAAGCTACCCGCCGTATCAAGGCCAATCCGGCACTCCGGCACATTCCAATCATTGCCGTCACCTCCTATGCATTGTCGGGCGATGAGGCGAAAGCGCTTGCTGCGGGATGCGATGGCTACCTTGCCAAGCCTTTCAGCCCGCGGGAGTTGCTGGCAAAGGTTCGCGGATTCCTTGCGTGAAGGAGATGGGACATTGCACGATCCGCCTCTCATTCTTGCCGTCGACGATACTCCAGAAAATCTCGAAATCTTGCGCCTTCGCCTTGAAGCTAACGGCTATGAAGTGGTGACTGCCGCGGATGGCGAAGAAGGGCTTGCGAAGGCGCGTGACCTCAAGCCGGATCTGATCCTCCTCGACATCATGATGCCTAAGCTCGATGGCATCAGCGTTGTTCGCCGCTCAAGCAGGATGTCTCCCTTCGATCGATCCCGGTCATCCTTGTCACCGCGAAGGCCGATACGCGGGACGTGGTTGAAGGATTGGACGCCGGCGGGGACGACTATCTAACCAAGCCCTTTGAGCACAGGGCGCTACTGGCCCGTGTGCGCTCGATGCTGCGCCAAAAGGCGCTTCACGATACGGTCGAGAGCCAGGCGCTGCGCCTAGAGGATCAGGCTGCCCAATTGGCGGCATGGAATCGCTCCCTTGAACAAACGGTGGCTGAGCAGGTAACGGAAATCGAGCGAATGGGCCGGCTCAGGCGATTTTTGCCGGCGCAGGTCGCCGACCTCATCGTCGCAGCGGGAGATGGCGACACGCTTCTCCAAAGCCACCGGCGCGAGGTGACGGTCGTTTTCTGCGATCTGCGCGGCTTTACAGCCTTCGCTGAGACCGCCGAACCCGAAGAGGTGATGACAGTTCTCAGCGAGTACCATTCCTGTCTAGGCGAGCTAATCACGCGCCACGGAGGGACTTTGGAGCGCTTTGTCGGTGATGGTCTACTTGTCGTCTTCAACGATCCTTTGCTCTGCGCTGACCACACGGAAAAAGCCGTCTGCATGGCCGCCGGGATGCGCGATGCAATTGACGAGCATTCGGAACAATGGCGCAAACGTGGCTATTTGCTTGGTTTCGGGATCGGCATCGCACGGGGCCACGCAACCATCGGGCAAATCGGCTTCGACCAGCGCTCGGATTATGCGGTCATCGGCACCATCCCCAACCATGCCGCCCGATTGTGCGAGCAGGCCAAATCACGTCAGATCCTCGTCAGCCAACGGGTTTTCGGCGCCGTGGAACCATTGGTCGAAGCCCTTTCAGTTGGCGAATTGAATTTGAAAGGCTTCCATCGCCCGATGCCGGCCTACGAAATTGTCCGGTGGCTTGGCTGATAAATCCTGCCAACCGACAATAAACGGGCGGGAGCGGACAATTGGCGTAAGGGGCGTGACTAGGCGCGATGATCTCAACCGCCAACTCGGCGTTCGCTGTCTTTTGAGGGAGAACTGCATGGCTGATTTCAACGTCGGCTTCGTGATTTTCCCGGGGATCACACAACTCGACTTCACCGGTCCGTTCGAAGTCTTGAGCCGGCTGAGCACGCCACCCTCGCTGACGGCGCTCAGCAAGTTCCCGCAGGCGAAGGTGCACGTTATCGCCAAGACCATCCTGCCTGTTGTGAGCGACCGCGGCCTCGGCATCTTGCCCACCTGCACCTTCGAGAGTTGTCCCGCGCTCGACCTGATTTGCGTGCCCGGCGGCGGCGGCGTGGTGGCGGCCCTTGCAGATGCCGAGACCATCGACTTCATTCGCCGCCAGGGTGGGCACGCGGAGTATGTGACCTCTGTTTGCATGGGCGCCTTTCTGCTTGGTGCAGCTGGATTGCTGAAGGGACGTCGGGCTGCCACGCATTGGGCCTATGTGGATCTGCTCCCTTTGGTCGGCGCTCGTCACGAGAAAGGGCGGGTGGTGCGAGACGGCAATGTGATCACGTCGGGCGGCGTCTCTGCAGGCATCGACTTTGGCTTTACCGTCATTGCCGAGCTTGCCGGGCCGGAGGTTGCGCAGGCGATCCAGCTGGGGATCGAGTACGATCCGGCTCCTCCCTTCGATTCCGGTCACCCCGACAAGGCATCTGAGGCGGCGACGGCGCTCATGGTTCACCGCAACGAACAGGCCCATACGGGGATTCAGGCGGCACTCGAACGCTTGGGGCTCGGTGAGGTCTAGCCAACTCTTCGGCGTGTGCCGCGCTTCACAGAGAAGGTACGCCCTCGCACTATTTGCCCATCCATTGTCCGCTATTGTTGCAACCACGACCAACAACTCCGCGCTGCCGATGTCGGCTTTTGGGAACGGAGCCACTGGCCCGAATGACTGCCATGAGGCGCATGCTGTCGGGAAGTTTTGAGCCGAAAGTAGACAGTTAGCTGGTGAAGTCTTCGCACATCCGCGCCGCACGTGAAATCCAACTTGCAGCCAATTTGCAGGCGATTCCTCAAAAAATAGACGAAGGCTGCTTCCGTAGGTTTGCGGGCAGAAGTACTCGAGTGGCCGCGCTAGTTCCCTCGCTTTTCGATCTTTAGGTTTGGGAGGTCGGGTCGCCTGGATTTCACCCCCGCCTCTCTCAAGGCCGTGTATCCCACCTTTTTGAGGAGCTTCTCTGTTTTGGCGCGCTCCTTGTTAAGAGCGTTCTCACCTTGACCTTGGGCATCCGTCCTCCATTTGCGTCGCTGTTGTTCGCCAGCAAAATTGATTGCCAGCGATATCGCGAGCGATCAGCTTTGCGACCGCAGCAGAGATTAGGTCAATGACCGAAATGAGTTGCTAGGCAGCGTGGCAAGATTGGGGTCGAGAGCGGCCCGGCCGCGTTGGGTGTACGCCGGCCAGCTTCTTAAGCGAGTCAATCTACTTTAGCGGACGCTGACAGCAACCCCTCGACATGACAGGTTACGCTGCTCAAGCGTCGCTTTACCAGTGCTCAAGGCGCGACCCTTCGAACTATCTTTTCAACGTCGCCGATCCTATGATCTTGCGGGGCCAGGTTACCGATGGACCGTAAGCTTTCCGCCATTCTAGCCGCCGATGTAGTGGGCTACTCGACTCTGATGGAGCGCGACGAAGCCGGCACTTTCGAGCGCCTTCGTGCGGGACGTAAGGAGCTATTCGAACCCGAGATTGCGCGCCACCATGGCCGAAATCTTCAAGCTAATGGGCGATGGCTTGCTGGCCGAATTTGGCAGTGTCGTGAGTGCGGTCGAATGTGCAGCGGCGCTTCAACGCGGCCTAGCACTTCGCAACGCTTCGCTTCTGGAAACGGAACAGATCCAGGTGCGGATCGGGATCAATCTCGGCGAGGTGATCGTCGACGGCGACGACCGATACGGCGACGGAGTGAACATCGCGGCGCGCCTTCAGCAGTTGGCGGAGCCGAGCGGCATTTGCGTATCGGGAAAAGTCTCCCGAGAAGTTGATGGGAAGCTGCCGCTCACCTTTGAGCCTCTGGGCGAACAGAAGGTTAAGAACATTGTTGAACCCGTCCAAGTGTATCGAGTGCTGCTCGACGCGCCTGCAGCAGGCAGCCTTGCTCGGCGCAGGCCGCACAGGTGGCGATTTCTGGCCGCGGCAGGTGCTCTCGTATTGGTAGTCGGCCTGGCCGCAGCGTGGTGGCAGCCGTTAGCGAGGCCTGCGCGGCCGCCAGCCGCCGCAGCTGCCGACCACCGGCCTTCTCTAGTTGTCCTGCCATTCGACAACCTTAGCGACGACCAAGAGCAGGAGTATATCGCCAACGGCGTCACCGAAGATCTAACGACTGAACTGGCGCGCGTGCCGGGTCTTTTCGTCATCTCGCGCAACACTGCCTTTTCATACAAGGACAAGAGCAACAAGGCGGCGGAGATCGCGGCGACCCTGGGCGTCCGCTATTTGCTAGAAGGCTCTGTCCGCCGCATTGGCGACGATATCCGCATCAATGCGCAGCTGGTCGACGGGATGACGTCTGGACATATCTGGGCGGAGCGGTACGACGGTCGCTGGGCGGACGTGTTCGCACTGCAGGACAAGGTTGTCAGTAGCATTGCCGGCGCGCTCAAGCTGCGCCTGATCGCCGGGGCGCAAGTTCGCGCCGGAGGTACCAACAATTCAGAAGCCTACGATGAATACCTGAAGGCATTGGATATCTACAATCGCCCCAACACGCCTCAGGAGTTTGCTGAGGCGGTGGAGCACCTGCAGCGTGCCGTCAAGCTCGATCCGAACTTCGGCGCCGCGCACGCTCAGCTTGCTTGGGCGTATTGGAATGCCGACATCGTACGGGCCGTTGTCATGGGTCTTTCGATCGATGAGGCCACCAGCAAACTCCATAAGGCTCTTGAGGCAGCGGCCACGCATCCCACGCCCGGCTATTACCAACTTGTAGCAGAACTGATGGTGCGCGAGCACAATTCGGACGAAGCGATAACCGTTCTTCTGAAGTCGGTAGCGCTCGATCCTAGCGATTCTTGGAATTATCTTTCGTTGGCCAACGCTCTAAATTTCAATGGCCGGCCTAAGGAAGCGCTGAGTTACCTCGACGCAGCGGCGCGTGTCGATCCAAGTTCGTGGCGGGACTACAGGAGTTACCAGACCGGGTTGGCCGAGTTTAACCTGGAGCAGTTCGAAGCCGCTGTCAGCACCCTCGAAACAATTGACATGGAATCATCGGACCTTTGGACAAGGTTCTTTGCGTTGCAGGTGGTCATTTCGGCGTACGGCCACTTGGGTCGCACTGAGCAAGCTGCCGCGGCTTTTCAGAAGCTGGACAAGATCGTGGCCAAGCGCATGGAGTACGACACCAGCCAGCTGATTACTCAGGACTATATGGTGTTCAAACATGCATCTGACATTGAACGCCTCCTCGCTGGCTTAACAAGAGCGGACGTCCCCGACCTCCCGGCAAAGGCCTTGGCTGGCATGAATCCGGATGACCGGCTGACAGGGTCAGAAATTAGCGATGTGATGTTTGGCCACCAGATGCGTGGCAAACAGATCGTTCCTAAGTTCGAACCGATGCAGCGAGATATCTCGACCGAAGGTGTCATCAGCGAAACCGTCGGCGACAATGTTCGCGTAGGCACCTCGTGGGTTCAGGGCAATTTCCTCTGCAGAGCATTCCAGGGAGGACAGACAAGCTGCGGGGCCATATTTCGCAATCCATTTCGAACGCCTATGCAGGAGGACGAATTCAAAGCTGTCCACCGGTTTCAACAGTTCGAGTTTGCAGTGGTCAGGTAAAGGATCCGCGTCATTACTTTGAGTTGAGACGCAGACCAATCGACAATGTCCGGATTTCGAGCCCCTCCCAAAATTTGGCGAAAAAGATCAACATTTTAGGAAAAATGGTCGCTTGTGGAGGACGACTCCTATGAGACAAGTGAAGGCTGCTGAAGCAATGGCAGGTTCAGGCAGCCGGAGTATGATGCGGGACGGCCGAGGTGGGGCCCCAAGCTGCCGTCAATCTGATGCCATTTAGAGCTGCTTGCCGCGGTCGCGGAATCTACACCAACTCTACCTGTCTTTCCCATTCTGACGGAAACCCATGCAGAAGGTTTTGGCGACGGATTTCATCCATCGGCTTAGACTCGAGGATGCATTCGATGACGTCGGGGGCGAGCAATGTCAGCCGAACGACGCGGGAGACAAACGACGAATCGATCGAGCTTCTCGGCAGCGGCGACTTCGTTGATCGGAGCGTAGGCGCCACTATTCAACACTGCTGCCAGCGGAATGCCTGTGCGACGTCGTAACCGGCGAAGTGTCGGGGTAGCGGCCTTGTGGAGACTTACTCGGTATGGTGGGCAGGCGCCTGCGGGCGTGGTGCGGGGCCGCCAACCGACTTGATATTCAGGTCGCTTAAAATTCAGTGCGGGGGGAACTTTCGAAGCGCATGGGGCTTCTCTTGCAACAAGGAGAATATCCATGGCAAATCTCGGAAGACTCGCAATCGCTGTGCTTGGCATACTGGCTTATCAAAACCGCGATAAAATTAGTGACGCCCTTCGCGGTGCCGGCCGCAGTACGGATGATCCGAACAACCCGCAAGGCGGGCTTATGGATCAACTTTCGAAAGGCGTCTCGGGAACGGCACTCGGAGACGTCCTCGATCGCTTTCGTAACGCTGGGGCTGGCGCAAAGGTAAACTCTTGGGTTCGCCAAGGCCCGAATGAACCCATAGAGACGCACGATGTGGAATCCGCCATTGACGAGGAAACCCTTTCGTCGCTTTCACAACAGACGGGGCTGTCGCGAGAAGAACTCATTGCCCGGATCACCCAAGCGCTGCCGGAAGCAGTCGACAAAATGACACCGAACGGTGAGTTCCCGTCGGCAGCAACTGGCCGAACAGACAGCTTGCTCGACGATGTGCCGCGACCCCCGGGCGACGTGTAATCCAGGTCGTCGATCGCTATCTTCGCCCGGAACATGACCGAGTGCAGACTGCAAATCCGGAACTGACATGACCACACTCGACAGAGACCTAGGAGAACGGCGACCCAAATCTACATTTGGTGCACGCGGTTGGACCTCTGAGCCGAGGTCAACCGCACTCACTGATTTGGATATGCTCGCCGATCTCCTTGATGCGCGCTGGAAGATACCCGGAACGTCGATTCGGTTTGGGGCAGATGCCTTATTCGGACTTGTTCCGGTGCTCGGCGATGTGACCACCGGCATCGCTTCAATCTACATTGTAATGCGAGCGAGAGAGCATGGCGCCACCAAAGTCCTGATCGCGAGAATGGTGGGCAACATCGCGCTCGACACCGTCGTCGGGAGCATACCCGTCCTAGGTTCGATCTTTGATGTGTATTTTAAGGCCAACAGGCGCAACATTCGGCTGCTTAAGGATCATCTCGACCTGCGTCGGCCGTGAAACCAAACTTTTTTTTGAAAGGTAGTAGGCAGTGACACATGGGTAAGTATCGAGATCATCGTCAGCCCCGCAGCGATCGCTTCGAAAACGACCACGGTACACATTCGGAGCCTGAGTATTTCCAAGGCGGGTCAGAGGCCCGCGCAACAGAGCGTCAAACCACGTCTGCCACGTCGCCGGAGAGGGCCGCAGAGGTGCTCTGGTTTAATGCAGAGAAGGGCTTTGGGTTTGTTAGACTGAGCGACGGCTCAGATGCCTTCCTCCATGTTTCGAAGTTGCAAGCCCTAGGTCAAACAAGTCTCCCGGAAGGCGCCGAGCTTCAAGTCCGGGTCGAAGTAAGCGCCAAGGGAAAACCGCAAGTGAGCCAGGTAGTGTCGATGGCGAGCGGGCAGCAAGATGCGGTTGCGCCCCCTACGCCGAATCCACCACAGCGCACCGGGGACGAAGAGGGCCTCGGGTCGGTCACTCGGTATGACGGAGTCAGAGGCTTTGGTTTCATTAAACTGGATAAGGGCGGGAACGACGTTTTCGTTCACGCCACTACTTTGACCTTCAGCGGACTTACCTCCTTAAGCGTGGGACAGCCTGTTTTGGTCAGGTACGGCCAAGGCCAAAAGGGGCTTGAAGCCCGGACTGTGCGCGTCGTGTGACTCTCCTGCTGCGCTGCGTCGCTACTCAGGCGCCGACGACGGCATACCGGCCATCTCGCGCGTCTCCAGACGAATAGACACGGCTCCAGACGTCTCGCCAGCGGCCCTTGAAAAATGCGCTTGGCCAGATCACGGCCCACCGTAGTACCCTTCATGGCTCATGGCTTATGGCTTATGGCTTTCGGCTCGACTTACGCGGCGCCGCTTCCCGTATGACGAAGCAGAAGAGCGGCCACATCATCAATGTGTCGTCGGTTGCAGGTCACAAGGTTGGAAAAGGAGGCGCGGTCTACGGCCCGGCGCGGTTGCCACCGAATTGCCGCAGAGCATCACCGAGGCTGATGTTGAGCTAGGCATCACGAACTTCTACGACACTTACACATCGGTCGAGGGTTTTGTGACCATGGTGGCTTTCGCCATGATCCAGCTGGAAGATGTGGACATCAATGAGATTCTGTTCCGTCAGACATCTCAGGAACTTCAAAGGCCGCATTGCGTGCGCTAGGCATTGCCCGCTTACCGAGCCAGCACCGACGATGTCCGCTTTTGGTAGACGATCGATATCATCGGAATGACTGACTTGGCGGCGCGAAGCCGACTAGCCGTTTTGGGGCCGTTAGCGACCTGTCCGCTTTTGGGACGTGAAGCGCGATAGCCGCCATTAGCCGCGGAACTCCCAGAGACAGCCTTTCGACCAATGTCAGTCGCTGACTGGCTCCTTGCCGGGTCCCGAAAGCCGGCCTTGCCTAAAGCACCGCTAGCGGATTTCTTGCGATGTTTTGGGGCGAATTTCCCAAAGCGCCGCCGCGCGCCGGCTGGCGATCAGCTTCAGCCAAGGCGCGGAATGGAAGACGCTCATGAGTATGACATCAGGGTCATTCCGCTCAGCGGCGACCCGACATGAGCGGCCGAGCAGAGAATGTCTGCCGGGCCACCGTGCGCCGCGGTCAGCTTGCGCCATGATCGCGAAGGCAGGTGTGGCCGCCAAGCCCAGCCAATCGGCCACGCCAAGCGCGGGAGCGCCACCCCTTTCGGGATCGATCGCACCGGAGGCGCGTCCGCCGGTATGAGTTCGCTCATGCCTTTCTCCTCCACTTACGTGTCGATGCGGTGCCGGAACGTCTCCGCTCCGGCATCCGGCATCGCGACCCGCTCAGTCTCGATCAGCTCCGTCTCCGCGGTGTCATGCCAGACCCACCAGCCATATGGCGGGGTCTTCGGATAGCCCTCGTGAGCTCAATCTCCTTCGTTGTTGAAGCGATTGAGGCCGATAGATGTTGAAACTGGAAGCCGGGGGGCGGCTTTTCGGGCTGTAGAGTACACATCGGCGGGTTTGCTTAGGCGTGACGCTCGATGAGTTCCGCCGCCGCATTCGGATTGTCGGTAAAGACGTAGTGATTCGATCTCGGCACCTGATACGCGCGGACGTAGGCCATTCCTTTTTCGCGATAGCCCCCGACCAAGGTTTGCAGAAATGGATGCAAGAAGGAGTCTTCGCCGACAACGACCGCCAGCGGCACGGTGTTGCGGTCGATTTGAAGCGCGTTCCACTCGCCAGTTAGTGGTAAAGCACGATACACTTGAAACGCGGCGTGCAGTTGGTCCGCGCCATAGGCGCGCGCGTAAAAGACGCGCTGAGCTGCCGTGAACTTACCGAGATCATAGAACCAATCGAGGAATACTTGCTGGCGACCAGGCACAAGTCTCTCAGCCAGACCTGGCACCTGCATGAAACCGGGGTGCCAAGCGCCCTGCGTCGCTTCCTGCCAACCCGCGAGACCCGGCATTGGCGCCTCCACGATCATCGCGCCGCGCAACTCGTCAGGAAATTGGCGGACGTACGCATAGGTCGCCAGCCCGCCGATATCGTGTCCCACAAGATAAGGACGGTGGATTTGAAGAGAACGCGAGAGGTTACGAATGGAACGCGCCGTGCTGGCACCGTCGTATCCGGCCACCGCCCGTCCAGACTGCCCGATGCCTGGCAGATCAACCGCCACCACGTCAAAGCGCGTCGCCAATCTAGGCATGATCGCCCTATAAGCGACCCAAGTCTCGGGGAATCCATGTAGTAGGATGAGCGTGGGCCCTTCTCCGCCGCGAACGTAGTGCAGTCGCGCTCCGTCAGTGTCTGCGAACTCGGAGACAAATCCGTCAGGAACGCTCTCAGATGGGTCCGCTGCGACGCTCCTGCTGTATGCAGGTAGAAGCAGCGCTGCGCCGGCACCGACAAGCGCTTTCCGCCGATTTAGCAATGCTTGCAATGGCGTTCTCCTATCGGGCGCGAGCCGCACCATTCATGCGTGATCGCTACCGAGCGATCCATCTCAGCCAAGGCTGGGTTGCGCTTCTTAAGGCCGCAACCAACTGGGGCAGGTCGAGCACGCGCGGATCCATCGTCACCTCCTCGCGACGATCGCGCCAGCGTCATCGCTATCAGGCGTGCAGTAGCCTGGACTGGTCACGCGCCGCTCGAGCGCAAATACTCCGATCGGCCTGCCTTGAGGCGCGACCATTGCGAGGTTGGGCGACTGCCGGTACGCATTCGCCCGCGTCCTTCCCAATACTGGGGCCAACCTGTTGGGGAATCTTCCCAGCGTTCCTGGCGCCCATACACTGTGAGGTCGATCAGCCTGTACGCGTTGTCCATTGCCTCGACGCCGCGAGAAGTCGTCCAATACGTCTCAAAAACCTTCGAGCCATCACGCAGGTAGCAAATGAGGTACATCCGATTGGCTTGACGACCAGCCAGGAGGCTATCGAGCGCGTCCAGCGCCGAGTATACCGGCATGACATAGCCCATAAAGCCTGCGTAGGCCGCACAGTCTTCATATGGTCCTTGCGCAAACGTGGCGTATGTCACGTCGCGGGCGTGAAGCGCCGAGAGTTCACGCACCTGCGTCGAGAAGAAGGTGCAGCCCTCGCACTGCTCCGGCGCCGGTTTGCCGGCGTGCCACATGTGATAATAGGCGATAAGGATACGGCGTCCTTCAAAGGCCTGTAGCAGTGTGGTCTCCCCCTGCATGCTCATCAGCGGGGTAGCAGCATCCACTTCAACCATGGGAAGGCGCCTGCGCGCCGCCGCTATCGCGTCGCCTTCGCTCGTATGGGCCTTCTCTCGGGCGCGGAGCGCGTCGATCTCACTCTGATAGGCCACGCGATCAACAGGCATGGGAACTGCATACTTTTCGGCTGAAGTAGTGTTCATTGTCTCGCTCCTTGACGGCTTGAAATTGCTACGGTCGCACTCTTATTGGTTCGCGCTCCGCACGCTGCGGAAACAGTTGCGTAGAACAGCAAGTCTGGCGCGGTAACCGCTGCCGCTTGGGTTAATTTCCGGCGTTGTGCTCGATGAGGTCCGCGACCGCTTCGGGATTGTCGGCGACCACGAAGTGGCTTGCGCCGGGGACGCGCGCGCCTTCCACGCGAGTCATGCCCTTGGCCCGATAGCCCTCGACGAAGGTGGTCAAGTAGGGAGTTGAAGAAGGACTTCTCGCCCACGGCAACAAGCAGCGGGACAGGATTCGGCGCAGTCTGGGCGGCATTGAACGTCCCGTCCTGCGGGAACGCCGGTAAATCTCGAAGGCTGCGTGAAGCTGCGGACGCGTCATAGATGCGGATGTAGTGGGCGCGCTGGGCCGGCGTAAACTTGGCGCTGGCGAAGTCTTGCTCGAAATAGATCGCCTGCCGGCCTGTGATCAGCTTCTCGGCCAGTTGTCCCGGAGCCTGAATGAAGCCAATGTGCCAGAGGTCCGCGACCGCCTCGTCCCAGCCGGCAACGCCGGGTACGGGCACATCGAGGATCATCGCGCCGCGCAGGGACTCGGGGAAGCGGCGGACATAGGCGTAGGTCACGATACCGCCGAGGTCGTGGCCCACGACATAGGGCCGATCCAGGCTCAAGTGACTGAGCCATTGCGTGTATGTCAGCCGCCAGGCTGGCGGCCTCGTAGCCGCCGGCCGCTGGCGCTGACTGACCGATCCCGGGCAAGTCGACCGCCACGACGGTGAACCGCTGGGCCAGCCTGGGCATGATCGCCTTATACTCCGTCCAATCTTCAGGCATGCCGTGGATCAGGATGACGGCTGGCCCCTGCCCGCCGCGCACATAGTGCAAGCTTGTCCCGTTCACGCTCACCTTTGCCGACGTGAAGCCAGGCGGCGGGGCGTCGAACTGTTCTGCAGCCTGCGCCTGTTCGCAGGCCACGAGCAACGCGGTCGAGGCCGCCAGCCCGAGGAACGCGCGACGATGGATGGTTAGAGACATTGGCTACTCTCCTTCAGCTTCGACATTCGCCTGGACCGTCGTTGTCGCTTTCAATGCGCCCAGTTCGCTCCTTGGCAGGAGCAGTCAAAGTCATCGCTCCGCACCATGTTGCTGAGGCCATGGCAAACCTTTGCCGGTCTCGCATAACGATTTCAGGCTTCTCAGGAATCGACCCCATGTATAGTTGCATTCGGCGAACATGGGCGTGTACTCCCGCCAATCGTCTTGACTGAAAGACAAGAGCGTTTGCGTGTCGCTCTTTAGTTGTCTTATTTGGTCTTCAGCTTCCGGATGGGACCGCAACAAGCTGTCGCTGTCTCCGGATTCAAGCTCGAAGGAAATTGTGGTGCCCACCCATTCATCAACGCCGGTGATGCAATTCCACTTCACACGCTTCGACGGTTCGAGCTCAATTATTTGCATTTCCTTGAAGTAGTCCGGGCCAAAATCAAAACGCGCGGTGCTATCAAGTTCAGGCTTTGCCTTCACGTCAGGCGTCCACCACGCTGACAATCCTTCTTGGCTAGAAACCGCGTCGTAAACCGCTTCAGCCGGGGCTCCGATAAGCACCATGTGGAGGAATATTTGGCATCGTTCATCTCCGATCTTCCTGAACTCAAGCTTTTCGAGGTATCTGTAGTTCGCGACTTTGCCGATCCCGCGCGGGCGGCTACTCGTAGCGATCGTGTCGGCGCATCCAGTCCCCCATTCCCTCGACCTCGTTGCGCCCCTTCGGCATGAGGTCGAGCATGGCGTAGGTGCCCATCATGACCTCCACACCGCGCCCGAAGGTAGAATAGGTGTGAAAGACATCGCCCGCCTCGTCCTTGAAGAAGGCGCTGACGCCAGGAAACTCCTCGTCGATCTCGTCCGACTCGTCGAAGTTGTAGTCGACATGCCCGGCGGCGACCTGCTCGGGCGTGAAGCTGACCCTGAAGTCATAATTGAACGGGCTGCCGTTCGAAGACACCCATTTGAACTGCCAGCCCATGCGCTTGCGGTAGCGTTCGATCTCGGTGAGCGGCGCGCGCGAGACGGCGACCACGGTCACGTCGTGATGCGACAGGTGCAGGTTCATGCCGTCGGTGTGATCGGCCATGAAGGAGCAGCTAGGGCAGCCTTCCTTCCATCCCGGCGCGAACATGAAATGTTGTAAAAGAAGCTGCGATCGGCCGTCGAATAGATCGGCTAGCGCGCGCGGGCCATGCGGCGTGTCAAATACATATTCCTTGTCCATGCGCACCCATGGCAGTGCGAGCCGCTTTTGCGTGACCTTGTCGCGAAGATGAGTGATTTCCTTCTCCGCCTTCAGGAGGTCCCGCCGAGCGGTCAGCCATTCATCGCGTGAAACAACTGCGTGTTGCATAATCAGACTCCTGCATTTGGTTGATGGCGTGATGCGGCGCCGCGCGCCTGCGGGAAAGGAATTTCAGCCACGGCGACAGGTGAAAGAAGCTCATCAGCAGGTACATCAGCGCCATGTCGTTGATCGACACGAAGGGCGAGACGGCATAGCAGGTCGACATGCCCGGCGCGCCTACGGAGGAAATCCCCGCCATCAGGGCGAAGGTCGGGGCAGCTGCGAAGCCGAGCCAGCCGAGCACATCGGCCGCCGGCCTGAGCAATACATCCTTGGTCTCTGTCATTGCAGACCTCCTCACTTCCGATCCTCCGTCGAATACCGATCCCCTGTGAGCGCCAGCGAGGACATTGTGCACAGTTCGACGCACGGGGTGGGGTCGGATGTTGCTAAATTCGCAACAGCGGGACGAGGCTCAGAGCGGAACCTGGGACTGTCCTCACCCGTTTGGGCGTAAACCTACCCGGTCAGTATGAGGGTCAACATTTCCGGGCACACAAAAGCTATCTGGGCCTAAGAGCATGACGCGCAGCCGGTGCTGTTTGCGGGCACCGGCAACGCACCGGCTACCTGGGGGACCTGTCCGCCGCCTACGGCTGGCGCAGCGCCTGCACGAACTCCGGAAATTCTTGGCTCCCAAGATCATCCGCTGCTCCTCATTGTACAAGGCGAGGCGGTGAGCCAGCAGCGCGGGCCTTGTTTGCCCAAATAGCCGCCCAATTGCCGTTGTGGGGGGCCGAAGCCGTCGAGGTTGGAAAAGATGTCGAAGGTGTGATGCTCTCCTCGAATGCGCGGGATCGGGTGTGCCAGCGCCTTTGCCGCTCAGTTGTTCAGTCGGGTCAGCGTCAGTTAAACGGGCGCACCTCGACCGGCGCCGCGACAACGGCGGCCTTGCGCCCCTCCCTTTTTGCGAGCAATAATTGGGCGGCTGACACGCCGCTCAACCAGTGGTGCTTCAATAGAGACATTGTGCATAGGCCGGTTCCGGGGCGGGGTCGGATGTTGCTCAATTCTGCACCCGGGGCGCTGTGACGCTCGGAACCTTGCTCGCCGGCCGCTGTGGGGGCAACTTTTACAGGTCAAACGCGAGGTCGCACAGCCGTGAAATCCTCGACTGCGATCCTCACCTCGCAACAGCAAGGTCAATACTGGTTGGCAGCGGCAGCGTGGGCCGGTATCTCCACCGTCTACGGCTGGGGAAGGCCATATGCTGGTTTTCGCTCCGCAGGAATCCAAAAGAAGGTCAAGGTTTTCTTCTCACCGCAGAGAGACTTTCGGCTGGAGGTAGATGGAAACGTTATCGACATCGACATCCCCCCAGGAGGAACCTTCACTCTAGCAGACCAAGAAACAAATCTCCTGCGACTGAGTAATCCTGGCGATTGGATCGAGATATTCCTCGACCAACGGATCGTCGGTACATTCGCGCACTGGCACCCGAATGCGGGTACTATTCTCCGGCCGACATTCGACGGAAGACGACGGTTCGAGCCGGAACCGGACATCCGTCTTCTTTCAATCGCCCACATCTTTCGGCGAGCATGCCTGGGTGCATCGACACTTAGCGATATCGAAGCCGATACCCTGGCGCATTTGTTTGCTGCTGCAATGTCGAATGCGCCAGCGAACGGAACCCGCCGCAATCCTTTGAACAAGATCAAGCTCGATCGAATTTTCGAGTATGTCGAAGAGAGCCTGAATGGGCCGATCCTGCTGTCCGACTTGGCTGGCATCTCCGCCATCAGCCCATTCCATTTCACGAGATTGTTCAAGGCGGCGACTGGCATGGCGCCTTACCAGTACGTGATGGCGCGCCGACTGGAACGCGCCAAGAACTTGCTGCTTACAACCACGCTCTCCGTCCGCGAGATCGGATGGTCCCTGGGCGTCGACAATGTCAGCCATTTACGCCGCAAGTTCATCGAGCAGTTCGGCGTCAGGCCGAGTGAGATGCGCCCTCAGCCGGGGTTGGAGTAGCCATCGCGGACGCCACAATTTCCGAAGACGACCACTCCTGCGCTCACTATTTCCGTGAACCAAGCACGCGCGCGACTAGACCGGCAAGTTCCAGGTCACATTGCCCGAGAGCAGCCGCTGGGAGCTGTAAGTTGCGAAGAAGCCGCCTAAAAGCCGACATTCTCATTTCACATCGAACGACACCTATGCGCGCTTTATTCGCGCGCCCTCCGGCGGCCAAGAAAGTTCATTATGGCACCTTCAATCATTATGTGGGATCAAGATTGAAGAGGTGCGTACGGCTGTCGAGGTAATAGCGATGGGCATTTTCAACAAGTTGTTTGGGCGCGAACCGTTTGCCCCGAAGCCTATCATCAGGCCACAGCCGAAACCCAATCCAAACCCCGAAGCCTATGCGATGCTTCCTGACGGCAAGCGAGACGTGTCGTACGGTGTGTCCGCTGCGCAGAGATTGGATCAGGACCTTGCTGATAAACTCCGCATTCTTCGAAACGCACGATACAAGGGAGCGCACCCAAACTGGGTTGAGTGGCAGGACGCCATGGAACTTAAGGATTATCCTCTCGATCCCGAGCATGTCCATAAGTTCGGGGTCTTCAGGAATTCAATTCCGAAAAGGACACTGCATTGGGATAGCGTTCAAGCTGACGGAAAGACAGGAGCTTGGTATACGATTGTGTCCGCCGACTGGAAGGCGGCGCTGGAGTCAGTAGAGCCCAACGTGCATCAATTCTTTCGGTATGAACTCCGGCTCCATGATGGAACGGTTATCGGGTCCAGATTCATCTTTCACATCACCCAGCGGGTAGGGTTCATCGACAAGACCGCCTCCGGGTACACACCGCACCAGCGTGACGACGGTATCATCTATTATACCAAGCCGTTTGTTTACACCGGGCCGGCCATGCAAAACCTACTCGCAATCAACCGCAAAGCAATTGCCGGCCATCATCTGTGGCTTGATCAGGATGAGGGAATTCTGCTTCCTGTCGCCGCGGATGGCGGAGGCCCTGCGGCCGCTATTGCCACCAGGACTGGGCGTTTTTCCCGTGCTTACTGTGTGACCGGTTACCTATGTTTGACCGGATTGATCGACATGGGGCGATACCTTGTCGCCCCTTCACCGGCCTTACCGGTTGCACCGCAGCCTTTGGCCCGGTCTCCGAAGATGTCTGCTTCCGGGAAAGGGCAAAACTGTCTTCTACTGCGGAGATGGCGGCGCGAAGCTGCCGCGCCCACGCGGTTCCGAACATCTGCTTTGCGCCTGCATATCGGCCGTTAGGGTCAGCTTTCATCGCCTGGAAGCGGACATAGCCCGGGCGACCGCCTTGGGAGTCGTGCTATGCCATATTGACCACGCGGCCTACGATTTTGTGCCCAAGCGGATATGGACACGAGGCCAATTTAAGCCGGCGCAATGCTCGTTTGACCGCGGCGGAAATGCTACGATGTCGTCGACTAGCCTCCGGGATTAGGTATGGAACGCCGTCTGGCCGCGATTCTGGCCGTGGATGTGGTCGGCTACAGCCGACTGATGGGCCTCAGTGAGACCGCCACGCTTGCGGCACTGAGGGCGCATCGAGAGGAACTGATCGATGCTAAAATCGCCGAGCATAGCGGTCGCCTTGTCAAGATGACCGGGGACGGCATGCTGGTAGAGTTCCCCAGTGTGGTGAATGCGGTCGCATGCGCGACGGATGTCCAACGCCGCATGCGCGAGCGTAACGCCAAGGTGCCGCAGGACCGGCGGATCGAATTCCGCATTGGTATCAATCTTGGCGATATCATCGTCGATGAGGGCGACATCTTCGGCGACGGGGTCAACGTTGCAGCGCGGATCGAGAGCATTGCAAAGCCGGGCGGCATCGCGGTGTCGGGTACGGTCCGCGACCATATCGGCAACAAGCTTGACATCGTGTTCGAGGACCTGGGCGAGCAAAGCCTAAAGAACATTGATCGCCCCATTCGCGTGTTCGATATCACGCTCGATTTGGTTGCGGGCTGGCGAGACCCTGCGCTTTCAACCAAATCCACAACCAGAGAAATGAGACCCTCGATCGCGGTCCTTCCGTTCTTCAACATGAGCGGCGATCCTGAACAGGAGTACTTTGCCGACGGCATGACTGAGGACATCATCACCGATCTGTCGAAGGTTTCGGCACTTTCCGTCATCGCCCGCAATTCGGTGTTTACCTACAAGGGCAGGCACGCCGATGCCCAGGAGGTCGGCAGGCGGTTCAACGTCTCGTTCATTCTCGAAGGAAGCGTCCGAAAGGCCGATCAGCGCGTTCGCATCAATGCACAGTTGATTGACGCCAAGGACGGCACGCACCTATGGGCCGATCGCTTTGATCGCGACCTGACGAAAATCTTCTCCATGCAGGATGAGATTACCAAGACGATCGTGGAGCAACTGAGGGTCAAGCTGCTGCCGCAGGAAAAGAGGGCAATCGAGGCGGCGCCAACGCAGGATGTCGAGGCTTACAATTACTATCTGCGCGGCAGGCACCTTTATCAGTTGCACGCAGAGCAGCACGTACTATTGGCGCAGCGCATGTTCAAAAAGGCAGTGGAACTCGACCCCAACTATGCACGCGCCTATGCAGGTCTCGCCGACTGCGCCTGGTTTCTCTACAACGGCCAGCACGAAGGCACGACGGTGGACGACATTCTTAGAGCGAGCCTCAAGGCGCTGGAGTTGGAGCCCGATCTGGCGGAGGCACATGCCTCAAACGGGATGGCGCTGCACTATCTTGATCGTTACGCGGAAGCCGTGGTCGAATTCGAGCAGGCAATACGGCTCGATCCCAATCTGTTCGAAGCCTACTATTTTTGCGCTTTTGCTGCACGCGACAGAGGCGACCTCGGGACCGCTCTCCAAATGACCGAGCGTTGCGTAGCGATCCAGCCCGAAGACTATCGGGAAAGACTTATACTGGGAGCGATATATGACGAGGTTGGCCGCCACGAAGAGGCACAGCGGACATATTTGATCGGCGTCGAGCTTGCCGAGCGCGCACTCACCGCACACCCAGATGTACCGCTGGCGGCCACGCTCGGATCGGGTGCTCTGGCTAGGCTCGGCCAGACGGCGCGCGCACATGAGTGGGTATCGCGAGCCCTGGCCATCGCTCCGGACGATCCGCTGACGCAGTACAACGCTGCATGCACCTTTTCTCTCTTGGGAGAGGACGACCGGGCCCTTGCACTACTGGAGAAGTGGGTCGTCAAGGCGACCGACATCACCGGGGGCTGGCTCATCGACGCTGATTTCAAAAATATCTACGACCATCCGCGCTTCCAGGCGTTGTTGAAGCAGGTTGGGCTGCCGACGGGACCCTTCGTCCAAACTGGGCTCCATGTCAGAAACCAATAAGAATTTGAAGATGCCGCCCCGATCCACGTGACAGATGTAGGCCATTGGAGGAGAACCATGTTCATGCTCCTGCGGATACTGGCAAAGGTTGTCGTTTTGGCCGCGGCGTTGGGCGTAAGCACCGCTTCGGCCGAAATGGTCTACCACCGGGGTAACACGGCCGAACCCGACACACTGGATCCCAACAAGGCTGCGACGACGTATGAAGCGAACATCATCCGTGACCTCTTCGAAGGCCTCGTCATGCCCGACGCCAAAGGGAACATAATACCCGGCGTTGCCCGAAGCTGGCTTATGTCTGACGACCAGACCGTCTACACGTTCAAGCTTCGTACCGACGCCGTGTGGTCGAATGGCGATCCCGTTACCGCCGACGACTTCGTCTTTTCGTTCCGGCGGCTGCAGGACCCGGCGACCGCTGCCGACTACGCGTCAATGCTCTACGTCGTAAAAAATGCGCAGGCGATCAATGCAGGTAAGATGAGTCCCGAGGAGATCGGCGCTCGCGCGATCGACGCGAGAACATTCGAAATCACACTCAACTCCCCGACGCCCTATTTCCTGGAGCTGCTGACGCATCAAGCGACCTACCCGCTGCACCAGACCTCCGTTGAGAGCCTTGGCGCCGACTGGACCAAACCCGGCAACCTCGTCTCCAACGGACCTTTCATCCTCACCGAGCGGGTAGTGGACGATCATATCAAGATCATCAGAAACGCCCGGTTTCACGACGCTGCCGACGTGAAGCTCGACGCCGTTATTTTCTACCCGACCCAGGATCGCTCAACCGCGATCAAGCGCTTCGAAGCCGGGGAGCTTGATTCCAATGACGAGCTGCCCGTTGAGCAGCTCGCCGACCTCAGGGCAAAGTTTGGCCGCGAGGTGCACATCGCGGCCTATCTAGGCGTCTTCTACTGCTACATCAATCTGACGAAAGAGCCGTGGAGCAATCCTCAGGTTCGCCTCGCCATATCGATGAGCATCGACCGCGAATTCCTGGCCGACAAGGTCTGGGGCGGCGCCATGTTTCCAGCCTATGGGTTCGTGTCTCCGGGGATTGAGGGTTATCAGCTATACCGACCCGACTATGCCGATATGTCTGAGATTGACCGGGAAGACGAGGCTGCGCGCTTATTGCGGGCACTCGGGTACGGTCCAGACAATCCGCTGAAGCTGGAATTTCGTTACGACACGTCAGAGAACAATATCAACACGGGAATTGCCATCCAGGAGCAACTGCGTCCCATGGGCATCGAGGTGACCTTGCACAATAGCGATGCCAAAACGCATTTCGGTCATCTCGACGGCGGGGGTGATTTTGACTTTGCACGCAGCGGCTGGATCGGAGACTACAAGGACCCCGAAACCTTCCTCGGGATTGCACGCAAAAGTAGCGGCAACAACCTTGGGCACTATGACAGTCCGGAGTTCGAACGGCTCATGGCTGCCGCAGCGGCTGCAGGCGCCGATGCCGAGGAGCGCATGAGGCTGCTGTCGCAAGCGGAAAAGGTGCTCATCGACGAACACGGCATGCTGCCGCTACTCTTCTTCAGCTCCCACAGCATAGTATCGTCGAGGGTTCACGGGTGGGAAGATAACGTGATGAACATCCATCCATCTCGCTTCATCAGTGTTGAGCAGCGATAACATCGAACTCGGCGAAGGGGGCTAAGAGAATAACGGTTTGAACAACGAGGGTAATCCTGGAGGTCAGGATTGCGCCTCAGAACGCACGATTGCGCTCCAATCATGACTTGGCATCTGCCATTGGGCTTCGAAGAGGTATGCTTCAGCGATCGGCCATCCTCGTCTTTATGCCGCCAGCTCGTGCGGAGTAGGCGCAATCTTGTCGGCAGGCCCAGGCTGAACGGCCGGGCGAGGATCGCACAATACGCTGTACCGCCGCCGCCCCAGGCCCGAAAAGCCGATCGCCATCTTGTGCTTGAAAGTGGGCAAGCGGTTGAGCAGACGCAGGGCGGCATTGCGCAGCCGCCGCGCCATAACCGATCGTAGCGTTGCGATGCGCGTCAGACGCGAGGCGAGCGCCAGCACCTCCTGTGCTGCGGGGCGCCGGGTGCGGGCGAAATCGTCAAGCACCGTGTCCGGCGCATTGTCCCGCAAGACAAGTGTCAATGCCTCGCCGAGTACAATTGCGTCGACCAAGCCTGCGTTCATGCCTTGTCCGCCGGCGGGACTGTGAACGTGCGCGGCATCGCCCATCAACAGGAATGGACCTTTTCGGTAACTGTCGGCCAGCCGATGATGGACGCGGAACCGCGATGACCATCCAATGCCGGTGATGCGGTGAGATTCGGTTGGCCCACGCGCATCAAGCAATCGCTGAATGTCGGCAATTTCAGGATGCTCGGGCGCATCATCAAGGGTCGCAACAATACGATACGATCCGTCGGGCAGGGGAGCCACAACGACCAGCCCCGCAGGCGAGAAGAACAACGAGACCTCGTCGCTCAGCGGCCAGTCCATCCGGACATCGGCCAGCACAAAGGATTCGCCGTAAGCCTCACCCTCGAAACCGATTTCGGCGGCTTTGCGTACGACACTGCGCATGCCGTCGCCGGCAACTACGTAGCGGGCGTGGAGCTGCCGTTCTCCGGCAATGGTCTTGACCCGGACGGTGGCGCCGTCCGTTTCTCCAGCCGTCGCGCCAAGTGCCGTGACACCACGATGAACCACGCCACCAAGCTCGGTCAGGCGGGCTTCCAATAGCGCTTCGGTCGTCGACTGCGGCAACATCAGCAAATGCCGATAATGCGAAGGAAGTTTATCGAAATTCAGTTTGAGCAAGGGCCTGTCGCGGTCGCGGATAGTGAAGTGCGGCAGCGGAATACCTTGAGCCTCCATTGCGCCGGCTACATCGATGTGCGCCAGCATTTCAAGCGTGTGCGCATGCACCACCGCTGCCCGTGAGGTGTTCTGCGCACCATCGAGTGCATCGATCAGCAAGTGTTTCACACCGGCCTTTTGCAAGGCTGTGGCCAGCGTCAAGCCGGTTGGGCCAGCACCAACGATCAGAACATCAGTTTCTACAGGTAGCATGGCAATTATCTCCATTTTGAGTTCTTTGTTGCGACCAGCTCAGGTGGCCGGATCTATGGTCACAGTCATGTCCAGTTCCAGCACCGCATCGCGGGGCAACATGGCCGCGGCAATGGTGGTACGGGCGTGGGCACCATTGGGTGCGAGTACGTGGTTGAGGAGTTCGGACGCTGCATTGGACACATCGCCGATTGCCGTGAAGCCGGGCGCGGCTTGAAGAAAAACGTTCAGCTTGGTGACGCGGCGGATGCGGCCGAGATCGCCGAGATGGTCGCGCAACGCCCTTAGACAGCGCAGCACGCTGATTTTGGCGGCGCGGCGGGCATCGTCGATGCTGACCTCTGCGCCGGCGCGCCCCGCGTAGACAACGACGCCATCCACGCTGGGGGTCATGCCGCTGATCTCGACCGTGCCGCGATCCTCGACCAGCGACACGTAAGCGCCAGCCGGCTTGGATGCGCCGAGGTCGATTTTGCACGCGGCAATGCGGTGCTCGATCAGTTTGTGGCGGCCATACTCCAATGTTGTCAATGGGTTGTGCAACGCCCTCGACGGGGCGGCGGATGCAACCTTAACGGCGTTTTCGGGATCAATTTTTCGATTGGTAGTCATGGCGATTTATCTCTGCTGCGATTGCCGAGAGTTACTGCCAGCCTTGAACTTCCACCAATTCGAACTTACAACGCGAGCTATCGATCAAACTAATGTCTCCGGATCGGGCAGACTCCTGTGCGAACCGACCGCTCGCTACCGTCGCTGTTGGCTCTCCGCGCTTTCGAGGCGGTGGCGCGCCATGGTTCGATGACTCGCGCATGCGAGGAACTCCTGATCACGCAAAGCGCAATCAGTCACCACATCCTTGGTCTGGAAGAGGAATTGGGCGTCCGGCTTTTCGTGCGGCAGGCACGTGGTCTTTCCCTCACCGAAGTGGGCGAGCGCTATCGTGAAGCGGTCAACACGGCGTTCAGTGTCATCGTTTCTGCAACGGCAGAGGTACGCGCATCTGCTTCGACGCCTGTGGTTCGCGCCAGCGTCCTGCCGTCCTTTGCTGCGCACTGGCTGATGCCGCGCCTCGCGAACTTTCGCACGGCGCATCCTGATATAGTACTCGAACTGGACCCCACGCTTCGTCAGGCCACGTTCAATGATGGTATCGAGGTGGCTATTCGCTATGGCGGGGGCAGTTGGCCGGGCCTGTCCGCGCAACTGTTGATGTCGGAGCAACTGACCCCAGTAGTGGCTGCTGGTCGCGCAAACGCCATCGAGACGTTGCCGCTGCTCTTAACTACTCGGGCGTTCGAGTGGGATTTGTGGTGCGCAAGCGCTGGAGAGCATTTCGTGGGGAGGCCGCGGATTCAACTAACCGACTATAACATTTCGCTCCAGGCCGCCCTAAATGGCGAGGGAATTGCGATGGGACGGCTGCGACTCATGCGCGACAGGCTCAAAAGCGGTGAGTTGGTTGCACCCTTTTCTTTCATTCTTGAGACGCGGTCGGATGCGTATTGGTGCGTCCACCCGAAAGGTAGAGAACTATCGCACGCTGCCCAGCGATGGATTGAGTGGATCAAGGGTCAAGTCGCAGCCGACACCGGTTCGGCAGACCTTGAAATGAGTTGACGCGCCCAGCGAAAGAAAAACCAGATCCATGGGGGCGTTACGGGCACCAGGTCCCGCTAGTAAACGCGCGTTGTAAGCTGCCAGACCGTTCCCGCCCCCGGAACTGTGAGCCGGAATGTCAGCTTCTCACGTTCGAAGTCGCAAGCTGCCGGTCTGTATTCGGCCCCGAACCTGCCAGTCGGCTTTGCGCCCCCATATCAGCCATTCAACTTTCCCCTGGTCACCGCTAAAAGCTGACATAGACCAGCAACTTGGGGATTCCAAGATCATCGAACCTCTCGCTTCGTATCTCAACAAACTGCACTCTCCTTAGCTATAGAGACAGGATCGCTCTCGGCCCTTCGGGCGCTTGCAATGTAATCGACCCAAAACCCCATCTGTGCGAAGTAGCTAATAGGCCGGCAATTTGAGAACAGCGGGTACAGTATGGAACGCCGCCTCACAGCGATATTGGCCGCCGACGTTGTCGGCTATAGCCGTCTCATGGGTCTTGACGAGTCCGGCACACTGTCGGCGCTGAAAGCGCATCGTCGTGAGATGGCCGACGGCAAAATCTCCAAGCACGAGGGTCGCATCGTCAAGCTCACCGGTGACGGACTGCTCGTTGAGTTCCCCAGCGCCTTCAACGCGGTTGCTTGTGCCGCGGAGATTCAGCGCTGCATGCGCGAACGCAATGTCGGGGTACCAGAGGACCGGCGCATCGAATTCCGCATCGGTGTGCATCTGGGTGATATCATCTTCGACGACAACGACATATTTGGCGACGGCGTCAACGTGGCTGCGCGCATTGAGAGTGTTGCGAAGCCGGGTGGTGTCGCCGTTTCCGGAGCGGTCCGGGACAGTGTCGGGAACCGGCTCGACCTCGCCTTCGATGATACCGGCGAACAGATGCTGAAAAATATCGATCGGCCGATCCGAATTTTTGATCTCATCCTTTTCGCCGACGCAGCTCTCCCTGCAACCGGGAGCGGCCGCACCTCGTCTAAAACACCAGCCAACGAAAGCGCCTCGATCGCCGTCTTGCCTTTCAACAACATGAGTGGTGATCCGGAGCAGGAGTATTTCTCCGATGGCATCACTGAAGACATCATCACTGACCTTTCGAGGATTGCCGGACTGATGGTCGTGGCGCGGAACTCCAGCTTTGCCTACAAAAACAAAAGTCCCGACGTCCGAGTTGTTGGAAAGGAACTCGGGGTGTCATCGGTGCTTGAAGGATCGGTACGCCGCGCCGGAGATCGCGTCCGCATCACCGCCCAGCTCATAGACACTGCTACTGGCGGTCACAGATGGGCGGAGCGCTTCGACCGGAACCTAATCGATATTTTCGAGCTTCAGGACGAGGTGACGCGCCGAATTGTCGATGCGCTGAAGATCAAACTTCAACCAGCTGAGGCGACGCATATAGGTGGAAGCCGCCCCAGCAACGTTGAGGCGCACGACCTTTTCCTTCGGGGAAGAGAGTTACTGCTCGGCACGAAAAAGGATCGCGAAGTCTTCGATCAAATCGTCGTGACTCTAAGGCGCGCAATCGAGCTCGATCCCGGCTTCCCACAGCCTTATGCCGGATTAAGTATGGCTCACTGCCTTGATTTTCAGAACAATTGGACAGGTGCGCAGGATGCACTTGAGATAGCTTCGCACTTCGCCACTGAAGCGGTCGAAAAAGGCCCTACGGACCCATACGCACACTACGCTCTGGCAGTTGTCGAGTTGTGGAAGCGAAACCTCGTTAAGACGAAGGCCGAAACCGAGGAAGCGTTGGCGCTAAATCCGAACTATGCACTTGCCTACGGTACCCGCGGTCTCGTCGATGTTTACCTCGGTCAACCGATCGCGGGAGTTCCCTATATCGAGCGTGCTATTCGCCTGGACCCAGTTTTTGCACAACAGTACACGCATTTCCTTGGCTCGGCTTATTTGGTGGCGGAACAGTATGAGGCTGCGGCGGCGGCATTCCGCGAGCGAATACGTCTTTCACCCAAGACCGATCTATCGCGCGCCTTTCTTGCATCGTCACTAGGTCATCTCGGGAGGCTCGAGGAGGCGCGTCACGTGTGGCATGACCTTATGATTATAAACCCGCGATATTCACTCGCCGACCATCTTGGCAGACTGCCGTTTCAAAACCAACCCGACCTCGACAGAATCGGAAAAGGCCTCGCGTTGGCTGGGCTTCCGGACTGAACTCGACACGACTTGTAGAGACTTCGATCACGTCCCCAACCAGTTGATCATTTTTGAGCAAAAGTCCGTTTTGCGCCCCCAAATCGGTCGTTCAGACACCTCACGCTTTCATCTGAAAGCGGACGGCGAATCTTAAATGCGTCTTCCAATTTTTTGGTGAATTCCGGACGTGCTTACGTACATGGCGCGGGTGACGCTTGTTGCTCCGGCGGCGTCGTACTCTTAGTTTCAAGGATGTGAGAGTCTTGGGGATAGGTGTCGATCTTTATGAAATCTTGATGGCAAAAAGCTTGAACCCCAATGGAGTGCTTACGCGCTTAACTGCTAGTCTCGCCATCAAGCCGACGAGGTGCGAGAGGTCAATCAAGCCGATGGGCACTGAAAACGCGAATGTGGAAGGTGTCGAAAATCATAGCTCGCGATTTCTCACCCTGACGGTCGGTTCGATAGGCGTCGTTTATGGCGATATCGGCACCAGCCCCCTTTATGCACTTAAAGAAGAAGTCTCATCGCGGCCGCATCTGGCGATACCCTGCCCGCCGAAATGGTGATCGGCGTGGTGTCTCTCATTTTCTGGGCGCTAATCGTTGTCGTCACGCTGAAGTACGTGCTTCTCATCATGAGGATGGACAACGACGGCGAGGGAGGAACTCTTTCGCTCATGGCGCTGGTCCAACATTCTATTGGTCGGCGCAGCGTCTCGATTCTGTTGCTGGGAATGTTAGGGGCGGCTCTGTTCTACGGCGACGCCATAATTACTCCCGCAATTTCGGTGTACTCTCCGCAGTCGAAGGTTTGAAACTCGTTACTCCGGCATTACGACCCCTTTATCGTCCCAATCAGCGTTGCAATCTTTGCCGTCGGGCTCTTTGCAACCCAATATCGCGGGACGGCCGCAGTGGCGTTCATCTTCGGACCGCTAACAGCGATTCTGGTTCATTGCGATGGCAATTGGCGGACTTCTCCATGTTGCGGATGACCCGACAATCTTGACTGCTTTGAAATCCGGTCTTGGGCCAACTTTCTTCTCAGCAACGGCACGGCCGGGCTATTTGCTCTCGGTGCTGTCTTCCTCGCGGTAACCGCAAAAAGCTTCAAAAACTATTTACGCCGACATGGGTCATTTTGGACGCAAACCGATACAAACTGCCTGGCTGCTTTTAGTTCCCCTCGCTGGCGCTCAACTATTTTGGCCAAGGAGCAATGCTCCTGGCACATCCAGATCGCCTGGAAAATCCGTTCTATCTACTCTATCCGAACTGGGCGCTCATCCCGATGGTTGTCCTCGCCACGGTGGCAACAATCATTGCAAGCCAGGCAGTGATCACGGGAGCATATTCCTTGACACAGCAGGCAATCCAATTGGGCCGTTGCTCCCACAATTCAACATCCTTGAACCTCGGAAACTGAGCAGGGGCCAGATTACATTCCAAGCGTTAACTGGTACCTCCTCGGGCTGAGTTGTCCTCGCTGTTATCGCCTTCAAGTCATCAGGCGCCCTGGCGGCGGCTTATGGTGTAGCCGTCACAGGTACAATGGTGGTGACGACACCCTAGCCTTTTCATGGCATTGCGGTTCAGCTGGAGGTGGTCGGTTTTTGGCGCTTCTGAAGTCAGTAGCTCCCATTCCTGCTGATTGACCTCGTATTTTTGGGAGCCGATCAGCTGAAAATCCATGACGGCGGCTGGTTGCCGCGTCCGTGGTAGCCGGCTCTATCGTGCTCAGTCATGCTGACCTGGCAGCGGGGCACAGCCATCATCGCCGCCAAACTTGACGCGGGACATCGCGTTGACGGATTTTGTAGCCACGCTGGAAAGGAAGCTTCTCCTGAACGGGTGCCTGGAACCGCGTTCTTCTTTACCGGCACGCCCGACAAAGTCCCTGCCGCTCTATTGCACGCCCCCTGAAGCACTACAAAGCCGTACATGAGCAGGTGATCATCCTGCCTGTACCAGAACAAGAAGAAACTCCACGCCTAACAGGTAGCTCAAGGGCGGTCGTTGAGAAATTGTCCGACCATTTTTCGCGAGTGATCTTGCGTTTCGGATTTATGGAGGAGCCGGACGTTGTGGCTGCCCTCTCAGACTGTCGCAGGCAGGGGTGCAATTCGATGTCATGACAAGTTCATTCTTTGTCTTCACGGCGGTCAATTCGCAGGCGTCCGCTCGTTCCGGAATGCCACTCTGGCAGGACGCCTGTTCATAGGACTTGCCCGACGCGCTAGCGATTAACGGATTACTTCCGCATTCCCACCAGCCGGGTCATGGAACTCGGTGCCCAGTTGTCGGTATGAGTATCAACCCGTGGGCCTAGGCGATTGAATACGTTTGAGCTGCGAACGGCGATCCATATTGCATCAATCTTTGCTATGTACGTCGCCGCGTCGATGTCGATCCCGTGGCTGTCGATCTCTATTACGGCACCGCTGATTTGGCAGGGCTTCGCGTTTTCGGCAGTCGCTGCTGGGGGCGTGTCCGCCGCTGTCGCCCTTGCGACACGCAATCCGCCTCAGATGAGTGACGAGACGCAGGTTCGGCTTCCTGCTCGTCAATCTGCTCTGGTTGACACTCGCGCTTTTTGGCGCGCTTCCATTCATGATCTCTTCGCTCGATCTTGGTTACTTACAACTCCATGTTTGAGGCGGTGTCAGGTATCACCACGACGGGCTCGACAGTTATTAATGGGCTGGATCATGCGCCGCCCGAGAAGATCTTGATGTGGCGCTCTATTCTCAATTTCATAGGAGGGCTTGGGGTCATTGCCATTGGCCTTTTCATCCTTCCTTTTCTGAATATCGGAGGTGTTTCCTATTTCAAGATCAAGTTTCTTTTTCAGATATCGAAGACCGCCCGTTCGAGCGGTTCGGCACTTATATGCGAAGCCTGGTAACACTATTCACACTGCTGGTCTGCGCCTGTGCCGCCGCATATGCTCTTGCAGGCATGGAACTGTTCGATGCTGCAAACCACGCGATGGCTACCCTCGCCACTGGCGGTTTTTCAACACATGATACGTCATTCGCCCGTTATGCGACCAACCCGGCGATATTGTGGATAGCAGTCACATTCATGATGCTGGGATCGCTGCCATTCTCGATATTGCTTCTTTTTGCTTTTCGAGGGCGTCGCGAAGCGCTGCGAGACCCCCAGATCAACGTATTTCTCGGATACTGCGTCGCCTTTGTTGTTGTCATGTCAGTCTATGTTCGAATTCATGATGGTGCGCCGTATTTTGAGGCGTTGACCCAGTCGGCCTTCAACCTGGTATCGATCATAACGACCACCGGCTTTGCCAGTACTGACTACACGCTATGGGGACCATTCGCAGTCACGGCGTTTTTCATAGCCACGTTCCTAGGGGGCTGCTCCGGCTCAACTACGGGCGGCATTAAAGCCTATCGTTTCCTCATTCTGTTTGAGATGCTTTCGAGCGGCCTTCGAAAGCTCTTATACCCCCATGTTGTGTCGCCAATCAGGTACGGCGAGCGGACCGTGGACCCGGACATGCAGCGGGCCGTTGTTCTCTTCATTGCATCCTTCTTCGTTGTCTGGGGCGTGGTAACATTGCTACTCGCAGCTACAGGACTCGAACTTGTCACCGCTTTGTCTGGAGCCTTGACCGTGTTGACAAATGTCGGCCCTGGCCTCGGTTCAATCATAGGTCCCGCCGGCAACTTTTCGACGCTTCCAGATCCAGCTAAATGGATATGCTCTGTCGCCATGCTACTCGGCAGACTCGAAGTGCTTGCTGTTCTGGTTGTTTTTACGCCGGTGTTCTGGCGCGGTTAGCTGTGGCCAACAACAATGCGTCGATGCGACGCTGTCATACGAAGCACTGCGTAACCTGCCACTCCAGCAACTATTGATCCGACAAGGATTCCAATTTTCACGCGATCTTGCAATGTCGGGTTGTCAAATGCCAGCAAGCCTATGAACAAACTCATTGTAAAGCCTATTCCACAGAGCAGCGACACTCCGAACATCTGACCCCAACTGGCGCCAGCCGGAAGGTCCGCTATTTGCGAACGGACCAGAATTGCCACAACGCCAAAGACGCCTATCAGTTTGCCAACGACAAGCCCGGTCGCCACACCAAGGGTTAGCGGCATTGCCAACGTGCCCAACGTCACACCCTCGAAAGACACCCCTGCGTTTGCAAATCCAAAAATTGGCACGACTAGAAAGGCGACGGGCCGTTGGAGGAGATGCTCAAGTCGGTGCAAGGTCGATTTGCTATCTGCAACTTCTGGCATCCCAGGGGTCGGAATGATGGGGATTGTCATTGCGAGGATGACGCCCGCGAGGGTGGCGTGAACACCAGACCGCAAGACGAAAATCCACAGGATCAAGCCGAGGACGAGGTAGGGTGCCAGCGAATAAATTCTCCTGACGTTCATGACTGACAGCGCAACGATGATTGCGACCGAGGCCATGAGGTCGAGTGCCGACAGATCAGAGGAATAGAAAATTGCGATGATGATAACGGCGCCCAGATCATCGATGATGGCCAGTGCTGCAAGGAACACTTTGAGCGATGCGGGCACGCGAGGACCCAGCAACGAAAGCACACCAAGCGCGAAGGCGATGTCCGTCGCCGAGGGAATAGCCCAACCTCTCAAGGCTGCTGAATTGTCAAAATTGAAGGCGATGAATATCACTGCCGGAACAAGCATGCCGCCTGCTGCAGCGATCCCAGGCAATAGCCTTCTGCTCCAGGTAGAGAGCTGACCGTCGACGATTTCTCGTTTGATTTCCAGGCCCACCAGCAGAAAAAACAGAGCCATAAGGGCGTCGTTGATCCAGTGTTGGACTGTCAGGGGTCCGACATAGGAATGGAGGGCGTGGAAATAGCTGGGTGCCAATGGGGAATTCGCTACCACTATGGCGAGGGTTGCCACTGCCATGAGGACGATGCCTCCGGAGGCCTCGTTGGCTAGGAACTGCCGAAGTGTCGAATTCGTGCGGCCGTCGTGCTGTTGCGTCATGCGCTCCTCGGAAAACGGGTGATCTCGTTCTCCGTCTTCAGGAATGGTCTCCCAGCGCACGCAGCACACGCCTAATACGATAACTATGCCGAAAAGCCTCCCGCTGCCAAATAGTGAAAAATTGATCGGCCCAGCACCAAGCCCTTAATGCTGGGCCGCGAGGAGCGCGCATCCTCCCGGCGCGCGCTCACCCGTGTTCAGGTGGCTCGTTCAACTTTGGGGACACGTTGATGATGAGTTGCACCAGGCAAGAGGCCGTTGCGCCGATGGACTTGCCGCAGCCACATAAGCCGATCCGAAAGACGACGCCGGGCCAAAGATTGGATGGCTGAACGCGCTATCTCGAAGCTGCCGCATTGGCTGCAGTGAAATTCCGAGACCATCCCATTGCGCTCCGCGCGGGACGCTTGGCGGCCGCAGACCGGACATGTCGAGCAATAGTACCGCGCTGGCCAAACGTTCATGAGTTTTTCTCCTTGTAACCGTCCTTGGACCCCAATAATCCGACACCCAACAACCGCTGTGTCTTGCCCAATCGCGTGTGGTAGGAGACGGCCAGGTGCGAAATCTCACCCGCCAAGTCCGGCGAGGAGTTAGCGAGTGCGTTGTAGGCTTCTGTCACGAAATCGTCAGAGAGCCGATCGCGGCGGTACAGTGTCACGCTGCGAGGTCGGTTTGGATCGCTGACTTCAATTGAGACATCGTTACCAAGAAACCTTCGAAAATGTGCTTTGATCAAGTCTGACTGCGTTGGATTGCTCAAGTTTTACCCTATCCTCTGAACTTCGGTCCAAGATTGCGGCGCGTGGCCACTTCCATGTCTTTCGCTTCCCTTTCTAGCCGGTCAGATGGCGCTGGTCCCATGAGCGCGTAAGCAGTTCCTCCCGTCTGCCAGTAGACGGTGGGAACACGCCCATCGGTTGCGAGCGTGAGGGGCACGGCCTCTTCCTCGTTCATTGGCGCCGCAACCAGCGTGACTTGGCCAAGCGTTGGCGTGGTCGCCGTCACAACAAGGCTTTGTTTGCCCTGCCAAGGTTGCACCTGAACGTCGGTTACCTTCCAGGTTGAAGGCAACGGCGGCACGCTGATATTGATTGCGCCCACCGAGCCGCTCAATCTTTTCCTGCTTGTGTTCCACGTTCTGGTTCGGGCCGGCATCAAGTTGGGCAACTCGAAGAGCCTCACGTGCGGCCAGGACAAAATCGCCATCGACAGTTTGGCTGGGCAAAGGACGAACCGTCCAACCTAAAACTCCGCCCACTGCGAAAACTAGCCCAGCAGCGACCGGAAGGCGGAGAGCGGAAATAAGCCACCTCCGCCCAAACGTGCGCTTCAACCGTGCAGCGGCGTCAACATTCGCTTTGGTTGCAAACATCTGCCGCGCGTGCGGGGCGCGCAAGGCGGTCATTCGGTCAGCCTCCGCGAAGACCTCGGCGGCGCGCTGAGGATCGCGCGCAAGCCTCGCCTGTACGTCTGTGCGCCGCTCCTCGGACAGTTCACCATCGATGAAGCGATGAACTTCCTCGTCTGTGATAATATCCTGGGGCGTCATCGTCTTTTTCCTTCAATAACGCGCAACTCGGGAGATCGGCTGACAGGAGCTTCCAAAGCCCGTTTGAGCGCAGCCCGCGCCCGGCTGAGCCTTGACATCAGGGTTCCGGCGGGAATGCCCAATATGTTCGCGGAATCCGAGTAGGAGAATCCAAGAGCGCCGACCAGATGAAGTACCTCAGCATGCTCGGTTGGAAGGGTTTCAATTGCGCGCTGAACCCGGTTTAGGTCAGCATGGTGCTCCTGGGCCGGCATCTCCACAGACCCCGTCAAGACAGCCAGGTCTGAGACGCTGCGGCTCTCGACATGCCGCCGCGCTACGTTCGTTAGGTGCGTGTTGCGAACGATCCTGATGAGCCAGGGTAAGAGCGGACGCGACAAGTCGCATGTGTTCGCCACAGCCAGACCTCGCATGAGTGCTTCCTGCACGAGTTCCTCGGCATCGGCATCGTTCTTTGTTAGGACGCGCGCATACCGGCCCATATCCTCCAGGTGCGGCAGTGGGTCTAAACGAGGCCTCATACCAAACACACTAACCAAGTCGAATTTTATTCCATCGCATTCAAAAAAGAATCCTCTTGCTGAGCTGCCAAGGCGGCTACTAACTAAACGAAATGGACGACGATCCCGAAACCGGCAACGAGCACCGCGAAATGTCATTTCTAACCATGGTCGCCATCAGCGTGATCATCGGAGGTGCACTGTTCGCAGTTGGATACGTGTTTCTCAACCACGTGCTGCACTAACTCCGGCAACTGCTTGCGAAGAATCTAATAAACTGAAAATTGGCTCACGTGCCCAATGCGACGGGAAGACTTGCCAGAGCACGGATGCCAAATCGCTTCCGCCAAGGATTGGAAGCGGGGTCTTCGAGGCAAATCGCGGGGAACCGCGAAAACAAACGTTCGAACGCGACCGCTGCCTCCGCGCGGGCAAGTTGAAATCCGAGACAGAAATGGACGCCCGTTCCGAAGGAGAGGTGTGGGTTGGGATGCCGACCAATGTCGAATTGGTGCGGTCGCTCAAATTTAGCAGGATCACAATTCGCAGCAGAAAGCAGGGCAGCAACTGCTTCTCCACGATGAAGTGCGACACCACCAAGCTCCAGGTCTTGGGTAGCGAAACGCGGTTTCGACATTTGGACAGGAGAGACGTGGCGCAAGCATTCTTCTACGCAGAGCGGCAGTAATGACGGATCAATGGCGAGCCGATGACGTGCTTCGGGATTTTGGAGCAACGTATAAATGCCGCCCGCGATCAGATGCGTTGTTGTCTCTTGGCCCGCAGCGAAAAGCAGAAAGATCATTGACGCTATTTCGTCATCATCGAGTTTGCGGCCATCTAACTCGGCATCGCGCAAAGCTGCGATGAGGCCACCCGGATCGACACCGCTATCAGGCTTCGCCATTGCACTAACGTAACTCACTGTCCGGAGCACACCGGGAAGTGCACGCAGGACAGCGATGATATTGGCAGTGTCAGCGATGCCGCCCATCCAACTTTTAAACCGAGCGTGATCCTTTTCCGGCAACCCAAGCATGGCGCAAATGACCGACAGCGGAAGATCGCGGCAAAATTCAATCATCAGGTCGGCCGTCCTTCGTCCCTCAAGACGGTCGAGCAAATTGTCGGCGATAGCTTCGATCATCGACCTCAAACTGGTCACGCTTCGCCGCGCAAATGCCTGGTCAACCAGCCCACGCAATCTGCGGTGTTGGGGATCGTCATGGCCGAGCATGTTGTTGGCAAGTACGCGCACCCGGCGCGGCAACCAGGGGAGGATCCCGACCTGCGAGCTTTTCCCAGCATTGCGAGCATCGCGAACGAAGTTGTCTTGATCCTTCAACAGCGCAACGCACGCGTCATAGGACACTGCGAGCTTCAGCCTTCCTACGATCGGCAATCTGACTTCAACAACAGCTCCATCTCTCCTCATTCGATCAAACTCGGCAAACGGATTTGCCTGAAATGCGGGGGAGACTAGGTCAAACCTCTGTTTCTTGGCCATTTGGTCTCAACCGTTTGCCGAATGTCCGTGCAAGCTCAATGGAGTTCGAGCTGTGCTTGTTCCCGCATCATACTCCAAGCCATGGTTGGGGAGGGTCCAAATTGCAAATGGCAAAGGGACAGCCGGGCGACCGGTCGCCCTAAAGAAGGTAATAGCGTCGGCGTAGTCCTCATCAGGTCAGGGCTAGTGCTCATGATACCGAGAGACTGTCGAAGTCGTGAATTGCAGACACCACTGGCTTTGCCGTCTAATTGACAAGACCGGCTGGGCTATCGATCAGTTCGACCCAGGGGCAAGTCTTGCACCGCCCCGATGTTGGCCTATGCTGTTCGCCTGGCGGCAAAAAAAGGTGCAAGTTGGGAGGAAATTATGACCAGCAAGGCAATATCGCGCAGAAAGTTTCTCAGGAATTCTGCTGTCGCAGGCACGGCGGCAGCGGGCACGCTTGCCGCTCCGGCGGTGCTCGCACAAGCGCCCATAACTTTGAAAATGCAGTCGTCCTGGCCCGCCTCTGATATTTTCCAGGAAATGGCCGCGCAATATGTCGAACGCGTGCACGCAATGTCGAACAATCGCATTAAGATTGATCTACTGCCCGCCGGTGCGGTGGTCGGCGCGTTTCAGGTGCAAGACGCCTGTCACGACGGAACGATCGACGCTGCCCACACCGTGCCGGTCTACTGGTACGGCAAGAACAAGGCCGCCTCGCTCTTCGGCACCGGTCCTGTATTTGGCGGCGACGCGAACCAGATGATCGCCTGGCTCTATCATGGCGGCGGTCAGGAATTCTATCGCGAGCTGACTCAGGACATTCTCGGTCTCAACGTAGTCGGCTTCCTGTCCTTCGGCATGCCAGCGCAGCCACTCGGCTGGTTCAAGAGCGAGATCACCGACGCGGCCCAATTGAAGGGCATGAAATACCGCACCGTCGGTCTTGCCGCGGACCTTTTCCAAGCCATGGGGGCATCGGTGGCGCAGTTGCCGGGTGGTGAGATCGTGCCAGCCATGGAACGCGGCGTGATCGACGGCTTCGAGTTCAACAATCCGACCTCCGATATGCGCTTCGGTTCGCAGGACGTGGCCAAGAACTACATGCTGGCCTCGTATCACCAGGCATCGGAGTCGTTCGAGTATATCTTCAACAGAGACACTTTCGAGAGCCTCGATCCTGACCTGCAGGCCATCCTGAAATACGCAGTGGAATCTGCTCACCTGTCCAATTATGCGCTGGCGATGAACCAGTATTCCGCCGATCTGCAGAAACTGGCGAACGAGTCCGGCGTCAACGTCAAACGAACACCGGATTCGGTGCTCCAGGCGCAGCTCGAAGCGTGGGACAAGATCCTGCCTGCGCTACTGGAGGACCCATTCTTCAAGAAAGTGGTGGACAGCCAGAAGGCATGGTGCGAGCGCGTCGTCTATTACAGCCTGCTCAACGCTCCGGACTACAAGCTCGCCTACCAGCATTACTATCCGGGCAAGATTTAGCGTGACATCGCGACTCGGGAACGGAGCGTAACGGCTCCGTTCCATTCTTCGCCTGCATGCAGGAGCGGGTGCATTTATGCAAAGCTACATTCGATTCGCCGATGACCTGTCGGCGTGGTTCGGCAAGGTCTTCGCTTGGTGCATCATCGTGATGGCGTTCGGCATCGGCTACGAAGTAGTCGTCCGCTACGCTTTCAGAGCGCCGACGCCATGGGCGTTTGATCTGAGCTACATGCTCTACGGCACGCTGTTCATGATGGCCGGGGCCTACACGCTATCGCGTGACGGCCATGTCCGCGGCGACTTCCTCTACCGGTTATGGCAACCCAGAACTCAGGCTGTCGTCGAACTGTTCCTCTATTTCTTGTTCTTTTTTCCCGGCGTGACCGCCTTGGTGTTCGCCGGCTGGAAATATGCTGCGCGCTCCTGGGGCTATCTTGAAGTGAGCTCCAACAGTCCGGCAGGAATCCCGATCTTCCAGTTTAAGTCGGTCATCGTCGCCGCAGGCATCCTGCTATTCCTGCAGGGAATCGCGCAGGTATTCCGGTGCATAATCTGCTTGCGCACCGGCGAGTGGATGCGTGCCGAAGACGATGTCGAGGAGACCGAAAAAATTCTCATGGAAGCCAAGACGCTCGACGTCCTGAAGCACGGGTCGGAATCGATCGATATCCCGTCAGGCTACGAGAATTCGGCTAACAGGCGCGACGGAGATAGCAAATGAGCGATCCGCACGTTGCCGTCGGCATGCTTCTGATCCTCATCTTGGCCATCTTCCTTGGCTTTCCTGTCGCCTTCACGCTGATGGCGCTTGGCGTCGCCTTCGGGTATTACGCCTATTTCGACGCCGACCGCATGTGGCGCCCCTACGAGCGAGCGCTCGAGTCCGGAGCCGACGTCTGGACCCTGACCGAATCCTGGGTTGGAGGTTTTTTTAACAACCGCATATTCGACCTGTTCGTCAACCAGACCTTTTCGGTCATGTCGAACGATGTACTGACCGCCATCCCGCTGTTCCTGTTCATGGGATACATCGTCGAGCGCGCCAACATTGTTGACAGGCTGTTTTCAACGCTGTTCATCGCCACGCGGCGCGTTCCTGGCTCGATGGCAGTCGCGGCGCTCGTCACCTGCACGCTGTTCGCCACCGCCACCGGCATCGTGGGCGCTGTCGTAACCCTTATGGGGCTTCTCGCTTTACCTGCGATGCTGAAAGCGAGATACGATGTGCGTTACGCCACCGGCGTTATTTGCGCCGGTGGCACGCTTGGCATCCTGATACCGCCGTCAATTCTGCTCATCGTCTATGCAGCAACGTCGGGGGTTTCGGTCGTGCGCATGTATGCAGCCGCGCTCCTGCCGGGCCTGTTCCTTGCCGGCCTTTATCTCGTCTATGTTGTCGGTAAGGCGGTTATCCAGCCACAGCTAGCGCCGAAGCCTACAAACGAGGAGATCGGCGATCATTCATTTCTCGAAATCTCATGGATGATGTTCACCTCATTCGTCCCGCTGGCGTTTCTCATACTAGCTGTTCTCGGCGCCATCCTCTTCGGCTTTGCAACTCCGTCTGAAGCTGCGGCAATCGGCGCACTTGGCGGCTTGCTGCTTGCAGTTGCTTATCGCGCCCTAACCTGGCAGCGGCTGAAAGAGAGCGTCTATCTCACGGCCCGCACGTCGGCGATGGTCTGCTGGCTGTTTGTCGGCTCGGCAACCTTCGCATCGATCTTCGCCTACCTCGGCGGCCAGCAATTCATCAGCGAGTTCGTCACCGGCCTGGATATGTCGCCGCTGATGTTTCTTATCGTCGCTCAGTTGATCATCTTTATCCTCGGGTGGCCGCTAGAATGGACCGAGATCATCGTCATATTTATCCCGATCTTCCTACCCTTGCTTCCACATTTCGGTATCGACCCGTTGTTCTTTGGCATCCTCGTCGCCGTCAATCTGCAGACGGCGTTCCTCTCACCACCAATGGCAATGTCTGCCTATTACCTCAAAGGCATCGCTCCCGCGCATGTGCAAATATCGGACATCTTTCGGGGCATGATGCCCTATATGTTGATCGTGATCCTATGCATGGTACTAATGTATATTTTTCCGCAGATCGTTTACTGGCTGCCGAACATGATCTACGGCTGAAGTTGGTGATTGGTTGGTTTGGAGGGTTTGACATGACCAGAAAACGTCTTTTCGCCCTCCTCGCAGTCCTGTGCCTTGTTGGCTTCTTCGGCGTGATACTATTCTTTGTGCCCCGCACGGATCTCGCTGGAGTATTCATCCTCGGCTTTTTGCTAGTGGTCTATGACCTTTGGACGCAATTAAAGTCAGCTCGGCACGGGATCTCCGATCGTCGGACCCATTGAGCCAGAAACGCAAATCTCAACCCCTCGATCTATAGCCATATCGGGCAAAGACATGTCAGGTTCGCGGAGCGCCGCGACACTGGCCTTAAGGAACGGTTAGTCTTCAACTAGTGGTGCGCGGACTCTCCTGCCACGTAGACAAGCCCGGGCTGAACGATCCATTCGCCGGCGCTCAGCAAATTGACATTGAAGCGACCGTTGCAGTCGCGCTGAGCGATGCCGACATAATGATAGCGCTTACCGCGGGTGTCGATCACAGTCTCTCGGATCGGGGCGCCGTCGAGATGCCCAATGACCTCTCCCCCGAACTGCGGGTTCCAGAGGATGAAATACTCGACAGGCATCGAAGGGCTCACATTCGAGCCTGCCTTCAAGAAGTGCTTGCGCTCATCCATATGCTCAACACTGATTGCGGACAGGGCCACTTAGCGTTCGCGCCGAGGCCAGCACGTCGATGCAAGCGGTCAACGGCGGCAGCCTGCGACCATCTAGCGGCACAGCTACATTCTAAACCAAAACTAGGGCAGTTTCCACCGCTACTGCGATCGGTGAAGTTCGCATCCTGGACCTGATAGACAAGCGTTACGATGCCTATGACAATCGTGAGACCCGCGCCCGGGATTGCGCCTGAAAGCGGATATCTCAGCGAGCCGGCTGAGCCGCTCCCAGGCGTGATGCGCAAGGGGTTCGGGTATCAACGAACCCCCTTTTTTGGCCAAGCGTGCTTAAGCTGATATCCGTGGCGTTCTTCGGATCGGCCAGGGGTCACGAAGATCGCCTGTGCCCAGTGGGTCCATGCTTCGAGTGCGACGATCGCGGCCATGCCGTCGAGCTTGGTCTTTGCCCGTGCCAAGCGTTTCGCGTGTCGCTGCCACGTTACTTGAGAGTGACGGAGGCCGCTGCGGGATAGGTTTGACACCCTATTCCGCAGCCTCGCGGACCGGGATCAGGCGTCGTCCGACCTGCTGGAGGTGGAGGCGCATGGCCGCGGCTGCCCCGCGAGATCGCGGTCGGCAATGGCCGCGACGATTCGCTCGTGCTCGGCGAAGCTGTGATGGTCAGCCGGCGGGCGCGAGCCGTCCGAGCGCAGCCGGCCCCACACCACAGTGCGGCGGACCGCATTCAGCACGTCGAACAGGCCGAGCAGCACGTTGTTGCAGCTCGCCTGTGCTATCTGCCGGTGGAGCAGGTTGTCGATGTTCTCGTATTGCCGCCAGGTTGCCGCCTCGCGCGTCTGCGTCAGCGACTGGCGCATCGCAGCGATGTCGCCGAGCGTCGCGTGCAGCGCCGCCTCGCGCGCGATCTCCGGCTCGATGATCAGCCTCGCGCGCATCACGTCGGCCGGATTGGTGCGGCCGGCGATCTCGGAAATGCCGATAGTCTCCTCGATTGGGCCACTGCCGACGAACGTGCCCTTGCCGACATGCCGCCAGATGCTGGCCGTCCTTTTCCAGAACGGCGAGCGCCTTGCGCAAGTCGCCGCGCGACACGCCGAGGCTTTCGCAAAGCTCGCGCTCAGGCGGCAGGCGGCTGTCGCCCGGCAGATCCATCTGCGCCAGGTAGGCCTGCAGCTGCACCAGCGCCGCGTGGCCGCCGTTTCCGACCTTGTCCATATGGTTCAACCAATTCGATGACCCCGTCTTCGCTTCTCTTAAAACGATTGGCTGAATCGGTCAACAAGCCGAATTGCGGGCATTCCATGACCAAAACACCTTGACCAATCAGGCTACAATGTCTAACCAATCACCCATATTGGTTACAAAAAACGGGAGGAAAAAACAATGACCAGCCTTTCCAGACGCACCTTGCTTGCGGCGGCGCTCGTCGCGGATTGGGCAAGCGCCATGCCGCGCCGCAACCGCCAGCGCGGGCGACATGCGGATCGCCTTCGGCGATCTCCCCGGGATCGAATCGATCCAGACGCTCGCCGCCATCGAGCGCGCCAAGGAGCGCGGCGTGAACGTCGAACTGATCGTCCTCAACGACGAGGATCTGGCCGCACAGGCGATCGTCGGCAGCCAGGCCGACGTCGGCATCGGCGCGCCCTACACGCTGATCCAGAAGGTGGGCGTGCCGATCCGCCTGTTCGCGCAGATTTCGACGCTGCGCTTCTTCCCTGTGGTCAATGCGAATTCTACAAGGACTGGAAGGATCTCGACGGACAGGAGGTCGCCGTCCAGGCGCGCGGCTCCGGCACCGAGGCGGTCATGCTGCTGATGGCCAAGAACAACGGCATCACGCTCGGCACGATCAGCTATGTGCCCGGCTCGGAAGTCCGCCGCAACGCGCTGCATCCAAGGCACGATCAAGGCCTCGATCGTCGACGCCGCCAACCGCCGCGCGCTGGAGACGGAAGCGCCGGGCAAGTTCATGGTGCTGCCGGTCGAAAATCTCAAGCGCACCGACGAAACGCTGTTCGCCACGGCCGAGTATCTGAAGACAACGCCGCCGATGTCGACATCCTCGTCGAGGAACTGATGAAGACCGGCCGCGAGATTACCGAAAACCCGGCAGTCGCGGTCGAGCTCCGCAACAAGTACAAGCTGCTGCCCGACCTCGGCGCGGAAGCCGATGCCGAGATCGCGGATACTACAAGGAGACGGCGGAAGCCGGCGCCTGGCGCTGAACGGCGGCGGAGCCGACGCGGCAGCCGGCGACTTCGCCTTCTTCACCCTCGCCGGCCAGATCGAGGGCGATCCGGCAACACTCAAGGTCGAGGATTTCTGGGATGTTTCGGCGATCGACCGCGCCGTCGCCAAGCTCGGCAAGAAATAGCCGGCCGGATGGATGGTGACCGGTATTCGAACTGAGGGCGAGGCCGATCGGCCTCGCCCCCCGCAGGCGGGCGGGTTTGCGCGACCGGCCGATCGCTCATCTCGACTTATCTCGTTCGCGCTTTTCGCCGCCATCTGGGAAATCGCCGGACTAATCCCGGTCAGCTTCGCCTTCCCAACCTTTTCGGACACGATGATCGCCTTTGTCGGACTGATGGCGGACGGCAGCCTGCCGAAAGCCTATCTGTCAACTCTGCAGCCACTGATCCTCGGCGTCGTCCTGTCCGCGTTTCTTGGTGTCGGCCTCGGCACGCTTTGTGGCCTATGGCGCACCGGCGAGTGGCTGCTGATCCCCGTGTTCATCGTCCTGCAGGCGGCACCCGTTGCAGCCTTCATTCCGCTAGTGACGTTCGTCTACGGCATCGGCATGACCGCCAAGAGCTCGCGGTGATATTCCTGGCTTTGCCGGTGATCGTGCTCAACCTACAAGGCGGTGCGCAACGTCAACGTTTCGCTGATCGCCATGTGCCGGTCGTTCCTCGGATCGCGGTGGCAGGAGGTCTCGAAGGTGATCCTGCCCGACGCCAGCCCGGTTATCTTCGC
>CAVQCL010000006.1:0-26907 GCA_963710935.1 uncultured Alphaproteobacteria bacterium | reverse complement strand
ATATGATCCGCAACCCCGGATTCTTTATTTCAAGTATCCCTAATATGAAGCGGATGCTGGTTGCCTTCGTACAGGCAGGCGCAGAGAAGGTGCAAAAATCGCAGAAACAGAGCGGTCGCCGGAGAGAGACTGGGCAGTCCGCGGCCGACAGGTGGTGCGTTATCATATTCCTTGTTGACTCAAGTTGTTATAATGACTTCTAATGGTTGTGACAGTGCGCGGCAGCATTGGCCGTGGCGTCGAGCGATCTCGGGAGGAGTAAAGCGCATGTTTCCAGTCAATCGCCGTCAGGTCATCGGCCTTATTGGCGCCGCAGCGGCAGCGCTGACAGGCGCGTTCAGCGTCGTGCCGGCCCATGCCGACGACACGGTGACGTTGTGGAGTTGGCGCACCGAGGATGAGGCCGCGATGCGCCGCATCTTCGACGTCTTCGAAAAGGCCAACCCCGGCACCAAGGTGGACATCCAGTTCACGCCGGACGCCGACTATCAGAACCGCTTGAGCACGGCGCTGCGTGGTGGTCGCGGACCCGACATCGCGCAACTCAAGGCTTATGGTGAGTTGCAGCCATTCGTCGAGGCAGGGTTTCTCGAAGCACTCGATGAGAGCGTGCCGGAGCTGAAGAATTTCCCGGAGGCCGCACTTGGCGGGGCGCGCAGCCGCGCCGACGGAAAGCTTTACGGCGTGCCGTATTCCGTGCCGATGATGGGCGTCTTCTACAATGAGGAGATTTTTGCGCTGAACGGCATCGAGATCCCGAAGACCTACAAGGATTTCGTCGCGGCTTGCGAGAAGCTGAAGGCAGCCGGCATCACGCCGATCGCCGCCGGCGGCGCCAACGGCTCGGCCTGGGCGCTGGAGATCGGCGTCGGCGTTGTCGGCCCGACCATCTACGGCCCGGGCTTCTATGACGACATGATGAGCGGCAAGGCGACCTTTGAAGACCCGCGCTGGGTCGGCGCCGTGAAGCGCTACGCCGAGTTGAAGCCCTATTTCTCCGACGGTTTCGCGGCCGTCGACTACACGACATCGACGCAGCAATTCATCGGCGGCAAGGCGGCGATGTTCTTCGGCGGCTCGTTCGAGAACGGCAGCTTCAAGGCGCAGAACCCGAACCTGAAATTTTCCATGTTTCCGTTCCCGGCCGACGATGCGGCAACGCCGCTTTACACCTCTGCCTTTTCAGACGGGTCTTACGGCCTGGTATCCGAAAGCAGCAACAAGGAAGCCGCAACCAAGGTGCTGAACTTCATGGCCTCGGCCGAGTTTGCGCAGCTCTTCGCCGATGAGCTGGGGTGGCCGCCGGCGCGCACCGACGTGACGGTGAAGGAGCCGGTGCTGGCCAAGATGATGGAGATTTCCAAGAACGCCACGCCCTATCTGACGCTGGTCGGCTTCCGTTGGCAGACGCCGACGGCATCGTCGGTGCTGCAGGCCGAGATCATCGATACGGTCGAAGGGAAGATTGCGCCGGAAAAGCTGGCTGCCGATATTCAAGCGGCCGTCAGCACCTGGTTCAAACCCAAGAACTGAGACCGTTCGGCGGCCGCGCGGGGGCGCGCGGCTGCCGACTTTCAGGCTATCGCCGTGACGCCGTTGAAACAGAGAAGCAGCATGTGGTGGATACAGCAGCGCGCGGCGCTGCTGTTCATCCTGCCTGCACTGCTGATCTACGGCCTGTTCGTGCTCTACCCGCTGGCGATGTCGCTGTGGGGCAGCTTCTTCACCTGGCGCGGCTTGCGCATGGTGGAGTTTGCCGGGCTAGTCGAACTTCGCCCGGCTGTTCGAATTCCCGAGCAGCGAGCGGCTCACCGGCGCGCTCTGGCACAATGTGGCGTGGTTCTGCGGCATCATGGTGCTGCAGAATGCCGTCGGCCTGCTGTTCGCCTACCTGCTGTTCCTGCGTAAGCGCGGCGCGGCCTTTTTCCAGTCGCTTTTCTTCTTCCCGGCGGTCCTGAGCCCGGTCATCGTCGGCGCCTTGTGGCGGCTCTTGCTGTCGCCCAACGGCGTCGCCGAATGGGCGCTGAACGGGCTCGGCCTGCACGAGGGCACGCTGACCGTGCTCGGCAACAGCAGCACAGCGCTGTGGATGCTGATCGCGGTCGACGCCTGGAACTGGATGGGTCTGCCGGTGCTGATCTATACCGCCGGGTTGCGGCAGATTTCGAGCCAGATTTTCGAGGCTGCCAAGATGGATGGGGCGAGCGATACTGCGATCCTGTTCAAGATCGCGCTGCCGCTGCTGATGCCCTCGCTCGGCACGCTGACGACGTTGTCGTTCATCAATACGTTCAACCAGTTCGACATCGTCTATGTGATGCAGGGCGTGCAGGGGAACCCAAACTATTCCACCGACACGCTGGTGACCTATTTCTACCGCCTCGCCTTCGGCGCGGAGGGAGCTGTCGGCATCACCGATATCGGCTTGGCGCTGGCGCTGGGCACGCTGCTATTCCTGGTGCTGAGCCTCGGCACGCTCTTGATGCTGCGCTTCTTCGAGCGCCGGACGGTGCAGCTTTGACCGCCGTCGCGCTCAACGATCGCCTGGCTCGGTTGCCCGGCTGGACCGTGTTAGTGTTGTGGTCCGGGGCGGTGCTGCTGCCGCTCTACATTCTCGTCGTGTCCTGCTTCAAGACCACGCAGGAGATCTACGAGAACCGTCTCGGCCTGCCGCAAAGCTGGGATTTCGGCAATTTTGTCGAGGCGTGGACGCGTGCCGACCTCGGCAAGAATTTCCTCAACAGCCTGATTGTGACCGGCGGCGCGGTGATCCTGACCATCGTCGTCTCGGCGATGGCGGCGTTTCCGCTGAGCCGCTACCGGCTGGGCTGGAACGCCATCATGCTGGGCCTGTTCCTCTCCGGCATCATGCTGCCGATCCGGTTGGCTTCGGTCGAACTCTTCACGCTGATGCGCAATCTGAACCTGCTCGACTCGCTGCTCGGCCTGATCCTCGTCTATGCGGCGATCCGCATTCCCTTTGCCGTTTTCATCTTCGCCAATTTCATGCGCGTGCTGCCGTCCGAACTCGACGAGGCGGCGCGGATGGACGGTGCCAGCGAATGGCGCATCCTGTTTCGGATCGTGCTGCCGATGGTTAAGCCGGCGGTGTCGATCGTCGCCATCTTCACGGCGATTGCCGTGTGGAACGACTTCTTCTTCCCGCTCATCTTCATCTTCGACGACGATTACAAGACTGTGCCGCTAGCGATTAGCGTGTTCGTCGGGCAGTTTCGCACCGACTGGGGGCTGGTCTTTGCCTCGCTGGCGATCTCCATGATGCCGATCCTGATCATGTATTGTCTTTTGGCGCGCCAAATTCGTGAGGGCGTCGGCGCGGGCGGAGGCATGAAATGATCGAAGAGCGTATTTATGGCGCCAAGTCGATACTGGTCGTCGGCGCGCATGCTTTCGACGCCGAAGTGATCGCCGGGCCGCTGGCAGCAGCTGCGGCGAAGCGCGGCGTCGCGGTGACCTTCCTGCATCTTACCATGGGCGAACAAGGGCACCCCTGCCTGATCCCCGAGCATTATTGCGCGCAAAAAGAGGTCGAGGCCGGCCAGGCCGCCGAACGACTTGGGGTGGCCGTACGCAATCTCGGCCTGCACGACGCTTTCCTGCCTAACGACGATGCAACGGCGCTGCTGGTCTGCGACGCGGTTCGCGAGCTGAGGCCGGAGATCGTGATCACGCACTGGAAAGGCAGTTGGCACAAGGACCATCACGCAGCGGCGATGGTGACCCTGAACGGCATTTTCTATGCCGCGCTACCGACCGTGAAGCGCAACCATCCTGCCCACACGCCGCAACTCCTTCTGTTCGGCGAGAACTGGGAGGACGACGAAGGTTTTAAGCCGGAAGTGCTGGTTGATGTCAGCGAGGGCTTCGATATCTGGTCCGAAGCGGTGAAGGAATACGAGCTGGCGCGGGGCCTGAGCAGCTTTCCCTATGTTGACTATTATAGCGCGCTGTATCGCCTGCGCGGCTGCCTGCGCGGGACGCGATACGCGCAAGGCTTCATTCCGGCTTCGCATTCCTGGAATGCCGGGGCAGGCCTGTTCTATCCGTCAACAGGCAGGGGAGGCAAAAAATGACCGGCGTCCTGGCTATCGACCTTGGCGGCACGAATATGCGGGCCGCGCACTACACATCGTCGATCGACGACATGCGTCTGCTGGAGCACGGCCAGGCGCCCCGGAGCCTTGACGAGTTCGTAGGCCGGATCGGCGCGTTGCGCGCTGCATGCGGCCATCCGGGCGCACTCGGCATTGCCGTTCCCGGTTTGGCGACCGGAACGGTCTGCAGTTGGATACCCAATTTGCCATTTCTCGATGGCGTCGACCTTAAGGCGCTGTTTCCGGACATGACGATTGCGTTGGGGAACGATGCCCAGATTGCCATGCTGGCGGAGGCCAAGGCAGGGGCGGCGAAAGGCATGACCGATGTAGTCATGCTGGCGATCGGCACCGGCATTGGGTCGGCGGTGCTGGTCAACGGCATGATCGTGCCCGGGGCACACGGCGGCGCCTGTTCCTTCGGCTGGGCCTGTGCCGACATCACCGATAAGGGGGCGGATCGCGACGGCTGGCTGGAGCGCGTTGCATCGGGCCGTGCCCTGGACAAATTGGCGTCGGCTTTCGGCTTCGGGACTGGCCCCGCGCTTATCGTTGCCGCCCGCGAGGGCAGTCCCGAGGCGCTGGCAGCACTATACAAACCGGCAAAGAGGATTGGCACATCGCTGGCGGGCGTGGTCGCGCTGCTTGACCCTCAGCTCATTCTCATCGCCGGCGGTTTGACCGATGCGCTGGACATGCTGGAGGAGCCTATGCTGCGCTTCATGCGCAGGCAGCTTCCGCCGCATCTGCGCTCCATCGAGTTGCGCGCCGGCGCCTTCGGCTCTCGCGCGGGGCTTGTCGGCGCGGCGCTGGCTGGCGCGGCCGGCGAGAGATGGAGGCAGGCCGTATGAGCGAGGCAAGTTTCCTCGTGCCGGACCGCAGCCGGCCGGAACCACTCTGGTATCAGGTCGAACAGGCCATCCGCGCCATCGTCAACGGCGGAGAATGGGCGACGGGCGACCAGATCCCGGCGGAGGATCGGCTATGCGCCAAATTCGGCGTTAGCCGCATCACCTTGCGCCATGCGTTGCGCAATCTGGAGGAGAGCGGCTTGCTGCGCCGCGAACACGGCCGCGGCACCTTTGTGCGCAGCGCAACGCTGGTTGCCGGTACGCGTGAACTCACCAGCTTTACCCAGGAGATGGGCCTGATCGGCGTGCGCGCCTCCTCGCGTATTCTGGATTGCAGCCTGACCGTCGCGAATGCCGAGGTTGCCGGAGCGCTCGAAATCGATGAAGGCGATCAGATCGTCCGCATTCGCCGCCTGCGGCTGGGCAACGACCAGCCGATCGGCATCCAGACGGCGCACCTTTCCGCCGCGCGCGCGCCGGGTTTTCTCGATTCCGGCACACTGCAAGGCTCGCTCTATCAGGCGCTCGAGGAGCGTTACGGCATCGTGCCGGCCGCAGCGCGTGAGGTCTATCGCGTCGCCGCCGTTGGGCGCGAGGATGCCGAGCTTCTGGAGATCGAGGCCGGAAGCCCCGCCTTCGTGGTCGAGCGTGTCACCACCGACGAGCTGGGGCCGTTCGAATTCACCGTCTCCGTCATGCGCGCCGACCGCTACGAAATCAGGTCGGTGTTGAAGCCCGGCCGACCCAATCCGAAAATTTGACACTTTCATTACAGGAGTATCGCAGTGTCCGACCTATACATGCATCGCCTTGCCAAGTTGATCGAGAAGGCCTCCGACAGCAACGGAGAAGCCCTCGACCAAGCGGCCGACAAATTTGCCGAATCGATTGCCGGTGGCGGGCTGGTTCATCTCTACGGCTCGGGGCACTCCGTCCTGCCCTGTCAGGAAGTGTTCCCGCGCTACGGCACCTATGTCGGCTTCAACCCGCTGACCGATCCGCGGGTGATGTGGCACAATGTGCTCGGCGCCGGCGGCGTTCGCGAGCTGCTTTGGCTGGAGCGCACCGAAAAATACGCCGAGAAGTTTTTGGATCACCAGCCGATCAACAAGGGCGACTCGATCATCATTTTCGGCCATAGCGGCCGCAATGCCTCGGGCATCGATACCGCGCTCTACTGCAAGGAGCGTGGCGTGTTCGTGGTCGCGGTGACCGCGAAGGCCAATCTCGACAAGCCGGCGACCCACTCGTCGGGAAAGCGCCTGGCCGACGCCGCCGACGTCGTGATCGACACCTGCGCGCCGATCGAGGATGCCATCGTGCCGGTGGAAGGCTGGAGCCGTCCGGTGTCGGGTTCGTCGACGGTGTTGGCGATGATCCTGGCGCATGAGTTGATCGCCCGCACCGCCACCGCGCTGTCGAAGAAGGGCGTCGAGATGCCTGTGTTTTCCTCGCCGACCATTGCGGGTGTGACGCTGCACGACACCGACATCATCTACGGCGTCTATCGCGAACGGATGATCGAGGCGCAGCAGAAGCATCTGAAGACTTTCCAGAAAAAGATGCAGGGCGCTTGACGTCTTCTTTGGCGAGGCGTCACGCCTCGCCAAAGCCGCCCGGCGTCGGGGTCGTTACGATGACAGCCTCGCCGGCCTTGAGCTGGGTCTGGTCGCAGGCCTTCAGCGTCTCGATGCGGCCGTCCAGGCGGCGCACTTCGGTCGATCCAGCTTGGCCGTCCGCGCCGCCGTCGAGTCCGCGTGGCGGGCGCGAGCGGTGCGAGGACAGGATCGCGCACTCCATCTCTTCCAGGAAGCGGATCGTGCGCCGGGTGCCGTCACCTGCCGCCCATTTGCCCTTCCCGCCCGAGCCGGCGCGGACGTGGAAATCTTCCAACAGCACCGGAAAGCGCAGCTCAAGCACTTCCGGATCGGTGAGCCGCGAATTGGTCATGTGGGTGTGCACGCCGGACGTGCCGGCAAAGCCGCGCCCGTCATTCATGCGGCCCGCCGGCGAGCCGGAGCAGATCGTCTCGTAATATTGGTAGCGCTCGTTACCGAAGGTGAGGTTGTTCATCGTGCCTTGCGCATTCGCCATCGCGCCCATGGCGCCGAAGATTGCGTTGGTGACGTGCTGCGAGGTCTCGACATTGCCGGCGACGACGGCGGCAGGGTAGGCGGGCCGCAGCATGCAGCCGTCGGGGATGACGATGTTGATCGGCCGCAGGCACCCGGCATTCATCGGGATGTTGTCCTCGACCATCACGCGGAAGGCATAAAGCACGGCGGCCCGCGCCACCGGTTCCGGCGCGTTGAAATTATTCTTCATGACCGGCGACGTGCCGGTGAAATCGACTGTGGCTTCGCGCTTTTCGCGGTTGATGCCGATCTTGACCTTGATGGTCTGGCCGGTGTCGGTCGGGTATTCGTATGCGGAGCTGTCGGGCAGGCGATCCAGCACACGACGCACGCTTTCGGCGGCATTGTCCTGCACGTGACCCATATAGGCTTCGACGACGTCGAGGCCGAAATGCTCGACCATCTTGCGCAGCTCGGCGACACCCTTCTCGTTGGCGGCGATCTGCGCCTTCAGGTCTGCGATGTTCTGCTTCGGGTTGCGGGCAGGGTAGGGGTGGTCGGTGAGCAGGGTCTGCAATTCCGCCTCGCGGAAACGACCGCGCTCGACCAGGCGGAAATTGTCGAACAGTACGCCTTCTTCGTCGACCGTCGTGGCTAAGGGGGTCATGGAACCGGGCGCGGTGCCGCCAACATCGGCGTGATGCCCGCGCGACGCAACCCAGAAGAGGATCTTTGGCGACCGGCTGCCCCCTCCACCATGCTTCGCACGGTCCCCCTCCCCCGTAAACGGGGGAGGATTTGCGTCGCGCTCGGCCGCTCCGGACGATCCTCCCCTGCGAAGCGGGGGAGGGGGACCGCCGAAGGCGGTGGAGGGGTCGCCGACGGTTGGCGCGTCTCGGATCGACCCCACCCGGCCGCTTCGCGGCCACCCTCCCCCTCAAGGGGGAGGGACCTGAGCTCAAACACCGGCGTCACCACCGTAATGTCCGGCAGGTGCGTGCCGCCATTGTAAGGCGCGTTGAGCGCAAACACGTCGCCCGGATGAACATCGCCTTCATTGAGCCGAATGATCGTCTCCACCGAGCGATCCATGGACCCAAGATGCACCGGCATATGCGGCGCATTGGCGACCAGCGCGCCGGTGCGGTCGAACACGGCGCAAGAGAAATCCAGCCGCTCCTTGATGTTCACCGAATAGGCTGTGTTCTGCAGCGTGACGCCCATCTGTTCGGCGATGGACATGAAGAGATTGTTGAACACTTCCAGCATCACCGGATCGGCCTCAGTGCCGATCGCGGCGGTGCGCACTTTCTTCTCCGCGCGCCGCATCAGCACATGGTTCTTGGCGGTGATGCCGGCGCGCCAGCCTTGCTCGACGACGATCGTCTGGTGGTCTTCGACGATGAGCGCGGGGCCTGTCACCTCATGCCCTGGCGACAGGGCGGCGCGGCGATACACGCCCGCGTCGTGCCATGCGCCATCAGAGTAGATGCGTCGCGTTTCGGAAGGTTTTGCGTCGTCGTCTGTCAGCGGCGCGTCGGTTTCGTCGCGGCCGCGCCGGACGGCGTCATTGCCTTCCACCGCGACAGTCTCGATGACCATCGGCTTGTCGTCATAGATGAAGCCGAACTGCGCCTTATGCGCAGCTTCGAATGCGCGCCGTGCGGCTTCGATCGAACGGTCGGAGAAGTCGACGGGCAGGGTCGTGTCGGAACCGTCATAACGAATGTGCAACACTGGACGCCAGATGACATTGTCCTCTGCTATTCCCTGAGCCTGCAGCTCCTCCAGAACACTGCCATGCAAGTTTGCGATCAGGGCATCGACCGCCGGCGTGGATGCTTCGGCCAAAGGCTTGAGAAGCGCCTGCTGGCGTGAGGCGAAGACCGACGCCAGCCCGATGCCGTAGGCTGACAGCAGGCCGGAGAACGGGTGGATGAGCACCGCTTCCATGCCGAGCGCGTCCGCCACCAGGCAGGCATGCTGGCCGGCCGCGCCGCCAAAGCAGTTGAGCAGATATTCCGTCACATCGTAGCCGCGCTGGACGGAAATCTTCTTGATGGCGTTGGCCATATTCTCGACGGCGATGGTGACAAACCCTTCGGCGATGGCTTCCGGCGAGCGGCCGTCGCCGATCTCGGCGCCAAGTGCCTGGAATTTTGTGCGCACGACTTCCGGGTCGAGCGGCTGGTCCTGGTTCGGCCCGAAGATCGCCGGGAAAAAGTCCGGCTGGAGTTTGCCGAGCATGACGTTCGCGTCGGTGACGGCAAGCGGCCCGCCGCGCCGGTAGCAGGCTGGACCAGGATTGGCGCCTGCCGAATCCGGGCCAGCGCGAAAACGTCCGGCTTCGTAGTGCAGGATCGAGCCGCCGCCGGCCGCCACCGTGTGGATGCGCATCATCGGCGCGCGAATGCGCACGCCGGCGACCTCGGTGTCGAAGGCGCGCTCGTATTCGCCGTCATAGTGGGCGACGTCGGTCGAGGTGCCGCCCATATCGAAGCCGATCACCTTGTCGAAGCCGGCAAGCTTCGCCGTTTCGACCATGCCGACGACACCGCCGGCGGGGCCGGACAGGATAGCGTCCTTGCCCTGGAACAGGTCGGCAGCGGTGAGGCCACCGGACGACATCATGAATTTGAGGCGGGGTGCTCCCTCCCCCTTGAGGGGAGGGTGGCCAGCCGTCGGCTGGCCGGGTGGGGTCGCCGCGGTAGTGCTCAGCGTCAGGGTCGCGTCGCGCGTTGCCGCGACGTCCCCACCCGGCCGCTTCGCGGCCACCCTCCCCTCAAGGGGGAGGGAACTCCCGCTCAGCTCTCCCGCCACCTGCTGCACATAGCGCCGCAGGATCGGCGATAGGTACGCATCCACCACCGTCGTATCGCCGCGCCCGACAAGCTTGATCAGCGGCGAGACCTCGTGGCTGACCGAAATCTGGCTAAACCCGAACTCGCGGCAGAGTTCGGCGGTTGCCCGCTCGTGTTCAGGCGCTTTCCAGGCATGCATGAAGACGATAGCCACCGCGTCTATGCCGGCGGCGCGCGCGGCTTCGATGTCGGCGCGTATCGCGTCGAGATCGAGCTGGCGTTCGATCGCGCCGTCGGCGCGAACGCGCTCATCGACCTCGATCACGCGCTCGTAAAGCTGTTCGGGCAGGATGATTTCCTTGGCGAAGATGTCGGGCCGTGCCTGATAGGCAATGCGCAGCGCATCACGAAAACCCTTGGTGATGAGCAGCAGAACGCGGTCGCCCTTGCGCTCCAGCAGCGCATTGGTGGCGACCGTCGTGCCCATCTTGATCTCGCCGACGAGTCCAGGCGCGATGGGTTCGTTGCTCGCCAGGCCAAGCAGCCCCCGAATGCCGGCGATCGCGGCATCGCGATAGGCTTCCGGGTTCTCGGACAACAGCTTACGGGCGTGCAGGCCGCCATTCGGATCGCGGCCGATGACATCGGTAAACGTGCCGCCGCGATCGATCCAGAAATCCCAGCTTTGTGTCACGGACGGCCCTTGAAATGAATACAGTGTGACCGACCTTATGCTGCCACCATCGTCGACGGCAACCGCGGACCTAACGTCACCTTTGGCAATCTTGCGCCGCAACGACACAACGTAGAAGGTTGCGCCAAAGCACGGGCGAAACTCGCGGTTTGGAGGAAAACCATGGTCGAACGGGCGGATGCGATCGTCGTCGGCGGCGGGCTGGCAGGGCTGGTCGCGGCAGCCGAACTTGGCGACGCCGGCAAGCGCACCGTCATCGTCGAGCAGGAGGGCGGCGACTTTCTCGGCGGCCAGGCCTACTGGTCGCTGGGCGGCCTGTTCATGGTGAACACGCCCGAGCAGCGCCGGCTGCGCATCAAGGACAGTCGCGACCTGGCCTGGCAGGACTGGCTGGGCTCGGCGCAGTTCGACCGGCCGGAGGACCACTGGCCGCGCAAGGTGGCCGAAGCCTTTGTCGATTTCGCTGCCGGCGAGATGCGGCAGTGGCTGCATGGCATGGGCATGCGCTGGTGGCCGGTTGTCGGCTGGGCCGAGCGCGGCGGCGCGCTGGCTGATGGGCATGGCAATTCCGTGCCGCGCTTTCACCTGACCTGGGGCACCGGGCCGGGGGTCGTCGCGGTGTTCGAGCGGCGCGTGCGCGAGCATATTGCCAAGGGCCTGACCAAGGTGATGTTCCGCCATCAGGTGAGCCGCCTGATCAAGACCAAGGGTGCGGTGACCGGCGTGGCTGGCGAAATTCTCGAACCGACGAGGTCTAGCGCGGGCAGCAATCCGGCCGCACGGCCGTGGGCGAATTCGAGCTCGCGGCAGACACCGTTATCGTCACGTCGGGCGGCATCGGCGGCGACCACGAGCTTGTCCGAAAGGTCTGGCCGACCGAGCGGCTTGGCCCCGCGCCGAAGCGCATGGTGGCCGGCGTGCCGCATCATGTCGACGGCCGCATGTTGGCGATCAGCCAGGAGGCGGGTGCGGCGGTGATCAACAGCGACCGCATGTGGCACTATGTCGAGGGCATCAAGAATTGGGACCCGATCTGGCCCAACCACGGCATCCGCATTCTCTCGGCGCCGTCGCCGATGTGGTTCGACGCCAAGGGAGAGCGGCTGGAGCCGCCATTCTTCCCGGCCTTCGATTCGCTCGGCACGCTGAAGCGCGTGCTCTCCACCGGTCACGACTATTCCTGGTTCGTGCTGACCAGCACGATGGCGGCGAAGGAGTTCGTGCTCTCCGGCTCCGAGCAGAACCTGGATTTTACCTCGAAGAGCATTTCGGCGGTGCTGAGAAACCGGCGCGGCGGCAAGGCCCCCGCCTCGGTGAAGGCATTCATCGAACGTGGCGAGGATTTTGTCGTCCGCGACAATCTCGATGATCTGATCAAGGGCATGAACGAGCTGACCGGCGATGGCCTGATCGACCGCGACCGGCTGCGCGTCCAGATCGAGGCGCGGGATCGCGAGGTCGATAATCTATATGCCAAGGACGCGCAGATCATCGCCATCAACGGCGCGCGCAAATATATCGGCGACAAGCTGACCCGTGTGACCAAGCCGCACAAGATCCTCGATCCGAAACACGGGCCGCTGATCGCCATCCGGCTGAACATCCTGACGCGCAAGACGCTGGGTGGCCTGCACACCAATCTCGATAGTCAGGTGCTGGATACGCAAGGCGAGCCTATCCCGGGTCTCTATGCGGCCGGCGAAGTGGCCGGCGGCGGCGGTGGCGGCTACCATGGCTACAACGCGCTGGAGGGCACCTTTCTGGGCAGTTGCATCTTTTCCGGCCGAAATGCCGGACGCCATGCCGCGGTGCAGGTAGCTGGTCTCGAGGCCGCAATTGCGAAGCACCGCCAAAAAGCTGACTCAAATGCCGGGCATGGCGATGTCATCGCCGCAGAGGGACACGGCCTTGTTTGCACATATTCGCGCCGCGCTGACGGCAGTTCTCATGGTGATTGCGCCCGCCAGCCTGTCGGCTCAGGAAAATGGAGCGGACAGTCAGGCGGCCAGTACCGGGGAACCTGCTTATTTCGAGATCGTGGGCATCGCCGACAGCGATCTGCTCAATCTCCGCGCCACGGCATCTGCCGGCGGCATGGTGATCGGCCGCTTGCCGAATGGCTCACGCGTCAAAAACCTCGGCTGCACCGAGGTCAAAGGCTATAGCTGGTGTAAGGTCGTTGATCTGGTGGACGGCAAGGTCGCCGGTTGGGCCGCGGCGCGCTATCTCGTCGAAACTGCGGTTGATGCCGCCGAACTTCCGTCCGAGACGTCCCCTGACAGCGCACCGTCGGAAGGGGCCGACGTCGCGGCGTTGCCGGACGCCAAGGCCGAAGCACCCAAAACGGGCTTCGACGCAACCGCTGTCATTCCTTGCGCGCGCCAATTCGGCCAGCCGATGAGCCTGTGTCAGGCCGGTGCCGTGCGGGGCGATGCAGGCCAAGCGGTCGTGTCGGTAAGATGGCCGGACGGCGGCGAGCGCATCATCCGCTTTCGCGACGGCAAACCGGAGAGTTCCAACGCTAACGAAGAGTTTCGCTTCACCCGTGAAGCCGACCTCAACATGATCCGGGTGGGCAAGGGCGAGCGCTTCGAGATACCCGACACGCTGCCTTTCGGCGGCTGAGAGTCCGTCTGCAAATGCGTGATGGCGGTCTGCAATGCTCAAAGATCACCATTTTCAACTCGCCCTGACGCATTTTCAAACGGACTCTCGAAAAAATTGGGGACCAGCGTCGCGCCGGTCCCCATGCTGCCTGAGCTGTCAAAGCCTCTCGACCGGGATCCAGCGGCGGTCGCGTCGTTGTGACGGGATCGTCCGCGCCGGGTCGGTGATGAATTGGTGGAACCGCGCGGCGCCGACTCGACGCCAGCCGTTTTCCGCCATCGTACGGTCCGGATCGCATGACAGCTGTTCGAACGGGCGGTCGAATACCGCATAGGTCGAGGCCGGTAAGACGATGCGATCGAGCCCGCGCACCGGCACGCGCAAAGACTGCTCCAATACCGCCGCGTGAAAATTGACATGGTCGTCGAGGTTGATGGTGAAGGCCTCGTCCTCGACGACGGAGAAAACGTCCCATTCCGCTCGGTTCGAACCCGATCGCGTCAGTGTGTTCAGCATGGTGTCGAACGTCTGATAGCTGTCGCGTCCGATTCCCGCATAAGGCACGGCCAAACAGGTCAGCGGCTCGTCGAGGCGCACGATCCGCATCTGCTGTACCGGTCTCGCCGGGCCGAGCCTCAAAAATGTGCTGGCGCACATGTTGAACTGCCGGTGGAAGGCATGCGCGAACGCCTGGCCGCTGGAATAGCCGGAACTTGTCGCGACGCGCGCGATCGGTTCGCCGCGCCGCAGCGCCTGGGCGGCGAAATCCAACTGGATGCGCCGGGCAGTCGCCAGCGGGGGTTGCCCGAAGATGGTGTGCCAGGCGCGCACCAGATGTTCGCCCGACCAGCAGGCGATATCCGCCAGCCGGTCGAGGCTCGGCCGGTCGTCGGTCTCGCCGCGCAGGCGCGACAGCGACCCCTCGATCATGTGGTCGAGCACGCGACGCACACGCCGCCGGTTGTTCAGAAAGGAAGAAGATCGTTGCATCGGCTCTTTAGGTCCTGTCCAGACGCGAGCCGGGCGCGCGATCTTCGCGCCCGGCTGCGCCGGGAACGGGCATGGAGTTCTATGCCCTATTCGATGCTCATGAAACGGGTCGGGTGAACGTTCATGACATTCTCCTGAAAACCCTTGAGTTTCGACGACACGACATTGCGGTTTGAATAATACAGCAGGGGGATGTTTCCCTGGTCATCCATCAGCACCCGCTCGGCTTCGGCCAGCGCCTTCATCCGCTCGGCCGGAATGGCGGCTGCTTCCGCCGCCTTCCTCAGGTCATCCTCGAATTCCGGCTGGTCATAGCTCGAATGGTTGTTGCCGCTGGCCTTGGCCGAGATACCGAGAAAGGTCTCGGGATCCTTGTAGTCCGCGATCCAGCCGGCACGGGCAATGTCGTAATCGCCCTTGTGCTCGAGATATTCATAGTGGGTCTTGGTGTCGGTATTGAGCAGCGATACCTCGATGCCGAGCGGCCTGAGCTGCTCCTGGATCGCGACGGCGGTGTTCTTGTGGTTTTCGCCACTGTTGTAGCGCAGCTCCATCTTCAGCGGCTTGTCTGGGCCATAGCCGAGCTCGGCCAATATCTTCGCCGCCTCGTCCTCGCGGTCGATCTGCGGCTTGTCGGCCCAGGAAATCAGCGCCGGTGTGTAGCCCGCGATGCCGGGTGGCACCATCGAATAGCCCGGCAACATCGTGTTTTGCCAAACCTTCTCGGCGAGGAAATCGCGGTCGATCGCCATCGAAACCGCATTGCGCAGTTTGGGATTGTTCCACGGCTCCTTTTTCCAGTTCATGGCGTAATAATAGGTGCCGAGATATGGCCCGATCCGAACCTGGTCGCCGAATTTTTCCTTCAGCGAGGCAAGCTGCTCGGTCGGCAGATCGTCGTTGGACAGGATTTCTCCGGCTTCGAAACGCTTCATGGCGGTCGAGCGGTCTTCGGTCGGGATGTAGTTGATCTTGTCGATCTTCACATTCGCGGCGTCGTGGAACGCCTCGTTCTTCACCAGTTCGATGTGGTCGTTAGGGACGAAGGCCGTCAGCTTGTAAGCGCCATTCGACACCAAATTGCCGGGCTTGATCCAATCGTTGCCGTTCTTTTCGATCGAGGCCTTGTTGACCGGGAAAGACGCATGGTGCGTCAGCATTTCCAGGAAATAGGGCGTTGGATTGTTGAGCGTGACCTCAAGCGTCATGTCGTCGAGCGCCTTGACGCCGAGCTCCTCAGGTTTCGCCTTGCCGGTGTTCACGGCCTCGGCGTTCTTGATGACATAGAGCATCGACGCATACTCGCAGGCTGTTGCAGGATCCTGCACCCGCTGCATCGAATAGACGAAATCGTGTGCCGTTACCGGCGTTCCGTCCGACCATTTTCCACCTGGTCGCATCTTGAAAGTGTAGGTCTTGCCGTCGTCTGACACCGTCCAGCTTTCCGCCGCACCGGCGATAGGCTCGGCGTTCATGTCCGGCATCAGCAGACCCTCGAACAGGTCTACCTGGATGTTGTTCTCATAGATCGTCGAGGTTTTGTGCGGATCGAGCGATTCCGGATCGGCCGAGTTGCCGCGGTTGTATGCGACCTCGGCGAAGGCGGTGCCGAGGATGGAGCTGGAGCACAGGATCGTGGTCGTCAGCGCGGCCACGCGCAGGAAGGAGATGGACATTGTTGCGGTTCCCGAATTCTTCTTTTTGGCCTCGGGATTCAGGAATCCCAAGCGTGGCAACGGGATATCACGCACAACCTGGCCGCGTGTGATCGCAATTGACGAGTTTGCGGCTGGCCGAGCAGCATGGCAGGGCTGGTCCTGACAAGCTTGCGGCAAAGCCCATCGTCCTCTAACCGGAATTTACGGATTTCGATGTGCGGGAATGATGCGATGACGACGACGCTATACGGCTTCAAGAGCTGCGACATGGTCAAGAAGGCGCGCAAATGGCTGGACGACAACAAGGTCCAGCACGGCTATTTCGACTATCGCGCGGAAAAGCTCGACCCCAAGACGGTGGACGACTGGTTCGCGCGCGCCGGCTGGGAGGCGGTGTTCAACCGCAACTCCACCACCTTCAAGGAACTGCCGGACAGCGAGAAGCAGGGCATCGACAAGGCGAAGGCCAAAAAGATGATCCTGGCCGAGACGAATCTGATCAAGCGGCCGGTGCTGGATACCGGCGATAAACTGGTGTTCGGGTTTAAACCGGACACGTTTGGGGTAGCGCTGGGGAAGTAGGTGCCGCTGCCAAAACCTCGTTTTAGCGAGGCATTTCCGGCTGCGGAATAGCTTGAGCCTATCGCACTGAACGTGAGTTGGACGGCGGCTCCAACGTGATGCGCAGCGTGTGACCGACCGCATCCGCGTATCGCCTAAGCGTGTTCGTGTTGGGCTTCCCGCGACCGCTTTCCAGGCGACTGACAGCGCTTTCGGTCGTCCCCATGCGTTCAGCCACCTCTGCTTGCGTTAGATGTGCGCGCGCACGCGCCTGAATCATGGAGTTGACCAGAGCAAACTCGTCTTCGAGCGCCTCGTAGGCATCGCGATACGCCGCGTCATTGGCCATGTGCTGCTTATGCAAATCGCGTGCATCGATCGTCTTTGCCATAGTACTTCCTTCGCCCGCTGTCGGGCCAGTTCGAGCTCCTTGCCCGGCGTCTTCTGAGTCTTCTTTATGAAAACCCGCAGGATGATGACCCGTTGACCGGTTGCGGTGACGTAGATTGCCCGAGCGATCCCGTCCTTTCCTGTAACGCGCAACTCCCACAGTTTGTCGCCGAGCGGCTTTACCCAGTCGCGCGGCAGGTGGAGCAGGCCGTTCTGGCAGATGACGTCCACCATACGCGCGAGCCGAGCCCGCATGTCGGCAGGCAGCAATGCTTCCTCGGCTGCCGCAGCATGCAGGTATTCGACAGTCCACATATAACCGAACTTAGCAAAAATGCTAAGCTCGTGTCCAAGGAATTATTGCAAGCAAAGTTGTGGTGCTATCTATCTTAAGCCCACTCGCCCTTGCGCATGACCGGCGTGCGCGCGCCCTTGTCGTCCAGCCCATCGATGTCGATCTCTCCAGAGCCGATCATCCAGTCGATATGGATCAGGCTTGTATTGCCGCCCTTGGCCGCGATCTCATCCTTCGTCAGCCTGTCGCCGTCTATGAAACAATCGGAGTAGCACTGACCGAGCGCGATATGGCAGGCCGCGTTTTCGTCGAACAGCGTGTTGTAGAACAGCAGGCCGCTGGCCGAGATCGGCGAGGAATGCGGCACGAGAGCCACTTCGCCAAGCCTGCGCGCCCCTTCGTCGGTGTCGAGCACCTTCAGCAGCACTTTTTCGCCCTTCGAGGCGCGCGCCTCGATAATCTTGCCGGTCTCGAACCGCATCTCGATATTGTCGATCAGCGTACCCTGATGCGACAGAGGCTTGGTTGAGCGCACATAGCCGTCGACCCGCAGCGCATGCGGCGTGGTGAACACCTCCTCGGTCGGGATGTTGGGATTGCAGGTGACGCCGTTCTTGGCCAGCGAGGCGCCGCCCTTCCAGGCGTGGCCGTCGGCCAAACCAACCGTCAAGTCGGTGCCCGGTCCCTTGAAGTGCAGCGCGTGAAAGCGCTTGTCGTTGAGAATGGCCGTGCGCTTGTGCAGCGCCGCATTGTGCGTCTTCCACGCCGCCACCGGATCGTCATTGTCGATGCGCGAGACGGAGAAGATGGCGTCGGCAAGCTTGGCAACGGCGACATCCTCGTCGTCATCCGGGAACATCTGCTTTGCCCAACTCGGGTTGGGGTAGGAGAGGATCGACCAGTTGATGTCGAAGCCGGCGATCTTCTCCAGCGCCGGCTTGTAAGCCATGGAGTTGGCCTTGTTGGCGCGCGCTACCTTGTCCGGATCCTGTTCGGATAGCAGCATTGGGTTTTCACCATAGATGCCGAGCCGGGCTGTATTCTCGCCGAACGCCTTGGCCATGCCTTCGTAGAGCCAGCCGGCGGCGCGGTCGAAGCTGACATCCTGACCTTCGCGGTAGCGCACCAAGGTCAGCTCCTCGTCGGAGTAAAGCGTTGTTACCAGCCCGGCGCCGGCCTTGTAGGCCTGTTCGGCCACCTTGCGCGCCAGCGGCGCGGCAGCGATCGGCGCCGTCATGATGAGATCCTGTCCGGCCTGCAGGCCAAGCCCGACCTTCACCGCCACTTCGGCAAGTTTTTCGAGTTTTGCGGGGTCGATGGTTTCACGGTTGCGCGGGTAGGAACTCATGACAGTCTCTCAATTCTGGTGGCGTGGCGACTAAATAGGCCGGTGGTTGGCGGATGTCACGATGGTTGATCCGGTCCAGCAGAGGCATCCGTCCGGGCCAGCCGCATTGGCTACGCAGGGGGAGATTGTTCGCCTGCGCGTACCTCCTCCTGCAGCCAGCGGGCAAAATTGCGCACTTTCTGCTCCGGGGCGCGCTTGGCCGACGTGCAGAAATAGTAGGCGAGGCCGGTGGCCGCCTTGATGCCGAAAGGAGCGACCAGCCTGCCGTCCCGCAGCGCCTCGCCTGCGAGCAGATCCCAGGCCAGCATGACGCCGTGGCCAGCCAGCACCGATTCCAGGCACAGGATAGGATCGGAAAAATGCGCGCCCGGCAGCATCTCGATCGGCTCCACGCCGGCAGCGTCGAACCACGCCTTCCAGCCCAGTATGGAATTGTCGTCGGTGATCGCCCAGGCATGGGCCAGGTCGCCGACGGTTTTCAGATGTTGGGCCATGGCCGGCGTGCAAACCGGAAATTCGTGGATTTCGTACAGAAGCTCGGCGCGCACGCCGGGCCAGTGGCCGTTGCCCAGCCGGATGGCGGCTGCGACGTCGGAATGGTCGAGATCGACAAGCTGCGGCGAGGCGTCTATGCGCAACAGCACATCCGGATAGAGGCGGAAGTGGCGCGACAAACGCGGCATTAGCCAGCGCATGGCGAACACGGACGCGACCGTAATGACAAGGGTCTTGTCGGCGTCGGCCATGGCGACCGCTGCCGTCAGCTCGTCAAAGCCCGCGCTCAGCCGCCGCCCGAAGGCAATGCCGAACGGTGTTGGCGCAAGCCCGGTCGGTGTGCGGTCGAACAGCGTCTTGCCGAGCTGCGCCTCCGCGCGGGCGAGATGCTGGCTCACGGCGCTGGCCGATACACCCAGCTCTGTCGCAGCTTCTGCAGGGAGCCACCACGCAAGACGGCCTCGACCGCGCGCAGACCGTTTAGATGAACCTGATTGAGGGTGACCATAAAGTTTTTCTAAAGGGATGCTCTGCGAATCTCAATTGAGAAATCGCCAAAAAGGATGGAAAGTGCTCGGCAAAGGAGACGCGATCATGTTGAAGTTTCTCTTATCCCAGTTCCGGCACCGCGCTCGTCCGGGCCTGCCCGTGCTCGAATATGCGGTGTGCCTACAATGGGTGCGCGACCCGTTGTCCCATCCGGTGCTCGAAAGCATGAGCGAACGGGAGTTGGGCGACCTGCCGTTCCGGCGCTAGCCGCAACGATCAGCCAGCGTCGCTGCTGGCCCAGTGGTTGGTCGGGCGCTTGCCTTGCGCGGCTTCATAGCGCTGCTTAACTCGCGGCATATGACTGCCGCCTCCGCCTCGCCGCTGCGTTTCGCCTTTGCCGGCATGGTCGGCATGGCGGTGGCGATGGGCATCGGGCGATTTGTCTATACGCCGATCCTGCCCGGCATGATGGAAGAGCTGCGGCTGACCCCGGCCGAAGCCGGCTGGATCGCATCCGCAAACTATCTCGGCTATCTGCTTGGCGCGTTTGTTGCCGCCGGCGCGTGGGCAGCGGGCCGCGAGCGCGGATTGATGTTGGCCGGCCTGTTGTCCAGCGCACTGCTGGCAGCCGCGATGGCGGCGACGGAAAACCTGTCGGCGTTCCTGGCGATACGTTTTCTGGCCGGGGTCGCCAGCGCCTTCGTCATGGTTTTTCTGGCCTCGATCGTGTTCGGCCGGCTTAACGCCGCTGGCCGCTCCGACCTGCAAGCCATGCATTTCGCCGGCGTTGGCGTCGGCATAGCGATCTCGTCCCTGATGATGGCGGCGCTCGTAACGGTCGAGGCGCATTGGCCGGCAGGATGGATCTGGTCGGCCTTGATCTCTGCCGCAGGCTTGCTCTGCGTGTGGATCATGATCGATGGCAGTGTCGCAACAAAGAAGGCGGATCAAGCCCGAACCGGCGCTGCCAAAATCCGGCGCGCTCCTGCGCCTGATCATCGCCTATGGCCTGTTTGGCTTCGGCTACGTCATCACCGCGACTTTCCTGATTGCCATCGTGCGGCAGGAAGAGGGGAGCCGGCTGTTCGAGACCGCTGTCTGGCTGGTGGCGGGCCTGGCGGCGGCACCCTCTGTTTTTGCCTGGGCCGGACTGGCGCGGCGTTTCGGCCCGGCAAAGACCTTCATTGTAACCTGCCTGGTCGAAGCCATCGGCGTTGCGGCAAGCGTCAGCCTCGGCGGCGCACTCGGACCGCTGCTTGGCGCGGTCCTGCTCGGCGGCACGTTCGTCGCGGCCACTGCCTACGGGCTGCGCGCGGCGGCGCTGCTGGCGCCTCAGGCGCCGCGCCGGATCTTTGCCCTTATGACCGCATCCTTCGGCGTCGGCCAGATCGTTGGGCCGATCGTTGCCGGCCTGCTGGCGCATCAAACCGGCAGCTATTTTGTCGCTTCGATGGCTGCCTCGGCGGCGCTGATTCTCGCCGCGGCCATCGCCTGGCCGCGTACCAGCGTCGCCTGACATGACGAGAATGTAATGCGGTAGCGCGGCGGCGGACCATTTCTTTGCCGCAAAATCTGTGACTTGATGCCGCGCGAATCGCAACTTAGCCGGCCGCGTGAGCGTGCTGTGTTCAAGCACAGGAAGGCACCGCCCTTGTTTGTCTCCTTCTTTCCGAAGCCGAAGCTGTTTTTTATCAGTGCAGCAGGCGTGGGCGCTGTTCTGGGATCATTTTCTGGTTTTATGCTGGCCGCAATCTTGGCGCCTACTTCGGCATGCCGCCGCTCGCCGAGGGCGAGAGCGCGCCGACTCGGCTCTGCCGGTGTTCTGGTCGCCGCCTTTCATATGGTTCTATATCTATTTCGCAGCGTTCCTGGCAGCGTTTTACCTGTTCTGGCGGACCTATGCGCCGCATCCCTGGCAGAACTGGTCGATCCTGGTTCGCCGCCGCATTCTGTTTTCCACCTATTCTCGACGTCGAGTCTACGTTGCGCTGAATCAGTGGCGCGGCGTGTTCTTCGATCTGTTTCAGAAGGCGATTACGACGGCCGAATTCCGTCTCCCAGTCTGAGCTCTACGGGCTCCTGTGGTCTTCTTTGTCCTGACGATTCCAGTGTTCGCTATTCGTTGTGACGCGCTTCGTCGTCAGCCACTTCATTTTCCGCTGGCGCACGGCCATGAACGATTTTTACATGTCCCACTGGGCGCGCCTGCGCCACATCGAAGGCGCCTCGCAGCGCGTTCAGGAAGACACGATGCGCTTTTCCTCGACGATGGAGGGGCTGGGCGTAGCGTTTGCCGAGTCGATCCTGACTCTTGATTGCCTTTCTTCCTCTGCTTGCAACGCTCTCCAGCTCGTAACCGAACTGCCTATCATCGGTGCGGTGCCGTATTCGCTTGTTTTCGCCGCCCTGATTTGGGCTGTTCGGGCACCGGTATCGTGGCACTTGCCGGCATCAAGCTGCCGGGGCTTGAATTCAAGAACCAGCGCGTGGAAGCGGCCTACCGCAAGGAACTCGTTTATGGCGAGGACGAAGCGGAACGCGCGCAGCCGCCTACGTTGCAGAGCTGTTCGCGGATGTGCGGCAGCAACTATTTCACGCTGTACATGCACTACACCTATTTCAATGTGATCCGTTCGACTGGGGCCAGGTCAACGGCAATTTTATCAGCATCCTGCTGATACCGACCATTGCGGCCGGCAAGATTACCCTGGGCGCCTGCAGCAGATCCTGACCGCGTTCAGCCAGGTAAGCTCTTCCTTCCAGTATCTGGTTTCCTGGCCGACGATCGTGGAGCTGCTGTCAGTCTATAAACGCCTGCGGGCTTTCGAGGCGACGCTGTACGGCGAGGCGCTTCCGGACATCGACCAGCGTTATCTTGAGCGACAGGCGGCGGGCGTCAGCCCGGAAGATCAGCCGGCGACCTGACGAGCGGCCAGCTTCAACCGCCGGCGTTCGCCGGCGGCTTGCCCGCGCGCTTGAGATATTCGCCATAGGTGACGCAGGCGACCTGCGGCTTGCCGCAGGTTTCCTGCGCGAACGTTCGAGCGCGCGCCAATAGGCGGCGCCGTTCATCAGCGAGAAATGGAAACCGATCTGCAGCGGGATGCGCTTGCCCTGATATTGCGTGTCGAACGCCTCGCGGAATGCCTTCAGCGTGCGCGCCTCGAAAACGCGATCCTTGTCCGTGCGTTCGAAGCCGCCGGAATGGCGCACGAACAGATTGTAGTCCATGGCGATGACGCGGCGTTCCTCCGGCCCTTCCGGGATTTGCGGCAGGGCGAAGCGCGCGGGCTTGTCGGCCGAGTCGGGCATGGCCGGTCCCTTCGAAACGCTGCTGGCGTCATAGGTGAAGCCAGCTGCGTCCAAGGCCCGGAACATGCTTTGCTGGTCGACAGATAGGGCGCACGGAAACCGTGATAGAGTTGGCGATGCCGCGCCAGTCCGTCGGGCTCCGGCGCGATCCCGTTGAGCGTATAGGCATTCGGCAAGATGGTCTTGAACTGGTCGAACTCGGCTCGCCAATCGGCCTTGGCTCCAGCCCTTGCCGTCGAAATGGCCGCAGCCATGGCTGCCCATTTCATGGCCTTCGCGCCGCCGCCAGCCGGATCTGATAGAGCCGCTGCTCGACCTCCTGCTTTGATCGGGCGAAGCCGATATTCGAGCTGCCGGGCTTCATGCCGGGCGCGTGTAGATCTTCCGGGTTTCCGGCGACAGCAGGAACACGCAGGACAGAAAATAGGTGAAATTCGCGCCGGTCCGCTGCGCCAGCGCGCGGCTGCGCCGCCATTGCGAAAGCTCATGCGCGCTGTCGAACGAGATCAGCACATATTGGCTTGGCCCGCGACTTTGTGCGGCGGGTCGGCGAAGCTGGCCTGGCTGAGGCAAGCAGCGCAGCGCAAAGACCCAGCGCACGGAACGGAACAGACGAAAAGGCATTGGCGCTCAATGACTGGACGAACTTTCCAGCTGGTTACCGCCCGAATGTGGCCGTGGTCTGGCTACGCGTTGCAGCTGGCGGCGCATTCGCGCTATCCTGGCCAGCCCAGCCAGCCGCCGCCAGCCACGGGAACCCGCCATGCTGATCCTCATCCTCGGCCTCGTCATCTTTCTTCGGCATCCATTCGGTGCGCATCCTGGCTCCGGCTGGCGCGACAAGCGTGTGCCGCGATGGGCGAGGGGCCGTGGAAGGGCGTCTATTCGCTGTGTCTCCTGGTCGGCCTGGTGCTGATCATCTGGGGCTTCGGCATGGCGCGGGCCGAAACCGGCATGCTCTACGATCCGCCGATCTGGCTGCGGCATGTCGCGGCGCTGTTGATGCTGTTTTCGTTCATTTCGCTGATGGTGTTCAACCTGCCGGCGGGCAGGCTGAAGCCGATCCTGAAACACCCGTTCCTGATTTCCGTGAAGATTTGGGCGGTCGCGCATCTGCTTGCCAATGGCGAAACCGCGTCGGTCGTTCTGTTCGGCGCGGTGCTTGCCTGGGCGGTCTGGGACCGCATTGCCGTCGGCAAACGTGGCGAGATTCCGCCGCAGCCCGGCCCGGTAAATGGGACATCATTGCGGTCGTCAGCGGCCTGGCGCTCTACCTGCTGTTCATCTGGAAGCTGCACGAATGGTTGATTGGCGTGCGCGCCGCTCGGCTTGATCGGCAAATTGACCGTACGCCCCTTCCAACGCGGCCAAATTTCCGCTAAAAGGCGGGCGCAATCGTCGCCTCAGCGGCGAAATCGGGCTTTGAATTGATGTCGGACGACAGTTTTATCCGCGAGGTCAACGAGGAGATCCGCCAGGATCAGGCGAGGGCTCTGTGGGACCGCTTTGGCCCGGCCATCCTTGGCCTGGCGGCGCTGGTCGTCATTGGCACCGGCGCCTGGGTCGCCTGGGACCATTGGCAGACGTCGAGGGCCAACGCCGCCGGCGATGCATTTTCGCAGGCGCTGAAGCTGGCGCGCGACGGCAAGAACGACGAGGCGCTGGCGGCGCTGAAGGCGCTGGAAGACGGACGGCTACGGCGCCTATCCGATTCTCGCGCGCATGCGCTCGGCCACCGTTCTGGCCGACAAGGGCGACTGCCAAGGGCGCGGTCGACGCGTTCGACGCTGTGGCCGCCGACGGCTCCATTCCCGATGTCGATCCGCGACATGGCGCGCCTGCGCGCGGCCTTCCTGCTGGTCGACACCGGCACCTATGCCGACGTCGCACAGCGCGCCGAGCAGTTGTCCGCCGACACCAATCCGCTGCGCGCTTCGGCGCGCGAGGCGCTTGGCCTGTCGGCCTGGAAGGAAGGCAAGGCGAGCGACGCGCTGAAGCTGTTCGAGCAGATCAGCAACGACGACCAGGCGCCGCAGAATGCGCGCCAGCGCGCCGACGCTGATGGCCGAGCTGATCCGCGGCTCCGGCGTCAAGTCGTGATGCGGCGATGACATTCAAGATCGCCATCATCGGCCGGCCTAACGTCGGCAAATCGACGCTTTTCAACCGGCTGGCCGGCAAGCAAGCTGGCGCTCGTCGACGATACGCCCGGCGTCACCCGCGACCGCCGCGTTCATCCGGCAAACTCTACGACCTGACTTTCGACGTCATCGATACCGCGGGCTTCGAGGACGCCGACGCCGACAGCCTGCAGGGCCGCATGCGCCAGCAGACCGAGATCGCCATCGGCGAGGCCGACCTGATCTTCTTCATGGTCGACGCCAAGGCCGGCGTGATGCCGGACGACCGCACCTTCGCCGAGATCGTGCGCAAATCGGGCAAGCCGGTCGTGCTGGTCGCCAACAAGGCGGAGGCGCGCGGCGCGCAGGGCGGCTTCCTGGAAGCCTGGGAGCTTGGTCTGGGCGAGCCGGTCGCCGGTCTCGGCCGAGCATGGCCAGGGCCTGCCGGATCTGCGCGACGCCGTCGTCGAAGCGCTGGGCGAGGAGCGCGCGTTTCGACGAGGAAGAGGACGAGACGAAGCTGCCGCCGTCAGCGAGCCGCTGATCGGCGAGGACATCGCCGATGCCGACGCCGAACCCGCCTATGACGACACCAAGCCGATGCGCATCGCCGTCATCGGCCGGCCGAACGCCGGCAAGTCGACGCTGATCAACGCGCTGATCGGCGAAGAGCGGCTGCTGACCGGCCCGGAAGCCGGCATCACCCGCGATTCCATCTCGGTCGATTGGGACTGGCGCGGCCGCCGCATCAAGCTGTTCGACACCGCCGGCATGCGCCGCAAGGCCAGGGTGCAGGAGAAGCTGGAAAAGCTCTCGGTCGCCGATGGCCTGCGCGCCATCCGCTTCGCCGAAGTGGTGATCATCGTGTTCGACGCGACGATCCCGTTCGAGAAGCAGGATTTGCAGCTCGCCGACCTGATCATTCGCGAGGGCAGGGCGCCGGTCATCGCCTTCAACAAATGGGACCTGATCGAGGATCGCCAGGCCGTGCTGGCCGAGTCTGCGCGAAAAGACCGAGCGGCTGCTGCCGCAGGTGCGCGGGCTCCAAGCCGTGCCGGTTTCGGCCGAGACCGGGCGCGGCCTCGACAAGCTGATGGATGCGGTTATCCGCACGCATCGGGTCTGGAACACCCGCGTTTCGACCGGCAAGCTGAACCGCTGGCTGGAAGGCATCGTCGCGCACCATCCGCCGCCGGCCGTGGCAGGTCGGCGGCTGAAGATCAAATATCTCACGCAGGTGAAGGCGCGGCCGCCGGGTTTCGTCTTGTCACTGCTCCCGGCCGGAATCGATGCCGGAATCCTACGTTCGCTATCTCACGAACAATCTGCGCGAGGCGTTCAATATGCCCGGCGTGCCGATCCGCATTGCGCTGCGGACGAGCGAAAACCCGTTTGCGGCAAGGCAAAGAAGCGGCGATAGTAGGGCTGCGGCTAGTATAACGGTTCTCAGGCCGCGGCAATGTCCAGGCGTTTCAACCCTTTCACGATATCGGCCGCGCGTTGACGCACTTGCGCTGCATCGTAGGCTGCTTGCATCCTGCAGCCAATTCTTCCGCGGTGCTCCCGATCACGACTTCAAGGCGAAGAGCCAGTTCCGGTGAGATAGCACTCAGCCGGTGACCACACGGTGGAGCTGGGCTCGGCTTACATCCGAGGCCTTGGCAGCTTCTGCCGTCGACAGGCCAAGCTCTTCAAAGTCTGCCTTGAGACCACGACCGGGATCAGGAGGGCTCTTCATGACCATAGTTATCTCCATCAATGATAATCGACAAAATCGACGTCAATCGGCATCGCCACCATCGAATCCGAAGACGACGCGCCAGTTAGCCCGCACGGTGACCGCCCACTGGCCCTTCGGTCACCCTTCAGAGCATGCAATCTTAAATGACGGTCGGTTCCAGTCTGCCAGGCTTACTGCTGCGTCCAAAGCGCCGCCAGAACATCGGCGATCCTATCGACCATTTCAGGCGGAAGTTTGCTCTCGTCGTCATTCTCATAGAGCCGTTTGAGGCCCTTATGTTTGAATGACCGGATCATTCCCGCCGTGTATCATGTCGCGTGACGTATTACAAACAGATAGACTGGCCGACCTTGCTTCAGGTCCTA
>CAVQCL010000005.1:0-15777 GCA_963710935.1 uncultured Alphaproteobacteria bacterium | reverse complement strand
GGCGGGGCCGCGCTACTCCAGCCACACCGTTTCAAACGTGCCTTTCTCGTGGATGTCGATCGTTTCCAGCGGTCCTGGCCCGAGATTGGTGAATTTGTGCGGCGTGTCGGCCGGCACGATGAGGATCTGGCCGGATTCGGCAACAATCTCCCTGTCACCGACTTTGAATAGCCCCCTTCCCTGCCGGATGATGAAGGTTTCCGGGTAAGGATGCTTGTGCAGTCTGGGTCCGCCGCCGGCTGCGTCAAGATAGTTGAAGATGATGCAGAGGTTGGAGCCGAAGGGGCCGCATTGCAACTCGCCTTGCCAGACATCCGGCGCTTCCGCCCATTGATCGCGGTCGATGATATGAGCCATGATTCACCATGCCGATGCGACAGCGACGGGTCGTGGTTCAGGCGGCTGTCAGTTTCTGGTCCACCTGTGTTGCAGTCCATGCGGACAATGACAACTCCAGGCCGGCCATCGGTTGACGATTGTGGACGCCGCTTGTAGTCGCGTTGAATGCTGGTGTCGGCAGGCGCAAACGCCGTGGAACCAAACCGTTGAAATCTGCGTCCTTCATCACGGCTTCGCCTGCATTTGTGCTGAGAGCCCTGCCTTGGCTCACATTGGCCTATGCCCTGATTGCCTACCTGCGCAACGGGATCGACCTTCCCTATTTCGATGACTGGCGCGACTATGCGAGCAGCGTCGACGGTCGTCTCGACCTAGCCTATCTTTTCAGGCCGATCAACGGAACGCTCTACCCTGTCGGCAAACTGCTGGACTCGGTGGTGCTCCATGCCGTCAATGGCAATTCGGTGATCTATCAGACCTTGTCGATGGTCGCCGTTCTGGGGTCGCTCCTGCTCCTGCAGTGGAAATTGCTGCGGGCGGTGACGGACGATGCCCTTCTGGCCGCGTCTGCCTTCGTCCTCACACTGCTGATGCTTCAGGCCGGGTCCTATTGGGGCGTCCAATACCTCGCCTATCATCAGGCGCTGCCATTGGTGTGCTTTCTGTTCGTCCTGTATGTCTGGGTTTGCGCCAGCTGGCCGCCGCCAGCGAAAATGCTCGCGACCTTCATCGTCGGACTGATTGCCGGGTTCGCCTATGTTTCGGGCGCTATTCCCGGCATCGCCGGCGCTTGCGTGCTGCTGGCCGTCGGGCTGGCACGACCGCATCGCCGGGATTTCGTTCAGGCAGGCGTTTCGCTTGGGCTGGCTTCGCTGATCAGCAGTGTTGCCCAAGTCTATGCAATCCTCGCGATCCAGGGGCGCGCCGCGCTCCATCCGGATGCCCCCCTCGCCTCGCCATTCTCACTCGATTTCTGGATCTATGCGCTGGGCAAGGTCGGCCGCAGCCTGGCCTTGCCCGAAACGCTCCCGGTCCTGTCCCTGATTGTCGCTGCCACCGCCGCGCTTGCGGTTATTGCGTTTGTCGTGTCCGCAGCGCACATCCTGCTCCGCCGACGACCCATGAGCGCCGCGCGCGAAAATCAATTTGCGATCTTGTTGTTTATTGCCGCTGTCATCGGCGTCTACCTTTGCATGGTTGCCGCCGTCCGCAGCAATCTTCGCTTTCCGAGCGTCGTCACGTCCCTCGACCTCTTCATCTTCGCATTCGCCCGCTTTCATTTCTTCTGGCTGACGCTTCTGTGGCCCTGGCTGTTTCTACTCTGCCTTCAGGCGCTGCCGCAGACACCGCGTCGCGTCGTGGCGCCGGCTTTCGCGGGAGTGCTTGCAGTCGCGCTGTTGCTCGGCGGCCGGCTCGACCACGGAACGGCTTTTGCCGGTTCGCAATCCCTCAAAGTGGCTGCGCTGGAATGCATCCGGGAGCAGCTTCTCACCGCAGATACGATTGCCTGCCCCACTGCGGTCAAGGGCAACCTCGCCCGCCACTACGCCAATGCAGTCGAAGTGGACGCGTCTTTCCTGCGATCCGCACCACCGTCGCTGCGCAAATTCAACCCGTCACCGGCATTTTCCGTGATGGCTTCGGCGGGCTTCAACGAAACTACGGCGACACTCGCCAATGTCGAGGATGTCCACTGGCAGGGTAAAACGGTGTCGTTTCGATCGACCGGCGATGCCCAGATCGCATTCCGCACCGGGCAGCCGGAACGGTTGAAAGACTGCCTCAGTGCTCTACGTGCGCGCAATGATTGGCAGCGCCGCACCGGAAACGGCGCAGCTTTACTACCTGCCTATGGGCACCCCGGCATTTTCCGCCGCCTATCAAACGACGTCGCCTGTCGGGAGCGGTCAGCCGGCCGAGTTCATCGTCAAGAGCGTAGGCGGATTTCAGGACCTTCTGCGCCTGGATCCGCTTACCGGGACCGGTCAGGCGGCCCTGTCAGACCTAAGCGTCCGTTGTCTTGGTCGACAGGATGCCGCGCTGACGCAGTGCCTGACCGGGGATACGGCCTCCGGTTGACGAAAACGGAGGGCCTCTGTAGTCGGATCACGCTGGGCGACGGCGCCTTGGAGGCCGACTCACCACGCACGCACAGTTGCCAGGGGCAGTCATTGAATAGCCAGTCTCCGATCCCGATGAACGATCTGAAGCGGCTCTACGGCCTTCATCAGGAGGCCGTGGAGGCGGCAGCGCTTGAGACGCTGCGCGCTCCGGCTGGTGGTTGAACGGCCCTCGCGGCAAGGTTTTCGCCGAAGAATTTCGCGCCTATCTCGGCGTTGCCGAGTGCCTGCTGGTGGCGAACGGCACGGATGCGCTGGAGATCACGTTGCGGGCATTGCTCGGCGAACGGAGCCAACCGATCTGGAAGTCGTTACCGCCGCGAATGCTGGCGGCTATACGACGACCGCCTGCCGCCAAATCGGCCTGTCTCCGGTCTATGTGGACATCGAAGGGGCATCCAGGTGCTGTCCCTGAATTCGGCAGTCAGCGCACTGTCGGCAAAACCTTCGCTGTCGTCGCGACGCATCTCTACGGCAATGTGGTCGACGTGGGGTCTGCGCGCCGGATGGACAAGCCGGGTTATGCCGGCGTTCCCATCGTCGAGGATTGCGCGCAGTCGCATGGCGCACGGCTTGGCGACAGGCTGACCGGCACTATGGGCGACATCGCCACCTTCAGCTTTTACCCCACGAAAAATTTCGGCGCCTTTGGCGACGGCGGCGCGATCGTCACCAACGACGCGCACTGGCCGGACCGCGCGCGCGCTGCAGCAATATGGCTGGCGGGCGAAATACGACATCGCCCTGTCCGGCGCGCGCAACTCGCGCATGGATGAGATGCAAGCCGCGATCCTTTCGGCGCTGCTGCCGCATCTGGATAACCACAACGCCGAGCGGAACGCCATCATGGCGCGCTTACCGCGCCGCCGGGAAAAGGTCAGGTTCCTCGACGGTCGACCGGTTCGGTCGTTCATCTCGCCGTGGCGCTGAGCGACGAGCGCGAAGCTTTCCGCGCCTTTCTCACCGAGCGCGGCATCGCCTCGGAAGTCCACTATCCGATCCTCGACAGCGACCAACACGGCTGGCGCGACCTGCCGCAGCGCGTGGGGCCCACGGCCTGGCGGATTCCCACGCCTCGGTGGAGCGCATCGTCACGCTACCTTGCTTTCCCGGCATGAGCGAAACCGAGATCGATCGCGTTTGCGCGGCGCTCGTCGACTGGGAAGCCAGATGACGAAACGTTCGCTCGTCATCCCGGTCTATCGCAACGCGGCCAACATTCCGAGCCTTGCGGCGGCGCTGGAAGACCTGAACCGAGAGGTGGGCGGCGATCTCGAAGTATCTTCGTTATCGACGGCTCGCCCGACAATTCGGTCAACTGCTGATCGAGCTGGCGCAGAAAACGCCGTACCCGTGCAAGGTTGCGTTCCACAGCCGCAATTTTGGGTCGTTTACCGCGATCCGCACCGGCATGGAGCTGGCAAGCGGTGAGTATATCGCGGCGATGGCGGCGGATTTGCAGGAGCCGCCGGAACTCATCGTCCAGTTCTTCGAAATCCTGGGGAGCGGCCGGGCCGACGTCGTGTTCGGCGAACGCACCGGCCGCAGCGACCCCTGGCTGACCAAGGCTCTGTCGAACATCTTCTGGAACGCCTATCGCAAGGTCGTGCTGCCGGACATGCCGAAGGGTGGCGTCGACATTTTTGCCTGCACGCGCGCCGTGCGCGACGCGGTGCTCTCGATCGAGGAGCCGAACAGTTCGCTGGTCGTGCAGCTTTTCTGGGTCGGCTTCCGGCGCGAATTCGTCGGCTACCAGCGCCAGCCACGCCTGCATGGCAAGAGCGCCTGGAATTTCTCCCGCCGGCTGCGCTACATGATGGACAGCGTTTTGTCCTTTTCCGACTTTCCGATCATTATGGTGCTGTGGATCGGCGCGGTTGGCTGCGCGGTCAGCTTGCTGCTGGCCATTGTGACGATCGTCGGCAAGCTGGCCGGCTATATCGAGCAGGCGGGATATGCGACGCAGATCCTGCTCACGCTTTTCCTTGGCTCGCTGATCCTGACCGTGCAGGGCATCTTGGGCCTTTACATCTGGCGAACGGCCGAAAACACGAAGCGCCGGCCGCTGCGTATCGTCAGCCATGTCGTTAGCGGAGATGGCAAGCCATGACGGCTCCCGAAGGCGTTTTCGTCCACGAGCGCGGATTCTGCGAAAGCGCGACCATCGGCGCAGGCACCCGCGTCTGGGCCTTCGCCCATGTGCTGCCGGGCGCACAGCTCGGCGCCAACTGCAACATCTGCGACAACGTCTTCATCGAAAACGATGTGATCGTCGGCGACGATGTGACGGTGAAATGCGGCGTGCAGCTTTGGGATGGCGTGCGGTTGGGCAACAAGGTGTTCGTCGGGCCGAACGCCACCTTCACCAACGACAAGTTCCCGCGTTCGAAAGAATATCCGGAGGCCTTTTCGCAAACGGTGGTCGAGGACGGCGCTTCGGTCGGCGCCAATGCGACGATCCTGCCCGGTGTGCGCATCGGCCGCTCGGCGATGATCGGCGCGGGCGCGGTGGTGACCAAGGACGTGCCGCCCTATGCCATCGTCGTCGGCAATCCGGCGGTGATCGTCGGCTATCAGACGGCGTCCGGCGGCGGGTCGGCGGAAGTTTCGATCGCGCCGCTGGCGGAAAAGGCGGGCACGAAGATCGAACTCGGCGTCGGCGGCAGCCAGCTCTGGCGCCTGCCCTATTTCTCCGATCTGCGTGGCGACCTGACGCCGATCGAATTCGGCAAGGACCTGCCCTTCGTGCCGCAGCGTTCGTTTGTCGTCTACGGCGTGCCGTCGAACAAGGTGCGCGGCGAACACGCCCATCGCGCATGCGCGCAGTTCCTGATCGCCGTGCATGGCCGGCTGGCGGTGGTCGTGGACGACGGCAACCGCCGCGCCGAGGTGCTGCTGGATCACCCGTCGAAGGGGCTGCTGCTGCCGCCGCTGGTTTGGGGCATCCAGTACAAGTTCGAGCCGGACACGGCACTGCTGGTACAGGCCTCCCACCCCTACGATGCGGCCGACTACATCCGCGACTACGAGACCTTCCGCGAGCTGGTGAATGCCGCGGGCAACTGACCATGTCGGCTCCGACGCGGTCCGGTTCCTGGTCGCCGGAGGCCTGAACACGGCGTTGACCACGCTGGTCTACTTTGCCGGGCTCTGGTGGCCTCGCCCGGTGTGTCTTACACGATTGCCTGGCTGGTCGGGCTGGCCTTCGTGATGATCTTTTACCCCGATCGCGTCTTTGTCGGCGGCGACAACTCGCCGAAGGCGCGGCTGATGCTTGGAGCCGTGACGATTGGCGTGTTCCTGATCGGCCTGGCACTGTTGCAACTCCTGATCCGGCTGACCGGTGAGGCAAGGATCGCCTTCCTGCTGACGCTGGTTGCGACGACCGCGATCAATTTCGTAGCCGGCCGCACGCTGTTGCGGCGCGCAGCGTGATGGCAACCGTGGAAACCGCGAGACGGTATCTATTCAACGAGCGAGCGGCGGTCTTCCCTGCAAGGCAGTGCCCTTCGCCACACTTGCGCTGATGATCCTCGTCCACGTCCGGGAAGGCATCGACCTCCCCTATTTTGACGACTGGCGCGACTACGCGGCCAGCACGGTCGGCACCTATTCCCCCAGCTTTCTGTTCCAGCCTATCAACGACACGCTGTATCCCGTCGGCAAACTGCTGGATTCGATCTTTCTGGACGCCTTGGACGGAAACACCCTCATCTATCAGACCGTCTCGATGGCCATGGTGTTGGGAGCAATTCTGTGGCTGACCTGGAAGCTTCTGCTTGCCACCGCCGCCGAACCGGTCTTAGCGGCCGGGGCTTTCATTTCCTCGCTGCTTATCCTGCAGGCCGATAGCTATTGGGGCCGCCAATACGTGGCCTATCATCAAACGATCCCCCTGATCTGCCTGCTCGGCATCTTCTGGCTTGTGGTGGTCGCGAAATGGCGGCCGGCTGCCCGTATGACAGCGGTATTCCTGCTCGGACTGATTGCCGGTGGCGCCTATATTTCAGGCGCTTTCGCAGGGGTCGCGGTGGCCTGCGTGTTCCTCGCGGTCGGGCTTTGGCGAAGGCACCGCCGAGACCTGCTGGGCATCGGCATGGCGTTGGGCCTGGCATCGCTGATCACCTCGGTTGCGCAGGCCTATGTGATCGTCGTCATTCAACACGGGCAAACCCACCGCCCGGACACACCCTGGGCCACCCCGCTATCGCTCGATTTCTGGGTCTTCGTCCTCGGCAAGATCGCCCGAAGCCTCGCCCTGCCCGCAGGCCAGCCGCTTCTCTCGCTGATCGTCGCTTCTCTCGTCACAGCCCTAACGATTGCCGTCGTGATCGTAATGATCGTGCGCCTGGCGAACCGGAAAGCGTTGCCGCTTGTCACCGAAAACCGACTGATCGTCACTGTTGCGCTCGCCGCAGCGATCTTCGTCTATCTGATGCTCATCGCCGCCGGGCGTACCAACATGCGTTCGCCCGATATGACGGAGCCTCTGCATATCTTCCAGGTCGGCTTCGCACGTTTCCACTTCTTCTGGATTACGCTGTTCTGGCCGTGGCTGGTTGCAGCGTTGTTGACACTTCCGGCAGCGCGGCTGTCGCGAGCCGGGACGGTCCTGATCACGCTGGCGGTTGCGGGCTGTCTCGCAATCGCAGTGTTCGCAAGCGGCATGCTCAACTATCGGCACACGTTCGCCGAGTCAGCCGCAGTCAAGGAACGGGGGCTGGCATGTATGCAGGAATCCTTGATTTCTGCCGGGGGGATCATTTGTCCCGAGCTCTATCCTGCGAACCTCAACCCTTTGTACGCGCAAGCCGTGGAAGCCGGAGCGCCATTTGTTCACGCGGCGCCGCCGACGCTCCGGCGACATAATCAAACGCAAAGAGTGCTGCTTTTCGGTCCAGATCAGCTTGGCCCAACCACGACGAATATCGAGAACGTCGAACACGTAACCTGGGATGGTTCGTCTGTTACGCTCGTCGCTGCAGGCAAGCCGACGATCGAGTTCACGATCAATCGGCGCCCCGCCTTGAGCAGGTGCCGAATGTTGAACGTCAACGTCAACGTCCGGGGTCAGGCAGGTGAACCAGCGCAGCTCTTCTTCATGTCGCCAGACGGCCAAGATTTCAGCGAAACACAGAGCCAGAGTGTCGTCAGCGACGGCGAAAACGACGTCAACTTCACCGTCTCAAGCCGCGAAGGTTTTGCCAACCGTTTTCGCCTTGATCCAATCACCGGCCCTGGCACGCTCATCGTCTCGCGCTTGGCGGTACGGTGTCTGTTGCCATGATCTGCCGCGGTCTAGATATCGGGGTATTATGGTTGGGCTTGACGGACACGTGCCAACGAGGCCGTCTCGGAGGGGCCAGGCTCTCTGCCTAGCCTCACGAGCAGGACGCCATTCTCGAGCACGACGCTGCCCGCCGCCGGCCAAATCGGCATCTGCGACAGACGAACGACGACACTATCCATCTCGCTGTCGATCATAGGCCGCAGGCCTCGCAACCCAAGTATTCTGAGATAGGCGCGCACCCGAAAATTGTTGTTTACGAACGGCCCGAAGAAGGATGCATTGGCATTTGACGTCTCGGGAACGGAATAGGCGCTGCGGAATTCACGCCCCCCGAAGACAGCCATCGGATACCGAACGTCGTTCTCGAACCCTGGCGAATTACCGAGCCGCTCGTAAATGGAAGCTGCGACCAGCAGATCATGCTTGGCGAGAAAATAGCTCGAAGCCTGATTCTTGTTTTGCAGATAAACGATCTGGACAATGGCGAGTGCAAGCGCTGCGCAAGCCGTCATGCGGACGTAATATCGGTCACTCCTCAAGCCAAGATAACTCATGAACCATGCAGCAACGGCTGTCGCGACCATGGTGCGGCCCAGCACGAAGCCGGGAAACAATGGGTTCAGCGCAAATGGCGTCAGGAGCATCAGCCCCGCACCCGCAACCAGGACTAGTCGGGTCCAAGAAGGGTGCTTGCCCTCGAACAGCACGACGAAGAGACCGGTGGCGAGCAAGATGGGGATTGCCCAGACTGGGCTATGATATGCAAGGTCAGAGACGCCGTAGAGACCGACCAGTTCGTTGAACGCCTTCAACAATGCTCGCCCGGGATCGGCAAAAAAATAGTCGGTTCGAAAGAATGTTCCCGTATAAATTTCAGTCACATTGTAATAATTTTTGAATATCGCGGATAATATGAAATAAAAAACAATCGATGCAGATAGAAATAAAGCAAACTTGACTGACAATTCAAACTCGATGCCCCGCCCTGAAAATACAGACTTAGCAAGGATGAGCCCGGCGCAGGCACAACACATATAGAGGAAAAGCGTTTGGTAGGTCGCAATCGCAAATGAGCCAAGGAGGCCCGCGACAATCAAGGGCAAACGCAATACGCGAATTGAGCCGACCTTTCCCAAGTGTTGTGGCGGTCAAATAGATGCCGGTCGTGCCGAGCAATAGCCCGATGGCGACAGCGCCTATGTTTGAAGAGAATTCGACGATGAAGAACCACGTCGGAAAGGCACAAAAAATGACAAAAGAGGCGTAGTCCGAAAGCGAGAGGGCCAGAATGTCGCGTCCGAGCAGACGCAGGATCATCAGGAAGGACGCCGCGCATGCAAAGCCGAACATCATCTGGGGCATGACTGGAATGGACGGCTGGGAAAAGAGGTACTTCTCAATCAGGAATGAGCCCCATCGTCCCTGCCCGATCCAGACTGCCGGATTTTGGCGAAAAGCCGCCCACTCCTCGTCGAGCGAGAACGGAAACGAGGCCAATTCGAAGAAATAGACGAAGCAGAAGATCAGCATGAGGATGCTGAAGACCGTCGCGAGCCGATGTATCGCCGATCGCTCTAGCAAGTCCGGGTTGCCGTCCATCGAATCCCTGAGATGGCATGTGACGTTCGGTGCACTTACACCACTTGCGGGGCCTGCATCAAAGCCTTGCGGGCAATTCAACGGACGTTCTCTTGCGCCAAGCAGCCGAGCGAGGCTCCTGGAGCCAAAAAACCATTGCGACAATCTGCCATGGGGCTTGTCGCCCGCTGGACAAGACCCAATGCCGCGCATAAACCGAAATCAAAAGCCGGAGGAATGCGCCAGCCTGCCGCCAAGCGCCGTCGGGATTGCGTATTTGGAGCGGGGACGAGGCTCCACCGACGGTGAGGAAGAGGCAGAAGGAAGAAAAGCCGGTGAGCGCACACGACGCAAGCGACGAGCCCACACGCCGCGATTTTCTCTATATTGCCACGGGTATGGCCGGTGTTGTCGGCGCCGGCGCTGTCGCCTGGCCTTTCATCGACCAGATGCGCCCCGACGCTTCGACGCTCGCCGTGTCGTCAATCGAAGTCGACATCGCATCGCTCGAACCCGGCGCTTCGATGGTCGTCAAGTTCCGCGGCAAGCCGGTGTTCATCCGCAACCGCACCCCGGAGGAAATCGAGGCCGCGAAGGCTGTTCCGCTCGACGAGCTCAAGGACCCGGTCGCGCGCAATGCCAATCTGCCGGCGGACGCGACGGCGACCGACGTGGACCGCGTCGCCAGCAAGGAAAAAGAAAACATCCTGGTCATGATTGGCGTCTGCACCCATTTGGGCTGCATTCCGCTTGGCCAGCAGGGCGATTTCGGCGGCTGGTTCTGCCCGTGCCACGGATCGCACTACGACACTGCCGGGCGAATCCGCAAAGGCCCCGCACCGGAAAACCTTGCCGTTCCACCGGTGGCCTTCCTGACGGACACCAAGATCAAGATCGGCTGAGGGGTATAATCGATGAGCGGTGGACACTCGACCTATACGCCGAAGAGCGGCATTGGACGCTGGATCGATGCGCGCATGCCTTTGCCGCGCCTGGTCTATGACAGCTTCGTGGCCTATCCGGTGCCGCGCAATTTGAACTACGCTTACACATTCGGCGGTATTCTCTCGATCATGCTGGTCGTGCAGATCCTGACCGGCATCGTGCTCGCTATGCATTATGCCTCCGACACGCGACTGGCTTTCGATTCGGTCGAGAAGATCATGCGCGACGTGAATTCCGGCTGGCTGCTGCGCTATATGCACGCCAACGGCGCATCGTTCTTCTTCATCGCCGTCTACATCCACATCTTCCGCGGCCTCTACTACGGCTCCTACAAGGCGCCGCGCGAGCTGCTGTGGATCCTGGGCTGCATCATCTACCTCTTGATGATGGCGACCGGCTTCATGGGTTACGTGCTGCCCTGGGGCCAGATGTCGGGCTGGGGCGCTACCGTCATCACGGGCTTCTTCACCGCCATCCCGCTCGTCGGCGACTGGATCCAGCAGCTTCTGCTCGGCGGTTTCGCGGTCGACAATCCGACGCTGAACCGCTTCTTCTCGCTGCATTATCTGTTGCCGTTCATGATTGCCGGCGTGGTCGTGCTGCACGTTTGGGCGCTGCACGTCGTCGGCCAGACCAATCCGACCGGCATCGAGGTGAAGTCGAAGACCGACACTCTGCCCTTCACGCCCTATGCGACCATCAAGGACGCGTTCGGCATGATGGTGTTCCTGGCGATCTTCGCCTACTTCATCTTCTACATGCCGAACTATCTCGGCCACCCGGACAATTACACCCAGTTCGATTCGCTGAAGACGCCGGCCCATATCGTGCCTGAATGGTACTTCCTGCCGTTCTACGCCGTGCTGCGCGCCATCACCTTCAATGTCGGCCCGATCGATTCGAAGCTCGGCGGCGTGCTTGCAATGTTTGCGGCGATCGCGGTGCTGTTCGTGGTGCCGTGGCTGGATACGTCGAAGGTGCGTTCGGCCGTCTACCGGCCGCTCTACAAATTCTTCTTCTGGCTGTTCGCCGCGGACTGCATCTTCCTGGGCTGGCTGGGCTCCAAGCCGGCTGAGGGCTGGTACATCCCCGCCATGCAGGTTTCGACACTTCTGTATTTCGCCTTCTTCCTGATCGCCCTGCCTGTGTTGGGTCTCATCGAGACGCCCAAGCGCATGCCGAACTCGATCACGGAAGCAGTGCTCGAAAAGAACAAGGGCGGCTCCGGCCACCCGGTCGGCGCAGCGGCAGAGCCGCACACCAAAGGCTGATCGGCCAGGAACCGGAGAGGGACATCGGAAATGAAGAAGCTACTCCACGGTCTTGCCGCTCTTGGTTTGCTGGCGGGCACCGCTACGCTAGCTTACGCGCAGGAAACGCAGCCGGCGCCAGCCGCACCTGCCGCTGAACAGCCGGCGCCAGCCGCACCGGCCGAGGGCGCGGCTCCGGCTGCACCCGCTGCCGAGCAGCCAGCGCACACGGACGCACCCGCAGGATCAGGCGGTGAAGCCGCCCATGCCGAAGGCGAAGCCAATCACGCTGCCGACCCCACTCACTTCCCGATCAAGCCGCCGAAGGAAGAGGAATGGTCGTTTGCCGGACCGTTCGGCACTTTCGACAAGGGCCAGCTCCAGCGCGGCCTGAAGGTCTACAAGGAAGTGTGCTCGGCTTGCCATTCGATGAAGCTGGTGTCGTTCCGCACGCTGGAGCATCTCGGCTATTCAGAAGCGCAGGTGAAGGCGCTCGCGGCCGAATACACCATTCCGAAGATGAACGACGCCGGCGAGATGGTCGACCAGCCTGGCCTGACGTCGGACTATTTCCCGTCGCCCTTCCCGAACGATACGGCGGCGGCCGCGGCGAATGGCGGCGCGGCGCCGCCCGACATGTCGCTGCTGGCCAAGGCGCGCGGCGTAACCCGCGGCTTCCCGCAATTCGTCATCGACATCTTCACCGGCTATCAGGAAAGCGGCCCGGACTATATCCATTCATTGCTGACCGGCTACACCGAGACGCCGCCGGAAGGCATGGAGATCGCCGAAGGCACGCATTACAATCCGTACTTCATCAACGGCAAATCGCTGGCCATGGCGGCGCCGCTGACGGACGGCCAGGTGACCTATGACGATGGCGCGCCGCAGACCGTCGACCAGTATGCCCGCGACATCTCGGCGTTTCTGATGTGGACCGCCGAGCCGCATCTTGAAGACCGCAAGCAGACCGGCTTCCGCGTGATCCTGTTCATGCTGATCTTCGGCGCGATGGTCTATCTGGTAAAGCGCAAGGTGTGGGCCAACGAGGCGCACTGAGCGCCGGTTTCCCCGTGGGTTCAACGGGCGCCGCGAGGCGCCCGTTTTGTTTTGCGCGTATCTTTCGACCAGAAGATTTCCAGTCCGAGCGGCAATTGAGCCGCATTACCTTTCAAACAGGACCTTGCCCGGCACCAAGACTAGGTCACCGAGTTCGTAGCCCCCCGAACGCCTTCTCGTCTTCGGCAGTGTACCACTCCTGAAAGCTGACGTCGGCGAGTTGGAGCGTCGGATCAGGCTCGCTGCCCGACATATCCGCCCACCCCTTTTCGCCGCGTCGCGTCTGAAGCATGTCCTGGAAGTACTTGGCCCAGATAGCCTTGCCTCGGATCTCCATAGCATCACCAATCTCTAGCCGCCGGCCAAACCATTGAAGGACTTCGGGAGCGAGTCAACCGGCGGTGCTAGTGAGATCACTTCCATGTAAATCGACTCGCCGTGTCGGCGAGGAGACACTCGCGCAAAAGTTGCGCTAAACAACCAGTTTCCCCATTGCCTCAACGTCTAGGTGCAAAGAAAAGCGAAGCATGGGGAGCTTCGCTTGGCATCGCACGATTATCGGCCAGACATAGACGGGCTGCGCGCATTCGCGATCATCCCCGTACTGTTCTTTCACGCCGGCGTGCCGGGCCTGGATGGCGGCTTCGTCGGCGTCGATGTCTTTTTCGTCATCTCCGGCTACCTGATCAGCCGTCTGATCTATCGCGGAATTGGCCGAAGGCGCTTCAGCATCATCGGCTTCTACGAGCGCCGCGCCCGGCGCATCGTCGCCGCCTTCTTCGCCGTGTCGCTGCTCACCTTTCTGGCGGCCGTGCTGTTTCTCTTTCCGACCCGGCTGGTCGAATTCTGCAAATCGCTGCTGTGGTCGTCGCTGGCTGCCGGCAACATCTATTTCTGGCAGGAGTCGGGCTATTTCGGCCCGGAGGCGGACACGCAGCCCCTGCTGCATTTCTGGTCGCTCGGCGTCGAGGAACAGTTCTATTTTCTGTTTCCGGCCCTTGCGTTGCTGATCTGGAGATGGGGGAAGGCGCGGCTCGGCTGGGTGCTGGTCGCGGTCTCCATCCTTTCCCTTGTTGCCGCGGAACTTATGGTTCGGCATTCGCCGGAAGCCACGTTCTTACCTGTTGCCGTTCCGGGCATGGGAGCTGCTGTTGGGCAGCATTCTGGCGATGCGCACTGTGCCGCCCCCATCGTCAGGCGCGATAGCCGGCGGCACGGTGACGCTTGGCGTCGCGATGATCCTGGCTGCCGTTTTCTTCTACTCGGAAGACATGGCCTTTCCCGGCTCTGTCGGCGCTGCTTCCGGTTATCGGCAGTGGGCTGGCAATCTGGGGCGGGGAGCGAAGCAACGCGGCGAGCCAAGGCCTTGGCCATCGCGCCGTTGGTCTATGTCGGGCGCATCTCTTACTCGCTTTACCTGGTGCATTGGCCGGTCTTGTTCTTCGCGAACCGGCTGATGCCCGATGCTGACCCTACCGCTCGAACAGCCATCGTTGTTGCGGTATCCATCGCTGCTGGCTGACCTGTCCTACCGCCTTGTCGAGACGCCGACCCGCAAACGCGGCGGTTTCTGGACGCCAGAACGGATTTTTGGACTCACAGCAGCAAGCGTCGTCACCGGTGTTGGCCTGTCGTTCGCGACCATCGTGGCCGGCGGCTTTCCGGGCCGGCTCCCGACGGATGCCCAAAAAATCCTTGCCTATCGCTATGATCGCGTCGGCCCTTATCGCGAAGGCACCTGTTTCCTGCGCCGCGAGCAGGATTACAGGGCGCTTGCGCCTGAATGCTTGCCAACCGACGGCCCGGTCGCGGTGATCTGGGGTGACAGCCACGCCGCGCATTTCGTGCCGGGATTGAAGCCGATGCTCGAACAGCAAGGTTACAGAGTAGCGCAGATCACCGCATCTGGCTGCCCGCCGATCCTCGGGTTCGAAGCGCCACGACGCCCGAACTGCCGCGCGATAAACGACTTTGCGTTTGATTGGATAAGGCGGACAAAGCCATCGCTGGTCATTCTTTCCGCCATCTGGACTTTGGACGGCCACGTCCAACCCTTCGAGCAGGAGATTGCCGAGCTTGGACGCCTAGGCATCCGAAAGATGATCCTAGGGCCCAGCCCGGTCTTTCCGGACATTGTGCCGGTCTTGCTGGCGGAGCGGCGAACCGAGGGCGATCGGAGCACGATATGGGCGTTGCCCACGCGAGCTTCGTTTACGATGACCAATTGCGCCGCCAGTTCTCCGGCTGGCGGGCAGACTATGTCTCGATCATGGATATCGCCTGCCCGGAAAATATCTGCCCGCTGATGGCCAACGACGAGCCCTATTATTGGGACGGCGAACATCTGACGACGGTCGGAGCCCAGGCCTTGGTCGCGGGCTTTGCGGACCGTGTTCCACCACCTTGATGATGCGCTGATTTGCGTCGCGAGCGATCGACTGATTGTGTAGAGCGGAGGAAGCGGTCGCCACGCACAGAGGAACGATATGAAGCACTCGCTCGAAGAGACGCTGCTGGCGGCGATCCGGACGATCCCGGATTATCCAAAGCCGGGGATCCTGTTTCGCGACATCACCACCCTGCTCGGCAACGCACGTGCATTCCGCCGCGCCATCGATGAGCTGGTGCACCCCTATGCTGGCCAGAAGATCGACAAGATCGCCGGCATCGAGGCTCGCGGCTTCATTCTCGGTGGCGCGATCGCGCATCAGCTTTCGGCTGGCTTCATCCCGATCCGCAAGAAGGGAAAGCTGCCGCACGAGACCGTGCGCGTGGCCTACAGCCTGGAATACGGCCTGGACGAGATGGAAATGCACAAGGATGCCCTGACGGCGGGCGAAAAGGTGATCCTGGTCGACGATTTGATCGCCACCGGCGGGACGGCCGAAGGCGCGACAAAACTATTGAAGCAGATGGGCGCCGATATCGTCGCCGCGTGCTTCGTGATCGACCTGCCGGATCTGGGCGGCCGCAAGAAGCTGGAGGCGTTGGGCGTGGATGTCAGAACGCTGATCGGGTTTGAGGGGCACTAGGGAGGCAGTAGGGCAGTAGGGCAGTAGGGCAGTAGGGCAGTAGGGCAGTAGGGCAGTAGGGCAGTAGGAGAATTCAACGCGTCACCGGCTTGTCAAGAACATCTGCCGACAAGTCTGCCTTGGGCGATAACCTACTGCCCTACTGCCCTACTGCCCTACTCTCA
>CAVQCL010000004.1:0-168020 GCA_963710935.1 uncultured Alphaproteobacteria bacterium | reverse complement strand
CGGAAGCGTTTCCACCGGCATCTCAGAACTCCTTAGCAAGCACCTGCGCGCGGACTATGTCGCGCTGCTCAACTCGATTTGTCGCCGCCGCAGAGCAGGATGACGACAAGGTTGCCTTTCCGCACAAAGTACACGCGATACCCAGGCCCGTAATCAATGCGAAGTTCACCAATCCCGCTGAAGTATTTCACGTCACCGAACAATCCGGCACGGACACGCGCTATCCGCTGTGTGATCTTCTTGGCAGCCAGGCTGTCACGGATTCCATCTAGCCAGACGGCAAATTCGGCTGTCCGATGAATCTCGATCATCTGTGAACTGTAGATTACAGATTGCGGCAATGAAAGCAACGTCAGCTTGCAATCGCCGGCCGGCCGCTGGCGACCGCAACCACATCCGCCTCGATGACAGGCGCTGGTCTTCAATCATCGATGTGCGGATATCTTGCTCGACGATGATCTCAGGATCGCTTGCGCCGGCAATGACTGCGCGCTCGGCGACGAGCCGGCGTACGACGCTATCTGCAGCGCTCAAGGCCGCGGCTTCATTGTGAAAGTCGCGAATGCCGTCATCGCTATTCAGCCGGAACAGCCCTTCCACAGGCTGGCTGACACGAGCAGCCGCCGTCACCGGCACATGCCCGACGACAGCGCCCAGCGCATTGGCAACATCGGCGTCATCGGGCGTGATGCAGTCGGCGCCCAGAAGTTTCGGCAACCCGGCGTAGTGCAACCGGCCGACGCGCCAAGGCCGACCACCGGCCGGTCCAACGAAATCGCAAGCCGGGCGATGCCGGGTCGGCCCTCAATTGCCCGTTCGATCAAGGCGTGGCCGGCCATCGCGGCGCCATCCAGACCATCCTCGGCGAACGCGGTTTCCAGGATCACATCGGCGGACGCGCGCGTTAGCGCCATCAACACGCGCCTGGCCAGTTTTTCGGAATTCCCAACGGCTGACCGCGCCCATCGCGCTTGCGGGCGAACAACTCCGCGCCCAGCCGCGCGGTCTCCGCGTTCCAATTCGATTTGCAGCCCCAGCACATGCGCGGCGTCCGACGGCGTGAAGCCGGCAATATGCGCCAGGCCTCGGCCCACTAACCGGCTGAGCGTAGCCGACTGCGCGTTCGATGTGAGCAGACGGTCCAGCGGCTGCGGCTCCGCCTTTATGGCGGCAAACAGCTTTGCCTCGTTGGCATCCAGTCCGGCCGCCAAGCGATCCGGCGCGCCGGTGCGGAAGGCAAAACGGCCATCCAGTCTGCCAGGGTTCGGCGCGCGCAGCTGACGTTCCAGTTCACGCCCGACGATCTCGCCATGCTGGTGCCCCGCCAAAGCCAGTGGCACCAGTCGGCGCGGACCCAGCAGAATGCGTGGCTCCAGCGCGCCCTCTTCCAGCGACACCTCGGAATCGCCACCCAGACCGAACGTCCGCATGGCCACGGCCTCCACCATGGTGCGAAAACCACCAACCGTCGTGCCCTCTGGATCGAGCCGTGGGCGGCCCTTGTCCAACACCGCGACGTCGGTAGTCGTACCGCCAATATCGGAGACGACGGCGTTGTCGAGGCCAGTCAGATGCCGCGCGCCGACCAGGCTCGCCGCCGGTCCCGACAAGATGGTCTCGATCGGCCGTTCGCGCGCGAAGGCGGCCAAGACGAGGGCGCCATCGCCGCGCACGACCATCAACGGCGCCTCAATGTTGCACGAGGCCAAAAACCCTTCCGTTGCTTCTATCAGACGATCGATCATCGAGATCAACCGTGCATTGAGCAGAGTTGCTCAGCGCGCGACGCGGGCCACCGAGCTTCGACGTCAACTGATGGCTGGCCGTCGCCGGCAAATGGGTCCGGTCGCGGATCAACCGCAAAGCCGCGAGTTCATGTGCTGGGTTGCGTGTCGAAAAATAGGCGCAGACGGCGCAGCCAGATATCTATCTTTCGAGTTGGGGCAAGGCTCGTTCGAGTTCCGACAAGTCGAGTGCTGTCTCGTTGCCGGGCCCATGTCTACGCCGCCCGGACAAAAGACGACCGGGTCATTGCCCAGCGCTGCTTTCAGTCCATCGCGAGACACGTCGGCTTCGGAAAACCCGATCATGACAAGCGCGACGCGACCGCCCTGCCCTTCCACAAGCGCATTGGTGGCCAGTGTCGTGGACATGGAGACAAGTTTGATCGCTGAGGCCTTGCGCCCGACGCTTTCAACACCGCGTCGACGGCGCCGCCGATGCCGACGGCAAGATCATGCCGCGTCTTTAGCGCCTTTGCCTTGGCAAGGATGTGACCCTTGGCCCCGTCCTCTTCCGCCCACAGCACAGCATCCGTGTACGTGCCGCCGGTATCGATGCCGAGGAAGAGGGGGCCACGAAAGGCCGGTTGCGCAGTGGTCAACGGGTCATCTCTTCCTCAGCCCATTGCGCGAATTCCCTCAGCAGCTCGAGTACCGCAACGCCTCTCCGGCGGTAGATGTTCGAGCACCGTATTGAACATCGTCCTTGCTGCTCAGTATCCTGCTCAGTCTGGTCTCTTGGGCCACCGGAAACCGGTTTCCCAAAGATCACGCAACGCCTTCGCGACGGCGCGATGATCCTTCTGGTTGACGCGACCTTTGAATTTTGCGGTCAGCGCGTCGCTGTAAGCGATGGCGGACAGAACCGTATTGGAGATAACCGGGTTCTCCGGCAATCCTTCTTCCGCCAAAGTCATGCCCGCTTCGGCCATCCGCAAGAATGATCGCGCCACGGCCAGCCTGCCGGTCGTAAAGGCCGGATCGGTGGCCTTGCCAGCTCCAATTCGCGTCATGCCGGCTGGCCAGACAACGAGCCGGCACGCGGGTCGCGCAAAAGCTCATCCGGTCGCTTGCCAAGAATTACCACCGCATCGCTTTCAAGATTTCTGCAATAGCGGATCGTCCTCTCTTCTGAGGCGAAGGGCTCCTTGTGCTGTGAGACCTATCATCGAAGCCCTAAAGGCTAGTCGATCCTGCAAAGGACCCAGCGACTTTGCAAAACGGTTGACGAACATGCCAGGCTCATTGTCTCTGGCAACGACGGCGATATCGACATCACTGGCAAATTTATCTTCTCCCCTTGCAACGCTTCCGAACAGCCAGATTGCCTCGACTTCAGAGCCGAAGGTGAGGGCGACCTCTCGGACCCCATCTATGATCGCCCGATATCTCTTCTTCCTCCCCTATGAACAGCGCTTCAATTACATGAAAAAGCGGGTAGCGCCTGTCTGCTCGATAGAGCAGCGATTTGCCGGTGCCAAGAACCTCGATCGCATTCGTGTGCTCGAGGAAAATCAACGCTTCGCGGATGTTTGATTGCGCAAATCCGGTTCGAAGGACAAGCTGCGGTGCCGCAATTCTCCGCCGTGTCGAAGCAGCTCACGCAGCACGCTGACGCGTGCCTCGCTGCCTAAAATTGTCGCCAGCGGATATCGCAAAGCGCTCTGATGGTTGGATTTTGGCATCGAATTATAAAAATCCTTTGCCGTTCATATAAACGCTTTTCCGTTTATTGCAATTGAATGTCGCTCTAACTCAAGAAGGTTTTTACACCTAGCTACTCGATGGAACCCTTGTGAACGGTTGCGAATTCGGCAAATCGGCCCCCTGCCATCAAAACGGGATCCGAGGGCCTGTTAAACATCCAGATTGGCGACGCTCAGCGCGTTTTCCTGGATGAATTCGCGCCGCGGCTCGACCTCGTCGCCCATCAGCCGCGAGAACAGCGAGTCGGCGTCGGTGGCGTCGTTGACCCTGACCTGCAGCAGCGAGCGCACATTCGGGTCGAGCGTGGTTTCCCAGAGCTGCTCGGCATTCATCTCGCCGAGACCCTTGTAGCGCTGCATGGTCAGGCCCTTGCGGCCGGTGGCGAAGATCGCGTCGAGCAGCGCATCGGCCCGGAGATCGTCTCGGACGTTTCCTTGCGCCGCAGCACCGGCGGCTCGCGCATAGACCTCGCCGAGCCGCGCCGCATAGCGGTCGAGCTGGCGCGCATCGGCCGAATTGATCAGCGCCATGTCGAGATGCGCGTATTCCTTGACGCCGCGCACCGTGCGCTCGAACACGAAGCCGCCCGGCCCCTCGTTGGAGGTCGACAGTGCGGCCGTTCCAGCCGCGCTCGGTGTCCTCGGCGATGGCGTCGAGCCGCTCGGCGATGGTCTCGGCCATGGCGTTGGCGCGGCCGAGATCGGCGACGACGTCCGGATTGAGCGCGCCGGCAATCGCCGCCTGCTCGACCACGGCGCGGCTGTAGCGCGTGTGCAGCCCGTTGATCAGCGAGCGCACGGCGAGCGCATCGTCGACCGCGCCGCGCAGATCCTGGCCGGCGCGCACCTCGCCGGAGGCCAGCGACAGCGACGCCTCTTCCAGCCCGGAGCCGATCAGGAATTCCTCGAAGGCGCTCTCGTCCTTGATGTATTGCGAGCTCTTGCCGCGCGTCACCTTGTAGAGCGGCGGCTGGGCGATGTAGAGGTGGCCGCGCTCGATCAGCTCCGGCATCTGCCGGAAGAAGAAGGTCAGCAGCAGCGTGCGGATATGCGCGCCGTCGACGTCGGCGTCGGTCATGATGATGATCTTGTGGTAGCGCAGCTTGTCGGCGTTGAACTCGTCCTTGCCGATGCCGGTGCCGAGCGCGGTGATCAGCGTGCCGATCATCTCGGAGACGAGCATGCGGTCGAAGCGCACGCGCTCGACATTCAGGATCTTGCCGCGCAGCGGCAGGATCGCCTGGTTCTGGCGCGAGCGGCCGCCCTTGGCCGAGCCGCCGGCCGAGTCACCCTCGACGATGAAGATTTCGGACTTGGCCGGATCGCGCTCCTGGCAGTCGGCGAGCTTGCCGGGCAGCGAGGTGACGCCGAGCGAGCTCTTGCGGCGTGATGTCGCGCGCCTTGCGCGCCGCCTCGCGCGCGGCGGCCGCCTGGATCACCTTGCTCGATGACGCACCTTGCCCTCGGCCGGATGCTCCTCGAGCCAGGTGCCGAGCGCCTCGTTGACCAGGCCTTCGACCACCGGCCGCACCTCGGAGGAGACCAGCTTGTCCTTGGTCTGCGAGGAGAATTTCGGGTCCGGAACCTTGACCGACAGCACCGCCGTCAGCCCTTCGCGGCAATCGTCGCCGATCAGCGCCACCTTTTCCTTCTTGGTCAGGCCGGAGCATTCGCCATAGCCGGTGATCTGCCGCGTCAGCGCGCCGCGGAAGCCGGCCAGATGCGTGCCGCCGTCGCGCTGCGGGATGTTGTTGGTGAAGGCCAGCACATTCTCGTGGTAGCTGTCGTTCCACCACATCGCGACTTCGACGGTGATGCCGTCGCGCTCGGCCTTGATGGCGATCGGCGCGGCGATCAGCGGCTTCTTGGCGCGGTCGAGATATTTGACGAACTCGTCAGGCCGCCGTCATAGAGCAGCTCCTGGCTCTTCACGTCGGCATGGCGCGCGTCGGTCAGCACGATGCGCACGCCGGAATTCAGGAAGGCGAGTTCGCGCAGCCGGTGCTCCAGCGTGCCGTAGTCGAACTCGACCATGGTGAAGGTCTCGGTCGACGGGAAGAAGGTGATCTCGCTGCCGCTGCGCCCCTCATAGGTGCCCGGCTGCCTGTTCTGCTCGTAGCTGCCGGTGACCTCAGCGGCGCGTCGGCGACGCCATGCGTGAAGCTCATTTCGTGGATCTTGCCGTTGCGGCGGATCTTCAGCTTCAGCCAGACCGACAGCGCGTTGACCACCGAGACGCCGACGCCATGCAGGCCGCCGGAGACCTTGTAGGAGTTCTGGTCGAACTTTCCGCCGGCATGCAGCTGCGTCATGATGACTTCGGCCGCCGAAACGCCTTCGCCGGTGTGGATATCGGTCGGAATGCCGCGGCCATTGTCGATCACGGTGCACCGAACCGTCGGGATTGAGCGTCACCGTGACCAGGTCGGCATGGCCGGCCAGCGCCTCGTCGATGGCGTTGTCGACCACCTCGTAGACCATGTGATGCAGGCCCGAGCCGTCGTCGGTGTCGCCGATATACATGCCCGGCCGCTTGCGGACGGCATCCAAGCCCTTCAAAACCTTGATGGAATCGGCGCCGTATTCGGCCGGCTCGCCGTTGGCGTTTTCGGTCTGGTCGCTCATGAATTGCTTTCGTAAAGGGTATGGTGAGGGGCGCTCGATCTTTTTCCCCGAATCGAACGCTTGAAGATAGTTGGAATATAGGCGTTCGCGGCCAATTTTCCAAGGTTTGACGGGGATTTGCCTCTCTATAGGCCGCCTGTTCGCCGGCTACTGGAATGTCAGGGGTGGTGGCAGCCCTTTTCGACGATATCGAGCCGCGCCAGGACGTGATCCTTGCTCGACTGGTAGTATGGTTCTTGCTGTGGCATCGACAGTATCTTGTCGATTGTTTCCAGCGCGGATTTATAGGCGGCCTTCGCGGCGGCACGGTCGGATTGCCGCTCGATGATATAGGCGCTTTTGATCTGAGCGTTATAGACGCCGTAGAGGGGTTTCGGATTGGCGGGATCGAGCGATGCGGCCCGCTCCGCATAAATCATCGAGTTTTTGTACAATTCGAGCGCCTTGTTCGGCTCGTTCTTCGTCCAGGAGTCGCCGACCGACAAATATGCATCGTAGAGGTGGCGTAACGCCTCTGGATCCTTGGGAAAGCGCTTCTCGTTCTTCTGGGCCTGCTCCAGCACCACGTCATTCTGGGCCCAATAGTTCTTCCAGTCCTTCTGGACCCAATACTGCCGCGCGAGGCGCAGCTGGACGGTGGTTACGTCATTGAAATAGACTGGCATGGTCGGGTTCGCTTTTGCGACCTTGATCGCGTATTCTAGCCCCTTGATCTCGTAGTCGAGCGCCGATTTGTAGTCTTTCATCTGCACGAAGGATTTGGCGATCTTGGCGTGGTAGAGCGTTGCGTTGCGCTGCCACTCGACGTTCTTGGGGTCGAGTTCGGCGAGCTGCATGACCGACTGATGGGCCTTTTTGGTAAAGTCGATGACGACCTGTTCTTTCGACTGGAAGATATTCCAGGTCGCCATGTTCTCATAGCGTCTTGACCAGGTCACCGACCCAAAGCTTGTTGGTCGGATCGGACTGGACGAGTTGTTCGCGGATGGCGATCGCCTCGGTGTAGGCGGCGTAAGCATCGTCGGAGTCTTTTTGAGTGATGTTTCCATCGGCGAAGTAGACCGCCTCGCCAAATTTCTCCAGCGAGGTCGCCAGGCCCCGTTGCCACGTCGTGTTTTGCGGGTCGGCAGCAATCAGCCTGCGTATGATGTCGGTGGAAGCCGTCAGTGAGGAAAGCGCTTCGGGGTCGCCATTCTCCGTATACTTCTTGGCTTCATTGCGAAATTTGCGATATCGGACAAATCCGACATTGGCATAGGCTTGAGCAAGGTCGAACTGGCGCAACGAATTTGCCGGGTCGGCGTCGACGAGTTTCTTGGCGATTTCGAGGTCGGCCCCGAACGACGCTAGCGCCTCAGCCAACTTGCTGCGACCTTCTTCGATCTGGCCAATCAGCCGGTTGCTGCGCGCCAGGGTCGCCTGCGCCTCTTCATTGGCAGGCTCCTGGGCGGCCAGGCGCTCCGCGATGGCCCGCGCCTGATTATAGGCGTCCAGCGCCTTGTCCTCGTGGCCTTGCAGCCTGTGCAGCGCACCAACCTGCAGGTAGGCGGCCGCCTCAAAGCTCAGCGCTACGCCATCTTGAGGGTTAGCGAGGGCAAGCGCCCGGCGAATCTCCAATCCGCGCTCATAGGACGCCAACGCGCCCGCCGAATCGCCCTGGTCGCGCAAGACGTCGCCAAGCTTCAGTGTGCTGGCCGCCAAACTATTGTTCCATGCGCCATTTTGGGCGTCGGCCTTGACCAGCGCGTCGGAGACGGCCTGCTGGCGCTCGTAGGCTTTGCGGCCTTCGGCTAGATTGCCGACAGTCAGATAAAGGTCGCCAAGCGTTTCAAGAGACGCCAACTGCTGCTGGCGCTGTTTTTCCGGCAGATTGTCGTTGCTGACCTCATCGAACAGCGTAGCCGCCTTCTGGTAACTCTCGATCGCCAGATCATATTTCAGGTCGGCGCGCGAGGCGCCGCCGCTGATGATGTGCGTGGTCGCCTCGGAGGTGCGTCCGCTCCAGGAAATTCGCCTTCAACGCATCGCGCGAGGTGGAATTGATCGTCGCCGCCTCAGCCAGCTTGCCGCGCGCCGTGTCGAAGGCGCCCAGAGCAAGTTGGGTCTCGCGCCTCCTCGCGCAGTTTGCTCACCGCCGGATCGGCCGAGCCGAGTGTCTTGATCTGGGTACGGGTCGCCACGAAGGCGTCCGCCGCGTCGGTGAGTTTCCTGACCCGCTCTTCCTGCGACAACGCCCTGGCGTCGGACGAGATCAGCGCGCCATAGAGCGGCGCCAGCGGCATGTCCTTTTGCGCCGCCAACCGCTCCACTTCCTCGCGCAGGTCGGTCGTCACGTCCGCCATGGCCAGCAGCAGGCGCTCGCGCTCGGGCAGTTCGCTCTTTTGCGTCGAGGCGAAGAACAGTTGCGGCAGGCCGTTCTCGACATAGGGAAGCTGCGCCGCCGCGCGACAGGTCGTAGACCTCCTGCTGCACCAGCGTCAGCACCGAGCGTATCTCCAGCCCGTCGGTAGCGAGATATTTGACCAGCGCCGAGGTGAAGGGCGAGTTGTCGCCATTGCCGTCGGCGGCCGTCGCGCCGGGCGCCGCCGAGAAGGTGTAGAGCAGGTTTTCGGCCTTGCCGAGCCGGCCGAGACCCGGCTTCACGTCCGGCGTGGTCTTGGCGTTCAGCGCCTTGGCGCCGCGCCCCGCTTCGCCGCCCTCGCCGCCGAACGGATCGTTGCGGCAGGCGTCGAGCATCACCAGACCCACCTTGCCGACCTCGCCGACCATCTGGCGCACTTCCTCCAGTGGCAGGCTTGTCTGTTTCAGCGCATCCACCGAAGCAGCGTCGGCATCGGTCGGCAGCAGCCGGTTTTCGCCGGCGATCTCGACGCCATGGCCGGCGAAATAGACCAGCGCGACATCCGCCCCTTCGGCGTCTTCCCTAAAATCCTCGAGCGCGCGGCGCATGCGCTTCAAGTCGCGATTGGTCTCCAGCGACACCTCGAAGCCGAGCTTGTCGAGCGCCTCCTCGATCGCCTCGGCGTCGTTGGTGGCATTTTCCAGGGGCCGGATCAGGTCATATTTGTCCTGGCCGAACACCAGCGCCACGCGCTTGTCGGCAAGGGCCGGCCACGCCACGCTCGCCATCAAGGCCGCAAACAAAACCCGCCGCATGCACCGATCTCCAAAGCCCGTCGGGCTCTGGTTTCCACAGGATTGTGGCGGCTGCAAGCCTGTGGCCAATAGATTAGAAGCTGCTGGAATTGGGCGGTGGTCGTTGAGGGAGAGGACAGTGCGCCTACCCCACCAACGACTTGCCCGTCATCTCCACCGGCTGCGCCAAGCCCATCAGGGCCAGCATGGTCGGCGCCAGATCGGCCAGGCGGCCATCGTGGATCGTCGCGCCGGGCACCCCCAGCAGGATCACCGGCACCTTGTTGGTGGTATGCGCGGTATGCGGCTGGCCGGTGACCGGATCGCGCATCACCTCGCAATTGCCGTGGTCGGCGGTAACCAGCAGCGCGCCACCGACCTTGCCGATAGCGGCCACGATGCGCCCGAGGCAGCCGTCGACGGTCTCCACCGCCTTGATCGCGGCAGGCAGGCTGCCGGTATGGCCCACCATGTCCGGGTTGGCGAAATTCAGCACGATCAGATCGTATTTTTCGCTTTCGATCGCCTCCACTGCGCGATCCGCCAGCTCTACCGCCGACATTTCGGGCTGCAGATCGTAGGTCGCGACCTTCGGCGACGGCACCAGAATGCGGTTCTCGCCCGGATAGGGCTCTTCCGCGCCGCCATTCAGGAAATAGGTGACATGCGGAAATTTTTCGGTCTCCGCCATGCGCAGTTGCGTCTTGCCGGCCTTCGACACAACCGCCCCCAGCACCTCGCGCAAATCCTTCGGCGTCAGGATCGTCTTCATGAAGCGCGAAATGTCCTCGCCATAGTCGGCCATGCCGACAGTATCGGCAAAACGCACCATGCGCTTGCGCTGGAAGCCGGCGAAGGCCGGGTCGAGCAGGGCCGACAGGATTTCACGAACCCGATCCGACCGGAAATTGAAAGACAACAGCGCATCGCCGTCGCGCATGCCGGCATAGCCGCCGATCACGCAGGGTTTGATGAATTCGTCCGACACGTCGGCGCCATAAGACGCCTCGACTGCCGAAACCGCATCGCCAAAATGCGCGCCTTCGCCTTCGGCAAGCGCCGCGTAGGCCGCGCTGACGCGCTCCCAGCGCTTGTCGCGATCCATGGCGTAGTAGCGCCCGGTTACGGTGGCGATCGTCGCGCCGGCGGGTAGTTTCGGCGCCAGCGCCTGCAAATAACTCGCGGCCGAACGTGGCGGCGTGTCGCGACCATCGGTGAAGACATGGATGCTTGATCGCAGGCCGGCCCTATCCAGCAAAACCGCCAGGGCAACGAGATGGTCGACATGCGAATGAACGCCGCCGTCCGAGACCAGTCCGAGCAGATGGCATACCCCGCCGGAAGCGCGCAGGCTGCCGACCAACGACTGGAAGGCAGTCGAAGTCTCGATCTCGCCGGAGACGAACGAGTCGGCGATGCGCATCAGATCCTGCAACACCACGCGCCCGGCGCCGATGTTCAGATGTCCGACCTCGGAATTGCCCATCTGGCCGGCCGGAAGGCCGACATCGATGCCGGACGCATCGAGCAGCGCATGCGGATTGTTGTTCCACGCCGCATCGAATGCCGGCGTGTTGGCCAGCAGCACGGCGTTGTCCTGTTCCTCCTCGCGCCAGCCCCACCCGTCGAGGATGGCCAGCATGACCGGACGATGGCTCATAGTGTTTTCCCTAGGCGTGGATGACGACTGCGCACGGCATAATCGCATCGCGGGCGGTTGAAAAGCGGGATGGTGGCATCTACCAATCACTGAGGTTGATGATTGCGTTCGCGGCAAACGCGGGCTCTATCTCGCCCCTTGCGGGGGAGAAAGCAATTTCAACATCTTAGCGAGTAGGCGCGGAGCGCCGTAAAACGAGCTAAGTGTTAGAAATTGCAAGAGAGGGGCCTGTCCCGAAAGGCGCTAAACCTTCCCCGCCTCCCGCAAGATCTTCGCGCCCACCGCATCCAGCTCCCGCTCGACCTCGTCGTTCCAGAACCGCAGCGTGCGAAAGCCCTGGCTCGCGAAATACCGATCCCGTTCGGCATCCTTCACGCTCTCCGAATGCTGCCCGCCATCGAGTTCAACAATCAGCCGCGCCGAAAAGCAGACGAAATCGAGGATGTAGCTATCCAGTGGTTCCTGGCGCTTGAACTTCAGCCCCTCCAGTTTGCTGCCCGACAGCGCGTGCCAGAGCATCGTTTCCGCCTTGGTCGCTTCGGCGCGCATGGCACGGGCGAACTGGCGATGCTTTGGCGGGGTTTGTCGGTGTGGCAAGAAGGATGCCCCTCTCTTGCGATATCTAGCACTTAGCTCGCACAGATCGACCTGCGGTCGAGCTCGCTAAGATGCTGATATCGCTTTCTCCCCGCCAGGGGGGAGACAGAGCCGGCATCAACGTCGCGACCAATCACAAACGTGTGGCATTGATCCGGGCGTGGCAAAGCTAAATGTGCCTCAGACCCTACTGCAGCTGCGGCTTCTTCAGGAACTCGTTGCGGTCGGCGGATTTGACCCGCAGCCAGGTCTCGCGGCCGTCGCGCACGATGCGCATCGGCACTTCCGCGCCGGCCGGGCCGACCGCCCACAGCTTGCGGTAGAAGTCGGCCAGGCCATCGATCTCGGTATCGCGCACATCGGAGATGATATCGCCCTGGCGCAGGCCGGCTTTCGCTGCCGGGCCGCCCTTGGCAACATTCATGACCACAACCTTGCCGTTGGTTTCCGCCGTAAAGGCGCCGAGCCATGGCCGCGGCGGCTTGTCGACGCGACCACGGCGCAAAAGATCGTCAAGGATCGGCCGCAGGTAATTGATCGGCACGACCATGTTGATGTCGACAACGTCGCCGCGGCGGCTCATCTGCAATCGCAGCGAACCGACGCCAAGCAGCTTGCCCTCCGCGTCGACCAGGGCCGCGCCGCCCCAGGACGGATGCGCCGGGGCAATGAAGATCGCCTCGTCGAGCAGATATTCCCAATAGCCGGCGAATTCCTGCTTGGCGACGATCTGGGCCTGCACCGCCTGGCCGCCGCCGTCAGTCAGCACCACCGGGTCGCTGACCTTGGCTTTGGAGGAATCGCCGAATTCGAGCGCCGGCAGATCGAGCGGGCCAAGCGCCTGCACCAGGCCGAAACCGGTCTCCTGGTCGTAGGCCAGCGCATGGGCGGCAATCACCTTGCCGTCGCGGTTGGTGAGCCACACTTCGTCGGCCTCGGTGATCAGATAGCCGATGGTGAGCACCAGCCCGTCGTCGCGAATGACCACGCCGCTGCCCTCGCGCAGGGTGCCGAGCGTCGAGGCGGTGAAGGCATCCTCAGGAACGGAGGAGCGCACAGCCACGACCGACGCCAAAAATTTTTCGTTCGTCATCAGCTTGTCCCGATCGGCGGCAAGACGCCGCCCTGAACCTCGCTAGGTATGGGCGCACCAGCCCAGGAACAAGGTTCTACGCGAAGAAAGGGGCAATTTGAGGAACGCCGAGCGCCGCAGCGAGTGATGGTTTTGACGAGACGGACTACCAAGTCGTGTCGCCATCCCTGGGTGGCGGTTATCCGCCGTTCAAGCCTCGATCTCCAGTGCTGACAATGGTTTCGAGCAGCACGCAAGGATGTAACCTTCAGCGACCTCTTCGTCGAGGATGCCGCCGTTGTGGTTCATTTCGACGTCGCCAGAGATCTTTTTCACCCTGCATGTCCCGCACAGGCCAAACTCGCATGCGGCGGAGATTCGCACGCCACTGGCGCGCGCTGCCTGGAGAACCGTCTGGCCGACGACACACTGGCTATCGACATCGGAGTCGGCAAAGCGGATCGACATGGTCGCCCACTGGCGCTGCCTCGCCGACCTGAATTGTAGCCGGTGGCAGAGCCTCCACCGGCGGCGCGCCGAAACTCTCCTGATGATAGTGCGCCATGTCGAAACCGGTGGCTTCGAGCATGCCCCGCACAGCGCGCATAAAGGGGTCTGGGCCGCAACAGAACACTTCGCGCTCGTGAAAATCAGGCGAAAGGATCGGCAATCGGACGGCATCGATCCGTCCCATATGACCGAACCAGCTTTCGCGACTTGAGCGCTCCTCGATCATGAACCCGAGCGAAAGACCCGGCATGTTGGCGCCGAGCAGTTCCAGCTCCTTGCGGAAAATGATCTCCTCCGGCCGGCGCGCGCAGTTGACGAAGGCCACATCGGTCCACGGCGCACAATCGTTCAACCAGCGCAGCATCGACATCATCGGCGTGACGCCTGAACCTGCCGATATGAACAGGTACTTGCCGGACGCGTAGTTGTGATGCGTGAAATCGCCGGCGGGGCCGCGCGCCTTGATGCGCGAACCCAGTTTCAGATTGTCGAACATCCACCGCGTGCCAACCGACCCGGGCTGCGCCTTCACCGTGACCGCGATCGAGAACGGCCGCGACGGAGATGAGGACAGCGTATATGTCCGCATCAGCGGGCCGTCATCGGTCGGCAATTCCAGGGTGATGAACTGGCCGGGTTTGTAGCGGAACCAGGTCTGCGCGTCCGAGCGGAAGGTGAAAGTCTTCACATCCGGCGCCTCGTCGACGACGCCGGCCACTTCCAGCACCTGCAGCCGGTCGTTCCACGGGGCCATCTCGTCCAGATGGCGATAGAGGTGCATGCCCGTCATGGCGTTCATGGCGGCAGGTCCTCAGGCTACGTTGCGCAGTTTTGGCTTTTCGCCCTCTGCAAGGCGAGGCTCGATGAAGTTCGCGTACCACTCGACGAACTGCATCACACCGCCCTCGTGCATCTCGGAATAGGGTCCTGGCTCATAGGCCGGCGATTTGATGCCGAATGCGTTTTCCTCGACGATGCGGCGATCTTCGTTGTTGGTTTCGGTCCACACGTGGATCAATTCCTGGACGTCGTAGTCGACGCCTTCGACCGCGTCCTTGTGCACCAGCCACTTCGTTGTAACGGCGGTCTCGGTTGCGCTGATCGGGAGCACGCGGAACGTTGTCGCCTGGTCACCAAGGACGTGATTCCAGGTGGTCGGATAGTGATACAGCAGCAACGCACCGATCCGCTCCAGCGAGACCCGGTCGGAGAGGTTTTTCCGGACGGCGCGCTTGCCCGTCATGGTGTAGCTCTCGGCGCCCGGAAGCAGCGGCGCGCGCGTAGCGCGAAATTGTCCGGCCTCGTCGATCGTGAAGCGCGACGGCAGGCCGGCCGCCTCGCAGCGTGACCAATGCGCCAGCATGTCGGGGTCGCTCTCGGCGCCGTTGACGCCCGTGGCAACCGGCGCCTCGGGGAAGGTCTTGCACAGCTCCGGATGGTTCGCGGCGCAGTGATAGCACTCGCGATTGTTTTCCCAGACGAGCTTCCAGTTTCCGTTTTCGATGATGGTCGCCTCATAGGCAACCTTCGTGTCGACCAGCGTGTGCGGAGCGAAGAAGGGCTCCATCAGTGCACGAAACGGCGCGAAATCCATGGGCTCCTTGGCGAGGCAGATGAAGATGTAGCCCGCGACACTTTCGCACGCGACGGGCTTCAGGCCGAAGTCCTCCTTGTTGAAACCATCGGCCATCTGGCGCGCAAAGACCAGCTTGCCGTCGAGGTCATAGGTCCACTGGTGGTAGGGGCAAACCAGCCGCGCCGAGCTGCCCTTGCCGGTCGTGCAGACGCGGCTGCCGCGATGACGGCAGGAATTGTGAAAGGCGCGGATGATCCCGTCGCGCCCGCGCACGACAACCACTGCGTAGTCACCCACCTGCACGGTAAAGAAGCTGCCCGCCTTGGCTACCTCGCAATCATGGCCGACAAACAGCCAGTCGCGATACCAGATCAGCTCCAGATCGACTTTGTAGAATTCGGGGTCGATGTAGAAGGGTTGTTCAAGGCTGAATCCGTCCCGCCGGTTGCGGATGAGCTTCAGCATTTCATTGCGCGTTTCCATGTCCGTCCTCGCTGTTGGCTACAAGGACTGAACTGGTGGTGTGGAGGGTAGATCGCGCCGGGCAAAGCTGCCCAAGGCTTTCTGCCTCTGACCGCCCACCGCGATCAGTCTGGTCGTCATGTTCGAGGCTGGTTTCCGGGCTTCGAAGCTGTCCTTTCAGGACCGTCGCGGCGCCTTCCCAGGCTTGTTGCCCAGTGGTCTCGGCCGAGACGAACTTCGTTACCGTTGCGGGGGCAGCGCCGGCATCAAACCGGCTTCCCAATTATCTCTCCGGTCGAGTCACCGAAGAGCACCTTGAACAGTCAGGATCAGACCACGGCAACGAATTCGAGGACGGCATGAAAGCGACATCGCGCATTGGCAAAGACGACAGGCCGCTTGGTCGACCTCTCACCGTTCCCGTTTGCAGCGACAAGACGATCGCTGATCGAGGCCTGCGACGGAGGCGCTGAACTCAGCGAGCGGTGGTTGGAAGATCGAAGTTCAACTGGATTGTAGAGGACGCCGAGCGCAGGTATCCTATGCGGATACGGACAAAGTGGGGATTGTCTCGAAGGTGAGGAAACGCGTCGCGGCGAGAAACTTGCATGCGATCAGCGTGGTTTGGCGATGACGTCGCCGACCGAACGTCGGCTGGCTGCTATCCTGGCCGCGGATGTGGCTGGTTACTCGCGCCTCACCGAACGTAATGAGCGAAAAACCGTCGACCGGTTAAAGGCCTACCGCAAGGAGCTGCTCGAGCCGCTTCTCAACCAGCACCACGGCCGTATCGTCAAGCTTACCGGCGACGGTGTGCTCTGCGAGTTTGCGAGCGTCGTCAACGCGGTAATCTGCGCTGTTGCGATCCAGCACGCGGTGGCGGAGCGCGAGGCGGAGACGCCCGAGACCGAGCGAATCCGCTTCCGGATGGGCATCAATCTCGGTGACGTGATCCTTGAAGAGGACGGAGATATTTACGGCGATGGCGTGAACGTCGCCTCCCGCCTCGAAAATGCCGCCGATCCGGGCGCGGTGATCGTTTCGGGAACAGCCTACGATCACCTGCAAGGCAAGCTCGAATACGACCTTGTTGCGCTGGGCGAATTGCGTCTCAAAAACATCGAACGGCCCGTGCGCGCCTATCGGGTGGAGTTGAATTCCGGCGATTTGGTTCCACCCTCGCCTGCCATTCCGGACAAGCCCTCGATCGCGGTCCTGCCCTTCACGAATATCGGCGGCGATCCGGAGCAGGAGTATTTTGCCGACGGTCTGGTCGAGGACATCATTACCGCTTTGAGCCGGGTAAGGTCGTTCTTCGTCATCGCCCGCAATTCCTCCTTCACCTATAAGGGTCGGGCGGTGGATGTCAGGCAGGTCTCGCGCGAGCTCGGCGTTCGTTACGTGCTTGAAGGCAGCATCAGAAAAGCAGGTTCGCGGGTTCGCATCGTCGGCCAGTTGGTCGATGCGATTAGCGGGCACCACGTCTGGGCCGATCGCTTTGACGGCGACATGGCCGACATTTTCGAACTGCAGGACAAGGTGACGGAAAGCATAGCTGGCGTTGTCGAGCCCAGCATCCGACTGCAGGAAATCAAAAAGGCGCGGACACGCCCGACCAACTACATCAGCGCCTACGATCTGTATCTGCGCGCGCTCCCCGGATTCTATGCAATGACCCGCGAAGGTTTTGCCGAGGTCCGCCAGCTTACCAACGAAGCACTCAGCATCGATCCTGACTTTTTCCTGGCGAAGGCGCTCGGCGCCTATATCCGCAGCATCTCCGTGAGCCAGGTATGGCACGAACCGGACGACATCCGTGTTGCCGTTCGTATGGCGCGGGAGGTGCTGGCGGAGGCGCGTGACGATCCGACAAGCCTGCGCTTCGCAGCGCAAGTCCTTGCGTACAGCGCCAAGGATTATGAAACAGCTCTGATCACGATCGAACGGTCCCTGTTCCTTAATCCCAACTCCGCGCAAGGCTACACGAGCAGCGGCTGGGTGCACGCGCATTCGAGCCTACCGCTCGTCGCGATTGACCACTTCCATAAAGCCATGCGCCTCAGTCCGGTTGATCCCGAAATGGGCATCGCGCTCTCCGGCATCGGAATGAGTTACCTGATGCTCGAAAATTATGAAGAGGCTCTGAGGTGGGGAGAGAACGCGCTGCGGGAGATGCCGAATTATGGCTCTTCGCATCGGGTCGTGATCTGTGCGCTCGTCGGATTGGATCGGCTGCCGGAGGCAGAGCAAGCGGCGAAGCGGCTGATGGAGGCTTTCCCCACCTTCACGCTCACACTGCAGCAACAAATCAACCCTTGGCGTGACCAGGCATTTGCACAACGGTATATCGATGGAATGAAGAAGGCCGGGGTGCCCGCGTAATTCTGCCGGGTTTCAGCTTGTTCGCAAACAAGCACTCAGGAAAGTGCTGGTGCCCAGAAGAGGACTCGAACCTCCACTCCTTGCGGAACACGGACCTGAACCGTGCGCGTCTACCAATTCCGCCATCTGGGCAAGCGCCGCTCATGTAGGCGGACGCGGATCATGTGTCAACGCGCTTTTTGCCCAACATTTCAAAGCCTCGTCGCGACGCGGCGCGGTTAGGCCGGCAAGCCGAGCACGTCGAGCATCGAATAGAGGCCGGGCTTCTTGTCGTGCGCCCACAAGGCTGCCGTGATCGCGCCGCGGGCGAAAAGCCCGCGGTCCTCGGCATGGTGCGACAGCGTGATGCGCTCGCCGCCGCCGGCAAAGATCACCGAATGCTCGCCGATCACCGAGCCGCCGCGCAGCGTGGCAAAACCGATCGAGCCGGCAGGGCGTGGGCCAGTGACGCCGTCCCGCACCCGCACGCTGTTGTCGGCCAAGGCGATGTCGCGTCCGGCCGCCGCCGCCTGGCCGAGCAGCAGCGCCGTGCCGGACGGCGCATCGACCTTCTGGCGATGATGCATCTCCAGCACCTCGATGTCGTAGTCCGGCCCAAGCGCCGCCGCCGCCTGCTTCACCAGCACCGAGAGCAGATTGACGCCGAGGCTCATATTGCCGGATTTGACGATGATCGCGTGGCGCGCCGCCGCCGCGATTTTCGCGTCGTCCTCCGGCGTGCAGCCGGTCGTGCCGATGACGTGCACGATGCGCGCCTGCGCGGCGTAGCCGGCGAATTGCACGCGTCGCCGCCGGCACGGAAAAATCCAGCACGCCGTCAGCCTTGGCGAAGGCCGGCAGCGGGTCGTCGGTGATGGCGATGCCGAGCGGCCCGACGCCGGCCAGTTCGCCTGCATCCTTGCCGAGCGCCGGCGCGCCGGCGCGCTCGATGGCGCCGGCAAGCCTGGCCCCTGGCGTTTCGTGGATCAGCCGCACCAGCGTCTGGCCCATGCGGCCTGCGGCGCCCACAACCACCAGCCCCATCTCGCTCATGTCGTGCTCCTGCGGCGTTTGGCGCGAGGTGCTGCCGCCAATTCGGTCACCTTCGTGTCGTCGACGAGGCCAAGGCCCTTGTCGCTCTGCAGCCTGTAAAAACGCGCATAGACGCCGTTCTTGACGGCCAGCAGTTTTTGATGCGTGCCTTCCTCGACGATCCTGCCGGCCTCCATGACGAGAATGTCGTCCGCTCCAATGACGGTCGAGAGCCGGTGCGCGATGACGATTGTCGTGCGATCCTTCATCACTTCGGCCAGCGCCTGCTGCACCCGCGCCTCCGATTCATTGTCGAGCGCGGACGTCGCCTCGTCGAGCAGCAGGATCGGCGCATTGCGCAGGATCGCGCGGGCGATCGACAGGCGCTGCCGCTGGCCGCCGGAAAGGGTCGCGCCGCCTTCGCCGATCGGCGTGTCGTAACCCTGCGGCTGCTGGCGGATGAACTCGTCGGCCGCAGCCTTTTGCGCCGCCTCCTCGATCTCGGCGTCGGTGGCGTCGGGACGGCCGTAGCGAATGTTGTCGCGGATCGACCCTTCGAACAGATACGGCTGCTGCGAGACATAGGCCATCGCCTGCCGCAGCGAGCGTTTCGTCACGCCCGCGATGTCCTGGCCGTCTATGCTGATCGCGCCACCCGGCTCGACATCGTAGAAGCGCTGCAACAGCGAAATCAGCGTCGATTTGCCGGCGCCCGAAGCGCCAACGATCGCTGTCGTCTTGCCCGCCTTAGCGGTGAAACTGACATTGCTCAAGACGGGCGTATCTGGTGTGTAGGCGAACGACACATTGTCGAACCGCACCTCGCCTTTGCTGGCCTGCAGCTTGCCGGCGCCCGGTTCGTCGCGCTGGCGCGGCTCCATGTCGAGGATCTCGTAGATCATGCGGGCATTGACCAGCGCACGCTCGACCTCGACCTGCAAGCGCGCCAGGCGGCGCGCCGGATCGTAGGCGAGCAGCAGCGCCACGATGAAGGAGAACACCGAGCCCGGCGGATGGTTGTTCACCAGCGCCTGGTAGCCGGCATAGGCGATGATGCCCGCCACCAGAAAACCGGCCAGCGTCTCGGTGATCGGGCCCAGCCGTTCGGTGACGCTGGCAATCTTGTTGGCGCGGCCTTCCGCGTAGGTGATCATGGCGTTGAGCTTGTGGGCAAGCTGATCTTCCATGGTGAAGGCCTTCACCACGGCGATGCCTTGCGTCGCCTCCTGCATCGCGCCGATCAGGCGGGAGTTGACGTCCACCACCTCGCGGGTGATGGCGCGCACGCGGCGGCTGAGATAGTTCACCGACAGGATCAGCGGCGGACCGATCAGGAAAGCGCTGGCGGACAAAAGCGGATCCTGCCAGATCATCACGCCGACAAGGCCGACCAGCGACATCACATCGCGCGCCACGGATGTCAGCGTCAGGCCGATCAGGTCGCGAATGCCGGTGACGTTCTGGTTGATGCGCGCGGCCAGCGCACCCGAGCGTTGTTCGGCGTAAAAACTCAGGCCCAGCTTCATCAGGTGATCGAAGATGCGGCGCTGGTAACGCGCGATCATGTTGTTGCCGATGCGCGCCAGCGTCACCGCCGCGCCATAGCTGGCAAAGCCTCGGATGACGAAAGCAGCGACGATCGAACCGCAGATGACCGCGATCAGGTCGACCCGGCGATAGACGAAGATCTGGTCGGTGACCGGGCTCATGACCCAGGCGCTGAAGCCGGTGGTCACGGCGATCAGCAGAAAACAGAAGGCGGCAAAGATGTATTGCCGGCGATAATCACTGCCGTTTTCCGCCAGGATACGGCGGACCAGGCCGTAGGCTTCGCCGACCTGGTTCAGCTTTTTGGGTTTTTCCACCAGACTCAAAACGTTTGTGCCGTGTTCTCGATATCGGCGCGAGCCGGTTCAGCGGCCCCTATAGCGTTTGAAGGCCGGGTTGGCCATGGGGACGTGGGTAGGGCAGTAGGGCAGTAGGGCAGTAGGGCAATAAGAACGTGTGATTCGCCTGAATTTTTAAAGCTGCCGGCCAGCTTGTCGTCGCTCACGCGGCGTATCACGCTTTTGCCCTACTGCCCTACTGCCCTACTGCCCTACTGCCCTACTGCCTTTCCTCACCCTCTCCACCTTCTCCCATCCGTCGCCACGCCGAACCGGGCGGGGTCGCGGGCGAAGGCGGCCAGGCCTTCGAGAGCCGCCAGTGGGTGGGTGATGACATAGGCCGGGATCTTGGACAGCCACTCGCGGTGCGGCGCCTTGTCCTCAAAGGCCTCGCGGAACTTGCCTTCCTTCAGCGCCGGCACGACCTTCTGCGCAATGCCTCCGGTCAGGAACACGCCGCCCTTGGCCATGAAGACCATGGCAAGGTCGCCGGCTGTGCGGCCAAGGCAGGTCACGAAAAGGTCCAGCGCCTCGACCGCGACAGGATCGGATTTGTCCAGCGCAACCGGGGTGATCTCGGCGGGGATCGAATATTTCGGCTCGACACCATCGGCGGCGGCGACGGCGCGGTAGACGTTCACCAGCCCCCGACCGGACAGCATCTGCTCGCCGGAAATGCGGCCGTCCAGTTTCTCGACATGCGGGAAGACCTGATAGTCGCGCTCGGTGCGCGGCCCGAGGTCCATGTGCCCGCCCTCGCCCGGCACCGGTATCCACACGCCGTGCGAATGGATCAGGCCGGCAACGCCCAGACCCGTGCCGGGGCCGAGCACGACACGTGCCGCCTCGGCGACCGGCGGGCCGCCGCCGATACGCTCCATATGTTCCTCGCCCAACGCCACGACGGCCAGCGCCTGGGCCTCGAAATCGTTCAGGATGACGATGTCTTCCAGCCCGAGGCCGGCGATCATTGCCATCGGCTTCACCACCCAGGGGCAATTCGTCAGCGGAATTTCGTCGCCGTTCACCGGCCCCGCAACGGCCAGGACCATCGATTTCGGCCGAATATCGGACGGTCCATGCACGGTGGCGCGGATCGCATCGTCGATCGTGGCGAAATTCTTGGTCTGGACGATTGGGAACTGGATCGTCGGGCTTTGCGCGTCGGGCACGACGGCGAAGCGGGCATTGGTGCCACCAATATCGCCAATCAGAATCGGAAACGCGAAACTTTGCGCCAATATCCCCTCCTCAACCGACGGCTTCAGCCGTTCTCTTTGCCATACAGCACGATTTCGGCGGTCGCGCGGTTCAACGCCATCGCAATGTCGTAGACGATGGCCAGCCGCGTCAGCACCTTCACATCCACGTCATGCGGCATCGGCGTCAGCGGATCAACGAAGAAAATCAACGTATCCACCTGCCCCCTCGCAAATCAGCGCGCCAATCTGCTGGTCGCCGCCCAGCGGTCCCGATTTCATGCGCCTGACGGCCAGACCCGGGCAGGCATCAATAATGCGCTGGCCGGTGGTGCCGGTGGCGACAAGTTCGCATTTGGCCAGGAACGCCTGATGCTGCTTGGCGAAGGCGACCATGTCGTTCTTCTTCTGCTCGTGCGCGATCAAAGCAAGGCGAAAAACGGGAGTCCAAACGGTGCCGCGTCTACCGCGGGAATGCAACTCAGCGCCAATCGTCTGGCGTTTTCTGGCTACGATGGACCGCCGGCGCAGGATGCAGTGCCGGGGACAGTTTACTTTCTTTCCGCAAGCGCCAGCCTAGAAACCGCAGCACACTTTCTGCGGAAAAAAGTAAACTGTCCCCTGCGCGCACCGGAAAACCAGCCCAAAACGCCCTTGGCAATAGTTGCGGCGACGGCTTTTTGCCGCGCCGTTGCTTTATCGTGGGCGGGGCCAAGGCGGCGCGTCTGGTGACGCACCCAGTCAAAGGATCGCCTTCGATGAGGCGGCACGCAGCCGCATTTCGTGATCGCACCGAAAAAAATTTCGTCCACCCCCTTTCGTTCTCCGTCACAATGTTCGCCGACCTGATTGGAGGCCGTGTGATGGACTGGAAATTGGCGATCAAGGAGGAAAGGGCGGCGCTGAAGCGCATTGTCGCGCTGCTCTTCGCCCTCGCCGATTTGGCCCAGTCCGTCAGCCGCCGTTCACCGCGAGTCCGCAGATTTGTGATCTGGGTTCTGCGGCAGGCCGAGATCGTGGCGTGGGATCTTGTCATCGGCCAGCCGGAAGCCCCTGCGCCGATGCCGCCAAGTTTATTCAGCGACAGTCTGGCCGACCCCGACGAAGCCATGCGCCTTGCTCTGAGCTTTCGCGATTTGGCTCGCGAACTGCGCCGTCAGGCGAAATTTGCTTTCGCCGCTCAGGACAGAATCGATGACGACGCTGGGCAATCCGGCCTCGCGCGGTTTGGCGCTTTTCGATTGCTCGACACGCATAATTTTCTGAATGCCTTCCGGCGATTGGCCGTCGTGCTCACTGCCCGCCGGGCGGCGTACGCAACAGGCCCACCCGACGACTTCCTCTTCATGGGAAATCGTAGCTTTCAAGATCATCGCGGGCTGCAAATATGAGCCGTCCCGCACACCTACCGATTCGTATTCGGCACGTTGATACGCGGCCGCGGCACTGGAATGCCTATCGTCGGCGTTGCCGAATAGGCGCTTGCCGCGGCGGGCGGCGTATCGATGGGAACATCGGCATTTTGCTCCGGCGGCGATTCAGCCAACGGCGCGGTCGCCGTCATGACCCGGCTGCCCGGTCCATAGATCGTGACTGCCTGCTCCGATTCGGGGTTCGGCGCGGCCAGCACCGCACGGCAAGCCTTGGGCAGGCTCGAAATCGTCATTAGGTCGCGCGCCTTCGGCGCGTCGGGGTTCTTGTTCGGCCGCCACGGTTCTTCGGTGAACCACCAGGCCAGCGGTTCGCCGCAACCATCGCCCGGCGAGGTCGCCGACTGTTCCTTGCAGCCGGTCGAGCCCGCCTGGCAGCCGATGCGGATATGGAAGTGGTAGTCGTGCCCCCAGAACGGACGCACCTTGCGCAGCCAGGAGCGGTCACCGGTCGCGGTATCGCAGAGCTTCTTCTTGATCGCCGGATTGACCAGGATGCGCTCGACCTCCGGATAGCTGGCGGCCAGCTTGAGCAGGCGCAGCCGGCTGTCGGACCAGACCCGGTCGTCGACCCGGATCTTCTTGCCCTCGCCCTTCACCATATTAACGGCGCTGATTTTCTCGCGCTCGCTGGCGGTGAGCTTTCTGTCGGGCATCGGCGTGAACCACACATCGGCGTCGAGGCCGATCTGATGCGAGGCGTGGCCGGTGAGCATCGGACCGCCGCGTGGCTGCGAGATATCGCCGATGAGAAGGCCCGGCCAGCCGATCTGGGTGCCTTGGCGAGACAGCTTTTCGAGCAGCTTGATCATCGTGGGATGACCCCAGCGCCGATTGCGCGACAGCCGCATCGCCTGCCAGGTCGGCCCATCGGTGGCGATGGCAACGCCACCCGAAAAACAGCCCTTCGAGTAGAACCCGTAGGATTTTGCTTCGGTCGCGGCCGGCAATTTCTTGCTGCCAAAGGCTGTCTTCGCCAGTTGTTCAGCCTGGACGGTCTCGACAGCCGTACCGGCAACCGCGAGCGCGACGAGCGCCGCTCGCCAGCCACCGGCCTGCCTTGCCAACCGAAACAGTCATGGATTCACCCCTCAACAAGGCGCACGGCGCCACCTTGGGCCGCTATGGTTGCCGAAAGCTTAAGCTGCGTCCACTCAATCCGGCTTGATGGGACTGCGGGCGTCCTTTCCACCGACGCCGCGCCATGTCCGATCGTTCCACATGGCCGAAAGCGCCACGCGATAGTTTGGAAACCGGAAGGCGTAACCCGTCTCCTTCAGCTTCTTGTTCGAGACACGCTTGTTCTCGCCATAGAAAGACCGCGCCATGGGCGAAAGTTGGGCGGTCTCGAAAGGAATTTCCGGCGGCGGTTCTACGCCCATCAATTCGGCGGCATAGGCCACGACGTCCTGCGGCGGCGCGGGCTCATCGTCGGTGACGTTGAAGACGCCGCCAAGGTTGCGCCCGGCGAGATGCCACAAAGCGCCGGCGATATCGGCCGCATGGATGCGGTTGAACACCTGGCCCGGCTTGATCAGCCGCTTGGCGGTGCCGTATTCCAGGTTGACGAAGGCGTTGCGGCCCGGCCCATAGATGCCGGAGAGGCGCAGGATCGCCAACGGTTTGCCGATCTCATCGGCCAGGGCTTGCCAAGCCTGCTCTGCGTCGACCCGCAGCTTCGAGCGCCGCGACACCGGACGACATTCCGCCGCTCTCGTCGACCCAGCCGCCCTGATAGTCGCCGTAGACCCCGACGGTGGACAGGTAGCCGATCCATTGCAGCTTCGGCATCGACCGTTCGGATCGTGTCGGCAAAAGCCGCCAGCACAGGATCGCCGCCATCGTCCGGAGCGATGGAGATAATCAGATGAGTCGCGTTCGCCAGCGCCTGCAATATCTCGGGCGTCGCAGCGCCATCGAACACCAGCGGCGAAATGCCGGCGTTGCGCAGGCTGTCGAACTTGTCCGGCGAGCGCGTCGTACCGGCAATCGCCATCCCCGGTTTCGCTTCGCGAGCAAAGGCCTTGGCGGAATAGCCGGCGCCGAAGATGAAGATGTTCACGCGCCTGTCGCCTCGCTTCTTGTGGTGCCCGCCGATCGCCATTCGAGCATGACCTCCGGATCCGGGTCGACGGCGTCGCTGGCCATAGCCCAAAAGACGTACGGATCGATCAGCCGTCCCAGTGCCCAGACTGCCGCGCCCCGGACCAGCGGCGACCCATCGCCCAGCAACGCCTTGCATGGAGCAACCAGACCCTCGTCAGCCGAATTGCCCGCCGCGATCAGGCAGTTGCGAATGAAGCGGTCGCGGCCGATTCGTTTGATCGGCGACCCCGTGAACAAAGCACGGAACCCGGCGTCGTCCAGCATGAGCAGATCGGCCAGCCTTGGCTCCTTCAGATCGTCTCGCGCGATGAGTTTCGCCTCCGATGCAGCCTGGGCGAATTTGTTCCAGGGACAGGCAGCCAGGCAGTCGTCGCAGCCATAGATGCGATTGCCCATTGCCGCCCGAAACTCATGCGGGATCGGGCCTTTGTGCTCGATGGTGAGATAGGAAATGCAGCGGCGGGCATCGAGACGATACGGCGCCGGGAAAGCATTTGTCGGGCAGGAATCGAGGCAGGCGCGGCACGAGCCGCAATGATCGGCCTCCGGCGCGTCGGGCTCGAGTTCGGCGGTCGTGAAGATCGAGCCGAGAAAGAACCAGGAGCCGAGTTCGCGGCTGACCAGATTGGTGTGTTTGCCCTGCCAGCCCAGGCCGGCAGCCTCGGCCAAGCGGCTTTTCCATCACCGGCGCCGTATCGACGAACACCTTCACGTCCGCGCCGCTCTTCGCAGCCAACTTGCCGGCGATTTCCTTCAACCGACCCTTGATCACATCGTGGTAGTCGCGGTTGCGGGCATAAACCGAAATCGCCGCGCGGTCGGGTTTTTCGAGTAGGTCGAGTGGATTCTTGGCCGGACCGTAGTTCATGGCCAGCATGATGATGGAGCGCGCTTCCGGCCAAAGGGCCTTCGGGTCGCCGCGCCGCGCAAGCGTCTCGGCCATCCAGTCCATCGTGCCGTGCTGGCCATCGGCAACAAAGGTCGCCAGCCGCTCGACCGCCAGCGGAATGGCGTTTGGCGTCGTTACCGCGACCGCATCGAAGCCTAGCCTTCCAGCCTCGCGATCGATAAGCGCGCGAAGTTTCCCAGCGGTTGTCTTCGATTGGCTTGGCAACGAACCCGGCGCTTTGCCGCCTCCGTTCAGAAGTCCAGATCCATGTAGTGCGCCACCGGCGTCAGCCCGCGCACGCGATCGTTCAGCAGTGGGCGGAACGATGGCCGAGACTTAACACGAGAATACCAGTCCCGCGCGGCTTTGTAGTCCGTCCAGTCGATTTCGCCGAGATAGTCGAGCACCGAGATCGACGCGGCGGCGGCCAGATCGGCATAGGTGATTCGGGTGCCGGCCAGCCAGTTGCGCGTGCCCGCCAGCCAGTTGGTGTATTTCAGGTGCTGCTTCACATTGGAGCGCGCCGCGCGGATCGCCGCCGAATCGGGCGAGCCGCCGCCGTCCGGCATCAGCCGCTTCAGGACGCGCTCGCGCACCAGATGGCGCGTCACCTCGGTTTCCATCTTGCCGAGATACCAGTCGATCAGCCTGCGAATTTCGGCGCGGTCCATCGGGTTTTCAGCCAGCAGACGCTTGTCGCGCTTCAGCACGCCGCGCGTCTCGTCGAGATATTCCGCGATCGCATAGGCGCCGACGACCGGTATATCGCCTTCGGCCAACAGCACCGGCAGGCCGCCGGCTGGATTGAGCGCCAGAAACTCCGGGCGCCGGGTCCAGGGCATTTCCTCGACGAGTTGGATCTCCTCGCCATGCTCGCCAAAAGTCAGCCGGACGAAGCGGCAAGAGGCGAGCATCGGATGTTGGAAAAGGGTAAGCATGAAGGGCGGGACGTGATTCGGCTCGAGCAGGTGATGCTTGTCGCGCCGCCCGGTCCGGAAAACGACACAAGGCGCGGCGCCACGGCGGCGTTCGACCTATAGGGGGAGTTTTCCGCGAAAACAAGCAATCGCAGGACTTTGCCGTCAAACGAGGGATGAATGGAACACCAGACGATCGTCGAAGCGCTTCTGCTCGGCCTGCTGGAGGGGCTCACAGAATTCCTGCCGGTCTCCTCGACCGGCCACATTCTGCTCGCCGGCCACTTTCTCGGCTTTCAGTCGACCGGCAAGGCTTTCGAGGTTTTGATCCAGCTCGGCGCGATCCTGGCGATCCTTTCGGTCTACGCGGCAAAGCTCCTGAAAATTCTGGTCGATCTGCCGTCGGATGCCCGCACGCGGCGCTTCGTGCTGGGCGTCTTGGTCGCCTTCCTGCCGGCGGCGGTGATCGGCGCGCTGGCGCATGATTTCATCAAGACGGTGCTTGTTCGAGTCGCCGATGCTGATCTGCATCATGCTTATCCTGGGAGGGTTCGTGCTGCTCTGGATCGACCGCGCGCCGCTGAAGCCGCGCTATTTCGACGTCATGGATTTCCCGCTCGGCCTTTGCTTCAAGATCGGCCTGATCCAGTGCCTGGCGATGATTCCGGGCACATCGCGCTCGGGCGCAACGATCGTCGGCTCGCTGCTGTTGGGCGCGGACAAGCGCTCCGCCGCCGAATTTTCCTTCTTCCTCGCCATGCCGACCATGGCCGGCGCCTTCGCCTACGACCTCTACAAGAACCGCGACATCCTTTCCGCGGCCGACCTGCCGATCATCGTGACGGGTTTCATCGCCGCCTTCATCATGGCTGTGATCGTCGTGCGCTCGCTGCTCGGCTATGTGTCGAAGCGCGGCTACTCGCTGTTCGGCTGGTGGCGGCTGATTGTCGGCGGGGTTGGTATGATCGCGCTGCTGATTTGGGGCTGAGCATTCGCTCAGGCAGCCAACCCTCTTCGCAGCAAATCCAGCGCCAGCACGGTGATGCCGATCTTGAACCACCAGCGGAAGCTGTCCTCGGGCATCTTGTCGAGCAGCAGGCTGCCGTAGCGCGTGCCGAGATAGCCGGTGGCGATCATGGCGACGACCATCGGCAGCCATTGGCCGAAGGCAAAACCTGCCAGGCCGAAGACGACGATTTTCAGGCCGTGCTGGACAACCATGCCGGCGGCGTGTGTCGCGACCAGAGCCTTGCGATCGTTGGTGATGAACTGCGCAAAGATCGGCGAGACAAGCGGGCCGGTCGCGCCGACCATCATCGAAACAACCGCCAGAACAACGCTTGCGACGGCCAGGCCGACCTTGTTCAGACGTTCGATGCCGGGAACCTTCATCCAGGTGATGACGATGATGAAGGCGCCGAGCACGATCTTCAGCAACGCGTCCGGCAGTTGCACAACGACAAAGGCGCCGAGGATCGCACCCACCACGCTGCCCGCGATGAAGGGGGCCGCAACGTCCATCCGAACATGCGCCCGCTGATACCAGGCGCGGCCGGTGTTCGAGCCGAGCTGCACCGCGCCATGAACCGGGATCAGCACCGCCACCGGCACGAAAATGCCGAGCAGCGCCAGCATCGCGACGCCGCCGCCGACGCCGAAGGACGCCGTCAAAGCGGAGGTGAAAAAGCTCGCCACAACGAGCAGAAGTGCTGCGGCGGCGCTTATTCCGTCTGGCAGGAAAGCATCAAGCACGAGCCTGCCTCGGGGACTATGCTCGGAACGACAGCATGGTGCGATCCGCTTGCGTCACGCTTCAGAGCGCTTGGTGAACTGCCCGGCCGGGCGGTAACGCCAGAGATAGCTCGGCAGGATCGAGGCCAGCGTCGTTGGCTGGATGCCGATGCCCTCCAAGGTGCGGCCCTCCTCGATCGCCGTTTTCGAGACGACATTGTCGCGCTTCAAGAGCTTCACCTGGTCAGACGTCAGCAGCGGCTTCGGCAGCATGCCGAAAATCTTGCCTTGCAGTTCCGCCGCCCACCACGGCACCGGCACCAACCAGCGCTTGCGGTCGATGGCGCGCAGCATCTCCTCGAAATTCTGGCGCATGGTGAGCACCTGGGGACCGCCAAGTTCGTAGACTTTGCCGCCCGCCACCTTGCCGTCGACAGAACGCGCGATCGCTTCGGCGACATCGCCGACAAACACTGGCTGGGATCGCACGTCGCCGCCGATCAGCGGCAGAAACGGCGTGAACCGCGCCATGTTGGCGAATTTGTTGAAGAAGCCGTCCTCCGGCCCGAACATGAAGGACTGGCGGAAGATCACTGCGTCCGGAACGGTTTCGAAAACAGCCTTCTCGCCCAGGCCCTTGGTGCGGCCGTAGTCCGAATCGGAGTTCGGGTCGGCGCCAATTGCCGACACATGGGTGAGTTTGGCGCCAACGCCGCGGGCGGCTTCGGCCACCGCGCGAGCGCCAAAATCCTGCACGGCGTCAAAGGTTTGGCGGCCGCTCTCGAACAGGATCGCGACCAGATTGATCACATGATCGGCGTCCTGCACGGCGCGATCGACCGACCAGCGGACGCGCAGATTGGCCTGCACGGCCTGGATCTGGCCGACATTGCCGAGCGGCTGCAGGTGGCCGGCAAGATCCGGCCGACGGCATGCCACCCGCACCTGATAGCCACGCTTGGCCAGCGCCCGCACGACATGCCGGCCCAAAAATCCCGCACCGCCAAAGACGGTGACCAGTTTCGGGGTTTGCAGCACTTCGGTCATGACGGGCTCCGCGCGAAATTTCGGAGTGGACGAAGCCCGTTCTTAGCCGCTTTCGCCGCAAAGGCAAGAATGCCGGCGGCGCAACCCATTTGTCGAATCAGAAAGCGCGGCCGAGCTTGGCGTCGACCGAATGGCGATTGCCGCCGCGGATGACGAAAAACAGCATGATCGCGGCCCAAAGGATCGACTTTTCGGCGCCAGAATAGCCTTGGCCGAGCTGGATCCAGTGGAAATAGACCGTTACCAGCAGAACGAACATCGCCGCGAAGGCCGACGGGCGCGTCAGGAAACCAAGTGCGATGAAGATGCCGCCGAGGAATTCCGTGAACGAGAGCAGCGGCGACCACAAAACGCCGGGATAAAAGCCGAGGCTTTCGACCATCTCGGCCGCACCAAATGGGTTCGTCACCTTGCCAAAACCGTGCGTGACCAGAGCCAAGCCCGCAACGACGCGCAGGATCGTTTCGGCACTGTCGTGCAGCGAGGCATAGATCGCCTTGAGACCGGGGATGATGAGGCGCGTATTGGCGCTGTCGGTAGAAATGCTCACGTTTCGTTCCTTCACCTGTTTATGCTGCAGTGCACAAACAGGCTGACGTCATCACGATCAAGTAAAGAGGAGTTTATCGGTCGGCTTTGAACGCACTGTCTCCTGGAACTTGACGATGGGGAGCACGTTGACTCCTCAGCCGGCGCGAACCGCCCGGTATTCATCAACGAGGAGATAGCCATGAATTGGGACCGTATCGAAGGCAACTGGGAGCAGTTCAAGGGTAAGGTTCAGCAGCAATGGGGCAAGCTGACCGATGACGACCTTGACGTGATCAAGGGTAAGCGCACCGAACTCGCCGGCAGAATTCAGGAACGCTACGGCAAGCAGAAGGACGCAGTGGAAAGCGACATCGACAATTGGCTGTCGCGCCACTGATCCGGACTTTCAAGAGATTGTTGTCGAGCCCCGCTGCAGGCGGGGCTCTTTTCATCTAGATGTCAGGCGAAAGCGCCGCCCGCCGCCTGCGAACGGGCTCTGCGCAGGACGCGACAGCACACGGTCGAAATAGGCGTTCACGCGGCTCGGATTCGATCCTGGAATTTGCCCGACGCGCGCCCAGCCGCCCATGTCGCCCAGCAATACATCGACGGCGCTGAAGCGGTCCCCAAGCGCGAAGTCGCGCCCGTCGCAGGCGACGTTCCAGCGCCTTCAGCTCGTTGCCAAAATCATAGGCAGCCGCAGGGCCGACATCGACCCGCAACTCCTGCGGCAACATGAAACGGTGGCGCAGCTTGTTCCAGAGCGGGGCCTCGAACTCGGATTGGGCGAAGTGCATCCAGCTGTCCATCTCGGCGCGCCCTCCAAGCCCGGGAGCCGCGCCCATACCTTTTCGGCATGTTTGTCTGCCAGATAGACGCAAATCGCGGCCGAATCGGTGATCACGAGGTCAGCATCGATCAAAACGGGCACCTTGCCGGACGGATTGAGCTCGTAGGCGCGCGGCGAGCGCAGCTTTATTTCGACAAATTCGTAGGGCTCGCCGAGTTCTTCCAGCATCCACAGAACGCGGCTCACCCGTGATCCACGCGATCCAACTGCCTGATACATGACGCTTCTCCCTCATCCGTCAGGCTAGCCGATCCTTGACATGCGAACCAGTTCCGCAACGGAAACCCTACCTTCGTAGGTGCAGATAGCGTGTTGCCTCGCGAGGTTTCGGTTTCTATAGAGAAGGTTCTGACGCCGCTCGACAGACGCGGCGAGAACAGCACAGTGAAAAGGAACGGCGGGGAAAGCGAGGGGCTTATCCTGACCGGCAGTCGGTTGGACGGGGGATAGCTAACAATGGCGGACGATCTCACCAAGGATATCATCGCGAAAGTGAAGGCTCACGCCGACCCCGAGATCGGCGAGGTCACGCCCGAAACCGAACTCACGGCGCTTGGCATCCACTCGCTCGAATTGACCGAGATCATTTTCGATCTCGAAGAGGCCTATGGCATCGAGATCGAGATGAACACGGTCGATGCCTGGAACAATCTGAAGAATGTCGGCGACATGATCGCAGCCGTCCGAACGCTGATCGAGAAGAAAAGCTCCGCGTGACGCGCCAGCGCATTGTCATCACCGGCCTTGGCGGTCTCTGCGCGCTGGGCACGGACACTCGCATCCATCTGGCAGGGGATGCGCGACGGCCGCAGCGCCATCGGGCCGATTTCGTCGCCGCATCTGGACGACAAGGTCCGCGTCGGCGCCCAGATCAAGACGCTGCCGGAATTCGACATCGACCGCCGGCGGCTTGTCTCGATCGACCGGTTTGCATTGCTTGCCGCCATGTCTGCCGACCAGGCGTTGCGCCAGGCCGGCGTGGCCGCCGCCGACATGGACGCGACGCGCATCGGCGCGGTCGTCGGCACCGGCATTTTTGGCGCGGAGACAGCGGACGAGAACTATTGGGCGTTGCTGGTGGAGAACAAGCCGCGCCCGTCCGTCTTCACCGTGCCGCGCATCATGCCCAGCGCCTCGGCCGGACAGGTCAGCATGATCTATGGCTTGCGCGGACCGGTGTTCGGCGTCACGTCGGCCTGCGCGTCATCGAACCATGCCTTCGCGGCCGCTGCCGATCAGATAAGGCTCGGCCGCGCCGACGTGATGTTGGCCGGCGGCGCCGATGCACCGCTGGTGTTCGGCGTCGTCCGCAGCTGGGAAGCGCTGCGGGCGCTGGCGCGCGAAACGTGCCGGCCATTCTCTGCCGACCGCGACGGGCTCGTGCTCGGCGAAGGCGCGGGCATGATGGTGCTGGAATCCTACGAGCACGCCAAGGCGCGCGGCGCGACGATCCTGGCCGAACTTGCCGGCGCCGGCATGTCGGCGGATGCGAGCGACATTGTCGCGCCGACGGTCGAGGGGCCGACGGCTGCCATGCAAGCCTGCCTGCGCGATGCCGACCTTGCCATCGGAGATATCGACTACATCAACGCGCACGGCACCGGCACCAAGGCCAACGACCAGATCGAGACGACAGCCATCCGTCGCGTGTTCGGCGCACATGCCGACAACCTTTCCGTCTCGTCGACAAAGTCGATGCATGCGCATTGCATGGGCGCGTCCGGAGCGATCGAAGCGATCGCATGCATCATGGCGCTTCGCGAAGGCATCGTGCCACCGACCGCAAACTATCGCGAGAAGGATCCCGACTGCGATCTCGACGTGACGCCGAATGTGGCCAAGCAACGGACAGTGCGCGCCGCGATCAGCAATGCCTTCGCCTTCGGCGGCACCAACGCCGTCGTTGCCTTCAAAGCCGCATAGGTTTCATCGCGAACAGGCAGCAAGATTCGCGAGTGCAAAGTCGCGATGCGAGAGACGATTGCGCGCGACGCCAACGATCCTAAAATCCGCTGATCGAAAAAAGAAAGGCCGGTCGAAAGGACCGGCCGAAAACTTTGCACCGTGTGAACGGGCAGTTGACGAAGTCAGGCTTTCGCCTTCACCGCCGATTTCTTTTTCACGCCGACAGCGCTCGCTGCCGCGGCAGCGACTTTTCCGGCGGTCTTGGCCGCGCCCTTGGCAGCGCTCTTGACGGTCTTGGCAACCGTCTTTGCGACGCCGTTGGACTTTGCCTTGGCAGGCGCCTTGGCTGCAGGCTTCTTGGCCGCTGCTGCCTTGGCTGCGGGCTTCTTAGCGGCTGCAGCTTTTGCAGGCGCTTTGGCTTTCGCCGCTGGCTTCTTCGCTGCTGCCTTCGCAGGAGCTTTCGCCTTTGCCGCGGCGGGCTTCGCCGCTGGCTTCTTCGCTGCGGCCGGCTTCGCAGCCGACTTCTTGGTCGCGCTTGCGGCCTTCGCAGCCGCGGCCGGTTTCTTCGCTGCAGGTTTACTCGAGGTACCCTTAGGCTTGCTTGCCTTTAACGCCATGTAACCCTCCTCTTCTCTGAGACGGGAAACTTCAATGTCTGATGACGGGGTCCCCGTTTGCTCCGCCCGTCCAGTTGACAAGGCGAATCATATCACTAAGTCGGCTCTTCGTCTTGCGCGAAGAACACGATCAATATTTGGCATGTCATTCGTCTCGATCCATTTGCGCGCGGCATCATCGGGACGCCCGTGCTCACGCCAGCGCGCGACCAATCTTCGCTCCAATTCGTCGCGCGCGACATCGACAAAAATCGTGAAGTCGAAAAGTGTTTCAAGCTCTGACCACGGCGCTTCATCAAGCAACAAATAGTTGCCTTCGACGAGAACGAATTTCACATCGGAATCCACGATTGCCGCGGCTGCGCGCGATATTTCAAGGCTGCGATCGAAGAGTGGAATCGCGATATTGTGCTCGCGCGATTTCAATCGACGCAGCAACGTCGCGAAGCCTGCGAAGTCGAAAGTCTCCGGCGCGCCCTTGCGATGCGCAAGCCTAGCTTGTCCAACACGCGATCGTCGTAGTGGAATCCATCCATCGGAACGACCACCGCAGAAGCCTGTGGAAAAAGTTCAGCAAGAGCTTCCGCGCGCGTCGATTTTCCAGATGCGGGCGGCCCAGCAATGCCGACGATGAAGCGTTCGGCCTTTCCTGCGCGTTTGAAAATGGTCGCGGCGATGTGGGCGAGTTCAGACATGATTCTCGTCTTGCTTACTGTCTGCGAAATTCGCGAACAGCTGATTGGCTTCCATCGTCGTAGGTGATCTGCACCGACATCGACTTTACATCTTTGCCAACCTTGAAGAACGGCATGAAGTCGCTCGGAATGGCGTAGGGATCCTTCTCGTCGCACGGCGGCAGCTCAAGCTTCTTGTCGAGCGCCGCCCCATTCAAGCTGTAATGCACTTCCTTGATGGCGCAACGGTACGACAGCATCTGCGTGAAGTAGACATTGCCCGTATTGCCGCTCGCATCAAACACGATCCACGACGTCCAGAACTGATCGAGTATCTGCTTGTTGCCCTGCGACAGCGCCTGATCGGGATCGAAACGGATGTCGAACGGTCCGGCGACATTGCCGCGCTGATCGAGATATTTCAGCGAAATCGTCGCGGCCTTCGTATCGCTCGGCAATTCGAAATTGGGATTGGGAAAAGGCTTGCCTGTGCGCTGATCGTTCATCGCCATGAACCCGGTCTCAACGTAGGGCCCATCACTACCCATGCGCCACGAGATCGACGTCGCCGCTTCAGGCAGAGACGATCGTCATTATCCATCCCTGGTTGGAACGCGTCGGCGTCAGGGTCGGTGCGAAACGAGCTGGATCGAGCACGCCGTCGAGTGTCTCGAGTCGGCGGCGAGAATTGTCCAGCCATGTTGCGAGCTCCGTCTGATCGACGAAATATTTCAGCAGGCCGCCATCCTTTTCATAGGAGACGAATTTCTCCAGCGCCGTCGCTTCAGCGCGCTTGTCGGAGAGGCTCTGCGAGCCGAGGCGATCCTCCGAATTTTCCTGCGAGAGCAAATAGTAGGCCGGCGCAAAATCAGGGTTCGCGGCGATGAAGGCGTTTAGTCTTTCGAGCCGTTGCGCATCTTCGAATTGCAGAATGATGCGCGAGCTTCAGCGACAGCGACTTGCCCTTGTCCGCAAGCTGCCCAAACACTTCGCGCGCGCCGGCGCGGCCATCCTGCACCCGCAGCAAAGTGGCGAAGCGCAGATACGGGTCGATCGCGTCGACATCGAAATTGGCGAAGGCAAGATAGCTGCGGCGGGCATTCAGCATGTCGCCGCCAAGTTCCTGCACGCGCGCATTGTGATAGAATTCGTCCGGCCGTTTCGGATCGGCGATCGTGCCGCCTTGCGTGGCAAGTGCCGCGAAGCCTTTGGCAATCGTGTCGATCGAAACCGCGATCTTTTCGGTGGTCGTGTTGAGCTTCTCGACCTGCTTTGTTTGCGCTGCCTGATTTGCCGCGAGGAGCTCGGCCTGCTTCTTCTGCTCGGCCTGGGCGGCTGCGATCTCCTCGGCCTTCTTCGCCTGAGCCGCGGCTGCCTCCTCAGCTTTCCTGGCCTGCTCAGCCTGAGCCGCGGCCATCTGTTCAGCCTTCTTCTTCTGTTCGGCCTGGTCGACAGCGATCTGATCGACCGTCTGCTTGGTATCGGTGACGGTCTTCTCGATCCGCTCGACCTTTGCGGCAACCAGGCCGACGGATTGCTGCAACTGGGCGACAGCCGGAACCAGGCCGGCAAGCAAACCGTCCTGCGCGTCGTCAGCTTGCTGCAGCCCATAAATGCCACCGGCAATCGCGGCGGTCGTCGAGGCGAAAACAAGTGCCGGCATCGCCTTTGTCGCCAGCAGGAGACGAAACGCAATCGCGATGGCGATCACGACCGCAGCCACCGCTGCGATCAGAGCGATGTAGGCCGCGAATGGCGCGAGCGGATTGAGGATGTCGGCGACGATGCCGCCGACCAGACCGAGCGTGCCCGCCCATTTGCCTGTCGTGGCAAGCGAGGAGCGAACGACCCCTCCGCCTGCCCGCGCCAAATTGGATGCGTCCGACATGCCTTCCCCCTGATGGCTGCCCAAGCCAATATCGTAGCGAAAAGGCAGGCGCGCCGAAAGGGAGGACGAGGCTTTGTCCTAAGCCAAGTATGAACCGTCGAACGGAACTTCGATCGGTTTGCCATCGGCGAAGACCGCAGTCAGCGTGGTCGCGGCATGATCGACACGTGTCGGCGGCGTAGCTGCTGTCGCCGAGCGGCAGCGCTCCGATCACGTGGCGGAACGTGACCTCGCCGTCCTTGGTCAACACGAAGCTCGTCGGCACGCCCTGGCGCTTCAGCGCATTGTCGCCGATCGATGCCGCATGTCCTGGATAGGCGCGGCCATCCTCGATGCCAAGCACGCCGAGGTGGCGACCATTCCAAGGCGCATAGTCGCGCCCGCCATTGGAGAACCACAACATCGTCACCGGAAGCTCGGCCGAGTTTTTCAGCACCAGCAGAAGATCCTGTTCGGCATTGCGCGCAAGCGCGGTCCAGCCCGGTCCATCGTGTTCGGCCTCGACCAGCGCGACAAAATCCTCGCGGCGATCTTCGGCGCGATAGACGGTAAGGTCCATCGCGCCACCATTGCGATCCGGTAGTCGCGTCAGATCTTCGGTCTGCGCCGGATAGGCAAAGAGATAGCGTCCGCGCGTCGGATCGGACTCCAATGGTTCCGCCGGCGTCGCGGCAAATCTCTTCGGCGAGAAGGAGAGCCTGCCACCATCCGCCATTCGCGCCATCGGGTGATGCGCGACGGAGACCTCGCCGCTTCCGCCGGCAAAAACATGCTGCTGGTAAAGAAACGGATGGTGATCCCGGATGGTGAGAATCTTGTCGACGGTCGCGCCCTGCACCGCTCGCGTCAGCCGCAGGCGCACCCGCCAGCCATCGTCGATCGCTTCGCTCGAGACGATGTCCCACGGCGCGTTTGCGGGCCAGCCATGCCCGGGCGCTGGCTCGACATCATTGAGACCGAATGGAGCGCAGAGAAAGTCGCCCGACAAACGGGCAAGTCCCGGCGTGATATCGGGCGGCAAGCTCTCGCGCGGCTCGTCGATCCATGGCGCGCGATGAAGCGGACGCAACATGCGCCCGCCGCGTTCGACGATGAAATCGCAGAGCGCGCCGACTGAGAGGTCGACGCAGACCGAGACGCCTTTGGCGGAGAAGCCGAGATTGGTCATTGGAGACTGCTCATGGAGCGAAGCCTCGAACGCATAATCCATCAACCGATCTTCGGATCGAGCTTGCCTTCCTTGTAGCGCTTGGCCATTCTCGGCGACCGGCAAGCGGCCGGATCTTCGAGAGCATGGCCGGCGGTGCCGAACTCCTCCAGCCGCTGCTTGCAGAGCTTGGTCATCGCGACCATTGCCGGCTTCAGATATTTGCGCGGGTCGAACTCGCTCGGGTCTTCCGCCATCACCTTGCGGATCGCACCGGTCAACGCCATGCGGTTGTCGGTGTCGATGTTGATCTTGCGCACGCCGTTCTTGATGCCGCGCTGGATCTCCTCGACCGGCACGCCCCAGGTCGGCTTCATCTTGCCGCCGAACTTGTTGATGATCTCCTGCAGATCCTCCGGCACCGAAGACGAGCCGTGCATGACGAGGTGCGTGTTCGGCAGCTTGCGGTGGATCTCTTCGATGACGTTCATCGCAAGCACCTTGCCGTCCGGCTTGCGCGAAAATTTGTAGGCGCCGTGCGATGTGCCCATGGCGATTGCCAGCGCATCGACCTTCGTCTCCTTGACGAATTTCACCGCCTCGTCCGGATTGGTCAGCAACTGGTCGTGGCTGAGTTTGCCCTCAAAGCCGTGGCCGTCTTCCTTCTCACCTTCACCGCTCTCCAGGCTACCCAGCACGCCGAGCTCGCCCTCGACCGAAATGCCGCCGAGATGCGCCATGTCGGTCACTGTCTTGGTCACGCCGACATTGTAGTCCCAGTCGCCGGGCGTCTTGCCGTCGGCTTTCAGCGAGCCGTCCATCATCACCGAGGTGAAGCCGGACTGGATCGCGGTCATGCAGGTGCCGGGTTCGTTGCCATGATCGAGATGCACGCAGACCGGGATGTGCGGATAGATCTCGGTGAGCGCATCCATCATGTGCTTCAGCATGATGTCGTTGGCATAGGCGCGCGCGCCGCGCGATGCCTGGATGATGACCGGCGCATCGACCGCATCGGCCGCTTCCATGATCGCCAGCGCCTGCTCCATATTGTTGATGTTGAACGCCGGCACGCCATAGTCGTGTTCGGCGGCATGATCGAGCAGTTGGCGAAGGGTGATGCGGGCCACGGGTCTTGTCCTCCAGAAAAACGTGCTGCTGCTTAGGAAAAATCGGCGTTTGAGGCAACTGGCTGCGTCAGCGAAAGACCTTTCCGGCAATGGACGCCTATTTCGTGTGGCAGCCCGAGCAATCGTCGATCGGACCTGACTTACCTTCACCGATCCTGCTTTCGCGCCGGTGACATTCGCCGCAGAAGACGTGGAACATCCGGTCGATACGCATCGGCTCCTCGGTCGAGACCCGCTTGTGGCAATTCAGGCAGTTCTCCTTGCCAGTATCGTCGAGAAAATTGTGGTGGCATGTCACGCAGGTGACAGTCGTATGGTTCTTATGAAGGAAGCCGGCGCTGTCGATCGGCGAGGTTCTCAAACCTGCAAGTCGGGCCTGCCCAACCGGAGCTGAATAGACGATCACCACACAGATGACAGACAACGCGATGACGCAATCAACATGCATGCGTCCCGCGGATGGGCCAACGCGCTGATAGCAAGTGCGACGCCGCCGGCGCCGCGAGCAAGACGATGTGGATCGGTGTTCCAGCAATCAGGGCGACATGTGTCGCGGCCGCGCCGAGCGCGACGTAGCCGACCGGACGATGCAGTCGCAGCATCAAGACCGGACCGAAAAGCTAGCCGCAATCGCTTTGATCGTCTGCAGTACAAGCGTAGCCAACAAGACAGCTCGCTGCAACAATACCGAAGCCAATCTCCAGCGGCAGATAAGGCGCCAGCCAATCCCAGAATTTGGCGTGGAGGCCGGTCGCGAAGACGATGTGCAGGACGACTGCGCCCACCGCCAACCAGCCAAGCCAATGGTGCCTGCGCCGCGTTGTCGACGACGGCTGGATCGAGATTGCGGCGGCCGTGAGTGACAGCGCCAACAACCCAGGGAGTCGCACCAGCCACCAGGTGAAGTCTGTCGATCGAAAAGCGATCGACAGAACGACCGCTCCGAAAGCAACCAGATTGCTTGCGAGTGCAATGACGATGATGCGCGAGCGCAACGAACGAGAAGGAATCCGGTCGGCCGATGCGCGCGCTTCACTCATCGCATGCTCAACCGTTTCGGATGGACACGCGCGGCATTTGCTTTTGACCTAAGTTCCTTCGGTGTTTTCCGGTGGAGTCTCAGGAGGCCTCGGAACGTAGTTGAAGAGATACGTCCAGGCGCCATAGACCGCGAACACCCCCACCATCATGCCCCAGGTGTAGGACTTCGAAATAGAATTCCGTCAGGCTCCAGGCGGCAATCGCCGCGACGAAGACGATCCGCCGCCACAGCGGATCGAGGAAAGGATGGCTGTTCGACGTCTTGCTGGTCATGATCGTTTCATCCAGGCATCCAGTTGGGTAGCATTACCTGAGACGATCTAAGCCAAGCGCGGCCCACCTGTCGAGCCGCGCCGGCTAGCTCAAGCTGCGCCAGACTGCGGAACGGTGGACCTGACCGACTGACGCCGTGCCGCCACAGCCTGCGCCAGCTCACGCAGCACTGACACGGTCGTGTCCCAGTCAATGCAGCCGTCGGTGATGCTCTGGCCATAGACCAGCGGCTTGCCTTCGACGACGTCCTGGCGGCCGGCGACCAGATTGCTCTCGATCATCACGCCCATGATGCGCTGCTCGCCATCCCCCAACTGCCTTGCGATATCGGCCGCAACAAGCGGCTGGTTCTCCGGCTTCTTGTTGCTGTTGGCGTGGCTGGTGTCGATCATCAGCTTCGGTGTCAGGCCAGACCGTATGAGCTCGGCCGATGCCGCCTCGACACTGGCCGCATCGTAGTTCGGCGTTGCGCCGCCGCGCAGGATCAAGTGGCAGTCGTCGTTGCCGGTGGTCGATGCAATCGCCGAGCGTCCGCTCTTGGTGACCGCCATGAAATGATGCGGGAAGGAAGCCGACTTCACCGCATCGACCGCAATACGCAGATTGCCGTCCGTGCCATTCTTGAAACCGACCGGACAGGAGAGCCCGACGCCAGTTCGCGATGGATCTGGCTTTCCGTCGTGCGCGCGCCGATCGCCGCCCAGGAGACGAGATCGGCGATGTATTGCGGCGTCGTCATGTCGAGGAATTCGGTCGCCGCCGGCAGGCCGAGATTGTTGACCGCAGCCAACACATTGCGCGCCATGCGCAGACCCTTGTCGATGTTGAAGCTGCCATCGAGATCGGGATCGTTGATCAGTCCTTTCCAGCCGACGGTCGTGCGCGGTTTCTCAAAATAGACACGCATGACGATCTCGAGCCGATCCGCCAGTTCTTCGCGAAGTGCCGCGAGCCGCGCCGCGTAGTCGACGGCGGCCACCGGATCATGGATCGAACATGGCCCCACCACGACAAGCAGGCGATCGTCCGTGCCTTGCAGCATGGCAGTGGATAGCGTTTCGCGCGGCGGTTATGGTGCGCGTTGCCGTGAGTGATCGCGGTATCTCGCCGATCACCTCTTCGGGCGTACTCAGTTCCTTCAGTTCCTTGACGCGAAGGTCGTCGGTGGTGGTCAACACGGCTCAGGCTCCTGGTTTTCTTTGGGACCTGCCGGCTGAAACAAAAAAGCCGCCAGGTTTGGCGGCTTGGTCGGACTTTGATGCTGCAATCTTCAGATCGAGCGCAATCCTCCCGCCGCCAGCGAGGTGCTAAAGTACCAAAAATAGGTGGCGGACGCGTGGATCATGCCAACGCCTATAGCTCAGTGCTTCGCACCTGTCACCTGGCAATTGCAGGCATAGGATGTTGGCGGTCGCGAGTGCGGTCTCCGCGCAACAGGACTATCCGATGAGGCCGATGACGTTCTGATCGTAGTCGATGATCGAGCCAGTCATCACGCCGGACTGCGGGCTGATCAGATAGGCGATCAGAACAGCCAGCTCGTCCGGCTTGGCAAGCTTGCCGAATGGCTTTGACGCCTCTGCCTTCGCCAACCAGTCGTCCGGCGCGTCATGCACCTCTTTCTGGATCGCGTGCTCGCCCGGCGTATCCATCCAGCCCGGAGACGACGGCATTGCAGCGGATGCGGTTCCTGGCATAGGCGGCGGCGACGTTCTTCGTCATCGTCGCCATCGCGCCCTTTGAGCCGGAGTAGGCGGTCAGGAAATCCTGGCCGCAATGGATGTTGACCGAGAGCACGTTGACGATCGAGCCCGGCTGCTTTGTTTCGAGCAGGTGCTTGACCACACCCTGCATCAGGAAAAACGGCCCACGCGCATTGGTGTCGAACAATTCGTTGTAACGCTCGACCGTGGTTTCGACGAGCGTGCCACGCGCGGTGGACGCGCCAGAGTTCACCAGCGCGTTGATCGAGCCGAACCGCTTCAGCGCCGTCTCGACGGCGCCGAGGCAAGCATTCGGATCAGCCATGTCGGCCGAAATGAAAATGGCTTCGGCGCCGGCCCTTTCAAGTTCCGCGACCGCCGCCTTGCCTTTCTCTGCCGAGCGGCCCAGCAGAGCGATCTTGCGGCAGCCTTCGCCGACGAGTTGGCGCGCCACTGCAAGGCCAAGGCCCTGCGCGCCGCCGGTGATAATGGCCGAGGTGTCGGCATTGCGATTCGAGCGTCGAGCATGCTTGGCCTGTCAGGTAGCTAAATTTCGTTGGACCCGAAGACATACCTATTCAAAGCTGTAGGTAAAGCCCTCGGGCGAGGCGCCGACCGTACCTTCGTCAGCTTCTGCCCTTCCAGCGTCCGGTTCAGCACGCCCTGGCTCAAGCTCGGCAGCAGCGTGTTGGTGAGGATCGCGTCGATCATGCGGCCGCCGGACTCGATGTCGGTGCAGCGCGCCTTGATCAGTTCCATCACGCCATCGCCGATGACCAGTTCGGCATCCTGGCCGGCGCGCAGGCGCTTGGCGATCTTCTTGAACTGCAGATTGGCAATGGCTTCGATCATGTCGCCGGACAGCGGGTAGTAGGGGATCGTCACAACGCGCCCGATGAATGCCGCCGGAAAAACCTTCAGCAGCGACGGCCGCAACGCCGTGTCGAGATTTTCGATCTCCTCGCGCTTCTCGCCGGCATCGGTCTTGGCCATGATGACGTCGGAGCCGACATTCGAGGTCAGCAGGATCAGCGTGTTGCGGAAGTCGATACGACGGCCCTCGCTGTCGTCCATCATGCCCTTGTCGAAGACCTGGAAGAAGATCTCGTGCACGTCGGTATGCGCCTTCTCGACCTCGTCGAGCAGGATCACCGAATAGGGTTTTCTGCGCACGGCCTCGGTCAGGATGCCGCCCTTGCCGTAGCCGACATAGCCGGGAGGCGCGCCTTTCAGCGTGGAGACGGTGTGCGCCTCCTGGAACTCCGACATGTTGATCGAGATCAGGTTCTGCTCGCCGCCATAAAGCGTTTCGGCAAGCGCCAGCGCCGTCTCTGTTTTGCCGACGCCGGACGGGCCGCAGAGCAGGAAAACACCGACCGGCTTTTCCGGCGCACCGAGGCCGGCGCGGCTGGTCTGCACGCGCTCGCGCGATCATCTCCATCGCGTGATCCTGACCGATGACCCGCTCGGCCAGGAGGTCCGGCAAGCTTCAGCGCCTTTTCGGTCTGGCTGGTCAGCATGCGGCCGGTCGGAATGCCGGTCCAGTCCTGCACGACGGCAGCCACCGCGTTGCGGTCGACCGACAACAAGATCAGCGGCGTCTCGCCTTGCGCGTCGGCCAGCACGCCCATCAGTTCCTTCAGCCGCGCAAGATCGGCTTCCGGATCGTGGGAGTCATTCGCGGCGTCCGGGATTGCGGCTTCATCATCGTCGGGCGCCGAATCGTCATTGGCGGCTGCCGGCGTCTCGTCGGACAACGGTTCGGCGCCTTCCTCGCCCTTGGTGACCGCGTCGAGCGGCACGCCTTCCCCACGCAGACGCGCCCGCAGCTCAAGCACCTCGGCGACGATTTCCTTTTCCTTGTCCCAGCGCTCCTGCGCGGCGGCCAGCGCAGTCGTCCGTTTCGGCGAGACCAGCCTCGACCCGCGCCTTGCGCTCGGCAACATCGATGCCGATCGCGCCCTCGCGGCCGATGATGCCCTGCTCGACCTCCAGCGCCTGCCGACGGCGCATCAGGTCCTCGACCTCGGCCGGCCGGGCATGCTGCGAGATGGCGACACGAGCGCAGACCGTATCCAGCAGGCTCACGGCCTTGTCTGGCAATCTGGCGCGCCGGGATGTAGCGATGTGAAAGCTTGACTGCCGTCTCGATCGCCTCGTCGAGGATCTGCACCTGATGGTGCTTTTCGAGAATGCCGGCGACGCCGCGCAGCATCAGGATCGCGGCCGCTTCGCCGGGCTCGTCCACCTTGACGACCTGGAAGCGGCGGGTAAGCGCCGGGTCCTTCTCGATGTGCTGCTTGTATTCGGCCCAGGTGGTCGCCGCGATGGTGCGCAGCTCGCCGCGCGCCAGAGCCGGTTTCAAGCAGGTTGGCAGCGTCGCCGGTTCCGGCTGCGCCGCCAGCGCCGATCAAGGTGTGCGCCTCATCGATGAACAGGATGATCGGCACTTCGGAGGATTGCACCTCGTCGATGACCGCCTTCAGCCGCTTCTCGAACTCGCCTTTCACGCTGACGCGCCGGCCTGCATCAGGCCGATATCGAGCATGCGCACGCTGACGCCTTGCAGCGATGGCGGCACGTCGCCCTCGGCGATGCGCAGCGCAAAACCCTCCACCACCGCCGTCTTGCCGACGCCCGGCCTCGCCGGTAAGGATCGGATTGTTCTGGCGGCGGCGCATCAGGATGTCGACGATCTGCCTGATCTCGGGATCGCGGCCGACGACGGCATCGATCTTGCCGTCGCGGGCGCGCTGGGTGAGATCGGTGGCGTATTTGGCCAGCGCGGAATCGCCGCCCGGCCCGCGCTTGGGAGCGGCGTCTCTCGGTCGGAGCGCGAAGCACTGCCCGACGCTTCGAGCGATCCTTCGACCACGTCGGCGAAACGGCGCGATCACGCCGTCGGCGTCGATCTTGTCGAACTCGGCGCTGATCTTCGAGACCAGGCCTTCCAGCACCGGCACCTTCAGGCAGGCAAGCAGAATATGCGCGCTGCGCACTTCGTCGGCGCCGAATTCCAGATTGGCGAGATTCCAGCCTTCCTGGATGGCGTGAAAGATATGGTCGGAAAATTCCTCGATCGAGGTCGCGCCATAGGGCAGCTTGTCGATGGCGCGCGACATGTCGCCGGCGATCCGGCTGGCGTCGACGCCGGCATCGGCAAGGATCATCTGCACGTCGGAGCGGTCGGACAGGACGAGTTGCTCGATGAAATGGACGAGCTCGACATAAGGATTGCCGCGCAGCTTGGCCGCATCGGCGGCCGCCTTGAAGGCGCGCACGCAGACAGGATTCAGCTTGCCGACCAGTTCCTTGCGCTTGAAACTCTGTGACGATCTGCGCTGCTGCGTGGAACCTGGCTGCATCGAACCCACTCCTGCCGGATCGCGAAATAATCAGACTGCCACACAAAGCGCGATTTCAAAGAGCGTGGCCGTTCGCCGAGTTCACCGGCTGCTTTGCTTAACGAATCAAGCGCCAGTTCACCAGTTAGCCAAACATGAATTTTGATTGCGGACTCCGATCGATACGTTAGTATGGACAGCTCTGATTAAATGGAGTACTCTTTCGCGCCTGTTTGCAAGATGACCGATACTTGTGGTATCATGCCTGATACTGTGGTGAATTAGCAATACGAAATTGGGTTTGAGGCATTGCGGCTTCAACGGCCAGTCGCAGGGGGTTAGCACTTGATCGATCTCGCGCTCTGGCTCAGCCCGTTGGACGGTGAAAATCCGTCGGGCGAGGATTTGCGCAACGATCCGCGCTTCCACGAGCTCGAGCGCCTGCTCGAGCCGCAGATCAAAGGTCGTCCTACGACGACCGCAACCGCCCGGCCGACGCAGATGACCATTCCTGCGGACTGGGCCGCCGTCCTGGCCAAAGCGGAAGAGTTGCGCTCGCATGGCCGCGATCTGCGCCTGCTTGTCATCGTCACCCGAGCGCTGGCCAATGAGGAAGGCTTTGCCGGGCTTGCGCAAGGCCTGACGCTGATCGCCAGACCTTCGAGCAGCATTGGGAGACGATGCATCCGTCGCTGCGGCGCAACGCACCGCCGCGCGATGCCGCCCTTCGCCGCATCAACGCGCTGCTCGACCTGCAGAACGGCCAGGACGGCGTGCTGGGCGACCTGCGCGGCAAGGTGTTTCTTCGACGCCGCGCCCCGTTCGGCCCGCTCAGCGGACGCGATCTGGAGCAAGGCTGCGCTCGACGACCGCACGATGCTGCAGGAAGCGGCGTCCGGCCTGAATGCGAAGGAGCAGGCGGCGCTGGTCGAGGCGCACGGCCAGCTCATCATGCGCGTGCGCGCCGGCTGCGCGGCGCATGCGGATCAGGCGGCAGGCGACAATGAGCGCGCTGATCGACAGCGCGCGCGAGGCGCTCGCCGCGCTCGATGCAGCTCGACGCTGCGCTCAACGCCAAGCTGGAATCGACGGGCCAGACTGTGCCTGAGCTGAAGCGCTTTCTCGAGCGCGCGCTGGCAACGCTCGAACGGGCGCAGACGCCGCAGGCCGCGCGATGCGCCGGCGACGGCCGGCGATGACGCCAGCCGCCCACACCGCTCAGCAACGGACATGCGCCGGGGGCCGTCATGGCAGCCGCAGGACCGATCGGTCGGCTTGCCCGACAAGATCAATTCGCGCGAGGAGGTGGTGAAATGCCTCGACCTTGTCGTGGCCTTCTACGACCGCACCGAGCCGTCGAGCCCGATCCCGCATCTGGCGCGCCGCGTGCGAAAGATGGTTCACATGGATTTCGTTGAGTTGATGGAAGATCTGGCGCCTTCGGGCCTGAAGGAGTTCCGGCTGCTGGCCGGCATGCCCGAGGGCAAGAAGCCGCCTCAGAAGGATGAAAGGTCCTAGTCATGCCGGCAGAAAGCAAAGCCAAGGTCATCGAGCGAAATCGCGCGCCGCGCGTGCAGATCGCCTATGACGTCGAAACCTACGGCAGCCCGACGACGATCGAGCTGCCCTTCGTGATGGGCGTGATGGCCGATCTCGCCGGCGCATCCGAAACGCGCGAGGCGCTCGAAGACGGTGCAGGAGCGCGAGTTCGTCGAGACCGACGCCAACCGCTTCCCGAAATTCATGGAAGCGATGGGGCCGCGCGTGAAGGCGCGGGTCAAGAACACGCTGCCGCAGGCCGAAGGCCAGGAGCAGGACGAGGAAATGGTCGTCGACCTGACCTTCACCAAGCATGGGCGATTTCGCGCCCGACAAGATCGCCGAGCAGGTGCCGCAGCTGGCCGAGATCCTGAAGATGCGCAAGCAGCTCGAGGAACTGCTCGGCTTCATGGACGGGCGCGTCGATGCCGAAAAGCGCATCGCCAAGCTTCTGAACAACGAGCCGCTGCTCGGCCAGATCGCCGGCCAGGCGCTGAATGACGGCGACAAAGAGTGAGGAATAGACACATGGCAGAGCAGGAAAAGGCAGCAGCAGTCGCCGAAGCTGGCGCCGAAGCAGTCAATCTCGACGAATTCAGCGAACTGCTGGAGAAGGACTTCAAGGTCAAGAAGGACGACAGCGAGCGGCTGCAGCAGCTGGTGCGCAACCTTGCGCTCGCGGCGCAGGCGCGCTCGGAAACGACGACGATCTCGTCCAACGCGATCAAGTCGATCAAGTCGCTGATCGCCGGCATCGACAAGATGCTGACCAAGCAGATGAACGAGATCCTGCACTGCGCCGGAAGTGCGGCAGATGGAGGGCACCTGGCGCGGCCTCTGGTATCTGGTCAACAACACCGAGACGGACCAGAAGCTGAAGATCCGGGTGATGAACATCTCCAAGGACGAGCTTGCCGACACGCTGGAAGACTATGAAGGCCAGATGTGGGACCAGAGCCCGATCTTCAAGAAAGTCTACACGGAGGAGTATTCGCATGTTCGGCGGCGAGCCCTATCGGCTGCCTGATCGGCGCCTACGAGTTCTCCAACCATCCGCGCGACGTCGGCCTGCTGCGCAACATGTCCGGCGTCTGCGCCTCGGCGCACACGCCGTTCATCGCGGCCGCCTCGCCGCGCCTCTTCCGCATGGACAGCTGGCAGGAACTGCCCAACCCGCAGGACCTGCAGCAGATCGTCTCCAACCCGGCCTACGCCTCGTGGCAGTCGCTGCGCGAGAGCGAGGATGCGCGCTACATCGGGCTGACCATGCCGCGCGTGCTGGCCCGCCTGCCCTATGGCGCCGAGACGGTGCCGGTCAAGGGCTTCGCCTTCGAGGAAGAGGTGCGAGGGCGACCACAACAAATACATCTGGATGAACGCCGCCTTCCCGATGGGCGTCAACATCAACCGCAGCCACAAGCTGTTTGGCTGGGGCACGCAGATCCGCGGCGTCGAGAATGGCGGCACGGTGATCAACCTGCCGGTGCACTCCTTCCCGACCGACGACGGCTCGATCGCGATGAAGTGCCCGACCGAAGTCGCGATCGACGACCGGCGCGAAGCGGAACTCGCCAAGCTCGGCCTGATGCCGATCCTGCATCGCAAGAACACCGACCTTGCCGCCTTCATCGGCGCGCATTCGCTGCAGGACGACGAGACCCGCGCCGGGCGGCTGGTCGATCCCGACGCCCAGTCGAACGAACGGCTGAGCGCCAACCTGCCCTACCTCTTCCCGGTCTCGCGTTTCGCGCACTACCTGAAGGCGATCGCGCGCGACAAGGTCGGCTCGTTCAAGGAACGCGCCGACATGCAAATCTGGCTGACCGAATGGATCAACCGCTACGTGCTGGCCAATCCCGCCTTCGCCGACGACAAGGCGCGCGCCAAACGTCCTCTCGCCGCAGCCGAAGTTCAGGTCGACAGCGTCGAAGGCCGGCCGGGCTACTACAACGCCCGCTTCTACCTGCGTCCGCATTACCAGTTGGAAGGCATCAACGCCTCGCTCCGGCTCGTGTCGGAGCTGCCGTCCGTCAAGCAATAGTAGTTGATCGAGAGGAATGGAGAGCGACCATGCCCGAAACGAATATGTCAAGATTGATGGGTTTCTGAAAGTTCCGGATATTCCGGGGCCGAGCACACGCGACGGCCACGAGGAAGAAATCGAAGTCTTCAAGGTTCGATCTACAAGATGGTCGCTCCGCACGACCCGAATTCGCTGGCGCGCCGCGGCCGCGTCGCGCTGGGCATGTTCGAAGTGACCAAGCACTACGACATGGCGTCGCCTTATCTGAAAACAGGCGCTGTTCGAGAACAAGGAACTCGACGAGGTCGTGTTCTCGGCGCGCCGCACGATCGCCGGCGAAACCAGCGACTATCTGGTCGTCACGCTGACCGACGCCTCGGTCGTGACCTACGAGATGCACGCCAGCGAGGACGAGCCGGACGTGATCGAGGAGCGAGGTGGGCTTCGCCTACAAGACGATCGAGTTCAAGTACGACGACAAGCACGAAGTCAAGATCGACGTCGCACGTCGGCAAGTGACGCATTCGCGTCGTCTGCCGCGAAGTGAACCATGAAGACGAGCACGGCTGCTCGGGCGAAACGCGAGGCGGTCCAGCCATCGCTGTGGGACCGCCTCGTCAACGATCTGCCCGGGCTTGACGTCGGAAATCGACGGACTGCACCAGGCGCTGAGCGACGAGCTCGGCGCCGAGCGTCTGGATGCGCTGCTGGCCGGCAGCCCGCGGGCGATCGAGTGCCGACGCGGCGCTGACGACCGAGCAGAAGCAGCGGCTGCAACGGCTCGACTTCCAGAGCCGCCACCGCGCGGAACTCGAAAGCCGCGGCATCGTGGTGTCGGCCCGTGTGCTGCGCGAGGCGGTGCGGCGCGACATCGAGGCGCTGTTCAACACTGAGCGTTTCGAAGCCTTGCCGCTTGCTTTCCGAACAGGAGGGCGAGGCCGATGCCGACATCGCAGCTCGATCTCGCCGACTTTCCGGAGGTGCGGCGCAGCGTCATCAACTATGGCGTGCCGTCCTTCTCGGGACGGTCGGTCGCGCGACTTCGACCGCGAGTCGCTGGCGCGCGAAATCAAGCCGGTGCTCGCCACGTTCGAGCCGCGGCTCAAGGAGAGCGGCGACGAAGGTCGACGGTCACCCTCGGCGACAAGACGCAAGGCCTGAAGATCGAGATCGACGCCGTGCTGATCATGACGCCGACGCCGGAGCGGATGCAAGCTGCGCACCATGATCAATCTCGACAACGGGCTGGCGCGCACCGAGACTGACGGAGACCTGACGATGGATCGGGTCTTCCTCGACTACTACGAGGAGGAACTGACCCATATCCGCGCGCTGGCGGCCGAGTTCGCCGCGCATGCATCCGGCGGTCGCGCGCAACCTGTCGCTCGATACGGTGCCCTGCCCCGACCCCTATGTCGAGCGGCTGCTCGACGGCGTCGCCTTCCTCGCCGCGCGCACCCGGCTCAAGGTGGATGCCGAGCGCTCGCGGTTCTCGCGCAGCATTCTCGATGTCCTCTATCCCGATCTGGTCGCGCCGTCGCCGGCGATGGGCATGGCGGTGCTGACAGCCGGGCCAGCAGGTGCAGACGATGCTGGCCGGTCATGTCGTCAAGCGCGGTACGCGGCTGGTCTCCAGCCTGCAGCCCGGACTGTCGACACGCTGCACCTACACCACCGGCCAGGACGTGACGCTGTGGCCGCTCACCGTGAGCTCCGTCGGCTACTTCAGGACCGCAGCGCGCTTGCCGCCGCCGGAATACGTCCGATCGACGGGGTCGCACGGCGAGTCGGCGCTGCGCATCACGCTTGGCGCGGTCCGGCAAGGGCGCTTCTGAACGAACTGCAGCTCGACCGGCTCGACCTCTGCTTCGCCGGCCGCGCCAAAGGCCGCAACGCTGTTCGACACGCTTGTTCGGCGTGACTGCGCGGCCGTCGGCGCGCGGCCGGAAGGCAAGGACAACGCCCTCACGCCGCTGCCGGCCGCCTCGACATGGTCGGCATCAGCGGATGCCGAGGCGCTGATGCCGCGCACGCGCCCGACCTTCGAAGGCTATCGGCTGCTGCGCGAATATTTCCTGATGCCGGAGCGCTTTCACTATGCGCGCGTGCGCGGGCCTGCAGCCGGTCGTGCGGCGCTGCGAGGCCGGGCTCGAGATCATCTTCCTGTTCAAGCGGCCGGCGCCGGAACTGGCCGACGTCAGCGCCGGCCGATTTCGAGCTTTTCGCCACGCCGATCATCAATCTCTTCGAGCGCGAGTGCAACGTCATCGAGATCGACCGGCGGCGGACGCGCCAGGTGCTGCACGCCGACCGCACGCGGCCGCGCGACTTCGAGATCTACCGCGTCATCGCGTGTCGAGGACGCCGACGTCGATGGTCCGGACGCAGAGACTCCCGGCGCTCTTCAGCCTCGGCCAGAACCGCGGCAGCGGCTGGGTCTATTCGACCGAGCGGCGTCCGCGCCGGCCGACGGAGGACGAGCGGCGCGCAGGGCGTGACCCGCACCTCCTACACCGGCGACGACGTGTTCCTCGCCGTCTCGCAGCCCGGCCGGACAGCGAGCCGCAGGCCGATCGCCCAAGCGCTCGACATCGTGGCGCTTTGCACCAACCGCGACCTGCCGATCCTCGACGACACGCCGACGCTGACGCTGGAGAGCGGCGATCCGGTGGAATCGATCAGGCTGCTGGGCGCCTTGCGGCCGCCGCGCGCGGCAATGGCGGCGGCACTGCCGAGCGGCGCCGGAAGGCGAGTCGCGGGCCGACGAACTGGCCTGGCGGCTGGTGTCGCAGCTCTCGCTCAATTTCCTCAGCCTCGCCGAGGAAGGGCGCGGCGCCGATCCGCTGCACGCGCTGCTCGACCTCTATGCCGATCGCGGCGATCCGGGCCTGGCGCGCCATGTGCGCTCGATCGCGCGCATCGAATCGCGGCCGGTGGTCGAGCGGCTGCCGATCGCCGGACCGATGTGTTTCGGGCGCGGCACCGAGATGACGCTGCATATCGACCAGTCGGTGCTGGCCGGGCACAGCACGTTGCTGCTGTCGGCGCTTGCTGGCGCGGCTGTTCGCCCGCCATGCCGGCATCAATGGTTTCGTGCGGACCCGCACGCGGCTGCTGCAGAAACAGGAGGAGGTGCCATGGCCGATGACGCCCGGCAATCGCCACCTGATCTGAGACAGAGCCGACGATCTCAACGACGCGTTCGACTTCTTCGAACTGCTGCGGCGGCTGGAACGGCGGGGCGGCCTGTTCGGCCATGCCGGCCGGCCGGAGCGCGAACCGGCCCGGCTCGGCCAGCATATCCGGCTTGGGTTTCGCCGACGCAGGACGTCGCCGAATTCAGCGCGGGCAACGGACGGCGTGCCGGCCAGGGTCACGGTCGCGAATCATCGGCCTGCTCGGGCCGGAAGGACCGCTGCCGCTGCATCTGACGCGCTGGGTGCTCGACCGGCTGTCGCAACGCTGGTTCGCCGGCGCGCGAAGCGCGGCAGACCAGCGACACGACCTTCGTCGATTTCGTCAACATCCTGCAGCACCGCATGATCGCGCTGTTCTATCGCGCCTGGGCGGATGCGCATCCGGCGGTGCAGGTCGAACGCGCGTCGGCGGGCGTGTCGCGTTCCATGCTGGAAGCGCTTGGCCGGCATCGGCCTGCCGGGCACCCAGAACGCCGCGGACTTCGTCGCGGATCAGGTCAAGCTTCGGCAGGCGGCGCGCGCTGGCGCAGCAGGTCGACGGCGCCGGAGCGGCTGACCCAGTTCCTCGCCGAAGCTGTTCGGCGTGCCGGTGCAGCTGAAGGAGTTCGTCGCCGCCTGGATCGACGATACCGAAGGCGCTGCAGAGCCGCGTCTGGCCAGGCCTATGCCGCGCTTGGCCGCGGCGCGACGATCGGCCCGCGCGTCTTCAGCCGGCAGAGCCGGATCGAACTCCGCATCGGCCCGCTGGGCTTCGACGACTACAAGTCCTTCCTGCCGCGGCGGCGAAGCGCCTGCCGGCGTTGAAGCGCGCCGTGCGCGATCTGGTCGGCGAACAGTTCGACGTCGATCTGCGGGTCGTGCTGGCCGGCAAGGAGGTGCCGCCGGCCAAGATCGGCGCGGTCCAGCTTGGCCGTACCGCCTGGCTTGCGCGGCCCGCGGAAAGGGGCGATGCTGACGACATGCGCCTGCGGACCATCGTCGGCTGGCGTCCCGAATCGGCGGGGATGGCGGCATGAGCCTGCTGCTGACGCTCGAGCACGGCCCGCGCAGCCAGGCGGTTCGCCAGACTCGGCTGGACGAGGGCGAGTTGGTGATCGGCCGCAGCGCCGAAGCCGACTGGCAGATCGACGACCCGGACATGTTCGTTTCGCGCGCCCACTGCACGATCAGCGCGCGCGGGGATGGCTATTTCGTCACCGACACGTCGAGCAGCGGCGCTTTTCATCGACGATGCGTCCGCAGCCGCTTGGGCGCCGGCAATTCGGCGCGCCTGCAATCCGGCATGCGGCTGAGGCTCGGCGACTATGTGCTGGGCGTCGAGATGCAACGGCGCGGCCGACAGCGCGCCGGCAGTCGGAACCGTCGGCTGCGCGAGCCGCCGACGGCATCGCGCGTTGCAGCAGCCTTCGGCCACGACGATTTCTTTTCGGTGAAGACAGAGGAGGAGCCTGGGCGCCGCGGCCCGCCGACCTGCCCAATCCGTTCGAGAAGGAGCCAGCCCGGCGCATTCGAGCGGTCCGACGCTGACCGGCACAAATCCGCCTGCGTTCGACGACCCGTTCAGCCTCGATCCGGTGGCGACGCCTGCTGTCACTGCCGCTCATCGAGACGCCAGACCGGTCGAGCGGGCCGGACGATCCTTTCGGCTTCGTACGCGATCCGAATCGGCGCGCGAGCCGTCGCCGCCACCGCAGCCTCCGCCGCCACGACCACAGCTTCGCCGCCGCCTCCGCCAATCGTGGAAACGCGGCATGAGGCGCTTCCGTCCGGCCGGGCGCCGTGGGAATTGCCCGCCGAGGCGGAAGAGCCGGTAAGCCTGAGCGTAGCCAGCCTGCACCGCCGCTCCCGAACCGCCGTCGTCGTGCAAGCGCGGGCAATGCCTGAAGCGGCGCCAGTCGCATCGCGTCCGCTGCCGCAGGCGCCGCGAACCGCACAACCCGCATTGCCGGCGCAGCAAGGCGACGATGCGTATGCGGCATTCCTGCGCGGGCTGGGCATTGACGACACCATGGCAGGTCGCGACCCGGCGTCCGAGATGGAAAAGTTCGGCCGCGAGTATCGGCTGATGATCGAAGGGCTGATGCAGCTGCTGCGCAAGCGCGCCGAGGAGAAGGGCAATGCGCGCGTCGCGCAGACCGTGGTTGGCGCTTCCGACGTCAATCCGCTCAAATTCATGCCGACCGTCGACGATGCGCTGGTCGATCATGATGCGCGGACACAGCCCGGGATTCCTTGGCGGCGAGGCGGCGATCGCCGACGCCGTGCGCGATCTCGCCAGCCACCATGTGCGGGCCTGGCGCGGCGTGCAGGGCGCGCTGCGGCGCATGATCGACCGCTTCGATCCGGCGGCGCTCGAGGAGGAGCTGAAGTCGAGCTCGGGCATCGGCACGCTGCTGGCCGGCGGCAAGAGCGCCAAGCTCTGGGAACTCTACCAGAAGCGCCATCGCGAGATCGCCCAAAGCGCCGAGACGCGCTTTCTGGGCGAGATCGGCGCCGATTTCAGGGATGCATATGAAGAGGAGTGAGGCATGATCCATCGGCGTGATTTCGTTGTTACCCTTGGCGCAACCGGGTTTCTCGCGGCCTGCCAGAGCGGCCCGCCGAAACCGTCGACGGTGACGATCAACCTGGCCGGCCAGGCCGGCATGAATCCCGGCCCCGGCGGCGGCGACCGGCCGGTGACGGTGATGATCCTGCGGCTGAAGAGCACCGGCAAGTTCAATTCGGCCGACTATTTCGCGCTGCAAGGCGATGCCGGCTCGGCGCTCGGCGGCGACCTGCTCGGCTCGGAACCAGGTCTCGGTCGGACCGGGCGCGACCGCGTCGAAGACGATCACCGTCGAACCGGAGGCGACGGCGCTCGGCTTCGTCGCGCTTATTCGCGAACCGACCGGCCGCACGCTGGCGGACGACAAAATCGGTCTCGCCGGGATCACAATTGACCGTCAATGTGACGCTGGGCAGCGGCGGCATTTCCGCCTGAGCCTGGCCTGGGGGAGGTCCATACAGAGAGTGGCGGCATGAGCGATGCAAACCGGGTGCTGTGGTCGGAGGGCCTGTTCCTCCGGACGCAGCACTTCCAGCAGCAGGATCGCTTTTTCGAAACGGTGGCGCGCGGCGCGCTTGCAGGCCGGGCGGCTGCAGACCTTCGGCTTCCGCTCGCTGACGCTCGACCCGTCGCTGCTCGACGCCGGGCCAGGTCGCCATCCTGTCGGCGCGCGGCATCTTTCCCGACGGAACGCCGTTCGCCATCCCCGAGACGATGGATCCGCCGACGTCCGCTGTCGATCACGCCGGACACCGGGGCGGGCGCGGTGCTGATCGCCCTGCCGCTGGAGCCGCCCGGCGGCGTCAGTTTCGACCCGTCGCACGGCACGAGCCGACCGGCGCGCGCTATCGCGGCGCGATCGTCACCGTGCGCGACGCCGTGCAGGGCGGCTCCGACGCCGAGGAGATCGAGATCGCCCGGCCGCAGGCGCTGCTGCTCGCGCCCGGCAAATCGGTCGGCGGCTACACCGCCTTGCCGGTCGGCGAGCATCAAGGGCCTGCGCGCCGACGGCGGCGTTTCGCTCGACACACGGCTTCCTGCCGCCGACGTTGGCGACCGACGCGGTCGCCTGGTACGCGCAGCTGCTGCAGGAAGTGATCACCGGGCTCGACCAGATCGCCGAGGCGCATGGCAAGATGGTGCTGGGCGGCGCCGGGCGCAGCGTCGAAGACCTGCTGATGCTCAATCTCGCCAACGCCGCGCGGCCGCGCCTGGCGCATATGCTGGCGCAGGACGTCTTCCATCCGGCCGAACTCTATCTGGAACTTGCCGGCCTCGCCGGGTCGCATGGCGACCTATGGTTCGAGTTCGCGCCGGCTGGCCGAATTGCCGGCCTACGACCACATGGCGCCCGGCCCGGCCTTCATGGCGCTTGCCGACACGCTGCGCTCGCTGATCCTCAGCCTGCGCTATGTCGAGCCGAAATCGCGCGCGCTGCCGGTCATGCGGCATGCCACCAATGTCTGGAAGGTGCGCATCGACAATCCCGAAGATCCTGCAGGCCAGCCGCATCGTCGTGCGGGTCGGGTCCGAACTGTCGGAAGATGCGCTTGCGCAAGATCTTCGTCAACCAGGCGACGGTCGGCTCGGCCGGCGAGTTCGAGGGGCTGTGGAAATCGCGTCTGCCCGGCATCCCGCTGAAGCCGCTGCATTCGCAGCCGCGCGAAATTCCCTATGACGGCGACCGGCTGTGCCTGGAACTCGACCAGCGCAGCGAGCACTGGGCCTCGCTGCTCGATGCGCCGGGCTTCGTGATCGGCGTTTCGGGCGTGCTGCCGAGCGAACCGCAGGTCGACTGCTATTCGGTGAACAGGTGAGATGATGAGCAGGGACGATCCTTTCGGACTGTCGGAGGATCGCGAACGGACCCGCATTCGGCTGGTCGGCGCAGCCGACGCCGCGCGCGCCTATGCCGGTGCTTGCCAGTCGGGCGCCGGTCAAGCGCAACCGCGCCGCATCCCAACCCGCTCGTCAACGCCTTCGCGCCGCTGCTCGAATTCGCGCCCGAACTGGAAAGCGCGCTGCCGCCGGAAAACCCGGAAGCGCTGCGCACGCGCCTGCTCGACGAACTGGTGCGCGCGCGCGACGCGGCGGTCGCCGGCGGGTCGCCGCTGGCTCGCGCCGACCAGGCGGCATGGCTGGTCGCCGCCCTGCTCGACGATCTTGCGCTGAACACGCCCTGGGGCGGCGCCAGCGCCTGGCCGCGCCAGCCGCTGGTCGTCATGCTGCGCGGCGACGTCGATGCCGGCACGCAGTTCTTCGCCCGGCTGGAAGAGCTGGAGCGCCATCCGAACCGCGACCGCGAGCTGCTCGAGCTGCAATATCACTGCCTGGCGCTCGGCTTCCGCGGCAAATACCGCGTGCCCGGCGCGCGCCGGCGACCGCTCGCATCAACGCGGTGCGCGTCGCGGCGGCGCGTTTCCTGCGCGATGCCGATGCCGAAAGCGCGCCGCTGTCGCCAAACTGGCGCGGCGTGATCGCCATCGGACGAACCGCAGCGCTTCATCGTGCCGATCTGGGTGATGGCGCTCGGCGCCGTTGCCATCGCGACCGCCATCTATGTCGGCCTTTCGATGGGCCTGAGCAGCCAGGCGACCGAGACTGTCGACGCTGGTGCGCGCGCTGCCGCCGCCGCAACGCGCCGAGATCGCCGCGCCGTGCGCAGCGACAGAGGTCCGCCGCTCGCCGCCTGAGCCGGTCGAGTTCGCGCTGCTGCCGGAATTCCAGAACGCCGCGCCTGGCCAATCTGCGGCGGCTGCTCAAGGGCAGCGAAAGCGTCTCGCTGGCCACGCTGGTCATCCAGGCAACCAACCCGGAACTCTTCCAGCCGTCGCGCGCCGAGCTGACCGACGGCTTCGCAGCCGCTGATCGCCTCGATCGCCAAGGTGATCCGTCGACAATGACGAACTGATCGGCAACATCACCGTCGTCGGGCACACCGACAGCATCCCGCTGCAGCGGACCAACCCGCTGTCGACCAACCAGCGGCTGTCGGAGGCGCGCGCCGCGACCATCGCCGACCTGCTGGTCCAGAACGGCGTGCCGCAGGATCGCATCCGCTCCGAGGGCCGCGCCGCCACCGATCCGGTCGCCGACAACGGCACGCGCGAGGGCCGCGCCTTGAACCGGCGCGTCGAAGTGCTGGTCGAAAAGAGGCTCTGACGATGTTCATCCTCCGCTTCCTCTGGGCCGTCCTCACCTCGCGCTTGCTGTGGACGCTGATCGGCCTTGCGCTGCTTGCCGGCCTGATCTGGATCTTCGGGCCGATCGTGCAGGTCGGCCAGAGCCGCGCCGTTCGCATCCGAGATCGTGCGATCTGGCGATCATCGCCGGCCTGGTCATCCTGTGGCTGATCTGGCTGATCGTCGCGCAGCGGCGCGCCATCCGCGCCAACCGCATGTTCGTCGCCGAGATCGCAGCTCCGGCTCGAGGAGAAGCCGCTGACGCCGGCGAGCAGAACGTCGCGGCGGTCGGCGCCAAATTCCAGGAGGTCATGGCGGAGCTGAAGCGGCGCAAGCTCGGCAACCGCAAATTCCTGCGCGACATGCCGTGGTACGTGATCGTCGGCCCGCCGGCGACGGGCAAGACGACGGCGCTGCGGCAATCCGGGCTCAACTTCCCGATCGACCTGACCGACGACCTGCAAGGCGTCGGCGGCACGCGCAACTGCGACTGGTTCTTCACCGAGGATGCGGTGCTGATCGACACCGCCGGCCGCTATGTCCAGCAGGAAAGCCAGCCGGACGTCGACGCGGCCGAATGGCTGGGCTTCCTCGATCTCCTGAAGAAGCATCGCGGCCGGCGCGCGCTGAACGGCGTCATCGTCGCGCTTGTCGATCGACGCGCTGCTCGGAAGGCGACGAGGCGATCAAGGCGCATGGCCGCAAGATCCGCAGCCGCCTGGCCGAGCTGCAACGAGCGGCTGCAGATCCGCCTGCCGGTCTATCTGATGCTGACCAAGGCCGACCTCATCAAGGGCTTCGAGCCCTTCTTCGGCAATCTGTCGACCGCCGACCGCGAGCAGGTCTGGGGCGTCGACCTTCCCGCTCGACGCCAAGGTCGATGCGGCCGCCGTAGTGACAGCGAGATCGTCGCTGCTCGCGACGCGAACTCGAAAAGCCGCCTGGTGCCCAGGCTGGAGACCGAGGACACGCTTGCCGAGCGCGCCGAGATCTTCCGCTTTCCCGGCTCAGGTCGAAAGCCTCGCCGAGCCGATCCAGGTGCTGGTCGATGCGATGTTCGGCGAGAGCCGCTACGAGGAGAGCGCCTGGCTGCGCGGCATCTATCTGACCTCGGCGACCCAGGAAGGCGCGCCGATCGACCGGCTGACCGCGGCGCTCGTCGTCGTCCTTCGGCCTGCCGCCGCGGCGCGCCATGCCGGCCCAGCGGGTCGAAAAGCGCAGCTTCTTCCTGAAGAACCTTCTGACCGACGTCGTTTTCAAGGAAGCGGGCCTCGGAACCTTCGACCCGGTAGCCGTAGCGCCGCCGCGCCTGGATCTGGCGCGGCGCGGCGGCGGCCTCGGCGCTGGCCGCGCTCGTCGGCCGGTGCGCTGTTCGCCTATCTCCTACCTCGACAGCCGCCAGGCGATCGCAGCGCAGGCCGGCCAGTTCGAGGCGCTGCGCGACACGCTTACCCCTTTTGCCGCCGACGAAGGCGCCGGTCGACCCGCTCGACCTCGACGTGGCGCTAGCAGGCGATGGACGCGGTCGCGACCGTCGCGCACGGAGCCGCCGGCGGCGCGCGCGATCTCATCGGCCCGACCGCCGCGCCGGAACTCACCGCGCGCAGCAGGACGCCTACGACACGGCGCTGCGCAACATGCTCGAGCCGCGCATGGTCGCCCTGCTCGAAGCAACCATGTGGCGGCAGATCCGCGATCCGGAATTCCTGCTCGGCGCGCTTGAAGACCTACCGCATGATGACGGGCCTGTCGCAGATGGACACCGACTTCGTCGCAGGATTGGTGGGTGAACGAACTGCCGCAATTCGCGCCCACCGCGCCCTTCCCGACGCCAGATGCCGAAGCCGCACCAGCTCGCCGCGATCGACCGCATGGCCGTCGACGACAGATACATCGCGCCGGACCAGGCGCTGGTCGCCGAGGCGCTGAAGACCGTCTGCACGATCCCGCTGCCGCAGCGCGCCTACAAGCAACTGCTGGCCGACCCGGCGGTCGCCGAACTGAAGCGAATGGATGCCGGCGAATTTCGCCGGCCCGAACGGCGGCAAGGTGTTTTCCCGCCGGTCCGACAAGACGCTGCGGGTCGGCGTATCCGGGCGCCTTCACCTATGAGGGTTTCCACGACGCCGATCCTCGACCGCGTCGAGGATGTCGCCGCACAGGCCGCGCTCGACCGCGCGGTCTTCGCCGGCGGCTGCTCGGAGAATGCCGAGACCTCGGTCGCGGCGCTGTCGCAGGACATCCTGAAGCTCTACTACGAAGACTACATCGCCCAGTGGGACAGCTTCCTGCGCGACATGCGGCTGGCGCCGCTGACCGACCTGACCGTCGCCAGCGAGAATCTGAAGGACCTGTCCGAGCGCCGACTTCGGCGCTGAAGCGGCTGGTGACGGCCGTCGTCGCCGAGACCGACCTGACCCGCTCCGAGGACGACGAGCCGGCCGGCGACAACAAGGCGGCCAAGAAGGGCAGCTCGAAGGTGCTCGGCAAGCTTGGCAAGGTCGGCAAGCTGGTGAAGACCGGCGTGAAGCTCTTGCCGAAAGCCGGCGGCGCGGACGCCGTCGACATGACCGGCACGCTCGTCGCCGAGCATTTCAAGCCGATCAAATCGGTGATCGCCGAAGTCGACGGCCAGCCGCCGGCGCTCGATGCCGCGGTCGTGGCGCTGACCGCGCTGTCCAACGTGCTGCAGACGGTTACGGCCAGCCCCGATCCGCAGGATGCGATCAAGAAGCAGGGCGGCTTGGCCGAGCTGACCGGCGCGGTGGCGCGACAGGCGCTCGTCCTGCCCGATCCGATCGACGACTGGCTGGGCGGCATCGCCAGCGACACCAGCGGGCTGACGGAAAAGGCCGTCACCTCCGAACTCAACGCCATCTGGCGCGCCGACATCCTGCCCTTCTGCCAGGCGGCGCTGAACAACCGCTATCCCTTCACGGCCGAGAGCGCGGTCGACGTCAACGTCAAGGACTTTGCCCGCCTGTTCGGACCCGGCGGCCTGATCGACGCCTTCACCAACGACCACCTGATCAACTATGTCGACACGACGGCCCAGCCCTGGAAATGGCGCGCCGATTTCGGCCTGAGCTCCGATGCGCTGAAGGCCTTCGAGCAGGCGCGCAGGATCCGCGACGACCTGTTTCCCGGGCGGCAGGGCCCGACCATGGCTTTCACCTTGCAGCCCAAGGACCTGTCGCCCGACGGCCACGCGCGTCACGCTCAATCTCGACGGCCAGAGCCTCGTCTATTTCAACAACGCCACCCGCCCGCAGCCGATGACCTGGCCCGGCAAGGACGGCACCGGCGTCATCACCCTGGCCTTCCAGCCGATCGACGGTTCGCCCGAAGTGCAGGTCAGCGAGACCGGCAGCTGGGCCTGGCTGCGGCTGCTGCGCAGCGGCCGCTTCACCGGCACGACTTGTCCGACGTCTATGCGCTGAGGCTTGGCACGCAGGATTTCTTCGCCGATTTCGAGCTGAAGGCCTCGAGCGTCGAGAACCCCTACAATCTGCAGATGTTCAAGAGATTCTCGTGCCCGACGCAGATCTGATCCTGCCGGGATTTTACGGCAAGCTGCCGAGCAGCGGGCGATTTCGTCACCCGGCGGCTGCCGCATGATTTCGTGCAGACCTGGGATCGTTGGCTGGCAAAGCATCTGGCGCCGCTGATCGGATACCGAGATGTGGGACGTCGACACGCCGCTTCGGTTCCTGAGCGGACCATCTGCGCTGGGATTGGTTACCGGGGTCGTCGTGGCAAGCGGGGATCGGGTCGGACGCCGATTCCCACTCAGTGCCGTCGCCCTGCTGCCGGAAGCGGCAAGTGTCGGTCTGGTGAAAACCAGGCAAGCGTGGTTTGTCGAGGTAGAGCGCGCCCTGAAGGACGCCCAGCAAGGCCGCGCTTATGCCTGATGAACTGGACCGGACGCTTATCCGGTATGCCTCTCGTTCTGGATGCATCGAGTGGCGACGGAGAACGCGTCGATGCGCTGATCGTCTGGACCGAGACTTCGGATATCTACGACGTCGATCCTGAAGCGCCAGATGCGACCTTGCTTGACCGCTGTTGCGCATGAGCTTGGAGACGAGCTGATGCAAATCTGGAACCAGATGGGTTATCCGCAGCGAGTTCACCATGGCGCATGGACAAGGCCGGCCACGACTGGATCGTCGTGGTGGTCAAGGGCACCTTCGACTTTCCCGAAGCGCCGAACGGCCCGGTGCGTAAATCAGCCGAACAAATGCCGCTTGTTTTCGCCGATATCCAGACCGGCGAGCCTGGCTACTCCGCGACGCTATGGGAAACCGACTTCGCATTCCGCAAGCCGCGTTGCGACGTGATCGCTCAACGGCTGCGCCTATGCGCCGGGCGGCCGGCCTGCCGAGCGCGTGCCGGTCGGCATCAAGCTCGGCAACTGGTCGAAACTGTTCGAGGTGGTCGGCCATCGCGAATGGCGGGCCATCGGTCCGGTCTTCACGGCCACCGCGCCTGAACCCTTCCTCAAAATGCCGATCACCTACGACCGCGCGTGGGGCGGCGTCGATCGCCTTAACCCCGACGCCGCAGCTACCCGGCGCATATCTTCGGAATCCCGTTGGCACAGGCTGGGCTCAGACGAAAAACCAACGTCTCATTCCGGGCTTGCGCCTTGCCCAATACGCAAAAGGTCGGCGAGGAAATTCGCTCGCCGTTCGGCGACTACACGCCGATGAGTTTCGGCCCCATGGGGCGCGGCTGGCCGGGGCGGATCGAACATGGCGGGACGTACGACCAGAACTGGATCGACAATGTCTCCCCTTTCCTGCCGGCCGACTTCGACGAGCGGTATTTTCAGATGGCGCCGCCCGACCAACAGATCGAGAAACCAAGAGGCGGCGAAGAGGTTCAGCTGGTCAACCTTACACCCGAGGGGCGGGTGAGCTTTCGGTTGCCACCGACCGGCTTGGAGATGACGCTGTTCAAGGGGCGCGCCACGGCCTTCGAGGGCGAACTGCAGCCTGACACAATCCTATTCGACCCCGAGAACCGACGGTTCTCGCTTGTCTGGCGTGTGTCGCAGCGCATCGAGCGCACGGTTCTCGACTTCCCGGAGTGCTGGATTGGCCCACCGACACGCGGCATGGTGCGGGCGCGCCAGAACGGCAAACTTTACATCCGTAGGATCGACCCGCCCGCGCGCTTCGACGACGAGGAGCGGGCGGCATGAACCCCCAGCTCGACATCGTTTCCATTGGCATGGTCACGGCCGTCGGACTCGATGCGCCTTCATCGTGCGCGGCGATGCGCGCCGGGATCGATGGCTTTGTCGAAACCCAGTACCAGGCCGCCCCTGACGAATTTCTGATCGGCGCGCCTATTCCCCTCGAGCGCAATTGGATCGGCGAAAAGCGCGCCGCGCGGCTCGTGGCTGGCGCCATCGCCGAAGCCCTGGACGACATAAACGACGTGCGCGATCGAATAGCATTGGTGCTGTGTGTCGCCGAAGAGGAGCGGCCGGGGCGCCCGGTACGAGGCTATGATGTGCTGCTGCGACGGGTGTCCGAAATCGTCGAAATCCAGACCCCCGTGAAGACTCGGATCATCGCTCACGGGCGTCCGTCTGGCCACGTCGCATTGGATTACGCCCGGCATTTGCTGGCTGAACGCTCCGTCGACTATGTGATGATCGCTGCGGTCGATACTTACCTCACCCAAGGGTCCATCGCGCACTTCCTTGATGAACAGCGCCTCCTTACCCAGAGAAATCCGAATGGATTCATCGCCGGCGAGGCGGCCGCGGCGGTGCTGTGCGCGCCTGTCGGGCGCGGCCTGCTGACGCTTCATGGTATCGGGCTCTCGAAAGAGCCGGCCTACATCTATAATCCGACAGACCTGCCCTTGCGCGGCGATGGAATGACTTCAGCGTACCGCAGCGCCCTGCGCGAGGCCGGCGTTGAAATGCACCAGGTCGGATATCGTATCGCCGACCTGATCGGCGAGCAGTACTGGTTTAAGCAGAGCACCTTGGCAGTCAGTCGGCTCACGCGCGCTGCGCGAGAGTTCATGGACATTTGGTCGCCTTCGGAGTCGCTTGGCAACGTCGGCGCCGCGGCAACGCCGATCATGCTAGGCATGGCATTCATGGCGTGGAAGAAAAACTACTCGGAAGGACGGAGTGTACTGATCGAGGCCTCCAGCGATCGAGGCGCTTGTGGAGCCGCCGTATTTGCCGCCGGACGGCCATCATGACCGTCTACACGAATGGCCTCGAAACCTCGTGCAAATCACAGGCCAACAAGGTCATATCCGCTTTTCCGGATGTCTGCTTCACTCCGCCCGAGAACCCTGCAACCCCCCCGGGAGTGCCAATTCCCTACCCGACCTTTGGCCTGGACGGCGACACCGACAAAGGCACCGGCACCGTCAAAATCAGAGGCGAAAACGTCAGTCAGAAAAACAAGTCATTCTATACCAAGACCAGCGGCACGGAAGCCGGCTGCGCCGCCAAGAAGGGCGTCATCAGTTCCAAGAACACGGGCAAGAAATACGATCGCGCATGGTCGCCGAACGTCAAGTGCGAAAAACTACCGATCAGCAGATTTTCGGACATTACCACGAACAACCACGCATCGTCAGAACCGCCAAATACGTCACCGCCAATACCCAAGGCGGCAGGCGGCGGGGCAGGTGGGGCCGGCAACGCGAAGTGCCCTCCCATCGAACCGTTCAACAAGATCAAATGCCCTAAGGACTCTGACCGACATCACATCGTTCCGGATTTCGTCTACCGTCTCTCTTCTCGGCGCGCCCGACCGCAAGTTCGGGCTCCGAACGCCCCAAGCTTGAATGATGGCATGTGCATCTGCCTCAAGCGTGAAACCGAGCACCGCGGCTTGCACACCAACGTCAACCAGCGGATTTGCGCTATGGGCGCCCGCGGCAATCCGGTCGGCACGGCGCCTATCGGCGTGCTTGCCGACATTGCCATCGCCGGACTTGCCCAGTGCGGGCTGGATCCTGAATGTATCGACATCGCGGCCGACAAGGTTGCCAGCGACATCCAGAATTGTGCGAGCCAGCCGGGGCGAGCGGTGTTGCGGCCCCCGCCCGCTAACGGCACGCCACAGTTTAACGCAATCCGTATGCTACCGTAGAACATAAGATGACCAGCATCGGCAAGAGCAACACGCTTCGTATTACGTCTTCCGCGGCGAAGGGCCGAACGATCTGCCTCGTCCTCACCGACAGCCTTCATGTCGATGATGACGCGATCGTTCTCGTTTACAGGGACGGCGAAAACCCTACCTGGTCGCGCCATCTGCTCGACTTCGACGTCGTCGATGTTTGCAGCACGCCGCCATCCGCTAGCGTGTCCGAATTTGTCTGCGTTGCAAGCTCCGGCGAAGCGATATTCGTCTTGCCGGACCCCGTGGTTGAACGCATCAACGAAGTTGGGAATTACGAGCGGATCGGCACAGGGACAGGCATGTTGTCGGCGATAAGACCGATAGACGGTCGCCTTGTCGCGATGGGGCGCGGCGGTCAAGTCTATGGTCGGACCGACGCTGGCGCGTGGTCGCGTCTCGCCACCACATACCCTATCGAAGAACACGCGGACGACCACATCAATCTGTCAACAGGGGCGAAGGGCCTAAGCAATGGGACGCTGGCGTTCGGAGGAATGTCGGTTCCAAATACCGACGACGGCGGGGAACGCGCGCGGTTGCTTATCGCCGGCGATATGGATGCCTACAAACGTGCGCTTCGAAAGATACGACGCTATTATGGAACCCTTTGGGTGCTTGCGCAGGGCGGATGGACGAAACTGCAGTTACAGTCGGACGCGCCGGTCACAGATACGATTCATGTGCCAAAGCACGGGCTCTACGTCTCGACAAGTGCTGGCGCCGTTTACCGCATCGAGTCCGAGGATGAAATCGAGACGATCTATTCCAACTCGTCTCCAACCGATATCCCTGACCTGTCAACCTGGGAGGGCAGGCTTATCATCGTCCATTCCGGAGCGTTGGTGGCACATGGCTTTGCACCCGATAGCGATGTGACGATCGACACCCCTCCGGATTTCCAGATGATGATGGACCTGCATTCGAACGAGCACGCCACTTGGCTGGTCGACGCGCGCGGCTTCGCAAAATGGACCGGTGACGGGTGGCAAGAAATCAGGATTCCCGCCGCGCTGATGCGATGAGGTCGTTGATGTTGGCCGAGACGGCCTCAACCTGATCCAAATCCTCGACTACGATTTGGGCAAGTTTGCCGAGAGCCATGCGCGAATTCTGTCGACCGACAGTTCCGAAATCAGGATAGGTCGTTTCTTACTCTTGAGCACCTGGACGACAAAAAGCTCCCCGGTCTCCGGATACTCTTCGTAGTATTCGGCAGCTATCTTTGTCGCCGCTTCACCGGCAACAACCAGCCCATCGAGATGCGCCTCAAGCCGCTCGACCAGACGCGCCATGCGCTCCTCGTCCATGTCGGGGTTCTCATCGGGATGCGACAAATGGTAGTCGTAGACCGTCCAAAGATGCGCGGCCATCTCAACGTGCTGGCGCACTATATGCGGCAGGATTGGGCGCGACATCAATTCAGATTGACCGAGGCGCCACGGATACGATTCGTTGCGCTGGCATGGCTGGTGAGATAGGTGCCACGGATTATGATGCGCCCGTCTTTGTGCATCGTGATCGATGATTTCCCACAGCGCAATTCCACACGCTCGTTGCCGACAACGCGAACAAGCTCGCCGTCGCGGAATACCTGCGTCGATGGAGCCTTCTTGGCAGGATCGACAATGCGGCCGACGATCAGCGGCTTCGCCGGGTCTCCCCCTTGGAAGAGAAGCGCAACCTCAGCTCCGATCATGTCGGCGCTGAGTTCGGCAAGCGTTAGGGCTGGTACCGCGACATCACTGGGATTTCCCGGAAAGACTACCAGTGGCGACGTGTCGTCAAAACCCAAAAAGATACCAATGACGACGCCTTCAATTCGTTCGCGAACAATTGTCATGCTCATAAACCTCAGTTCTGGGCTATCTTGCTACCCTTCAAGGTCATGGTCCCTCGACGCCTTTGCGACAATCTTGCCGGATGCGTTGATTGTCACATCCTTGCCCTGGATTACGATGGTGCCATCCTTCTTCATCGTGATCTGAGAGCTCCCACATTTCAACGTGATCGAATCCTTGGCCTCAACCACGAGGTTCTTGCCGACTGCAATGCCGGAATCCTCGCCTATTGAAATGAGGCTCTTCTTGGCGATCTTCGAGTTCGTGCGCCCCGCCGATCTGGTCGAATTGATCCTGCCGAAATCTTGGCCAGACGGGTCTTGCCGATTTCGGTACTTTGCGAACCGCCGATTGTGAAACCCTGGTTGGAGGCGATCTGGACTGTCTTGATCTAGCGCCAACTTTCCAACCATCGCTCGCCCCAATGCTATGGCTCTGCCCCGCCCCCACCGTCATCGACCGGCTCGCGCCGATCGTGTTCGTCTGCACCGCGCCGACTGTCCGCGTCTCGGCAGCGCCGACGCTATCGATGCGGGCCGCGCCAACCGTGATCGTCTGCACCGCGCCCACTGTCTGCGTGTGCGCAATGCCGATCGTCTCGGTCGAGTTCGAGCCGATGCCGATCGTCTCGTTGGACCCCACCGTCAACGAGCGATTGACCCCCACCGTCTCCGTATCGTTGTTGCCGATATTCGTCGTCTGGTTGACGCCGACCTTGACCGTCTTGTTGTTGCCGACGTCCTCGTCGAGGTTGTGGCCAACCGAGTGTTTCGCGTCGTGATCGATGCGGTCCGACTGATCGTGCTGCACCAGCTTGGTGCGGTCGTGCTTGATCAGAAGGTTGTGGTCCTTCTGGGCCTGGAAGTTGACCAGCTCCGAGCCTGCCTTGTCCTCGAACATCAGCTCGTTGTAGCCGCCGCCGCCTTTCGACGAATCCGACTTCCAGCCGGATTTCGTCGCTTCGCCGGGCAGGCCGTAAGGCGGCATCTGGGAGGCGTTGTAGACGCGCCCGGTGATGATCGGATGATCGGGATCGCCTTCGATGAAGTCGACGATCACTTCCTGGCCGATACGCGGAATCTGGATGAAACCCCAGCTGCTGCCAGCCCAGGTCTGCGACACGCGCACGAAGCAGGAGCTGTCCTGGTCGCGCTTGCCTTCGCGGTCCCAGTGAAACTGAACTTTCACGCGGGCATATTTGTCGGTGAAGATTTCTTCGCCCGACGGCCCAACCACGGTCGCGGTCTGCGGGCCACGCATGATGGGCCTGCGGGTCACGCGCGGAGGACGATAGGTTACCTTCGTCGGCGCGACTTCCATAAGGATCTGGAACGTCTCGCCTTCAATCGGCGCGCCCGTCGCATAGCTCGGGTCGAAAAGGCGATAGTCCGCACGAATGACCAGATATTCGGCATTCTGGTCGTCGCGCGGATGTTCGGCGAGGTTGAACTTGCAGCCCGAGAAGAGGCCCCTTGCCGTTCCGGTCGCCGCCGCCCGGCTATGCGGCGCCTGCAATTCCTCGCGGCGGATCGCAGCCACCTTGTCACCACGCCCGACATCGCGATGTGCGCCTGGATGATGGTACTGTTCGCCCGACGCTTCCTTGTGACCGAAGGGCTGCGACGATTGCGCCATCAGGTCGGCGCCGGGTTTTTCGAAATCATAGTCGGTATGCGCGTAGGCGCCTGACCGCACCGCCGAGAACGGCGTCCATTCGGTGATGTATTCGACATCGCGCCGTGTTTCGCCACCGCCATGCTGGAACGGCACCTTGTCGTAACCCGGCACTGTCTTCAGTTTGCTCATCGCATCGATGAGGATGAGCGTGTGCTCGTTGTCGTCGTGCTCGAAGAAATAGAATATGCCTTCGTGCTCCATCAGACGCTGCACGAAGTCGAGATCGGTCTCGTCGTACTGCACGCAATATTCGCGCGGCTGATAGGAACCTTGCAGCCGCTTCTCGAATTTGGCGATGCCATATTTCGAAAAGATATCCTCGATGATTTCGACCACGCTCATGTGCTGGAAGATGCGGCAGTCCGTGGTGTTGCCCAGGAACCAGAGCCACGGGCTGACAACAGCCTCGTAGTGGGCGATCGTGTCTTCGACCCGTCACTTGCCTGAATTCCGAGCAGATGCCGGTGAACCATCTCTTTTGATCGCCGGATTCGCCCTCGACGGAGACAATGCCGCCCAGCATCTTCAGCGGGTCGATCTCGGTATCCTTGCTGACGAAACCCACAGTGAAGGCGAAGCAGCGGCTGATTTCGTCGCGGCCGATCAAATGGGTGAATATCAGCGTGTCCTCGCCGAGAGGGGTCTTTGCGACGGTCACTGCGTGATCAGGCAAGTCGAGGCCCCCTGCGATACGGCAGACACTCAACCTACCACAGAACCGGGCACAGAGCCAAAGCGAAGATTGCAATATGGTCGACAGGATGCAACTCAAGCGATCTCTTGCGGTGATACCCGAATGCTCGCAAGCTGCTACAATGGTGGAGCCATCACATGCATTGCGGACAAGGTGCGGATGAGCATTCGCCTGACGCTTGAGAATGCCGATCGCCTTCCGAATGGAGGGGCGACTACGTACGATGCGTCCGGTCGCGGATTCGATATCGGGCGGGAGGGTCGCGACTGGAATCTGCCGGATCCCGAAATGTTCATCTCCGGCCGTCATTGCGAGATCCGCTACGACAATGGCGGCTACTGGCTGCATGACGTTTCGCGCAACGGCACCTTCGTCAACGGCTCCAGCCAGCGGCTTGGCGCGCCGCATCATCTCAGCGATGGCGATCGCCTCAAGATCGGCCGCTACATTGTTAAGGTTGGGATTGACCGGGATACGCCAGCGGATCGTCGATCCGATCCCTTCTTAACGGGCGGGATGGAAGGCCGCAGCCCGGTCGGGCAACCTCGGCCTCCCGCGTTTCAGCCTGAATTCCAGAAGCCCATGAGTTCGCCCAGCGAAGGTTCGTTTCTTCGCGAATTCGCGGCCGGCGCGGGCTTGCCTTCCGAAACCTTCGTCAACCGGGACGAACGCGAACTGGCCAGGGAAATCGGCGCGGTGCTGAGGAGCGTCGTCGAAGAGACGTCTCAACTGCTCAAAGCGCGTGCTGCAGCCAAGATGCTTGCCAAGAGCACGCAGCGGACCATGGTGGGCTCGGCCGACAACAATCCGCTCAAATTCCTGCCGAGCGCGGAAGAAGTCATCGAGGCGATGTTTGTACGGCGCCGGCAAGGCTATCTCGACGCCAAGCGCAGTTTCGAGGACGCCTTCCGCGATCTCAAGACGCACGAACTTGCAACCTACGCGGCCATGCAGGCAGCGCTTGGCCGCTTGCTGGACGACATCTCGCCGGAAGCGGTTGAAAAAAAGGTGCCCGCTTCAGTCTTCGGCTCGAAAAAGGCCCAGGCATGGGACGCGTTTGTGACGATTTGGCAGACCAAGGAAGCCGCACACGAAAACGGCATGCTCGATGTCTTCCTCGCCTATTTTAGCGAGGCTTACGCCAAAGCCGTCAAGCCGAAGTGATCAAGCAACTAAAACGCGATCTTCAGACCGAGCTTGGCCGCAACAGTCTGGCTGTCCGACGACATTTTTCCCCGCACCTCACCGCTCAGGGTCGTTGACTCCGACATCTTCAGATTGAAGCCGGTAGACACGGCGGCTGAGAAATCGGCATCGTCGAAATCGAATTCCTGGGCGTCAACGTCGGCGGTGTTGCTGTAGGCGAAGCGCTGCTGCAGCTCACCGCGCAGATACGGGCTGAACACTTTCCCGCTTTCCATGACATAGTCAGCGTATACGCCCGGCTCGAACTTCACGGCGCCAAAGGAGACTTTCGTCTTGCCGAACTGATTGCCCACATTGTCAGTAAAGGCATCGCCAGTGAAGCTGACGCCAAGGATACCGCCGCGCAGGTCGAAACGCGCGCGATCGCTGAGCGCGAAAATATGGCCAGCCGACGCGGTGACCGCATAACCAGCTGTGTCGTAATTGCCCACGGTATTCAGCACGCCATTGTAAATATCTGTGTTGCCGAAGAAGCCGGTGCCAGACACCAGCGCATAGTTCTGCCCGTTTCGGAACAGCCCATATGCGCCGAACAGACCAGCCTTGTTATCGCCATTGCCCAGAGTGTCGAAGCCCAGGAACGGGTCTAGCCCGACATCAGTCGAAGCATAGCCGGCGAAAGCGCCGATGTTCAGGCCATACTGCTCGTCCATCTCGTAGTGTTTTGCGGCGTTGAAGTCGATGCTGACGGCGGCCGAGAAATCATGCGCATCGAAGGATGGGCCAACGCCGGTGACATCGCCTTGGGTGATCGTGAAGCCATCGTGCTCCACCGACGCCAAGCTGGCCAGACGCAAAGACGCCAAAAGTCGGCGAAAGCTGTGCACGTTGGCTGCTGCCGTTTCCGAGGCCCAGGTCGAAGTCCATCGCATCCTTGGTGACGCCGGCGATCGTATCGAGCGCGATATCGGTGGCTGCCGAGTTGACGGCAGCCGGTGGCAGCATGACAAGGCCGACCTGTCCTCCTGGCGTGGCACGGATGACCAGGCCGCCGCCCGGCCCCTGAACCACCTCGAAGGTAAAGAGAGAGCTCACGGTTCCAGGGATGCCCGTGATAACGAAGTTGCCGGTCACCGGATCATTGGTCGCGACAATGACCGGGATGTCGGTGACCTCGGCAAACTCCGGCGTGCCAAGCAGGTTGACCATGATCGTATTCGTGCCGTTTGCGGCGAACGCACCAGCAATAATCTGGTCCGCCAGCGCGGTCGTCTGATCGATGTCGATGCCGATCGTGGCGCCATTGAGTGATAGCCCGCCGAGCGTGAACACATCATCGGCAGCGCCATCGATCATGTTGATCGTCGGAATTTGTCGCGATCACGGTTCCAGCCATGCTGGTGGCGCCGTCGACGAACAGCGTCGACCCGTCGCCCAGTGTCAGCACCCCAATGCCAACGATCGCGTCTTCAAAGCGAAGCGTCGACGCAGAAAGCCCAACAGAGGCGAAGCCGGCAAAATTCTGCGATTCACCGCCGGCTGCGAGATCCGTGTTGGCGATCGTGCCATTGGCCCCATCGCCGCTGAACAACACGCCGTCGCGCAGATCGAGCGCCTCGGCCGAAGCCGCATCATCAATGACCAGCGTGTTGCCGGAGATGCCGGTGATATCGCCGCCAATCGTGCCGCCGCTCAGCGTCACGTCCTCGGCCGAGACATCGCCACTGATCGTTCCACCCGAAATCACAATCACATCAAGGCCGTCATTGCCGGCCACAAAGCCATCAATATTGCCGCCGCTGATGACGATCACGTCATTGCCATTGCCGCCGCTGACCGCACCGCCGAGCGTACCACCAGTCATGGTGAAGTTGTCGTCACCGTCCTCGAGACCAACCGCATCAGGACCGATCGCCGCGTCTCCCTCGATGACGGCAGTGCCGGAAATGCCGACGGTGTCGTTCTGGCTGCCGGCGAAGATCGAGCCGGTGATCGTTCCGCCGCTGACATCGTAGCTGTTGCCGCCGCCCTGGCCGAACAACGAGCCATAGAGCGTGCCGCCGGTCATCGACATATTGGTCAGCGCCGTCGCCCAGGAAGATGACTGACCGGCGCATCCTCCGCGCCGATCTGGCCCGCCTGGAAATCCACACGATCGTGCGAAACCCTGCAGTTCAATGATCAGTACTCTCGGGAGAAGCCGCATAATGTGTCGTTGATGCCGCAGCGCCAAGTAGGATGCTGCCGCCGCCCATTATCAGCACGTCGATCGCCATCGAGGTTTGATGGAATAAGGCAACGAAGGAGGATCATCCGTGGAGCAAGTAACGGTAACATGCTCAACCGTTTGCGAATCGCCGGTTCGCCTGGCAGGCACTGCATCTCCCGGTACGAAAATCGTCGCCAGGCCGCAAGCGCGATTATCGACGCGCCGCTTGAGTTGATCATGGCCTCGCCTTACCAATCATCGCTACTCTTTCTGACGAACCGTACCCTGTCCTCATGGCTACCAACACAGCTGTCTGTCGACGGCCTTCGCCATCAGTTGTGGAATGCCGAACTGACTCAGAATAGCATTGCAGCTTTCGGCCTGCACATAGTCTCGCCACAATTCGCGAGCCGCCGGCCCGCAGTTCAGGTGCCGTCACTGGCACGGACCTCTTGCGGAAGGCCGGACGTCTGCGACATTCCGATTACTAAGTGCATGAAAAATATTGGATTAATTTTGTCGCTTCTGCCTGCGACGACTTGCTGCTTTTGTCACCTCGCAAGATCGGTGTTGCCGATTGGCAACTTCTGGTCCATTAGTGATGCACCTCGATGCCTTGAGGGCGCTTGAGGCCGTCTGACAAGAGAAGCAGCGGTCGCGCGCAGAGCATGCTATTCGACTAGAATTGCCGCCCTATCTTTGCCACCCTTCTTGGTGTAGGTTTTGGAGTGGTCTTCGGTGAGGCGATATTGAGCGCTCATTTGGCAGCGCCAGTATCGCGGAGCGGGAATCGAGGACTGCACCTGTCGCTGACGGCTACGAGCAGGCTGACATGTCCCATAACGTCTTGCTGCGCTTACCAGCATTTCTGTTTTTACTGTTCATCACCTGTTTCGGTGCGTTCGCGGCGGTCGAGGAACAACCCACGTCATCGACGCAAAAACGATTGGCGATCGTTGTGGGGAATTCCCACTACAAGAGCGGGCGGCTCGAACAACTCCCGAATGCAGCCAACGATGCCGCCAGACTGTCGGAGAGTCTGCGAAGATTGAACTTCGACGTGCTCGAAGGCTCCGATCTCACGAGCCAAGGCTTTGCCGATCTGCTGCGCGAAGCGGATCGCAAAGCGACGACCGCAGGCGCGGTCCTGATCTTCTATGCCGGACACGGGGTCCAGCTCCAAGGTGAGAATTTTCTGCTGCCAATCGATACACCCGATCCGGAAAGCCTGGAAAAGCTCACGGCCGGCGCGGTGAAGCTGAACGATGTGATTGCGCGGTATGCCAGGCGTGACCGGCAAACCTTCATCTTCCTCGATGCCTGCCGCAACAATCCGGTAGGCAGCGCGGGTGGCAATGGTCTGGCCCAGATCGAAGTCGGCGAAAACACTTTTGTCGCCTTCGCGACGCAGCCCGGTAATGTCACCGTCGACGGATCGGGCGCAAACAGCCCCTTCACGACTGCACTCCTGAAAAATGTCGAAATACCTGGCCTCAGCATCTCCGACATGATGATCCGGGTGCGTAACGAGACGGAAGCACTGACGGTCGGGCGCCAAGTTCCGTGGGACCAGTCGAACTTGCGCGAGCAGTTCTATTTCACGGAGCAACAGGTATTGGACCCCGCACAGCTCAGCGCCAGCCTGGCGCAGATCCTGTCCGACCCCGTCGCCAAGCAGAAATTGCAAGCCGAACTGGCATCCAACGATCTTCAAACGGCGGTGCTGATCGTCGGCCAGACTCTGCGTTCCGTCGGCGGCCCGCAACCACCGACGCCCAATCAGCAATCAGGCACACAGGTTGCAAGTCTCGAGCCCGACGAGGGCGCACGCCAAACCGTCGTGTCCGGGCTGGAGACGCTGATTGTTGGGACATCGGCCAATGAAACGTCCGAAGAAAAGGAAACAGACCTCGCGCGCGGCATTCAGACCGAGCTCAGACGTTTGGGTTGCTATAGACAGGAGGTCGATGGCGACTGGGGCAAAGGCTCCCAGCGAGCTCTCGGCGACTATTATCGCAACACGAAACAGGCCAGCATGAACATGGAGCCGAGCGTTTCGCTTCTCGGCGATCTGTTCCTGCGATCCGGCCGCATCTGCAAACAGCCAGTCATCGTGAAGAAGGTCAAGGTTGCAACGACCGATGCAACGAACCGCAAGGCCAACGCATCGAAAAAGTCGGCCGGCGGCAAAGCAGCCAGAACCCAAGGCAACAAGGCAGTGTCGCGCCGGCCCGCCGCCCCGCCGCCTGATATCAGCGGCGGCATTGGCATAGGCGGCGTCTTCTGAACGCGGTCGCGTGGACAAGGTCGGACATTGCTCCAGCCATATTAGCAACGCAACGTGATGCGATGCTGATGTCGGCAGTGTCTCATTGGCGGTGTGGCGATGGGCTCAGAGGATAAATCGTCCGGTTCTGGCGGCAGAACGGTGCTGCGCCCAGATGTCAATTCAAGACAGCCGATGGACGATGGTCGGGAGCGCGCCGATACTCAAAAGGCGCCACCTGCAAACGCCACGATGATCTTCGACGGGCCGCTGTCGTCCGCTGGGCGTGCGCCCAATTCAGGAACCTTGTTCTTTGCCGGTCCGGCATCTGCTGCAACGAGCTGGGATCAGCCCGGCGCCGATGGGCGTCCGGCCTCGGGCGCATCTGGCAAGGTGCCACTCGACGCTTTGTCGGCGGCCGACGAAACAGGACGCTACAATTCCGATAACCCGTTCGTGGCAGCGGCCGCGCCATTGCTTCAGCTGTTCGGTCGCTTGCGTCAATCGACGGTCGAGGCGGACCAGCCGCAGCTCGTGGTGCACATTGCCGATGGCATCCGCGCCTTCGACCGCCGGATCGCCCAGTCCGATGTGGTGCCCGCCGATGCTCGGATAGCAAAATATGCGCTCTGCGAAACCGCCGATGACATTGTGCTCAACCTGCCTGGCATCGATAAGGCAGGCTGGACGTCGTCCGGCATGCTGGCGCAGTTTTTCCAGTCCAAGGTCGTCGGCGTTGGATTTTTCGAAGCGCTCAATACCGTGCTTTCAAACCCCGAAACGCATCATGATCTGCTTGAGTTTCTGCACGCCTGCCTGGCGTTGGGCTTCGAGGGGCAATACCGCGCGGCGGGCCAAAGGCCCAATCTCGACCGTGTGCGGCAGGATGTTTACGAGACCCTGCGCTATTTCAAGGCACGGCCGAGCCCCGATCTTTCACCGCATTGGCTCGGCCTGTCCGAAGCCATGGCCGATCGATCGTGGCGGCTGCCGGTCTGGGCCGTCGCGGCGGCTGCGATCGCGCTGGTAGCCGGCGCCTTCTTTGCCATGCGGGTAACCATCACCGACGACGGGGAAGCAGTGGCGGCGGAACTGCTCGCTCTCAACCCGGCTACACAGGTGACGATCGAACGAGCAAACTACCAACCCGTCAAGGAAGAGCCGCCCAAGCCCGTTACCACGCAGCTCGAGCGCATTCGCAGCGTGCTTGCTCAGGACATCCAAACCGGCAATCTGGTGGTTCAGCAGAAGGGCGACTTCATCGTCGTCGAAATCAACAATGCTTTGCTGTTCGCTTCGGGCCGCGCCGAGGTCAAGGCCGAATTCGAACCCGTTGCGGGACGCGTAGCCTCGGCATTGGATGCCGAGCGCGGGCCGATTAGGATCGTCGGCCATACCGACAATGTGAAGCCGAAGCGATCGAGTTCGTTCAAGTCGAACTATGACCTCTCGATTGCACGCGCCAAGGCGGTCGAAGCGGTCGTTGCACCGGGTATCAAGCAGGCCGTCGCGTCTGGGTGTCGAAGGCAAGGGGGAAGACGAGCCGATCGCCGACAATGCCACGCCCGAAGGCCGCACCAAAAACCGCCGCGTCGACCTGATGATTCCGCGGGAGGAGACGTTGTGATTATTCGGACGGCCGCATGCTGATCTGGCTGCTGCGTATTGTCAGCCTCGCCGCGCTCGCGGCCTTCTGCGCTGCCGTCTGGTATGCCGGGCCGATGCTTGGTTTCGGCGATGCCCGTCCGCTTGCAGGCGAATGGATACGCGCAGTCATCATCGGCATCGCCATTGCATTGGTCGTCGCCTACTACGGCGTGCGCCTGATCCTGAGGCTGAGGGCCCAGCGCGCGCTTGAGCAGGCCATCGCAACGGCCGAAGAAGCCGGTACCGACGCCTCGATCCTCAAGACGCGTATGGGCGAGGCCATCGCCACGCTGAAGCGTACCGGCCAAGCATCGCAATTTTCTCTATGACCTGCCCTGGTACATCGTCATCGGCCCGCCGGGCGCCGGCAAGACGACGGCGCTGGTCAATTCCGGGCTTCGCTTTCCGCTCGCCGGATCGGGCGAGGCGCAGCCGGTCTCGGGCGTCGGCGGCACGCGCTATTGCGACTGGTGGTTCACCGACGAGGCGGTGATCATCGATACGGCCGGACGCTACACCACGCAGGATTCGGACAACGATACGGACAAGAAGAGCTGGCTGGGTTTCCTCGCGCTGTTGAAACAGCATCGCGGTCGCCAGCCGATCAATGGCGTCATCCTGGCGATCAGTCTGTCGGATCTGATGACCCTCGATCCGAAGGCTACCGCCGCGCATGCGATCGAGATCCGCAATCGGCTGCAGGAACTGCATGACGAGCTCGGCGTCGAGTTTCCGATCTATCTGCTGTTCACAAAGGCCGATCTCGTCGTCGGATTCATGGAGTATTTCGGCAACCTCGACGAGGAACGCCGCCGGCAGGTCTGGGGTGCGACTTTCCAGATCAAACATCGAGGCGACAATCTGATCGGCGAGGCTCCGGCTGAATTCGACGCCCTTGCAAAACGTCTGACGGACGAGATGCCCGACCGTTTGCAAGCCGAAAACGATCCCGTGGCGCGCATCAACATCTTTGGCTTTCCTCGCCAATTCCATGCACTGAAGCCGCTCGTGCTTGATTTTCTTGAGCGCGTCTTCGAACCGTCGCGCCGGCAGGCGGGGGTCAATCTGCGTGGCTATTATTTCTCTTCGGGCACGCAGGAAGGCACACCACTCGATCAGGTTCTCGGCGCAATTGGCCGCAGCTTCGGTGGTAAAGCGGAACCGCATCTGTCCGGCGCGGGCAAGAGCTTTTTCCTGCACGATCTGCTCGCCAAGGTGGCCTTTGCCGAATCCGGTTGGGTCTCGCGCAATGAACGCGTCGAGCGACGCGCGGCGATGGTCCGTGCAGCAAGCATGGGCGCAATCGCGCTGGTCGCTCTTGGCGTCGCAGGGGCCTTCGGCCTGAGCTTCGTCGAGAACCGCGAGCTTGTCGCCGCGACACGCCAGGGCGCGGAGGCATATCGCACATCCGCCGGCGACCTTCTCGCGGCAAACACTGTGGCCGACATCGACCTCGAAAACGTCATCGGGCCGCTTGAAGCGCTGCGTACGCTCCCCATCGGCTACGAGAACCGGGAGGCTCCCGTGCCCCTCCAGGAAACGCTAGGCCTTAGCCAACGCCCACGCTTGGTTTCCGCCGCCGAGACGACCTATCGCGAAGCGCTGGAAAGGCTGTTTCGGTCGCGTCTGCTTCTGCAGTTGGAACAGACGATCGAAGCCAACATTGCCAGTCCGGGCACCCTTTACGAGCCGCTGAAGGTCTATCTCACCCTCGGCGGCAAGGCGCCAAAGGTCGACACTGAGATGATCGTTACCTGGCTCAGGGATGATTGGACGCGCAACCGCTATCCCGGCGAACAGAACCGTGGCGGCCGGGAGGAACTCGAAAAGCACCTGCGCGCGATGCTGTCGCTCAGCAAGGAGCATGACCCGAAATTTGCTCTGAACCAGCCGCTGGTCGAAGCAGCGCAGCGCTCGCTTGGTCGCATGAGCGTTGCCGACCGGGCGACGGCGCTGATCGAATCCGCCGCGGTGAGCGCCGGCCTGCGCGACTTCGTGGCGATGGAGCGTGCCGGGCCTGAAGCACCGCTCATCTTCGACACGACCGACGCCAGCGATATCGAACGGCTCCGGGTCGCCGCGCTCTATACACGTTCCGGCTTCAACGAATTCTACCTGCCGCAGCTTGCCTCGGTTGCCCAGCGCGTCGCCGAAGACCAATGGGTGCTCGGCGAGGGCGGCCAGCTCGGCGGCGTCGACCAGGAACTGCTGCGGCTCGGCCCCGCAATGCTGGAGCGCTACAACAAGGATTTTGTCGCCGCCTGGAACCGCGTGCTCGACCGCCTGAAATTCAAGCCGCTCGCGGCCGACAAGCCACAATATGTGGCGCTGACGGCCGCGGCCTCGCCCAATTCGCCGATCCGGTCTCTGTTTGAAGCCGTCGCGTCGGAAACCGCGCTGACACAGACCACCGATGCGCGCCGAACCCGACGATGGCCTGCGGCAAGGTCTTGCCCGCATCGGCATCAATTTGCCGTCGGGCAAATCGCAGAGCCGGGCAGGCGCTGCCTTCACCAACGCCGGCGAAGTCGTTCCCGGCGCCAATATCGAGGCGCAGTTCCGTGCGTACCAGGTGCTGGCCGCCGGCCCTCCAGGACGCCGGCCGATCGATGCGCTGATCCAGAATCTTGGCGACATTCATGAAAGCCTGACGATGGCGGCGGCGATCGCTCAGACCGAACGAACCGGCGCCAATCTGCAGCTGCAAATTTCGAACCTGCGCGCCAACGCGTCCCGGCTGCCGAAAGCCCTGTCGCGCATGGTGCTGGCCGCCGCCGACGATTTCGAGGGCGACGCGGCCGAAGCGTCTATCGCCGAGCTCAATCAGATGATGTCCGAAAGCGTGGCCAGCCCCTGCGAAGAGGCGCTGGTGGACCGTTATCCGTTCGCGGGTTCGAGCAATGCCGATATGTCGATGGAAGATTTCGCCCGCGTCTTCGCGCCGAACGGCATCATCGACCGCTTCTTCGCCCAGAACCTGTCGCCGTTTGTCTCGATGAGTGGCCAGAACTGGGACTGGAAACAGGACAGTCAGTTGGGACGCAAGCTTTCAAAAGCGACCTTGCGGAAATTCCAGCTCGCCGCCGAAATCCGCGACGCGTTCTTTCCGATGGGCGGCTCGATCCCGGCGATCAACATCACACTCACGCCCTTCTCGCTGCATAGCGATGCCGATCAGGCGCTGCTGGATGTCAATGGCCAGATCGTGCAGAGCTATCAGACCGGCAGTTCGGCCGCGACCGTCACATGGCCCGGAAGCCTCGGCTCGGGCTCCGCCGCGCTCAGCCTGACACCCGGAATTGCCAGGCCGCGAGTCAAGCCTGCGCTTCGACGGACCTTGGGGTCTGAAACGGCTGTTCAACGCGGCGACGTTCAACAAGAAGGGCGACAGTGACAGAGGCCCGTTTTGTGATTGGTGGGCGCGACGTCGCCTACACGGTCCAGTTCAGCTCCATCAGCAATCCTTTCACCTTGCCTGCACTGACCGAATTCTCTTGCCCGGCGAGCCTGTGATGGACGGCGGTCGATTTCGATATTCTAATATTTTTGACTGTGGCAGAGTTGATCGCCCCGTTGAGGGAGCCGGGCTATGAGCGGCGAGGAGCGCCGCTGGGAGGGGTCCCATGAATGAAGCCTTGCTGCCTTTTGAAAGCTATGGGCTCAGCCACCGCGGCTGCGTGCGCGACTTGAATGAAGATCGGTTCCTGATGGAACCCGGCAGCGGCATCTGGGTGGTGGCTGACGGCATGGGCGGCCATGATGCCGGCGAGGTTGCCTCGGCCAGCATCGTCGATCATCTCGGCACCATAGGTATCGCGACATCGGCCACTGATCTGCGCGCGCGCTTCGAGGACCGTCTCAACCGCGCCCATCAGGAAATCCGGCGTATCGCCCGTTCGCGCGGTGTGACGATCGGCTCGACGGTCGCCGCGCTGCTGGCGATGGATGGACGCTTCGCCTGCCTCTGGTCGGGCGACAGCCGGGTCTATCTTGTTCGCAACGGCGTCGATCACCCAGGTTTCGCGCGACCATACCGAGGCGCAGGAACTGCTCGACCGAGGCGTCATCACCGCGGACGAGGCGCGAGATTGGCCGCGCAAGAATGTCATCACCCGCGCGGTCGGCGTCACCGACGACGTCGCGATGGACTTCCAGCACGGCGAGACGCTGCCTGGCGACGTCTTCGTTTTGTGTACCGACGGGCTGACGGCGCATGTTGGCGACGCCGAGATTCGCGCCACGGTTTTGGCGGAGCCGCCACAGGCTGCTTGTGAGACGCTGCTGAAACTGACGCTAGCCCGCGGCGGCACGGACAATGTCACCGTGCTTGTCGTCGCCATCCGCGGCGCTCCGAACGGCGACACGACCCGCGTGGGCGGCGCGACATTATGAGCATGGACGACAAGACACGCCTGCTGCCCAAGGTGAACAATGCCGATGTCGGCACACAGCTCAGCGGCATCTACGAGCTGGACGAGCGGCTTGGCCTCCGGCGGCATGGGTGAAGTCTATCGTGGGCACAACATCCAGACGGGCGATCTCGTCGCTATCAAGATTGTATTGCCGGAGTTCGCCCGCGATCAGACGATCCTGTCACTCTTCCGCAAGGAAGCTTCGATCCTCAACCATCTCTCGCACGATGCCATCGTGCGCTATCACGTGTTCACCATCGATGCCGGCATCGGCCGTCCTTACCTCGCGATGGAATTCGTCAACGGCCTGTCGCTGTTCGACATCATGCAAAGCGGTCCGATGGCCACCGAGCGTGGTCAACCGGCTTTGCCATCGACTGGCCTCCGGCCTGAACGCCGCGCACGAGGCCGGCACCGTTCACCGCGATCTGTCGCCGGACAACATCATCCTGCCAGGCGGCAATGTCGACCGCGCCAAGATCATCGATTTCGGCATTGCCCGCTCGGCCAATATCGGCGGCGAGACGTTGATTGGCGGGCGTTTCGCCGGCAAATACAATTATGTTTGCCCGGAGCAACTTGGGTTGTTCGGCGGAGAGGTGACGGAACAATCGGACATTTACAGCCTCGGGCTGGTGCTCGCGGCCGCGTTGCGCGGCAAGCCCTTGGACATGAGCGGCTCGCAGGTCGACGTCGTCGAAAAGCGCCGCAGCGTCCCCGACCTCACCGACATCGACGAAAGCCTGCGTCCTATCATCGAGGCAATGCTGCAGCCGGATCCTCGCGATCGGCCGGCCAGTATGGCCGATATTGCCGATGCGACCCGGGCCTTAGTTCCTGAAAAGTCGGCGCCTTATCCGAGATCCGAAGCGAAACCTGCCCGGGCCGAGCAGACGGCAAATCCCGTCGACGACACGGCTCCCACGCCCCGGCAGACAGCGCCCTCGTCAGCGGCCGGCTCGCCATTTGTCGAGCATGTGCGGCCCGCCTATTTATCACAATCGAAGCCACAGCCCGAAGCATCGCCGTCAGCAGTCAAACAGGTTGCGAGCAAGCGTCGCACTGGGCCGCTGATGGTGGCCGGTGTTGGCGCTCTGGTCATAGCAGGTGCGGCAGCCGCCTATCTGACAGGCCTGATCTCGCTGAAGAGCGAAACACCGAGTGACGAGCGGACGGCAGTGCTCACACCGTCGACAGAAGAGGCTGCCAAGTCACCCGAAGCACCGAATGATCAAACGACAGAGCAGAGTGGTTCGGCGTCAAGCGAGCCGGCAGCGCCGGTCGCAGCAGAGCCTCAACGCATAGAACCACGCCGCCGCCCGAACAGCCGACGACGGCCGAATCCGGCACCAGACGCCAAGGAAGTCGCCTCGCCACCTGCCACGGCCGAGACCGAAACTCCAGCTGCGCCGACAGAGCCACCTGCTGCCAAGGTGGATGCGCCGCTTGCCCCACCCACGCCGCAGCCCGCCGCGCCGGCGGAAGCTCAAGCGCCTTCGAGTTCGCTTCCTGAGTCAGATTCTCCTATTGAGGCGAGGCCGCCAACGCCAGCCGCACCTCCGCCCGCGACGTCGACTGAAGCACCCTCCGATCCCGCTCCGGCGCCAGAGACTTCAGCCAGCGCGGAGCCGCCTGCGCCTGCTACTCCGCCATCCCCGACGACCGAGCCGACATCCGATGACGCGCTGGAGACCGCGCCTGCTTCGCCGGCTCCTGTCACGCCCAGCGAAACGGTCGACACTCCCAAGCCCGACGACGAGCAGGTCGCGCTCAACGTGCCCAAACCCCAGGTGCCGCCCAGCGAGGCTGTAGATGACGTCGCTGAGCGCATCTCCTGGCTGCGCGATTACAAAGGCGGCAACTGTTTCTTCGCGACCGCACTTTCGGTGACCGACAAATCGATCGACATTGAAGGTTTTGGCACCGCTGTCGAACCTTTTGCCGAAATGCTCTCCGCCTTCCAGGCCAAGTTCAATCTCGAGCCGGACATCAATGTGCGCCTGATCGAACCTGCGCAATGCGATGTGACGACCTTCCTGCATGATCTCGGCGAGACCTCGGGAGAAAAGCCAGCGCTGTCGCTGGCGCAGACATCTGTACCGAGCGGCAGTCCGGTCAGCGGCACGCTCGAAACAGGTGGCGGCCTGCGCTCCAACCTGATTCTCATCGACCACAAGGGCATGGCCTTTAATCTCGACCAGCGCATCAAGGTCGAGGGCGGCAAGGCCACGTTCAGCATCCCGATCGGCCTTAGCAACGCCGACCGTGCCAGCGGCAAGGTTGTGCCGCAAATCATCGTGGCCGTCACCGCGCCGAGCGATATCGACGCTGCCGACTTCTCCAAGCCGACGCCGGCCAGCGTTGTCCTGCCAAAAATACTCGCGGAAATCCGCGACCGCGGCCTGGAAGGGTCGGCAACCGCGAAATATTTCCGTCTCGGCGGGTAGCCGCGCCACGATGATCGACCGCTGCCGAGCCGAAGTGTCTGACGCCCGCCCAGCGACGAGCCAGAACGTTGTTGGACCGGTTGGCGCGCATCCTGGCGCTCACCTTAATGGCGCTGGCCGGATTGTTGGCCATCAGCGCCCCGGCCCGCGCCGAATTCACCGTGTGCAACCAGACCCTCGATGTTGTGAACCTCGCCGTCGGTCAGGAGATCGACAAGACGTTTCAGACGGAGGGGTGGTGGACAGTCGGTGCGAACCAATGCGTCAATGTCGTTCGCGAGGAACTGAGCAACCGGTACATCTACATCTACGCAACCGATGTCTTCGGCCACGCCATCCTGAACGGCTCGACCGATATGTGCGTCGAGAAGCGGCGCTTCGCCATTCGCGGCATCGACGACTGCTGGAAAAACGGCCACGTCGCGGCGCGCTTTTATGAAGTCGACACGCAGGCACAGGCGCGCTGGACCTTCTTCCTCACCGGTCGAAGTCCATGAGCCACGCCATCGACCCCAGCTTTCGGCTGAAGAAGGAGGCAGCCGCCGCGCGGCGGCGTAGAGCCCGAACGACACGGGTTCTGGTTGGCCTGGCGCTGATCCTGATCGCCGCTGCCGGGATCGGCGCGTGGTGGACGGCCGATCAATGGTCGTCCGAAGCCGATATGGATGAAGAGCTGGCGATGACGGAAGAGGCTGCCGCTCTTCCAGCCGACGCTGCGGTCTATGTGCCGGCGATCGTCGATCTCGCCGGTGATCCGATGTGGCTGACGCTGGCGCGCGAGGGCGGCGCCGCCAGTCAGGTCCGGGCCATGACGCGACCGACAGAACTCGCCGAGTTCAACGTAGCCGCCCAAATACATCTCCTGTCGGACTCGATGCTCAGCTCCTCCGAGCGCTTCATGACGACAATCCCGTCGTCGCAGGAGGATTTTGCGTTCTTTCAGGCGCAGAAGGGCGGGACCGTCCAGCCCGCCGACCTGGATGTCGATCTACAGCCGATGGCCGAGCCCGGCGAAGAGGCTGCCAGCCCATCGGCTGCTGCCCCAGATGCCGATAGCTCACCCACCGACCCGCAGCTTCAAGCCGGCGAGGACGATGCTTCCGCTGGCTGGGGCGAAACGATTGACCAGGGTGAAGTGGCCCTGCCCGCCTTCGAAAAGACCGCCGTCGAAAACAACACGAGCATCACAACGGTCATATCCGAGGACGAACGGTACGCCTCGACCGACGATGCCTTCATCAAGGTCTTGACCAACCGCACATTGGACAGCGTCGTCGCCGAAGCGCATTTCTCGGCTCAGGATGCAAAACTTGCCGGGGAAGCGCTGAAGACGCTGTTCGGCAAAGATGCTCTGGAAGCGGGAAATGTCGTGGCGATGCGCGGTTTCCGCCCTCGCCGCGACACGCTTTCGCCTGTTCTCATGCAGGTCTCGCTCTATTCGAGCAGCACCTATATCGGCACTATGGCGCGCGATGCGACCGGCATATTCGTCATCGGCGTCGATCCCTGGGTGCGGGACGACCTGTTCAACTATTCCGGCCGACCGGACGATGGCGCGACAAAGCGGCAATACCGCCTGCTCGACGCGATCTATTCGACGGCTGCTCGCAACAACGTGCCGACCGGCGTCATCGGCGAGGCGATCATGTATCTCTCGCGCGGTCAGGATCTCAACGCCTTTGCTGACTATGGCGATCGTTTTGTCCTGATCTATTCCGACGCCCCGCGCGGCAAGGATGGCGTTTCCGGCAAGGTGCTCTATGCCGGCGTCCATCGCGCCGAGACGACCATCGAGTGTTTCGTCTTCCAGCAAAGCGATGGCGAGTTTGCTTGCGTCACCAAGGACGACCAGGTGCGCTCGATCACGGTCTCGAACGGCATGGTGACGCCCGTCAATGGCGTGATGACTTCGACTTTCGGGCCGCGCCGTCACCCGATCCTGAAGACCGTGCGCATCCACAAGGGCGTCGATTGGGCCGCTCCGACTGGAACACCGATCATGGCCGCGTTCGACGGTGTGATCGCCTTCCAGGGAGACGGAGCGGGCTACGGCAATCTGGTCAAGATTTCGCATCCGGACGGCCGCGAGACACGCTACGCGCACATGTCGAAATTCGCGCCGAACACGGCGGTCGGAACGACGGTGAAAGCTGGCGACGTGATCGGCTATGTCGGCACGACCGGCCTCTCGACCGGCCCACATCTGCATTTCGAGGTCTATCTTTCCGGCCAGGCTATCGATCCGCTGGGCGCCGTCACGGCGATCGTCGCAGTCACCGATGGGGATGATGACGATGCCGCCGTCGAAACGCTGGTCGACCGCATCATCCGGGTCGAAAGTGGCGGTAATGCGCGCGCCAGGAACCCGCTTTCCTCGGCCGAAGGTCTTGGCCAGTTCATCGATTCCACCTGGGTCCGGATGATGAACACCTATCGGCCGGATCTCGCGAGTTCGCTTTCACGCGCGCAACTCCTCGAGCTCAAATTCGACGCGACATTGTCGCGCGAAATGGTGCGCAATCTCGCCCGCGAGGGCGAAGCCTATCTCAAGGTCCGCGGCCACCACATCACGGCTGGCCGTCTCTATCTCTGTCACTTCCTTGGCATGCAGGGTGCGGCAGTTGCCTTGTCGGCGTCCACGGACGCCATGGTCGGGGATGTCATGGGCGCCGGTGTCGTCAGTGCGAACCCATTCCTGCGAGGCAAGAACATCGCTTATCTGCAGACCTGGGCTGAGAATAAGATGCGCCACCGTGGCAGCCCGCGCATCGTCTCGTCACCGGCAGCGCCTAGCGTCGCCACACGCGAGGTCAAACAGACTTCGCCCGAGTTCGAACGCTACAAGGCGGCGATGACGGCCATCGTCAGGACGACGGAGCCGGCCACGTAAATTGGTTCCAGGCCGCGCAATACAAGAGCCGCCCAGCGATCTCGCGAGCGGCCCGGGAATTCAGTCGAACGCGTCTATTGCAGCTTGATCCGCATCTCGACACGGCGATTCGCTGGATCAAACGGATCGGCGGCGCGCGGCTCGGTCTCGCCCTTGCCGATCGCGTTGATGCGGGCCGACTCGATGCCGCTGCTCAGCAGGAATGCCGTCACCGACTGCGCGCGGCGCTCCGACAATCCCTCATTATAGCCTGCCGAGCCCGAAGCGTCCGTATATCCCTCGACCAGGAAGTTGTGCGAACGCAACCGATTGTCCTGCAGAGCCTTGGCGAACTCGGTCAACTTGGCGCGCGCATCGGGCGTCAGTTCCGACGAATTCAGGTTGAAATTGATCAACATGTCGAGCCCGGTCTTGGCCGGTTCCACCGGCTTCGACTTGCACTCGTCCTCGGTGCCGACGCAAATTCCGCGCTTGGCGCCCAGATCGACGGCATCGGCGAAAAACTTGACGATGTCCTCGGACTTCTGCGCCGATTGCGCAAAGGCCGACGGTGCGCACAGCAAAGCAACCAGTGCGAAAGTTGGCGTCACTCTCCACATGGCGATGTCTCCAGAAAGACAATTCAAACTGCCGGAAATTAGCCATGTAGAATAAGTCCGGGACGGTTTTGTGTCAATGAAGCGCGATCGTGCACCTATTGGGGCGTTGCAGGCGGAAATGCTTTCTGCGTCAGCCTTTCGCCTGACGCACTGCGCTCACATGCTGCGGGAATTCCGCCGTCTGCATCAACTTGCGGCAACGGGCGAAACGGCCATCCGCATAGGCGCGGAAATCGTCGGCCGGATTGTTGTTGGCATGCTGGATCAGCCCCCAGAGGGTCCACAACAGATCGCACATCGCCTTGTAGATGACGATGCGGCCGCGTTCGGCCGCGCTCGGCTCGCGCCCAAAATAGGCCGCGCAGCATCTCGTCTTCCTGGCGCTGATCGAAGCGCGCCTTCGACAGCAAGATCGCCCAGATCCCACATCGGATCGTTCATGCCGGAATATTCCCAGTCGACGATCCACATGCGTTCGCCGGTATCGAGAAAGTTTTCGCACAGCGGATCGCAATGGCAGGCGACGATTTCGGCGGGATGCGCGTCAAGCGCCGCGCGCACACTTTCCGCCTCGCGCACCACGTCGTGGTAGCCCGGCGGCAGTTCGCACATCCTTGGTCGAGAGTATCTTGAGATAGTCGTCGATCATCGCGAAGAGTTCGAAGCGGAAACGGAAACACCGCGCCGGATGTCGTGAAGCTTTCGAAAGGCCTCGCCGGCCCGCGCGGGCGCGCCCGCGCGTCGTCTTGAAGTCTGTCGGGCGACATGGTCGTCGGCGCCGTCGATGAAGCGGGTCACCATCACGCCGGTCTTGGCGTCGAAATGCAGCGACTTCGGGGCTGACGCCGGCCTTCGCGGCCTCGCGCGCCGCAACCGCTTCATTGGCGCGGTTGATGTATTCTTCCGTGCCCTTGCCCGGAATGCGCAGGCAGTAGTCGCCGACCTTGAAGACGAGATTGGTGAGGCCGCCGAGTCGGACAGGCTCGTCGCGCCGCGTCGCCAGCAAGCGGAATGCCGGCGATGGCTTCCCGCGCAAGCCTGGTCTCGTCGCTCATGCCTTCAGCCCTCCATCTTCGGATCGTAGAGCACGCGCGGACCGCGTGTGGCGGCATAGGCTTTGCCGAAGGCCTCGATCCCGAAACCGGTTTCGCCGGCTAGTTCGGTCGGCAGATATCCGAAGGCGATGGTCTTGCCGAGCGTGTAGCCGTAACCCGTCGAACTTGTGCGAACCGACGACCTTGCCGTCGTGCAGGATCGCCTCGCCGCCATGCAACGGCGCAAAGCCATCGATGGTGAAGGAGCACGAGCTTGCGCTTCACGCCCTCTGCCTTGATCTTTGCCAGCGCGTCGCGGCCGATGAACTCGCCCTTGTCGAGCGCCACGGCAAAGCCGAAGCCCGCCTCGTAGGGGTTGTAGTCGGGCGTGATGTCGCCCGACCAATAGAGATAGCCCTTCTCCATGCGGCAGGCGTCGATGGCGCGATAGCCGGCATCGGCGATGCCGATGCGCCTCACCTGCCTCGCGCAGGGTGTCGTAGACATGGGCGGCATATTCCTGGCGAGATGTAGAGCTCCTAGCCAAGCTCGCCGACATAGCCGATGCGCACCGCCAGCGCCGTCGCATCGCCGACCTCGATTTGCCGCGCGGCGAGGAACGGAAAGGCCGCGTTGGAAATATCGTCGTCGGTGACCGATTGCAGCATGTCGCGGGCACGCGGCCCGCAGAGATTGATCGTCGCATAGCGTTGGTGATATCGGCGATGCACAATCGTCCTTCGGCAGATGCCGCGCGACCCAGTGGCCGTCGCGCACGCCGAAGCCCGAGCCGGTGATGACGAGCCAGAGCGATCCTCGGCAATGTGAAGATCGTGACGTCGGCTTCGATGCCGCCCTTCTCGTTGCAGAGCTGTGTGTAGACTGCCTTGCCCGGCGCGCCCAGAGATCGTTGGCGGCGATCGTCTGCATGGCCGCAAGCGCGCCCTTGCCGGTGATCTCGAATTTCGAGAAAGATGTCTGGTCGATCAGCGCCGCGCGCTCGCGGATGGCGCGATACTTCCTGGCCGCACCGCATCGAACCAGTTGGGCTTGCCTTCGAAGACTGCCCAGTCTCGCGGCTTCGCTGCCTTCCAGCGCAAACCAGTTGGGCCGCTCCCAGCCGAATTTCGAGCCGAAGACCGCGCCGTTCCGGCGCAGCGTTGCGTGCAGCGGCGAACGCCGCAAGCCACGGCCCGCATGCGATTCCTCGGCCGGCCAATGGATCTTGTAATAGGCGCCATAGGCCTCGATGGCGCGCGTTTCGAGATAGCGGCCCTGCGCATGCAGCGCGCCGAAGCGGCGCACGTCGAAGGGCCAGAGATCCATGCCGGCATCGCCGTGCAAGGATGATATTCGACATAGCCAGCCCGCCGCCGCCCGACGCGGCAATGCCGGCGGTGAAGCCGCAGGCGAGATAGAAATTGTCGAGCTCGCGGCGCCAGACCCATGATCGGCTCGCCGTCGGACGAAACCGGGATCGGCCCGTTGATGACGGTCTGGATGCCGATCTCGTTGAGCACCGGCAGGCGCTCGGCGGCCGGCAGAGCAAACAGCTCCAGCCGGTCCATATTCGGCGCGAAAAGCTCGCGGCCGAAATCGAGCGGCGGCATGCCGCGCCAGCAGCCCTTCGGTGCCGTCCTCCCAGCCGCCGATGGCGAAGGCTGCCGGTATCGGGCTTGAGATAGAAATTGTTGTCCGGGATCGCGCAGCGTCGTCAGATCGGCATCGAGCGTCGAGCTTCTTTTCGGTGAGGAAATACTGATGCTCGACGATGCCGGCGGCGATCGGCACGCCGGCCATCTCGCCGACGCGCTTCGCCCAGAGCCCGGCGCAGTTGACGAGGATGTCGCAGCCGATGGTGCCGCCATTGGTGACGACGCCAACGGCGCGCCGGCCTTCGACGACGATCTCCTCGACGCACACGCCTTCCTCGATCTTCGCGCCATTCATGCCGCGCGCCCTTGGCATAGGCCATGGTCAACGAATAGGGATCGATATAGCCGTCGCCCGGAATGATAGGCCGCGCCCTCGATGCCGTCGGTCTGGATGTAGGGGAACCGCTGCCTTCGCTTCCTCGGCGGTCAGCGAGTGGCATTCGACGCCGAAGCTCTTGGCCTGCGTCATCGAGCGGCGGATTTCGCTCCAGCGGTCGCGGCTGCCGGCAAGACGCAGCGAGCCGACCTTCTTCCAGGCGATCTGCTGGCCGGTCTCGGCTTCGAGCCGATCGAACACCGCGACCGAATTCTGCATCAGTCGGGTGAGATTCTTCTTGCCGCGCAACTGGCCGACGAGCCCGGCCGCATGCCAGGTGCAGCCATGGGTGAGCTGCGCCTTCTCGACGAGCAGCACGTCCTTCGCGCCGTCGCGCGCCAGATGATAGGCGAGCGACGTTCCGATCGCGCCGCCGCCGATGATGAGGATATGGACGTGGCGGTCGGCGCGGAAGCTCATTGTTGCGGCAACTCCGATTTTACCAATGAGCCTAGTCGGACCATCTTTCCAAAAATCGATATTTCATATCGACCTATAAGACGGCACCGACGAGGTGATCGCAGGCCGTTCTAGCCTTCACCGCTTCCCTGCCGCGTCGTAAGGGGTTCCAGATGTATTCTGGCAGGCGTTCGTTCCTTGGCCACGACGAGCTCATAGTCGCCCGAAGTCAGGAAATCGTCGGACACGCCGTCGGCATTGCGGACATAGCCGTAGCCGATGTTCTTGCCGACCGTGTAGCCATAGCCGCCGCTGGAGAGATAGCCGACCGGCTCGCCGTTGCGCAGGATCGTCTCGCGGCCGAGCAGCACGATCGTCGGGATCGTCGACGGTGAAACCCGCGAGCCGCTTGGGCAGCGGCGCGCATTGATCGTCTCGCAGGCCTCGCGGCCCATGAAGTCGCGTGTTCTTGGCAGCTTCACCGCCCAGCCGAGCCCCGCCTCGAAAGGCTTGTCGTTGGGCGTGATGTCGGAACCCCAGGCGCGATAGCCTTTTTCCAGCCGCGAGCGCTTCGAGCGCGCGGTAGCCGGCAGGTCGAATGCCGAACGGCTCGCCCGCCGCCATCAGGGCATCGAAGACATCGCCGGTCGCGTCGATCGGGATATGCAGCTCCCAGCCGAGCTCGCCGACATAGGTGACGCGCAAGGCGCGCACCGTATGGCCGGCGATCTCGATCTCGCGCACATGGCCGAACGGAAAACCGGCATTGGACACATCGGCTTCGGTCACCGCGACCAGCACATCGCGCGCCTTCGGCCCCATCAGCGACAGCGTGCCCCAGTCTTCGGTCACGTCGGTCAGCCGCGCATCGAGTCAGCGGCGATGTGATCGCGCGATCCAGCCGAAATCATGGGTGCGGAAGCCGGTGCCGGTGACGATGTAGAACTTTTCCTCCGCCAGCCGCGCGACGGTCAGATCGCTTCGATGCCGCCGCGGCGAGTTGAGCAGTTGCGTATAGGTCAGACCGGCCCGGCGGCTTCGACGACATCGTTGGCGCAGATCCAGTCGAGCGCCGCAGCGCGTCCGTGCCCGTCAGCTCGTACTTCGCGAAGGATGACTGATCGAACAGGCCGACCGCTTCGCGCACATGCGCGATGCTCGTCGCCGACAACGCGTCGAACCAGTTCTGCCGGCCCATCGAATAGATGTCCTGCGGCTCCACGCCTCCCGGCGCGAACCAGTTCGGCCGCTCCCAGCCGAGCTTCGAGCCGAAACAGGCGCGATGCTTCTGCAGCCGCTCATAGAGCGGCGAGACGATCGACGGCCGCCCGGACTCATATTCCTCATGCGGGAAGCCGATCGTGTAGTGCTTGCCGTAGGCTTCGAGCGTGCGTGTCGCGCACCCAGTTGCGATCCCGATGCAGGTCGGAGAAACGGCGGATATCGACGACCCAGAGATCGATCGGCGCTTCGCCGATCGACCACCCATTGCGCCAGCACCCAGCCTGCGCCGCCGCCGGACGCAATGCCGAAGGCATTGAAGCCGGCGCCGACAAACATGTTGGCGCATTCCGGCGCGGCGCCGAGGATGAAATTGCCGTCCGGCGTAAAGCTCTCCGGCCCATTGATCATCTGCTTGACGCCGACCTGCTCCAGCGCCGGCACGCGCGCCGATCGCCTGCGTCATATGCTGCTCGAAATGATCGCAGTCGTCGTCGAACAGGCGGAACTCCCATTCGTCCGGCACATCGCCACCCGCAAGCCGGTCTCCCAGGCCAGCGGGTTCGGCTCATAGCCGCCCATCACCAGGCCGCCGACCTCTTCCTTGAAATAGGTGCGCCGGTCTGGATCGCGGATCGGTCGCGGCATCGGTGGCGAGACCTTCGATCTTCTCGGTGATGATGTATTGATGCTTCACCGGCTGCAGCGGCACGTTGATGCCGGCCATCGCGCCGACCTGCCGCGCCCATTGGCCCGCGCAATTCACGACCTTGTCGCAGGCGATGTCGCCGTGGTTGGTCCTGACCTTGACGATGCGGCGCCTCCATTTCGAAGCCGTCGACGCGCACGTCTTCAAAAATCTTCGCGCCATGCATGCGCGCGCCCTTGGCGAGCGACTGCGTGATGTCGGATGGGCTCGCCTGTCCGTCGGTCGGCAGCCATGTCGCGCCAACGAGATCGGAAACGTCCATCAGCGGCCACATGCGCTTCGACCTCTTCAGGCGAGAGCAGGTGCATCTCCATGCCGAAGCTCTTGGCCGTCGTCGCCAGACGCTTGAATTCGGTCCAGCGATCCTGATTGGTGGCCAGCCGCAGGCAGCCGGTCATCTTCCAGCCGGTCGCCAGCCCCGTTTCCTGGTCGAGACGCTTGTAGAGATCGACCGAATATTTCAGCACGCGCGTGATCGATGCCGACGAGCGCAATTGGCCGACAAGGCCGGCCGCATGCCAGGTCGAGCCGGAGGTCAGTTTGCCCTGCTCGAGCAGCACGACGATTGTCTTGTGATCGCGCGCCAGATGATAGGCGGTCGAGCAGCCGATAATTCCACCGCCGATAACGACGATCTCGGCCTGTGTGGGCAAGTTCATGTTCGTTTCGTCCCAAATTTCATTTTGTAGGCCTCCAGCACTTTGTTGAGCCGCGCCAGGTTCTCGTCCGCATAGGCGACGTAATCGACGCCCGGCGTGTTCAGATGCAGTTCCGAAACCATGCCCCACATCGCCTCGCGCAAGAGCGAGGCGCATCTGCATGGCGCATGCGAGCGCGCGCAACGCCGCGTCGGGTTTGCCGTCAAAGTAGGCGGTCAGAAGTTCATCCGCCTCGTAGCCGTCGAAACCGGCATTCGAAGTGATACCGGCAAGGTCGAACATCGCCGTGTTGAAGCCGGCATATTCGAAATCGATCAGCCACAGGCGCTCGCCATCATCGAGGAAATTTGCCGGCAAAAGATCGTTGTGGCCGAAGACGATCGGCAAATGGCGCCTGCGTCTGCTCAAGCTCCTCGGCAAGCGCCAGATAGCTTGGCAGCTCGGCGACCAGCCGGTGGTTTCCAGTCTCGAGCGTGCGCGCATAGTCGCGAATGACGTGGAAGACCCAGAACATGAAGCCGGCGCCGGTCATCCGCTTCGGCATCTCCTCGTGGAAGCGACGGACAATCTTCGCGATGCGCACGCGGTCCTTGCGGACATCGTCCCCGCCATAGGTCGTCGCGCCGAGATAGGCCGTCACCATCGCGCCCGGCTCGGCATACTCGACCTTGGGCGCGAAACCGGCTTCGGCGGCGGCGCGCGCCGTCATCAGCTCGCGCTCGCGCAGCACGTGGTGGAAGGGATAGTCGCGGCCGAAACGGACGACATGTTTGCCGGCCGCGTCGGTGACCCGGAAGATCTCGTTGCTGAGGCCGCCGGTCAGCGGCTCGATCTCGATCGAGCCCGACCAGCATGGCAAAGCGCGAATGCGGTCCTCGGCGGACAATCTTGGCGTCTGGTCCATCATGCCAGCCCCAGCCGCATTTTCGACTTCGCGGCGCGCCGCCGCCGATCAGCCGGTCGGCGATGATGGCGATGAACGCGACGGCAAGGCCGGCGACCAATCCGCGTCCCGTGTCGGCCTTGGTCAGCGCGATGTAGACTTCCTGGCCGAGGTCGCGCGTGCCGACCAGCGCGGTGATGACCAGCATCGACAGCGCGAACATGATCGTCTGGTTGATGCCGAGCAGGATTTCCGGCAGCGCCAGCTTCAACTTGATCTTGGCGAGCAGTTGCCAGGGCGTGCAGCCCATCGCCTGCCCGCTTCGACGAGCCGCGGATCGACCTTGCGGATGCCGAGCGCGGTGTAGCGGATGGCCGGCGCGATGGCGAAGGCGACGACCGCGATCATCGCCGTGAAATCGCCGACGCGAAACAGCATCACCGCCGGCATCAGGTAGACGAAGGAGGGCAGCGTCTGCAGCGTGTCGATGATTGCCTGCACCCAATGCCAAAGCCGCTCGCGCTCGGCGGCGAGCACGCCGATCGGAATGCCGATGGCGGCGGCGATCAGAACCGAGATGCCGCAGAGATAGACGGTGATCATCGCCTTTTCCCACTGGCCGGTTGCGGCGATGAAGAAGGCAAGCAGGGCCGACAAAGCAGCGAGCCAAGCGCCGCCCAGTCGCCACCCAGCAACAGCCAGCAGGCCGACGACGCCGAGCCAGGGCAGGCTGATCAGCAGCCGTTTGAACGGCACCAGCACGTTCAACAGAACGGCGTTCTTGACCGCCTCGAATGTGTCGAAGAAATTGACATTGATCCACTGGACCAGACTGGCCAGCCAGGTGCCGGTCGAAAGGTGCCAGCTTTCCGGATAGGCTTGGAGTGCCGGCACGATCAGGCCGCCTACCCCCGCGATCAGGATAGTTGCGAACGCCGCGATCAGATAGGGATGCCGCGCTGCAAGGCTGCCATCGACTGGCATGTGCCGACGGCGCACCCGCCTTGACGGCATAGGCCTGGCTCAACCGGTCGAGCGCGATGGCCAGCGCGACGATTGCCAGCCCCGCCTCCAGGCCGGCGCCGATGTCCAGCCGGCGCAATGCCGCGAGCACGTCGAAACCCAGACCGCCGGCGCCGATCATCGAGGCGATGATCACCATGTTGAGCGACAGCATGATCACCTGGTTGACGCCGACCATCAGGCTGTCGCGTGCCGACGGCACCAGCACGCGCCATGTCGTTTGCCGACGGGAGCAGCCGACCATTTTGGCCAGATCGCGGATCTCCGATGGCACGGTCTTCAGCGCCAGCACGGTGACGCGCGTCATCGGCGGCATGGCGTAGATGACGGTCGCGACGATCGCGGCCGTCGCACCGAACCCGAACAGGAAAAGGATCGGCACCAGATAGGCGAAGACCGGGATCGTCTGCATCAGGTCGAGCACCGGCGTGAGCGCGGCTTCGAAGCGCGGCCATCGGTAGGCGGCAATGCCGAGCAGCAGGCCGCCAACGACGCCGATCGGCACCGCCACCAGGATCGACGCCAGCGTCACCATGGCGCTGGTCCACTGGCCGAACATGGCAAGGAAACCGAAGCAGGCTACGACCAAGAGGCAAAGACGACGCCCGCCTGCGTGATAGCCCATCAAGCCGACGATGACGATTACCGCGATCCACGACAGCGGCGGCAGATACTGTACCGCGCTGGACCCGCGTCCCGACAGGAACCCGGTCGACAACAGGCTCAGCGCCAAGCGGTACGGCATGTCGACAATCGCCGCGATGAAGCGCGTCAGGTCGGTAAAGCTGAACAGCCCGAAATGCGCTTCATTAACCAGCCATTTCATCGCGTCGCCAATCCAGCGTTGCGCCGGGATCTGCCAGCCCTTTGGATAGTCGAAGGCCCATTTGGCCACCGCCTCGCCCCAGAACCAGAAAGCGACGAACAGAACCAGCGAGCCCAACCAAAATACTGGCGGCAGCCAGCTTGCCTCCTGTTCCGACCGATGCCGGGCGGCGACCAAGGGTTCGAAGGTCGGGGCGCTCATCGTCAACCCCGCATCATCAAGGCGACGACATCGTCGCGGTGCAGCGCGCCGGCTGTCTTGCCGTCGCCATCTTCGACGCGCAGCAGGTCGACACCTTCAGCAAAGCGCGGCGCAGCTTCCGCAACCGTCGTCCGCACCGGAACTGCCGCGCCGTTCAGGCCAGCTGGGGCGGCCGGCGCATCAGCGATGCCGACCTTCACCACCTTGGCCTTCGCAACGCTGCGCGTGAATTCGGTGACATAAGGCGTCGCCGGCTTCATCACGATGTCTTCTGGCGTGCCCGTCTGCTCGATCTTGCCGTCCTTCATGACGGCGATGCGGTCGGCCAGACGGATCGCCTCGTCGAAATCATGCGTGATGAAGACGATGGTCTTCTTCAGCGCCGATTGCAGGCGCAGGAACTCGTCCTGCATCTCGCGGCGGATCAGCGGATCGAGCGCCGAGAACGGCTCGTCGAGGAACCAGAGTTCGGGCTCGACGGCGAGCGAGCGCGCGATGCCGACGCGCTGCTGCTGCCCGCCCGAGAGCTCGCGCGGAAAGAAGCCCTCCTTGCCGGCCAGCCCGACGAGTTCGACCATCTTGCGCGCCCGCGTCTCGCGCGCCGCCGCGATCCATGCCCTGCACTTCCAGCGGGAAGGCGACATTGTCGAGCACGGTCAGATGCGGCAGCAGCGCGAAATGCTGGAACACCATGCCCATCTGCTTGCGGCGAATTTCGATCATCCGCTCGTCGGATGGCCGCCAGCAGGTTCTCGCCGTTGAAGATGATCTCGCCGGCGGTCGGCTCGACCAGCCGCGACAGGCAGCGCACCAGCGTCGACTTGCCGGAGCCGGACAGGCCCATGATGACGAATATCTCACCCGCGCCAACCTCCAGATTGACGTCGCGCACCGCGCCGACGAGGCCGGCTTTCGCCAGAGCCTCGGCGGATGGGGTTCGCCTGCGACGCCAGAAAGGACCTGGCGCCGGCGCCAAAAACCTTCCAGACGTTGCGGCAGGCGAGCTTTGGTTGCGGTAACGTGGCCAAGAAACCGTTGCCTTGCTCTACATCGCTATTTCTTGATCCATTCCGACCAGCGCGGCTTCGTTGGCGGTCATCCATTCGCCAACCACGTCGCTGACCTTCTTGCCTTCGAGATCGACCTTGGTGATCATCGCGCCCATCTCGTCATTGTTGAGCGTGAACGCCTTGATCGCCTTGTAAGCGCCGGGCCACTTGTCCTTCACGCCGGCCCAGCCGACCTTCCAGATTTCGCCGAACGGCTTGCCGCAATCATATTGCGCGTCGGGATTGGAGCCCCATTTCGGGTCGGTGTAGCATTCCTTCGTGTATTCGGGGAAAGCGACCCACTCGCCCTTGTATTTTGCCGGCGCCCAGTGCGGCGCATAGATCCACAGCATGATCGGCGCCTTGCGCTGATAGGCGCTCTCCAGTTCGGCAAAGAGTGCCGCGTCCGTGCCGGCATGAACGACCTCGAATGGCAGCTGCAGCGCTTCGACGCGCTCGTCGTCAAAACCGCCCCAGGTCACCGGCCCGCCGAGATAACGGCCCTTCGGCGCGGTCTCTGCCGTGGAGAAGGCCTCGGCGCATTTCTCGTCCTTCAGCGCTTCCCAGTTGGGCAGGCCCGGGCACTTCTCCTTCATATATTCCGGAAACCACCACTCTTCCTTGGCCTGCATGCCGGTCGGGCCGAAGACCTCCGTCTTGCCGGTCGCCGTCGAGGCATCCATCGCCTCGCGGCCGGTCGTCTCCCACATCTCCATGGCGACATGCAGATCGCCGGTCTCGAGGCCGGCGAATTGAGCCAGATAGTCGGCCTGCACATATTCGACGTTGTAGCCGGCCTTCTTCAGCACCTCGCCCATGATTTCGGTGGTGATCAATTGGCCGGTCCAATCGTGCAATGTCAGCTTGATCGGGTCGGTTGATTCCTGCGCCGTAGCCGGGCACATCAAAAATGCGGTGGAGAGCGCTAGCGCGCCGGCCGCCGCAATAATGCGATGACGCAAATTCATGTAGAGCCTCCTGCTCACCCTCTGGCTTTTCTTGTATCTCGGGCGGAAGATCGGCCATGATTTGGGCAGCCGCGTCCCGCGGTCGTGAGTTTCGCGAGCGCGATGCGTTTGTCAACGCAAGTTTGTGGTAATTTTTGCGTTCTTGACCGCTTCATTTTGAATGGCGGATTGATTATTGGGAGAATGGCTTAGATTCCGGGCAGATAGCGGCGATCCTGGCCAAGGAGAGAAAGATGAACCATTCGAAGCGCCATGGCGAGATTCTGCGCCTGCTAAAGGAAGAAGGCACCATCACGATCGCTAGCCTGGCTAACCGGCTGGGCGTTTCGCTGGAGACCATCCGCCGCGACGTGAAACCGTTGACCGAGGACGGCGCGATTCTGAAGATGCATGGGGCCATCGGCCTGCCGTCGATGACCGGCGAAGCGCCCTTCGACAAGCGCATGCGTGAAAACGCCGACGCCAAGCGCGCCATTGCCCGCCAGGTTGCCTCGACCATCCGCGACGGCGATTCCATCATGCTCGACACCGGCACGACGGCGAGCTTTCTGGCGCGCGAGCTGCTGTCGCACCGCCGCCTGACCGTCGTCACCAACTGCTCGGACATCGCCCGCACGCTGGCCACCGTGAATGGCAACAAGGTCTATATGGCCGGCGGCGAGCTGCGCCCCGACAGCGGCGCGGCATTCGGTGTCTCCGCGATCGATTTCGTCACCCGTTTTAGCGTTACGCACGCGGTCATCACGACCGGCGCAGTCGACGCCACGTTCGGCATCATGGATTATGACCTCGACGAGGCGGAGTTCGCGCGTGTCGTTCTGACGCGCGGCCAACGCTCGCTGGTCATCACCGACCATTCGAAATTCGGCCGGCAAGGCCTGGTGCAGGTGTGCGATTTCGGCGGCTTCAGCGAACTCATCACCGACAAGCGCCCGCCGGACGATGTTATCGCCGCCATGGAAACCGCCGGCACCAAGTACACTGTCGCGCCGCCAGTCTGATAGCCCTTCCGCGACCACTGGCTGCCGTGCTTACTTGCCGGCATGGCCTTCACCATTCGCCAGCTCCAATTTTTTGTCGCCGTCGCCGAGCAGGGCACTGTCTCGGGTGCGGCACAGGCTCTGTCGATCTCGCAATCCTCGGTCACCGAGGCAATCAAGGAGCTTGAAGCCGATCTCGGCGTGACCTTGTTCGACCGCCATCCACGCGGGCTGAACATCACCCACAAGGGGCATCAGTTCCTGCGTCATGCAACCAAGATCCTGGCCGGCGTGTCCGACGCGAGACGCACCTTCGCCGGCGACGGCGACAGCCGCAGCGGCAGCCTGCATCTGGGCGTCACATCACTCGTCGCCGGCTATGTGCTCTCCGACCTTCTGGCGCGCTACCGTCGCGCCTACCCCGCCGTCGACGTCACCGCCATCGAAGACAATGGCGACTACCTCGAACATCTGCTCGTTGGCGGCGAGTTGGACGTGGCGGTCATGGTCATTTCCAATCTGCGGGACCGCATGGCGTTGCAGGCCGAAATCATCGAGGTCTCGCCCTATCGCCTGTGGCTGCCGATCGGCCACCGGCTCGCCGGTGAAGATATTATCGGCCTCAAAGACCTCGCGACCGAGCCGTTGATCATGCTCACCATCGACGAGATCGAGGAGAACACCGGCAAGCTTTTGACCGCGCTCGGCACGCGGCCGCACGTCGCCTTCCGCACCCGCTCGGTGGAAGCGGTGCGCAGCTTGGTCGCCACCGGCGCCGGCATCGCGCTGTTGCCGGATCTCGTCTATCGGCCGTGGTCGCTCGAAGGCGACCGCATCGAATCGCGCGACATTTCCGGCAGCCTGCCCGTCGTGCAGGTCGGCATGGTGTGGCGGCGCGGTTCAGGCCTCACACAGACCGCCCGCGATTTCATCGGCATCGCGCAGGGGCAGCGCGTTATGCGGCAACGATAGACCTATCGGAAATTCCGATACCGGCCTTCTGACAAATGAATTTGCGAAAGCTGCGGTTTGGCCGCACGTTGCGTCCCAGGGAACGATGTCGCCGCTCGAGAGCGACCCCTCAATGGGAGCATCACGATGAAATCCACACTGAAAGCGTGCACCGCCATGGCGCTGGCGCTAAGTTTCGCGGGTCAAGCCGTTGCGCAGGTCAAGGAAATCGGCCCCGCCGAAGGCCAGGTCACGATCATCGCCTGGCCCGGCTATATCGAGCGCGGCGAGACCGACAAGACTTTCGACTGGGTGACCAAGTTCGAGCAGGCGTCTGGCTGCAAGGTCAACGTCAAGACCGCCAACACATCCGACGAAATGGTCGCGCTGATGAACGAGGGCGGATTCGATCTGGTTACCGCATCCGGCGACGCATCGCTGCGCCTTGTCGCCGGCAAACGCGTCCAGCCGATCAACATCGACCTGGTCAAGAGCTGGTCGACCGTCGATGACCGGCTAAAGAATGCACCGTGGCATACCGTCGACGGCGTCCATTACGGCGTGCCCTACATGTGGGGACCGAACGTCCTGATGTATAATTCCAACGTCTTCAAGGAAGCGCCGAAGAGCTGGAGCGTCGTGTTCGAGGAACAGAACCTGCCCGACGGCAAGTCGAATGTCGGCCGGGTGCAGGCGTATGACGGCCCAATCCACGTCGCCGACGCCGCGCAGTATCTCATGGCCAAGAAGCCGGAACTCGGCATCAAGAGCCCCTACGAGCTGACCGAGGATCAATATAAGGCCGCGCTCGACCTCCTGCGCGCCCAGCGCAAGCTCGTCGGCCGCTACTGGCATGACGCGATGATCCAGATCGACGACTTCAAGACCGAAGGCGTCGTCGCGTCCGGCTCCTGGCCGTTCCAGGTCAATCTGCTGAAGGGTGACAAGCAGCCGATCGCCTCGACGATCCCCGAAGAAGGGGTCACGGGCTGGGCCGACACGACCATGATGCATGTCGACGCGCCCAATCCGAACTGCGCCTATATGTGGATGGAGCACACGCTGTCTTCCAACCTGCAGAGCGATCTGTCGGTCTGGTTCGGCGCCAATCCTTCGGTGCCTGCCGCTTGCACGGATGGACGCGGCATGCAGACCAAGGAAGGCTGCACGGCAAACGGCCTCGACGATTTCGAGAAGGTGCGCTTCTGGACGACGCCGACCAGCAAGTGCGCAAGCCAGAACGACGCCTGCGTGCCTTATTATCGCTGGGTGTCCGACTACATCGGCGTGATTGGCGGACGGTGAAATGATCGGCTGCCCGCTTAGGGCAAGCAGGCAGCCGAAAGCGACGGCGGAACGGTCCTTTGCCTAACGACTTGGGCCGTTCTTGCCGGGCTCCTCCCAGCGCTTCAGGGCGGGGGGCGGGTGTAGAAGCGCCAGGAACCGCCGCATTGCGAGCCTCGAAGACTAACGTTACGTAACGGCAGGTCTATGCATCTGCCGTTGGCCCTTTATGTCAAGCCTGAAATGCGGTGCAGACCGGAAATATTATGACACCAGCGGTTTCCTTTAGCGAAGTCTCGCGCCATTTTGGCACAGTACGCGCGGTCGACGCCGTCGATCTCGATATTCAGCCGGGTGAGTTCTTCGCTATGCTGGGGCCATCGGGCTCAGGCAAGACGACCTGCCTGCGACTGATCGCTGGTTTTGAGCAGCCAACGTCAGGCAGCATCTCAATTTTCGGCGAACGAGCGGAAGGCGTGCCGCCCTATCGGCGCAACGTCAACACGGTCTTCCAGGACTATGCGCTGTTTCCGCATCTCAACGTCGTCGACAATGTCGCCTACGGGCTGATGGTCAGAGGAATCGGCAAGGCGGAACGGCAAAGAGCCGCCGAGGACGCTTTGGCGCTGGTGCGGCTGCCGGGCTATGGCGCGCGCAAGCCAAGCCAGCTTTCAGGCGGCCAGCGCCAGCGTGTGGCGCTGGCGCGTGCACTGGTCAATCGGCCGAAGGTTCTTCTGCTCGACGAACCGCTGGGCGCGCTCGATCTCAAGCTGCGCGAAAACATGCAGGAAGAGCTGAAGGCGCTGCAGCAATCGCTCGGCATCACCTTCGTCTTCGTCACCCACGACCAGGGCGAAGCACTTTCGATGGCCGATCGCGTCGCCGTGTTCAACGACGGCAAGATCATGCAGATCGGCACGCCGCCCGAAATCTACCAGAAGCCCGCTTCGCGTTTCGTCGCTGACTTCGTCGGCTCATCCAATGTGCTGCCGCCGGATTTCGTCAAGCGTTATGCCGGCCAAAATGCCTGGGGCAGTCTGCGGCCAGAAGCGATCCGCGTGCGGCGCGATTCAAGCGGCGACGGTGTGCCGGCGCGCGTGGTGTCGCTGTCTTATGTCGGCGCGGCGACCAGACTCGCTCTTGAAGCAGACGGTCTTAGACTTCATGCGACCGTTCCCGCGGGGACTGCTCTGCCCGAGCAGGGCGATCAGGTCATGCTCACCTTTAACCGCGACCACCTGCACCTGATGGAGGGCGAGCGATGACTGCGCTCGCCGCCACCTACACCGACAACGCCGCACCGGCTGTCCTGCCGGCGCGGGGGGGCTGTTCGGAGCGCTGTCGGATGCGCTCTGGCGGCGCCCGGGACTGTTGCTCTTCCTGATGCTTTTGCCGCCAGTGCTGTGGCTCGGCATTGTCTATTTGGGGTCGCTCTTTGCGCTGCTCTTGCAGAGCTTCTTTTCGATCGACGAGTTCTCCGGGCTGATCAACCGCGAGTTCACGCTCAAGACCTACGGCGAGCTGCTGCTGCCGTCGAACCTCGACATCATTGTGCGCACGGTCGTCATGGCGGCGGCTGTCACCGTCGCCTCCGCCGTCATCGCCTTCCCGATCGCCTATTACGCGGCGCGTTACGCGCGCGGCAAATGGAAGGCGCTTTTCTATCTCGGCGTGATGCTGCCGCTTTGGTCCAGCTATCTGGTCAAGGTCTATGCCTGGAAGCTGATCCTCGCCAAGGAAGGCATCTTCACCTGGCTGCTCGGCAAGCTGCATCTCAACTGGCTTCTCGACGCCTGGCTGTCTCTGCCTGTTGTTGGCGGCAACTCGCTGTCGATTTCGCCCACCGGCACCTTCATCGTCTTCGTCTATGTCTGGCTGCCGTTCATGATCCTGCCGATCCAGGCGTCGCTGGAACGCGTGCCGGGCAACCTCATCGAAGCGTCCGCCGATCTCGGCGCGTCGCCCGGCCAGACCTTTCGCAATGTGCTCTTCCCGCTGGCGCTGCCCGGCATCGTCGCGGGATCGATCTTCACCTTCTCGCTGACGCTCGGCGACTACATCATTCCGCAGATCATCGGCAATTCGCAGTTCTTCATCGGCCAGGCCGTCTATTCGCTCCAAGGCACGGCCGGCAACATCCCGCTGGCTGCAGCTTTCACCGTGGTGCCGATTGTGGTGATGGGGCTCTATCTCTGGGCCGCCAAGCGCATGGGAGCGTTCGATGCGCTGTGAGTTGGCTCAGGGGACAGTTTACTTTCTTTCCGCGGAAAGGCGCCGCAGTTGCCAGTTCGCGCTGGCGGAAAAAAGTAAACTGTCCCCGGCAATTCCGGGAGTGGCCCATGCGCTCTGACCGCTCGCAATCCGCGCCACTCGGCCTCAAGATCGCCGCGACAGCCGGCCTGCTTTTCCTGCATGTGCCGATCCTGCTGATCTTCGTCTACGCCTTCACGACGGAAGAAAAATCCTATCAGTGGCCGCCGCCGGGGCTCACCACGCAATGGTTCGCCGTTACCTGGGGACGACCGGACGTCTGGGACGCGCTGATCCTCTCGGTCAAGGTTGCCGCCATCTCGACCGCAATCGCCATCGTGCTCGGCACGCTCTGCGCAGCCGCCGTCAGCCGCACGAAATTCTTCGGCCGGGAAACGATCTCGCTGCTGGTCATCCTGCCGATCGCCCTGCCCGGCATCATCACCGGCATTTCGCTGCGTTCGGCCTTCTCGCTGATGGAGATCCCGTTCTCCACCTGGACGATCGTGCTTGGCCACGCCACCTTCTGCGTGGTCGTCGTCTACAACAACGCCGTTGCCCGCTTCCGCCGCACCTCCGGTTCGATGATCGAAGCTTCGATGGACCTCGGCGCGGATGGTTTCCAGACCTTTCGTTATGTCGTGCTGCCGAACATCGGCACGGCGTTGCTTGCGGGCGGCATGCTCGCCTTCGCGCTGTCCTTCGACGAGGTGATCGTCACCACCTTTACCGCCGGGCAGCAGCAGACCTTGCCCATCTGGATGCTCGAAGAGCTCGTGCGCCCGCGTCAGCGGCCCGTCACCAATGTGGTGGCGATGGCTGTGGTGCTGGTGACGCTCCTACCCATCCTTGCCGCCTACTACCTCACCCGCGATGGCGACCAGATCGCCGGAGCGGGGAAATGAAAATGAGTAGTAGGGAGTCGTGAAATAGTGAGTCTGTATCGAGCAGCGTTCGCTCTTCTACTCACTACTCACTACTCACCACTCACTCCCAGACCACGGGAGCACCGCCATGGACACCGCGATGCTGATCGGCTCGAAATTCGAGCAGGGCACTGAACAGGAAGAGCCGATCCTCAATCCGAAAACCGGCGAGACAGTGCTTGGCATGCCCGAAGCCTCGCAGGGCCAGATCGAGGATGCGGTTGCCGCTGCGGAAAGGGCGTTTACGACATGGTCACGCACGACGCCGGCGCAACGCTCGAGTTATCTGCTGCAGATCGCCGACCGCATCGAGAAGGAAGCGAACGAATTCGCCGCGCTTGAGGCATTGAATTGCGGCAAGCCGATCAACGCCGTGCTCAATGATGAGATCCCGGCGATCGTCGACTGCTACCGCTTCTTTGCTGGTGCTGTGCGCACCATGCCTGGCGTCGTCGCCGGTGAATATCTCGCGGGCTTCACCTCGATGATCCGGCGCGACCCGATCGGCATCGTCGCCTCCATCGCGCCGTGGAACTACCCGTTGATGATGATGGCGTGGAAACTCGCGCCGGCCATCGGCGGCGGCAACACTGTCGTCTTCAAGCCGTCCGAGCAGACGCCGCTGACCGCGCTGAAAATGGCCAAGGTGCTGGCCGACATCCTGCCCGAGGGCGTCGTCAACATCGTGCTCGGCCGGGGCGAAACCGTCGGCAATGCGCTGATCAACCATCCCAAGATCAACATGATTTCGATCACCGGCGATGTCGCCACCGGCAAGAAAGTGCTGCAGGCGGCGGCGAAATCGGTCAAGCGAACGCATCTGGAACTCGGCGGCAAAGCCCCCGTCATTGTTTTTGACGACGCCGATCTGGATGCCGTGGTGGGCGGTCTGCGGGCCTTCGGCTATTACAACGCCGGACAAGACTGCACGGCCGCCTGCCGCATCTATGCCGGCAAGAAGATTTACGACAAGCTCGTCGCCGACCTCTCCTCGGCGGTCTCGACCATCAAGTTCGACCAGCCCGACGACACCGAAAACGAAATCGGTCCCTTGATCTCCCGCCGTCAGCGCGACCGCGTCGCGAGCTTTGTCGAGCGCGCCTCGGAGTTGAAGCACATCGAGATCACCACCGGCGGCAAGGCGCCGGGCGGGGGCGGCTTTTTCTACGAGCCGACGGTTGTGGCCGGCGCTTTGCAGGACGACGAAATAGTCCGGCGAGAGGTGTTTGGGCCAGTGGTCTCGGTCACCCGGTTCTCCGATGTCGACGAGGCCGTGGCCTGGGCAAACGACAGCGACTATGGACTCGCTTCATCAGTGTGGACGAAGGATGTCGGCCGCGCCATGACGACCGCCGCGCGGCTGCAATATGGCTGCACCTGGATCAACACGCATTTCATGTTGACCAACGAGATGCCGCATGGCGGCGTCAAACAGTCCGGCTACGGCAAGGACATGTCGCTCTATGCGCTGGAGGACTACACGGCCGTCCGGCATGTGATGATTGCGCACGGCTAGTTCACGCCAAACAGATGCTTCGCGGCGCAGGCCGGCGGCCACTGTCGCGATTCGTTGACGATTCCGCGATAGGCTGGTTGCAACTGATGCAGGCGAAAGGGCCGAGCGATGCAAACAGTTAGCGACCGGGCGGCATGGAGCGTTGGTGGGTTTGCCCTCCTGATCTTATGGCTTGTGTTGATGGGCCTGGGCGCGCTGTTCTTCTGGCCCATCATCATCCCGATTGTCATCGTTGGCGTGCTGTTCGCCAGCGGCTTCACCATCATCCAGCCCAACGATTCGCGGGTCGTCACCTTCTTCGGACGCTACATCGGCACGCTGCGCGAAAGCGGTTTTCTCTATACGGTGCCGTTCACATCGAAGACCAAGGTGCCGCTCAAGCTGGTCAACTTCGTCACCGACCATCTCAAGGTGAACGATCGGAACGGAAATCCGATCGAGATCGGCGCAGTCGTGGTGTGGCGTGTCACCGACGCAGCACAAGCCACGTTCAACGTGGATGACTACAAGACGTTCGTCGGCAACCAGAGCGACATCGCGATCCGCGCGCTGGCGGCCCATTATCCCTACGATTCAGAATCGGAAACGTCGCTGCGGGGCAACATCGACGAGGTCGCCCACCAGCTTCAGGAAACGTTGCAGGCAAAACTGGCCGTTGCCGGCATCCATATCGAGGAAACGCGCCTTACCCACCTCGCCTATGCGTCCGAAATTGCTGGCGCGATGCTGAAACGCCAGCAGGCCGTCGCCATCTTCCAGGCTCGGCGCTACATGGTCGAAAATGCTCTCGCCATCATCGATGAGGTAATGGCACATTTCGACAAGACGAAAGGCATGACGATTTCCGATGACAAGAAGGCTGATCTGATCAACAGCCTGCTCGTTGTCATGACATCCGAGAAGGAATCGAACCCAGTCATCAACGTCGGCCGCTGACCCGATGCAATTATTGGCAACCGCTTGTCTGCTGCCTGTCTACTCGAACACAATCGCCGGCGTGGCTGCCTGTTGCGCGCCCTGTTCAACCTTCAGGCGCTCCCAGACTTTGCCGGCTATGTCGCGATAGACCTTTGCCTGGGCACTGTCGGGGCGCGACGCCACCACTGGCTCGCCGGCATCCGACAGTTCGCGTGTTTCCATCTCCAGCGGAACGCCGCCAAGGAACGGCACGCCGAGCCGTTCCGCCTCGCGCTGCGCGCCGCCATGGCCAAAAATGTCGTAACGCTTGCCGGTATCCGGCGCGATGAAATAGCTCATATTCTCGACCAGCCCGAGTAGCGGCACGTCGACCTTCTTGAACATGTTGAGGCCCTTGCGGGCGTCGATCAGGGCAAGATCCTGCGGCGTCGACACGATAACCGCGCCGGCCAACGGCACCTGCTGCGCCATGGTCAGTTGCGCATCGCCGGTGCCGGGCGGCATATCCACCACCAGCACGTCGAGTTGGCCCCAGTTCACCTCGCGTAGCATCTGCGTCAGCGCCGACATCACCATCGGTCCGCGCCAGATCATTGGCGTTTCCTCGTCGACGAGAAAGCCCATCGACATGACCTTCAGGCCGAAACGCTCCATCGGCTGGAGTACCTTGCCGTCGGTCGTTTCCGGCCTGCCCTTGATACCAAGCAGGCGCGGCATCGACGGACCGTAGATGTCGGCATCGAGCACGCCGATCTTCAGACCGTTGGCCGCGAGGCCCAGCGCCAGATTGACTGCGGTGGTCGACTTGCCGACGCCGCCCTTGCCGGAGGCAACCGCGATGATAGCGGCGACACCCGGCACACCTCGCCGGCCGCTTGTCTGCGATGGCGGAGCCGGACGTGGCGCCGTTTGAGATGCCGGGTGCTGCATTGGCTTGCCGGGGGCGGGCCGCGGCATGGCCGGACGTGGCGGCGGTGCCGCTTCCATGCCACCACCCTTCTTCTCCGCTGTCAGGGCGACCACCGCGCCGGCAACATCGGGAACGCTTTTCACGGCACGCTCGGCGGCGGCACGCAGCGGCTCAAGCTCCTGTGCACGCGCGGCTGGCACCGTGATCGAGAAGAACACCTTGGAATCAGCAATGAAAATGTCAGACACCAGACCAAGATCGACGATGTTGCCGACGAAGTCCGGCCCCTGGATCGTCTTCAATTTTTCAATGATGGTTTCTTTGGTGACGGACATTTTCGGCGCTTTCCGCGAAGGTTCGCGCCTCAGATAGGGTATTTCGTGAGCTGAACCAAGCAGTTGTCTGGCTGGAAGCGATGATCCCCGACTATGTCGGCACTGAAGCACGTTCCACGGGTTGATGACAGTCAGTCCGGCGCCTTAAGTGCGATATCGCGTGTAGCAACCATCAATGTCGGGCGGCCGCTGCATGTAACCGTCCGCTTTCTAGCGACCTTGCGTCGCCATCAAATCGAAGCTTTTCGATGCGTCCGAGAGGGAAGTCGTCCTCGAGAGCTTCGTGGTTGCTCAGACTGCTCTTACGCCTTCCCTGAGGCGCTATGCCAAGCGCATTCAGCCACCGTGATCGCCGACAAATTAGCGCCTCATAGGGGAGGGAGCTCCGAATGACGTTGGTATCGACATCTTCGCCGAAGCTCTCGGATCCCCCGGGTGTCGCGTGCGACGGCAACTTTTAATGCCGAGCGCTCTTCTTCAGTCAACTTCGCCTAGAATTTGCAGCAAGTGCCAAGTTTCGGACGGTCTTCCGGCTTTGCCGCCCTCCCGATTCGAATTTCGGCCTCGGTGCTGCGGCTAGCCGTTGCTGATGGCCGTCGAAAGACTTCCGCACCGGCTGCCAGCGACGCCCTGGGACAGGAGAGATGCGCCGCTACCGGCGAATCGCAGATACGGTCGCGCATGCCCGGCCATCGTTTGTTCAGTTCGTCGATTGCCTCGCGCACCGTTGTGGCCTGAACCTCCAGCCTGCGCGGTGAGCCTGGAAACAATCGACCAGGACTTCTGGCAGGCGCAAGACGACGGTCTGCGTCGCCTTGCTTGTCGCGTACTCGACGAACGATCCATCGCTACCGATCCACCACCAGCGTCTCGACCGAATGGATTGCCGGCAGATGCTGGGCAATGGGCGACCAGTTCTCGCCTTCGTCGGCGCTGGCATAAAGCTCGCCGCCGCCTGTGCCGAAATAGACGCCGGCCGGCTCCATCTGATCGGTCGCCATCGCCTGCCTAAGAACGCCGAAATAGGCGTTTTGCTGCGGTAGCCCCTCACGCAGATCCGCCCATGTCTTGCCGCCATCGCGCGTGCGCCAGACGGCGCATTTGGCGTCGGGCGGGAAACGGCCCGCCGAATCGCCATTGAGCGGCAGCAGGAACAGCGTCTCCGGGTCGCGAGGATGCGCGGCGGCCGGAAAACCGAAGGTGGACGGCAGGCCTTTTTCGATGCTTTTCCAAGTCCTGCCACCGTCGTCGGAACGGTACATGCCGCAATGGTTCTGCTGATAGAGGCGCTCCTTCATGCCAGGCGCCATGACGAGGCAGTGCACGCATTGGCCGAATTCGGGATAGTTCTGTCCCTCGGGGAGAAAATCGGCGCGGGTGCCCTTGTTGCGCGGCTCCCAGGTCGCGCCACCGTCAGCGGTATGGAAAACGCCGGCCGACGAAATGCCGATCCAGATCTTCTTCGCATCCTTCGGATCGACGACGAGCGAATGCAGGATCAGCCCCGCCCCGCCCGGCTGCCAGTCCGGCCGTGTCGGATGCCGCTGCAGGCCTTCCATATGCGCCCAGGTGACGCCGCCATCATCGGAGCGGAACAGACCAGCAGGCTGTACGCCGGCATAGAGGCTGCCATTGTGAGCGGACAAGCTCCACACGGTCTCGACCGGGGTCTCGCCTTCCTTGTAAGCGAGCCCTTCGGACGAATGGCTCCAGCTCTTGCCGAGATCGTCGGATTTCCAGACCGCAGGGCCGAACCAGCCATTCCCGCCGGCGGCATAGATCGCGCCAGTCTCGGGATGACCCACGACATGATTGATCGGCCATGTCTCGCAGAACGGCCCACGCAATGACCAACTGTTCCGGCTGCCATCGCTTTCGGCGATAAACACGCCCTTCTTGGTGCCAACCAGCACCAATACCTTCTGCGCCACGAACTCCTCCTCGCGCCATATCCTGCCGTCTTCGCTAGAGGCAGATGCGCGGGAGTGTCGCGAAAATGCGGTGGATTGGCAAATCAAACCACGTCAGCAGAATTCGACTTCCACGTGCCGATCGGTTTGCGAAACGATCCGGCAGCGCGTTTCGAAGCGGTCGGACATGATCGCCAGATTGAACTGGTCGGGCAATCCGGCGGCACTGGAGACGTCGATCCCCGCGCCATGCTTCGACAGCGAACGCACCGTGCAGTCGATCGTCGAGTGACGATCGTTGAAGACGATCCGCCCTGCTTTCAGGACGCGCCGGCGAACGTCCTGATTGGAGGCGCCCTGCCCGCTCCAGAGCGAGCTGCGGTTGCGGCCATCCTGCTTGGCAGCATACATTGCAGTGTCAGCGCGGGCGAGCAGCGTAGCGAAATCCGGCGTCGAGAACACCTTCTCCGCCACGCCGAAACTTGCCGTTGTGCCGATCGTGCGCGAGCCCACCTTGAAATCGAGCTTCTGGATTGCGTCGCGCAATTCTTCGGCCACATGAAGCGCCTCGGCAGCATCCGCATGCGCCAGAAGGATCGCAAATTCCTCGCCGCCAATGCGGCCGATCAGATCGCTTTCGCGCAGGCGCTCGCGGCATGCCTTGGCAACGCTTGCCAGCACGACGTCACCGGCCGCATGGCCATAGGTATCGTTGATCGCCTTGAAGTGGTCGATGTCGAACACAACGCAGGACAGCTTTTGATCGTGACGGAAAGCGTGCGCGACCGTCTTTTGCGCCGCCTCGGCAAAGGCGCGGCGCGACAGCGTCTCGGTCAACACATCGATGTTGATGCGCCGCCTTAGCTCAAGCTCGTGCATCACCATTTCGGCGAGCGTTTCGAGAATGCGCGCCTGGCGTTCGTCAAACTGGCGCGGCCTGGTGTCCAGCGCGCAAACGGTGCCGATATTCTGCCCATCGGGCGTCGTCAGCGGCGCGCCGGCATAGAAGCGGATATGAGGCGCCCCGGTTACGCTCGGATTTTCCGCAAAACGACCGTCACGCAGGGCGTCGGGAACGACAACGCGTTCGCGTATCGAGAATCGTGTGCCGGCAGAACGTATCGCGCACCGGCACTTCAGTGGCGGCGAGGCCTTGACTTGCCTTATACCACTGGCGATGGCCGTCGATGACCGACACAAGGGCCATCGGGATATCGAAGATATCCTTGATCAGCTGTACGATCCGGTCGAATTGCGGTTCCGGAGGCGTGTCCAGCAGGTCGTAGCAGTCGAGCGCCGCAAGGCGTTCGCCGTCAAAATCGTCCAATTCCGCGGCAATGCTGGGAGCCGCCACACGCTTGAGCGCCATATCGTCATTCACCTGTCGACGGGCGTCTGATGCGCCCTGTTGTGGCGCCGATCATCCCATTCGCGGCCTACCAAAACGTTACGGACCACCCTCAGGTTGAAATTTGGAGGGTCAGCGCACCCAGCACAGCCCGAATGCGCAGCCGCTCACCCGCACCTTTTGCGAGATTGCGAAAGGCTGCGCGCCATCCAGCACAACACGCACAAGCCGCGATCGATCGCGCGGCCGGAACATGTTCTGGAATTCCGCCGGCAAGGCGTCGGCAACCCCGAGCACGGCATCGACGCGGCCTCTGACGCTCGCGCCGCCGCCGCTGACATTGACCGGCATGCCAGCCTCGACGCCAAACAGATATTGGTCGGGGAGATAGGCCAGGATGTAGGCATTGCCGCCGTTTATCTGCATCAGCTCGTCGCCGAAGCTGACCACCTGGCCCGGAATCGGCACCTTCACGCCGACTTCGCCCGCGGCAGTCGCGCGCACATTGCCGCCATCATACATGCTCGTCAGCTGGTCCATCGCGTTGCCGGAAACAAGCCGGGCCTTTTCGACCAGGTCGAGCTCAATCTCCGTCGCCGCTCCCTGGCTGCCGAGATCGGCGACGCGTTCGGAGGCCTGCAGGCTGCCGCGCAACGCATCACCCTTGCTCAGGGCCGAGATCAGCCCTTTGGCTGACACGGTGTCGAAGCGTGCAACCGTGCTGGTGCTTTCGCGGGCCGTGCGCTCGGCCAGCGGCATGATCGTCTTGATCGCGCCGAGGCGACCGCGCAGTTGACCTTCGCGAATGGCAAGCTCGCCGTCACGATAGGCCATGTCGGCCAGTTCCTTGACCATCTCGAAGGATTCCAGCCGCAGCAGCGGCGTGCCCGTCTCGACCCTGTCGCCTTCCTTGACGAAAACCTCGATCACCTTGGCGGGATAGCTGGCATCGACGGCGTAACGATCCTTGAGCACAATGCCATCGGCCGAGAGCACGACGGTGTTGCCAGCTACATAATACGCGATCGAGCCGGCGAACGCGGTGACAAGCGAAAGGTAGATCAGCCTCCCCCAACGCACGGAGCCGGCGCGCTGCTGTGTTCCAAGCGTGTCGACACGGGGATGTTTGCGAAGGCGTTTCATTTCACTCTCACCATGGCCGTTCGAGGCGCACTTTGATCGGGGTGTAGTTGTCGCGATGCGAGCCCGAGAAGACCCACTCATCGATATAGGCAAGCAGCCGTACCGGCCGCATCACATAGGTCATGAAGATCGAATAGCCCGGCAGGAAGGCGACGTTTCGCCAGAACACCTTGCGGCCCGTAGTCCAGGCGGCGACGGCCAGCACCAGCACATCGAGGGCGAGCAGACCGATCTGCATGCCGATCAGGATCGCCGGCGTGAAAGAGCCGTACTGGACCGCGAGCCAGATCAGGTAGACCGGAAAGGCAAAGGCAGCGACGACATTGAACAGCAGGAAGTCCCACTGGTGGAACGCTTCCCATGGCCGAAATTCCGCGCTGAAGGGATTTAGCGCTTGTGCATGCTTGCGATAGCGTATCCAGATCGCATCGCGCTCCCAGCGCAGCCGCTGGCGAATATATTGGAAGGCTGTCGTCGGCACGTCCGTGTAGCAGACAGCTTCCGGCGCATAGGCGATGCGCCAGCCGTTTTTGCGCATGCGCAGCGTAGCATCGAGATCTTCTCCGCCACCGACATCGAAACCGCCAACATCTTCCAGCGCCGTGCGGCGAAAGGCGCTGAAGGCGCCCGAGGCGCAGACCACTTGGCCGATCGCATTGCTCATGCGTTTGCCGACCGAGATCGATTGCAGATATTCGATCTCCTGGAACTGGGCGATGACGCTCGTGCCAGCATTGCGCGGCGCGATGTCACCGCAAACCGCTGCCACCGTTGGATCGTCGAGAGCGCGTACCAGATGCTCGATGGCAAAACGGTCGAACGAGCAATCGCAGTCGACATTGATGATGATATCGCCGGAAGCCATGCGCCAGGCGAGGTTGATGCCGCTTGACTTGCCGCCGCGCAGGTCGGTGGACAGGACACGATCCGCAAGTCCACGCTGGACCAAAGAACGCGCGACCGTCGACATCCTGTCTGTCGAGCCGTCGCTGACGATCACGGTCTCAAAGTCGGTGAACGACTGCTCCTTCAGCGATCGCACACAGGCTTCGAGCGCATCCTCTTCATTGTGACCGACCAGGATGATGCTGACGCTTGGCGCCGGTTTGGCCGAGCTTTTCGCTTGCGGCAGCCAATCCTTGCCGCGGCTGCGCAGCGTCAAACCCGTGACGACGAACGGCAGGATGTAGCGCGGAACCTCAAACAGCAGCGTGTACCAGAAGATCGCCACAAGGCTGTCCGCCGACATCGTCGCCAGATAGGCAAAGCCAAGCTCGACGTCGTTCAACTGGCGGCCTGCGCGCTTTTGGTCGCCATCCGCAATTGCGGTTGAAGCCGCTCGCTGAGCGACGCCTCGCTGCGCGCGACAAGCCGGTCCAGCTCGTCGGCGAGCTTGTCGTCGTAGGAGGCCATCAATACGTAGTCGGCGATTTCACCTGGATGCAGTGAGCCGGCATCGGCGAGATAATTCGCCATATTCTCCAGAAAGAGCCTGCGCAGCCGGTCGAACATCGCTTCGCCCTTGGCATCGATGATCGTATCGCGGGCGCCATATTTGAGCTCGGCAATCATCATGCCATTTTCGCGATGCCGCCCGAGGCGCTGCAATTCGTCCATCAGCGAAACTGGCAGGCCAGGCACCATGGCTGGCTTTTGCGGCCGAGTCAGAAGCGCCTCGGCCTGTGCCGTCAGCGCATAGGAATAGAGGTCGATCCTTTTGATCGCCTCGCCGTCCGTCGACGTATCGCAGTCCAGGCAAACGAAGCCGACCGCCGGTTCGGATGTCGTTTCGTCGCAATGCCGGCAAAGCTGCGCGCGCCCAGGCTTGTCGTAGTCCTTGCCGTAGTTGCGCAGATGCTGCTGGCATTTCGGGCAAACCAGCGCCTTGCCAAAACGAAATTTCTCCTCTGGCAGCAGCGAGGCGCAATGATAATGATGAACGAGATCGACGTCGGCCAAGTCGGCCGACCGGCATTTCGGGCATTCCTCGCGCACGGTCAGCCGGCGCGAGGAGCATTGCCTGCATTCATGAATGCGATCGAAAAAGCTCTTGGTGAGCAGGCCACGTCGAGCCAGGCCTTCGGCCACCGGGATCGTGCGCTCCGCTGTCCAATAGCCTGGATAACAAACCGCCTCGGACGCAAGCGGATAGCGGGTCGCCGTGATCTTTCGTCTGGAGACGAAGGCATGCGCGAGCAGTTGCATATCCGGTTCCGCCGTCGCGCGGAAAGCCAGATCCAGCTTCTTGCGCCGCTCGCCGAATTCCAGAATACACTTGGCGGTCTGATCCCACGTCCGGCGATCCATCAGGTCGAAATGGATGTCGGCGAACTCGCCGGCCCTGCCGTTCAGATCGATGATCGGCGCCTGCAAGGTACCGACCACCTCGCGCAGATTGTGCAGTGGCGAATGCCGGCGCTCGTCGGCGAACAGGACGGCGTCTATGTCCGTCTCGTCCGTCAGTTCGAAGATCGGTCCGAGCAAGGATGAATAGGGTACGATGGGCCTGGGAAACCAGTGCACGCGAGGCCGTCGCGTCAAGTCCCAGGGACTTCCAGTGCGCCATGCATTGTGCGGCGGCATCCTCGAATCCCGGCGATACGGGGCGTGCAGGCAATTCCAGTACGGCGGGAGATGAACTCGGCACGAACGATCCTACGCGTTGAGGCTTCCGGCGTGGATCGCCATGGCCGACGTTTGTTCACGCCCGAGCGAACGCCGGACGTCGAAAGATCAGCGAGATTGTTTTCCCGATACAACGAGAGGCGGTGCCCAAGCCGCGCAATCGATGCATCTATTTTAGAAAATTCTAAGAAAGACACCCACCGCCAACAGATCAAATACTAGAAGTTCGTAGTTGAGATTGAGTTAAGCCGTGCGACGCGGTTCAATGCCTGGTTGTAGGCATGCAGACTATTGCATGCGCGGGCGGGTTCGCCTCAATTGAGGGCATGATCGACAAGCTCGAATTTTTCATCGCTCTTGCCCGGGCGCAGCATTTTGGACGCGCCGCCGAAGAGCTTGGCATCACTCAGCCGACGCTATCGGCCGCCATCAAGCAGCTCGAGGATCAGTTGGGCGTCATGCTGGTCCAGCGCGGCTCGCGCTACCAGGGCCTGACCACCGAAGGGCAGCAGGTGCTGGCCTGGGCACGCCGCATCGTCGGCGATGCTCGGGCTATGCGAGAAGAGATGCGGGCAGCGCGCCATGGCCTTTCCGGCCGCATCCGCATCGCCGCCATCCCGACCGCGCTCGCCATGATGCCGCGACTGACCACGCCGTTCCGGGAAAAGCACCCCGGCGTCACCTTCTCAATTCTGTCGCGCACCTCGATCGAGATCCTGTCGCTGCTCGGCAATCTCGATATCGACGTCGGCATCACCTATCTCGACAACGAGCCGCTTGGCCGCGTCGTCTCCGTGCCGCTCTATTCCGAGCGCTATCAGCTCATTACGGCTGCCGGCACGCAATATGCCGAACGCGAGACGGTCACCTGGGCCGAAGTCAGCGGATTGCCGCTCTGCCTGCTCACGCCCGATATGCAAAACCGACGCATCATCGACCAGCATCTGGGCGAAGCGGGCGTCCAGGTGCGCCCGACACTCGAATCCAATTCGATGATCGTGCTGTTCTCCCACATCCGCACCGGAAAATGGTCGTCCATCATGCCGCTGAACCTTGCCGAAACCTTCGGCTTCGCCGAACCGATCCGGGCAATTCCGATCGTCGAACCCGATGCCAGCCACACGGTCGGGCTTGTCGCCGCGCCGCGCGAACCGCACACGCCGCTGGTCGCAGCATTGCTGGAGCAGGCAATGATCTTGGCCACAGACTTCGCCAAGACCTGATTGCTACCCAAACTGGGAAGCCGCGTTCAGTTCGGAAGGCTGGTGATCGTCAACGCCATCGTTTGGGCGTTCAGGTCAAAGCCGTCGAATGCCATCGCCGCGTTGCGGCCCTGGCCTTCGTGCAGCACGGCGTACTGAATGTCTTCGAGCGCGACGTTTTCATCCCTGTTGCGACCGCTGATTGCTGCCGCAACGGCAAGTACGTTCAGGATTCCGTGCTGTTCAAGCTCTGCCTGCACGGTTTGCATGATGTCGGCATTCAACGCATCGGAGAAGGATCGTCTCATGGCGCATGCCTTTCTCAAGGGTTTCGGACTGGGACGGAGACTAGGGCGAGAGCGCCCAACGTGCAACAAGAAAATCTAAATTTCATGATATTTTTCAAATAGTTAGTAAAATGAAGCAACTGCTCTTCTGCACCATTCCACCCATCAATCATCAAATGTGCCCAGTGGTGTTCTTAGGTCGAATAAGCGCCCTCTTGCAAAGGCGCAGAAAGCACACATATAGTCACTTACTAACTCTGTGCGGTTTGGGTAAGGAGCTATTTCGGTGGCTGACTTGGAACGGGCTGAGCGGTTGCAAATCATGCTCAATGCGGAAGAGCTGATGGCGGTCGAAAACTGGCGGTTTGAAAAGCGTATGCCGAGCCGTGCGGCGGCGGTGCGCGAACTGCTGCGGCGTGGGCTTACGGCGGAAGGGTTTCTCACCGCCGACTCCACATCCAAGTCGCAGGATTTCGGCGTCATCGGCGGCGACAACGGCGACGCTGACCTTTCCGGCTGACGCGTCAGCGAGACATCATTGCGCAATCCCACCGGTGCGCCATTGTCCGCGCTGCGTAGTTCACGCACGATAGAAATCTTCTATCGTTCAACGATCTGTCTTTATTGATTCCGGTCATTTTCTTTGGTCAGATGAGGGCTTAGCGTAGAGGAACGCTATCAAACTCATAGGGAGGGCGCTGCGAACCATGCAGCCTGCTGTTACCAAACACATGGCCGACATCCCGACCCGGACGGTCGCCGTTATCAGCGAGTATCGCGATCTGGAAGGTCCCCTGCTGCCCATCTTGCACGGCATGCAGGAGGAGTTCGGTTATGTGCCGATGGAAAGCCTGCCGATCATTGCCGAGGCGCTGAACATCTCGCGCGCCGAGGTTTATGGCGTGTTTTCCTTTTATCACGATTTCCGCAAGCATCCGGCCGGCCGGAATGTGTTGAAACTCTGCCAGGCGGAAGCCTGCCAATCCATGGGCTCGGATGCGGTCGCGGCCAAGGTGAAGCAGAAGCTCGGCATCGGTTTTCATGAAACCACGCAGGACGGCGCCGTCACGCTGGAGCCCGTCTATTGCCTTGGTCTGTGCGCCTGCTCGCCGTCCGCCATGCTCAACGGCGACGTGATCGGCCGCGTCGATGACGACAAGATCGACGAGATGCTCGAGGCAATCCGGGCATGACGCTGACCATCTACGTCCCGCGCGATTCCGGCGCGCTTGCTCTCGGCGCTGAAAAGGTCGCCGTCGCGGTCGAGCGCGAGATCAAGCAGCGAGGCGTCGACGCCCGCATCGTGCGCAACGGCTCGCGCGGCATGTTCTGGCTGGAGCCGATGGTCGAGGTCGAGACGCCGAAGGGCCGCTGTCGCCTATGGCCCTGTCTCGGCCAAGGATGTGGCGGACCTGTTCGACGCCGGACTCGGCCTGGTCGAGCACTCCACCCATCCTCTCTTCCTCGGCAATCCGGAAGAGATCCCCTTCTTCAAGAAGCAGCAGCGATTGACCTTCGCCCGGTGTCGGCGCTGACCGACCCACTCTCGCTCGACGACTATCGCGCGCATGACGGGCTGAAAGGCCTGCACCAAGGCGATCGGCATGAGCCAGGCCGATATCGTCAAGGAGGTCACCGAGTCCGGTCTGCGTGGACGTGGCGGCGCTGGCTTTCCGACCGGCATCAAATGGAAGACGGTGCTCGACACCGGACCGGACGTCCAGAAATACATCGTCTGCAATGCCGACGAGGGCGACTCGGGCACCTTCGCCGACCGTATGATCATGGAAGGCGATCCCTTCGTGCTGATCGAAGGCATGGCGATCGCCGGCATCGCGGTCGGCGCCACCAAGGGCTACATCTATATCCGCTCCGAATATCCGCATGCGGTCGCGGTCATGCAGGAGGCAGTCCGCATCGCACGTCACGAGCATGTGCTCGGCCGCAGCGTACTGGGAAGCGGCTATGCCTTCGACATGGAGGTGCGCGTCGGCGCGGGCGCCTATGTCTGCGGCGAAGAGACGTCGCTGCTGGAATCGCTCGAAGGCAAACGCGGCCAGGTGCGCGCCAAACCTCCGCTGCCCGCACACAAGGGCCTGTTCGGCAAGCCGACCGTCATCAACAATGTCATCTCGCTGGCCTCCGTGCCGATCATCCTCGACAAGGGCGGCCCCTACTACAAGGATTTCGGCATGGGTCGCTCGCGCGGCACCATGCCTTTGCAGATCGCCGGCAACGTCAAGCATGGCGGCCTGTTCGAGGCGGCCTTCGGCCTGACGCTCGGCGAAATCGTCGACGACATTGCCGGCGGCACGGCGACCGGCCGTCCTGTGAAGGCCGTGCAGGTCGGCGGGCCGCTCGGCGCCTATTTTCCGCGCGCACTGTTCGACACGCCGTTCGACTATGAGGCTTTCGCCGCCAAGGACGGGCTGATCGGCCACGCCGGTATCGTCGTCTTCGACGAGACGCGCCGACATGCTGAAGCAAGCGCGGTTTGCGATGGAATTCTGCGCCATCGAAAGCTGCTCCAAATGCACGCCCTGCCGCATCGGCTCGACGCGCGGCGTGGAGACGCTGGACCTGTTGGCGCAGGGCATCGAGCCGGAGAAGCAGATCGAACTGGTCACCGATCTTTGCAACACGATGAAATTCGGATCGCTGTGCGCCTTGGGTGGGTTCACGCCCTATCCGGTGATGAGCGCGCTCAACCATTTTCCGGATGATTTTCGGCCGGTTGCGGTGAAGGAGGCGGCGGAGTGAGGAGCGCGGCACAAGCTCCCTCCCCCTTGTGGGGAGGGTGGACGGCCGAAGGCCGGCCGGGTGGGGTCGCTATCGGCAGCGCCCGGCGCTCATTCTTCGACCGCTCACAGAATTCCGGTCCAGCCTGCGGAGGCGACCCCACCCGGCCCTTCGGGGCCGACCCTCCCCTCAAGGGGGAGGGTGAGCGCCAGCTCGATGCCCGCCCACTCCCCGCCCCTTTTGAGTGTTATGCTTTCCCCTTCAAGAGAGGAGCCTCGTCATGAGCCTCGTCCACGAAATCGACTACGGCACGCCGGCCTCGAAGTCGGAAAAAACCGTCACGCTCACCGTCGATGGCCAGCAGATCACCGTGCCCGAAGGCACGTCGATCATGCGCGCGGCGATGGATGGCGGCGTCGAGATCCCAAAACTCTGCGCCACCGACATGCTGGATTGCTACGGCTCCTGCCGCGTCTGCCTTGTCGAGATCGAAGGCCGTGGCGGCACGCCCGCCTCCTGCACCACGCCGGCGATGGAGGGTATGATCGTCCACACCCAGACCGATCGCCTCCAGGCGATCCGCAAGGGCGTGATGGAGCTCTACGTCTCCGACCATCCGTCTGGCCATGACATCGCCGCGGGCACCGGTGCGTCCGAGTTCGACAAGACCGTCAAGCAGGTCGGCCTCACACAGAACCGCTACGACATCCACGGCCGCAACCATGTCATCGCGCAGAACGGTTCGATCAATTCCGACTAGGTTCCCAAGGACACGTCGAACCCCTATTTCACCTTCGATTCCTCGCAATGCATCGTCTGCTCGCGCTGCGTGCGCGCCTGCGAAGAGGTGCAGGGCACCTATGCGCTGACGATCGAAGGGCGTGGCTTCGAGGCCCGCATCGTTTCCGGCGCGAAAGAGTCCTTCCTCGAATCCGAATGCGTGTCCTGCGGCGCCTGCGTGCAGGCCTGCCCGACCGACGCACTGCGCGAGAAGAAGGTGCTCGCCGAGGGCATGCCGACCTCGTCCAAAGTCACCACCTGCGCCTATTGCGGCGTTGGCTGCTCGTTCAAGGCAGAGATGCAGGGCGAAGAGCTCATCCGCATGGTGCCCTACAAGGACGGCAAGGCCAATCGCGGCCATAGCTGCGTCAAGGGCCGCTTCGCCTGGGGTTACGCCAACCACAAGGAGCGCATCCTCAACCCGATGATCCGCGAGAAGATTTCCGACCCCTGGCGCGAAGTGTCGTGGGAGGAAGCGTTCGCCCACACCGCGAAGGAATTCCGCCGCATCCAGTATCAATACGGCAAGGGCTCGATCGGCGGCATCACCTCCTCGCGCTGCACAAACGAAGAGACCTATCTGGTGCAGAAGCTGGTGCGCCAGGTGATGGGCAACAACAATGTCGACACCTGCGCCCGCGTCTGCCATTCGCCGACCGGCTATGGCCTGAAGGCCACCTTCGGCACCTCCGCCGGCACGCAGGATTTCGACTCCGTCGAGCACACCGACACGGTGATGATCATCGGCGCCAACCCGACCGACGGCCATCCGGTCTTCGCCTCGCGGCTGAAGAAGCGGCTGCGCCAGGGCGCCAAGCTGATCGTGCTCGACCCGCGCCGCACCGACATCGTGCGTTCCGCGCACGTCCAGGCCGAGGCGCATCTGCCGCTGCGCCCCGGCACCAATGTCGCCGTCATTACTTCGATCGCGCATGTGATCGTCACCGAGGATCTCTACGACGAACACTTCATCCGCGAACGCTGCGACTGGGACGAGTTCCAGGACTATGTCGAATTCGTCGCCGACAAACGCCACAGCCCGGAAGTTATCGAGAAGGTGTCCGGCGTGCCGGCGGACCTGATCCGCAAGGCGGCACGGCTCTACGCGACCGGCGGCAATGCCGCGATCTATTACGGTCTCGGCGTCACCGAGCACAGCCAGGGCTCGACCACCGTCATCGCCATCGCCAACCTCTCCATGCTCGACCGGCAATATCGGCCGGCCCGGGCGTCGGCGTGAACCCGCTGCGCGGCCAGAACAATGTCCAGGGTTCCTGCGACATGGGTTCCTTCCCGCACGAACTGCCGGGCTACCGCCACATCTCCGGCCAAGAAGTCCGCTCGATTTATGAGGACCTCTGGGGCGTCAAGCTGGACGATGAGCCCGGCCTGCGCATCCCCAACATGCTCGACGCTGCCGTCGATGGCTCCTTCAAGGGCCTCTACATCCAGGGCGAGGACATTCTGCAGTCCGACCCCAACACCAAGCATGTGTCGGCCGGTCTGGAGGCAATGGAATGCGTCGTGGTGCACGACCTCTTCCTCAACGAGACCGCCAACTACGCGCACGTGTTCCTGCCCGGCTCGACCTTCCTCGAAAAGGACGGCACTTTCACCAATGCCGAGCGCCGCATCAACATGGTGCGCAAGGTGATGGAGCCGAAGGCCGTCTATGCCGACTGGGAGGTCACCCAGATCCTGGCAAAGCAGATGGGCACCGACTGGGGCTACACGCATCCTTCGCAGATCATGGACGAGATAGCGGCGACGACGCCGAGCTTCTCAGGCGTCTCGTTCGACCTGCTGGACCGGGTCGGCTCCGTGCAATGGCCTTGCAACGAGAAGGCGCCGCTCGGCACGCCGGTCATGCATATGGACGGCTTCGTGCGCGGCAAGGGTAAGCTCATCCGCACCGAATATGTCGCCACCGACGAACGCACCGGCCCGCGCTATCCGCTGCTGCTCACCACCGGCCGCATCCTCTCGCACTACAATGTCGGCGCGCAGACAAGGCGCACGGAAAACGTCGCCTGGCATCCGGAAGACCGGCTGGAAATCCATCCGCACGATGCCGAGCAGCGCGGCGTTCATGATGGCGAGTGGGTGCGCATCCAGAGCCGCGCCGGCGAGACGACGCTGCGCGCGCTGATCACCGAACGCGTCGCGCCGGGGGTGGTCTACACCACCTTCCACCATCCGGACACGCAGGCCAATGTGGTGACCACCGACTATTCCGACTGGGCGACCAACTGCCCGGAATACAAGGTCACCGCCGTGCAGATCGGCCCATCCAATGGCCCGACCGACTGGCAGGAAGAATATAACGAGCAGGCGCGCATGAGCCGCCGCATCGCCGGACGGCTGGAGGCGGCCGAATAGTCGCATGCTGTTGGAAACGACCCCCCTCTGGCCTATCGGCCACCTCCCCCTCATGGGGGGAGATCGGCAGCTCCGATCGGCACTGCGTAATCTCCCCCCTTGAGGGGGAGATGGCCGGCAGGCCAGAGGGGGGTCATCCAGGTGAGACCACCCACCACCTCCACCACTCGCCTTGCGCGCCGCGCCTCCGGCACGGCGTCCGCACCGCGCAATGTCCCGGAGGAAACGCCGGTCGCTCTCTCCTATGCCGGCACGACGCATGCCGTCATGATGGCAACGCCCGCCGATCTCACCGACTTCGCCATCGGCTTCACGCTGACCGAAGGCATCATCGCCTCTCCGGATGAGATCGAGGACATTGAGGTCGAGGAAGCAGGCGCTGGCATCGACATCCAGATACGCCTCAAGGACAAGGCCAACACCCGCTTCGAGGCGCGCCGCCGCCGTCTAGCCGGGCCGGTCGGCTGCGGCCTGTGCGGTATCGAGTCGATCGACGAGGCGATGCGTTCCGTGCCGGCGGTTGCCGACATCGAAACTGACGCTTTCCGAGTCCGATATCTCGCAGGCTGTCCGCCTGTTGTCGAAACAACAGCCGTTCCACGCCGACACCGGCGCGGTGCATGCCGCAGGCTTCTACGTTCCCGGCAAGGGCATCGTTGCGGCCCGTGAAGACGTCGGTCGCCACAACGCGCTGGACAAGCTCGCCGGCGCATTGGCGCAGGCCGGCATTGATGGCGCATCCGGCGCGGTCGTCGTCACCTCGCGTGTTTCCGTCGAGATGGTGCAGAAAACAGCGGCAATCGGATCGCCCACCATCATTGCCGTCTCAGCCCCAACGGCGCTCGCCATCCGCACGGCCGACGCCGCTGGCATGACCCTGGTCGCTTTGGTCCGAGGCGACGAGTTCGACATTTTCACCCACCCAGACCGCATTCCGACCGGAGCCGCCAGAAATGTCGCATGACGAGCACCACGCGATGAACACGGCGGAAAAGCTGGTCTACATGGCGAACCAGATCGCCTCCTTCTTCGCCTCGCAGCCGAAGGACGATGCCGTGGCCGGCGTCGCCAAACACATCAACGATTTCTGGGATCCGCGCATGCGCCGCCAGTTCTTCGAAATCGCCGAGGCGGGCAACAGGACGATCTCGCCACTGGTGCTGGAGGCGCTGCCGCAAATCAGGCGGCCGACGACGAGCAATATCAAATAGGCTGGCCTTGGCGCCAAAGAACGCCGGAATGACGACCAGCCGTTTGTCTATGCGTTCTCCTGACAGCAAAGACGGGTGAGAACGGCTATCCTCGGCTCGATTCTGAGGAGATGCCATGCCGGAAGCCGCGCCCCAGCCTGCCCTGAAAGAGATTTTCGACCGGGCACGGCTGCAGCATTTTGCGTCCGAGACCAAGGCCATCTGGCCTGCTTTCGATGACCGGCGTTTCATGGCGCTGGCCACCGCGGGGCTCGCCGATCTCGGCATCATGCAGCGTATGCGGCAAACAGCGGTCAGCCTGCAGGCGACCTTGCCGCAGGACTATCCTGCCGCGCTGGAAATCCTGCATGCGCTGGCGCCGCGTATCAATCATGGCTTTGCAGCGATCACCTTGTCGGAGTTCGTCGCCCTGTACGGCCTTGCGGATTTCGAGCGCTCGATGGCGGCGCTGCGCTATTTCACGCGTTTCGGCTCCTCCGAATTCGCCGTCCGCCATTTCCTTGCACGCGACCTGGCCGGCACGCTCGCCGTCATGCGCGGCTGGGCGGAGGACGACAATGAACATGTCCGGCGTCTTGCCAGCGAAGGGTCGCGCCCGCGCCTGCCATGGTCGTTTCAACTGAAACCCATCGTGGCGGAACCGTCTTTGACGATGCCAATCCTCGAGGCACTGAAGGCTGATCCCAGCCTCTATGTCCGTAAATCCGTAGCCAATCACCTGAACGATTTCAGCAAGGATCATCCCGACTGGCTGCTCGACCGCCTTCACGGCTGGCCGACGACAACGGCGCCGACCGACTGGATCGTGCGCCATGCATTGCGGACTTTGATCAAGAAGGGCGATCCACGCGCGCTGGCGCTGATCGGCACAACCGGCAAGGCGGAGGTGACGATCGACGCTTTCGACGTCTCGCCCGGAAAAATCCGGCTCGGCGACCGTATCACGCTGACGACACGGCTGACGTCATTGGCCGATCGGACCCAGCGCCTCGTGGTCGACTACGCGGTGCATTATGTGAAGAAGGGCGAAAAGCCGTCGCGAAAGGTCTTCAAGCTGAAGGAGCTGGATTTGCCGGCGCATGAGGGTATCGATCTGGCCATCAGCCAAACCGTGCGTGATTTCACGACCCGGAAACATTATGCGGGCTACCATCGCGTTGAACTGATGGTGAATGGCGAAATACTGGCCGAAAGCGGTTTTACGCTCCATATTTGAGGGAGTGGCGCACGGCCAAAATCGCCACGGGAGCGCTTGATATGATGACCGCCCAAATAACGTCGAAGCCGATCGACTGGCTCTTCTCACGCCGCTGATGGTCGCTGCCGTCCTCTCTGGCCTCTCCGGTTCATCCCGATCGCTGCTTCGGCGGCCGATTGCCGTGCGGTTCCAGCGGCGAATGTCGATTGGCAAGGATGCAGCAAGAGCAAATTGATGCTCTCCGGCAGCGATCTTGACGGCGCCAACCTTTCGGAAACCGATCTCAGTCTCACCGATCTGCGCGATTCGAGCCTAACCGGCGCCAATCTGGAAAAGGCTGCGCTCTACCGGTCCTCTCTGGCTGGCTCAAACGCGGAAAAGGCCAATTTTTCCAGGGTCGAAGGCTACCGCGCCGATTTTGGCAGCGTGTCTGCCTCCAGCGCCTCCTTCGTCAGCGCCGAACTGCAACGCGCCAATTTCAGCGACGCCAGGCTGGACGGCGCCGATTTCCAGAAAGCCGAGCTTGGCCGCGCCAGCTTTGCCAAGGCGACGATCAGCAATGCCAATTTCGCGAGGGCCAATCTGTCGCGCGTGAACCTGAACCAGGCCAAGTTCGATAGCCCTCTCGATCTCACCGGCGCATTTTTGTTCCTGACACGACTGGAGGGTCTCGACCTCAGCCAGGCCAAAGGCCTGCAGCAATGGCAGATCGACCAGGCCTGCGGCGACGCCAACACCAAGCTGCCGGCCGGCCTGCAGGCGCCGGCCAATTGGACGTGCCAGCCGGACGAGGAGTGAGAGCCGGACTTCATCCGATGCGTCAGGATTCCATTCGACAGGCCGGTTTTGCGCCGTTATAAGCCGGCGCGTTCAACGGATATCCCGACATGCCAGAAGCCATCAAACAAGCGGTCGCCCGCCGCCGCACCTTCGCGATCATCGCGCACCCCGACGCCGGCAAGACCACGCTGACCGAAAAGCTGCTGCTGTTCGGCGGCGCGATCCAGCTTGCCGGCGAGGTCAAGGCCAAGAAGGACCGCATGAACACGCGCTCCGACTGGATGAAGATCGAGCGCGAGCGCGGCATCTCGGTCGTCACCTCGGTGATGACCTTCGAATATGGCGACAACGTCTTCAACCTGCTCGACACGCCCGGCCACGAGGATTTCGCCGACGACACCTACCGCACGCTGTCGGCGGTCGACTCCGCCGTCATGGTCATCGACGCCGCCAAGGGCATCGAGCCGCGCACGCTGAAGCTGTTCGAGGTCTGCCGGCTGCGCGACATCCCGATCGTCACCTTCGTCAACAAGATGGACCGCGAGGCGCGCAACACCTTCGAGATCCTCGACGAGATCGAGGCAGAAGCTGGCGCTCGACACCGCGCCGATCACCTGGCCGATCGGCCAGGGCAAGACCTTTTCCGGCACCTATCACCTGGCCGCAGAACGCGGTGCGCCGCTCCGACGCCGAGACCGAGCGCACCAAGGTCAACGGGCCGGATTCCAACCGCGTCGCCGGCCTGCTGCCGGAAAACGAGCGCGAGACCTTCATCGAGGAACTGGAGCTGGCGCGCGAGGCCTGCCGGCCCTTCGACCTGAACGCCTTCCGCGAAGGCCATCTGACGCCGGTCTATTTCGGCTCGGCGCTGCGCAATTTCGGCGTGCGCGACCTGATCGAGGCGCTCGGCGCCTTTGCGCCGCCGCCGCGCGACCAGGAGGCCGACACGCGGCATGGTCGCAGGCGACCGAAGACGAAGATGACCGCCTTCGTCTTCAAGATCCAGGCCAACATGGACCCCAACCACCGCGACCGCATCGCCTTCGTGCGCGTCTGCTCGGGCAAGCTGGAGCGCGGCATGAAGGCGAAGCTGGTGCGCACCGGCAAGCCGATGAGCCTGTCGGCGCCGCAGTTCTTCTTCGCCCGCATCGCGCATCACCGCCGACGAGGCCTATGCCGGCGACGTGGTCGGCATCCCCAACCACGGCACGCTGCGCATCGGCGACACGCTGACCGAGGGCGAGGACATCCTGTTCCGCGGCGTGCCGAACTTCGCGCCGGAAATCCTGCGCCGCGTCCGCCTCGGCGACGCGATGAAGGCGAAGAAGCTGAAGGAAGCGCTGCAGCAGATGGCCGAGGAAGGCGTCGTCCAGCTCTTCTCGCCGGAGGACGGTTCGCCGGCCATCGTCGGCGTCGTCGGCGCGCTGCAGCTCGACGTGCTGAAGGAGCGGCTCGCCGGCGAATACGGCCTGCCGGTCGATTTCGAGATGGCGCGCTTCTCGGTCTGCCGCTGGATCGCGGCCGACGAGCCAGGCCGAGCTCGACCGCTTCATCGAGGCGCATCGCGGCGACATCGCCCGCGACCTCGACGGCGATCCGGTGTTCCTGGCGCAGCACAGCCTTCGGCCTGAACTACGAAGCCGAGCGCTGGAAGGCGATCCGCTTCACCGACGTCAAGGACTATCAGGTGCGCGACGTCGCCGCGTGACATGCTATAGAGGCGAGCCCAAAGCGGACCTTGCATGATCGACTTCAAAGCCATCGACGAGCTGATCGACTGGATGATCGACGGCGCGCGGCCAAGCGCCAATGCGCGCGAGATCGTCGACGCCGTCTGCCGACGCTGATCAAGGCCGGCATTCCGGTCGACCGTTTTGCCCTGTTTATCTACACGCTCGACCCGAACCTCATCGGACGCCGGTTTGCCTGGACGCCTGCCGGCGGCGCGATCGTTTCGCGAAGGCAAGCTTGGCCTGTTCTCGACAGAGGAATACACGGCCAATCCCTTGCCCCATGTGGTCGAGAATCGCGTGACGGTGCGTCGCAAGCTGTGCGACCCGGCGACGCCGCGCGACTACAAGATCGTCTCCGAACTGATCGCCGACGGTTTCACCGACTATTTCGTCGCAGCCGATCGATCTACACCACGGGCGAAACCAATGCGGTGAGCTGGTCGTCCAAGGCCGAGGGCGGCTTCAGCGACGAGGCGCTCGCCGTGCTGGAGCGCGTCAACAAGCCTCTGGCGCGGCTCACCGAGACCTATCTCCTGCGGATCAACGCCGCGACGATCCTGTCGGCCTATGTCGGCCGCAACAGCGGCGACCAGATCCTGTCGCGGCAAGGTGCATCGCGGCGACGGCGAGGAGATTGAGGCGGCGATCCTGTTCACCGATCTGGTCGAACTTCACCGCCATGTCCGACGCGCTGGATGGCCCGCAGACCGTGGCGATCCTCAACGATGTGTTCGACCTGATGGTGCCGCCGGTGGCCGAACATGGCGGCGAAATCCTGAAATTCATGGGCGACGGGTTCTTCGCCATCTTCCCCTACAAGGGCGAGGAAGAGCGCGAAAAGTCCGTCGTCGCGTCGAGCCAGGCGGTCGCCGATGCCGAGACGGCGCTTTCGGCTTCGTCGCTCGGCGATCTGGTGAGTTTTCGCTCCGCCATCCATGCCGGCCGGTTTCACTACGGCAATGTCGGCGGCGCCAACCGGCTCGATTTCACCGCCATCGGCCGGCCGGTGAACTACGCCGCGCGACTGCTGCAGGCCGGCGGCTCGCTCAATGCGCCACGTGTGTTGTCCAACCTGACGGCCGACTGTCTGGGCGATTCCGTGCGCCTGATCGGCGAAATGGAATTCAAGGGTTTTGAGGGCCGCCAGCTGGTGTTTGCGTACTGATGTAAAACGATGCTTGACGCACGAAATGTCAAGCGGTATTTTACTTTCAGACCCTACATGCATCTAGGACTGCAGAGTGATCCTTTCGTTTCGGCATCGTTCGCTGCAGCGGTTTTGGCAGACGACTGATCGCAAGGGCCTGAACGCTCAGCATATTCCGAAGATCGATCGAATCCTGCGCTCTCTCTCGCAGGAGCGACCAGCATCGATGATATGGCAGTTCCAGGTTTTCGCCTGCACAAACTCGCCGGCCATAACCCGGAGCGCTGGTCAGTTTGGGTTAACGCCAATTGGAGAATTACGTTTTCGTTTGCGGATGGGGATGTCATTCGACGTCGACTACGAGGACTATCATTAAGGATTGAAACAATGGCTTCCAAGAACGGTATCAAGCCCGATCCAAACCGCCCCCCGATTCATCCGGGCGAAATCATTCGCGAGGATGTATTGCCGGAGCTTGGCGTCACCAAGTCGGAATTTGCGGCGGCGCTGGGCATTTCCCGGCAGATGCTGCACGGCATTTTGTCCGGAAAGCATCCGGTGACAGTCGAAATGGCGGTCAAGCTCGGTCACGTATTGGGTAATGGCGCAGGACTGTGGCTACGCTTGCAGCAGTCTTACGATCTTTGGCATGCTGAGCGGAAAATCGACACCAGAAGCTCTGCCGGTGCTGTGGAACGGCGCTTCACAGGACGCTGCATGATTTCCACACCCCGCGTCCTCTATTTCGCCAATACCCACGCGCCATCATTCGCGCTATAGACCGCGCCGGTTTCAGAAACACGCGGATACATGGCTGCAACGCACTCTCCTCTGATCGACGCTGACGCCCTGCGGCAGGAGCTGACGGCCTTGACGATCGCGTCGGAAGGCGACGGCTCCAGCCCGTACACCCGCGCCAAGGTCCTCGCCACCGTCAAGGCGCGCATCCAGCAGGGGCGCGCCGAAGCTGAGATGCTTTTGCGCAACGAATGGCGACGGCTCCGGCTGCGCCACTCTGCTGTCGGGTATGATGGATGACATCATCCGCGTGCTTTACGATTTTGCCGCGACGCATGTGTACCGCTCCAAGAACCGTTCGGCTGCCGAGCATATGGCGATCGTCGCCGTCGGCGGTTATGGCCGCGGCATGCTGGCGCCGGGGTCGGATATCGATCTGCTCTTCGTGCTGCCCTACAAGCAGACGCCCTGGGGCGAGCAGATCGTCGAATATCTGCTCTATATGCTCTGGGACGCCGGCCTGAAGGTCGGCCATGCGACGCGCAACATCGATGAATGCATGCGCCAATCGCATGCCGACATGACGATCCGCACCTCGATCCTTGAGGCGCGTTTTCTCTGGGGCGAGAAGAAGCTTTTTGACGATCTGGTGCTGCGCTTCGACCGCGAGGTGGTGAAATCCACCGGCCCCGAATATGTGCAGGCCAAGCTCGCCGAGCGCGACGCGCGCCACGCCAAAGCCGGCGAAAGCCGCTATCTCGTCGAGCCGAATATCAAGGATGGCAAGGGTGGCCTGCGCGATCTGCACACGCTGTTCTGGATCGGCAAGTATTTTTACCGCGTCCGCACCGCCGACGAGCTGGTGGAAAAAGGCGTTTTCACCCGGCAGGAACTCAACCTCTTCCGCAAATCCGAGGATTTTCTGTGGGCGGTGCGCTGCCACATGCATTTTCTCACCGGCAAGCCGGAGGAGCGGCTGAACTTCGACATCCAGCCTGAGATTGCCCGTCGCCTCGGCTATACCGACCATCCCGGCCTGTCCGGCGTCGAGCGCTTCATGAAGCACTATTTTCTGGTCGCCAAGGATGTCGGCGACCTGACGCGCATCTTCTGCGCTGCGCTGGAAGAAGAGCAGGCCAAGCATGTGCCCGGCTTCAACCGCATCTTCCTGACCTTCTCGCGACGACGGCGCAAGCTTGCGGGCACCAGCGACTTCATCGTCGACAATCATCGCATCAACATCGCCGACGACATGGTGTTCGAAAGCGATCCGGTAAACATGCTCAGGCTGTTCTGGTTTGCCGACAAGCACGGGCTGGAATTCCATCCCGATGCGCTGAAATTGCTCACACGCTCGCTCGGGCTGGTCGACAAGTCGCTGCGCCGCGACGAGGAGGCCAACCGGCTCTTCCTCGAAATCCTGACATCGGACCGCAATCCGGAGCTCAATCTGCGGCGCATGAATGAGGCTGGGCTGCTCGGAAAACTCATCCCCGATTTCGGCAAGATCGTCGCGATGATGCAGTTTTCCATGTACCACCACTACACGGTGGACGAGCACCTGATCCGCTGCATCGGCGTGTTGTCGGAGATCGAGCACGGCGATGGCGAGAAGCTGCATCCGCTGTCGCACAAGCTGATGCCGGGTCTCAGCCGCTATCACGAGGCGCTTTATGTCGCCGTGCTGCTGCACGACATCGCCAAGGGCCGACCTGAGGACCATTCGCACCGCCGGCGCCAAGATCGCCCGCCGCATCTGCCCGCATATGGGCCTGTCGAAGGCCGATACCGAACTGGTGGCCTGGCTGGTGGAGCATCATCTCCTGATGTCGATGACGGCGCAGACGCGCGACCTGAACGACCGCAAGACGATCCTCGACTTTGCCGACGTGGTTCAGTCCGTCGACCGTCTGAAGCTGCTGCTCATCCTGACCGTTTGCGACATCCGTGGTGTCGGACCGGGCGTCTGGAACGGCTGGAAGGGCCAGCTCCTGCGCACGCTCTACTATGAAACCGAACTGCTTCTCACCGGCGGCTTCTCGGAGCTGTCGCGTGCCGAGCGCACGCAGGCCGCGCGCGAGCGGCTGGCCGACGCCTTGGCGCAATGGCCGAAAGGCGCTGGCAAGAAATATGCAGCTCTGCATTACGAAAACTACCTGCTGAGCGTCGATCACGACGACCAGCTTCGCCATGCCGAGTTCGTGCGGGCGTCCGATGCCGCCGGCAAAAAGCTTGCGACGATGGTCAAGACGCACCAGTTCGAGGCGGTAACCGAAATCACAGTGCTGGCGCAGGACCATCCGCGGCTGCTTGCGATCATCACCGGCGCCTGCGCGGCCGCTGGCGGCAACATCGTCGACGCACAGATCTTCACGACCTCCGACGGCCGCGCCTTGGACACGATCTTGATCAGCCGTGAATTCGAGCGCGACGAGGACGAGCGCCGCCGTGCCGAGCGCGTCGGCAAGCTGATCGAGGACATGCTGCTGGGCAAAAGCTGGTTGCCGGAAGTCATCGAGAAGCGGACCAAGCCGAAGCGCGGTTCGAAGGCGTTTTCCATTCGACCCGAGGCGGAAATTCGCAATGCGCTCTCCAACCGCTTTTCCGTGATCGAGGTCGAAGGGCTAGACCGCCCCGGCCTGCTGTCGGAACTCACCGGCGCGCTGTCCGATCTGTCGCTCGACATCGCGTCGGCGCACATCACGACCTTCGGCGAGAAGGTGATCGACACGTTCTACGTGACCGACCTGACCAACGCCAAGATCGAGAACCCCGCCAAGCAGGAGGCGATCTGCGCAAGGCTGATCGAGGTGCTGTCAGGTGGGGCGAAGCCGGCGGAAAAGCGCGCGGCGGCGGAGTAGATGTTTCGCAATCGCGCCCCCAACCGTTGCAATGACCGAGTTGGCAGATATTCTGTTCCGACCCCCCTCTGTCCTGTCGGACATCTCCCCCTCAAGGGGGGAGATTTCGCGCCTCCACGACGCCGCGCGGCTTCCATCGTTGGTTGTTGGCGAAACCAAAACGGCCGGCTGATCTCCCCCCTTGAGGGGGAGATGTCCGGCAGGACAGAGGGGGGTCGGTGCAGAAGACGCGCCGAAGTCTCCGCATGAGCCTCGTCAAGAAATTCGCCACCGTCGCCTCCGGCACGCTGATGAGCCGCGTGCTCGGGTTTACCCGCGAGATGATGATGGCGGCGGCGCTCGGCACCGGGCCGGTGGCCGACGTGTTCTACGCCGCCTTCCAATTCCCCAACACCTTTCGCAGGCTGTTTGCGGAAGGCGCGTTCAATGCAGCCTTCGTGCCGCTCTTCTCCAAGGAGATCGAAGCGCACGGCATCGACGGCGCGAAGCGCTTTTCGGAAGAAGTGTTCGGCGTCCTCTTCTCCGCGCTGATGGTGATCACCATCGCTATGGAATTCGCGATGCCGCTGATCGTGCGCTACCTGATCGCCCCTGGCTATGCCGACGATCCGGAAAAGTATGCGCTGACTGTGTCGCTCGCCACGATCATGTTCCCGTATCTCATCTCGATGTCGCTGACGGCGATGATGAGTGGCATGCTGAATTCGCTGCGGCGTTATTTCGCCGCCGCAGTCGCACCGGTATTTCTCAACATCATCCTCGTCGGCGTGCTGGCCTGGGGCTGGTATGACGGCGCCGACCCCATCTGGATTGGCTATGCGCTGTCCTGGGGCGTCTTGGCCGCCGGCGTCGTTCAGTTGGCCATCGTCTATATCGACGTGCGCAACGCCGGCGCGTCGATCGGCTTCCGGCGGCCGCGCCTCACGCCGAACGTCAAGCGCCTGCTATGGCTGGCACTGCCGGCTGCCATCACCGGCGGCATCACGCAGATCAATACGTTGATCGGCACGGCGATCGCATCCGGCCGCGACGGTGCTGTGTCGTCGCTCAGCCTTGCCGACCGCGTCTATCAGCTTCCGCTCGGCGTGGTCGGCATTGCCGTGGCGATCGTGCTGCTGCCCGGAGCTGGCGCGGGCGCTAAAGGCCGGCAATCTGAAAGAGGCCGAAAACCTGCAGAACCGCTCGGTCGAGTTTACGCTGTTCCTCACCCTGCCCGGTGCAGCGGCAATTCTCGTCCTGGCCGAGCCGATCGTGCGCGTGCTTTACGAGCGCGGCGCTTTTGCCGCAAATGGCTCGACCCCCGTCGTCGCGGCGATCCTCGCCGTCTTTGCGCTGGGCCTGCCGGCCTTCGTGCTCATCAAGGCCTTCACGCCGGGCTATTTTGCGCGGGAGGATACCCGTACGCCGATGATTTTCGCGGCGATCTCGGTCGCCGTGAATGTGTCGATTGCTCTCTGGCTGTTTCCCTCGATGGGTGCGCCTGGCATCGCGGTCGCAGCGACGATTGCCGGCTGGGTGAATGCCTGGCTGCTCTTCGTCGTGTTGATCTGGCGCGGCCACTGGGGTTCGGATCGGCCGCTGCTCACACGTATCCCACGGCTCATTCTCGCCTCGGCCATCATGGCCGCCGCACTCTACTACGGCAATCGATGGCTGGCGCCATATCTTGCCGCAAACGCCCCGGTCTGGACCCAGGCCGGCGCCTTGGCTGCGCTTTGCGTGGGCGGCATGATCATCTATTTCGTGGCTGCGTTTGGCACCGGCGGCGCCGATCTCGGCATGATCCGCAGGAATGTTCGACGCGGCAGCGAGGAATGAGCCGTCAGGCTCTGTTAGCCATGTGCTCCATGCACATCTCGCTCTGCCTATCCGAATGAGCCTTTTCGTGTATAATCATGGTCGAAAATCTCCCCTATTGCTTCGGAGATACAATCATGCCGCGGCGCGATACAAGACGATCCGCAACATCTGAAGTAAAACCGGAAGAATTACCTGAAGCTGAGAGTGAGGAGGCTGCCGGCAACTCGACGCCTGAGCCCGCAATCTCCACAGGCGAACTCGCCAGGCGATTGGACGATTTGTTGGCCGCCGAGGCGACCCGACGCCCTCTCACCGGCGTGTGGTATTTCTTTTCGAGCGGTGTCTTTTTCATGCTGGTCGGGGCAGCTGCGCTGTTCGCCGCCTTTTCGACCATGGGCACGACGCACGCCTCGTTTACCTTCGTTCTTGTCGTGGTCGGTGTCGCGATCCTGCTCTATGGAACCGGCACACAAGGCGTCGGCAATTTCGAGACCGCGGCCGGTGAGATGAAATACAAGATTGGCATCGCTGGCGGAGCGGGCATCCTGGCGTTCGCCGTCGGGATGGGTATCGTCACAAAAGCCAACGAGATCCGCGACGCCTTCCAGATCGAGAAGAAATATGCCCGGCTGATCTTCCGAGACCCGGGCGATGGCGTGGGCAGCCTGGTGGACTATGTGCCAGCGATATCCGTCGATGGCGTTCCCGTTCCGTCACAACGTAACGGCGATTACATCGTCGCTTACGTGCCGTTGCTTGCTACGCCCGGCGACCGCGAACTCCTTATCTCGGCGAACTTCTATTATGTCGGGTCGCAAACCGCCAACAAGCTGCTGTCGCAGAAGGTGACGCTGAGGCAAAACTTGCCGCTCAAATCAGATCAGATCACAATGGACGATGCCGGTTTCGATTTTCCGCGATTAAGGTCGGAAGTGACGGTGAAGCTTGTGGCAGACGCCGTCGTCAACGACCCTGACAAAAGCCAGAGGGATTCGGTCGGCGCCGCCGATGATCCGACGGAAAACGAGCCGCCACCCGTGAATCAGAGTTTCGAATGAGACCCACAATGCAGAATTGGAAGACGCTCGGCCTTTGCGCGCTTGCGGTTGCGTTTGCGATGTTCGCATCGCCGGCCGCCGCTCAGCGTTGCGACGGTTTCAATCAGTCTTTCGTCACCGGCAAGGGTAACGCCGAGCAGTTGCTTCAGCCGTTCGGCAACGATCTCCTCATCAAGAACCCGGACGCGATATCTTGCCTCATCGCCATCCTGACATCGCTCAAGCCGCGCGCCGTCGGGGCTGAGACGAGCCAGGAAGACCTCGCGCGGCTAATCCAGGCGACCGGCGGACTCCGCACCATACTGGCCAATGAGGGATCCAGCGCCATCCGCATTTTCCGACGCAACGACAATCTCGACGCGATCTCGGCGCTGGTGGCTGCCGCGCGCGGAGCCAATCAGACCGCGCGCGTGAACTCGGCTATCGTGCTTGCCGACGTCATCGACAATTCCGGCATCTGCGTGGTCATCGATCACCTGTACGACCCGACGCTCGGCGAGAGCCCCGACGGCAAGAGCGGCCGCGTGAACCTGCTCAGCATCGCCTCTGTCGTCGCCCCTTGGGCCTACAAGGAAAATTACGAGAACCTGACGCGCCTTCGCGATTACATCGGGCCGGTGCTCGAAAGGGACACCGACGCCCAACGGGCTCTGGTCCTCTACAAGAATTTCCTCGAGAGGCTGGACTATCAGAACACCATCCGCGACCCGAACATGCGCCAAAACCTTCCGGCGGATTCGCAGGATTGCTACCGCTATGCTCCGATCTGGGCGAACCAGAACGAGAAGCGTCTGGTCTACGGCGGTTAGGCCTCCATCACGATTCGGCTTGTACGCGACCTGAGCTTGCGCCATAAGCGCCTCTCGATTTTCGCCGCGCGCGAAACGGCCCTCCACAAGCCACGAGGAAACCATGTCCAGCTTCAAGCAGCTCGTCTTTTCGGGCGTTCAGCCCACCGGCAATCTCCATCTCGGCAACTATCTCGGCGCGATCAAGAAATTCGTCGCGCTGCAGGACACGTCCGACTGCATCTATTGCGTCGTCGACCTGCATTCGCTGACCGCGCAGCTCGTGTACGATGATCTGGAGGACCAGACGCGGCAGATCACGGCCGCTTTCCTTGCCTCCGGCATCGACCCTCAAAAGCACATCGTCTTCAACCAGTCGCGCGTCATGCAGCACGCCGAGCTTGCCTGGATCTTCAACTGCGTCGCCCGCATCGGCTGGATGAACCGCATGACGCAGTTCAAGGACAAGGCTGGCAAGGACCGCGAGAACGCCTCGCTCGGCCTGCTCGCCTATCCGAGCCTGATGGCTGCCGACATCCTGCTTTATCGCGCCACCCATGTGCCGGTCGGCGAGGACCAGAAGCAGCATCTTGAGCTCACCCGCGACATCGCACAGAAGTTCAACAACGACTTTTCCGAGCGTATCGCGGCCAAAGGCCTCGGCGTCGAGATGCAGGTCGGCGACGAGACCGTGAGCGGCTATTTCCCGATCACCGAGCCGGTGATCGGCGGACCGGCCGCGCGCATCATGTCGCTGCGGGACGGTTCGAAGAAGATGTCGAAGTCCGACCCGTCCGATCTGTCGCGCATCAATCTGACGGACGACGCCGACACGATCTCGAAAAAGATCAAGAAGGCCAAGACCGACCCCGAAGCGCTGCCCAGCGAGATCGATGGGCTGAAAGGCCGGCCGGAGGCGGAAAACCTTGTCGGCATCTACGCCGGCCTGGCCGACATCTCATCGGAGCAGGTCTTGCGGGAATTCGGCGGTACGCAGTTCTCGGTGTTCAAGCCGGCGCTGGCCGAACTGGCCGTTGCCAGGATGGCCCCCGTTGCCGAAGAGATGCGCCGCATCATGGCCGACCCGGCCTATGTCGATGGCGTGCTGCGTGACGGCGGCGAACGCGCCGGTGTGCTGGCGGAAACCACGATGCGAGACGTGCGCTCCATTATCGGGCTGCTGCAGGACTGACGGCGGCGAACGTTCACATGATGGGCCACCGCTTGCGGCCCATCATGGGCGGTGGCAGATTGCCGCCAAAGTACCTAGGGAATCTCGATGGTCTCAAAACGCCTCAGCCGCGAAGCCGGGCACCGGCGCAAGTTTCTCGCCATTATCGACGAGACGCCGGAATGCGAGCGCGCGGTCGCCTATGCCTCCAAGCGCGCGGAGCATACCGGTGGCGTTCCGGTGCTCCTCTTCGTCATCGACCCGACAGAGTTCCAGGCCTTTCTCGGCGTCGAAAAGGTCATGCGTGAGGAAGCGACGGCCAACGCAAAATCTGCGCTCGACGCCGCCGCGGCCAGAATCCGCACAGATCTGGGTATCGAGCCCGAGATCGTCATTCGCGAAGGCAAAGCCGCGGATGAAATCCACAGGCTGATCGAGGAAGACCAGGACATCGCAATCCTGGTTCTTGCGGCCGGCGGCGCCAAGGAAGGTCCGGGGCCGCTGGTGGCCTCCATCGCCGGCAAGGGAGCAGCCTTTCCGATCCCGGTCACCGTCGTCCCGGCATCATTGTCCGACGAGGACATCGACAGCCTCAGTTGACGGTTGGATTTCGCTTGGGCCAACCCTATCTGAGGTTTGGGATTTGCTTGACCCCCATGCCGCGTGGGTCTATTTAGAACCATTCTAAAGTTTGGCCTTGAGCCAACGGAGATTCGTCATGTTCATCCAGACCGAAGCGACGCCGAATCCGGCCACGTTGAAGTTTTTGCCCGGCAGGGAAGTGCTCACCGAGGGCACCGCCGATTTCCGCGAAGCCGAGAGCGCGCGCACTGCGTCGCCGCTGGCTGGTCGTCTGTTCGACGTCAGGGGCGTGACCGGCGTGTTCTTCGGCTACGATTTCGTCACCGTGACGAAGAGCGACGATTTCGACTGGCAGCATTTGAAGCCGGCGATCCTTGGCGCGATCATGGAGCATTTCATGACCGGCCAGCTGGTAATGGGCGCCCAGGCACAGGGTGACGCGGATCGGGCCGAGGCCGGCGAGGAGTTCTATGACAAGGAAGACGAGGAACTCGTCGTCACGATCAAGGAATTGCTCGATACGCGCGTTCGCCCGGCCGTCGCACAGGACGGCGGCGACATCACCTTCCGCGGCTACGAGAACGGCACCGTGTTCCTGCACATGAAGGGCGCCTGCGCAGGCTGCCCGTCATCCACCGCGACGCTGAAGCACGGCATCCAGAACCTGCTCAAGCACTTCGTCCCTGAGGTGCAGCATGTGGAGCAGGTGGTTTAGACAAGCTCGACGCCAAGCTCCCTCCCCTTGAGGGGAGGGAAATCCAGCGCCTTTCCCCAATAGGAAAAGCCGGGCATTTGCGCCCGGCCTCTTGTTTGCGACGTCGTTGTTGCCCTGACGGTTCGCTTACAAAACGATGACCTTCGCGCCGGGTTCGGCGCGATTGTAGAGATCGATGATGTCCTGGTTGATCAGACGGATGCAGCCGGACGACATGGCCTTGCCGATCGACCACCATTCCGGCGTTCCATGCAGCCGATAGCCGCTGTCACCGCCCTTGTTGAACAGGTAGAGCGCGCGAGCTCCCAGTGCATTCTTCGGGCCGCCTGGCATGCCGCCGCGCCATTTGGCGAGTTCCGGCTGACGCTTGATCATCGCCGGCGGCGGGGTCCAGACCGGCCATTCGCGCTTTGCGCCGATGCGCGCCGTGCCGTTCCACTCAAAGCCTTCGCGACCGACACCAATGCCGTAGCGAACGGCTTTGCCGCCGGGCAGGATGTAATAAAGATGCTTGGCGCCCGTATCGACGATGATCGTGCCGGGTGCTTCATCCGTCGGATAGCGCACTGTTTGCCGGCGAAACTTCGCCGGCACCTTGTAGACCGGGATCGCCGGAAGCCTGTAGCCTGAATCGCTCCGCGCGCCGTAGGAGTTCGAGAATATCTCGATCGGCCCGGTGTCGAAGGTGCAGCCCGCGAGCGTCGTCGCCAACGCCACGGCAACGGCCAGAACTTTCAATCGCATTCGTCCGCCTAAATTCGCGTATCGATTGCGGCTCCCCGCGAGCCACATTTTCGCCGCTATCCTTAAGCGCGGCCGGGCTTGATTGCCAAGCACACGATCACCATCCTTCAGGTCTCACGGGTTTTTGAACGAGCGATATTGCAATTCGGCAACAAAGCCGGGCGGTTTCGCCCGTTTTCGAGAGTTTTTCGAAAAAGCTGCCCATGAGAAACGGGCATCAAGGAGTACGGACATGAACGTTGGCGAAGCCGCACACCGCTCGGGACTGCCGTCCAAGACGATTCGTTACTACGAGGAGATCGGCCTGATTGCCCCTGGCCGCGCAGGCAATGGCTATCGCGACTATGGCGAGGACGACATTCATCGCCTCGCCTTCCTGCGCCGAGCGCGGGGCCTGGGTTTTTCGATCGACGACTGCCGGCAATTGATGGCGCTCTACCGTGACCGCTCACGCGCCAGCCACGACGTCAAGGAGATCGCACTCAGCCATGTCTCGGCAATCGAGGAAAAGATCGCTGAGCTGCAATCGATGCGGGCGACCCTGCAAAAGCTGGTCCACGCCTGCCACGGCGACCACCGCCCAGATTGTCCTATCCTAGAAGATATCGCGGGTGGCAGGAGGGCATCCAGTCGGTGATTATGTACGAAGCGCATCCGAAATGCTTAATGTCCGGAAACATAAAGTTACCGGATGATCGTGTGGCCTTACTTTCCCATTGTGGGATATGAAAAGAGGGCCTCGTTGCACCGAGGCCCTCGCTTACTATGCGGTTTGCGAAACGGGGTCAGCTACTCGCGAATAGGCGCTGACCCCGAACCGCGTACAAGGTTGATTGCATGGATGCAGTCAGCCTTGTTGTAATATCCTTCACCTGAGTTTGCGATCTTACGACCGTTGCCGCTGGATATGAAACTCCAGCGCCATTGGCCGTTGATGTCTATATAGAGGTTGAAGTGCATGTCCGATGTTTCCTTTTCTGGTTCGGACGTTGGGTTCAACCGATACCTCTTCGAGTATCGGCATGGTGAGGCGGAATGGACCTTTGAGATACCCGCTCGATCGCCCGAAGAAGCGAAGGAGCGTCTCAGAGCCATGGCATGGGCTCGTTATCAGGGTGAAATCCATGCCAAGGTGTACATTCCGATCACAGGCGATTCCTTGCGGTCATTCCTGCGATTCCTGCGTGGTCTTTTCCTGAGACGGTAGTCCAAATCTCCTTAGATTAAACCCACTAGATATAGTGTTAACATCGCGTTCACTCCTCTAGAAAAGAGCCGCTGAACGCTAGCTACGCCTTTGTTTACAAATTGAAAACAAATCGTGAGGCTGGGTCAAGCGCTACTGCCAATTCCAATCGCCACCCCCAATATGTTGTGGGTCTGGATGTGGAAAATGGGGAGACAAAGAAGTTACACTTGACGCTGGTACGAGAATGCAACCAGTTTCTGCCTCAGAATGAGGCGTTTGAATTAGATCGAGCGCGAAGGTTCGAATTCGAAAGTCGGACTGCGCATCTAATTCGAAAGGGTCTGAAAGTTTCACAATCAGCTGAGTGTGTAATTTTGTAGCCGCTGCGCCACGCAAACACGCTCGCAGTCGAAGCGTGTTCGTAAAGTACCTAATCACCATCCAGTCAGGGGTTCAAATCGTGAACAAATAGTGGCATGCTATCCACTATGCCGCTCATCTCTCCCCTCCCCTTCAATCCCCTGATCGACGGTCGCCAATCCGAGCGCGCCATGCTGGTGCGCCGCGGCGTGCAGCGACTGCTGACCGAGCTCGGCATACATGTGCTGCCGGAACTGTCGCTCGCCAGCGGCCGTCGCGCCGATATGGTGGCGCTCACCCGGCAGGGCGACATCTGGATCATCGAGATCAAATCGTCGATCGAGGATTTTCGCGTCGACCGCAAATGGCCGGAATACCGCCTATTCTCCGACCGCTTCTTCTTCGCCACCCACCCGGAAGTGCCGGCCGCGATTTTCCCCGAAGAATGCGGCTTCATCCTCTCCGACGGCTATGGCGCCGAAATCCTGCGAGAAGCGCCGGAGCACCGACTGTTGCCCGCCACCCGCAAGGCGCTGATGAGCCGCATCGCGCGTGCCGGCATGGCGCGGCTGCTGGCGGCCGAGCTTGCCGGCGTGCCGGTGCCGGCGCTGGAGGGGGAAAGCGAGTAGCGCTGGCGCGATTGACTTGGTAGCCCGCGCCGGTCAAGCATCACTGACCTTTCGACGACATTCTCCACGGTCTGACATGAATATCCTTGCGAGCTTCGCGCCGTTTATCGTGTTCGCCGTGCTCATCCACTTTGGTCAGACCGCACTGGCGCTGTGGGCGGCTGCGATCATTGCAGCCAGCCTGGTCGTCAAGGACAAGGTGCTCGCGGGCAAGTCGGTCAAAATCCTTGATGCAGGCACCATTCTCCTGTTCGGCGGGCTTGCGTTGCTCTCCACCGTGTTCGGACAGGAATGGACAATCCCCGTGGTGCGGCTCGTGGTGGATTGTGGCCTGCTGCTGATCGTCCTGATCTCGCTGGCTATCGGAACGCCGTTCACGATCCAATATGCTCGCGAAATGGTGCCGGCCGAGCTTTGGTCTACGCCCGAGTTCTTTTCGATCAACCGCAACATCACCCTTGTTTGGGCGGCGGCATTCGCAGCGATGGTTCTTGCAGACCTGCTGATGATGTTCGTGCCTGCCTATAGCGCGGTGGCGATTGCCATCAACATTTTGGCCTTGGTATTTGCCATTCGATATACCGCAAAGCACGGAAAGGCTGACTAACTCGAAAGTCACCAGGCCGGATAAACCTTTCACCGACCCCCCTCTGTCCTGCCGGACATCTCCCCCTCAAGGGGCCTGTTGCGCAATTTTGGCATTGTGATTCACTCGGGTTTGGCGCTGGAGAGATTTGCGATGGCAGTGAAGCGAACTGGTCAGATGAGCTTTGTGGAGAGTTTTCTGGTCGGCAAGGTTCTTGGCTCGTCTGGAGCGCTGGACCGGATCGCGTCGTTGGTGAAGTGGTATCGCTTCGAGAAGCTGCTTGCCGGCCTCAATCACACGGGTCCCGGCCATCCCGGCTGGCCGGCGCTGGTTCTCTACAAGGCGCTTTTGGTTCAGTAGCTGTACGGCCTGTCGGACCGGGAGTTGGAGGAAGCACTGGCCGACCGGCTGTCGTTTCGGCGCTTCTGCGGCCTTGGACTGGAGGAGGCGATCCCCGATCACACGGTGCTGAACCGCTTCCGCAATGGGCTGGTGGCGAAGGCGCTTCTGGACAAGCTGTTCGACGAACTGGACCGGCAGTTGGAGAAGGCCGGTGTTACGGTCAAGCGCGGTACGATGCTGGATGCGACTCTGATCGAGACGACGGCGCGGCCGGGCGGCGACGGGCGCTCGGTGGTCGATCCGGATGCGCGTTTCGGCGGGCAACGCACGAAAGGCGGCGGCTTTACCTTCGGCTACAAGGCGCATGTCGGGGTGGATATGGGATCGGGGCTGATCCGCGCGGTCATAACGACGCCGGCCAATGTCAACGACACAACGCCGGCCGACCAGCTCATTCGCGGCGACGAGCGGGAGGTTTATGCCGATGCCGCCTACGATACGCATGCCCGGCGGGCCAGGCTCGATGCGGCCGGCGTCAAGCCGCGTATAGCCCGCCGCCCCAACAAGCATCATCACTTGAGCGCCCGCCTCAAACGCTTCAACAGGCTGGTCGCCAGACGAAGGGCTGCAGTCGAAACGACCTTCGCCACCTTCAAGCAGCGCATGCGGCTGAGCCGCATCCGCTATGCGGGGCTGGCCAAGGCGGCGGGACAGGTCATGCTCGCCGCCATCGCCTTCAACCTGCGACGATGGGCGGCAATCACGCCATAGCTGCGTCCGCAACCCGCCACAACCGCCACAAACAGACCAAAACGGCCCATCGCAAACCCGATGAAACCAAAGCCGCATCATCGCAATTCGCAAAAAAACGGTGCGCCAAAATTGCGCAACAGGCCCTCAAGGGGGGAGATTGGCGGCTTGGCCGGCACTGCGTAATCTCCCCCCTTGAGGGGGAGATGTCCGGCAGGACAGAGGGGGGTCGGTGAATCCGAGACCAATCGCGAGAAGCTTCAGATCGACGCAATTCGTGGATGAAGTCTCCTGCTGCGCACGAAAATCGCCAGCAATTCCAATCCCTTAATTTTCTCAAAAAAAGTTTCGTCCACCTCCCCGCCCGTTCCCTGCACACTGTCCCGACCGTAACCAGGAAGGACGGCGATGGATTGGATGGATGCAAACAGGGCGGTGAAGCGGGATCGGGAGGTGCTGAAGCGCATCCTGGCCCTGCTTATCGCCCTGGCCGCTGTGGCCGACCGCCTCGCCGGTCTGCCTTTCCATGTTCGCCTTTCGGTGTTGCGGCATTTGCGGCCGGCCGAGGCGGTTGCGCGGGCCTTCATCATCGAAATGGCACATGATCTCGGTGCACCGACATCGCCGCAAGAGTTTGACATGCCGGCATCTGTCGAGGATGGCGACGCGGCTGGCCTCGCTCAACGTTTCCGCGCGCTGGCGCTGGTGCTGACCTATATGCTGTCCTGCCCTGTCACCGCAGGCGTGCAAGACGGATATTTCGTTACAGCAGGCGCGCGCAAGGAAGGGCTCCACGCCACCGCGCAAAAGCTGAATCACGCCGCGCAAACCGGCCGGCGCGGACAACATCGCCCGGAGCCCCGCGCACACGACACGTCCTGACCCCCTTGTGGTTCCGCAGAAACGACCAACGCTGAACTTGTCGAAGCGAAGCCTCGACGAGAGGTTTCCGGCTGAGCGCTCCTTAGCCTCTCTTCATCCCCGCCAAGGCGACCGCGATTTCAGCCGCGACTTTTGCATTGTTCTTCACCAGCGCGATGTTGGCCTTGAGGCTGACGCCCTCGGACATCTCGAAAATCCGCTGCAGCAGGAAGGGCGTCAGTGCCTTGCGCGAAATCCCCTTTTCGTCAGCCTCTTTCACGGCGGCGGCGATCGTCTTGTCGATCACAGCCGGGTCAAGCGCATCAGCCTCGGGGATCGGGTTCGCAATCAGCAATCCCGTGCCGGAGCCCAGCTTCTTGTGCAGCAGCATGGCATGGGCGATGTCTTCCACCTTGTCCAGCCGATGATCGGCCTTCAGCCCGCTGGAGCGCGTGTAGAAAGCAGGAAAGTCGTCCGTGCCATAGGCGATCACCGGCACGCGCTGCGTCTCCAGAAATTCCAGCGTCTTCGGAATATCGAGGATCGATTTGACGCCGGCGCAGACCACCGCCGTGCCGGTGTTGCCGAGTTCGGTGAGGTCGGCCGAAATGTCGAAGGTCGCCTCCGCGCCGCGATGCACGCCGCCGACGCCGCCGGTGGCAAAAATGTCGATGCCGGCAAGTTCGGCGATGCGCATGGTGGCCGAAACGGTCGTGCCGGCCGAGCCACGCCGCGCCATCACGGCGGCAAGGTCGCGGCTCGAGGCTTTCACCACATCCTTCGCCGTCGCCAGTTCTTCCAGCGCCTCGTCGCCGAGGCCGAGATAGACTTCACCGGAAACGATGGCGATCGTCGCCGGCGTCGCGCCGTGCTCGCGCACCACCCGCTCGACTTCCAGCGCCGTGTCCCGGTTGGCCGGATAGGGCATGCCGTGGGTGATGATGGTGGATTCCAGCGCTACGATCGGATCGCCGACGCGCAGCGCCTCGGCGACTTCGAGCGTCATGGTGGTCATCGACATGTCCAACATTATGGAACAATCCTCGGCATGGCGTTTGTGAGTAGGGTCGGTGAAAGGTCCGGCCGCACGCTGAAGGCGCTTTCGGTCGTCAGCGTCGCAAGCAGCGCGCCGGTGCGCGACGCCTGCCTTACAGGCTCGCCGGCCAGAAGGCGATAGAGCGTGCCGGCGATCATGGCGTCGCCTGCGCCAGTGATATCGATCGGCTGCGCGGGCACGGGGCTCATCGTTTCGATGCCATCCGCGCTTGCAACGACATAGCCCGAACCGCCGCCGGTCAGGATGACGGCTTTCGCGCCGGCATCCAGCAAGGCGGCAGCGGTTTCGCTCGATCGGCTGGCGATCGGCCGGCGCGATACCCAAAATCGCATCGGCCTCGTCATGGTTGAGGAAGAGCAGGTCGACGCCGGCAAGATGCCCGCGCAGCTTTTGCGCCTTCGGCGTCGAGACCGCGTCGATGGCCAGCTTGAATGCCTTCCGCGTTCGATCAATGCGCCGAGTGTTTCCTGCGGCAGATTGCAGTCGGCGAACACCCAGTCGGCCTTGCTGATCGCCGGCCATGCCTGCTCCAGCCGCGCTGGCAACAACAGGTCAAAAATGTCCATGTCGGCCAGGCCAAGCGCGAGGTCGTTCCTTGGGTCGAGGACGGCGATATACTCCGCCGTCGATGCCTGGTCGGTCGTGACGACGTGGGCGACATCGACGCCCAGCGCGCCGAGATGCGCCAGCAGCGAGCGGCCGTTCTCATCGTCCCCGACAATCGAGACGAAGCCGACATCCGCTCCCAGCCTGGCAAGATTCTCGGCCACGTTGCGCGCCACGCCGCCATGGCTGCGGAACCCGTTCACCGGGATTGGAGGTCGCGGCGATGAGCTCCTTCTTCGCCCGGTATTTGCGGTCGAACACCGCCCCGCCAATGCAAACGATGCGGGGCGATGTCATGGGCGGGAAGGCTTGGCGGCGAGCATGGCCGATCAGGTAGCCGAGGTGGGAGTGGAGTCAAGCTGTGGCCGACGCTGCCGCTTACCCTCCCCCTTGTGGGGAGGGTCGGTGAGCGATCATCTTGCGCAGCAAGTGATCGTGAGACGGGGTGGGGGTGGTCGCGATCGTCCACGTTTCAGAACTGTCTCCACCCCACCCCGATCCCTCGCAAGCTCGGGATCGACCCTCCCCGCAAGGGGGAGGGTAATGCCGCGCGTGACAGCCTCACCGCTTTCCACTATCTCCTCCCGCCATGACCTTGCCGACCGACCCCGCCGAAAATCTTGCCGCCCTGATCCGCTGCCCGTCCGTCACGCCGCAAGAGGGCGGCGCGCTGACGGCGCTGGAAAAAATGCTCGCGCCGCTGGGGTTTTCCGTCGAGCGCCCGACCTTTTCGGACCACGGCACGCCCGACGTCGAGAACCTCTACGCGCGCAAATCCGGCAACGGGCCGCATCTGATGTTTGCCGGGCACACCGATGTCGTGCCGCCGGGCGATGTCTCGGCCTGGAAACATCCGCCCTTTTCGGCGGCGATCGACAATGGCCACATGTACGGCCGCGGCGCGGTCGACATGAAGGGCGGCATTGCCTGTTTCATCGCTGCCGTCGCGCGGCACATCGAGGAGAAGGGCGCGCCGAAGGGTTCGGTGTCGCTGCTGATCACCGGCGACGAGGAAGGCCCGTCGATCAACGGCAGCGACAAGCTGCTGAAATGGGCCGCCGAACGCGGCGAGACCTGGGACGCGGCGATCGTCGGCGAGCCGACCAACCCGGATCATCTCGGCGACATGATCAAGATCGGCCGGCGCGGCTCGATCTCCGGCATCCTCACCGTGAACGGCCGGCAGGGCCATGCCGCCTATCCGCATCTCGCCGACAATCCGGTGCGCGGCCTGATGACGCTTGCTCGACGCGCTGCTCGTACCCGGCGCTTCGACGAGGGCTCGAAGGATTTCCAGCCGACCAATCTGGAGATCACCTCGGTCGATGTCGGCAATCCATCGGCCAATGTCATTGCGGCCAAGGCGACGGCCGCCTTCAACATCCGCTTCAACGACAACTGGTCGGCCGAGAGCCTGCAGGCCGAGATCCACAACCGGCTCGACCGCGCGGCCGTCCAAACGCAAATACCGCAAGGGCCGCAAGGAGCCGATCGGCTTCGACCTTACCTGGCGCGACCGGCCGAGCCCGGTCTTCCTGACCAGGACGACAAGCTTGTCGAGACCCTGTCGAAGTCGGTCGGCGCCGTGGTCGGGCGCAAGCCGGCGCTGTCGACGACAGGCGGCACGTCGGACGCGCGCTTCATCAAGGACTATTGTCCGGTTGTCGAATTCGGTCTGGTCGGCCAGACCATGCATATGGTGGACGAGAACGTGGCTCTTGCGGACCTCGAAACGCTGACCCAAATCTATCAGCGATTTATCGAGGACTGGTTCGGATAATGCTGCGGCAATGATATCGGCGGAAGAGATACAGGCCGGCCTGACCGGCGCCTGGCGAATGATGCTGGGCAGGGGCGACGGCATCACGCTGCTCGACCTGTCGGCGGACGGATTCTGGAATTCCTTCTTCGCGATGCTGGTGGCGCTGCCGCCGCTGTTCGCGATGTGGACCAGCTTTGCGGTGGAATCGTCGCCGGCTACCGCCGAGTTCGGTCACCGCATGTCGCTGCTGCTGCGGCTTGCCTTGATCGACTTCGCGGCATGGGTCGTGCCGCTGGTGCTGCTGGCGCTCGTCGCGGCCCGTGTCGGCGTGCGCGACCGGTTCGTGCACTACGTCGTCGGCACCAACTGGGCCTCCGGCATCATCGCCTGGCTCTTGCTGCCACCGGTAATTCTGCGCGCCTTTCGTGCCGGCGCTCCACCGAATTTTCCGCGCTGCTCTCGTTGATCGTCTTCCTCGCCAGCATGGTGCTGTTCTGGCGGATGACCAACGTCGCCATCGGCAAGGGCGCAGCCGTCGCGACCGCCGTCTTCAGCGGCATGTTCGTCGTGTCGCTGGTCGTCGTCTACGCGCTGGAATTGCTGCTGGCGATCCCGGCGACCGCGCCGGTCGGATAGTCGACGCCGATCAGATAAAGCCCTTCCGGCGGGGCGCAGCCCGGCACAGGCGGCGCGATCCGTGGCATCCAGCGCGGCCTTCACGTCGCCGACCTTCCAACCGCCTTCGCCGACGCGCTTCAGCTGCCGACCATCGAGCGCACCTGATTGTGCAGGAAGGATCGCGCCGAGGCGCGGACCTCGATCATGTCGCCGCTGCGCGTGACGTCGAGCCGGTCCAGCGTGCGCACCGGGCTCTTCGCCTGGCACTGGGTCGAGCGGAAGGTGGTGAAATCGTGCCTGCCGAGCAGCGGCTGCGCGGCCGCATGCATCGCCTCGGCGTCGAGCTTCTTCGGCACCCACCACACTTTGCCGGCTCTCGAGCGCGGGCGGCGCGCGGCGGTTGAGGATGCGGTAGAGATAGTGCCGGCCCGTCGCCGAGAAGCGCGCGTCGAAACTGTCCGGCACCGCGTGTGCGGCAAGAATCGAGACCGCCTCGCCGTTCAGTTTGAGATGCGCGTTGATGGCGTCGCGCACCTTGTCGGCCTGCCAATCGCGCGACAGGTCGAGATGCGCCACCTGGCCGGTCGCATGCACGCCGGCATCGGTGCGGCCGGCGCCGCGCAGCGAGATCTGCTCGCCGCTGAAACCGGCGATCGGCGGCCTCGATCGCCGCCTGCACCGTGTGCTGGCCGGCCTGCCGCTGCCAGCCGGCAAAGGCAGCGCCGTCATATTCGATGTCGAGCCGGTAGCGCGGCATGCCGGCTCGACTTTGTCGTCAGGCGGCGAGATCGGTGCGGAACGGCTCGCGCGTAGACCAGCGCGCCGGTCGTCGGCGCTGCGTCATTCCAGGCCAGCGCCTGCAGCGCGTCGCACTGATAGTCGCTGTCGAAACCAGCGGCGCGGTCGTGGGCATAGCCGAAACGGCCGTAATAGGCCGGCTCGCCCAGCACGATCGACAGCGTCTCGCCGGCGTCCTTGAGGCGCAGATGCGCCTCGCGGATCAGCGCGCCGCCGATGCCGGTGCCATGGAACGACGGCTCGACCGCCAGAGGCGCCAGCGCCACGGCCGGGATACGCTTCCGCACCGTTCTGCACATAGAGCCGCGAGAAGAGGATGTGGCCGACGACCTGCGCCCTCTTCCTCGGCGACGAGTTCCAGCACCGCGTCGTCGCTGGTGACCAGCGCATCGACCAGTCCGGCCTCGGCCTTCTGGCCGAACGCGTGTTCCTCGACGAGGCGGATCGCCTCGCGGTCGCGCGGCGTCGCCGTACGGATGGACATCATGCTCATGAGAGTTTCATTCCTTTTTCCAGTGATACGCCGCGCAGAAACTCCCGCGCGGCGAGGGGCTTTCCTCCAGCCCGTTGAACCTCCACCAGACGCACGGCGCCGCTTCCGCAGGCGACCGTCAGTTCATCGTCCAGGATCGTGCCTGGCATTGCCCGTGGCCTCGGTGCGCCGGCGAGCGCAGCACCTTCAGCCGTTCCGGCTTGCCGCCGAGCGTCATTTCGCACCACGCGCCGGGAAAAGGCGACAGCCCGCGAATGTGGTTATGCACCGTTTTTGCCGGCAGCTGTCCAGTCGATGCGCGTCTCGGCCTTGTCGATCTTGCGCGCATAGATCACGCCGTCCTCGGCCTGCGGCGTCAAGGTCGAGCGTGCCGGCTTCCAGTTGCGCCAGCGCCTCGACCATCAGGTCGGCGCCCACCACCATCAGCCGGTCGTGCAGTTCGCCAGCCGTCATGTCGGGCGCGATTTCGCTGTTCTGCCGTCATTGCGACCGGTCCGGTATCCAGCCCGGCGTCCATCTTCATGACCATCATGCCGGTCTCAGTGTCGCCGGCCATGATCGCGCGCTGGATGGGGGCAGCGCCGCGCCAGCGCGGCAACAGCGAGGCATGGCCGTTGTAGCAGCCGAGCCGCGTGCCTTCGAGGATCGCCTTCGGCAACAGCAGGCCGTAGGCGACGACCACGGCGACATCGGCCTCCAGATGCGCGGAATGCCGCCTGCTCGGCCTCTCCCTTCAGCGAAACCGGCGTCGCGCACCTCGATGCCCAGCCGTTCGGCCTCGCGCTGCACCGGCGACGGCGTCAGTTCCAGCCCGCGCCGGCCGGCGGGACGCGGCGGCTGCGTGTAGACGGCGGCGATCTCGTGCCCCGCTTCGGCGATCGCGCGCAGCGTCGGCACGGAAAACTCCGGCGTGCCCATGAAAATGACGCGAAGAGGCATAAAGCGCTAAATCGTTCCAAAATCGAAGCGCGCTACATAGGGCGATCAGGCTACCGGTTCAAACGGATTCACCAACTTGAGGTCAAGGCCGTCGAAGTCGCGCACGTTGCGGGTGGCCAAAGTCGCGCCGTTGACCAGGCAAATCGCGGCGATCATGGCGTCCTGCACACTGATCGGGCGGCCAATTCGTTCGCGCTCTGCTCGCAGCTTCCCAGCCAGAGCTGGAGCCGGATCGACGAACTCGAATATCCGACCTCTATATTCCTCCGACACCAGCCGGTCGATGTAATCCAGATAGCGCTGCGATCCCGTCTTCAAAAGATATCGCTCGGCACCATAGGTTTGCTCCATCAGCCCCGGCCCTGTCAGGAAAAGGTCGTGCAAATCCTGCTGCTCCAGCCATTGCATCGGTTGTCGGATCGGGCTTGGGCTTTACGCCTTCCGAGATGATGTTCGTGTCGAGGACGATCATTCGAAGTCGGGCAACGGACGGCCGAAATCCTTTTTCCGCTCCGCCTCGATCTCGTCCATGATCTTAGAGAACTCGCCATCGTGATCGATCGCTCCGGTCTCAACGGCGGCCGAGCGTATTGATGCCCAAGCAGACGGCCTGGGGCTCGCGCGGTCTTTGCTCTCGATAGAGATGCCCTTTCGCAAAATCTGGATCGCCTTCTCGGATAGGCTTTTCCCATCTTCCTTGGCAAAGCGCTCGATATCCGCCTTGATCGCGTCGGGAACGCCCCTCAGTAGCATATCGCCCATGTGCGCCTCCATATTTGATATCAATGATATCAAATATCGACGCTTGGCACAATGTTTGTCGCGGTGAGAGCAGTATCACCCCACCTGCGGCTGGCGATCCTTGGCGAGCTTCTTGAACCGCCGCACGACCATGTCGCGCTTGAGCTTCGAGATGTAGTCGATGAACAAAACGCCGTTCAGATGGTCGATCTCATGCTGGAGACAGGTCGCAAGCAGGCCGTCGGCCTCGATTTCCTGTTGCTTGCCGTTGCCGTCGACAAATTTCACCCGCACCGAGGCCGGGCGTTCGACATCGGCATAATATTCGGGGATCGACAGGCAGCCCTCCTCATAGGTCGAGCGTTCGTCGGAACTGGCGACAACCTCCGGGTTGATGAAGATTTGCGGCTGTTTCGGTTCGTCCTGCTTGGCCAGGTCGATGACCAGCATGCGCAGCGGCACGCCGACCTGGATCGCGGCAAGGCCGATGCCCGGCGCCTCATACATCGTTTCGAACATGTCCGCCGCGAGCTTCTTGATCGATAAATCGATCTTCTCCACGGGTTTCGACACCTGGCGCAGCACGGGGTCCGGCAAAATAATGAGAGGCTTTATCGACATTCGCCTCACGTAAAGTCTCGGTCCAAAAGCCGTCAACGGGAACACGTGTTCTCGCGTTCACCTTTTGATCTGCGCGATACCCGCGAATCGGCTATGCTGGCCGGATGAACGAACTATCCGACCTGCTGGCCCAGCCGATCGCCCAACTGGGCGCAACGACGATCACGCTCGGCCAGACGCTGGCGGCCGGCGCGGCGCTCTTCGTGCTCTTGCTGATTGCGCTGGTTGCTTCGCTCTGGCGTTCGGCCCGTGCCCGCGCGGAGGCGGCGGCTGAAGCGGCCGACCACGCCCGCGACATGGAAGCGCGCATGGCCGGCATCCTGCAGTCGCAGGCCGAGATGCAGGGCCGGTTGGGCACGGTGGCAGAAGTGTTCGGCGCGCGGCAGGCCGAGCTGACGCAATCGCTCGGCCAGCGCCTCGACGCCATGACCGGCCGTATCGGCCAGACGATGAGCGAGCAGACCCGTTCCACCCATGAGAGCCTGGCCAAGCTGCAGGAGCGGCTGGCGGTCATCGACACGGCGCAGACCAACATCCAGTCGCTTGCCGGCCAGGTCGTGCAGTTGCAGGCGATCCTCTCCAACAAGCAGACGCGCGGCGCCTTCGGCCAGTCGCGCATGGAGGCGATCGTCGCCGACGGTCTGCCGATGGGCTCGTACGAATTCCAGGCAACGCTGTCGAACGGCAGCCGGCCGGACTGCCTGATCCGCATGCCGAACGACTCGCCGAAACTTGTCATCGATGCGAAGTTTCCGCTGGAGGCCTGGAACGCCATCCGCGCCGCCGAAGGCGCCGACGCGCAGCGCTACGCGGCCCAGGCTTTCCGGCGCGATGTCGAAGTGCACATCCGCGATATCGCCGACAAATATCTGATCATGGGTGAAACGCAGGACACCGGCTTCATGTTCGTGCCGTCGGAATCGGTGTTCGCCGAGATCCATGAAAATTTCGAAGCGATCGTGCAGCGCGCGCACCGCGCGCGCATCGTCATCGTCTCGCCGTCGCTGTTGATGCTGTCGATCCAGGTCGTGCAGTCGATCCTGAAGGACGCGCGCATGCGCGAGCAGGCGCATCTGATCCAGGGCGAGGTCGTGCGCCTGATGGAGGATATCGGCCGGCTCGACGATCGCGTGCGCAAGCTGCAGACGCATTTCGGCCAGGCGTCGCGTGATATCGATGACATTCTCGTCTCGTCGAACAAGGTCACCAAGCGCGGCCAGAAGATCGAAGCGCTCGAGTTTGTCGGGGGAGATGCGCCTGCACCTGATGTGGCGGACGACAGCGCACCTGCAGCCTGCCCGCCGCGTAGCAAACTCCAAGACGGGTCAGTTGCGGCTGCGCGTCGTCGAAGGCGATGAATAGAGCTTTTGCACTAATTTTTGCCGGCGCAATCGTCATTCCCTCTTGTTCTCGCCGAGTTCTTCTGATTCGTTTTTCGCGCCATCAAATCGGAGGATCAAATCATGGCAAAAGGGGCTGCAAAACCGAAAAAAGAAGCCAAGAAGCCGAAGAAGGACGCGAAAGCGCCCGCCAAGCCGGCCAAGAAGTAATCGACACTTCTGCTTGATTTGTGTGACGGCGTCCTTCGGGGCGCCGTTTGTATTTTGATCGCGCCGGCCCTATATAAAGCGCCGCAAGGACGGCCTTGCGTTTCCAAACACTTTCAGGACGGGACGGCCCGCCACACATGGAGGGCTCTATGGCCTGGGTTTATCTGTTCTTCGCCGGCATCCTGGAAATCGGCTGGGCGATCGGTCTCAAATATACGGAAGGCTTCACCAAGCTGGTTCCGTCGCTGCTGACGGCGGGCAGCATGGCGGCCAGCGTCTTCCTGCTTGCGATCGCGCTGAAGACTTTGCCGGTGGGCACCGGTTATGCTGTCTGGACCGGCATCGGCGCTGTCGGCACGGCGATCCTCGGCATCGCGCTATTGGGCGAGCCGGCCACGGTCGCCCGCTTGGGCAGCATCGCGCTGATCGTTGCCGGCATCATCGGCCTCAAGCTCGCAAGCTGAGTTAGAAATGAAAAAAGGCCTGCCGGCATTGCCGGCGGGCCTTTCATTCTTCAGTTGATCGAGCGCGCCGTCAGCGGCTGGGCGGCAGGCGTCCTGTCTTGGACTTGCGCGCAGCATAGCGCGCATCGCGCTTGGCCTTCGCTGCCGCCTCCAGCGCAAGCTGGGCGGTCAGGCGCTCCTCTTCTTCCTTGACGCGCTGCTTCTCCCGCTCGACCTCTTCGGCTTCGGCCTTGATGCGGGCGGCCTCGGCTTCCCCCGCGAGACGCGCGCGTTCCTCGGCCTCGCGTGCCAGGCGTTCCTGCTTCAGGCGCGCCTTCTCGGCCTCGCGCACGGCGCGCGCCTCGAGGATGGCCTTTCGCTCGGCCTGTTTGGCCGCCACCGCCGGATCGTCCGGCGCCGGTTTTGATTTGAACCGTTCAAGAAGCGCTTTTTTTGCTGAATTTGCCGCGTCGCGCCGCTCGGCAAAGCTCTGGTCCCTGTAGATCGCCAACGTCCATTTCCTGAGTCAATTTTCCGCCGCTTACATACGCGCAAAATCACGAAGTTCAAGCGCGAAATGGGGGCCTGCGCCAGTAAATCGCAGGTTTTGCGCGTTAGGCGGCGCTGGTGCAACGGATTCCGAACGACGGCTCGGCTGCTACGCTGCCCAGCGCCTTTTGATTGGCGCGGCCAACACCTATATCGCCCGGACTGACAGGAGTTGAAGATCACCGATGCCTGACATGATTCCCTTTTCCGTGCTCGACCTGTCGCCCGTCCCGGAAGGCAGCGATGTGACGCATTCGCTGGCCAATACCCTCGATCTTGCCCGCCACGCGGAAGCGCTGGGCTATCATCGCTATTGGCTGGCGGAGCATCACAACATGCCGGGCATTGCCAGCGCCGCGACGTCAGTGGTGATCGGCCACGTCGCGGGCGGCACAAGCACAATCCGTGTCGGCGCGGGCGGCATCATGCTGCCCAATCACGCGCCGCTGGTGATCGCCGAACAGTTCGGCACGCTGGATGCGCTTTATCCCGGCCGCATCGATCTCGGCCTCGGCCGCGCGCCCGGCACCGACATGCTGACGGCGCGGGCGCTGCGACGCAATCTGGAAAGCGGCGTCGACAGCTTTCCGCAGGATGTCGTCGAACTCGCCAACTATTTTCGTCCCGGCGGAGCCGGCCAGCGTGTCCGCGCCGTGCCGGGAGAAGGCCGCGAACGTGCCGATCTGGATCCTCGGCTCGTCGACCTATGGCGCGCAGCTCGCCGCCATGCTGGGCCTGCCCTATGCCTTCGCCTCGCATTTCGCGCCGGCCGAAATGGAACACGCGCTCGACATCTACCGCTCGCGTTTCCAGCCATCGGAGCAGCTCGACAAGCCTTACGTGATGATGGGCTTGAATGTTTTCGCCGCGGAAACCGACGCCGAGGCGCGGCTGTTGTTCTCCTCGCTCCAGCAGGCCTTCGTGAACCTGCGCACCGGACGCCCGGGCAAGCTGCCCGCGCCAGTCGAAGGATTTCGAAGAAACGCTCGAACCGCAGGCCAAGGCGATGCTCGGTCACGCGCTATCCTGCGCGGTCGTCGGCTCGCCGGAAACGGTGCGGCAAGGCGTCGACGCCTTCATCCGCCGCACCGGCGCTGACGAGATCATGGTGACGGCGCAGATCTTCGATCACCAGGCGCGCAAGCGCTCGTTCAGCATTCTGTCCGATGTACGCAGCGAACTGGCCAGGGCGGCGTGACGCTTCCAGACGCCCGCTTGCCTTGCATTGCCATCTGTCAGATGCCACAAGCTGCTCAATTTTTGAGCCGGGACATCTATTGAATGGCGAAAGGCAAGACGCCGAAAGCCGCCTCCCTCGCACCGCCGCGCGACGATGCGGCGCGGATCGCATCACTTGAGCAGGAAGTCGCCGACCTGACCCGGCAGCTTCACGAGACGCGCGATCGTTCTGCCAACCTGCACCTGGCTCTTACGCAAAGGGAGCGAACGGTCGCGGAGCTGATGTCGAGCTCGTCCTGGCGGCTGACCGCGCCGGTGCGCGCCGCCAAGACACATCATCAGGACCCACGCAACGCCGTTGCGCTACCTCAGGGATCTGCTGCGCGGCCGCACCAGCAACTACAATCCGCTCGCCTACAATCCGCTGTCCGTCCTGACGGCCAGCGCGAGCTGCTGACGCCGGAAAAGCTGGAAGCCCTGCGCAAGCTGTTCGACGAAGAATACTACGTCGAGCACAACCCGGAGGTCGAGCTGGCCGGTTTTGAGCCGTTCCGCCACTTCATGGAGGTCGGCCGCTTCAAGGGTCTGAAGGCGACGCGCGAGACCGAGGCGGATATCGAGGCGTCTCGAAGCGCGGTTCAACGAAGAATACTACGTCGCCACCAACCCTGAAGTCGTTTCGGCGCAAGCTGAAACCCTTCGATCACTACGTCCAGTTCGGCCGCTGGGAAGGCCGCGAAGGCTGGCCGCCGCCAAAATTGCCCGGGCAATATCAGGCCGCCTGGGGCAGCGACTATCAGCGCTGGATCGAGCGCCGTGACGCCAACGAAAACAGCCTGAAGGCGCTTGCAGACAGCCTCGCCGAGCTGCCGGCCATGCCGCTGATCTCCGTAGTCATGCCGGTCTACAACACGCCGGAGGGTCTGCTGCGCGAAGCGATCGAGAGCGTGCTGGGCCAGATCTACCAGCACTGGGAACTCTGCATCGCCGACGACGCATCCACCGATCAGCATGTCCGGACGATCCTTGACGAATACGCGGCACGCGATCGGCCGCATCCAAACCGTGTTCCGCGCCAAGAACGGCCACATCAGCGAGGCCACCAATTCGGCCTTCGAATTGGCCAAAGGCGAGTGGGTCGCGCTGCTCGATCATGACGATCTGCTGCGCTCGGATTCGCTGGCCGAAGTCGCGATGGAGATCGCCCGGCATCCGCGAGGCGCAACTGATCTATTCGGACGAGGACAAGCTGGGCGACGACGGCCTGCGCTACGATCCCTATTTCAAGCCGGACTTATTCGCGCGAACTGTTCCGCTCGCAGAACTATTTCAACCATCTCACCGTTCATCGGGCCGACAATATCCGCGCCGTCGGCGGCTGGCGCAAAGGCTTCGAGGGCAGCCAGGACTACGATCTCAATTTGCGCATTCTGGAGCGCATCGCCCCCGAAACGATCCGCCATATCCCGAAGGTGCTCTATCATTGGCGCGCGGCGAAAGGTTCGGTGGCGGCAGGCGGCGGCGAGAAGAGCTATGCCTTCAGCGCCGGCATGCGGGCGCTGCAGGAGCATGTCGACCGCCTGAAGCTGCCGGCCAAAGTGCTCGAAGCGCCGGACACGCCCTTCTACCGGCTCAAGCTCGACGTGCCTCACCCGCGCCACTGGTCAGCCTGATCATTCCGGCCAAGGACAAGGTGAAGCTGACGCGCGGCTGCATCGCTCGATCCTGGAAAAGACCACCTATCCGAACTACGAAATCCTGCTGATCGACAACGGCTCAGTGGAGCCCGAAACGCGCGCCTACAACGCCAAGATCGCGCAGAACCCGAAGGTTCGGGTGATCCCTTACGAAAAGCCATTCAATTATTCGGCGATCAACAATTTCGCCGTGGCGCAGGCTAACGGCACGCTGGTCGGCCTGGTCAACAACGACATCGAAGTCCTGTCGCCCGGACTGGCTGACCGAAATGGTGTCCTGGGCGGTGCTGCCCGATGTCGGCTGCGTCGGCGCAAAGCTTTATTACGCCAACGAAACGATCCAGCACGCCGGCTGTGTTCTGGGTGTGGGCGGCGTGGCAGACCATCCCTGGCGCGGGCGCGAGCGGCACGATCCCTGCTATTTCGGCCAGGCCTCGATCATCCGCAATTGTTCGGCCGTCACGGCGGCCTGCCTGGTCGTGCGCAAGGCCGTTTTCGAGGAGGTCGGCGGCTTGGACGAGGTCGAACTCAAGATCGCCTTCAACGACATCGATTTCTGCATGCGGGTCAGCCCGCGCTGGCTACGCCAATGTCTACACGCCCTATGCCGAACTCTATCATCTGGAGAGCCAGTCGCGCGGCTATGAGGACAATCCGGAAAAGATCGCACGCTTCAATCGCGAGATCCGCAACATGCGCCGCAAATGGGGCAGCGCGCTCGACAACGACCCGTTCTATTCGCCCAATCTGTCGCGCAAAGGCCCGCCCTATGCGATTGGCGGCTGACGGCCATGTCGGGCGAGCCGCGCGAATGAACCTGCGGGGCAAGTCATGGCTGCTGGCATTGCCAGTGATATTTCTCGTCTCACCCGCTGCTGGCGAGCTGAAGCCGTCGAACTGCCCGGCAACGCCATGTCCTTGTGGTGGGGCCTGCCCTTCGCTCGGCATTCTGCTGTCGATCGCCACCGGTCCGGTGCTCTACCCGCATGTCTGGGAACATCACTACGGCAAGATCACGCTTGGCTGGACGATCCTCGTCGCTGTTTCCGATGCTGACCGCATTACGGCTTCGACGATCACGCTCAGATCCGTGCTGCACACAGTGCTGCTCGAATATCTGCCCTTTATCATCCTGCTCTTCGCGCTGTTCACCATCGCTGGCGGCATTCTGGTGCGCGGCAATATTCATGGCACGCCGCTTGACCAATGTCGGCCTCTTGGCATCGGCTCGGTGCTGGCCTCCTTCGTCGGCACCACCGGCGCGTCGATGATCATGATCCGGCCGGTGATCCGCGCCAACGACAACCGGCGCTTCAACGCACATGTCGTCGTCTTCTTCATTTTTCTGGTCTCGAATATCGGCGGCGCGCTGACGCCGCTCGGCGATCCGCCGCTATTCGTCGGCTTCCTGCGCGGCGTCGACTTCTTCTGGACGACCGAGCATCTTCTGCCTCGAGACGCTGTTCGTCGCGGCATCGTGCTCGCCGCCTTCTTGCTGCTCGACTGGCTATCTGCACCATCGAAGGAAAACGGAGCGCCGAAGATCAAGGACCCGACGCCGGACTCCCGCGTCACGATCCGCGGCCTGCCCAACTTCCTGCTGCTCGGCGGCGTCATCGCGCGGCGATCCTGATGTCCGCCTATTGGAAACCGGGCGTCGTGTTCACGTCCACGGCGTCGACGTGGAAGCTGCAGAACCTGCTGCGCGATGTCATCATTCTGGCGCTTGCTGGCGTCTCGCTGAAGACTTACGCGCGCCGAATACCGCAAGGCAAATGACTTCTCCTGGGGACCGATCCTCGAAGTGGCGAAACTCTTTGCCGGCATTTTTGTTGCCATCATCCCGGTGATCGCGATCCTGAAGGCCGGCGCCGTCGGGCGCGTTGGCGCCGCTGGTGGCGCTGGTCACCGGACGCGGACGGCGCGCCCAACAATCTCGCCTATTTCTGGCTGACCGGCGGGCTGTCGTCCTTTCTCGACAATGCGCCGACCTATCTCGTCTTCTTCGAGCTGGCCGGCGGCGACCCGCAGCAGCTGATGAGCACCGATGGCGCTGACGCTGGCGGCCATCTCGGCGGGCGCGGTGTTCATGGGCGCGAACACCTATATCGGCAACGCGCCCAACTTCATGGTCTATGCGATCGCGCGCCAGGGCGGCGTCAAGATGCCGAGCTTCTTCGGCTACATGCTGTGGTCGGGCGCGGTGCTGATACCGACCTATCTTATCGCCGGATGGCTGTTCTTCGCCTGAACTACTTGTTGAGGATCAGCTTGCCTTGGCGGGTGATCTTCAGCCGGTAGAGCGACTCGCCATGGGCGATGCCGATCTCGTGTTCGCCGCGCTGGAAAAGGCTGGCGCTTGCAATGGTGCGCACGCCGAACCGCGGCAATTCGACATGAACCGGGCTCTCGGAGCGATCCTCACGCAGGCGGCGATGCAGGTCGGCGTTGTAGGTGTTCATCTCCGGTCCTCTCCAGGGGTTTGTCGGCTACGATGGCTGCCCGGTCGGACCGCCTTATTTCTTGACTATGATTATCAAGTTTAATGCCGAATGCAAGACCGGAGTTTCAGAGGCCGCTCATTTTTCCCTGGCTCCCAAGCGTCGTCGACGTTCCCTGCAATCTGGCCTCACGCTCAAAGCTTGGCGTAGCGCCGTTCGGTGGGCTAGCTTGGTTGTCGATACCAAGCCGCCAGGCGGCATAGGGAGAAGAAGGTGATGATCGAAGCGGACCGGTGGCGCCATATGTCGACCGCGCCGAAGGACGGCAGCCGGATCCTCGTCACAGTACGCCCGGTCGAGCAAGGACCGGCTGACGTCGATGTCGCCTATTGGGCCAATCAGGATCAGTTCGGCATCGAAGGTTGGCGCGCCGGTGATTCCAACCCTGGCTGCGTCATCGGCTATGCCGATCCGGAGCTGAAATGCTGGATGCCGCTGCCCGACGCCAATGTCGCTGCTGGCCGACCGTCGCCCTGGGAAGGCGAGGACGAACACGAACTCGACGGCTCCGGCATCTGACGCCTCCGCCATCGAAAACAGAGCTTAAATCTATCCCAACCGCTCCCAAGCGCCGGCGCCAAACAGCAGACCTCCCTGTGGCGCGTCGTCCCTGACGACAGCTGCCGGCGGCTAGTCGCCGAACCTGCGCCCGTCAATGCATTTGGTAACCGGACAGTCGTCCGTATCGGCAGAAGTTATTCGGTCGGCTGCTGCCATGGAGCCCGAGGCGCAGAACGACCCATCCTTGACAAAGCGGTCGTAGAGAGTGACGCCGGACTTTCCCGGTCGAAACAGGATCGCTACGCCGTCGCGATCCAATGCTTCCCTCACCTCCGCACAGGTCATACCCTGAACCATATAGCGTACGATGGCTTGCGCATCGAAGGAGATGATCACGAAAAGAGCCGCCAGGGCCAATCTGGTCATCCGAGCATTCCCCACGTTTACCAAGCGTAGAAAAGCATCGGCACAGAAACACAGCAAGCCTACATTTGCTCAGGGCGCCCTCCTCGCAGGCAGCCCGAACGTGGGTCGTTCAAGCTCACGCCAAAACCGATTGCAACACAGGATCACTTGATCTGCCTTACAACCGATTGCACAATACAATCATCGCTGCGAGTGCGCCGCGCGAGGAAAGTAGGCGGCATGGCCAAGCTCGTGTTCGGAATGAATCAATCCCTCGACGGTTACGTCGACCATATGGCGTTGCCAGGCCCTAGCCAGACGCTCTTCCGCCACTTCATTGAGGAGGCTGAAGGGCAGGCCGGCAGCCTCTACGGTCGCAAGATCTATGAGCTCATGCGCTACTGGGACGACGACCATACGGACTGGGAGCCGGAGGGAGCAGCCTTCGCGGCGGCATGGCGGAAGCAGCCGAAATGGGTGGTGTCGCGCACGCTGAAATCGGTCGGCCCCAACGCCACGCTGGTCGAGGGTGACCTCGCGAGCGCGATCCGCAAGTTGAAAGACGAGCGCGACGGGGAGATCGAAGTTGCCGGTCCGGACTTGGCGAAAAGCCTCACTGAACTTGGCCTGATTGATGAGTATCGAATCTACCTGCACCCCGTCGTGCTGGGTCAGGGCATTCCATATTTCGGCGGCCCCCGGCCGCCGCTCCGCCTCATGACGAATGATCGGATTGGCGAGGATGTGATCAGGTTGACCTACGTTCCTGCTTGATCTCGCAAGCCCGCCGAATGGAAATCGCTGCTGAGCACCGGGCCGCAGGCGGCTCTGCCGCGGCTACTCTAGCCAGATGCCGGGTCTCATCCCGAACGTGCACCTCCATGCCGACAGGTCTTGTGAGCCGGCGCATTCGCTATCGACTTCGCCCAGCATCAGTTTGGCGCGCCATCTCAGGTAATGACGAGAACTATGTCTACGCTGCGGCTCTCTAAGGATCGCCGATGATTAGCCGGGCTAGGACGCCTCGCCTCACCACTCGGCGAACGATCCGTCCTTGTGCCGCCAGACCGGGTGCGCCAGCGGTGGCCCTCGACAGCACGCTCGCGCACATAGTCCTCGTCGACTCGATCCCAAGCCCGGGGCCTGAGGGATCGCGACGTATCCATCCTCGTAATCGAAGACGTCCTTGTTCAGGCATAGTCGAGCAGGTCGTTGGTCGGCGTTGTAGTGGATGCCGAGCCTCTGCTCCTGGATGAAGGCGTTGTAGCAGACGGCGTCGAGCTGCAGGCAGGCGGCGAGCGCGATCGGGCCGAGCGGGCAGTGCAGCGCGATCGCGACGTCGTACGCCTCGGCCATCGCCGCGATCTTGCGGCATTCGGTGATGCCGCCGGCGTGCGACGGGTCGGGCTGGATGATGTCCACGTAGCCTTGCTCGACAGGATCCTTGAAGTCCCAGCGGGAGTACAGCCGCTCGCCCAGCGCGATCGGCGTCGAGCAGTGGCTGGCGATCTCCTTCAGCGCCTCGCGCGTTCTCGGACAGCACCGGCTCCTCGATGAACATCAGCTGGTACGGCTCGAGCTCCTTCGCCAGCACCTTCGGCCATCGGCCGGTGCACGCGGCCGTGGAAGTCGACGCCGATGCCGAAGTGCGGGCCCACCGCCTCGCGCACGCTGGCCACGCGCTCGACCGCGGCGTCGACCTTGTCGTGGCTGTCGACGATCTGCATCTCCTCGGTCGCGTTCATCTTGACGCCGGTGAAGCCCGCGCGACCACGTCCTTGGCGCCCTGCGCCGCGGTGTCGGCGGGCCGGTCGCCGCCGATCCAGGAGTAGACGCGGATCCGGTCGCGCAGCTTGCCGCCGAGCAGCTCGTGCACGGGCACGCCGAGCGCCTTGCCCTTGATGTCCCACAGCGCCTGGTCGATGCCGGCGAGGGCGCTCATGCAGGATCGCCGCCGCGGTAGAAGCCGGCGCGGTACATCACGGTCCAGTGGTCCTCGATCAGGCGACGGGTCCTTGCCGATGAGGTAGTCGCCCAGCTCGTCGCACCGCGGCGGCGACGGTGTCGCGCGCGCCCCTCGAGCACCGGCTCGCCCCAGCCCGGCGATGCCCTCGTCGGTCTCGATCTTGAGGAACACCAGCGCGGCGGAACGACAAAGGTGTGAAGGGCGGTGATTTTCATTCCGGACTATCCTGCTATCAGTTCTTGCTCTTGCGTCCGGCGAGATCGATATCGCGCGCTGCCTGATCCAACAGGCTCAACGCCGCGGCCGCGGCCGCATCCTTGTCCCGCATCCGCAACGCCTCGACCACGGCGCCATGCCGTTTCACAGCCTCGTCGCGGTCGAAAACGGTCTTGTTGGACGTTTCAAAGGAATATTTGAGCGCGGCGTCGATCAGTGTTCCGATCTGGCGGATTACCGCATTGTGGCTGGCGCGATAGAGGACGCGGTGGAACTCCACATCCGCTATCGAGAACGTGTCCACATCTTTGCTGGATGCGGCCATCCGTCGCCAAGCAGCATCTAGGTCGGCGATCTCCTGCAGGCTGGCGCGTTCGGCAGCGAGCGACGCCGCTAGCGGTTCCAGCGCACGGCGCGTTTCCAGCACCGCTTCCAGAAGACTCCGGTCAAAAAGGGTCGGGCCGTGCCAATCCATGACCTGCGGATCGAGCAGGCTCCAATTGTCCGGTTCACACACCATAGTGCCGATGCGGGGCCGGCTGTGCACTAGGCCTTTTGCAGCCAGAACCTTCAACGCCTCGCGGATGACGGTCCGGCTCACGCCGTACGTGACGCCGAGATCGTTCTCAGTCGGAAGGGTCGTGCCGGAAGGATAGCGACCAGAGAGAATTTCGCCGGCAAGAGCGCGGGTTATGTCAGGCGTTACACGTGGACGACGCACGATTGCGGTGTCACTTTCGTTGGTCGTGCTTATGGCGCTCATTCGTCCCTCTCCGCTGGTCATGTGCGAGCATGTCTTGCTAGACCGCAGACCACAACAGCCAATTATCAGAGCTCACTATCTTATTTATCATACCACAGCAATTGACTGGTACGATAAAACGTTGCAAAAGGGGTAGCGGATCGACACTAAAGTGTCGGTAGATTGCGTTTATGGGAGGAACGTATGAGAATTCTGAAGTTCGTTTTAGCCGCTGGCGCGCTGTCTCTTGCGGCGTTTGGTTTCGGCGCCCAAGCTCAGGACAACATCAAGCTCGGCTATATCAACAAGATGGGCGACCACCCATGGTTTGTACGTGAGGTCCAGGGTGCCAAGGATAAGGCAAAGGAACTCGGCGTCGAACTGCTGGTGCAGGACGTGCAATTCGACTCCAACCTGACAATGACCACCTTCGACACTTACATCGGCGATGGTGTGAAGGGCATCGCAGTAGTTGTACCCGATCGGGCGCTCGGGCCGGTCGTCGCCGAAAAGGCCAGGCTGCCGCGAATACCGTCTGATCGCCGTTGACGACGACATCAAGACCTCCGACGGAACGCCTGTTCCTTATATCGGGCTCAATGCCCTCGACATCGGCAAGCAGGTCGGCGCCGAGATCGCCCGGCTCGTCAAGGAAGAGGGTTGGGACAAGGACTTCTCCAAGGTCCACGTGGGCTCGGTCGAGGACCAGAAGGCCGACACCTGCATGCGGCGCAACAAGGGCGCACAGGAAGGCGTTGTTCGCAGTCTTTCCGGACCTGAAAGCCAATATGGTCTCGATCCCCTACGACAACACCATGGTGAACGCTATCGACGTCGTCTCGACCACGCTGACCGGCAATCCAGACGCGGAGAACTGGATATTTTTCTCCTGCAACGACGACGGCGTCCTGGGCTCGGTGCGCGCCACAGAGAATGCCAGCATTGACCCGAAGAACGTGATCGGCGTCGGCATCGACGGTTCCCGCTCCTGCGAAGCGTTCGGCGGCGGCAAGCCCACGGGCTTCCGCGGCACGATGTGGATCGATTGTGCGAAGCCGGGCGCAACCGCCATGCAGGCACTCTACGACCAGATCAAGGGCGGTAAGCCGATGGAGGAAATCTATTACGTTGACCCGACACTTGTGAACGCCGCCAACTTCGACGGTCTACAAGGCGAAGCTGGGCTGCAAATAGGCAGGCCTGACGCTCGGGAGGAGCAGAGTGACGCTGTCGCTCATGTAGACAACGCCTCGAAGCGGTTCGGTGTTGTCCAGGCGCTGAAAGGCGTGAGCGTGGAGCTCAACGCGGGAGAAATCACCGCGCTGATCGGCGAGAACGGCGCCGGCAAATCGACGCTGATGCGCATGCTGGAGGGCGAACATCAGCCCGACAGGGCCGCATCCCCATCGATGGACAACCGGTGACGCTCGCCTCGCCGCGCGAGGCCGCGCGAGAGGCATCCGCGTCATTCATCAGGAGCCAGAGATCATCCCGGAGCTGACGGTCGCCGAGAACATCTTCATCGGCGACTTCAAGGCGCACGGGGCGGTGTTCATCGGATAGGGCCGACCTTGTGCGCCGGGCCGCGGACGTTGCTAGACACCTTCGGTGTCAGAGCGAGCGCTGGCGCCGAGCGCCACTGCCTTGGGCTCGGGCCGGCACAGCGGCAGCTGATCGAGATCATGCGCGCGCTGCGGCCTGGCGTCGGCTGCTCGCCTTTGACGAGCCGACCTCTTCGCTCGACCGAGGAAGAAGCGCGGTCGCCTGTTTCAGCGTGATCCGCGCGCTTGCGCGCCGACGGCGTCGCCATCGTCTACATTTCGCATCGGCTGCGCGAGGTCATGGACCTCGCCGACCGCTCACCGTGCTGCGCGACGGCGGCTGGTCGCGGTGCGCGACCGCCGCCGAGCTCGACGAAGCAGCAAGATGATCCGCCTGATGGTCGGCCGGCCGATCAGCGATCTGTTCGGCATCGCCGCAAGCGCGAACTGGGCGACGAGTGGCGCTCGAGCTGATGCAGCGTAACCACCAGCCAAGTGTGCGCGACTACTCAGCTTTGCGGTAAGAGCAGGCGAGATCGTCGGCCTCGGCGGCCTCGTCGGCGCCGGGCCGCACCGAGCTCGCGCGCGGCGCCTTCGGCGAGGACCAGATGCTGGCCGGCGAGATCCGGGTCTTCGGCCAGACATTCTCGCCTGCGACGCCGGCCGACGCCATCATGGCCGGCATCGGCCTTGTGCCGGAAGACCGCAAGCAGGAGGCGCTGCTGCTCGCTCGTCAGCTGCGCGACAACGTCTGCCTCGTCGTGCCGGACAAAGTCTCCCGCTTCGGCTTCTTCGATCGCGGCGCCGAGAAGCCGGCTGGTTTCGGCACTCACGTCGCCGCACTGCGGGTCACGCACGCCCGACGATCGAGCAGGACGGTGCGCAAGCTCTCGGGCGGCAACCAGCAGAAGGTGGTGTTCGCCCGCTGGCTGGCGCGCGAGCCGCGCATCCTGATCCTTGACGAGCCGACCCGCGGCATCGACGTCGGCGCCAAGCTCGAGATCTACCGCCTGATCGAGGAGCTGGCCGACAGCCGGCATCGCCATCCTGGTGATCTCCTCCGAGCTGACCGAGCTCCTGGGCCTGACCGACCGCATCCTCGTCATGCGCGCAGGCGCATCGTCGGCGAGCTGCCGACGCGACGCCGCGACCGAGGAAGCAGATCCTCGCTCTCGCGATGGGCCAGCCCGCACCGAGAAGGCCGCCGCATGATCACCCGAGCCGATCGACGTAGCGCGACCGGTTCAAGCCCCTGGTCGCAGATCGTCGCGCGGGTCGGCACGCAGAACCTCAGCCTGCTGATCGCGCTGGTCGATCCTGGTCGCGATTTTCGGCTGCACTGCGGCCGGACGTCTTCTTCCTGCCGCGCAACCTCATCAACATCGGCCTCGCCATCACCATCCTGGGCATCCTCGCCATGGCGCAGACCGTTGTCATCGTCTCGGGCGGGCTCGACATCTCGGTGGGCTCGATCGTCGGGCTGGCACCATGGTGGTGGCCGTCGCCATGCAGGCCACCGGCAGTGCCCGCTCGGCATCGGCGCTGCGTCTGGGTGCGGCGGCTGCTGGCCGGCCTCGCCAACGGCCTGATCATCACCTACGGCCGGGTCAACGCGGTGATCGCGACGCTGGGCACCATGTCGGCATTCCGCGGCTTCGCCTTCCTGACCTCAAAGCGGCAGCTCGGTCAGCATCGTCAACGAGCAGTTCCGCGTCCTGGGCAACGGCGTTTTCCTGTTCTTCCCGGTGCCGATCCTGGTCCTGCTCGCCGTCCTGGTGCTGTTTGCGTCTTCCCCAACACCACCGTGATCGGCCGCAACATCTACGCCATCGGCGGCAACCCGACCGTCGCGCGGCTCGCCGGCATCCCGATCCGGCGCTACCAGATCGGCATCTACGTCCTGTCGCGGCGTCGCCGCCGGCATTGCCGGCCTGTTGCTCGCCTCGCGCACCATGTCGGGCCAGCCGGCCTCGGGCAGCCAGGGGCTGGAGCTGGAGGCGATCACCGCCGCCATCCTCGGCGGCTGCGCGCTGCAGGGCGGCAAGGGCACCATCTTCGGCGCCCTGCTCGGCGTGCTGATCATCGGCGTGCTCAACAACGGCATGATCCTGACCAGCGTGCCGACCTTCTACCAGCTGATCGCCAAGGGCGCCCTGCTGATCCTCGCGGTGATCATCCAGGAACGGCAGCGGGCGCGCTCAGGCGAATAGGGACGGCGCTGATGGGCCGCCTCGAAGGCAAGTGCATTTTCCTCACCGGCGCGGCGCAGGGCATCGGCTACGCCATCGCCGAGGCCTGCCGGCGGGAAGGCGCGCAATTGTTCCTGGTGGATCGCGACGGCGGCTTGCTGGCCGAAAGTGCGGCTCGGCTCGGCAATCTTCCTCATGCCGTCGCCGACATTGCTAACGCCGCCGCAATCTTGGATGCGGTAAAGCAGGCGAGCCGAACGATCGGGCCGGTCAACGCGCTGATCAACAATGCCGGCGTCAACGTCTTCCGCACGCCGCTCGAGACCACCGAGGACGAATGGCATCAGACGCTCGACGTCAACGTGAAGGGGGCTTGGAACTGCTGCAAGGCGGTGCTGCCCGGCATGATCGAGGCTGGCGCCGGCACTATCCTGAACATTGCCTCGACTGATAGCTTCACGATCATTCCCGGCACCTTTCCCTATCCAGTCGCCAAACATGCGCTGCTCGGCCTGACGAAATCGCTGGCGCTTGAATATGCAGGGAAAGGCGTGCGCGTGAACGCACTGGCGCCGGGTTATGTCGAGACGCGGAAGGCTACCGAGTGGTGGAACGGCTTTCCGGATCCAGCCGCCGCCCGAGCCAAAACGATGGCGCTGCATCCTGGCGGGCGCATAGCGACATCCGAGGAAATAGCCATGGCGGCGGTTTTCCTGATTTCGGACGAATGCCCCTTTATCAACGCCGCATGCCTGGTCGCCGATGGCGGCCTCAGCGTGCTGCATCATGCTTGAATTGAGTGCGCCGGAAACACGTATCCTTCTTGCGCAGGTGGCGCGAACATGACTGATTTGACGATCGCCAGCGGCGGCATCGAATGTGTCGTAACCACTGCGGGTGGCGCGATCTGGCGACTGGATGCCATTTCGGCCGAGGGCGCGAGGATGCCGCTTTCGAAGCCCACCATCGGGGCCCGAACGGGATTCCTCGCAGGCAGCCTGCTTCCCGCTTGTGCCCTTCGGGAATCGCGTCGCAGGTAACAGCTTCCAGTTTCGGGGTAGGAGATACAGTCTCGAACCGAACACCGCCGACCCCCACTATCTTCACGGCGATGGTTGGCTCGGACAATGGAATGTGCTCGACCACGAACCGCACCGGGTCCGTCTTGGCTTCGCATATGATGGGCCAATCTACCGCTACGAAGCGCAGCAGACATTTGCCGCGGACGGGCGCGGGCTGACAGCTACCCTCGCCGTCACAAACATGGCCGATGATCTTTTGCCATTCGGCGTGGGCTGGCATCCCTTTCTCCCACTCGGCCCGCAAACCACGCTCCAGGCGTCGGCCACCAGCTATAGGACCGAGGGCGCCGGCTGGCTGCCCGATGTCCAGAGGCTGATACCCACCGAGCTGGATTTTTCAGTTCCGCGCTGTGTCCCACACCACTGGGTCAATGGCGCTTTCGAAGGTTGGGATGGCAAGGCGCGAGTTGACTGGCCTGAGCAAGGGATCTGCTTGGCGATTTCCACCATCCCGGCGCTGAGCCGCTATGTCGTTTTCGTGTCTGACAAGACTTTCGATCCTGCCTACGCCGGCGACTTCTTCTGCTTCGAGCCGATGAGCCACACCGCCAACGGACACCATCTCGCCGACCTGGGTGGTCTTGCCGCGCTTGCGCCCGGCGAAAGCCTGTCGGGCTCAATGCGATTGGCCTGGGGCGAGTTGGCAGGGGCGCCGCAATCATTGCTGAGGTCCGGGAAGGCGATCAGTCTCTGGAAAAGCTGGGAGAAATCCCCACGGCGGCGATGGTTTCGTCGGCGCGATCGCCTGACGCTGCTCGCGCAGGTCGCATGGCTATCGCCTTCCCGGCCT
>CAVQCL010000003.1:0-148754 GCA_963710935.1 uncultured Alphaproteobacteria bacterium | reverse complement strand
TTATGTTGACGTTAACTGGTTCGTTACGTATTGCTCAACGCCGACGACGCCGAGGTAGCTCAGGTTCCAGTCCGGCAAGGCGCGGGCGAGCAGCGTGTTCGAATAGTCGACGAGATAATACATCAGGACTGTGCCGAGCAGCGGCCCGAGTGTCGTCGATGCCCCGCCGAGCAACACCCAGAGCAGCGGCAGGATGGAATATTGCACCGAAGCGAAGGTCGACCCGACATAGCCGAACAACAGCGCATAGGCCGCACCGGCCGCGGCCGAAATCGTGCCCGACAACACCACCGCCGCCAGCTTGTTGGCGAAGGTGTTGTAGCCCAGCATTTTTGTCCGCTCCTCGTTTTCGCGGATCGCGACAAGGACACGGCCGATGGGCCGATCGCACGATGACGAGCGTGACGAACAGGACGACGGCAAAGAGGGCAACGCGCGAAATAGCGCGTCGTCGGGTTGGTCAGATCGAAATAAAGTCGCCGAACTCGGATCGTTCGCGTTGCCTGTTGCAGCACGATCCCCTCGTCGCCGCGTGTCCATTCACCGAAATAGAGCGTCAGCGAGGTAAAAGACCTGCGCGAACATCATCGTCACGATCATGAAGGCGACGCCGGTGGTGCGGAGCGCCAGCAAGCCCACTGCTAACGCAAGAACGAGGCCGCAGCCGAGCCCCGCTGCAAAAGCGAGCGGTGGGGTCCAGCCCAAATGATAGACGGTCAGTCCTGCGCCGTAGAGCCCGGCCGAAAAGAACATCGCGTGGCCGAGGCTGAGCAGGCCGGTGTAGCCGAACAGCAGATTGTAGCCCATGGCGAAAACGGCCAGCACGAGCACGCGCGCCAGCACGTCCTGTGATAGGCCGACAACAGCCAATCGGCGGCGACCAGAAGGCCGACGACCAGCACATGCAGCGCCAGCGATTTGGCGAAGCCGGCGTTCATCGCGGCGTCGTCCCGAACAGACCTTGCGGGCGGAACACCAGCACCAGCGCAACCGCGCCGTCGCGATCATCTTCGCCAGCGTCGGCGAAAAGAACATCGAGATGATACCGTCGGACAAGCCGATCAGCAGGGCCGCAACCAGCGTTCCGCGCAGCGAGCCAAGTCCACCTATGATGACGACGATGAAGGACAGCAGCAGCGGATCGTGCCCCATCAGATAGTGCGCCTGCTGGATCGGCACGATCAGTACGGCGGCGATCGCGGCCAGCATGGCGCCGAGCGCAAACACGCCGGCATAGACGCGCTCGACCGGAATACCGAACGCCTGCGCGGTTTCACGGTCGAACTGCGTGGCGCGCATGACGAGGCCGATGCCGCGTGCGCGTCAGCACCAGCCAGGTGGCAAGAAGCAGGAAGATCGCCGCCACAATGACGAACAGCTTGTAGCCGGAATAGCCGAACCATGGCAGCAGGATGCGATAGTTGAACGGCGCTTCGACCGGCCGCGCCTCAGGGCCGTAGAGCGACAACGCCGCCTGCTGGAGCAGATAGAGCAGGCCGATTGTGGCGACGATCGTCGCTTCAGGGTTGTAGTTCAGCCGGCGCAGCACCAGCCGTTCCGACACCAAGCGCAATCGCGCCGACGACCAGCGGGCTGATCACCAGCGCCGCAGCAAAACCGAGCGCCGGATTGCCGCTGACCAGCGACGACGCCCACCAGGCAACGATCGCGCCGATCATGAAGAACTCGCCATGCGCGACGTTGACGACGCGCATGACGCCGAACACCAGCGAGAGGCCCAGCGCCGTCAGCGCCAGCACGGCGGAGGTGACGAGGACCTTCGAGCGTGGCGAGGAGGAGGTGCGGACCGAAGGGCATTAATAGACGGCTCAGCGAGCGACGCCTCTGTTCGGATGTCATCCCGGAAGTCGCGCAGCGTCTGTCCGGGACCCATGAACACCGCAGAGACGAGATTGGGGATCACGATCTCCACCTTGTCTTGCAGGCCCGGTGTTCATGGATCCCGGTCTTGCCGCTTTCGCGGCAAACCGGCATGACAACCGCGAAGGAAGGCGTCCGCGCCTCCGGAACTCAAAGCGCATCTGTCGTGTAGTCGGCCTCGGCCTCGTAGAAGCCGTCCTTGATCTCGGTGCGGTGGACGACATTCAGCTTGCCGCCCTCGACCTTCGAGATGTTCTGGTGGCCGTAGCACTGGTGCACCTTGCCGTCGAGCACCTTGTCGCCTTGCGGATGCTCGTTGTTTTCCTCGAACCCTTCGATCGCCTCGGTCGCCTCGATCAGCTTCTGGCGGTCCTCCGGCCCCTTGTATCCGGACGCCTCCATCGCCTGCTTGATGACGTAGAGCGTCTCCCAGCAGCCGAACATGTGCGCGGCGGTCGAGACGTCCTTCGGGTCGCCGACGGCCGCGCCGTTCTCGTCGATGCCGACGGCGGCGCGATAGGCTTTCATCGCGTCGGAATCGTTGCCTGGGTATAGCGCGGCGCGCCTTCCCAGAAATGGCTGCCGTCGAGGAATTCGAGGCCCGGGCTCTTGATGTCGACCGCTTCCAGCGAGTCGATGAAGCCGAACAGCTGCGGCCTGTTCGTGCCGTAGAATTCGCCGAGTTCCTTGACGAAGGTCAGCACCGCCGGCCCGACCATGACGTGATAGAGCACCTCGGTCTCGGCCGGGATCTGCGGAAAATACTTCGTGAACGAGCTCTCGGTCGGCGGGATGGGGATCTGCGCGATCACCTCGCCGCCCTGCGCCTTGATCGCCGGCGTGAAATAGTCGCGATGATCGTGACCGAAGGCATAGTCGGGGAAGATCATGGTGACCTTCTTGCCGAGATTGGCCGACACCCACGGCGCAACCGAGGTCACCTGCGAGCGCACGTCGGTGATGCCCGGCTGGAAACACCAGCGGTTCATCTTGCCCGACGCGACGTGATAGCCTTCGCTGACCACATAGTAGGGAATTTTCAGTTCGCCGGCGGTCGGCGCCGAGCCGACGACGACGTGCGAAAACAGCGTGCCGTAGACGATGTCGGTCTTGTGCTGGTTGGCGAATTTGGCGACCACTTCCGCGCCGCGCTTGGGGTCGGTGCCGTCATCTTCGATGACGATCTCGACCGGCCGGCCGTTGATGCCGCCGGCATCGTTGATGGCCTTCACGGCGGCGTTTGTCGTGCGCTCGTACCAGCGGCCATAGGCTGCGCCGATGCCGGTCTTGTGCGCCTGGAAGCCGATCTTGATCGGCGCCGAACTCTGCGCCTGCGCATAGCGCACGAAGCCCGGCGCGGTCGTCAGGCGCCGGCGGCGGCCATGCCCGTCAGTGCGGTGCGGCGTGAGATTGTCGAGCGCAATGTCGAGATGTGTCTTCTCGGTCATGGTGTTCCCCTGTCGTAGAGCCTGCGCCGCATTTCGCATCGCACAAACTAGAGCATCAATGGTTTTCGCCTGCAAGGGATCAGCCTGCCGAAGGCGTCGACAGCAGCCACAGCCCGAACAGCGTGTAGCCGACCATCAGGGCCGCCAAGGGAAGCTGGCTCATCACCGCTCTGTACGGGTCGGCGTGCAGCCGCAGCGCCAGCAGATGCGCCAGCAGCGACGGCCAGCACATGGCCGCCGACGATGGCCGCCGCCTGGGCATTCCAGATCACCCATGCCGCGTCATGCCCCATGACGATGCCCGCCTCGACATGAAGATGCGCCGTGCCGAGACAGGTTCCAGCCGCGCGCGAAAGGATCGGAAAGAGCGACCAGCGCATATTGCCCGTCGACCAGCAGCGCCGTCAGATAGTGCGAAAAATGATAGGCGAGCGCGATCGGCACGATCGACCAGACCAGCAGGCCGGCGGATCTTCGGAACGAACCTTCGCCTGCCAACCGCATGCCCAGCCAGACGGCGGCGAAGAACACCGCCGCCAGCGCGGCGATCGCGGCGATCAGCCCTGCTGTTTGATTCCGACGACCGCCGAGCGGCCGGGAAATTCCAGCGGATTGATGCCGTTGGCGCCCAGCCACAGAAACGTCTTCGACAAGCCGTCGAACGAGACCGAGCCGAGCACGCAGAGCAGGAATATCGCGCCGCTGAGCGGCAGCGGCTCGGCGCCGGCGATCCGCGCACCCGGGCAGAGCAGAGCGTCAGCTTTCGATCGTTTCACGCTATCGCATCGCCGAATACCGCAAAACCGCGAGATCATGACGAAAGAACACAGACAGAAATTCGCCCCGCCTGCCCCATTCCCCATGGCCGAACAGCAGCATGGCGACCAATGTCGCCGACCAATAGACGCGCGACGACCATCGCCAGCCTCGGCGGGTCTTCGGGCGCGAGGTCGATCAGTTCGAACCAGGCGAAGGCGAGGAAAAGCACGACCGCCGGCCAATAGCCGATACGGCCGGCAGAGGTCAGCGGCGGCTTACGCAATGCCGGGCATCAGCGTTAGCGAGCCAGGCGATGCGGCGCATACCACGGGTCGAGCCAATGCCAGATGTTGCCGATCAGTCCTTGCGACCAGTGTCAGGCCCACCCAAAGCAGCGTCCAGACGACCAGCGGCAGCGGGTTGGCGAGCGGATCGTGGCTGCCGAGAAAGCCGGCCGCGATGAGAGCCAGCAGAACGACGAACGATAGCAGGCTTGTCGCGAAACGCCCTCGGTCCGTTGGCTCGAATAATGTCCAGCGCGCGTTTGCATAGCGCTCGAGTGTCGCCGGACGAACGAATGCCAGCGCCCAGAAGCTCGCCGCCACCGCCAGCGCCCCGCCGATCAGATAATAGCCCGTCGGCAGCAGCAGCACGTGGCCGCGCTCGGAGGCGTGGGCGAAGGCGGGGGTTGGGAGGGCAACAAGAAGGAACGCGATCAGCGCGGCCGGAGCTACCTCCCCCTTGAGGGGAGGGTGGCGGCGAAGCGACCGAGTGGGGTCGCTTAGGAAGGGTGAGACCCATCGCTGCAATGACGCATATTGCGGGTCGTGGGCTGCCGCGATGACCCCACCCGGCCGCTTCGGGCCACCCTCCCCGTCAAGGGGGAGGGATCGCCGGCGCGCTCACACCCAGACCTTTTGCCTTACCCGCCCCTTGTCGCCGAACACCTTGATGTAGCGTTCGATCTCCCTCGGATCGCCGGTCGCCTTTTCCGGATTGTCCGACAGCTTCACCGCCGGCCGCCCATTGGCTTCCGTCACCTTGCAGACCAGCGAAATCGCGTCCAGCCGGTCGGTCGGCGTCGGCGCGCAATCCTCGAAATCGTTGGTCAGGTTGGTGCCCCAGCCGAAGGCCATGCGCACCTTGCCCTCGAAATGTTTGTAGGTCTCGATGATGGTGTCGACATCCAGCCCATCGGAGAAGATCAGCAGCTTCTTTGCCGGGTCGACGCCCTTCTTCTTCCACCAGGCGATGATGCGCTCGCCGGCCTCGATCGGCGGCGCGCTGTCGGGCCGGAAACCCGTCCAGTCCGCCACCCAATCCGGCGCGTCGCGCAGGAAGGCGTCGGTGCCGAAGGCATCCGGCAGCACGATCAACAGATTGCCGCCATAATAGCGCTGCCAGTCCTGCAGCACGCGGTACGGCGATTTCTTCAGCTCTTCGTCGTCGTCGGTCAGGGCGGCAAACACCATCGGCAGTTCATGCGCGTTGGTGCCGAGCGCTTCCAGGTCGGTATCCATGGCGAGCAGCACATTGCTGGTGCCGGTGAAAGCGTCGCCGATGCCTTCCTTCAGCGCCTCGACGCACCAGCGTTGCCACAGGAACGAATGCCGCCGACGCGTGCCGAAGTCGGAAATGCGGATGCCCGGCACCTTTTTCAGTTGCTCGGTCTTGTCCCACAGCTTCGCCTTGGCGCGGGCATAGAGAACGTCGAGCGCGAACGGGGCGTAGTCGCGCAGCGCGGAGCGCGAGCGCAGTTCGTTGATGATGGCGAGCGCCGGGATCTCCCACATGCTGGTCAACATCCATGGACCGGGAAATTCAAGCTCGAACTGGTCGCCTTTGCGCGTCAGCTCGTAGGGCGGCAATTGGAAATCGGCCAGCCAGGCCAGAAACTCCGGCTCGAAAATCTGCTTGCGGCCGTAGAAGGTGTTACCCGCCAGCCAGATCATCTCCTTTTTGGAGAAGCGCAGCGTGCGGGCATGGTCGAGCTGGTCGCGCAGTTCCTGCTCGTCGATCTCCTTCGCCAGCTTCACCGAGGTCGTGCGGTTGATCAGCGTGAAGGTTGCGTCGACCTTGGGATACATGCCCCAGATCATCTGCAGCATCAAAAGCTTGTAGAAATCCGTATCGAGCAGGCTGCGCACGATCGGATCGAGCTTCCAGGTGTGGTTGTACACCCGCCGCGCGATATCGGTTCTCGCCATGCCGCTTCCTCATCCGGTCGATCTGCGGCGCGCCGCTTCCCGCGTGTTGAAGCCCATAGCGACGCCCGAACGCAAGTCCCATTCTTCGGCCAGCCGGCTAGCAATCATGGCTCAGCCGTTCTGACACTTGTCATGTCAGACTGGTTGCATAATTAGTTCAGTTGTGATACCATCTTTAGGCGCGCGGGATGACATCGATGGATAATGCTCATCGGTCGGGCTGTCCGATCAATCTGTCTCTGGAAGTGTTCGGCGACAAATGGAGCCTGCTGGTCCTGCGCGACATGATTTTCGGCGGCAAGCGGCATTTTCGCGAAATGTTGAAATCCGAAGAGGGCATCGCCTCCAACATCCTCGCCGACCGGCTGAAAATGCTGGTCGCGGAGGGCATGCTGACCAAGCGCGACGACCCGAGCCACAAGCAGAAAGCCATCTACAGCCTGACCGAAAAAGCGATCGAGCTGGTGCCGATCATGGCGCATCTCGGGTCGTGGGGCCGCAAATGGCTGGATGTCAGCGAGGAGCTTTCAATCCGCGCCGAGCTGCTGGAAAAAGGCGGCCCGGAAATGTGGGAAGACTTCATGCAGGAGCTGCGCCACGAGCAGCTCGGCGAAGGCACAGCGCCGAAAAGCGTGCGCGCCGTTTTGCAGGCGGGCTATCTCGACGTGATGGCGCGGAAATATCCAGAGCGGGCGGTCGCACGCTAACAATCGTGCACCATCAGCACGCGTTTCGCGATATCGACGTCCTCCGGCAGTTCTTCGGCAAGAAGGCCCGCAAGAGCGGGCGGCGCTTCGACAACAGGCAATTCGAAGAAGCCCAGCCTCGCATAGTAGGGCTGGTTGAAGGGAACGTCGCGAAACGTCGTCAGGCTGACGCCCCGGGCCGATTGCCGGCGCGCCGCATCGATGATGGCCTGGACCAAGGCCCGCCCGATGCCCTTGCGGCCGTGTGCGGGATCGACCGACAGCTCCGCCAGATGCAGATAACCGGCCACTGAACTGGCGAAAGCAAAACCGACCGCCTGATCACCAGCGTCGGCGACAACCCAAACCTGTTTGCCGTCGATCAGGCCGCGCAGATAGGCCGCGTCGGGGATTGGATGGTCGGATACCTGCGGATAGCCGTGCGCACGAAAAAGCTCCGCCGCCCGATTTTCGATCTGGACGAGGCGCGTGTCATCCGACTCCCGGCGCGCCCGCAGCACATAACCCGCGGGCACCACACTCGAGTATAGGACTTCAGTTTTCGACCCCTTCGACCAGCACGATCTCGCCATCCGCATATTTCTGCCGGATCGATGCAGCGTGCTGGTATTCGGGCGAGTGGTAGCAGTCCTGCGCGGTCTTCAGCGAGGCGAACTCGATGACCACGTTGCGCGCACGGCCTGGGCCTTCGGCAGCTTCGGCGGCGCCGCCGCGGGCGAGAAATTTCGCCCCGAAGCGATCGAAGGCAAGTTTGGCGGCCGCGACATAGTCCTTGTACCCTTCAGGGTCGCGGACATCGACACGTGCGATCCAATAGGCCTTTGGCATGGCTTCCTCCCCGCCTCGAACGATCTGCCTCTCAGCGCGGTATTCACGACGCCAAGGCACAATGATTCCTATTGGATTCCTTCGACGACGACCAATTCGGCTGTCGGCGGCCCGCTGTCGAATTGACTTCCGCATCGCTGGTATTCTGGCGAATTGAAACAATCTCTTGCATCCTTCAGCGAGGCAAATTCGATGACCACGTTGCGGGCCCGTGCCGGTCCCTCGGCCGTATCGACCGTGCCCGGCAAGGTCAGGAACTTCGCTCCAAACCGCTCCAAGACAGGCGTCGCGGCCGCGATATACTCCATGTATCCTTCCGGGTCGCGGACATCGACGCGCGCAATCCAATAGCCCTTCGGCATCTGCGGTCCTCCAGAGAACTGGTCAGCCCGGCATCGGCAGCTAGCCAGCTAGGCTGCGCGCGCCGCTTCCTCCATCTCGGCCAAGATAGCCTGGGCGGCGGCGCGCCTGTCAACCGCGCCGACGATCGGCCGCGCGACGACCAGATGACTGGAGCCGCCGCGGATCGCCTGCGCCGGCGTCATGACACGCTTCTGGTCGCCATGGTCAGCGCCAGCCGGGCGAATGCCGGGCGTCACGATCGACAGCTTCGGCCCGACGATCTTGCGCACGGCGCGGGCCTCATCAGCCGAGCAGACGATGCCGCCGACGCCTGCCTGCAGGGCCTGCTCGGCGCGGCGCAAGCACAAGTGTGTGCGGATCATATTCGTAACCCGCCGCCATCATGTCCTGTGCGTCCATCGAGGTCAGCACCGTCACCGCCAGGATGCACAAATCCGATCCGCGCGAGGCCTCAACCGCAGCCTTCATCGCCTTCGGATAGGCATGCACGGTCAGCATCGTCATGCCCATCTTGACGATGTTCTCGACGCCTTTCGACACCGTGTTGTCGATGTCGAGCAGTTTCATGTCGAGGAAGATGTGCAGGCCGCCCTGCGCCAGTTCGCGTGCGAAGCTGAAGCCCCCGGCAAAGGCAAGCTGGTAGCCGATCTTGTAGAACGATACGGTGCCTTCCAGCTCCTTGACCACGCGTTCGGCATCCTTGATCGACGGCACGTCGAGGCCGACGATCAGGCGGTCACGCATCGGATTGTCCCGCAAGGCTCACCTCTTCGAATCGTTCCACCGGGGTCCAGTCGCACAGCAGTTTACGCTCGCCCAGCCGGAATGCGAACAGATTGCCGCCTCCGGCCGGCTGATCTTCGGTGCGCGAAATCGCCCGGCCCGCGATGCGGCATTTCAGCAGCGTGCCGACCGCGCCGTGGCCGACGAACAGGATTGGCCGATCTTCCTGGTGGTCGATCAGCACATGTCCGACCGCCTCGACGATCCGCGCCTGCGCGTCGTCGGCCGTCTCCCAGCCATTCCAGCTTTGCGCCGGATGCGCGAAGAATTCGTCAGCCGCGGCTTCGAATTGTTCAGGCGGCAAGAAGCCGGTCGATGACCGGTCGTTCTCGCCAAAGTGAGGGCCGTATCTCGGCCGAAATGCCGGTGGCATCGCCAATGATTTCGGCGGTCTCAACCGCCTTGCGTTCCTCGCTGGAGACAATGCGCCTGATCGTCTTCAGCCACGGTCTTTCCAATGCATCGATAATACGCTGCCGGCCAATCGGCGACAGCGGCCACTCTGGAACAGGAATATTGGGATCGATCTGAACTTGCGGGTGGGTAAGGTAATACCCGATCACCGGTCCGCCCGCTTGGAAAGAAGCTTGGCGTGTTCGATCAGCGTCGAGCAGGCGCGGGTCATGCCTTTGCGCAGGCGCTCTTCCTTGAAGTCGCCCTTCTCGTCGAAGGCCTGGCCGCCATTCGGAACGGAAACCTGCGGGGCGATCAGCTCCATCTGGATGTGCGACAATATCTGCCGCAGATGGCTCGCGCTGCGTATGCCGGCAAAATGGCCGTCCGAGGACGAGCAGATGCCCGCCACCTTGCCGTTGTAAGGCTTGAGCGGTTTGCCGCCATCCTTCGAGACGCGGCTCACCCAATCGATGGTATTCTTCAGCAAAGGCGGCATGCCGCCATTATATTCCGGCGTGCAGATCATCAGCGCATCATGCGCATCGAACAGCCGCGCCAGCTTGACGGCATTTTCCGGAATGCCTTCCTGCTCCTGCAGATCCTCGTTCATGATCGGCAGCGGATAGTCGGCCAGCGAGATGCGGGTCACATCGGCGCCCTGGACGACCAACTCCTTCTGCGCACAGTCGGCGACCTTGCCACTGTAAGCGCCGGAGCGGATCGAGCCCGCGAAAACGAGGATCTTGGCAGGCATCAATGCGGCCTTCCGCGTCGGTAAATCCACAGCGTCGTCGGCGGAATGTTGCGGATGATGAAGTCGAAGCGCTCTACGGTGTAGTCGCCCAATCCCGGCGGCACCGGCGATTTCGGCCCGTAGGTGAGTTGCACGATCGGCCGGCCCTGCGGGATGCGGTCGAGCAGGCTTTCGACATATTTCACGCGCGCTGCGACAGGGAAATTCAGCAGGGGCACGCCCGAAACGACCGAATCGAAGGTCAGGCCAGCCTTCGCGCCCAAAGCCTTGTCGAGGTCGAAGGCGTCGCCCTCGATGACGTTCACGCCGGGATAGTTGCGCTTCAGGTGCACCACGAAGTCATGCGAATATTCGACGGCATAGAGATCTGTCGGCTTCACGCCGTGCTTCAGGATCGCCTTGGTGATGACGCCGGTTCCCGGCCCAACTTCCAGCACCGGCAGGCCGGATTTGGTGTTGACCACCGACGCCATGCGCTTGGCGGTGACGGAACTTGTGGGGATGATGGAGCCGACGGCCTTCGGTTTGTCGATCCAGCCCTTGAAGAATTTCAACTCGTCGTCGAATTTCTGGGCAAACTTGCGCAGTCCCGAAGCGGCCATTCCCGGTCTCCCTCAGCGGTTGGCGGACAGATAGCAGGACCTTCCGCCAAGGCAAGCCGCAAAGTCGCGTTCCCAACGATATTTGTCGCTTTTAGACAACGCTGAAATGGCGCGTCTACTCGCCGAACGACTCGAAAAATTCCTTCATGCGCGAGAAAAAGCCGCTCGATTGCGGCGAATTTTCCTTCGATGACAGCTTGTCGAACTCTTCCAGCAATTCACGCTGGCGCTTCGACAGGTTCTGCGGCGTTTCGACGCTCGTCTGGATGTAGAGGTCGCCTATCTGCGGCTGGCGCAGCACCGGCATGCCCTTGCCCTTGAGGCGGAACTGGCGGCCGTTCTGCGTGCCTTCCGGCACTTTGACCCGCGTCTGCGAGCCGTCGAGCGTCGCCACCTCGAACTGGCCGCCAAGGCAGCAGTCGTCATCGAGATCGGCACCTTGCAATAGAGGTCGGCGCCGTCGCGCTGGAAGAACTCATGCGGCTTGATCGACAGGAAGATGTAGAGGTCGCCGCTCGGCCCGCCGCGCAGCGCCGGCCTCGCCTTCGTTGGCAAGGCGGATGCGGGTGCCGTCGTCGATGCCGGCCGGAATGTTGACCGACAGCGAACGCTCCTGGATGGTTCGGCCCTGGCCCGCGCATTTCGGACAAGGGTCCTTCACCACCTGGCCGCGGCCCTGGCATTGCGGGCAGGTCCGCTCGATCGAAAAGAAGCCTTGCGCCTGGCGCACCTTGCCGTGGCCGGCGCAAAGCTGGCAGGTCGCCGGCTGCGTGCCGGGCTTGGCGCCGGAGCCGGAGCATTCCGTGCAGGAAATGGAAGACGGCACATGGATATGGGCCGTCTTGCCGGCGAAAGCCTCTTCCAGCGTGATTTCCATATTGTAGCGCAGGTCGGCGCCGCGCTCGCGTCCGCCGGAAGAGCGGCGGCGCCCGCCGCCCATCATCTCGCCAAAGATATCCTCGAAAATGTCGGAGAAACCGCCGCCGCCGAAACCGCCGCCGAAGCCGCCTGCGCCACCGCCGCCATTCTGGAACGCGGCATGGCCGAAGCGGTCATAGGCGGCGCGCTTTTGCGGATCCTTCAGGCACTCATAGGCCTCGCCGACTTCCTTGAACTTGGCTTCCGCCGAATGATCGCCGGGATTGCGGTCCGGGTGGAGCTGCATGGCCAGCTTGCGATAAGCCGCCTTCAGCTCCTTGTCGTCGGCCGATTTGGCGACCCCCAGCGTTTCGTAGAAATCAGCCTTCATCTTGTCCCGCGTCTCGGCTGCCTGATCGCAATATCGGTCGCTACCTTTCGGTTGCAAAAAGCCCGGCAAGAAGCCGGGCTTTCATACTCAGCAATCAGCCGCGTTAAGCCGATTTCTTCTTGTCGTCCTCGTCGAGCTCTTCGAAGTCGGCGTCGACAACGTCTTCGCCCGACTTCTCGGCATCGGCCTTGGCGTCGGCCTGCCGCGGCGTCCGCCTGGCTGGCCTCATACATCGCCTGGCCGAGCTTCATCGAGGCTTCGGCGAGCGCCTGCGTCTTGGCGTTGATCTCCTCGACGTCGTCGCCCTCGCTCGCGGTGCGAAGCGCTGCGATCGCATCGGCTGATCGCGGTGCGGTCAGCCTCAGAGACCTTCTCGCCATACTCCTTCAGCGACTTCTCGCTGGAGTGGGCAAGCGCCTCGGCCTGGTTGCGGGCTTCGACCAGCGCGCGCCGCGCCTTGTCGGCCTCGGCGTTGGCTTCGGCGTCCTTCACCATCTTCTCGATGTCGGCGTCGGACAGACCACCCGAAGCCTGGATGCGGATCTGGTGCTCCTTGCCGGTGCCCTTGTCCTTGGCCGAAACGTTGACGATGCCGTTGGCGTCGATGTCGAAGGTGACCTCGATCTGCGGCACGCCACGCGGCGCCGGCGGAATGCCGACCAGGTCGAACTGGCCGAGCAGCTTGTTGTCCGCCGCCATTTCGCGCTCGCCCTGGAAGACGCGGATCGTCACCGCCGACTGACTGTCTTCAGCCGTCGAGAACACCTGGCCCTTCTTGGTCGGGATCGTCGTGTTGCGCTCGATCAGGCGGGTGAACACGCCGCCCAGCGTCTCGATGCCCAGCGACAGCGGGGTCACGTCGAGCAACAGCACGTCCTTGACGTCGCCCTGCAGCACGCCGGCCTGGATCGCAGCACCCAGCGCCACAACCTCATCCGGGTTGACGCCCTTGTGCGGCTCCTTGCCGAAGAACTGCTTTACGATCTCCTGCACCTTCGGCATGCGGGTCATGCCGCCGACCAGGACGACCTCGTCGATCTCGCCAGCCTTCATGCCGGCATCCTTGAGCGCGGCCTTCAGCGGCTCGACGGTGCGCTGCACCAGATCGTCGACCAGCGATTCGAACTTGGCGCGGGTCAGCTTCATCGTCAGGTGCTTCGGACCGGTCTGGTCGGCCGTGATGAACGGCAGGTTGACCTCGGTCTGCGCCGAGGACGACAGCTCGATCTTGGCCTTTTCGGCCGCTTCCTTCAGGCGCTGAAGGGCGAGCTTGTCGTTCTTCAGGTCGATGCCCTGTTCCTTCTTGAACTCGGCCGCCAGGTACTCGACCAGGCGCATGTCAAAATCTTCGCCGCCGAGGAAGGTGTCGCCATTGGTCGACTTCACCTCGAACACGCCGTCGCCGATCTCCAGCACGGAGATGTCGAAGGTGCCGCCGCCAAGGTCATAGACGGCGATCGTCTTGCCGTCCTTCTTGTCGAGACCGTAAGCGAGCGCTGCCGCCGTCGGCTCGTTGATGATGCGCAGCACTTCAAGACCGGCGATCTTGCCGGCGTCCTTGGTGGCCTGGCGCTGGGCGTCGTTGAAATAGGCCGGAACGGTGATGACGGCCTGCGTCACGGTCTCGCCGAGATAGGCTTCGGCCGTTTCCTTCATCTTCTGCAGGATCATCGCCGAGACCTGGCTCGGCGACTGCTTCTTGCCGCCGGCTTCGACCCAGGCGTCGCCATTGTCGCCCTTGACGATCTTGTAAGGGACAAGCTTCTTGTCCTTCTCCGTCACCGGATCGTCATAGCGGCGGCCGATCAGGCGCTTGACCGCGAAAACCGTATTTTCAGGATTGGTGACCGCCTGGCGCTTGGCCGGCTGGCCGACGAGGCGCTCGCCGTCGCCGGTGAAGGCGACAATCGAGGGCGTGGTGCGCGCGCCTTCGGAATTCTCGATGACCTTCGCGTCCTTGCCGTCCATGACGGCGACGCAGGAATTGGTCGTTCCCAAATCGATACCGATTACTTTTGCCATTCTTGTTCGTCTCCTCTAGCAGGCTTTCAGGACCCCGAAGGCGTTCCGGCGAAAGCCCCTTCTGGCTTGGATTTCCTGGGGCACTGATATCCAGTCTGGACACCCGTCCCAAGGCTCCGGCGTATATAGGAAGGGCGATTTTGCCACGCAAGCGTCTTGGCTTGCCCAAAATACAGCTAAACACATGAAAAACCCGGCCTTGAGCCGGGTTTTTAGCCGTTATGCGCGTAATGCGCTTAACTCGCCTGAACCTTCGCCCGCGCCTGATCCTCGGCGATCTTCTGCTGGAACATCTGCGCGAAGTCGATCGGGTCGAGCATCAGCGGCGGGAAGCCGCCATTGCGGGTGCATTCCGCGATGATCTGTCGCGAGAACGGGAACAGCAGCCGCGGGCACTCGATGAAGAGCAGCGGCAGCATGTGCTCCTGCGGAAAATTCTGGATCTTGAAGACGCCGCCATAGACCAGTTCGACGTTGAACAGCACTTCCTTGCCGACTTCAGCCTTGGCATTCAGCGTCAGCACGACGTCGAATTCGGAGTCCGACAGCGGGTTGGCGTTGACATTGACGCCGATATTGATGTTCGGCGCCTTGTCGCGGGCGCGCAGCGAGGCCGGCGCGCCGGGGCTCTCGAAGGAGAGGTCCTTCACATATTGCGCCAGAATGTTCAGCGTCGGCGACGCGCCATTGCCCTTAGCTGCCGGCTTTTCATTGTTTTCTTCGGCCATCGCCTCGATTTCCCTGAGTTTCCGGCGCTGCGGCCGCTTTGGTGGGCGCGTCGCTAACATGGCGGCCGTGGCATGACAAGGTTGAGGTGCGCTTTCGATGGAGCCGCTAATCGTCCCGATCGAGCCGCCGCCAAGGCGAATCGGGATCCGGCGCGCCACCGGACGAATATTCGTCCGGATCGAGATCGATGGTGCGCGAGCCGCCGCGGCGCGGCGACGCCGGAGCCGAAGCTTGTCACGACATTGATGCGCGTCTTCAAAAAGCGCCAAACCGCCTCGCGCACTGGCGGAATGAACAGCAGAATGCCGAGAATATCGGTCAGGAAGCCCGGCAGGAGCAGCAAGATGCCGGCGACCAGGATCATCGCACCATTGGCGATCTCGCGGCTTGGATCGCGGCCGGCGTCGATTTCCGCCTGGGCGCGGCGCAAGACGCCAAAACCCTGGATACGCAGCAAAATGACGCCCGCGACACCGGTCAGAAGGATCAGGCCGATGGTCGACAAAACGCCAATCTCGCGTCCTACAATGACGAAAGTCGCGATTTCGGCCAGCGGCCAGACCAGAAGAAGAAGCGGAAACAAGCGCAATTGAGTTGCCGTTGGTGAGGGTTAGTCGATAAAGCAGGGTTGGATAGCAGGTTTCGCACATAGATAGTGCGTCGGCGCTTTGATTTGAATGATAGCGCCGCGCGTTCTATATGCTGGACTTAGGAAGGTGGCTTCGGGTTCACTGAGGCGCCGCATCGGGACGAAGACAAGGGTCGATCGCAAAGAGATGGAATTCTTCGACTTCGGAACGGTCTTTTTCATGGTCGCGGCTGTCGTGATCTTCATCCAGCTGCGCTCCGTGCTCGGCAAGCGCACCGGAAGCGAGCGGCCGCCGTTCGATCCCTACACGGCTGGCAGGCAGGCTGAGAAGGACGCGCCTTCGAGCCCCGACAATGTCGTGTCGCTGCCGCGCAAGCGCGCCAACGGCGAGCCCCCGAATCGAACTATGCGGCGATCGACGCGGCCGCCAAGCCTGGCACGGACCTCAACAAGGGGCTGCGCGCGGTGAAAGACGCCGATCAGAGCTTCGATCCCAAGGGTTTCGTCGAAGGCGCCAAGATGGCCTACGAGATGATCGTGATGGCCTATGCCGACGGCGACCGCAAAACGCTGAAGAACCTGCTTTCCAAGGACGTGTTCGACGGCTTCGTGCAGGCGATTTCCGACCGCGAGTCCAAATCGGAAAAGATCCAGTCGTCGTTCGTCGGCATCGACAAGGCCGATATCGTCGGCGCCGAGATGAAGGGCAGCGACGCCCACATCACCTTGCGCGTCGTCAGCGAGCTGATCTCCGCCACCCGCAACAAGGCCGGCGAGGTGATCGACGGCGATCCGGAGACGGTGGCCGAAGTCAAGGATGTCTGGACCTTCGCCCGCGATACGCGCAGCAAAGACCCGAACTGGAAGCTTGTCGCGACCGAAGAGGAAGAGTGAGCCCCCGGTGATACGATCCTGACGACAGGACGACCCCGGTGCCGCTCTCCCCGCTTTTCCAACCCGTTTCCTTCGATGATCTGCCCGGATGGGCCGAGGACGACCCGTCACAGGCCTTTGCCGCGTTTCGGCGCTCGGCCTTTCATGTGCTGACCAAGCCCTACAAGACCGGATCGCTGGGCGTGGAGTTTTCCGCGTTCGAGGCAGCGTATGCCGAGGCGCGGGAGATTGAGGCGCTGAGTCGCCAGGATGCGCGTGGCTTTTTCGAGCGGCATTTCGCGCCGGCGCTGATCGTGCCGGTCATGACGAATGCAGGCCGCGCCATCGACGTTACCGACCCCCCTCTGTCCTGCCGGACATCTCCCCCTCAGGGGGGAGATCAGCAGCGTCGACGATTGGCAGAAACCTTGACGGCCGGCCAATCTCCCCCCTTGAGGGGGAGATGTCCGGCAGGACAGAGGGGGGCGGTCCAGAATCGCACCGGCGCTCCGACAACAAGGCTTCGTCACCGGCTTTTACGAGCCCATCGTCCGCGCCTCGCCGACCCGCACCGACACCTTCACGGTCCCCATCCATTCCCGCCCGGCCGATCTCATCGACATCGACGACGCCAACCGTCCGAAGGCATGGACCCCTACCTTGCCTTCGCCCGCGAAACGCCCGCTGGCCCGGTGGAGTACCACGACCGCCCGGCCATCGACGCCGGTGTCCTGAGCGGCCAGGGCCTCGAACTCGCCTGGGTGGAAGACAAGGTCGACCTGTTCTTCGCCCAGGTGCAGGGCTCGGCGCGGCTGGCGATGACCGACGGCACGACGCGGCGCATCAGCTACGCCGCGAAGTCCGGCCAGCGCTTCACAGGCATCGGCCGCGTGCTGGCGGATATGGGAGAGATCCCGCTCGAACAGGTGACGATGCAGTCGATCCGAGCATGGCTGAAAGCCAACCCGCGGCGTGTCGACGAAATCCTGCATCACAACCGGTCCTACGTCTTCTTCAAATGGGCGGAGGTGGACGATCCTGCCCTCGGGCCGATCGCCGCTGCAAAGGTGCCGCTGACGCCGGGGCGCTCGATGGCGGTGGATCGATTGCTGCACACTTTCGGCACGCCGTTCTACATCGACGCGCCGACTCTGACCGCCTTCGACGCAAAGCCTTTCCGTCGCTTGATGATCGCGCAGGACACCGGCTCGGCGATTGTCGGCCCGGCGCGCGGCGATCTGTTCGCCGGCTCCGGCGACGCCGCCGGCGAGATTGCCGGCGTGGTCAAGGCGGCCGCCGATTTCTATGCGCTGCTGCCGCGCACGTTGGTTGCCGCATGACCCGCGCACCAAAATCTCTCAGCGAGGAAGACCGCATCCTCTGGACGCTCGTCGCCCGCTCGACCAAGCCGCTGCCGGGCAGACCGAAGCCGGAGGAACCGGCTCCGTCGAAAGTTTCGCCGAAGCGATGGCCGAGAACGACAGGAAGCCTACGCCGCCGCCCAGTCCGGCCCCTGCCGCGCCGCAACCCAAGCGTCATCTGCCGACCCATCTCGACACGCCGACGCTCGACAAGCTGGCAAAAGGCCGGCTGCCGATCGAGGCGCGGGTCGACCTGCATGGCATGACGCAGGACGAGGCCTACACGCTGCTCTACACATTCCTGTCGCGCGCGCATTCGCGCGGCGCGCGCTATGTGCTGGTGATCACCGGCAAGGGGTCGTCGTCCGGCGGCGACGGCATTTTGCGGCGCATGGTGCCGGGCTGGCTGTCGACGCCAACATTCCGGCCATTCGTCTCCAGCCACGATCATGCCGCGCGCGGCCATGGCGGGGGAGGCGCGCTTTATGTCCGCTTGAGGAGGTCGCACGCATGACCCCGTTCGGCGAAAAGCTGCGGCATATGCGCAAGGCCAAGGGCGTTACCCAGAAGGAGATGGCGGCCGCGCTCGGGGTTTCCGCCGCCTATCTGTCGGCGCTGGAGCACGGCCGCCGCGGCGCGCCAAGCTGGCCGCTGGTGCAAAAGACGATCGGCTATTTCAACATCATCTGGGATGAAGCCGAGGAGTTCGAACAGCTTGCCTGGTCGTCGCACCCACGCGTGGTGATCGATACGGCGGGGCTTTCTCCGAAGGCGACCGCGTTTGCCAATGCGCTGGCGCGATCGATATCGCGTCTGGGGGATGAACAGCTAGATGTTTTGCACGGCCTTTTAGAAGAAATCGACAAGAATATTCCATAGAGTTTTGGCTCCAGATAGACCGCATCATCATCTGGCCAGAAATATCCGGTTTGTTTGAACTTGAAAGGCAAGGCGCAAGCCACGCGTGGAATACAATTATCGAATATCCCATGAGAAAGAGCCACCACATCCATATGAATGCTTTTGGTACTGCTAGCGAACTCGGTCCCTCCCTCGAAAGCGGCGCCTTGGCCAAACGTCTGCGGGACATAATTTGGGTAAGATTCCACTTGCCGTTTAGGCGTTTCCAATCGGCTCTTGCTTCCGCAATTGATAGCCGGGATGCATAGACCCCCTTTAAAGTAAGGGTAGCCACAAGAATGCCAAACACGCCAATGGCGGCCAAAGATTTCTCGATGGATATCTAGTTCGATGGCGAACGCCGGCCCCTCCATCCGGCCCAAACGGGCCCAACGCACGCAACCCGACCAAGCTAGTTATCCCGACCAATAAGCGAGGGATGAAAGGCTTCATCGATTTAAGCGGTACCACAGGTAACCGACGAACAACTGTGGTCCGCGGTTATGTCGACAAGAATGGGCGCGTTGTTAAGCCTTATGCGAGAAGCAAACGCCGATAGCTAAAACAGCGCCTGAAGCTCCGGCAGCTTCTCGTTGACCAGCCAGCCGTAATAGTTTTCTTCCGGCATCTTGGGCTTCTCGCCAGCGGCCTTGCGGCGGTCGTTTTCCACCTTCAGCGTATAGGCGCGGGCTTCCGGATTGCCGAGATTATAGAGCGTCGCGGTGATGCCGGGGTTTTGGCTGATGTCGAAACCGGCGATCTGCCGGTAGGAATCGATCGACTTCTTCAGCGTCGCGGCGACGTAAGGGATCGTCTTGTCCGGGTCCATGATGGTCTCATAGACCGCGTTCGGATCGCCCGCGTCGAGCTTGGAAAAGCCCGAGACCTGCGAAACGATGTCGCTCATCTGCAGCGCGGTCAGCGGGTTCAACTGGCCGATGCCAAAGGTCTGGCCGGCATAGAGCGGCTGGAAGAAAACCGCCGAGAAGCGATTTTTCGGAAAGCTCTGGCCATCCACGGTCTGGCCGCGGAAGGACTTGATCCAGACATTCTCGCGGCAAGTCCACAGATCATAGCTGTCGCCGATGCTGTTGCACTTCGCGAATTGCGGCCGCTGCACGAAATCGGCGACGTCCTCGCCCTCATACTGGAATTTCAGCGAGTTGGAGAGATAGGCCGCTGCCTTGACGTAGTAGGTCTGGAGGCGGTCGTAGGCGTCGACATTGTAGGTGTGCTCGCCGACGATGGCGCCGACGATATGCATCGGGTCGATGCCATATTGGCCGGCCGTCTGCTTGATCTTGGTGCGCAGCTTCTTGTCGTTGGCAAGCAGGTTGTAGACCTTCTGGTACTTGCCCTCGAAGCTGGTCTTGCCCGCCTTGGTGCGCTTCATCGAAGCGCCCGGCACCTGCGGCTGGTCAACGCTACGGTTGCCGGGCGGGACCAGCGTGGCGGCGGATGCCGGCCAGGCCAACGCCGCCACGACGAGAATTGCTGCTGCAAGTATCGATTTCTTCATCAGGCTCCCCGCCGCTGGGGCCGATGGCTCGCGCTTTACCGAGCACCCCTCATCCGACCTCGCTTCGCTCGGCCACCTTCTCCCACAAGGGGAGAAGGTGGGAGCTCGCCAGTTCCGCTTTCGCCAATCACAAACGATCAAGATTGGTGCAAGCGACGGCGCGATCTGCCTTCTCCCCTTGTGGGAGAAGGTGGCCGAGCGAAGCGAGGTCGGATGAGGGGTGCTGGCCAGAGCACGAGCGAACAGCCGACTGAGCCCTCTTACAGAATAAATCGCGACAAATCTGTGTTCTTCGACATTTCACCGACATGCTTGGCCACATAGTCGGCGTCGATCTTCACCGTCGTGCCGTTGCGGTCGGCCGCGTCGAAGGAAATTTCGTCCAGCACCCGCTCCATGACGGTCTGCAAGCGCCGAGCGCCGATATTCTCGACGCTCGAATTCAGATCGACCGCAATCCCGGCCAGCGAATCGATCGCATCGTCAGTGAATTCGAGCGTCAGGCCCTCGGTCGCCATCAGAGCGATGTACTGCTTGATCAGGCTGGCCTCGGTTTCGGTCAGGATGCGGACAAAATCGTCCTTTTCCAGCGCGCGCAGCTCGACGCGGATCGGCAGGCGGCCCTGCAGCTCCGGCAGCAGGTCCGACGGCTTCGACACATGGAACGCGCCGGAGGCGATGAACAGGATGTGGTCGGTCTTGATCGGCCCGTATTTGGTGGCGACCGTCGTGCCCTCGACCAGCGGCAACAGGTCCCGCTGCACGCCTTCGCGAGACGGCCCGCCGGAAATGCCGTCCTGGCGCGCGGCGACCTTGTCGATCTCGTCGATGAACACGATGCCGTCATTCTCCGCCGATTCCAGCGCCAGGCGCACGACCTCGTCCTTGTCGAGCAGCTTGTCGGACTCGTCGTTGATCAGCAGATCGTAGGATTGCTTGACCGTCGTCTTGCGCAGCTTGGTGCGCTTGCCGCCCATCGCCTTCTGCATCATGTCGGAGAGGTTGATCATGCCGACGCTGCCGCCCGGCATGCCCGGAATATCGAAGCTCGGCATGCCGCCCGAACCGGTATCCTCGACCTCGACCTCGATTTCCTTGTCGTCCAGCTCGCCGGCGCGCAGCTTCTTGCGGAAGCTTTCCTTGGTCACCGGGCTCGCCGTCTTGCCGACCAGCCCTTCCAGCACGCGCTCCTCGGCGTTCAGATGCGCGCGGGCCTTGACGTCCTCGCGCATCTTTTCGCGCGTCAGGCCGATCGCCACCTCGACGAGGTCGCGCACGATCTGCTCGACGTCGCGGCCGACATAACCGACCTCGGTGAATTTGGTCGCTTCCACCTTGATGAACGGCGCGCCGGCCAGCCGCGCCAGGCGGCGCGAGATCTCGGTCTTGCCGACGCCGGTCGGCCCGATCATCAAAATGTTCTTCGGCATCACCTCTTCGCGCATCTGGCCTTCGAGCTGCTGGCGCCGCCAGCGGTTGCGCAAAGCGATGGCCACGGCGCGCTTGGCGTCCTTCTGGCCGATGATGAAACGGTCGAGTTCGGAAACGATCTCGCGGGGAGAAAAAGTCGTCATACGAAGAGAAACTCGGTTGAGAAAATCCTGCCTTAGTTAGGTGCGTTTAGAGTGGATGCAAGGTAGGGCTTCCAGCCCGATTGGCAGCAATCTGGAGATAATGATATGGTTGCGACCAACGGAGCAATACCGCATGACATTGTTGGTTCGAGACATTAAGGCGGACTCCCAAGCTGCCGAGCTTCAAAGGCTCATCAAGGCTGGCGATGAGGCCGCAGCTCCACGCAAGGCTATTTTGCTGCAGCAACTACTATCGAAAGTGCGTGCGCGTATAGACGCTATGGGCCCCACCGATCCCAATTTCAGCATGAAAGCCTTTTCGATCAGCTTTCTGACGGATAGCGGAACTTGTTTCTGGACGCTTCGGCAATCGTGGCGCTTCTGCTGCGCGAACTCGGATACGAGGACCTTGAGGCCAAACTTGAGGCCCACGCCGGCAGCTTCTATTCTTCACAGATCGCACGCTACGAAGCTGTAGCAGCTATAGCTCGAGCCAAAACACAACCCTCAACGAAAAGGCCGGCACTGAGCCGGGAGAAAATCGATGAGGCGACAGTTGCGTAGACGATTTCCTAGGCGGGCTAAGCACTGTCGAGATAGTGGTTGAAGGTGAAGTCGGCACCCGCGCGATTGAAGCGATGAAACTTTACGGCAAGAACACCGGCCATCCTGCCGCACTCAACATGGGCGACTGTTTCGCACTAGCCTGCGCCAAGGCTCATAGCCTGCAATTGCTCTACAAAGGCAATGACTTCCCGCAAACAGAAATTGGTTAGCCTTCGGTCTGCCAATGCCGCACGCAGAGAAACTGTCGCCTAAGCTTTGATGGGAGGGAGTTTGTTCAGCACCGATGTGGGGAGCGTCGGCCTTACGATCAAGCGGCGGATGCGCTGCCAGCCCGCACCGAAGACGATGATCAAGGCGCCGACCACCAGCAGAATCAGCGCGAAGGGCGGCACGCCCGTCGTGTTGGCGGCGGAATTGACCAGATAGTAGATGCCGAGCGAGCCGAAATAGGCCAGCGTCGGCACCAGCAGCGATCGCCGGTCGATGGCCAGCGCCACATAGACGAAAGCGGCGATCAGGATGCCCAGCATGAGCGTCGCGTTGGCGTCGGGCTCGATATGGCCGAACACGACATCCTGTCCGGTCGCCATGATGAACAGCGGATGCACCAGCATCGGCGCCGACACCACGTGCAGCCAGAAGGCGCAATCCGACCATATCTTGCGCCGCTCGCGATCGTAGAGATCGAGCCCGACCGCGACGCCGAAGACGATCAGGCCGCAGAGCAGCGGCATATAGAGTGCGGCGCGCAGCATCTCCGGCATGTCTTCGATGCGCGGCACGGCGACGGAACCGGTGGTGACGCCGTCATAGAGGAAGATCGCAGTCTGCATGAAGGCGAGCAGCGTCGCGGCCACGGCGATCACGCCGGCAAGGATAGGCACCCGGAAGCGCCAGAAATAGAGCACGGCCGCCAGAATGACGCCGCCAAAGAACAGGTAGCCAGCCGGCGCAACGATCTGGCGCAGGGCCAGCAGCTCCCAGATGCTCTCGCGGCTCGCGGATCGGGTATCGCTCGATGGTGAACAGCCCAAGTCCGACCGCCACCGCCGCCATGAAGAACAGGCTGAGCACAGTCGACGACAGTTTCATGCGGTGCTGGCGGGTGACGATTTCGGCGACCGCCCAGGCGAACACCGCCATCAGGCCGGCAATCCAGATCGGCCGCCCCATGATCGTCGTCGTCAGGACGAAATAGAAGCCCGCGCTCACCAGCACGGTGCCGACGGTCACGAACAAATCGTTGCCGCCGCCGATCAGGCGCAGATTCTCGTCGTCGCTATCGGTACGTCGTCATGGGCCGCCAGCGACCGCTCCATCGCATGAAGGCGGTCGCGCTGGTCCGCGGAAATGACGCCGCCGGCGACTGCCTTTTCAAGCGTTTCGGCGCTGATCAAGCACCGACTCGCTACCCGCCACTTTGCCAGACTTTGATGATGTCGAGCGGATAGACCAGCATGATCACGTTGAGGGTCAGATTGTCCCGGATGACGTAGCCGACGCCGATTTCGAAGAGCGAGGGCGACCACGATGGTCACCCAAATGGGAGACCTCGACGCCATCACGAAGCCGAGGATCATCCACAGCGTATCGGCCATCGAATTGATGACGGAATCGCCGAAATAGTCGAGCGAGATGGTCGCCTCGCGGTAACGGTTGATGATGAAATCGGTGTTTTCCAACAGCTCCCAGCCACCTTCGATCAGGATGGCGAAAGCCAGCCGAAACCATTGCGACCTGCGCCGGAACAGCAGCCAGGCGAGCCCGTAGAACAGGAAGCCGTGGATGATGTGCGACGGCGTGTACCAGTCCGAAAGGTGCTGCGAGTTTTCCGAACTCACCACCACGCCATGCCAGAATTTGACATAGCCGCATTTGCAGATCGGCGGCTGGCCCATCAGGTAAAGCGTGATGCCCTGCGCCGCGACCATGGCGGCCACAACCGCCAGGCCGATCTGCCAGCCCGACCATCCGCCCGTGGTCTCGGCTCCCGCCCTCGCCCGCAACACTCATTCGTCGTCCCCCGGCGCATCCCGCGCCATCATCAGCGCCGGACCATATATCGACGTTCGCGTATCGAAAGCCCTAAACCCGGCCTTTTCATAGGCGCGGACCGCCCGCACATTCGCCGGATCGGGGTCGATGATGACGCGCGGACAGCCTTCCTCGAACAATTGCTCGACGAACTGGCCAAGAATCGCCGAGCCATGCCCCTGCCCCAGCATCTCGGCCGGGCCGATCGAAATGTCGAGACCCAGCGTGCCGAAGGGCTGGTCCTGATACGGGTGACCGTCTTCGAGATGCGGGTCGTAGGCTTGCAGATAGGCGATCGGCTTGCCGGCAAGCTCCACGATCAGCGGCTCGCATTCGATCGAATCCATCGCTTCGCGGATATCGGCAATGCCAGCGTCCGGCTCATCCCACCACTCGGCCCAGTGCGGCTCGGCCAGCCAGCGCTTCAGCAGCGGCAGATCGGCCTCGGTGACATCGCGAAAAGTGTAGTGGGCGGTTCGCACTGTCACGGAAAATGCTTCAGCCGGGCTCCTTGCCCGCCAACGCCGGGTCGTTGCGGCATTTGGAAAGCGGCAGCGGCTTCGACGACAAAACGTTGAGGATATGCCCGGAGGCCGCATCAGTCTCGACCCGGGCGCAGGTGCAGCCGTAGCCATAATTGCCGTTTTGCGCCACCCACTCGCCGGTATCCGGCCAATCGCCCTCGGATTGGTAGCCGCCCTGAACGCCGATGATCCATTGCCCGTCCTTGTCGATCAGCCAGGCGTTGGCGGGTGTTGGATTTTGGAACCAGCCGCAGCGGGTCTCGGCGGCGAAAGCAACCGAGGGCATGAGCAGGAGGAGGACAATCAGTGCGCGCATGTCTTACCGGTAAGCCAAGTTGCATCCGGCAACAAGCATGTCGCGCCTCACGCAGCGTCCAGCGTTTCGACCACCACGTTGTGGTTGGTATAGACGCAGATGTCGGCCGCGATCTGCATCGCCTTGCGGGCGATGGCCTCGGCATCCTGCTCCGTGTCGAGCAAGGCGCGCGCGGCCGCGAGCGCATAATTGCCGCCGGAACCGATGGCCATCACGCCATGCTCCGGCTCCAGCACGTCGCCGGTGCCGGTCAACGCCAGGGTCACGCTTTTGTCGGCCACCAGCATCATCGCCTCCAGCCGGCGCAGATAGCGGTCGGTGCGCCAGTCCTTGGCGAGCTCGACGCAGGCGCGCGTCAGCTGGTCGGGATATTGCTCGAGCTTGGCTTCCAGCCGCTCCAGCAGCGTGAAGGCATCGGCCGTCGCGCCGGCAAAGCCGGCGATGACGTTGCCGCCCTTGCCGATGCGGCGCACCTTCTTGGCATTGCCCTTCATGATGGTCTGGCCGAGGCTCACCTGGCCGTCGCCGGCGATCACCACCTTGCCGCCCTTGCGCACGGTCACGATCGTCGTGGCGTGCATGGTCAAATCGTTCGACATTCAAAACCCCGTCTGGCGAAGCCTCCCGAAGGCAGACACCGCACCGTGTTGATCATCGGCCATATGTAGGCGGCGCGATGGGCTTTGCAAATCCGGGCGGGTTTGTCAGACGAGGCGCGACCTGCGTGTCCTATCCGTTCACCTTCGACCCCTACCGCGCTTCCATCCCACCCCAAACGAGTCTATGAGGCGCGTCAGTCAGGCAACGAGGGTTCAAGCATGGCCGCGCGCAGCGCCGAAGTCAGCCGCAAGACCAAGGAAACCGACATTTCCGTGTCGGTGATCCATCGACGGCTCCGGGCAAGTCCGACATCCAGACCGGCGTCGGCTTTTTCGACCATATGCTCGACCAGCTCTCGCGCCATTCGCTGGTCGACATGACCGTGCGCGCCAAGGGCGACCTGCACATCGACGATCACCACACGGTGGAAGACACCGGCATCGTGCTCGGCCAGGCGCTTTCCAAGGCGCTCGGCGAACGGCGCGGCATCATGCGCTATGCCTCGATCGACCTCGCCATGGACGAGACGCTGACCCGCGCGGCCGTCGACGTGTCGGGCCGGCCGTTCCTCGTCTGGAACGTGACCTTCTCGTCGCCGAAGATCGGCACCTTCGATACCGAACTGGTGCGCGAGTTCTTCAACGCCTTGGCGCAGCATGCCGGCATCACGCTGCATGTGACCAATCACTACGGCGCCAACAACCATCATATCGCCGAGACCTGCTTCAAGGCGGTAGCCCGCGCATTGCGTGCGGCGCTGGAGCGCGACCCGCGCCAGCCCGACGCCGTTCCTTCCACGAAGGGCAGTTTGAAAGGCTAGAGCAATGGCATCATTCGTCATGATGCAGCCGCCGGCAGCCGCGAATGGTGAGGCCGGACTTGCCCTCGCTCATACGCGACGGCTTTTCCTGGCTCGGCCTTTCTCGTGCCGCCGCTCTGGCTTGCCTGGAACCGGCTTTGGGTCGAGGCCGCGATTGCATTGGCGGCGCATCGTGGTGCTGAACGCCATAGGCATCCAGTTCGGCATGGGCGGAATGGCTTCGCTGCTGTCCCTGCTTGTCTCGCTCTGGGTCGGCCTTGAGGGCGCGGCGCTGCGGATTGCCGGCCTGCGTCGGCGTGGCTACGGCGAGGTCGGCGCGATCTGGGCCGACAACCGCGACGATGCGGAGTTGCGCTTTGCGGCCAGCCTTGACGCGGCAACGGAGGCCGTTGCCGCGCCGCCGCGCTCCACTGCCCCGCCCGCAGGCTGTACGCCGCCACGCACCGGCGCCGGCCATCGGCCTCGTCAGCTTTCAAGGCAAGACCTGAATGCGGGTCGCCATCATCGACTATGGGTCGGGCAATCTGCGCTCGGCCACCAAGGCCTTCGAGCGCGCCGCGCGAGAAGCTGGCATCGCCGCCGAGATCGACCTGACCGCCGATGCCGAACGGGTCCGCACGGCCGACCGCATCGTGCTGCCAGGTGTCGGCGCCTATGCCGATTGCATGGCCGGCCTGATGGCCGTGCCCGGCATGCTGGAAGCGATCGACGAAGTCGCGGTCAAGCAGGCCCGGCCGTTTCTCGGCATCTGCGTCGGCATGCAGTTGATGTCGGAACGCGGGCTGGAAAAGACCGTCACCAAGGGCTTTGGCTGGATCGCCGGCGACGTGAAGCTGATCGAGCCGGCCGATGCCGTCGTTGAAGATCCCGCAGATCGGCTGGAACACGCTGACTCTGGCCCGGCCGCACGCTCTGTTCAATGGCATCGAGACCGGGCCTGATGGGCTGCACGCCTATTTCGTGCACTCCTACCATCTCGAAGCCGAAGCGCCCGGCCGACGTCCTTGCGCTGGCCGACTATGGCGGGCCGGTGACCGCGGCCGTCGCGCACGAAAACCGCGCCGGCACGCAATTTCACCCCGAAAAGAGCCAGGCGCTGGGGCTGGAACTGATTGCCAATTTCCTGAGGTGGAAGCCATGAGTGAAGCGAAAAAAGGCTACTGGATGGCGCATGGTCGACGTGACCGACCCTGACAACTATCCGAAATACATCGCCGCCAACAAAGCCGCCTTCGACAAATATGGCGCGAAGTTCCTGGTGCGCGGCGGGCAGGGTCAGGTGTTCGAAGGGCCAGCGGCTTCACGGCTGGTCGTCATCGAATTCGAGAGCTACCAGACCGCGCTCGACTGTTACCATTCGCCCGAATATCAGGCCGCCTTGAAGCTGCGCCGGGCCTATTCGAACGCCCATTTCGCCGTCGTCGAGGGCGCATGATCCTTTTTCCCGCCATCGACCTGAAAGACGGCCAGTGCGTTCGCCTGAAGCTCGGCGACATGGCGCAGGCGACGGTCTACAACGCCGACCCTGCCGCGCAGGCAAAGCCTTCGAGGAGCAGGGATTTGAGTGGCTGCATGTCGTCGATTTGAATGGCGCGTTCAAGGGCGAGAGCGTCAACGGCGCTGCGGTCGAGGCAATTCTGAAAGCGACGAAGAACCCGGTCCAGCTGGGCGGCGGCATCCGCACGCTGGACCATATCGAGGCCTGGCTGGCCAAGGGCTTGGCGCGGGTCATCCTCGGCACGGTGGCGGTTCGCGATCCCGACCTCGTCAAGGAAGCGTGCAAGACATTCCCCGGCAAGGTCGCGGTCGGCATCGACGCCAAGGGCGGCAAGGTCGCGGTCGAAGGCTGGGCGGAAGCCTCGTCGCTTGGCGTCGTCGAGCTGGCGAAGAAGTTCGAAGGCGCCGGCGTCGCGGCCATCATCTACACCGACATCGACCGCGACGGCATTTTGACCGGCATCAATTGGGAATCGACTATCGCCTTGGCCGATGCCATTTCCATTCCCGTCATCGCCTCCGGCGGTCTGGCCTCCATCGCCGACATCGTGCGCATGACCATGCCGGACGCGGGAAAGCTTGAAGGCGCGATTTCCGGCCGCGCGCTTTATGACGGCCGCATCGACCCGGCCGAGGCGCTGGCGATCCTTGCCGGCACTGCCAAGCCGGCAGCAGCGCTGTTCGAGGACCCGAGATGACCCTCAAAGCCCGCGTCATTCCCTGCCTCGACGTCAAGGACGGCCGTGTCGTCAAGGGCGTCAACTTCGTCGATCTGGTCGATGCCGGCGATCCCGTCGAAGCCGCGAAGGCCTATGATGCGGCGGGCGCTGACGAACTCTGCTTCCTCGACATCATGGCCAGCCACGAGGGCCGGTCGCCGATCTTCGACGTCGTGCGGCAAACGGCCGAGCAGTGCTTCATGCCGGTGACGGTCGGCGGTGGCGTGCGCACGCTCGAACATATCCGCGAAGCTGCTGCTGTCCGGCGCGGACAAGGTGGGCATTACGACGGCCGCCATTCTCGACCCGGATTTCGTCGGCCGAGCGGCGGACAAGTTCGGCAACCAGTGCATCGTCGTGTCGATGGACGTCAAGCGCGTCTCCGCGGCGAGGCGAGGCGCCGCGCTGGCAGCTCTTCACCCATGGCGGCCGCAATGCGACCGGCATCGACGCCGTCGAGTTTGCCGCAAGGCGCGGCGCGGCGCGGCGCCGGCGAATTGCTGATCAACTCGATGGACCGCGACGGCACGCAGCGCCGGCTTCGACATCGAGCTGACGCGAACCATCGCCGACAGCGTGCCGGTTCCGGTCATCGCGTCCGGCGGGGTCGGCACACTCGACCATCTGGTCGAGGGCGTGCGTGACGGCCATGCGAGCGCGGTGCTTGCCGCATCGATCTTCCATTTCGGCACCTTCTCGATCGGCCAGGCGAAAGCACACATGGCTGCCGCCGGCCTGCCGATGCGGCTGGATCGCGCTGCCTGACGCCTGCGGCTTCAATCCGCCGGCAAAATGGTCTAAACGGCTATTTATGAAGGAATTTTCGCTTTCCGATCTGGAACGGATCATCGCCGAGCGCGGCCGCTCCGGCGACGCCGATTCGTGGACGGCAAAGCTCTTCGCCAAGGGCATCGACAAGGCAGCGCAGAAGATGGGCGAAGAGGCCGTCGAGGCCGTCATCGCCGCGGTGAAGGGCGATACAAAAGGCCTGGTGTCGGAGAGCGCCGACCTTATCTATCACTGGCTTGTCGTGCTGGCGTTGGCCGGCGTGCCGTTGAGCGATGTGCTGGAGGAGCTTGCAAGGCGCACATCGCAATCCGGCATCGCCGAAAAGGCGGCGCGAGGCGGCTGACCATGGACCATCGGGAGGGAAGATGGACCAACTCGTAGCGACCGAAAAATATTCGCCCTACCGCTTCTTTTCGGCCGCGCGCTGGGCGGAGTTCCGGGCCGATACGCCGCTGACGCTTACCGAGGCGGAGGTCCAACGGCTGTCGTCGCTGAACGACCCGATCGACCTCAACGAGGTCCGACGCATCTATTTGTCGCTGTCGAGGCTGCTCTCGGCGCATGTCGAGTCGACACAGCTGCTCTTTCATCAGCGCGCCAGTTTCCTCAACGTTCCCGATGCGGTGAAGACACCCTACATCATCGGCATTGCCGGTTCGGTCGCCGTGGGCAAATCGACGACGGCGCGTGTGTTGAAGGAGCTGCTGGCCCGCTGGCCGACCAGCCCGAAAGTCGACCTCGTCACGACCGATGGCTTTCTCTATCCGAACGACGTTTTGCGCTCCCGCAATCTGATGGAACGCAAGGGTTTTCCGGATTCCTATGACGTCGGGGCGCTGCTGCGGTTTTTGTCCGGCGTAAAGTCCGGCCAGCCGAATGTCCAGGCGCCGGTCTATTCGCACATGACCTATGACGTCATGCCGGGGAAGTTCGTCATCGATCGATCAGCCGGACATCCTGATCTTCGAGGGCCTGAACGTGCTGCAGCCCGGCGATCTGCCGGCAGACGGCAATTTTGTCCCGTTCCTCTCGGATTTCTTCGACTTCTCCATCTATATGGACGCCGAGGAAGACCTGATCCACCAATGGTACATCGCCCGCTTCATGCGGCTGCGCGAGACGGCCTTCCGCAATCCGGAATCCTTCTTCCATCGCTATTCGCAACTCTCGGAAAGTGCCGCGCGCGCCATCGCGGAAGGGCTGTGGCAGAACATCAACCTGAAAAACCTGCGCGAAAACATCCTGCCGACTCGGCCGCGCGCCGATCTCATCCTGCGCAAGGGCGACGATCACCTCATCGAGGAAGTCGCGCTGCGCAAGCTGTGATGCTCATTGGGGCAAAGGCGTCACCCGGCGCAGCGTCAGGTTGATCCGGCCGCCATTTTTCAGCAGCGCCGAGGTCGACGCATAGATGCGGTCGACGCCGTGAAAGGCGAGACGGCCCTCGCCGCCCAGCACGACCACGTCGCCGCTCTCCAGCCGAAACGATTTTGTCGGATCGTCGCGCCGTTTGCCGCCGACGCGAAACAGGCATGAATCGCCCAGCGAGACCGACACGACCGGCGCGTCGAAATTCCGTCTCGTCGCGGTCCTGATGCAGGCCCATCTTGGCCGATGCATCATAGAAATTGACCAGGCAGGCCTCCGGCTCGGCGGGATAAGATGCCACCTCGCGCCACAGCGCCATCAGGCGTTCGGGGATAGGCGGCCACGGATCGCCGGTCACTGGATGCGTCGCCTGATAACGATAGCCGTGCTCCTTGTCGGTGACCCAGCCCAGCGAGCCGCAATTGGTCATGCGGACGCTCATCGGCTTACCGGTCTTCGGCATGGTCGGCACATAGAGAGGCGCAGCCTTCACCACCGCGCGGATCTGGTCGAGCAGCGAGCGCTGGTCCTCGGACGAGAGAAAGCCCGGCATGTGGCGAACGCCCGGAGGCAGAACAAGCATCGCAACCTCGAACAAAAAGGGAACGATACCCTTGCAGTTAACCGACTCGCAAGCCGATTCTTGCTGATCGCGGCCGTCACACTGCGCTCCGGACGAGCGCCTGAGCCAAAAGCGGGTCGAAACCCGTTTTCACCGCGACACGCTCTGGAATGACGCTCAGGCTTTGGCGGTCGTCTCGGAAATATCCGGAATGCGCAGCACCTGGCCCGGATAGATCTTGTCCGGGTGCTTCAGCATCGGCTTGTTGGCTTCGAAGATTGCCTTGTGTTTTGAAGCGTTGCCTTTGCCGTATTGCGCCTCGGCGATCTTCGAAAGGTTGTCGCCCTTCTTGACCGTATAGAATTTCGGGCTTGCCGCCGGGATCGCCTGTTTGATCAATTCGGTGATGTCGATGGTTGGCGCCGCCTTCACTGCTTCTGGTGGCGCGACCTTCAGCTCATCCGCGTCGACCTTGGAAACGCCTATCGTATTGCCGACGGCGATGATGGCTTTTTCAAAGGCCGCCTGATCGACGACCACGCCGCTCAGAACGACCTTCTCGCCGTCAACCTTCACGGCCACGTTTTCCGTGCCCAGCTTGTTGGAATCGAGTTCCTTCTTCAGCGCCTCGGCGTTCGGCTCTCATCGTCTCCCAATGCCGAGCTTGTTGCCGACCTTCTTGACGAAATCGAAGATACCCATTCTGGCCTCCTGCGTTGGGAATCGGTTCGAACTTGGCATTTGCGATTCGTCTTGGAAAGGCGCAGCCGCTATTCGCTGTCGACGCGGCCGCGCAACTTCTTGACGCTCGAGCGGCCTGCCTTGGTCTTCAGCCGACGCTCGACCGCGCCTTTCGAAGGCCTGGTCTTCTTGCGCGGCGGCGGTGGCGGCTCGGCCGCCTTCGAGACGAGCGCCACCAGCCTCGAGCGGGCATCGGCGCGGTTCTGTTCCTGGGTGCGAAAACGACCCGCTTCGATGACGATCACGCCGTCCTTCGTGGCGCGCTGGCCGGCCATGCGAATGACGCGCGCGCGAACGCGTTCCGAGAGGCCCGCGGCCTGCGCGGCGTCGAAGCGAAGCTGGACGGCCGTCGCAACCTTGTTGACGTTCTGGCCGCCAGGCCCGGACGAGCGGATAAAACTCTCCGACACGTCGTCAGGTGCAATCTCCGCCTCGGCGGAAATGATGATCTTTTCGTCGATGCTCATGCGCCAAGATGTGGCGCGTCCGGCGCAAAAAGAAAAGGTGTCAGGCGAAGGTCTGCGCCACCCGGCGAGGCGACTCGACTTCCGTTGGCACGACGAGGCTCTGCAGGCTGCCGAGCGGCGCACCGGCAATGGCGCCCAGAACGGCGCGCGCCAACTCGCGGCCGGCGTTTCGGAAATCTTCGTTGACGACGTGGATTTCGGGGCGAAACAGCGGCAAGCAGCTTGAACGACTGCTTCGAGACGATGTCGACGTCGCGGCCCAGCTTCAATCCCGCCGCTTCGATCCCGGCCACCAGCGCGAAGGTCGCGCCGCCGGTGCTGGACACGATGCCGTCGGGTCTCTTTTCACGCTGCATCAGCTCGATCGCCGCGTCGCGAATTTGCTCCAGCGAGGAGTCCGCGTTGACAGCGGAAAATGGCGCTTCGGGAAGCCCCATCTCGGCGAGGCCTTCGGCAAAGCCGTCGCGCGTATGCTGCGTGTAGCTCAGCCTCGCCGTCGGCGCCATCAATGCCAATCGCGTCCTTCCTAGTTCCGCCAGGCGACGCACGGCGATACGGGCAAAGGCAGCGTTGTCGAAATCGTGGAAGGCGTGAGGCGTGTCTAAGTGGGTGCGGCCATGCGTGGCGAAAGGAAAACCGCGCTCGGTCATGTAGCGGACGCGCGGATCGTCCGGCTCGGTGCGCGAGATGATGACACCGTCGGCCGATCCTGTTTCGACGACGTAGCGCACCGGCTCCATCGGATCCTTGTCGCGCGAATAGGGCGTGATGATGAGATGATAAGGCGTCTCCGCAATCGCTTCCGACACGCCATAGACGATGTCGGAGACAAAGCCGCCGACCTGTTCCTGCGTATCGAGCACCAGGCTGATGACATTGGTTTTGCCGGTGCGCAGGCGAACGCCCGCGCGGTTCGGCCGATAGCCGACCTGCCGCGCGACCAGTTGCACGCGCCTGCGCGTCTCGAGGCCGATCTCGGGCGCATCCTTGAGCGCGCGCGAGACGGTGGTGACGCCAAGCCCGGTCATGAAGGCGATCGTCTTCAGAGTGGGCCTCTCGCCTTCGGCAGATGCGCTGCTCGCCTCGTGTTGGTCGGCGTCCATTCCCCTGCCTCATCGGCGATCCGTCCGGCAGCAGGCAATAGCGCCATTCATTGGCACGGTTCAAGCAGATTTGAAACGTTACAGGATGCGAATTTGCTGCGTTCAGCGCGGTCTGGATCGGTCCGAAAGCTGTCGGCGCCATCGCAAGGCCTTGAGCTTGTGCAGTCGCAGCGCAATTTTGCTGCGCTGCGGTAGCCGCTAAGCTCGAAAAACATCTCCCGGCACAACGAAGCACTTGCGCGCCGGCGACGCTTCCCGTAAGAGCAAATCTGTAACGTTACAGATTTTCTGGGAGGAATTCATGCGTTATCGGATTATCACGGCTGCCCTCGCGGCCGCAACTGCCTGCGGTTTCGCTGGAACGGCTGCCGCGACCGATCTTGAAGTCACCCACTGGTGGACCTCCGGCGGCGAAGCCGCGGCGGTCGCCGAACTCGCCAAGGCATTCGACGCGACCGGCAACAAATGGGTCGACGGCGCCATCGCCGGCTCCGGCGGCACGGCGCGGCCGATCATGATCAGCCGCATCACCGGCGGCGATCCGATGGGCGCCACGCAGTTCAACCACGGCCGCCAGGCCGAGGAACTGGTGCAGGCCGGCCTGATGCGCGATCTCACCGATCTCGCCACCAAGGAGAAATGGGCGGAGATCGTGCAGCCCGAAGAGCCTGCTCGATTCGCTGCACGCTCGACGGCAAGATCTATTGCGTGCCGGTCAACATCCATTCCTGGCAGTGGCTGTGGCTGTCCAACAAGGCCTTCGAGACGGCCGGCGTGCCGGTGCCGAAGAATTGGGATGAGTTCGTCGCCGCCGCGCCCGCAGCTCGAGGACAAGGGCATCGTTCCGCTCGCGGTCGGCGGCCAGCCCTGGCAGGCAGCCGGCGCCTTCAACGTGCTGATGATCGCCATCGCCGGCAAGGACACCTATCTGAAGGTCTTCCAGGACAAGGACGAGGCAGTCGCCGCCGGGCCGGAGATCGCCAAGGTGTTCAAGGCGGCGGACGATGCCCGCAAGATGGCCAAGAACACCAACGTGCAGGACTGGAACCAGGCGACCAATCTGGTCATCACCGGCAAGGCCGGCGGCCAGATCATGGGCGACTGGGCGCAGGGCGAATTCCAGGTCGCCGGCCAGGTTGCCGGCAAGGATTACACCTGCCTGCCGGGCCTCGGCGTCAACGAGATCATCTCGACCGGCGGCGACGCCTTCTACTTCCCGGTGCTGAAGGACGCCGACAAGACCGCGGCGCAGGAAGTGCTGGCCTCGACGCTGCTCGAGCCCGACGACGCAGGTTGCCTTCAACCTGAAGAAGGGCTCGCTGCCGGTGCGCGGCGACGTCGACCTGGCAGCCGCCAACGACTGCATGAAGAAGGGCCTTGACATCCTGGCCAAGGGCAACACCGTTACCTCGACCGACCAGCTCGCCTCGGCCGATACGCAGAAGCAGATCGAAGATCTGTTTGCCGAGTTCTTCTCGACGCCGACGCTGACGCCGGAAGACGCGCAGAAGCGTTTCGCCGAGATCATCGCCGCGGCGGATTAACGCTGACAGCGGCTCCCTCCCCTCGAGGGAGGGTGGCCGCGAAGCGGCCGGGTGGCGTCGACAGCGGCCGCACGCGGCTTGTCGGGGCAGACGAGTTGGCGATGAATTCTGCAGCCAGAATTTGGGAGGGTGAGCGGACAGCCGCGATCAGCGGAATATCGACGTCCACCCGGCCGCCTCGCGGCCACCCACTCCTCAAGGGAGAGGGAGCCTTCTCGCCATGACCGAAATCACCAGACGCCCTCTCAGCTCTTCCGCAACATCAGCGCCAAGATCGCGTCGATCCCGATGATCCTGACGGCCATGGTCGTCTTCGTCGGCGGCACGCTGTGGACGGTGCTCTACTCCTTCACCAATTCGAGGCTGCTGCCGCGCACTGAACTTTGTCGGCCTCGACCAGTATGAGCGCCTGTGGGCGGCGCCGCGCTGGAACGTCGCGATCGAGAACCTGCTGATCTACGGCTTCTTCATGCTGATCTTCTCGCTGGTCATCGGCTTCCTGCTGGCCGCGCTGATGGACCAGAAGATCCGCTTCGAAGACACGTTCCGCACCATCTTCCTCTATCCCTTCGCGCTGTCCTTCATCGTCACCGGCCTGGTCTGGCAGTGGCTGCTCAACCCGGATTTCGGCGTGCAGGCAGTGGTGCGCTCGCTCGGCTGGACGAGCTTTTCCTTCGACCCGCTCTACAATCCAGCACATCGTCATCTACGGCATCTTGATCGCAGCGCTCTGGCAAGGCACCGGGCTGGTCATGTGCCTGATGCTGGCCGGCTTGCGCGGCATCGACGAGGACATCTGGAAGGCCGCGCGCGTCGACGGCATCCCGATGTGGAAGACCTATCTGTTCATCGTCATTCCGATGATGCGGCCGGTCTTCATCACCACGCTGGTCATCATCGCCGCCGGCATCGTCAAGGTCTACGATCTCGTCGTCGCGCAGACCAGCGGCGGCCCCGGCATCGCCTCGGAAGTGCCGGCGAAATATGTCTACGACTACATGTTCCAGGCGCAGAATCTCGGCCAGGGCTTTGCCGCCTCGACGATGATGCTTCTGTCGGTGATCATCATCGTCATGCCCTGGGCGTACCTCGAATTCGGAGGGCGCAAGAATGGTTGACCAGAAAACCCTGGACAATGCGCTGGACGCCATCGTGCCGGATCATTCCGGCCCGCGCGGCGCGCGGCCGAGGCCGATCTTCTCGCCGCGCAACATCATCATCTACGGCACGCTGTTCGTCGTCGCGGTCTACTATCTGATCCCGCTCTACGTGATGGTCGTCACTTCGCTGAAGGGCATGCCGGAGATCCGGCTCGGCAACATCTTCTCGCCGCCGCTGGAGATCACCTTCGAGCCTTGGGTCAAGGCCTGGTCGACGGCCTGCACCGGCCTCAACTGCGACGGGCTTTCGCGCGGCTTCTGGAACTCGGTGATGATCACCGTGCCGTCAGTCGTCCTCTCGATCGCCATCGCTTCGGTGAACGGCTACGCGCTGGCCAACTGGCGCTTCAAAGGCGCCGACATCTTCTTCACCATCCTGATCGTCGGCGCCTTCATCCCCTACCAGGTGATGATCTATCCGATCGTCATCATCCTGCGCGAGATCGGCCTCTACGGCACGCTGTGGGGCCTGATCATCGTGCATTCGATCTTCGGCATGCCGATCCTGACGCTGCTCTTCCGCAACTACTTCGCCTCGGTGCCGGAGGAGCTGTTCAAGGCGGCGCGCGTCGACGGCGCCGGTTTCTGGCGCATCTATTTCCGCATCATGCTGCCGATGTCGCTGCCGATCTTCGTCGTCGCGATCATCCTGCAAGTGACCGGCATCTGGAACGACTTCCTGTTCGGCGTCGTCTACACCCGGCCCGACACCTATCCGATGACCGTGCAGCTCAACAACATCGTCAATTCGGTGCAGGGCGTGAAGGAATACAACGTCAACATGGCCGCCACGATCCTGACCGGCCTGGTGCCGCTGATCGTCTATTTCGCTTCCGGAAAACTGTTCGTGCGCGGCATCGCCGCCGGCGCGGTGAAAGGGTAGCTGCATGGCCGCGCAAGAAGGCACCAGCGTTTCCGTCCGCAAGCTGACGCTCAACTTCGGCATCGGTCGAGGTGCTGAAGACGCTCAACCTCGACATCGCCGACGGCGAATTCCTCGTGCTGCTCGGGCCGTCCGGCTGCGGCAAGTCGACCTTGCTGAACTGCATCGCCGGCCTGCTCGACATCACCGACGGCCAGATCTTCATCAAGGGCAAGAACGTCACCTGGGAGGAGCCGAAGGACCGCGGCATCGGCATGGTGTTCCAGTCCTACGCGCTCTATCCGCAGATGACGGTGGAGAAGAACCTCTCCTTCGGCCTGCAGGTCGCCGGCATGCCGAAGGACGAGATCGCCGAGCGCATCGCAGCGCGCCTCGGAGATCCTGCAGATCGAGCCGCTGCTGCAGCGCAAGCCGTCGGCGCTCTCCGGCGGCCAGCGCCAGCGCGTCGCCATCGGCCGCGCGCTGGTGCGCGACGTCGACGTGTTCCTGTTCGACGAGCCGCTGTCCAACCTCGACGCCAAGCTGCGCTCGGAACTGCGCGTCGAGATCAAGCGGCTGCACCAGCGGCTCGACAACACCATGATCTACGTCACCCACGACCAGATCGAGGCGATGACGCTGGCCGACCGCATCGCGGTCATGCGCGGCGGCGTCATCCAGCAGCTCGACGCGCCGCAGGCCATCTACAACCGCCCGGTCAACCGCTTCGTCGCCGGCTTCCTCGGCTCGCCGGGCATGAATTTCCTCGACGGGCAGATTGCCGCCAGCGGCTCGACCTTCAAGACCGCCGACGCCGGCGTGCCGCTGGCGCGCTATAAATTCGAGCGCCAACGCCGGCGACGGACAGCCGGCGGTGCTCGGCATTCGGCCCGAGCATATCGTCGTCGGCGCCGCAGCCGGCCAGCAGCCATTCACGCAAAAGATCGTGGTCGAGATCGTCGAGCCGATGGGCTCCGACACGCTGGTCTGGACCAAGCTCGGCGGCGCCAATTTCGCCTTCCGCGTCGAGGCCGAGAAGCTGCACCGCAGCCGGGCGACCAGATCGCCATCGGCTTCGACCCGGCACGCGCCTCGCTGTTCGGACGCCGACGAAGCGTCGGCTCTAGTTCTCCCCCAAGCCCAAGCAACAGGAAAATGGACAATGGACTGGTCATTTCAACTCTATCAGCGCGCGCAACTTCCAAGCCTTGGCCAGAGGTGCTGAAGACGCTCGGCAAGCTCGGCTACAAGAAGGTCGAAGGTTTTGGCGGCGTCTACGACGACCCGAAGGCATTTCGCGCCGAGCTCGACAAGCAACGGCCTCGACAATGCCGAGCGGCGCATTTCTCGCTCGATGTGCTGGAGAACGATTTCGCCAGCGCGCTGCGCAATCGCCAAGGCGCTCGGCGTCAAGCTGATCGCCTGCCCGCACATCGCCGCCGATGCAGCGGCCGACCGACGCCGCCGGCTGGCGCGGATTTCGGCAAGCGGCTGGCCAAGATCGGCAAGAAGGTCAAGGCGACGCGGGCTTCGGACTTCGCCTGGCACAATCATGATTTCGAGTTCAGGCCTGCTGCCGGACGGCTCGGTGCCGCATGAGCCACATCCTCGAGGCCGCGCCCGACATCGGCTGGGAGATGGACGTCGCCTGGGTCATCCGCGGCGGCGCCGATCCCGCCGCCGTGGATCGAGGACTACGGCAACGCGCATCGTCGCCGTGCATGTCAAGGACATCGCCAAGGCCGGCCAGAACGCTCGACGAGGATGGCTGGGCCGATGTCGGCCACGGCACGGTCGACTGGAAGGGCCTTTACAAGCTGCTGCAAGACAAGCACACCAAGGCCAAGCATTTCGTCATGGAGCATGACAAGCCGAGCGACGTCGAGCGCTTCGCCAAGCGCTCCATCGCAGCCGCCAACAACTTCTGAGGGGAGCATATCGACATGGCAAAGAAACTCGGCGTCGGGATCATCGGCTGCGGCAACATCTCGACCACCTATTTCCGGCTCGCGCCGCTGCTTCAAGGGCATCGAGGTGCGCGCCTGCGCCGACATCAACCTGGCTGCCGCCAAGGCGCGGGCCAAGGAATATGGCGTGCGCGCCGAAACCGTCGACGGCCTGCTGAAGGCCGACGACATCGACATCGTCGTCAACCTGACCATTCCGGCGGTGCACTACGACGTGTCGAAGCAGGCGCTCGATGCCGGCAAGCACGTCTATTCGGAAAAGCCGTTCGTGCTGTCGGTCAAGGAAGGCCTCGACCTGAAGAAGCGCGCCGAGAAGAAGAAGCTGCGCATCGGCTCGGCGCCCGACACGTTCCTCGGCGGCGTCGCACCAGCTGGCGCGCGCATCTGATCGACACCGGCAAGCTCGGCAAGATCACCAGCGGCACCTGCCATGTGATGAGCCACGGCATGGAGCACTGGCATCCCAACCCGGACTTCTTCTTCCAGCCGGGCGGCGGGCCGGTGCTCGACCTCGGGCCCTACTACATCGCCAACCTGATCCAGCTGATCGGCCCGGTGAAGCGGGTCGCGGCGCTCGCCACCATCCCGGCCAAGGAGCGCACGATCTCCTCGAAGCCGCGCGCCGGCGAAAAGGTTCCGGTCAACACGCCGACGACGATCCTCGCGCTGATGGAGTTCGCGAACGGCGCGGTCGGTCACGCTGCAACGCCAGCTGGGATGTCTGGACGCACGGCCACGCGCCGATGGAGCTCTATGGCGAGGAAGGCTCGCTGTTCGTGCCCGACCCGAACTTCTTCGGCGGCGAGGTGCGCTACACCAAGCGCGACAAGCCGGTGAAGAAGAACGCCGAACTGGGACCATCCCTTCGGCGTGCCGAACCAGAAGCACGCGCAGGGCATGATGGCGAACTACCGCACCGCCGGCCTGGCCGACATGGCGCTGGCGATCGGCGAAGGCCGGCCGCATCGCTGCTCGATGGAAGCCGCGCTGCATGCCATCGATGTCATGACCGGCATGCTGAAATCGGGCGAGACCGGCAAGTTCGTCGACATGCAGACGACCTGCGAGCGGCCGGCCGCGCTCGGCATCAACGAAGCAAAGGCCTTGCTTGCGCCGGTGAAGAAGGGAAGAAGTAGCGCTGGCTCCCTCCCCCTTGAGGGGAGGGTGGCCGCGAAGCGGCCGGGTGGGGTAGCCTCCACCTGGCTCGCCATTCTTGCTCACGCTGCGCGGTCACGCTGGATCGTGCCGCAACGACCCCACCCGGCCGCTTCGGGCCACCCTCCCCTCAAGGGGAGGGAACCGGAGCTTGATCATGCCCTACACGCCCGCCCCCAACCGCTACGACTCCATGACCTATCAACGGGTCGGCCAGTCCGGCCTGAAACTGCCGGCGATCTCGCTCGGCCTCTGGCAGAATTTCGGCGACGACACGCCGCACGAGACGAAGCGCGCGATGGCCGCAGCGCGCCTTCGATCTCGGCATCACGCATTTCGACCTCGCCAACAATTACGGCCCGCCGCCGGGCTCGGCCGAAGACCGCCTTCGGCGAAATCCTGCGCACCGATCTCGCCGGCTATCGCGACGAGCTGATCATCTCGACCAAGGCCGGCTACCTGCAAGTGGCCCGGACCCTATGGCGAATGGGGCAGCCGCAAATACCTGCTCGCCAGCCTCGACCAGAGCCTGAAGCGCATGGGGCTCGACTATGTCGACATCTTCTATTCGCACCGCTTCGACCCCGACACGCCGCTGGAAGAGACCATGGGCGCGCTCGACCATGCGGTGCGCTCCGGCAAGGCGCTCTATGCCGGCATCTCGTCCTACAATTCGCAGCGCACGCGCGAAGCGGCCACGATCCTGCGCGAGCTCGGCACGCCCTGCCTGATCCACCAGCCGAGCTATTCGATGATCAATCGCTGGGTCGAGGATGACGGCCTGCTCGACACGCTGGACGGGCTGGGCATCGGCTCGATCGTCTTCTCGCCGCTGGCGCAGGGCATGCTGACCGACAAATATCTGAGCGGCATTCCGCGAGACGAGCCGCGCCGCGCAAGGCAAGTCGCTGCGCAAGGAATTCCTGAACGAAAAGAACATCGACAACATCCGCGCGCTCAACGCGATCGCCGAGCAAGCGCGGCCAGACGCTGGCGCAGATGGCGCTGGCCTGGGTGCTGCGCGGCGGCCGCGTGACCTCGGCGCTGATCGGCGCATCAGCGTGACAGCAGATCGAGGATTGTGTGGGCGCGCTTGCAAAGCGCGACTTCAGCGATACCGAACTCGCCGAGATCGATGTTCACGCCCGCGAGGCCGACATCAATCTCTGGGCGGCATCGGCCGAACGCAAGGGCCCGGCAAGGAACAAGTAGGTGCATCGCATCGTCCAGGGCCAACACCAAATGCGCGGACTGGGGTGACGTTGCCTTGAAAACAGATCTTCGTGCCGGGCTGCGGTCGATGTTCGAAATCGGCGAACATCCGCTCCGACTTCAGGGCCAGACAGAAGCGATTGATGGCAGCGTCGTCCTGGAGCGACTTGTGTTCGAGAACCGCTCGGGTGAATCGGTGCGCGGGCTGCTGACCAGACCCGCCGAGAAAGCTGGCCGTCGTCCGGCAATCCTTTACATTCACGCGCACGGCGCCCGCTATGATATCGGCGCATCGGAACTGACCGACGGCCGGCCCGCGCTGCAAGCGCCGCTCGGGCCGATCCTCGCCGAAGCCGGCTATGTGACGCTTGCCATCGACCTGCCCTGCTTCGGCGAGCGCTCGGGCATCACGGAATCGGCTGCCGCGAAAGCCAGGCTTTGGGAGGGGCGAGAGCCTTGCCGGACAGATGCTGGGCGAACTCTCCTCGGCGCTCGACTATCTGGCCTCGCGGCCGGACGTCGATCCAGACCGCATCGGCGCATTCGGCATCTCGATGGGCTCTACGTTTGGCTACTGGCTGGCCGCTGTCGAGCCACGAATCTCGGCGTTGATGCAGCTCTGTTGCTTCGCCGATTTTTCCGAACTGATGAAGACCGGCGCGCATGATCTGCACGGCATTTATCTCACGATTCCCGGCCTCCTGAACATCGCCAGCAATGGGCAAATCGCCGGGCTGGTTGCGCCCAGGCCGCAACTGATCTGCATCGGCGATCAGGATCCTCTGACGCCGCCGCACGCGTTCGAACCGGCATATGCCGAAGCGAAGGCTGCCTATGAAGCGGCAGGCGCGGCGGAGAAGCTGGTGTTACATCGCGAGGCGCAAACCGGCCACGAGGAAAGCCCTGAAATGCGCGAGCGCGTGCTGGCATTTGCGGCGGAGCATCTGAGACCTGAGCAGGTTCGGTAGCGGCCAATCCTCAGTTCAAGCGCAGGCCGTCTGCGTTGAACAAATGTAGCCTGTCGTTGTCGAAGGCGAGGTGAACCGTTTCGCCGGCCGCCGACCTGCTTCTGGCCTTCCAGCGTCACCAGCAGCGGCTGCCCACCTTCGGTCCTGGTATGGACGATGGTTTCCGATCCAAGCGACTCCACGAGCGTCACCTGGGAGGCAACCGTGCCCGCCCCGCTGTCGGAGAGGCGGATGTGTTGCGGCCGGATGCCCAACGTCACTGGTCCATTTGCCGTGGCGTCGGCCTTCAGCTTTTGCCCGCCCGGCAACAGCAACGTTCCGCCCTCCGCCGTGCATTCCAGAAAGTTCATGCGCGGCGCGCCGATGAAGCCGGCGACGAAGCGGTTGGCGGGCGTGTTGTAGAGCTCGAGCGGCGTGCCGACCTGCTCGATGCGGCCGGCGCGCAGCACGACGATGCGGTCGGCCAGCGTCATCGCCTCGACCTGGTCGTGCGTGACATAGATCATCGTCGTCGTCGAGCCGGGCGTGCAGCGCGGCGAGCTCGGCGCGCGTCGAGACGCGCAGCTCGGCGTCGAGGTTGGACAGCGGCTCGTCGAGCAGGAAGGCCGTCGGGTTGCGCACGATGGCGCGGCCGATGGCGACGCGCTGGCGCTGGCCGCCGGAGAGCTGGCCCGGCCGGCGGTCGAGATAGCGGCTCGATCTCCAGCATGCGCGCGGCTTCGGCGATGCGCTCGTCGATCTCGGCGCGTCGGCATGCGCGGTGTTCTCCAGCCCGAAGGCGAGGTTCTGGCGCACGCTCATATGCGGATAGAGCGCGTAGGACTGGAACACCATGGCGAGCCCGCGATCGGCCGCCGGCACGTCGTTGACGTCGCTTGCCGTCGATCGCGATGTTCGCCGCGCGGTCGGCTTGTCGAGCCCGGCGATCATGCCGCAGCAGCGTCGACTTGCCGCAGCCGGACGGGCCGACGAAGACCATCGAGCTCGCCGTCGCCGATGTCGAGGTTGATGTCGTGCAGCACCTCGACCGTGCCGTAGGACTTGCTGACGTTGGTGAGCGTGATGCGGCTCATGACGCTCCCCTATTTCAGCCCGGTGCCGGCGATGCCGGTGGTGATGAAGCGCTGCAGGAAGACGAAGACCAGCACGACCGGGATCATCGTCACGACGGTCATCGCGAGGATGTAGTGCCACTGCACGTTGAGCTCGCCGGAATAGATGTTGAGGCCGACCTGCAGCGTGTAGAGCTCCTTGCGCGACAGCACGATCAGCGGCCAGAGGAAATCGTTCCAGCGCCACACGACCGAGAAGATGGCGAGCACGGCGAGCGCCGGCGCGGTCAGCGGCAGGACGATGCGCCAGTAGATCTGCCATTCGGACGCCTTGTCCATGCGCGCGGCGTCGATCAGCTCGTCGGGGATGGTCAGCATGTATTGGCGCAGCAGGAAGACGCCGGTCGGCGTCGCGACGGTCGGCAGGATGACGCCCCAGAGACTGTTGAACAGGCCCGAGCGCGCGAGATGATCGAATAGAGCGGCACCATGATGACCGAGAGCGGCACCATCAGCGTCGCCAGGATCAGCAGCATGACCGGCGATGCGGCCGCGGAACTCGTATTTGCTGACAGCGCGAAGGCGGCCATCGAATTGACGACCAGCGTGATCAGCGTCGCCATCGACGGTGACGAAGACCGAGTTCCAGAGATAGCGCGATGAAGTCGAAGTGCGAGGAACGGCTCGGTGTAGTTCGCCGTGGCGAAGTCGATCGTGCGCACCGGCGTGCGGTCGGCGATGTTGACCTTGACGATCTCGCCGCGGCGTCTGCGGGATCGACCATCTGGGCGACGAGCGCCGATGCGGCGCACCTCGGCGAGCGTCGCGCGTCGTGCCGTCCGGCAGCGTCGACCGTGTAGAGCGGCGAGCGGCTTGTCGTAGCCCTCGACCGTCACCTGCTGCGGTGACATAGGGCAGGATGCGTCGGCGGGAACTCGGCAAGTGCCGCCGGCGTCTTGAAGGACGAGCCGACCAGCCAGACCGCCGGCCCGAACATGATGAACAGGCCGCCGATCAGCCAGACCCAGGTGACGATATCGGTCCAGTGCCAGCCCTTGCCGCCGCGCGCGGCGGAAGAGGAATTGCGCGACGGCCGGCTCATGCGCTGGCTCCCTTCTGCTCGCTGGCGCGGCCGAGCGCCGAGCTGGATCAGCGTCAGCACGACCAGCACGACGCCCATCAGGATCGAGGCGGCGGCGGCGAGGCCGGGATTGCGCAGCTGCGAGGCGAAGCCGGTCTCGTAGATGTACTGGGTGAGGTACAGCGTGCTGGTGCCCGGCCCGCCGCCGGTCAGCACATAGACCTCGTCGAAGATCTGCACCGCGCGGATCAGCGCCAGCACGAGGACGACGAGCAGATTCGGCATCAGCAGCGGCAGGGTGATGCGCCAGAAGACGCGCGCCGGCCGCGTGCCGTCCATCTCGGCCGCCTCGTAGAGGTCCTTCGGGATGGCCTGCAGGCCGGCGAGCAGGATCAGCGTGTAGAAGCCCATATGCGCCCAGATCGAGACGCCGACGGCGGCGGCAAAGGCCCAGTTGCGGTCGGTCAGCCAGACGTACGGGCTCGACGCCGAGGCTCGTAGACGGCCGAAGTTGAGCAGGCCCTGGCGCTGCAGGATCCAGCTTCCAGATCAGGCCGACGACGACCGGCGACAGCAGCACCGGGAAAGAAGAACACGGCGCGCCAGAAGCTGCGCGCCTTCGAGATCGCGGTTGAGGATCAGCGCGGTGATCAGCGACGACGACGATCATCAGCGCGACCTGGAGCAGCGACGAACCAGGCGGTGTTGCGCGACCGCGGTCCAGAAGCGTGTCCTCGGCGCAGCTGTTGCGGGTCGAGATAGTTGGCGCAGTCGAGCAGCCGCTGCATACTGCTCGGCGCCGACGAAGGTGCGGTCCGTCGAGGAAGAGCGCGGTGCCGCCGGTCATCGAATAGACGAAGTTGATGACGAGCGGCAGCAGCACGAAGATCGCCGAAGATCAGCATGTTGGGCAGCAGGAAGAACGCCGCCATGCCGGTGAGGCCGGCGCCTTCTGCAAGCCAGCGCAGCGGCACGTCGATCAGCCCATGCAGCGAAGCCTGACCGGCGCCAGACGATGCGCGCCGGTCCAGGCCTGACGGTGACGCTGCGGAGGATCTGGCGCTCACGTTCCGAGCCTGCTTCGACACGGCGGCTACTTCGGCTTCCTTGACCTTCGCCGCGATGTCCTCGTCGATGCGGTTGAAGGCTTCGTCGAGCGACAGCTCGCCGGCCATCGACCTGGCTGACGCGGGTGACCAGCGCGCCGTAGTAGGCGTCGGACCATTTCCAGCCGGGCAGCTTGAGCGCGGTCGGCGAGGTCGTGCCGAGGCGCGTCGACGAAGGCGTCGAGCGCCGCCTTCACCTGCGCATTGTCGCGTCTTGAAGTCGAGCCGCCTTGGCGACGCACGCCCTTGTGCGCCGGCAGGAACAGCGTGCGCTCGGAGAACTCCTTCACGATCGGCTCGCTCGCCAGATAGTCCATGACCTTGGCGACGTCCTCCGGGTTCTTGGTGTATTTGACCGCGACGAGGCCGGCGCCGCCCGGCATGCCGGTGCAGGCGGCCGGGCCGCAGGGCGTGCCGGTCGCGACCCAGTCGAAGTTGTCGCCGATCTTGGTCGGCGAAGTTCGGCGATCTGCCAGCTAGCCGGAATAGTAGAAGGCGACCTGGCCGTTGATGAAGTCGTCGGCCGCCGGCGCGATAGGTCGTGCCGGCGGCGGAGACCCAGATGTCCTTGTTCGATCGTGCCGTCCTCGTTCCAGCCGACGAGCTTGGTGACGAAGTCCTTGGCGCCCTCGTCGAGCGGCGCCGGCTTGCCGTCGGCGCCGATGTAGTTGGCGCCGTAGGAGATGTTCGGGCCGGTGATGCGGTGGCCGGAGCGGTCGATGCGCCAGCGGCGTAGGGCACCTGCTGGCTGTCGGCGACCTTCTTGGCGGCGGCTCGACCCAATCGTCCCAGGTCGCGCCTTCGCGCCGGGATGGCGACGCCGGCCTGCTCGAACAGCGTCTTGTTGGCGAAGCCGCCGGTCAGCGTGAGCTGCGTCATGAAGCCGGTGATCGCGTTGGAGCCGTCGGGCCGCATCCAGTCGGCCTGGTCGCCGAAATTGTCCTCCCAGTATTTCGGCGTCCGTGATGTAGCGGCGTCAGGTCGAGCCAGTGCTGCGCCAGCGCCTTGAGGTTGGTGACGCGGGCGATGTCCGGGCCCTGCGCCGGCCTCGAGCTGCACCGGCAACTGCTCCTGGATGACGTTGTAGGAGACGTTGTCGATGGTGACGTTGATGTCGGGATTGTCCTTCATGAAGCGCGTCGATGAGGTCCTGCAGGACCTCGCCCTCGACGCCGTCCGAATACCACATGATGCGCACGTCGCCGGCAAAGGCGGTCGTCGACATCAGACCCGCCGGCGAAGGCCGCGAGAAGCATGCAGTCTCTTCATGTCTTCTCCTCCTCATTGGGCGAGCGTGCGCCCGTTTCTGCTATTCGTTCGCCGGCTTCGTCATCGACCCCGGCGGCCGGTCGTCAGTTCAAACGGCCAGCGTGTCTCGCTTCGCCTTCGACGGTCCAGTCCTCGGGATCGACCGCGCGGCCCTCGGCCTCGATGCGACCGTCCGGACGAAAGACGACGCGGCCATAGTCCGGGTCGTCGACGACCAGCGCGCCGTCGTCTGCCATGCTCGATCGAGAGACCGCCGAAGCGGTCTCGCAAAGCGTTCCAGCGACGTCTCGCGGCTCGTGTCGGACAGCCGGACGATCCAGCTGCGTCTTGCGGCCCGGCTAGCCGCAGTTCGTTGCCGGCGGTCGGGCCCGTCGTCGACACAGTTCAAGCGGCCGGCTGCCCTTCAGCAGCGCCAGCCCGTCGCCGCTGCGAGCCAGCGCGATGTCGCCGCTGACAGCGCACGTCGTCGAACGCCGAGCGCGGGAACCAGGCATGGGTGAAATCGGGCTGCTCCGGCGCGCAGTCGAACAGTCGAGGATCGCCAGCCCGCGATACTGGTGCAGCGCGGGGCAAGCGTGCCGCGAGCCGCCCCAGTAGGACGGCCGGCCATAGCCGGACTGAATCGTCTCGCCGGGATGGTTGATCCAGATCTGCGCGTCCGGATTGTCGCCGAGCCGCAGGTGCAGCACCGTTTCCTGATAGCCCCATTCGTTCCAGCGATAATGCGCGGCCGTGCCCATGGCGATAGTCGCGCGTCTTGTAGTGATAGAGCGCGGCGAAGCGGTCCTCGCCCTGGGCGAAGCACCATTCCTGCGCGTCGTCGCCTCGATGGCCGGCGATCGCCGGCAGCGCTGCCGGGATCGACCAGGCCATGGTCGCGCAGGCAGACGCGCCAGCTGCGGCAGGGCGTGGAAGCGGCGGCCGTACCAGCCCTTGCCCCAGAGCAGGCGGGCGATGCCGGACAGTTCGAGCGAGCGGCCGGCGCGCAGCGTGTGCTCGTAGGAGCGGCCCTGCGCGCCGGTCAGCATGCCGTGGTGCGCCGAGCGGGCGACGATCTCGAGCAGCCGCACGATGCCGCGCTTGGCGCGCTCGCGCGATATCGGCATCGGGCGCCAGCGCGAAGAGCGCGGTCAGGCCCTTGAGGTCGATCGGGAAATAGGGCGCCGAGTTGAACTCCGCCATCTCCCATTGCTCGAAATGGTCGAGCCAGGCGCGCACGCGCTCGAGCGCCGACCGCGCTCTGCTCGCGCACCGTGCGGCCGGAGCGCACGAAGCGTCGCGTCGGGCAGCAGATGCGCCGGCGAGATAGGCGGCGGTGTGGAACAGCAGCGCGTGGTTCTCGGAGAAATACCACTGCACGTCGTTGCCGGGCTCATCCATCCAGTAGCGGTAGCCCAGGATGGCGCGGTCGATGCGCGTCGCGTAGCTCCGGCGCCGATGTCTGGTCCGCCAAGACGCTGCGCGCACCAGAGCAGCGGCACGAGCGATGAAGTCGGCGCAGTCGTGGCAGTCCTCGATCGCCGGCAGCATCTCCGCGATCATCGCGTCGGTTTCGGCGCCGGCGCGGCCCGATCGCCAGCCGCGCGAAGGCGCGCACCGTGTCGCGCTTCGGCATGTTCGGAGACTTCGTCGAGCGCTTCGGCGATGCGCGCGGCAGAGCGTGGCCGGCGCGTCGCCCTGGCGTGCGGCGTGGCAGATCTCGACGCCGAAGACGCGCGATGCGGCGAAGCCGCCGACGTCGAGCGTCGACTTCGGAAATGGCGGAAATCGGCCGGCAGTTTTCGGTCGGGCCGATGACGAGCCGCGTCTGCGCCAGGCTCGCAGCGCGAAGTCGCAGTCGACGCGCTTTCCGTCGACATGAAGTCGCCTTCGATCTCGACATCGACACGTCGCTGTCGACCGGCAATGGCGCGGCGGTGACCAGCGCGACGTCGCCGCCGATAGTAGGCCGGCGGTCGAAATGCATGCCGTCGAGCGCCGCCTCGACCGCGTCGGCGATCGCGGCTCGCAATCGATCGGCAACGGCACTGCTCGTGCCGCCGGGCCGTCGACATAGTCGAGCTGGAAGAAATAGCGCGCGTCGCGCTCGGCCAGATCGTCGAACCAGATGCGGATCTCGTTCTCGCCCGGCCGCAGCGCCACCTCGAATTCCTGCTTGGCTTCGAGGTTGCGGCACGTAGTGGCGCCATCCAGCCGATCTCCGTGCCGTTGACGAACAGGACCGCGCCGCCGCAGGTGCCGAGCCGCAACGTGGCCGTGCCGGCCGTTTCGGCAACGACGATGGTGCGCGGCCCAGGTGCCAAGCGTCGTCGGGCGGAACCAGAAGCCGGAGAGATCGACGCGCGGCGAAGCCGAACGGCAGCCACCTGCGGACGGCCTCGAAGGTCGCCCGCACGGTCGTGGCCGCTTGCCGCGACGGTCGTCGGCGAATAGCGTGCGGCACGGATATTCGTGCGGAATGAAGTTCTTGTGCTTGGTCAGGAAGAAGAAGGGGTCCATCTCGCCCTTGCATCGGCTGGTCCGGCACGTCGAAGCGCTGCTTCGACGATTGTGCCGAGCTGCCAGTAGACGATCGGCTCGCCCGGCTTGCAGGGCGATGCAGATAGCTCTGTCGGTCGGACTTCAATGCTGCCTCGCTCATTTCAGATCCGCCAAGGCTACGGGGTCGACGTCGTTATATTCCTGGTTCTCGCCGGTCATGCCCCAGACGAAGGCATAAGGCCCGGTGCCGGCGCCCATATGGATCGACCAGGCCGGCGACAGCACGGCATCGCCGTTGGCGACCATCAGATGCCGCGTCTCGTCCGGCCGGCCCATCAGGTGGACGACGCGGTCCTCGGCGGCCATGTCGAAATAGCAATAGGCCTCCATGCGCCGCTCATGCAGATGCGGCGGCATGGTGTTCCAGACGCTGCCCGGCGCCAGATCGGTGATGCCCATCAGCAGCAGGCAGGACGGCGCGACCTCGGGGTGGATGTACATGCGCAGCGTGCGCTTGTTGGCGCGCGCGTTCCTCGCCGAGTTCGAGCGGCTTGGATTCGGCGCGTCGTGATCAGCCGGTGCGGGATGTCGCGCGCCGGCCGGCACGGAGTTCATGTAGAACCGGGCGGGATTGGCCGGATCGCTGCTCGTCGAGCATCAATTTCTTGCGCGCCGCGCCCGACATAGAGGACGTCGCGGTTCGCCAGCGTCGAAACGCTTGCCGTCGACAGTGACCGTGCCCGCGCCGCCGAGATTGGCGATGCCCATTTCGCGCGCCGACAGAAGAACGCGCGTGCCGATCTCCGCGCCGTCGCCGAAGGTCAGCGGCTTGTCGGTCGGGCATCGCGCCGCCGAGGATCATGCGATCGACATGGGTGTAGACGAAATTGAGTTCGCCCGGCCGGAACAGTCCGTCGACCAGGAATTCGGACGCGCAGCCGCTCCGTGTCGATAGCCTGCGATGTCGCCGGGCGCCGCTCCGTAGAGATCGTTCCATCGTCATGCCGCCGTCCTCGCTGCGTCCGACGTGATGCAAGCCTTCGGCCAGGCACAGGATCGCCAGCGCCTGGCCATAGCCCGTCGGCTGGATCGGGATGTCGCGGTAGAACTGCAGGTCGTGGCCCATGCGCGTGCCGTAGGACACGTTGGCGACCGTGCCGTCGCGCTCGATATTGCGCAGCACGACATCGAGCGCCCTCAGCCCGGCCTCGCGGCAGCCCTGCGGGCCGATGCCGAGGCGCGCCGCCTTCAGCAGGCCATAGCCGAAGCCGGCCGTCGCCGAGATTTCCTCGTAGGACGTCGGATCGTCGAGCAGCGTGCGCCATGCGCCGGACGGCGCCTGCAGCTTGCAGCAGCGCATCGATCTGGCTCTCGAGCACGCCGAGCAGGAAGCTCCCGCACCGGCCGGCGAGATCGTCGGCGAGATCGATCAGATCGAGGATGCCGGCCGTGATCCAGGCATTGCCGCGCGCCCAGCGCGCCCGGGCGAAATTGTGCCGGCCGTCGAAGGTCCAGCCGTGGAACCAGAGGCCGGTCTCGCGGTCGGCGAGATAGTGCGCATGGACCAGGAACTGCCGCTCCGCCTCCTCGACCAGTTCGCGCCGGCCGGACGCCTGCGCCATAGCAGGCGAGAAACAGCGCCACCATGAACAGCGTGTCGTCCCACAGCTCGTCGTCGTTGATCCTGTCGGAGACATCGTGCTGGAAGCCGCCCTCCGGCGTGCGCGGCACTTCGCTGACGACGCGGTTCGCCCAGTCGTCCAGCACCGGCTGCCAGCGCGGATCGCGCGTCTCGCGCCACAGCATCGAGAGCGCCAGCATCGGCGCGGTGGTGTTGACGTTCAGTTGCGGCAGACCGCGCGCGACATGACGCGCGTACCAGTTCTCGAGCAGCGTCGCAGCGTGGCTTCGCTGCGCTCGATCTGCCACAGCCGCGACGAGGCCGTAGAGCCCGACGCCCTGCGGCCATTCCCAGGCTGTCGAAGCTGATGTAGTCGCCGGCCGTGCCGTCGAGGTTCGGCTCGTCGAACTGCCCGTCATGACGCAGGCCCGTCATGCCCTTGATCAGCAGATCGAGACGATCGCGCAAGCTTTCGTTCGTCGCGGCCACGCAGGCTCCTCCCCGGTGCCGTTCGAAACCGAAATGCCACCAAAATGAAAATTTGCGCAATCTGAAAATTTTTTGCAGAGTGGCCGAAATGAGGTCCAGAACGATGCGCGCGACCGGCAAGCGCGGAAAGCCAAGCAGACGGGTGCGGCTTGAAGATCTGGCACGCCAATGCGGCGTGTCCATCAGCACGGCCTCGCGCGCGCTTGCCGGCGGCAAGGGCGTGCGCGCCGGAACTTCGGGCGCGCATCCTCGATGCCGCCAAGGCATCGAACTATTCGATCCCCGCCTCGATCGCCGACAGGAAAGTGATCCTCGCTGCGAGCAGCGTCGCCATGATCGACTACGTGCGAAACCAGTTCACCTTCTATGTGCTCGAAGGGCTGAGCGAGCGGGCCGGACGCTCGGGGTCGAGATCGTCACGCGACCGATCGCCAACCGGGACGAAGAACTGCTTGTGCTCGACGAGGCGCGAACCAGCGATGACGTCGTCGGCTGCCTGTTCCTGACGTTGGACGACGAGGACATGCTGACGGCGACCAGCGGCTTCCCGAAGCCGATCGTGCTGGTCAACGGCGACGATCCTTCGATGCGCCTGTCGAGCATCACGCCGTGCAACCGCTCTGCCGCCCGCCTGGCGACCGAGCATCTCCTGCGATCTCGGCCACCAGCGCATCCTGTTCCTGATGCGGCGCGGCCGCCGCACGATCGAGCGGCGCTTCGAAGGCTGGCAGGACGCCATGCGGGGCGTGGACGGTTTCCGCGCCGCCGACCTTGCGGTCGAAGTCGAGGACTGGCTGCCGGAACTCGGCGCAGCCGCAATCGAGAAACGTGTTCGCCAGAACGGGTTGGACTTCACCGCCATTCTGGCCGCGGGCGACAGCCTGGCGGTCGGCGCGATGATCGGGCTGGAGCGGGCCGGCGTACGCGTTCCGACGGACGTCTCGGTGATGGGCATGGACGACCTGCCGCAGGCGGCCTTTCACAATCCGCCGCTGACGACGATGCATATTCCGATGCGCGAGATCGGCGCGGCGGCGCTCAATCTGCTACTCGACGATCTCAGCGATTTCGCGATGCCGCCACGGCGCGTGGAACTCGCATGCCGGTTGGTCGAGCGGAAGTCGACACAGTTGAACAGGGGGCTTGATGGACAACGATCTTGAAGCGCGGCGGGACTTCGCCTGCGACATCGCCAAGAGTGCAGGAGATCTCGGACTGCGTTTCTTCCGGGAACTGGACAAGCTGACGGTGGAGAGCAAGGGCCATCAGGACGTCGTATCCGAGGCCGACCGCGAGGTGGAGCTTCTGGTCCGGAGAGAAATTCTGGAGCGCTTTCCTGAAGACGGCATCGTCGGCGAAGAGCACGCGCCGACCCCGGGCACCAGCGGCTTTGTCTGGGTGATCGACCCTATCGACGGCACCGCCAATTTCGTCTCCGGCATCCCCGCCTGGTGTGTCGCCATCGCCTGCGCCAAGGATGGCGTTGCCGTCGTCGGTGTCATCCATGAACCGTCGACGGGCGAGACATTTGCCGCTCACAAGGGAGGCGGCGCATTCCTGAACGGCAAGCCGATCCGGGCGAGCAGCGCGACCAGTCTTTCGCAAGGCGCGGTTGGAACCGGCGTCTCCAACCGTCGTGAGATGCGCATCATCATCGACGTGATCGGGCGGCTGTTCGAGCAGGGCGGCATGTTCTACCGCAACGCCTCAGGTGCGCTGATGCTGGCCTATGTCGCCGCTGGCCGGTTGCTCGGTTATGTCGAAGAGCACATGAACGCATGGGACTGCGTGGCCGGCATGCTGTTGATCGAAGAAGCCGGCGGCAAGGTCGTGGCGCCTGATCCCGCGACGGTGTTGTCAGAGGGCACGGTCGTCGTGGCCGCCGGGCCGCATCTGTTCGATCAGGTGCATGGCCTTTGCAAGGATGCGTTTGGCCTCTGACGTGCAGAGGTTCCCTGAGGGTCGCGATTCGGCTCGGTGGGTTCGCGGATAGCGGCAAGGCGACCGTCTGCACGCGATGCGGTCACGACTTGGCGGTGCGCTGCGGATCAGGCAGCGAGGCTGTGCGCTTATCACTCGCGGGATCGCAAGCGACGCTCCGCGATTTTTGGAACCTTTGCTGTGCTGACCGCTTGTTGGAAGGCGGATGCGCACATCGGAGGATTTCCCAAAATGGCAACGAACAAAGCTGAGAAGACGCTGGACGATCTTGTTTCTCGACAGTGTGAAGGACGTCTACTACGCGGAAAAGAAGATCGTGAAGACACTGCCGAAGATGGCCAAGGCAGCCAAATCGCCGGACCTCAAGGCTGCCTTCGAAAAGCACCTCTCCGAGACTGAAGGTCACGTTGAACGCCTTGAACAGGTGTTCGAACTTCTCGGCAAGCCGGCGCGCGGCAAGACATGTCCCGCCATCGACGGCATTCTCGAGGAGGGTGCTGAAGTGATGGACGAATACAAGGGCGCCGCTGCTCTGGATGCAGCCCTGGTCGCGTCGGCGCAGGCTGTCGAGCACTATGAAATCGCGCGCTACGGCACCCTGGCCACATGGGCCAAGGAGCTTGGCATGAGCTGACGCGGCAGAGTTGCTCAAAACGACGCTCGGCGAGGAAGAAGCGACAGACGAAGCGCTGTCCGCCCTTGGCGAAGGCGGTGCAAATCAACGGGCGATGAAGCAAGCGGCCTAGGCCACCATTTCGGTTCATAGCCAGCCTGCCGTGCGGGCTGGGTTGCTTCCTAGGAGAGATTGAAATGGCCAAGGCGACAAAGTCACCGAAATCGAAATCCGGCGACATGAGAAAAGCAACCGGAGCCGGGCCTAGCCTCGCTGCGCATTCGAAAGACGCCAAGACGTCCGCCAAAAGCGGGCAGGCGACGAAGGCATCTTCCAAGAAATAGGAAGCCCACGCGCACCCAACTTAGTGACGCGATTGAGCCGGGAACCGCGGAATGTTTGAGGGTCTCGTGACCGGCTCGACAGTGGCGCGGATTCTGACTTCCATCTTGGCGCCGCTGGACCGAAGTGACAGCCACCGGCCTAATCTTCTCGTTGCGGTTGACGGAGCTTTCTAGAACTATGGCAGGCGAGATATGTACTCTCTCATTTCGCTTGCGGGGAACCGGACTTGTCGCTAGCTTCTTGAGTTGCTACGTTAAAATCACTAAGCGACCCGCTGAATTCATTCACGGGTCGCTTTTTTATTGAGCCTTCTTGGCACCTGCCTCGGCGGGGCAAGGCGGAGGTCCATTTGGTCTTCGATGACTCAAGAAAAAGGGGCCCGAAGGCCCCTTCTATTAGAACGAATCGACCCATCAGAAGATGAAGTCGTCGGCGCTGAGGGTAGCAGCACCAACGCCCGTCAACGTAATCGAGAAATCATCGACGCCGTCGATTGTGATGAGGCTGCCGGCGAAAACGAGATCGGAGAAGCCGATGTTGAAGGCCGACAGGTCGATCAGGTCGAGGTCAACGACAAAGTCGACGATTGTATCGTTGCCGCCATTTTCGACGAATACGAACGTGTCGAGGTCGGCGCCACCGGTCAACGAGTCATTGCCGGTGCCGCCATACAGGAAGTCCTCATCGGCCTCGCCGAAGAGGTTGTCGTTGCCATCGCCGCCGAAGATCGAGTCGTCACCGTCACCGCCTTGAGCAAAGTCGTTTCCGGTGTTCATGAAAAACGAGTCGTTGCCGTCAAGTCCATTGGCTCCGTCGTCACCCGTTCCACCGCCGATTACATCCCGACCGTCATCGCCGAAAAGCTGGTCATCGCCCGTGCCAGCGAAAGCCGTGCCGCCATCCACCGAGTTAAAAATGGCACCGGTATTGTTGGCTAAGAAGTCGTTGCCGCTGCCGCCAAAGAGCGTGTCAACGCCGCTGCCGCCGAACAAAAAGTCATTGCCGGCGCCGCCGCCAATCTGATCGTTGCCCGAGTCGCCTACGTAAACGTCGTTGCCGGAGTCGCCGGCGCCGGCGAACATGTTGTCGTTGCCGGCCCCGCCGTAAGCGCGGTCATCGCCAGCACCGCCCGCAACAAAATCATCGCCATCGCTGGCGCGGATGGAATCGTTGTCCGCGCCACCCTGAATCAGGTCGCTGCCCGCGCCGCCGTCGATAAAGTCAGCACCTTCCAGGCCATAGAGCGAATCGTTGCCGCCGAGCCCGTAGATGGAGTCGTTCAAGGAAGTGCCGGACAGATTGTCAGGACCAGATGTTCCAGTAATTGTCGCCACGTTGAATCTCCCCTATGGCTTTGAGCTTGTATGTCGACAGAACGACCGCATCACCGCTCGCCCGCCGCAACCAAAAGACGTCCCTTCCAATCAGCATTTGATTACAGCGCTCAGCCATCGCGTCAATCGAACATTTACAGGTGGAGGGCGTCGACTAGAATGCCATGCTAGGTGGCGGATCTAAGTGGGAACGATGCAAATCGCTTCTCAGAAAACGATTTGCTCAACAACTTCGGTTGGTGATCTGGCGGACAGAGAGGGATTCGAACCCTCGATAGAGTTTCCCCTATACACGCGTTCCAGGCGTGCGCCTTCAACCACTCGGCCACCTGTCCACTTGTCGTTTTGCCGGCAAGGGCAAGACGCCGGGCTGATCTAGTCGATCGAAGCTCCAATGCCAAGCCTTTGTTGGCCGCGATGTTTCGGCGCGGCGGCCGCGCTCAAACGAAGAGGGCGGCAGGTGATCTGCCGCCCTCGAATTTCGGAACGACGCCCGGTTATTTCCAGAGGCCGTTGATCCATTCGATGTAGGAGGCGTTGAGGCGAACGGCCGTGTTGGCGTCCGGGCTTTCGGCGACGTTGACGCCGACGACCACGCGGCTCTTGGCCTTGGCTGTCGTAGACATAGACCGACGAACCGCTGGAACCCGGATAGGTGTCGCAGTCATACTGGAAATAATCGTAGCCGATGTTTTCCGTCAGCACGTCGCAGGTGGCGCGCCACATCGTGCCGCCCGGCTTGTCGCCCGGATAGCCGACGATGTTGGCTTCGAAGTCAGCCAGATTCTCGTCGTTGCGGTAGCCGAACCAGCCGAGATCGTTGCCGATCGGCTTGGACAGCGTGATGATGCCGAGATCCCATGGCACCACCGATCCGTAGAAGCCCTGATAGTTCTTCACATAACCTTCGACGACGCTGGTCGATTCGGCCGGGTAGCCGCCGAAGGGCACATCTTCCGGCCCGTTCAAGGCCGGCACGAAGATGACCTCGGACAGCCAGTCCTTGTCGTCGTGGTTGTAGAGGCAGTGCGCCGCGGTAAGCACCGTCTGCGGTCCGATCAGCGTGCCGGAGCAGGAGCCGTAGCCGCCGCTCTTGGTCTTGCCTTCAATGTAGCCGATCGCCGTGAAGGGATATTTCTTGGTGTTGGTGATCTGAACGCGATCGTCAGCACCGAACACCTGGCGGTCGCCCTCGAATTCGGGATCCGCAGCCTTTTCGCCGCTGGTCTTGCTGGCGTCCGGCTTTGGCACCGGCGCGCCGTATTCCTTCTCGATGATGGAACGCAGCGCATCGCTTGGCGGCGTGGTGGTCGTCTTGCCGTCAGCCGAGTGGGTGAGCACCGACAATGACGCGGCCGCCTTGGCGGCGTCGGTGCTCAGGTCGCGGGTCTGCGCATCCTCGATCTTCGGAACGACGATCGGCTTGGCGCGGCCGTGCTTGAAATCCTCGCCGCCGATGTCGCGGGACGCTTCGCCGCTGCCCTCGCTGGCAGCACCCTTGTCCTGCGCAAGCGCAGGCATTGCCACCATCGCAGCCGAAGCAAGAAGGCCGGCCGCAAGTACCCTGTTCAAAAATTGCATTTGGAATTCTCCCAAGTAGCCCGTGTGGACAGGATCAAAAACCGGAAATCTTGTCTAGATCGTGGTCGCAAAAAAGATAGTCCGACACCGGCGCTTTTGGCATCGTTTCGCCATTGTTCAATGGCTCGCGCGCGTCCTGAAGTCGGGCCGAACTGCGGCGTGTCGTGCCCAAAAGATTTCGCTTTTTCAAGCAAATACTCTTTTCCGCGCGCCGGATCTGGGTAAAGTCCGCGCGCTTGACGCCGGCCCGCACGGCAACGCGAGCCGCTCCGAACCATGCATGTCTCAGGAGAATAGAGTGAACAGATTCTTATCAACGGCCCTGCTAGCAGCGGCAGTCAGCGCCGCCGGCATTGTGGCATCGGCCGCCCAAGCTACCGACACACGGCCGGAAACCTCGCCGATGTCGCGCGTGACCGCCGGCCGGACCAAGCAGACAGCCGAAAACCCCGGCGCAGCCGACCGCGTCATCGGCGGCAAGCTGGCCGACAAGGGCGAATGGCCATTCCAGGTCGCGCTCCTGATGAGCGAGAAGCTCGACGAGAGCGTGGAAAGCCAGCCCAACGCGCAATTCTGCGGCGGCTCGCTGATCGCGCCCGGCTGGGTGCTGACGGCTGCCCACTGCCTCTATAATGAAGGGGCTCCAATCCCCGCCGACACTGTGACGGTGCTGTCTGAGGCCACCAATCTGGGCGAAGGCAAACGGCACAAGGTTCTCGAGGTGATCGTGCATGAGGGCTACAGCGAAGCGACGCTGGACAACGACCTTGGCCTTTTGAAGCTGGCCGATGAAGCGAGCGCTCCGCCGATCAAGCTGCCCGCTGCGGCAACGGAAGATGCGGGCACCGTGACTGTCACCGGCTGGGGCAGGATGGGCGATGGCACATTCCCCAACGATTTGATGGAGGCCGATCTCGACCTGCAGCCGCACCGCGGCCTGCAATACGGGCATCAAGGACATCTACGCCCGGGATTTGACCAATGCGCTGACGCAGCTTTCGGGCCGCATGCGCTATTCCGAAAAGGGCATCGACGGCGCCCGTACGGCCATCGCCGCCGACATGCGCGACCCGCTGACCGCAAACATGATCTGCGCCGGAACCACCAGCGGCGAGCGCGACGCCTGCAACGGCGATTCGGGCGGGCCGCTGTTCGGCAAGGGCGCGGACGGCAGCTTGACCCAGATCGGCGTGGTGTCCTGGGGCGAAGGCCCGGCCGATGCCAGCATGGCTTGCGGACATGCCAATGCCTATGGCGTCTACACGCGGATTTCGAATTATCTCGATTGGATCAAGGCGAAGACGGGAATCTGACGGGAGCAGGAAGGAGGACAGTTCCCGCTGCAAACGGGACCGTCCTCCACCCGGTCCGCACCCTCCCACAAAAAAATTTCGTCCACCCCCCTGGCGCCTCACGCACAATGCTCGCCGACCTTGTTGAGGGCTGTGTGATGGACTGGAAATTGGCGATGAAGGAGGAAAGGGCGGCGTTGAAGCGCATTGTCGCGCTACTCTTCGCCCTCGCCGATTTGGCCGAGTTCGCCAGCCGCCGTTCCGGGCTTGTCCGTGGATTTGTGATCTGGGTTCTGCGCCGCGCCGAGAGCGTGGCGCAGGATCTTGTCATTGGCGAACCAGAGGCGCCAGCCTCGATGCCGCTCGGTTCAGCCAGCGACAGTCCTGCCGAAGCCATGCGCCTTGCCCAGAGTTTTCGCGATCTGGCTTATGAACTGGATTGTCAGGCGCGGTTGGCTTTCACCGTTCAGGACGATGCCGGGCCAGCTTGCTTGGTGCGGTTCGGCGCTCGTCGAGCGCGCGACATGGATGATTTCCTGAATGCCCTGCAGCGGTTGGCTTTTGCGCCTATTGCCCGCCTGGCGAAGTACGCAACAGGGCCGCCCCGAGACGGCCAAGCGCCGGGGACAGTTTACTTTTTTCCGCAAGGAAGCTGTACCGCTTCAAAGCTGATGCTGGCGGAAAGAAAGTAAACTGTCCCCAGGGTTCAACCCTCAAAGCTTGGTCCAGGCGGCGTTCTTCTTCGAAGAGCGCACGCAGGCTTCGACGAACGCGACGCCTTCCACGCCATCGTCGATGGTTGGATAGACGACATCCTTCGGCGTCTTGCCGCCTTTGCGTCGGACGGCGCGGATGGCGCGAGCGGCCTCCGCATAGATGTTGGCAAAACCTTCGAGATAACCTTCCGGATGGCCCGACGGGACGCGCGTGACACGCGAGGCGACCGGCATCGCGCCAGCGCCGGCGCGGGTCAGCAACTGTTTCGGCTGGCCGAACGGCGTGAACCAGAGATAGTTCGGGTCGGCCTGCACCCATTCGATGCCGCCCTTGGTGCCGTAGACACGCAGTTTCAGGCCGTTCTCATGGCCGGGCGCGACCTGGCTCGCCCAGATCATGCCCTTCGCCGTCTGGCCGCCGCGTCGCTTGAAGCGCAGCATGATGTTGGCGTTGTCGTCGAGCATGCGGCCCGCGCCAAACGCCGACAGGTCGGCGGAGAGCGAATCAAGTTCGAGTTCGGTGACGAAGCGGGCGAGGTTGTAGGCGTGGGTGCCGATGTCGCCGGTCGCGCCGCCCGCGCCCGACTGTTTCGGGTCGGTGCGCCAGGCCGCCTGCTTGTGGCCGGTGGTCTCGATGGTCTCGGTGAGCCAATCCTGCGGGTATTCAGCCTGCACGACGCGGATGTCGCCGAGCTGGCCCTTCGCCACCATCTCGCGCGCCTGCCGCACCATCGGATAGCCGGTGTAATTATGGGTGAGGACGAAGAGTTTGCCGGATTTTTTAGCCAGCGCGGCGAGCTTCTTCGCGTCGGCAAGCGTCGAGGTCAGCGGCTTGTCACAGATGACGTGGATGCCGGCTTCGAGGAAGGCCTTTGCCGCCGGATAGTGCATGTGGTTCGGCGTGACGATGGCGACAGCCTCGATGCCATCGGGGCGCGCAGCTTCGGCCTTGGCCATTTCGGCGAAGGAGCCGTAGTTGCGGTCGTCGGCGATGCCGAGTTCCTTGCCCGAGGCGCGCGCCTTTTCGGGGCTGGAGGAAAATGCGCCGGCGACCAGATCGAACTCGCCGTCGAGGCGCGCGGCGATGCGGTGCACGCCGCCGATGAAAGCGCCCTGCCCGCCGCCCACCATGCCGTAGCGAATCGGACCGGTGCTGGATTGGATAACTTTGCCGCTGACCATGATGTGTTTCTCCTCCGGTTAGCTCCCTCCTCCTTGAGGGGAGGGTCGGCGCGAAGCGCCGGGGTGGGGTCGGTCGCGAAATCCGCGACGCTTGGTCTTGCTTTTGGGGATTGGCGTCGAGCTTGGCTGAGGCGTCCCCACCCGGCCGGCCCAAGGCCGGCCACCCTCCCCTCAAGGGGGAGGGAGCTGGCGCTAAATCCCCATCATCGCCCGGAGCAGCTTCTTGTCCGACTTGCCGCCGGCAAAATCGTCGAAGGCTCTTTCCGTGACGCGGATGATGTGATGCTGGATGAACGGCGCGCCTTCGGCGGCGCCATCCTCCGGGTGCTTCAAGCAGCATTCCCACTCCAGCACGGCCCACGAGTCGTAGCCATGGGCCGTGAGCTTGGAAAAGATGCCGCCGAAATCGACCTGGCCGTCGCCCAGCGAGCGGAAGCGGCCGGCGCGGTCGACCCAGCTCTGATAGCCGGAATAGACGCCCTGCCGGCCGGTCGGATTGAACTCGGCATCCTTGACGTGAAAAGCCTTGATGCGCTCATGGTAGATGTCGATGAAGTCGAGATAATCGAGCTGCTGCAGCACGAAGTGCGACGGGTCGTAGTTGATCGCGCAGCGCTTGTGGCCGCCGACGGCGTCGAGGAACATCTCGAACGTCGCGCCATCGAACACATCTTCGCCCGGATGGATTTCGTAGCCGAGATCGACGCCGGCATCGTCATAAGCGTCGAGGATCGGCTTCCAGCGTTTTCCGAGCTCGGCGAAGGCCTCTTCGATCAACCCCTGCGGCCGCTGCGGCCAGGGGTAGATGTAGGGGAACGCCAGCGCACCGGTGAACGACACGCAAGCCTTGAGGCCGAGATTCTTCGAGGCCTTGGCGCCCCACAACATCTGTTCGACCGCCCATTTCTGCCGGGCCTTCGGATTGCCGTGGACCTTGGCTGGAGCAAAACCGTCGAACTGCGAATCATAGGCTGGATGAACAGCGACGAGCTGGCCCTGGAGATGGGTCGAGAGTTCGGTGATCTCGACGCCGGCATCGGCGCAGACGCCTTTCACCTCGTCGCAATAGGCCTTCGAGGAGGCCGCCTTCTTGAGATCGAACAGGCGGCCGTCCCAGGTCGGGATCTGCACGCCCTTGTAGCCGAGGCCGGCGGCCCACTCGGTGATCGACTTCAGCGAATTGAACGGGGCGGCATCGCCGGCGAACTGCGCCAGAAAGATCGCCGGCCCCTTGATGGTGGTTGGCATTCAGAACTCCTCCCGATCGCGCTGAAAAATGCTTTCGCCGCACTCAACTTGGTTCCGAGGCCGCCGTCAAGTTCTGGTAGGACCAGATTCCGTTTTTCCCGTCATGATGTCATTTGCATCACGTGCCGGCTGTGTAAGCGGCGATCGCGGCCATGTTGACGATGTCTGAGTCCTTGGCGTTGAGCGGCACGATCTGCACCGGCTTGTTGAGGCCGACAAGCAGCGGGCCGATGACGGTCGAGCCGCCCAGTTCCTGCAACATCTTGGTCGAGATCGAGGCCGAGTGGAACGCCGGCATGATCAGCACGTTCGCCGCGCCGGAGAGGCGGCAGAACGGATATTGCCGCTGCATCAGCTGATGGTTCAGCGCGACGTCGGCGCCCATTTCGCCGTCATACTCGAAGTCGACGCGGCGCTTGTCGAGGATGCGCACGGCCTCCTGCACGCGCTCGGACCGCTCGCTGTAAGGCTGACCGAAGGTGGAATAGGCGAGCAGCGCGACGCGCGGCTCGTAGCCCATGCGGCGGGCAAAGCCGGATGCCTCTTCCGCGATGTCGGCGATCTCCTCGGCATTCGGCATGTCGTGCACGGCGGTGTCGGCGACGATGACGGTGCGGCCACGGCAGAGCGCGATCGACACGCCGATGACACGGTGGCCGGGCCTGGCGTCGATGACACGGCGGATGTCTTCCAGCACGGTCGAATAGTTGCGTGTGACGCCGGTGACGACCGCATCGGCATCGCCCAGCGCCACCATGGTGGCGGCGAAATGGTTGCGGTCGTTGTTGATCAGGCGCTGGCAGTCGCGGAAGAGAAAGCCCTTGCGCTGCATCTTCTCATAGAGATGGTCGGCGTAGACGGTGTTGCGGCGCGACAGCCGGGCGTTGATGATTTCGATACCGGAACGGTTGAGCTCCACGCCGGCATTGCGGGCCGTCTCACGCATGATCTCCTCGCGGCCGACCAGAATGGCGGTGCCGAGATTCTGGTTTACGAAGGAGACGGCGGCGCGCATCACCTGCTCCTCCTCGCCCTCGGCGAAGACGACGCGTTTCGGCTGGCGGCGCACGCGGTCGTAGATGCGCTGCAAGGTCGAGGCGATCGGATCGCGGCGGGCGGAGAGCTCCTGCGCGTATTTCTTCAGGTCGATGATCGGCCGGCCGGCGACGCCCGATTCCATCGCCGCCTTGGCGACGGCGACCGGGATGGCCGAGATCAGGCGCGGGTCGAAGGGCACCGGGATGATGTAGTTGGGGCCGAATTTCGGGCGGTTGCCCTGGTAGGCGGCGGCGACATCGTCCGGCACGTCCTCGCGGGCGAGGTCGGCCAGCGCCTGGGCGGCGGCGACCTTCATCGCGTCGTTGATGGTGGTGGCGCGGACATCCAGCGCGCCGCGGAAAATATAGGGGAAGCCCAGCACGTTGTTGACCTGGTTCGGATAGTCCGAGCGGCCGGTCGCCATGATGGCGTCGGTGCGGATCTCGGCGACCTCCTCCGGCGTGATCTCCGGATCGGGATTGGCCATGGCGAAGATGATCGGGTTCTTGGCCATCGACTGGATCATCGCGTTGCTGAAGGCGCCGCGCGCAGACAGGCCGAACACGATGTCGGCGCCGTCCATTGCATCGGCCAGCGTGCGGCGGTCGGTCTTGACCGCATGCGCCGACTTCCACTGGTTCATACCTTCGGTGCGGCCCTGATAGACCACGCCCTTGGTGTCGCACAGGATGACGTTTTCGGGCGAGAAGCCGAGCGACTTGACCAGTTCGATGCAGGCGATGCCGGCAGCGCCCGCGCCGTTGCAGACCAGGCGGGCGGTCTTCATGTCGCGGCCGGTGATATGCAGCGCATTGATCAGGCCGGCGGTGGCGATGATGGCGGTGCCGTGCTGGTCGTCATGGAAGACGGGGATGTCCATCAGCTCGCGCAGGCGCTGCTCGATGATGAAACATTCCGGCGCCTTGATGTCCTCCAGATTGATGCCGCCGAAGGAGGGCCCGAGATAGCGCACGCAGTTGATGAACTCGTCGGCGTCCTCGGTGTCGACCTCGAGGTCGATGGAATCGACATCGGCGAAGCGCTTGAACAGCACCGCCTTGCCTTCCATGACAGGCTTCGAGGCCAGCGCGCCGAGATTGCCGAGACCGAGGATCGCGGTGCCGTTGGAGATGACGGCCACCATGTTGCCGCGCGTGGTGTAATCATAGGCGCGGCTCTTGTCTTCGGCGATGGCCTTTACCGGCACGGCGACGCCGGGCGAATAGGCCAGCGACAGGTCGCGCTGGGTGGCCATCGGCTTGGTCGGGTTGATCTCCAGCTTGCCGGGGCGGCCCATGGCGTGGAAGTCGAGCGCTTCCTGCGCGGTGACGGAGGGGCCTTCGCGGTCGGGTTTCTTGGCCATAGGTAAGCTGTTTCCTTCCCTCAGCGGCGACGCTAGACCGCCAATGCTTGTTTTTGTGGAGCGTCGGGAAATAAGGCTACACTTGGCAAGGCGGAACCGCCAAGGAGGAAGAAGGAGTTTTTCTGAATTTGGCTTATCGCGCGGTGCGTCGTGTTCCTGTCTGAAGGCCTGGCCCTTTCCGCCGCGCTTTGCATTGCGCTGAGCGGCATGCTGATCAGCGAGCTGAAAGGCCGCGTCGACGTGTTTCGCCTGGCGCGCTGGCAGATGCTGGCGGCCTTTGCGATGACCGCCGCGGTCATGCTGGTGCTGGGAAGCTGGCGCACAGTGGGTTCGCCGCAAGCCTGGCAACTGGCGGCGTCGAGCCTGTTCGGCATCATCATCGCCAGCACCACCTATTTCGCGGCGATCTATGTAGCTGGCCCGCGGCAGACGGCGCTGCTGTTCGCACTGGCTTCGCCGTTCTCGCTGCTTCTGGGTTATGCCGTGCTTGGCGAGACAATCAGCCTGCGGCAGGCTGTCGGCGTGGCGCTGGTGCTGGCCGGCATCGTGCTCGCCATCGGCATGCGGCGTCGCGAGACGGTGACGTCGGTTGAGGGTGCGATCGCAGCAACGGGTTCCATCACCGAACTGCCTCCTACAGGTCGCCCCTCACCCTCTCACCGCGAAACGCGCGCCGCATCTATAACGGGCATCGCCCTCGGCGTGATCACGGCGCTGGGCCAGGCGCTCGGCAGCCTGTTTGCGCGGCCGGCAATGGAAGCTGGTGTCGAACCGTTTGCCGCGATGGCGGTACGCTCAGGCGTGGCGGCTCTGTTTTTCCTGATCGTGACGCTGCTGCCGATCGCTGCGCTTCACAAACCCTACAGCTTGCGTCGCGCCGACCTCGCGGTGGCGCTCGGCTCGGCCTTCTTTGGCACCGCAATCGGCATGGCGCTGTTGATGGGTGCGCTGGCGACTGGCAGTGTCGGCATCGTCACGACACTTTCCTCGATGACGCCGATCATGATCCTGCCGATGGTATGGATCAGGTCGGGTGTCGCGCCGGTGAAAGAAGCGTGGTTCGGCGCGCATTCTTGCCGTCGCCGGCACAGCGGCAATCAGCCTCTAAGCGGATTTGCGGTACAGTTTGCCATCGGCAAACCCGACATATTCTATGCGGTTGCGGCCGGAACGCTTTGCCCGATACATCGCCTTGTCGGCCTGCTGAAGCAGCAGCGAGACATCTACGTCGCCGGCCTGGACATGCACCGCGCCAATACTCGCTGTCACGGGGATATGCTTGCCATTGAATATCGTCGGACAGTTGCCGAGCCCGACGAGATAGCGATCGAGGATCGTCTTCATATCGGCCGGCAGGATTCCGGGAAGCGCGACGCAAAACTCCTCACCGCCAAGCCGCGTGACAAGGTCGGCCGACCGGCATGTCTTGACCAACAGATCCGCGGCATATTGCAGAACCATATCTCCCGCCGCATGGCCGAAACGGTCGTTGATCGTCTTGAAATGGTCCAGGTCGATAAGCGCCAGCCCAAGCGGACAAGGCTCGTTCGTCGAACGTATCATCGGCGTGGCTGCCGCCATAAAGGCGCGACGGTTCAAAAGTCCCGTCAACGGATCACGGTCAGCGAGCGCCCGCAACACGTCCATCTGCCTGTGGACGCGGATGTTTGTAGCGACCCAGCTTCCGAAAGCATACATCCGATTTAGGTGCGATTGCGTGAAGGCATTTGCGGCCCGAGAGGCCGCATTTAGCGTTCCATAACATTCGTTGCCGTTGACGAGCGGTACATCAAGGCAGCTGCGCAGGCCGCCTGACGACAGCTTCATGCAATCCAGATCGGCGGAAACCCCCATGTCGTTGCAGATCTCCGGCCGTTGCTGACTGAAGACGCGACCCACCATCGTGCCTTCAATCGGAACCGGCATGTCGAGCGGAATCGCCTTGTTGCCTTCCAGCGCGATCAAACGAAGGTCGGTCGCCGTATCCGCAAGCGTCAACGTGACTCGATCGACATCCAGGACCGTACGAAACCAGCGCGCTGTGATCTCGAGCGCAGTTTCAAGATCTGGCGCTGCAGCAAGGTCGACGAAGAAGCGCACGGGCAATTGCAGGACTTCGTCCTTGGCGAAACCACCGGCTGGCATTCATCTCCCCTAATGTCAATCGACGCTTACATAGCGCGATGCCTGTCGGCATGGGTTAATGGTTCCTTGCGGCTCCGGGCATGGTTAATCCAGGATTGCCCGGTTCATCGCAATTGACCGCTTCCACGACAGCAGCATCCACAGGCGTGACTTTACATCTCTCTCCAAATGGCCATGACGTGACGGGATGCGGCACTCACGCGATTGCAGTCACAATGGATAGGCAGAACCCGGATCAGTCGGATCGACTTTCGCCCACCTCGGCACCGTACCCCGATGATGGAGCAGTATATCGAGATCAAGGCGGCGAACCCGGATTCGCTGCTGTTCTATCGCATGGGCGATTTCTACGAGCTGTTCTTCGACGACGCGGAGAAGGCCAGCCGCGCGCTCGGCATCGTGCTGACCAAGCGCGGCAAACACAATGGCGATGACATCCCGATGTGCGGCGTGCCGGTGCACGCGGCCGACGATTATCTGCAGAAGCTGATTGGCCTGGGGTTCCGCGTCGCCGTCTGCGAGCAGATCGAGGACCCGGCGGAAGCGAAAAAGCGCGGCGCGAAATCGGTCGTCAAACGCGACGTGATCCGGCTGGTGACGCCGGGCACGATCACCGAAGACAAGCTGCTGGCGCCTTCCGAAGCGAATTATCTGATGGCGCTGGGGCGGGTGAAGGGCTCGCAGCGAGGATGCGTTCGGGCTCGCCTGGATCGACATTTCGACCGGCGCTTTTCGGGTGGCGGAAACCAGCGCCGAACGGCCTGCTGGCCGACATTTTCCGCGTCGATCCGCGCGAGCTGATCGTGGCCGACCCGGTGTTTTATGACGCGGCGTTGAAGCCGGTCTTCGACGTGCTTGGGCGGGTCGCCAGCCCGCGCGCCCGGCAGCCTGTTCGATTCCGCCTCGGCGCCGGGGCGCATCGCGCGCTTTTTCGACGTCGCGACGACGGACAGCTTTGGCAGCTTCAGCCGCGCGGAACTCTCGGCCATTGCAGGCGCAATCGCCTATGTCGAGAAGACGCAGAAGGCGGAACGGCCGCCGCTGTCGCGGCCCGAGCGCGAGCAGGCGGGATCATCGCTGTTCATCGACCCGGCGACGCGGTCCAACCTTGAACTGCTGCGCACGCTGAACGGCAGCCGCGAAGGCTCTCTGTTCAAGGCGATCGACCGGACATTGACCGGCGGCGGCGCACGGCTGCTGGCTGAACGGCTGATGGCGCCGCTGACCGATCCGAAAGCGATCGGGCAACGGCTGGATTCGGTGTCGTTCTTCCTCGCCGAGCAGCGCCTGTGCGAGGCAGTGCGCGCCGTGCTGAAAGGCGTCGCCGACATGCCGCGCGCGCTGTCGCGGCTGGCGCTCAACCGCGGCGGGCCGCGCGATCTCGGCGCCTTGCGCGCTGGCTTCGATGCGGCGCGCGGCTTGCGCGACATTCTCGGACAAGCGGAATGGCCGGAGGAGATTTCGCACGCGCGTTGCAGCCATCGGACGACTGCCGGTGACGTTTGCCGATCATGTCGAGACGGCGCTGGCCGACGAACTGCCGCTGCTGAAAAGGGATGGCGGTTTCGTGCGCGCCGGCTACGACCCCGAGCTGGACGAGATGCGCGCGCTGGCGACGGAATCGCGCCGTGTGATCGCCGGCATGGAGCGCGACCTGGTCGAGGAGACCGGGATTCGCTCGCTCAAAATCCGGCACAACAACGTGCTGGGCTTCTACATCGAAGTGACCGCCAACCATCACGCGATCATGACCGGCAGCGACGCGGCCAAGGCGAAGTTCATCCACCGCCAGACCATGGCCAATGCGATGCGCTTCACCACGACGGAACTCGCCGGGCTGGAGACAAAAATCGCCAATGCCGCCGACCGGGCGCTGGCCATCGAACTGGCGGTGTTCGACCGGCTGACGGCGGAAGCCGTGAGCCATGCCGACGCCATTCGCGCCGGAGCCGGGGCGATTGCGGTGCTGGACGTCTCGGCGGCGCTTGCCGTGTTGGCGCAAGGCGAAGACTGGCGTCGGCCGCAGGTCGACGACAGCCTGGCTTTCGCGGTGAAGGGCGGCCGGCATCCGGTGGTCGAGCAGGCACTGCGGCGCGCGGCGGAAGCGCCCTTCGTCGCCAATGATTGCGATCTTTCGCCAGCGAGAAACGACCGCAACGGCGCGATCTGGCTGCTGACCGGCCCGAATATGGGCGGCAAGTCCACCTTCCTGCGCCAGAACGCGCTGATCGCGATCCTCGCGCAGATGGGCTGCTACGTGCCGGCGGAGGCGCGCATATCGGCGTGGTCGACCGGCTGTTCTCCCGCGTCGGCGCATCCGACGATCTGGCGCGCGGGCGCTCGACCTTCATGGTCGAAATGGTCGAGACGGCGGCGATCCTGAACCAGGCGGGCGAACGGGCGCTGGTGATCCTGGACGAGATCGGGCGCGGCACGGCGACCTTCGACGGGCTGTCGATCGCCTGGGCGGCGGTGGAATATCTGCATGAGCAAAACCGCTGCCGGGCGATCTTCGCCACGCATTTTCATGAGATGACGGCGCTCGCCGGCAAGCTGCCGCGCCTGCACAATGTCACCATGCGGGTGAAGGAATGGGAGGGCGACGTCGTCTTCCTGCACGAGGTGGCCAAGGGCGCGGCCGACCGCAGCTATGGCGTGCAGGTGGCGCGCCTCGCCGGCCTGCCGGATGCGGTCGTGGCGCGCGCCAAAGACGTGCTGCACCAGCTCGAAGAAGGCGAAGTGGCCGGCAAGGCCGACCGCATGCTGGATGATCTGCCGCTGTTTTCCGTGGCGATGAAAAAGGCGGAGAAGCCGCCAGCGCCGAAGAACGACAAGCTCGGCGAGGCGCTTGGCGCAATCAATCCTGACGACATGACGCCAAAGGAAGCGCTGGAGGCGCTGTACCGGCTGAAAGGGATGCTGTAGACGACGCCTGACATTGGAACAGGCGAAATGGCCAGCACAGCGATCCAAACCAAAGACACCACCCGCCTCGGCATCCTTTTCATGCTGCTGGCTGTGCTGACATTTTCCATCAACGACGTGATGGGCAAATGGCTGGTGTCGACCTATTCGGTCGGCCAATTGTTGCTGATCCGCAGCGCTTGCCGCGCTGCTGATCCTGCTGCCGTTCATTCACCGCGCCGGATGGCGGGCATTGCTCGACATCGAGCGTCCCTGGCTGATGGTCGTTCGTGTGTGCCTGACCACGCTGGAAGTGGCCGCCTTCTATTTTGCCGTCGCCTATATGCCGCTGGCCGATACCATCACCTTCTGGATGGCTGCGCCGATCTATGTGGCAGCGCTGTCGCCTGTCCTGCTCGGCGAACATGTCGGCTGGCGGCGCTGGACGGCGATCGGCATCGGCTTCGTTGGGGTGCTGATCGCGCTTGCAGCCGTCTTCCGAGACGCTGAGCGCACCGGCCCTGATCGCGATTGCTGGCAGTATCTGTTTTGCCTTGATGATGGTTGCCGGGCGGGCGCTGCGGAATTCTTCCGACATCGCTCTGGTGTTCTGGCCGACCGTAGGGGCCGGCCTGTTCGGCATCGTCGCCTCGCTGTTTTCCTGGGTGCCGCCAACCAGCTTCGACTATGCGCTGCTGGCGCTGCTCGGCGTTGTAGCGATGGTGGCGCATGTCTTCACCAACCGCTCGCTCATCCTGGCGGATGCGGCGACCGTGACGCCCTATCAATACACGCTGCTGGTGTGGGCGGTGCTGTTCGGCTGGCTCTTCTTCAGCGAGACGCCGCCGGCGACGACGCTGATCGGAGCCGCGTTCATCGTCGCGTCCGGCCTGTTCATCTTCTTCCGCGAGCAGAAGCTGGGCAAGGCAGCCGAGGAGCCCGAGATCGGCCCGTGACAGTCAAGTGCCGCGCGGCTTGGCGCGGCTGGTCGCGGTGGCGTTGGCCGGGTCCTCCGGCCAGACATGCTTGGGATAACGCCCGCGCATATCCGAGCGCACATCGGCCCAGGAGCCGCGCCAGAATCCTGGCAGGTCGCGCGTCGTCTGGATCGGCCGATGGGCGGGCGAGAGCAATTCCAGGGTCAGCGGCACCGAGCCGTTGGCGATCGCCGGATGGCGGTTCAGGCCGAACAGTTCCTGCACGCGGATCGACAGCACCGGCTGCTCGCCGTCGTAGTCGATGGGCAAGCGACTGCCCGACGGCGCATCGAAATGGGTGGGAGCGAGCGCCTCCACCTTGCGCTGGAGATCGTGCGGGACCAACGACAGCAGGCCTTCGCGGATTGCGCTTTCCGGAATCGGTTGAGGTTCGCCTCGCCGGACAGGAACGGCAGCAGCCAGTCGTCAAGTCTTTCGGTCAAAGCGGCGTCCGACATGTCGGGCCATGGCGCGCCGAGCCCCTGATGGAGCCATTGCAGGCGATGGCGCAAGGCGGCGCTCTCCTTGCCCCACGGCAACAGGGCAAGGCCGTGCTCGCGAAGCGCGGCGATGACAGCGCGGTCGGCCTCCGCGCCCGTCGGCGCGGGCAGCATGCGCTCGCCGAGTTGGATCGCGCCCAAGCGGGTCGTCTCGCGGACACGAACGGTTCGCCGTGTCGGGGTCGAAACTGGTCTCGGTGCGGCGCTCGATGCGGTCGCCAAGCGCGTCGCGGATCTCGGCCTCATCGATCGGCGCGGCGGACGGCGATGCGGGCATTCTGCGCTTTGCCCTGCAGATCGGCGATGACAAGAAACGTCTCGCCCGCCAGCGGATCGGTCGGATCGAGCATTGCGCCACGTCCGTTGGCGAGCACAAAGCGACCGCGCTCGCCGCGCGCCTTGGCGACCCGGTCCGGCCAGGCGTCGATGAGGAGGCGGCCGAGGGACGAACGGCTGGGCGGCGGCTGCGCCGGAGCCGCCAGCCTGTTTCGCCAACCTCGCAGCCAGTTGCCGCGCCGCATTGGCGCGGGGCGAGCGGTCAGAGGCAAAACGTTCGAAGCGGCGTTCGAGATCGGCGCTGTCGCCGCCGAGACCGCGTTCGGTGAGCAGGACGGCGAGCGTACGCGGCGCGGTGCGCTTCGCCGCGCGGGGCGGCCTCCGTGACCATGTGCGCCAGACGGACCGGCAGAGCAAGCTTGCGCATGGCCGAGCCGGTGGCGGTGAGGCGGCCGTCCACGTCGAGTGCATGGAGGTCGGTGAGCAAGCGTCCGTGCTTCGGCCAAGGCCGGCGCCGGCGGCGGATCAAGGAAGGCAAGCGTCGTCGGATCGGATACGCCGAAGGCAGCGCAGTCGAGCAGCAGGCCGGACAGGTCCGCTTCCTTGATCTCGGGTTGGGTGAAGGCGGGAAGTGCCGCCGTCTGCTCGGCGCGCCAAAGCCGGATGGCGACGCCGGGTTCGGTGCGGCCGGCGCGGCCGGCGCGCTGGTCGGCGGAGGCGCGCGAGACGCGCTCGGTTTCCAGGCGGGTCAGGCCGGTCGACGGCTCGAATTTCGGCACGCGCGCCAGGCCGGAATCGATGACGACGCGCACGCCGTCGATGGTGATGGAGGTTTCGGCGATCGAGGTGGCCAGCACGATCTTGCGCCTGCCGGCGGGCGCCGGGCGGATGGCGGCATCCTGCGCCCTGCCGTCCAACATGCCGTAGAGCGGCGTGATGTCGACATTCTCGGGCAGGCGGCCGGCGAGGCGCTCCGCCGTGCGTTCGATCTCGCGCTGACCAGGCAGGAAGGCGAGCACGCTGCCGGGCTCGTCGGCGAGGGCAGCGCGGATCGCCTTGGCCATCGCGTCTTCGATCGGTTCGCCAGCGGGGCGTTCCTGATAGCGGATGTCGATGGGAAAGCCGCGACCCTGACTCTCGATCACAGGGGCGTCGTTCAAAAGACTGGCGACGCGCGCGCCATCGATGGTGGCCGACATGACGAGCAGCCTGAGATCCGGCCGCAACGCGCCCTGGACGTCGAGCGCCAGAGCGAGGCCGAAATCGCCGTCCAGCGAGCGCTCGTGGAATTCGTCGAACAGGATGGCGGAGACGCCGGCAAGTTCCGGATCGTCGAGGATCATGCGCGACAGGATGCTTTCGGTGACGACGAGAATGCGCGTTTTTGCCGAGGCGCGGGTGTCCATGCGCATGGCGTAGCCGACCGTCTGGCCGACCTCCTCGCCGAGCAGTTCGGCCATGCGCCGGGCGGCGGCGCGGGCGGCGAGACGACGCGGCTCGAGCAGCAGGATCTTGCCGGCTCAGCCAGGGCTGGTCGAGCAAGGCCAACGGCACCAGTGTCGTCTTGCCGGCGCCGGGCGGCGCGACCAGCACGGCGTTCGGGCCGACCGCAAGCGCGTCGAGCAAAGACGGCAGGACGGCGGTGACCGGCAGATCGGGCAAGGCGGGCGGCATGGCGCCCGTTAGCAGGTTGGGAAGCGGGGTTCCAGTCGTGCTCCGCTCCTCATTGGTCAGTCGACCTAGTCCGCCCAGTAGCCGTACAGGATCGGCATCAGGCCGCAGAGCGCGCTGAAGCGATGCCAGATCTTCCGATCCCAGTCGGTCCAGGCCGTCTCGGCGATGGCTGAAAGGCGCGGAAAGACGAGACGGTCGAAAATGGCGCGGTCGGTCATCGATTCCGACCAGATGCAGGCCTGGATGCCCTTGAAGTGCTTGAGCTGCTCCGCCGTCCAGCCCTTCACCGGGTCGAAATCATAGGTCTCGCGCGGGCCCGACCAGCCGGCCCAGCCGGCGCCGGGCTCGTCCCATTCGATCGATTGCGACATGTCGAGATAGTAGGCCTGGCCGGGGCTGACGACGATGTCGTAGCCGGCGGCGGCCAGCTTGCCGCTGACCGCGATATCGCGCCAGCCGACGAGGTAAGACGACGCCTTGTCGATGACATCGCCATGCGCGGCTTCTTCCCAGCCGCCGGTCACGCAGCCAAGTTTCTTGATGATGCCATGCGCCTTGCGAATGAACTCGCCTTGCAGGATCGCCGTGGCGGAATCGCCGATCTCGTCGGCGCCGTGCAAATTGCCGATCGTGTTCTTCAGTTTGGCGTGCGGCGTCGGCGGCCTTGTCGCCGGCCGAGTTTGCGAAGCAGGTCGAGCGCCATCGGCGACCCGGACCAGGCCGCCATCGGCACCTCGTCCGCGCCGAGATGCAGTATCTTCGAGGGAAACATCTCGGCCAGTTCGCCGAACATGGTTTCGAGGAATTCGTAGACCTTTGGATTGGCCGGGTTGAGGCAGTTGTTGGGAAACCCCTGCACGGAGGCATATTCGCCGCTCTCGGCTGGATCGCGCAGTTCAGGCAGCGCCTGCAACAGCGCGTAGCAGTGGCCGGGAATGTCGATCTCCGGGATCACCTCGATGCCGTAGCTGGCTGCCTGGGCGACGATCTCGCCCACGATCTGTCTTGGAATAGTAGCCGCCGCTCTTCTGCGGACCGGTGCCAAGCAGCGGCGGGATCGCCAGCCCGTGGCCGCGCCAGGCGCCAATTTCGGTCAGGCGCGGATAGGCGGAAATCTCGATGCGCCAGGCTTCGTCTTCCGTGAGGTGCCAGTGGAACCGGTTCAGCTTGTTCCAGGCCATGACGGCGAGGAACTGGCTGACTTCGGCGGAGGAATAGAACTGCCGGGCCACGTCGAGATGGCTGCCGCGGAACCCCATGCGCGGACGGTCGACGATGTCGCCGGAAGCCGGGAAGATGAAGACGTCCTTGTGGCGCTGTGCGCCGCGCAGGATCTGGCCGAGCGTGATCAGGCCATAGAAGAAGCCCGTGCGCGGTTTCGGCCTCGATCATGATGTCGTCTTCGGCGAAGGCGATGCGGTAACCTTCCGCGCCATGCTCCAGCCCGTTCATCGGCGGTTCGAGACGCACCGCGCGCGCCGCCTTCCGAAGCCGGGCGCACGATGCCTTCGGCCGGAAACAGCCTGGCGGTCGAGTTCGGCAAAGGCCTCGGCCGCGTCACGCGCGGCTCATGACTTGCGGGTCGGGCGCAAGACCGGCCGGCGTGGCCCGGCGGCCTTCGATGGCAACCTTGTTGGGCCACGGCATGACCGAAATCGGCACCGGCGCGTGGACCGGTCACCGGGAAACGTTCGGCGCCGCGCTTCAGCGGACGATTGTCGCCCTTGGCCACCGTGCCGGCGACGGACGACCGGCGCGGTCGAACCATCCGGCATGAACGAGATAGGCGGTGTTGGCGCCATCGCTCCAATGGCGCAGCGGATAGGAAAGGCCGCGCGCGGTGACGACCCAGGTCGCGCCGGGCTTCAGCACAAAACCGTCCGGCGGCGCGAGTTCGGTGTGGTTGGAGAGCCGGGTGAGCAGTTTGCCGTTCTCGACCGTCGCGGCGGGGTCGAGCCGGGCCGGGCCAGAGACCGCAAGCTTGAAGTTCTCCATCGGTTTGTCGGAGTTGTTGGTGAGTTTCAGCGTATAGGCCAGCGGCTCGTTCTTGCTGGCGGGCGTCCAGCCGGTTTCGAGGTGGAAGGCAGTGCGTGGGGAATGGGTCATATCGAGTGCTTCTGAGTGTACGTGAGGCAGCGTTGGCGCGGCTTACCCTCCCCCTTGTGGGGAGGGTCGATGAGCGACCTTTGCAATGCAAAGGTCGTGAGACGGGGTGGGGGTGATCACACTCCAATGTCGTTGCAGAAGTTCTCCACCCCCACCCCGATCCTTCGCAAGCTCAGGATCGACCCTCCCCACAAGGGGGAGGGTAAGAAGCGCTATCACTTCCGCGACAGCGCTTTGCCGTCGGCGGTGAACAAATGGCAATGCGCCGGGTCGATGCCGATGGCGATCGGCTTGCCGTCCTCGATCGCCGGATTGCCTTCGAACAGGGAGATGAAATTCTCGCCGGAAGGCTGCGGGCTGTAGGCGATGGTGTGGATGCCGAGACGCTCGACGATGGCCGGCGTCAAGGTCAGCGTGAACGGGCGATTTCGACAGCGACAGATGTTCAGGGCGGATGCCGAGCGTCAGCGGCTTGCCGACCAGATCGGCGCTGCCCTTGTGCGGCGTGGTGATCGGGCCCGAACCCTTTCAGATCGACCGTGACGCCGGAGGCGCTGGCCGCCGTGCAGGTGCCGCTCCAGGAAATTCATCTTCGGCGAGCCGATGAAGCCGGCGACGAACTTGTTGTCGGGATGGTCGTAGAGCTCCAGCGGCGAGCCGACCTGCGCGATGCTGCCGGCATTGAGCACGACGATCTTGTCGGCCATGGTCATCGCCTCGACCTGGTCGTGCGTGACGTAGACCATGGTCGAGCCGAGCGACTTGTGCAGCTCGCATCAGTTCGATGCGCATTTCGGAGCGCAGCGCGGCGTCGAGGTTGGACAGCGGCTCGTCGAACAGGAAGATCTTCGGCTGGCGCACGATGGCGCGGCCGATGGCGACGCGCTGGCGCTGGCCGCCGGACAGCGTGCCGGGCCGCTGCTGCAGGCGCTGCTCGAGCTGCAGGACCTTGGCGGCGGCGCCGACGCGCTGTCTTCAACTTGTCTTCCGGCATGCCTTCGACGCGCAGCGGAAAGGCGATGTTCTCGAACACCGTCATATGCGGATAGAGCGCGTAGGACTGGAACACCATGGCGATGCCGCGCTTGACCGGCGGCAGGTCCTTGACCGCTTGCCGCCGATGATGATCTCGCCGCTGGTCACGTCCTCCAGCCCGGCGATCATGCGCAGCAAGGTCGACTTGCCGCAGCCCGACGGGCCGACGAAGACGACGAACTCGCCCTCGGTCACGTCGAGATCGACGCCCTTGATGATCTCGATCTCACCGAAGGATTTTTTCAGGTTGGAAAGGACGAGTTGACCCATGAAATCACGCCGTGCCGTTTCGATGACGATGAAGCGGCGAGGACCCGCCAGGGCAAGCTCGTCCTCTCCGCTCGAGTTCGGTCCTCCCGCGCAGGCGGAAAGGACCGAAGTGCTTGTCTTACTTGTACTGCTCGAGATCGGCAGCCGCCTTCTTCAAGGCATCCGCCGGCTCGGCCTTGCCGGTCACGACCGACTGCACCATCTCGATCATGGTGTTCTGCAGACCCTTGTAGTCGGTGAACAGCGGCTCCGGACCACCGAAGGAGATGCCGTCGATGAACGGCTTCCAGTTCGGATCGTCGGCGACCAGCTTGTCGACCGCCGGGCCGGGACGCAGCGGGGTCAGGCCTTCCTGCGCTTCATAGGCCGGCTGGTTTTCCGGCGAGGTGATGAACTTGGCGAGGTCGATCGCCTTGTCCTCGACGCCCGTGTCCTTGAACACCGCCAGCGAGTCGGTGATCAGCAGCGTGCCGGGACCCTTGGCGCTCGGACCGAGCGGCAGCGGCGTGACGCCCCAGTTGAACTTGGCGTCCTTGAGCAGGTTCTTGGCGCCGACCGACGCCTGGATCATGCCGAGCTTGCCGTCGAGGAAGATGGCGCGCACTTCGTTCTGCTCGTAGGAGGTCGGGCCTTCCTCGGCGAAAGGCACGATGTCCTTCAGCGCCGTCAGCGACTCGAGGTTTTCCTTGCGAGTCGAGCGTGATCTTGCCGTCGGCATCGATCACCGAGCCGTTGTTGGAGTAAACCCAATGCAAGAACTGGTGCATGGTGTTGTCGAAGGTCTTGGCGACGACGCCGAAGCCGGCGGCGCCGGTCTTTTCCTTGATCTGCTTGGCGAAGGCGATTTCTTCGGCGAAGGTCTTCGGCGGCGTTTCGGGATCGAGGCCGGCTGCGTTGAAGAGGTCCTTGTTCCAGTAGAGCGACTTGGTCGAGAAGGCGACCGGGATGCCCCACTGCTTGCCGTCGAAGGTCACGGTTTCGACGATGTAGGGGATAGTAGGTCTTCTTCTCGTCTTCGGTCATTCGGCATCGGCACGATCAGGTCGTTGGCGGCGAACTGCTTCAGCGTGCGCGAGCCGACATAGGCCAGGCCAACCGGCGTGCCGGCGGCGGCCAGCGTCGTCACCTTGTCCTGGCACTGGTCCCAGCCGACCACTTCAGGCGCGACCTTGAAGCCGGCGTTCTTGGCTTCCCACTGCTTGATGTATTCGGCGTGCACCGGCTGCATCGTGTCGCCGCAGTAGATGACAGCTGATCGTCTTGTCTTCGCGCCGAGGCCGCGCCTGGCAGCGCCGGCGACGGCGAAGGCCGACGCCCGCCAGAAGTTTGCGATCACATGTCTCACTGTACTTTCTCCCATTTTATGCCCCGTTTCTCGTGAGGCGGTTGCTTATTCTTTCACCGCACCGGCGGTGAGGCCGGCGACGAGATAGCGCTGCAGGAACACGATGATCAGCAGCGCCGGCGAGATGCCGACGAAACTCGCCGCCATCAGCTCGTTCCACAGCACCTCCTGCCGGCCGAAGAAGGCGAACAGGCCGGTGGTCAAGCGGCATGTATTCGCTCTTCGAATTGAAGGTCAGCGCGAAGATGAACTGCTGGGCATAGGCGCCGATGAAGGTGGCGATCGCGACGACCGTGATGCCCGGCATGGCGAGCGGCAGGATGACCCGGCGCAGGTGTAGAGACGGCTTGCGCCATCGACCCAGGCGGCCTCTTCCAGCTCCCTCGGGATGCGCATCAAATAGGCGCGCAGCAGCCAGATCGCCGTCGGGATCAGGAAGGCGACGCCCGGCACGATCATGGCGAAATAGGTGTTGAGCACGCCGATCGAGCGCATCAGCCGGAACAGCGGGATCAAGCAGCACCGCGCCGGAGAACATGTTGACCGCGAGGAAAGCGCCGAGCAGCGGGCCGCGGAAGCGGAAACTCGAAACGCGCGAAGGCATAGGCCGCCGGCACCGACGATGAGCAGCACGATCAGCGGTGACGATGATCGAGATGAACAGGGAGTTGAAGATGTAGCGGCCGAGCCTCGGCACGCGCTCCCACATGGTCGTAGTAGGCAGTCGAGCGAGCCGTTCTTCGGCCAGAAGCTGTAGGGCGAGGAAAACAGCAGCGACGAGCGGCTTCAGCGAAACCAGGAAGCCTTCGATGAAGGGCGACAGGCACGAAGAACAAGAAGCAGCGAAGATGCCGACATAGATGCCGATCATTTCGTACCAGCGAGTAGCGGTCGATCATCGGGGTGCTGTTCTTCTTGCTCATTTCGTCGTCCCCGGAGACAGCCGGCTGACCACGCGGAAATAGAAGAAGCAGAAGATCGACAGGAAGATGCAGATCAGCACGGCGCGCGCGGCGCCCTCGCCATATTTGTAGGAGCCGATCGCGGTCTTGTAGGTGTCGATGATCATCGTCGTGGTCTCGCCGCTCGGACCGCCGCGCGTCAGGATCCAGATGATGTCGAAGGAGTTGAAGGTCGCGATCAGCGACAGCATCGACATGGTGAGCAGCGCCGGCACGATCATCGGCAGGGTGATGCGGCGGAAGCGGTAGAAGCGCCCGGCGCCATCGACCCAGGCGGCCTCGTAGAGATCCTTCGGGATCGATTGGATCGCGGCCAGCATATAGAGCGTGACCAGCGGCACGCCGATCCAGACGTCGGTGACGATGGTTGCCCAGAAGGCGGTGTCGCCATGCGCGAGAAAGGCGACCGGGCCGATCGATGATGCCGAAATTCTGCAACAGGCCGGAGATCATGCCGAACTGGCCGTTGTACATCCAGCCCCACATGAAGATGCCGATGGCCATCGGCACGATCCATGGCGGCATGGGCAGGATGCGGAACAGCGCGCGGCCGGGAATGGCGGCATTGAGCAGCACAGCCGCGCCGAACACGCCGATGATCATCTTGATCAGACACCGAGAAGAAGGTCCACACGAAGGTGCGGAGGATGATCTCGTCGAAATTGCCGGCGAAGATCTTCTTGTAGTTGGCCCATGCCGACCCAATTGGTGGTCGGCTTCAGCGCGGCGTCGGTGAAGGAGAGGTTGACCGTCTCGACCAGCGGATAAGCGACGATGACGAGAATATAGAGGATGGCCGGCGCGAGCAGGCCAAAGGCAAAAAGCGTGGCGCCCTGGCCCCGGTTCATCCGTTCGAGACCTTCAGCAGCTTCTGGCCGTGAAGCGCCTCGTCGAAGCGCTTCCAGATCGGCGTCATGTCGACGACGCTGCGGGTGCGGCGCGCCTCGTCCATGGTGATGGCAAGCAAGCCGGCTTCCAGCGCATCGACCACCGAAACCGGTAGCGGCTTGCCCTCGAGCATGTGGCCGGCGATATCGCGCGCCATCTGTTCGTCGGCGCCGTAGTGATCGGATAGCTCGCTCAACGCAAACGTCGTGTCGACCAGCTTGTCGCGTGTGCGGGCGTCGTGCACCTTGAAGAAATTGCGGATGAAATCGCCTTCCGCCATGCCCTTTGCGCCGATGACGCAGAAGCGGCGGAAATCGTCCGGCACATTGATGTTGGTGTGGAAGCAGAGCGACGCGCCGCTTTCATATTCGACGATCGCGGTCTGGAAATCGATGATGTCGCCATCGCAGTCGAAGACCTTCTCCGATCCCTGCCAGCCGCTCGGCTTGCGGTGATAGACTTCCGTGTCGTTGGCGCCGATGCCTTCGCGGCTTGTTCTTGGGCACGAAGGAGCGGCGGCCGCCAAAGCTCGCCACACGCATTGGGCGGCAGCCCATCACGCCATTGTAGAGATCGAGATCGTGGCAGCATTTTTCGAGCATGAAGGTGCCCGAATATTTCTCGTAGCGCCGCCAGTCGCGCATGAAGAATGCGCCGTGATAGGGCGGGATGTGCTCCGACGCTTCGATCGAGGCAACGTCGCCGATCATGCCGTCGGCCTGCGCCTTGCGCAGAGCCACATAGAGCGGCGCGTAGCGCAGCACGAGGCCGACCATGACGTTGTCCGAGCCGTGCTCGGCGATCAGGCGGGCAATCTCCATCGTCTCGGCGACCGTGGTGACGACCGGCTTTTCGGCGAAGATCTTGACGCCGTGCTCCAGGCCGATGCGGATATGGTCGAGATGCAGGTGGTTGGGCGAACCGACCATCAGCAGGTCGAGCTTTTCCGACGCCAGCATCGCTTCCAGCGATTCATAAGGCTTGCCGACCGACACGCCGTGCTCTTCGGCGTAGGACTTGCCGGCAGGATCGGGATCGACATAGCCGACGATCTCGAAGCCGGGCACTTCAACGGTGAAGACCCGCGCCAGATAGCCAAGCCGAAAACCAAGGCCGACAATTCCAACCTTCATGAAGCCCGACGCCTTTCCCCTGTTCCGAGAGTTCTTCCAGCTCTCTGTAAACTATTTACATTTGTAAGAAGGCCGCCAAGCCGAGTCAAGCCGATTCTTACGCCCTGGTTGCAATTTTTCTTCGCCCGCAGGTCATGTGGGAATGGCTCCTAAAGGACATGAAACCAAGGATTGCTGGCATTTCTGGCGCCCTGGACCCGATTTCGACGCTGGTCGGTTTGTCACACTCCTCAATGCAGTTGTATCAGGCGACAGCGGTTACATTCAAAAATTTGAATTACTTACATTTTGGGCGAGAACTGCCGCTTACCGGTGCGCCATGTAGCCAGTGAAACCGGCGATCTTCCACCGGCCGGCATCCTTGCGGCAGTAGTAGAGAGTCTGCCAATTCAGCGTGTCGACCGACCCGTCGGCCAGCTTCACCTGGCCGTCGAATTTCTTGTGCGCGATCGCCATGTCGCCATCGATATCGATCTGGGTGAGGCTTGTGGCGCGATGGATGGCCTCGGCCAGCGGTTCCGCAAATTTGGTCTTTGCCGATTCATCGGCCTGGCGCAGCCATTCGTCTCGGTATTCGGCGAGGCTCGGGAAGGCCGCGGTCCACTCATCCGGATTGGGTGACTTGTGCGCGTGGATGCCGAGGAAGCCTTGCTCGATGAAATCGCCTGCGACCATGCCCCAATCGGCAGCAACGAAGGCAGCTATGTCGCGCTCGACCAGCATCTCCCAAATCTGGCTGCGGTCGGGATCGTTGGGAAATGGGTTGGTTCCGATGGGCATGCATACTCCTCAATGCGAATTATCCGACGCGGCCGCGCGCGGCGACCGGCATGACGTCGACGACCTTGTCGCCCGAAACGAAATACACCTCGTCGAACAGGTTGGTGACGACGCAGCAATGGTTGGGCAGGATCCGGACGCGCTCGCCGACACTGAGTGTCGCGCCGTCGCTGAGCGTGACGACGCCGTGCTCTTCGCTGAGGCCCGTCACCAGCGCGCCGGGCTTGCCGACGATCTCGCCGAAACCTTCCATGCCGAGCGTGTCGCTGGTGAGCGCCTTGGAGCCGGAGTCGAGCACGGCGCGCGTCGCGGTCGGATGGCTGACGACGGTTGCGAGCACGGTCAGCGCGCAATCGTCTGCGGTCGCAGCACCCTTCGCCACCTGATAGCGGTCCATGTAGATGTAGGTGCCGGGGCGATATTCGGTGATGATCTCGGAGCCGCCGTAGCTCCACATGCCCGGCGTGCCGCCCGAGGTGATGCGCGCGCAGGCGATGCCTTCCGTCTTGAGCGCATCACGCGCGGCGCCGAGCCAGGCATCCGTTTCCTGTTGCTTGCCGACGGGCGGAAAGGTCATCAGCCCGCCGAAAGCGAGGCCGGGATGCTGGCGTATCTGCTGCGCCAGCGCCACGACTTCCGCAGCTGACTGCACGCCGCAGCGGCCGCCGCCGGTGTCGCATTCAATCAGAACCGTCAGCGGCCTTTCGCTGTCGGTGAACGCCGCCGCAAGTCCGGCGATCGTCTCGCGGCTGTCGACGGTGACCGACAACGTCACGCGGTCCGTGCAACGCCTTCAGCCGCTCCAGCTTCGCGGCGCCGAGAATGTTGTAGGGCAGAAAGATGTCGGTGATACCGGCATCGGCAAAGACTTCCGCCTCGCCGATCTTCTGGCAGGTGATGCCGGTGGCGCCGGCTTGCAATTGTTTCTCGGCCCAGAACGGCAGTTTGTGCGTCTTGATGTGCGGTCTGAGCTTGATGCCGTGCTTGTCGGCATAGGCTTGCGCGCGGGCGATGTTGGCGGCGGCGCGGTCGATGTCGATCACCACCGCAGGCGTGTCGATCTCGTCGATGGTTCTTGGTTTTGGCATGTCAGTCTCCCAAAGGCAGACGTGGGTCGTCCACCTTCAGCGTGTTGATACTTTGTTTGATGCGACGCAGCGACTCCAGCACCTTGGTTCCGCGCGTTTCCGCTGTCGCGGTGGCGATCATGTCGACGATGGCGAGCAGCGCAAACCGCGACGAGGTCGGCTTGTAGAGATTGCCGTCCTCGACCGGCTGGAACGGGATGATGAGTTCGGCTGCCTTTGCGAGGTTCGAACCCGGCGCGGTGAGCGCGATCGTCTTTGCGCCATACTGGCGCGCGACCCGGGTCGCGTCGACGATCGACTGCGCGTAACCTGAAATCGAAAAGGCCAACACGGTCGTCTGCGGTGTCGACACGGCCGCGAACATGCGCTGCAATTGACCGTCGACCTGCGAGATGGCGGCAAGGCCGAGGCGGAAAAGCCGGTTCTGCATTTCGGTCGCCAGCATGGACGATGTGCCGCCGGAACCGATGCACAGGATCTGACCCGAGCCGTCAAGGATCTCTGCAACGCTGAGCACGGCCCGCATATCGACACTGGCGGTTACCCGTTCGATGGCGGCGATTGCAGCTTCGGAGACGACCGAGGCGACACGCTGCTCGCGCTGCTCGCGGTTGACCGGCTCGGCGGTGAGATATTGCCCGCCGACCGCGATCGCCTGCGCCAGCCAGAACTTGAAATCGCGCACGCCTTCGCAGCCGAGACCTCGGCAGAAGCGCGTCACTGTCGGCTCGCTGACGTCGATCTTGGCGGCGATCTCGGAGATCGACGCCTTTGAGGCGAAGTCCAGATCGGCCAACACCATCGCCGCCAGACGGCGGTCGGACTTCGAGCCGTTCTCGGCCGTCATCTGCAGGCGCGTGATGATGTCGACGACGTTGTTCATGAGCCCAATATCTCGTCGATGAAGGGCCGGTTGCCTGCTGTCAGCCCAGCATCGACAGGAAGCGCGACGCCGGTGATGCCGGACGCGCGCGAAGAGGCCAGGAAGCCAACGGCTTCCGCAACCTCGGAGGTCTCGACAATGCGGCCCAGCGGATAGAGCCGGGACAGCTTGCCGGGAATGGCGGCATCGCGTTGCAGGCGATGATCCCAGGCTGGTGTGCGGATCGAACCCGGGCAGACGCTGTTGGCGCGGATGCCATAACGACCATACTCGACGGCGATGGCGCGGGCATAAGCGTTGATCCCGGCCTTGGCTGCCGCATAGGCGGGATTGCCGAAATGCAGCAGCGCGTTGACGGACGATATGAAGACGATGGAGCCCGAGCCGCGCGCGACCATCGCCTTCAGGATAATGTCCGTGAAAGCCATGACGCCGGTCAGGTTGAGATCGATCTCGGTACCGATCTTTTCCGTGTCGAGCGCATCCATCGTTTCGGCGCGTGTCCAGCCGGCGTTGTTGACCAGCACATCCGGCGCGCCATGCGATTTGACGATGTCGGCCGCAGCCTTGGCTGCTTGCCGCCGATCCAGCAGATCAAAGGCCAGTCGTGCTTTTGCATTGAGGTCAGCGATTGCGTCGACCGACTGATCGCACAGGATCAGATCGGCGCCGCGGGTTTCGAAGAGTTCAACCAGCGCACGGCCGACGCCGCCGCCGGCTCCGGTGATCAGCACTGTCTGTCCGGCAAAATCGCGCTGTTCCACCCGGCACACACTCCCGGCCGCTATCGGCTTCATGTCTGGATTTCACTGCACGCTACGGCAAAAAATGTAAACTAACAACAGAAATTTTGGGCTTGATTGCAGGAGAAATCCGCTATAATGTAAGAAAATCACTTTCTCGGATGTCAGTCGCTCTGTGCGACGCGTCTTTGTGCTTCAAGCCGGCGTCTTGTCCGGTGAATGCTTGGCGAGGAACACCGCATCATGGCAGGCAAACAGGTTTTCGGCACGTCGCACGTTCCCTTGTCACCGGCCGTGCGGGCGGGCGACATGGTGTATGTTTCCGGCCAGGTGCCTGTTCGCCCAGACGGTAGCATTGTCGAGGGTGGCATCGAGGCGCAGACCAGGCAGGTTCTCGAAAACGTCAAGGCAGCGCTCGCGCTTGCCGGCGCAACGATGGACCAAGTCGTCAAGACGACGGTCTGGATCGAGGATGCGCGCGACTTCGGCGGCATGAACAAGGTGTATGCGACGTTCTTCTCAAAGGATCCGCCGGCGCGCACGACAGTCGAATCCCGACTGATGATCGATATCAAGGTTGAGATCGAGGCCGTCGCCTACGCACCGGTGAAATAGTGCGCTGCTTCTTACCCTCCCCCTTGCGGGGAGGGTCGCGAACGAAGTGAGCGGGGTGGGGGTAAGAAAAGTGAACCGTACCAGCGCAGATTTCGACGTTTAGGGATGCCGAATCCAACCACCCCCACCCCGACCTCTCGCAAGCTCGGGCTCGACCCTCCCCGCAAGGGGGAGGGTAAACCGTTGCGCATCTTCACCGCGTCGCTGGCGACCGAAACGAATACGTTTTCGCCGGTTCCGACCGACCGCGCCTCCTTCGAAATGGCCTTCTACGCCGGCCCGGGGAAGCATCCGGATACGCCGACGCTTTGCTCCTCCCCGATGGTCGTGCTGCGCAAGCGAGCGCAGGCAGACAAGCTCGACATTGTCGAAGGCACCGCCACCTGGGCCGAACCGGGCGGTCTCTTGCAGCGGCAGACCTATGAGGCGCTGCGCGATGAAATTCTCGATCAGTTGAAGGCTGCCCTGCCGGTCGACGGCGTCGTGCTCGGCCTGCATGGCGCAATGGTCGCGCAAGGCTATGACGATTGCGAAGGCGATCTGTTGGCCCGCGCCCGCGAGATCGTCGGGCCGGATGTGCTGATCGCCGCCGAGCTCGATCCGCACAGCCATCTGACGCCGAAGCGGGTTGCGGCGGCCGACATCCTGGCGTCATTTCTCGAATTTCCGCACACCGATTTTTATGAGCGCGGCGAACATGTGGTCGACCTGGCGCTACGAACATTGCGCGGCGAGATCAAACCGGTGATCTCGACCTTCGACTGCCGGATGATCGCCGTGCTGCCGACCAGCCGCGAGCCGATGCGATCCTATGTCGATCGCATCAAGGCGCTGCACGGCAAGGACGGTGTTCTTTCCATCTCGGTCATCCACGGCTTCATGGCGGCGGACGTGCCGGAGATGGGCACGCGCATTATCGTGGTCACCGACAATGACAAAGCGGCCGGCGATGCGCTGGCCAAGAAGCTCGGCATGGAGCTGTTCGCCATGCGCGAGCAGACGATCATGTCGATGGTCGATACGGACGAAGGCATCGACCAGGCACTGGCCGCGCGCCGCGCCAACCCATCGAAACCCGGCGTGATCGCCGACACCTGGGACAACCCGGGCGGCGGCGTTGCCGGCGATGGAACGCATGTGCTGCGCCGGATGATCGAGCGCGGCGTGAAAAAAGTCGGCGTGGCGACGATCTGGGATCCGATCGCCGTGACCTTCTGCCATGCCGCCGGCGAAGGCGCCGTCATCGACCTGCGTTTCGGCGGCAAGGCCGGGCCTCAGGCCGGCGAGCCGATCGACGCGCGGGTGCGGGTCGTCAAGGCGGTCGACGAAGGCTGGCAGAGCTTTGGCCTGTCGCGGGTCACGCTCGGGCCGACGGCGCTGGTGCGCATCGAGGGCACCGAGATCGACGTGATCCTGAACACCAACCGGACGCAGACCTTCGAGCCCGACATCTTTTCCAATCTGGGTGTCGATCCGGCCTCGAAGGACGTGCTGCTGATCAAGTCGACCAACCACTTTTATGCGGGCTTCGCACCGATCGCGGCCGAGATCATCTATGTCGATGCGCCGACCTCCTATCCGAGCAATCCGACCAAGACGCGCTACACCAAACTGCACCGCGATATCTGGCCGCGCGTCGCCAATCCGCATACGCTTGAGACTGCCTGATGCCGACTGATCTTGCCGGTACGGCGAGCCGTTCCCGACGCGGCCTGCTGACCGATGCCCGCCTGATCATGGCGGTGTTTTTTCTCCAGCCGATCGCCTTCGGCGCCTGGCTGCCGCGTATTCCCGACATGCAGGAGAAGCTTGGGCTCGGGCCGGCTGATCTTGCCCTTGCCCTGCTCGGCATGCCGGTCGGCACACTTCTGACGCTGCCTCTGGCGGGACGCTTCGTCGCCCATATCGGCAGCCGGGCGACCATCCTGTGGCTCTTTCCGATCTTTCTCGCTGTCGTCGCGCTGCCGACATTGGCGACCAGCATCGCTTGGCTGTTCCTCGCGCTGGCGCGCGGTCGGCGTAGCCTTGGCTACTTTGGAGGTCGGGCTGAATGTCGAGGCTGACAAGATCGAGAAGGCCGGCACGTCGTTGATCATGAACACCTGCCACGGCTTCTGGAGCCTTGGCATCATGGCGGGAAGCCTGATCGGCTCGGGCTGGGCGGCGTTGCAGGTCGCGCCGCATTGGGCCGTCGGCGGCACGGCGCTTGCGACGCTGCCGCTGGCGATCCTCTCCAGCATCGCACTGCCCGGCCTATCAGCCGGGCGGGCCGGAGACGGCGCAACCGCCGGCACAATGGAAACTGCCGGGCAAGGCGCTGATCGGCATCTGCCTGTTCGTCTTTGGCATCACGATGACCGAAGGCGCGATCGCCGACTGGTCGGCGGTTTTCCTGCGCGACGTGTTCGACGCCGAACCGGCTGTCGCCGGGACTCGGCTATGCTGTCTTCGCGGGCATGGTGGCCGGCGGGTCGTTTTGTCGGCGATCGGTTGAAGGCACGGCTCGGCGCAGTGACCACGGCGCGGCTGTGCGGCTGCTTTTCGCTGGCCGGCATGGCGCTGATCGTGCTCGCGCCGACACCCTGGCTGGCCTTTGCCGGCTTCGCCGCAACCGGCTTCGGCGTCTCGGTCGGCTTTCCGCTGGCCGTGACCGCCGCAGCCGGGCTGACCGACAGACCGACCGCGGCGAGCGTTGCGATCCTGTCGTTCATCGCGCTGTTCGGTTTCCTGATCGGCCCGCCGATGATCGGCCTCGTCGCGGAACATCTCGATCTGCGGTCCGGCCTCGCGACCCTGCTGCCGTTCCTGTTGGTCAGTCTGTTGCTGACGGCGATGCTGGCCGGGACAAAGCCGAAGGCTGGATGATCCTACAACACCGGCACGCGGTTGCCCGACGTGTCGGTGTCGGCGATTTCGGCGCCTTTGAGGTCCAGGCTCGTGGTGCGAAAACCTTGAGCGCGGGCGAGCGGCGCAAAGACGCGTTCGAGCGCATGCGCCAGCGTGCCATCCTGCTGACCGACTTCAGGCTCGAACGCCAGCTGATCCTCCGCGACTGTTGCCAAGGGCTTCAGCGCGTCAGGCGCGAACCAGAACATCGAGCCGGCGAAGAAGCCCAGCGCGTTCTGGCGCTAGCCCGTCGTAGCGTTGCCAGCAGCATCGTCACACGTTCGCGGTTGGAGCCCCAGAAAGACGGGTGGCTGAGATAATCGGCATGCGGGCCCGACGCAGGCCCTGCCGATCCTTTGCCGCTTTCGAACAGCGCGACCGCGCGACGGACTTTCAGCGAGTCGCCGATAAGCTCGTCGACGAGCGAGCGCCGCCAGGCATCGCCTTGCTCGCTGTAGCGGCTCTTCTTTGTGTGCAGTTTGAGTACGGCCAGATAGCCGTCGAATGCGCCTCGGCGGAGCAGGTGAAGAAACGGGCCGATGTCGCGGCCACGGTTTTCGCTGACCGCCACCGTGACGCTTGCAGCGTAGGCGGCGCCCAGCCGGAAGATCGGCGTGACCAGCTCCTCATGCGGCGTGGTCACGTAAAGATCGAACGGCTCGACGATGTTCGGGAGCTTGCCAAGAATTTCGTCGAGCACGTCCGGGAAATAGGCATGCACCAGGACGGCCAGGCGAACACCCCGCGCATGCGGCGTTCCCCAGACCGCGGTTCGGGCGGCCGGAATGGGCGTCAGCGCGGTGGCGACGGTGGACAGCTTACCCTGTTGTGCCGGGCTGTAGCGATGCCGTGTCTGCTCCACCAGCCGGTCGATGCCGGCCTGTATGTTCAGGACTTGTCGTTTCGGCCAGGAAAGAAAGATCAATGCCATGCGGATTGTCACGCACGACTTCCGTCTTGATGAAGCCGAGCGAGCGAGCGATGTCCTCGGCGTGGAACTGGACTGGATTGTATTGATCGGCAACGGAGCCCGCGCTGGCACGCAGGCTCTGCCAGGCGCTGCCGTTTGCTTTGCGCCAACGCAGCCATGCTGTCTTTGCCGCTTTTGTCTGCTCGGGGTAGGCGTGAAGAGCGAGGCGAGACTGGCGCCATGTTCTTTCAGCGCTGCGGTGAGGCCGATCTCGTAGCGCTGGACGATCTCCATCTTGTCGCCCAGCGGCTCGATCGTATTGACGAAATCCCGAAACCAAGGCGCGTCGAGCACCGGGCGGCTGAGCAGGAGCAAATAGGACTGCAAATGCTCGGCGAACTGGCGAGAAAGAGTTGCACCCACGGCGCCATGAGTCTGTGCAAGTTCGCTCATCCGGCGCAAGGCATCGGTGAATTTGCCCGGATCGAGGACGAGGATGCTGGTGTTGAGCAACAGCACCTGCTCCGCGCCGCCCTCGCGCCAGATGCGGTCGAGCCCGACGCGATAGCTGTAGAAGTCGTAGCCGATGTTGGGCCGTTCGATGGTTTCTGTCTTGTCCAACGACGACAGCGCCGAGGCTTCGAGTGCACTGGTGCTGACGAACAGGACGCGGTCGAAGACCTGTTCGACGCACTTCAGCAGCTCGATCACCGTCGGCTCGATCCGGTCCGCAGGATCGAAATGGGCGACGATTGCGACCTTGCCCGCCATGGCTATTTCTTCAGCCGCGCTAGCGCGCGATAGGCCGCGCGCAGGAGGCCATGCGCCAACGGCCATTTGCGCAGCCTTTCCGACATGCCCTGCACAAACCCGCTCTGGGGTTTGTAGGCGGAGAGTTCGGCGGTGAGGCGGTCGATTGCGGCTCGATCTACGCTTGCGCCATCGGCCGGGATGCTCAGGGCGGCGACTGTCTCGAACAAGCGCGTCCGCGCCTTGTCGATATCCTCAGGCTCGTCGGCCGTGCGAAAGGCCGAGCGCAGAGTCTCTTCAAGATAGGCAAGGCCCCAGCGCTGATCTGGCTCCAGCGTGCAGCCCTCGCCCCATTCGTTCCAGGCGTTGACGAAGATGAGATTGTTGCCGCCACTTTGCCGCGCTGTAGGTGCGGAGATAGCGCAGCCAGGCACCGTAGAGGTCCGGGCGAGCGTTGAGCACGGTCGTGCCGGTGTCTTGCCGCCGCGCGGTGTTGTCCCAAGAGGGAATAATGCCGCGATAGTATGGATAGGACGGCGGCGCTTTCAGCGCGCTTTGGGCGATGATCTTCTTGTAGTCGACAAAGCCGCCGACAAAGTCGGCATTGGTGATCGTCGGCAAGTCCGCCGGCGCAGACTGCGGGCCGCCGAATTTGTGCGGCGGAAATTCGACCAGCGCATCGGCGCCGACCTCATGGGGCGTCGAGATGTCGTGCATGTCGACGACGGCGATGTGCAGGCCGGGGAACCCGGCAGCCTTGGCCACCTTGCGCCATGTCGCGAACCAGGCTTTGGGGTCTGGAATATGTTTTGCGCGATAGACCAGCAGAAGCGGCTTGCCGTCGACGGTGATGTAGCGGCGGTCGCGCAACATCGGCAGCACCGATTCGATGAAGGCCTTTGCATCCTGCGGCCGGTATTGCTGTTCGAGCAACACGCTCTCTGTGTCGCCGTCCCAGGTGCGCGTCCAGTTTTCGTTCGCCCAGCACAGGCAGAAGCGGCAGGTCGATGTCGGAAGCCAGAAACTGCTCGACCGGCTTTTCGAGGATGCGCCGGCCGCTGAACCAATAATGATAAAAGCAGAAGCCGTGGATGCCGTAGAGCTTTGCCAGCTCAGCCTGGGCGGCCATGACGCTGACATCGGCGAGGTCGTAATAGCCGAGTTCGCGTGGAACCCTCGGCTGGTCATGGCCCTCGAAATTCGGCGCGGCGCGGCGGACATTGGTCCATTCCGTAAAGCCCTCGCCCCACCATTCCGAGTTTTCCGGCACGACGTGAAATTGCGGAAGGTAGAAAGCGATCAGTTTTGCATCGTCGCGCAGGAAGGCCGCGTTAGGATCGATCCGGTTTGCGCCGGACAGAGCAATGAAAGCCGGATCGCCATCGGTCTCGGCTGACCGCGCGACCGGATCTTTCCTGTTCTGCTGCGAGGCGTTCGCCATGAGCCGTTGGATAGCTTTGCAGGCAGGGCTTTACAATGCGGATCGCCACGCGGGGCTCAAAGTTCGTAAAACCGGCTAATCACGGCCCAGGCGTCTTCGGCGGTCTCGGCATAGTCGATGATGTCCTGATCGCCGGGCGAGATCGTGCCCTGCTCGGCCAGATAGTCGAGGTTGACGGCGTGCCGCCAGAACTCCTTGCCGAACAGGATCACCGGCACGCGCTCCATGCGCCCGGTCTGGATCAAGGTCAGCGTCTCGAAGAATTCGTCCAGCGTGCCGAAGCCGCCGGGAAACACGACGACGGCCTTGGCGCGCATGACGAAGTGCATCTTGCGGATCGCGAAGTAGTGGAAGTTGAAGCAGAGCTCCGGCGTCACATAGAGGTTAGGCGCCTGCTCATGCGGCAGCACGATGTTGAGCCCGATCGACGGCGCGCCGACCTCGGCACGCGCCCCGATTGCCGGCTTCCATGACGCCCGGGCCGCCGCCGGTGACAACGACGAATTCGCGGTAATAGGAGGTTGCCGACTGCTTTGAGCAGAGCTGCGCGAATTTGCGCGCCTCGTCATAATATTTGGCGTTCTTGAGCAGGTTCTTCTTCTGCGTTTCGTTCTTGGCCGCCCAGGCCTCGCCGCCGGGCTCCGGCAGGCGCGCGCCGCCGAACATCACCACCGTTGAGCGGATGCCGCGCTCGGCCAGCGTCATTTCCGTCTTCAGCAGTTCAAGTTGCAGCCGGACGGGACGCAGATCGCGCTGCGTCATAAAGTCCGGATCGTTCCAGGCCAGCCGGTAGGTCGGCGCACGCGTTTGCGGCGTATCCGGCACCGCCTTGACGCGTTCCAAATCCTCATCCGAGTGCGGCAGCGGCGTGTAGCCCGTCTTTTCGACAGGTGTCATCAGTATCCCCAGTTGCGCCGTCCCGTGGCGCAGGCGCGATTGACCCCAAAAATGGCTTGAAATAGGGTCCGCGCGATTTCAAAAGCCCAAAACCAGCATAGTTGCCGGTTTCTTAACAGCGCGTAACGGAGCACTGCATGACCAAGCCCGACCTGGCAAGCCTTGAACGCGCCGTCGACAAGGCCTTCGAGGACCGCGAAACGATCTCGACGTCGACCCGTGGCGAGACGCGCGAGGCGGTCGAGACCGCGCTCGACCTGCTCGACAGAGGCGTCGTGCGCGTCGCCGAGCGCCAGGCCGACGGCCAGTGGCAGGTCAACCAATGGCTGAAGAAGGCCGTGCTTCTGTCGTTTCGGTTGACGCCGATGGAGATCATCAAGGGCGGCCCCGGCGACAGCGTCTGGTGGGACAAGGTGCCGTCGAAGTTTGACGGCTGGGGCGCGATGGATTTCGAGAAGGCCGGCTTCCGCGCCGTGCCGAACTGCATCGTGCGCCGCTCGGCCTTTGTCGCGCCGGGTGCGGTGCTGATGCCGTCCTTCATCAATCTCGGCGCTTATGTCGACACCGGCACGATGGTCGACACCTGGGTGACGGTCGGCTCCTGCGCGCAGATCGGCAAGAATGTGCATCTGTCCGGCGGCGTCGGCATTGGCGGCGTGCTTGAGCCGATGCAGGCCGGCCCGACCATCATCGAGGACAATTGCTTCATCGGCGCGCGCTCGGAAGTGGTGGAAGGCTGCATCGTGCGCGAAGGCTCGGTGCTCGGCATGGGCGTGTTCATCGGCAAGTCGACCAAGATCGTCGACCGGGCGACCGGCGAAGTGATGTATGGTGAAGTGCCGCCGCATTCGGTGGTGGTTGCCGGTACGATGCCTGGATCGCCTCTGCCCAACGGCCAGCCTGGCCCGAACCTCTATTGCGCGGTGATCGTCAAGCGTGTCGATGAGAAGACGCGCTCGAAGACGTCCATCAATGAACTGCTGCGCGATTAGAGCGTGGGCACCCAGGAGCAGTTCATTTGGCTATTATTCCGGCTGCAGGGCCGGATCAGCCGCGTGCCATACCTGCTGGCGTTCCTGCTGATCGGACTGGTCCAGGCGTTTCCGTTCTATCGTTACCTGATCTCAGTGCCGAACAGCCCGACGGCGGATGCGTGGGCCACCGTTTTCCTGTTCGCGCTGCTGGCATCGCTCTATTGTTATGTCGCGATCACCGTGAAGCGGCTGCATGACCTTGGCCGGCCAGGACTAGAGGCGGCGTGGCTCTTCGTGCCGATCATTTCGATCGTCGTTTTCGTCGCGCTGTGCGTCGTGCCGGGACAGCCGGGCGCGAACCGCTATGGCGCCCAGACCGACTCAGATCGGTGAGGCGGCTGCGTGCCGACGCTGGCGCATCTTTTCTGGCTGTTTTTCAGCTTCGAAGGGCGTCTCGGCCGCGTACCCTATTGTCTTGGCTTCCTGTTTCAGATCTGCCTGCTGGGCTTCCCGTTTTACCGCTTCCTGATCGCCGATGTTGACGATCCGGTTGCGCCAACATGGTCGCTGCTTGTGCTGCTGATCTTCTTCCCGACGGTGTTCAGCCTGCTCTGCCTGACCGCCAAGCGACTGCATGATTGCGGCCGGGTCGGATTCGAGGCGATCGTGATTCTGATACCGATCGTTTCGTTCGTTGTTTTCGTTGCGCTTTGCCTTGTGCCGGGCGAAGCTGGCCCTAACGACTATGGCCGGCGGGCAAACGATTTTGGTTGATATCCCTCACACAACAGGCGTGCCGCGGCCCCCCGATCCGCCATCCTATCGGTCGCTCGATCCCGCGCGCATCATCGCGACAGCAGAGCGGCTGCGTACGCGCATTGTCGAGCGGTTTCCGGAGTCCAGCCTGCGCGGCGTCGCCAACGAGCTGGTGGACTTGTCGCGCGATCTCGCCGTCGAGGCAGACAAGCTGAAGGCGCCGATCTGGTGGCTGCGCATCCTGGTCGGGCTGGCGATCCTGGCGGGTGCGTCGGTCTTCCTGTTCGTCGGCACGGTGCTGCCGTTTGACCGCATTTCGGGCAACGAGAATGTCGTCGAGTCGGTGCAAGGCATCGAGGCTTCGCTCAACACATTCATTCTGACCGGCCTCGGTTTGCTGGCTTTGATGCGGACCGAAGAGCGGATCAAGCGCAAGCAGGTGTTCAAGCAGCTGCACGGCTTGCGCTCGCTGATCCATGTCATCGACATGCATCAATTGACCAAGGATCCGGCGGCGCTGTCGCCCAGCTTCAAGCCGACCGTCCATTCGCCGCAGCGCATGACCGACGCTGACGATCTGGCGCGCTATCTCGACTATTGTTCCGAAATGCTGTCGATCACCGGCAAGCTGGCGGCGCTGTTTGCACAGGCCGTCAATGACGAGGTTGTCATCGAGGCGGTCAACGATGTCGAGGAACTGGCTTCGAACCTGTCGCGAAAGATCTGGCAGAAGATCACGCTGATCATGCCGGCAAAGGCGAGATAGCCCTATTCGCCGCGCAGCCGCCGGATAATCGATCGCGGTAGTTTGCGCGCAGCCGGCATCAGCAGCTTGTAGCCGATCTGTGCGGCCAACCGGCCTTTCGCGGTGAACGCATAGGCGCGGCTTTCCACGCGGGTCGCGCCGTCGGCGTGGTGTCGCTTGTAAGGGTCTGCCGGCGCGAGCAGATCGAAGCGGCTGGCGCCTTTCGTCTTCGCCTCGGCAAAGACGTGGTGAACCAGCATCTGGCCGAGGCCTTCCTTGTCGAAGGCGCTATCGGTCGCGAGCACATGACCGAAACCGACACCCTTGCAAAGGAAGGACAGATCGATGCCGATAGGTCGCCCATCCAGTTCGATGGTCGAGACCAGCAGGCCGCTCGCCGGGTCGTCCGCGAGATGGCGGAAGAAATCGCTGAATCTGGCGCAGCCGACCGTGCCCCAATCGACGCCGTCGCGGCGCAGGGCGGCGGCTTTCATGGCGATTGCCTGTGACGCCAGTTGAACTGCCTCGGCGCCAGCGCCGATCGAGCGAAAGCCAAGCGCGCCACGCTCACCGAGGCGGCGCAGACGGCGGCGATAGTTGGAACGGTCCTTGGATGAATAGACCTGGCCGGGTTCCCCATCAGACACACGCAAGGCGAGATCGGCGAACGGCGCTTCCATCGTCTCGAATACGAGAGGCGCGTCGCCCGGCAAGCGCCAGAAGGCACCGTCTTCGCGAACACGGCGCGCTTCGAGGAGGTCCGCGCCCAAGCTGGCGATCGCGGCGCTGATCGCGCCAAGAGCGGGTTCTGCATGCTTCGTGTCCAGGAGCATGTCGTCGAACTGCGCCACCGGCGAGCCCATGAATTGCAGCATCTCGACGCCGAGCCGGCGACGGCGAACCAGCGGAACGATCGCAATCAGCCTGCCGCCGATGCGCGCCGCGACGACTGTCAGCCCGTCGCCGTTGGCAGCATAAGCACATGCCCAAGCGCGCAAGAAGGAATGGTTCTGGAAAATCTGATGCGGGGCGGCGCAGCGCTTGAACAAATCATCCCATTCCGGCTGCAACTGCTCGAACGCGGCAAGGCCACGGATGATTTCGACAGTCACATCAGTCGAAGGAGAGCTGTCAGCCAGGCGCAATGGGGTGAGAGCGTTCACGCGCCGCGCCAGAATTCATAAAGCCGCTTGGCGCCAGTCAGCTTGAACCTTGCAAGATAGGGCGCCATCAGCAGCGGGTGGCGAGCGGCGAACGGCGCATCCTGTTCGACGAGATGGCGGATTGCCAGCACGGGCATCGGCGCCCGCAGCGGCCTGAAGTCAGGATTCCACAGGCCCGGCGCATCGTTGTTCGCGAACATGTAGCCGATCATGCGAAACCGCCGCAGTGAATAATATTTGTGCCGCTGCTGGACGCGGCCGAGCATCGCCATGCCCTCTGCCGTGGCGCATTCGGGAAAGCCGACGATGATGGTGCGGAAATGCTCCATGCCAGCTTTGCAGGGAATCTGCTCGAGCTCGGCAAAGCAGCGTCGGATCAGCGAAAAGGCTTCCTCCTCGTCATCGGAGCCGGCGCGGCTGATCGCGAGGCGGACGGTGTCGATTTTTGCGGCCTGCTTGGTGAACGGGCAGACGGCGCCGGGCGGCCGAGGTCCGGATGGGCGCGCATCAGATAGGATTCGACCCAGCCGATCAGTGTCTGCATGGCGGCATCGTCGGCCCAGGCGCCAGAGCGCGCCTCCGTCATGGTCAGACGGGGCGCGACGGAGGCGGATTGCGCCGCCGCAAGATTGTCAAGCATCGGCGTCGTCCTGTTGCTCGCCAAAGCGTGGGCTTAGCAAGACGGCGTTTCGGAAGCGTTTATGGCGGCATGCCAATTTTTATCGGGTCGGCCGCGATCTGGTCAGGACGCAGCCTCGGCGACCCAGCCCCACGGCTTTCGGCCTGCCGCACAAGGTCAACGATTTTCCGCGTCAGCGGCACCTTGACCCCGGTTTGCTCAGCCAGGCTGAGGATCGCTCCCTGAAACTCGTCAATCTCGGTCAAGCGACCAAGGTTCAAATCGTCCCACATCGACGAACGCGCCTCGGGATCGACGGCCAACATGCGCCGGGCTATGCGGCGAAAAAGCCAATCCGGCAGGCGCAAGAGCTTCGGCAGCAGGCCGGGTGGCGCACCGGCCAGTTTCGCCGGTTTGATGCCGGCGGCCGTCATGACGGCCAAGCGCTTCGTCCATCTGTGCGGCGAGCAGACGCCGCCAGCGGCGATCCGACAATTCCTGCGACAACGGCAAATCCGACAATGCGTTGAGGGCATTGTTGAGGTTGAGCAGAAGCTTGCCCCAAAGGATGCTGGTCATGTCGGCGCTGGTCGTCACCGGCAGGCCCTCGACCCGCACTTTATCGGCAAGCCCCGCCAGCGCCTCGTCGACGATCAACGCGCCTTCCGTGGCGCGGTGCGCGCGAAGCGGCGGCCCTTCGGTCAGCGCCACGTTGAACGGAACCATGCCTGCCACGACCTGCCGAGGCTGAGACAAGGCAGCCTGAATGCGCGATACATTGCCGATGCCATTTTGCAGGCTGACGATTGATGCCGTCGACCGGCGCGAAACGGTCGATGAGCTTCGCCATCTCTTCAGTTGCGCCGCTCTTCACCGTCACCAGAATGGCGTCCGCGTCAGCAAATGCCTCGGCCGGATCTTCGGTGACGTGCAGCTCCGCCGGAGACACGCTCCGCTTGCGCCTTTCGAGGTCGGTGACGCTCAAGCCGCCGGCTCTCAAGCTGGCCGCGATGCGTGGACGCGCGAGGAACGCTACGTCCCTGCCGCCGAGGACGAGGCAACCACCCACATAGCAACCGATGCTGCCGGCCCCGGCGATGACGATTTTTGGCGATGCGACCATGTTCTTTGATGGAAGATATCAGGCCGTGAAACAAGTCGGCGTCAGCGCGCAAGCAATTTGCCGGCTTTTTCCCAGTGCCTGCGGATATGCCTAAAACCTTCCCGGTAGACCGCCTCCGGGCTCTCGGCAAAATCGCGCCAGACCTTTGTCGCCGCGGCAAGGTCAGGCAGACCACGGCCGAAAGATTCGATCGTGAGCCAGTCGTCGTAGCCGCTCTCGCGGATCGCCCGGAACGTCTTCTTCCACGGTATGTTGCCGCGGCCCGGCACGCCGCGATCATTCTCCGAGATGTGGATATGACCGAAGGTGCGAACATTGCGCGTGTAGGCGCCGACGGGATCCGCCTCCTCGATGTTGGCATGGAAGGTGTCGTACATGCCGCGAATGTTCGGATGGCCGATCTCGTCGATATGGGCGGCGAGGTCGTCCATTGTGTTGAGCAGATAGCACTCGAAGCGGTTCAGCGCTTCAAGACACACGGTGACGCCCTTCTTTGCCGCGTAGTCGCCGATCTCGCGTTGCGATTCTACGGAACGCATCTTCTCCTCACTGGTCGGACCAACTCCAGAGAATTGTCCCAGGGTAGAATGCATCGGACCGGAAATCTTGTTGGCGCCCAGCGCGGCGGCGCAATCGATCGCCCAGCGCATATAGGCAATGCCTTTCTTGCGCGTCGATGCGTGACGACGAGATAAGATTCATCTCCGGATCGCCCATGGCCGTCACCGAAGTCCGCCCGAGACCGACCCGATCCAGCATTTCACCAAGCTTGTAATAGTCGTCTGGCGATCCCTCGAAGATGGGGATCTCCGCGCCGTCATAGCCGGTGGCTTTCAAGTCTTCCAGAATCGGGCGATGGGCCGACGTGACATTCGTCGTCCACAGGAACATGCAGAACCCGATCTTCACGGCAATCCTCCGTCAATCTGGTCTTACCAGATTGACGGTTGAGTGCAATAAACGCAAGCGCATTCCTGCGCCGCTTGCACCTGTGTTTGCGTGGTGAAACGAGCCGATCAGGCCACCAGCGGCAGAACCGCTCTCACTTCTGCCTTGAGATCGTCACCCGCGCGCGGATTGCCCGAGAGAAATTCCATCAGATGGCGCTGGAAGAGGGCGTCGAACATCGCGTAGAGCGCTTTCCCGGAGACGGCGATGGTCTTGTCGCCGAGCTCGGCGTAGCGCGATGTGATCCGCCAGATCATATTCTCCAGGCTCTGATCGATCTGCTTGACCTCGTCGCGGAAAGCATCCTCGAACAGCGCCTGTGAACGCAGATCGTACCACAGCCGATGCATATGCGCCTCAGCGCGCAGGGTCTCATCAAGTTTCCGCAGAAATCCCTCGAGCAGCTGCTCGCGCGTCTTCGCCGTCGTAGTCACTTGATCATAGCGCGCCACGCATTTCGCCTTGTAGTGACGGACACAGCAACAGATCAGGTCAACCTTATCGCTGAAGTAGTAATGCAACACGCCATGCGTGAACTCGGACTTCTGCGCAATCTCGCGCAGGCTGGTGCGGGCGTAGCCAAGTTCGGCCAGCGCCTCGAGCGCGGCTTCGGCCAATTCAGCTCGTCTGGCCGCCGTCTTGTCGACGCCTTTGCCGACCGAACGCGCCGCTGGCACGCGCCGCGAAGCGACAGCCACAGGTTGAGATGTCATTTCAGCTATTCCTTAAAGACGGGCGAACTTACCCCCGTCCGGTCGGTCAGACAATCTGCACAGATACAACTCGCAGTGAAGAGTATCCGACATCCAGATTGTACTTAACAGACATCATATGACAATGGTCAAGCTGCCGCTGGGGCAGAAATTGAACGCCATTGCGAATTGCAGCGGCGCATCTTTCGCCCCGGATTGGAAGAGGAAGCTGGCTAAGACAATTCTGGCCTTCAGCCGCATTGAACCATTTGCCGCTCGTCTCGAATCGGCCTCGTTCCTACAACCTGGCTCTTCGAACGGCCGGCGACAAAGCCGTCGGCCGTTCTCCTGCCCGCTAGCTGGTTCAATCCCCGTAGGGCGTCCAGACGTTTTTCACCTCGATCGCGCGGCGCAGCCAGACATCGCCTGCCGCGGACGGCGAAGTCCATTCGACGGCGCGGCCGTTGCTCGTCCACATACGCTTGAGGTTGCCGACCGATTCGGCCTCCGCCTTGGCGCAGGTGTCGGCGTCGCCGACGATCCACAGGCCATCGACATCGTCATGTTTGGCCAGAACAGCGGCGAGCTCCGCGTGGTACCCCGTGACGATGTTGATCGCGCCTGCCGGCAGGTCGGAATATTCGATGACCTGGTAGAGATCGGTCGCGACCAGCGGCGTGCGCGATGACGGAACGACGACCACACTGTTGCCCATCGCCAGCGCCGGCGCGGCGAGTGAGATGAGCCCAAGCAGCGGCGCATCGTCGCCCGTGACGATGCCGACGACGCCGACCGGTTCGTGGAGCGCCAGCGTCACGGCCCGCGCGGGTGGCGCATGCACCCGGCCTTCGAACTTGTCGGCCATGCCGGCGTAGTAGAACAGCCGCTCGATCGACAGATCGACCTCGGCGCGCGCGGCTTTTGGATTGGCGTTGGCAAGGTTGACCAGACGCGCGGTGAACTCGTCGGCGCGCGCCGACAGATTTTCCGCCAGATAATAGAGCACCTGGCTGCGATTGTAGCCGGTCGCCTCGCTCCAGGCCTTCAGGCCCGAGCGCGCGGCTGCAACCGCATCGCGAATATCTTTGCGGTTGCCGAGGCCAGCCTCACCGACCAGCTTGCCCTTCTTGTCGACGACGGCGAAGGAATAGTTGCCGTCCGGACGCACCTGCTTGCCGCCGATGAACAGCTTTGCGGTCTGGTCGATGCCGATCGCTTCGCCTTCCGAGAGAGCAGGAAATGCCGGCGGCGGGGTTGGCTTGATTTCTCCACCCAGCGGCGCCTTCTGTGTGAGATATTCGAGCATGCCCTCCTTGCCGCCTTCGCGGCCGAAGCCGCTTTCGCGGTAGCCGCCGAAACCACAGGCGGCGTCGAACATGTTGGTGCCGTTGATCCAGACGACGCCGGCCTTGAGCTGCGGCGCGACATGCAAGGCAACGTTGAGATTTTCGCTCCAGACGGAGGCTGCAAGCCCGTAGCGCGTGTTGTTGGCGAGTTCGACGGCTTCCTCGATGTTGCGGAAACTCATGACTGCCAGCACCGGCCCGAAGACCTCCTCCTGCGCCAGGATGTTGGCGGGAGCAACGCCGGTCGCCAAGGTGGGATGAAAATAGTGGCCGACCTTCGGCAAGGTGAAATCCGGCTGCCAGCAGACGGCGCCCTGTTTCGCGCCTTCGGCGACGAGGCCTTTGACGCGGTCGATCTGCGTGCGGTCGACCAGCGGGCCGATGTCGGTGTTCTTGTCGAGCGGCGAACCGACACGCAGCTTCGCCATGCGCGCCTTGACCTTGGCGATAAGGGCTTCCGCGACGCCTTCCTGCACCAAGAGGCGCGAGCCCGCGCAGCAGACCTGGCCCTGGTTGAACCAGATGCCGTCGACCAAGCCCTCGACCGCACTGTCGAGATCGGCATCCTCGAAGACGATGAAGGCCGACTTGCCGCCGAGCTCCAGCGACAGTTTCTTGCCGGAGCCGGCGGTCGCCTTGCGGATGATCTTGCCGACTTCCGACGAGCCGGTGAAGGCGATCTTGTTGACGCCGGGATGCTTGACGATGGCGGCACCAGCTTCGGGGCCGCCCGGCACGATGTTGACGACGCCTTTCGGCACGCGGGCGCGTTCGCAAATTTCGGCGAACAGGATCGCCGTCAGCGGTGTGAACTCGGCAGGCTTCAGCACCACCGTGCAGCCGGCGGCCAACGCCGGCGCGATCTTCCAGGCGAGCATCAGCAGCGGGAAGTTCCAGGGGATGACCTGACCGACGACGCCGGCCGGTTGTGCATCCGGAAACTCGCTGTCGCGCGCCTGCGCCCAGCCGGCATGATGAATGAAATGGCGGATCGCCAAGGGCACGTCGATGTCGCGGCTTTCGCGGATCGGCTTGCCATTGTCGAGCGATTCCAGCACGGCCAGCAAGCGCTGATGCCGCTGCATGCCGCGGCCGATCGCGTAGAGGATTTTTGCTCGATCGAAGCCCGACAGCGCCGACCATTTCGGCAGCGCCTTGGTCGCGGCGGCGACAGCAGCGTCGATATCGGCCGCGCCGGCATCCGACACCTTGGCCAGCAGCTTGCCCTCGGAGGGATCGGTGGTGGCAAACGTCTTGCCGCCAGCAGCCGCCTTCCATTCGCCGCCGATGAACAGCGATTTCGAAAAATCCTTGGCCTTGAGCCATTCGTCGGCCTCCTTGCGCGACTCCGGCGCCGGGCCGTATTCCATGGCGTTGAAGCGTTCGAGAATGTTCATGGGTGCAGCGCTCCTCTTACCCTCCCCCTTGTGGGGAGGGTCGCTCCGCAAGCGAGCACGCGGTCGGGCGGTGTTTCGGCCGGCTGTGGCGTGCTTATCATTTCGAGTGTCTTCAACGTCGGACTTCTGCCCACCCCGCCGCTGCGCGGCGACCCTCCCCACAAGGGGGAGGGTAAAGCGGCGCTATGCCATCGCATGGCGGTGGTTGGCGGAATAATGGCCGGTCAGATGATGCTCCAGCTGGCGCTCGATGTCGGTCAGCAGGCTGGACGCGCCGAAGCGGAACAACTCCGGCTCCAACCATTGCCGACCGAGCTCTTCCTTCATCAACACCAGCCAGTCGAGCGAGCCCTTTGCGGTCGAAATGCCGCCGGCCGGCTTGAAGCCGATCAGATATCCGGTCTGCTCGAAATAGGCGCGGATGGCGCGCACCATCACGAGGCCGACGGGCAGCACGGCGTTGACGCTCTCCTTGCCGGTAGACGTCTTGATGAAATCGGCGCCGGCCATCATCGACACCATCGAGGCCAGCATGACGTTGCGCAGCGTCGCGAGATCGCCGGTACCGAGGATCACCTTCAGATGCGCCTCGCCGCAGGCGGCGCGCATGGCGACGATCTCGTCATAGAGCTCCTGCCACTTGGCCTCGTAGACCAGCCCGCGCGGGATGACGACGTCGATCTCGTCGGCGCCGTCCTTCACCGATGCGTCGATCTCGGCGCAGGCGTGTCTTCAGCGGCGCAAGTCCGTGCGGGAAGGCCGTCGAAACGGCGGCGATATGGACGCCGGTGCCTTTCACCGCGTCGGCGGCAGTCGCGACAAAAGGATGATAGACGCAGACCGCCGCCGGCCGGATGACCGTGTCGCCCAGCCCAAGACCCTGGATGAGGTCCGGCCGCAGCGGATTGACCGCCTTGGCGCAGAGCCGCCGCACGCGGTCGTCCGTATCGTTGGAATTCAGCGTCGTCAGGTCCATCAGCGAGATGGACCTCAGCAGCCAGGCAGCCTGATTGTCGGCCTTGATCGAACGGCGCTTGGTCATCGTCGCGACGCGCCGCTCCAGCGCCGAGCGGTTGACGCTGCGCATCGATTCCAGAAAACCGAAGTCGAGCTTCATGCCAGGATTGCGGGCGATGCCGTGGCCGGCCGCCGGCGCATTGGCGGCAACGATCGGGGTGGCCGCGCCGGAAATTCCGTCACCGTTTCGCGCATGTTCGTCGCCATGCCGTCCTCCTCGCGCCGCCGGCTTCGCTGGCCGGCGATCAGCTGTGAGGATGTTGTAGCGGCCCGCTGGACGACTCACAAGCATGAGGCGGGAAGGGAAGACGAGGCTTATGCCTTCATGGTCCGCACGCGGGGTTCGGCGTCAGCCCTGTCAGCCAAATCCATACCGGCATAACGATAAAGCCGCCGCAGCTCGGCATCATGGCCGGCATGCCGCTTGAAGAATTCCGAACGCAGGCCTTCGCCGCGCGTGGCGGCGATCCGATGAAACGAAAAAAGCAGGTTGGTCATGGCTTGCACTCCCTCTTGCTCATAGGACGCAAGCTACGGCAAGCAATGGACGCTTCCCCACCCGATTCCAGACAGTTGTCAGCTAGACGAGCATGACACCGGCATCGCGCATCCTCTCCGTCATCGCGGCCAGCGAACCGCCGAGGTCGATGGCGCGGCAGGCGTCCATATGGACCGTGACCTTGAAGCCATGCTTAGCCGCATCGAGCGCCGAATAGGCGACGCAATAGTCGGTCGCCAGGCCGGCCATGACCAGATTCTTGATGTGCCGCTCCTTCAGATAGCCGGCCAATCCCGTCGGCGTGCTGGCGGTCATTTTCATAGAAGGCCGAATAGCTGTCTATGCCAGTGCGAAAGCCTTTGCGGACCACGAGTTCGGCCTTGGTCCATTTCAGCTTCTTGTGGAACGCCGCGCCCTTCGATCCCTGGATGCAATGATCCGGCCACAGGGTTTGCGGGCCATAGCTGATCTCGATGGTCTCGAAAGGCGAGTGTGCCGGATGGCTGGAGGCGAAGCTGGAATGGCCCGCCGGGTGCCAGTCCTGCGTCAGCACCACATGCTCGTGATCGGCGATCATGCTGGTTGACCACCGGCACGATCTCGTCGCCGCCAGCGACCGCCAGGGCGCCGTCAGGGCAAAAATCGTTCTGCACGTCGATGACGATGAGGGTGGATGGCGGGCATGGGTTGCTCCAGCGTGGCTTCTTGCGGGATTACCCTCACCCTTACCGTCCCTACAAGGGGAGAAGTCGTGACGGTCCGACGCCCCCTCACCCGCGTCGCGAGGAGGACACCGCCAGGCACGCTAGATAGAGGAGCGCCAGCGGCCAGAAACCTCCTCTCCCCGGCGGGGAGAGGGTGGCCGAGCGAAGCGGAGGCCGGGTGAGGGCGTCGCCGATATTTCTCGGCCGTTCGGTCGTCGTTTCAATACCCCTTCGCCGCCCCGGCCGTCGCGCGGCTGTCGATGGCGCCGTTGTAGCGCGCGCCGCCGCCGGCCTCGATCTCGCTCGACGCTCCGGCCGCCGACCAGGATGCCGGCCGCCTCGCCCCAGATCGTCCAGTCGGGGTCGATGCTCGACGTCGTAGCCCATGCCGGCCAGGATTTTTCGCGTGTCGGGCGACAGCGCGTAGGGCTCCATATAGACCCTGTCCGGCAGCCATTGGTGATGGATGCGCGGCGCGTCGATCGCCTCCTGCATGTTCATGCCGTGGTCGACCACGTTCATGATCGCTTCCAGCGTGATGGTGATGATGCGCGAGCCGCCGGGGCTGCCGATCACCATGAACGGCTTGCCGTCCTTGGAGACGATCGTCGGGCTCATCGACGACAGCGGCGACTTCTTCGGCTCGATGGCGTTGGCCTCGCCCTGCACCAGGCCGTAGAGGTTCGGCACGCCGGGCTTCATGGTGAAATCGTCCATCTCGTTGTTGAGCAGGATGCCGGTGCCCTCGGCCACCACGCCGGCGCCGAACGAGCCGTTCAGCGTATAGGTGACGGCGACCGCGTTGCCGTCCTTGTCGACGATCGAATAATGCGTCGTCTCGGTCGTCTCGCCGAAGCCCTTCGGCGTCAGGTCCTTGCGAGACGCCGGCCCTGTACGGGTCGATCTTGGCGCGGATTTCCTCGGCATAGGCCTTGTCGGTCAGCTTCTCGACCGGGTTCTCGACGAAATCCGGATCGCCCAGCGCCGCGTTGCGGTCGACATAGGCGTGGCGCATCGCCTCGACCATCAGCCGGGTCGTCTCGGCCGAGCCATAGCCGAGATAGCCGATCGGATAGCCCTCCAGCACGTTGAGAATCTCGCAGATGATCAGGCCGCCTGACGACGGCGGCGGCGAGGAGACGATCTCATAGCCGCGATAGTTGCATTTGACCGGCTCGAGTTCGCGCACCGTGTATTGCTCGAAGTCCGCCTTGGCGAGGATGCCGCCCTTGGCCTGGCTCGCCTTGACGATCAGCTCGGCCGATCTCGCCCTTGTAGAAGGCGTCGATGCCTTTTTCGGAGATCGCCTGCAGCGACTGCGGCCAGATCGGCCTGCACCAGCGTCGTTCCAAGCTCCAGCGGCTTGCCGTCCTTCAGGAAGATCTTCGCGGCGGCCGGATCCTTGGCCAGCATGTCGTTGCCGCTGGCGAAGGATTCGACGTCGCCCGGCTCCAGCACGAAACCGTCCTTGGCGAGCTTGATCGCCGGCGCCAGAAGCTCCTCGCGCGTCTTCGTGCCGTATTTTTCGCGCGCCGTCTCGAAGCCCGCGACCGAGCCCGGCACGCCGACGGCCAGATAGCCGTCGGTGCTGGCGCCCGGGATCGGATTGCCGTCCTTGTCGAGATACATCGTCTTGGTCGCGGCAAGCGGCGCGCGCTCGCGGAAATCGAGGAAGGTGCGTCGTGCCGTCCTTCAGGCGGATGGTCATGAAGCCGCCGCCGCCGAGATTGCCGGCGGTCGGATAGACGACGGCCAGCGCATAGCCGACGGCGACCGCCGCATCGACGGCATTGCCGCCGCTCTTCAGCACCTCGATGCCGACATCGGTGGCGAGATGCTGGGCGGTGACGACCATGCCATTGTCGCCTTCGGCCGGCGCGGGCGAGGCGGCGTAGACAAAAGTCAGCGGCGCGCAACTCAGCGTCAGCGCCAGGGTGAATGAGATCGTTCTCGTCGCTCGGCTGTACATCGTTCCTCCCAGACTCCCCGCCCAGCCATAAGACCGCGCGCGGCTTTCGTCATGTCGAGTGGCCAGAACAGACTAGTGGATACGGCCACGCGACAGACGCTCTCGAAAGCTTGGCCTTTGACTTCGGAAACACGGCTGATATCATTTGTATGCGAATGAATTTCGGCCTTCGCCGAAGGTCGTTTTGGAAGGCATTGCGTGTACCGATACGCAAAACCAACCAGCCTGGACCACGCCCTCGCCTTGCTCGGCGACGGCGACTGGAAAATTCTCGCCGGCGGCACCGATTTTTATCCGGCGCTTGGGTCAAAACCGCTGCGGCACGATGTGCTCGACATCAATGGACTGGACGACCTGCGCGGCATTTCGGCCGATCGATGGCACATATTGTCATCGGCGCGCGCACGACCTGGACAGACGTTCTGCGCGCCGACCTGCCGCCGGCTTTCGACGCGCTGAAACAAGCCGCGCGCGAGGTCGGGTCTATTCAAATCCAGAACTGCGGCACGGTCGCCGGGAATCTGTGCAATGCCTCGCCGGCCGCCGACGGCGTGCCGCCGCTGCTGACGTTGGACGCCGAGGTGGAGCTGAGATCGAAGCGAGGAACCCGCTTGGTGTCGCTTGGCGATTTCGTTCTCGGCAACCGCCAGACGGCGCTGGCAAGGGATGAATTGGTCAGCGCGATCCGGATTCCCAAAGCGGCCACTGCAGGCACGTCGGCTTTCCTGAAGCTGGGCGCGCGGAAATATCTGGTCATTTCCATCGTCATGGTTGCGGCAAGGCTCGTTGCGGATGCTGAGGGAAAAGTCTTGTCGGCCGCGGTGGCGGTCGGTTCGTGCTCGGCTGTCGCGCAGCGGCTGAAGAGCCTCGAACATGCGCTGGTCGGCCTGCCCTTCGGGCCGGCGCTTGGCCGAAGCGGCCATGACGGCAGGGCTCGACGAGCTTTCACCCATCGACGACGTGCGCGGCAGCGCGGATTACCGCCGCGACGGCGGCTCGCGAAATCGTCGCGCGGGCATTGCTCGCGGCGGGAAGCGGGCGGCACGGGCTGGACGATTGGGCGCGTGGTTTCAGCACGTCGAAGGACGGCGGCATGAGCGCGCCGTCGATAAACTTCGAGGTGAACGGCAAACCGGTTGCGGTTGATGCGCCGCCGCTCACGCGTCTGCTGGCTGTGCTGCGCGATCGGCTGAAGCTGACCGGCGCCAAGGTCGGCTGCGACGCCGGCGATTGCGGCGCCTGCACGGTGTTGCTCGACGGCGAGCCGGTCTGCGCCTGCCTCGTGCCGGCCGCCGGCGTGGCGGGCCGTTCGGTGCGCACCGTCGAAGGGCTTGCCAACGGCAAGCTGTCGGCGCTGCAGGATTCGTTCCTGCGCCATGGGGCAGCGCAATGCGGAGCCTGCACGCCCGGACTGCTGATCAGCGCAACGGCGTTGTTGGAGCGCAATCCCGACCCGACCGAAGAAGAGGTTCGCGATGCGCTGGGCGGCGTGCTCTGCCGCTGCACGGGATACCGGAAGATCATCGCGGCGGTGATGGACTGCCGCAATGAGCACGTGACATCAGGGCGACCCCCCTCTGTCCTGCCGGACATCTCCCCCTCAAGGGGGGAGATTGGCTGGTCGACCAGGGTTTCGCCAATCGTCAACGGCTAGCCAATCTCCCCCCTTGAGGGGGAGATGTCCGGCAGGACAGAGGGGGGTCGTTTAAAACATCGAGACCCGGGCTCCATCATCGGCACGTCTCCCATTCGCCTCGACGGCATCCCGAAAGTAACCGGAGCGGAACGATTTGGCGCGGACAGCTTTCCGGATAACGCGCTTGGCGTTCTGGTCGTCCGCTCGCCCTATCATCACGCACGCTTTTCGTTCGGCGACCTCGATGCCTTCGTCGCCAAACGACCGGGCATCGTCGCGGTCTACACGGCGGCGGACATTCCCGGCGAGAACCGTTTTGGCGTGATCCCCGCTTTTGCCGACCAGCCGGCATTGGCCGATGGCATTGCAAAATTCCGCGGCGAGGCGGTCGCCATCATCGCCGGCGAGCGGCAGGCGATCGAGATGCTCGATGCCACCGATCTGCCGATCCCCTGGACCGAGCTGCCGGCGATGCTGCAGCCAGCCGAAAACGACGAAGCGCTGATCCATGCCCAACGAGCGAAGAACCTGCTGGTTCGCGGCTTTGTCGAGCGCGGCGATCCGGAAGGCGCAATCTCCAGCGCGGCAATAGCCGTGTCGGGCACGATCCAGACATCATACGTCGAACACGCCTATATCGAGCCCGAGGCGGGCTTCGCGGCGATGGATGGCGACACGCTCGTCATCACCGCCTGCACGCAGGCGCCCTATATGGACCGCGACGACACGGCGAAGGTGCTCGGCCTGCCGCCCGAGAAGGTGCGCATCGTGCCGACGGCCACAGGCGGCGGCTTCGGTTCCAAACTCGATCTTTCGGTGCAGCCTCTGATCGGGCTGGTGGCGCTGAAGACCGGGCGGCCGGCAGCGCTTGCCTATTCGCGTTCGGAATCGATGATGTCGACCACCAAGCGCCATCCTGCTTCGATGACGGCGACGATCGCGGCAGATGCGGATGGCCGCGTCATGGGCATGGTGTTCGAAGGGGTGTTCAACACCGGCGCCTATTCCAGCTGGGGGCCGACTGTCGCCAACCGCGTGCCGGTGCACGCCTGCGGCCCCTATGTGACGCCGAACTATCGCGCCGAAGGACGCGCGGTGCATAGCAACGGGCCGATCTCGGGGGCGTTTCGCGGGTTCGGCGTGCCGCAAGCAACGATCATGCAGGAGACGCTGTATGACGAGCTGGCGAACAAGCTCGGCATGGACCGGCTGGCATTTCCGCCTGCAAAACTGCCTTCGGGACGGCGACGAAACGGTCACCGGGCAGAAGCTTGGTGCAGGCGTCGGCATTGGCGCTTGTCTCGAAGCGCTCCAGCCGCACTGGCATCGCGCGCTGGCGGATGCGGACGCCTTCAATGAGAGCGCCGACGGTTCTGAAGCGTGGCGTCGGCATCGCCTCCTGCTGGTATGGCTGCGGCAACACCTCGTTGCCCAACCCTCCACCATCCGCATCGGCATTTCGGCCGACGGCGCGGTCGTGCTGCACCAAGGCGCCGTCGACATCGGCCAAGGGTCGAACACCGTCATCGCGCAGATTGCCGCCGAGGCGCTCGGCCTGCCGCTGGAAGTCGTTTCGAGCTGTCGGAGCCGACACGGCGCTGACGCCCGACGCCGGCAAGACATCCGCCTCGCGCCAGACCTTTGTTACCGGCAACGCCGCGCGACGCGCGGCGACCGCACTTGCGCGAGCAGATCCTGCGCTTCGCCAATGTGTCGGAGCAAGCGAAGCTGCTCCCTGGAGGCAGCCCGGCTGGTTATCCGGCAAGGCGACGCCTCGCGGGCGCTGGAGCTGAAGACCTGCCGCTCGATGATTTCGGCTATGTCTTCTCCGCTGAAGCGACATACGATCCGCCGACGACACCGCTCGACGCCAAGGGCCAGGGCCGCCCCTACGCCGTCTATGGCTATGGCGCGCAGATCGCCGAACTGGAAGTCGACCTGAAGCTCGGCACGGTCAGGCTGATCAAGATCACCGCCGCGCATGACGTCGGCAAGGCGATCCACCCGCAACTCGCCGAAGGCCAGATCGAGGGCGGCATCGCGCAAGGCATCGGCATGGCGCTGATGGAAGAGTACATTCCAGGCCGCACCGAAAACCTTCACGACTATCTGATCCCGACCATCGGCGACGTGCCGCCGATCGAGACGATCCTGGTCGAGGTCCCGGACCCGGAAGGACCGTTCGGCGCCAAGGGGCTCGGCGAGCATGTGCTGATCCCGACCGCGCCGGCGATCCTCAACGCCATCCGCCACGCGATCGGGTGTTCTGGTGACGCAATTGCCGGCGACGCCGTCGCGCGTGTTGGCAGCGATCAGAGCCAAGGAGGCGGGCACATGAGCGAACTCTCCGAGCGCTTCGAGACGCACGATCCCGGCGAAAAGCAGGTGGCGGAAAAGCTGCGCTGCGATGCCTGCCCGGTCATGTGCTACATCGCCGAAGGCCGCACCGGCGCCTGCGACCGCTATGGCAATTTTGGCGGCAGGATCGTGCGCTGCGACCCGCTGCGCATCCTGGATCATGCGGTCGAGAACGGCGGCACGATAGTGCCGTTCGACGCGGCGACGCTGGAACGGCGAGTTGGTGAACGGTCACCGGCCTTTCGTCACCGCCATCGGCGCCGGCACGACCTATCCCGACTACAAACCGGCCCCGTTCATCGTCAGCCAGCAGGTCGAGGGCGTCGACCTTGTCACGGTCGTGACCGAAGGCATTTTTTCGTATTGCGGCGTCAAGATAAAGATCGACACCGACCGCCATCTCGGACCCGAAACGGCTACCGTGCGCGCCGAAGGCGAGGCGGTCGGCCATGTCACGACCGGCGAATATGGCTCGCAGATGCTGTCGCTGGGCGGCGTCCATCATCTGACCGGCGGGTCCAAGCAGGAAGGGCGCGTCACCTGCGACACGATGCTCAATCTCTGCAACAAAAGGCCGGTGGAGCTGACCATCGAGGGCGGTGCGACAATTGTCGTGCAGGCCGGCCAACCGCCGATCATCGACGGCAAGGCGGAGCATCGTATGCGCGTCGGCTGCGGCTCGGCGACGATCGGCATGTTCGCCAGCCAGTGGCGCGGGCTGGTCGATGAGGTGGTGGTGGTCGACGACCACATCACCGGCGTCGTGTCGGAGCACCAGGCCGGCAAGGTGCTGGGCTGGGAGGATACCGGCATAAAGATTCTCGGGCGCAAGTCGACGCCTGGCCGCTATTTCAAGGTTTCGGAGCCGGGGCTTGGCTGGGGCGGCACGACGATCGACGACCCGCTGTCGATCCTCGGCGACTGGAACCCCAAGAAGGGCGCGCGGCCGGGGCTTTCAATGCTGATGGTTTCCACCACCGGCGAGCAGTTCGCCTATTACGAGCTCGATGAGCGATCTGCGTCCCGTCGCGAAACCGTTCCCGGAGCGGCTGCAAAAATCGGTCAGTCTGATCGAGGAGAATTGCGAGCCGGCGCTGTGCACCGTGTTGTTCATCGGCGGTGCGGGCGGCTCGCTGCGCGCCGGCGTGGTCGAGAACCCGGTCAGGCTGACGCGTTCGGTGCAAGGGCTGCAGACCTACGTCACCGTGGGAGGCGCGCCTGTCTATGTCTGGCCCGGCGGCGGCATCACGCTGATGGTCGACGTCATGCGGGTGCCGGACAATGCGTTCGGCTATGTGCCGACGCCGGCGCTGGTGGCGCCGATCGAATTCACACTGCGCCGCGACGACTATGTCATGCTCGGCGGACATGCCGGCAGCATCCGCACCTTGGACGACATTTTGGCCAAAGGCGGCGAATACGCCAATCCGCGCGAGACCGTGGCCGCTCGCCAGAACCCGTGGCCGCCGCTGGCGCAGATGCAGCAAGCCCGCCTTGCCGGCGGCGCCGCATGAACGGCCCGCAGGCAAATTGGCTGCCGGACGGCCGCCGGCTGCACCTCAACCATGGGCCGATCGACCTGATCGTCGAGGCGTTCGGTGAAGCGGAAGAGGTGCGGCAAGCCTATCGGCAGGCGGTCGAGCGGTTTCAAACCATCCTGGACGAGCTGGTCGAGCGAGCTGACCGAACTGCGCAAGCCGGCTTCGCTCGATGGTGGAGCGCGATGTTTCGCGGATCGACGGCCCGGCGCATGGAAGCCGCCGTTCTCCCCTTCGCCACGGACTTTATCACGCCGATGGCCGCCGTCGCCGGTTCGGTGGCAGATGAAATCATGGCGGCGATGAAGGTCGGACGCAGGCTGGACAAGGCCTATGTGAACAATGGCGGCGATATCGCGCTGCATATCGCGCCCGGCCATTCGTTGACGCTGGCGATTGGCGGAACCGGTCATGGGTTTGCCGACCGGATCGTCCTCGATCTCGCGATCCCGAGTCCGTGGCATCGCAACGAGCGGCTGGCGCGGCCGCAGTTTTTCGCTGGGCATTGCCGACGCGGTGACCGTGCTGGCACGCACGCGCGGCCGAAGCAGATGCGGCCGCCACCATCATCGCCAATGCGGTGAACCTGCCTGGCCATCCAGCGATCACGCGCCAGCCTGCGCGCGAACTGGCGCCGGACAGCGATCTCGGCGACCGGCTGGTGACAACGGGTGTCGACTATCTGAACGCTTTTGAGATCGAAGCGGCGCTCGCGTTCGGGCGTCGTGCGGGCGAAGAACTCGCGGCCCGAGGATTGATCGTCGGAGCGGCGCTATTCCTTGCCGGCGAAAGTCGGATTGTGGGAGATGGCATGCCGCGCCGTCGGCCGCTCCGATCATCACGCCGGACATTCGTTGCGCCAACCGACCTCCACAACAACTGGGAGCATGCATGCCTGATTTTCCCATCCGCAAGATCGCGGTGCTGACGGAGGAGATTTTTCACGAGGGCGGTCCCGTATCCGCGACGCCCAGCCGGCGGGCGGCGGCAATGGCGCTGGTGAGGAACCCGTTCGCCGGAGAATATGTCGAGGATATCCAGGGCGCGATGGACGATCTCAAGCCGCTTGGCCTGATGCTCACCGATCGGCTGATCGCGGCGCTGGCGGCGATATCAAGGCCATCGACGGCTATGGCAAGGGCGCCATCGTCGGACCGACGGCGAGATCGAGCATGGCGCGACCTGGCACGTGCCGGGCGGCTATGCAATGCGCGAGCGGCTCGGCCAGGCGAAAGCCATCGTCCCTTCAGCGATGAAGGTCGGCGGCTTCGGCAGCCGGCTCGATGTGCCGCTGGGCCACATCAACGCCGCCTATGTGCGCAGTCATTTCGACGCCATGGAGGTGGGCATGGCCGACGGGCCGCGCGCGGACGAAATCCTGTTCGTGCTGGCCATGGCGTGCGGCCCACGCATTCACAACCGCATGGGCGGATTGGACGCCAAGGACATCAAGGTCTGGGACGGCCAGCGGTGAGCGGCGGCGACAACACCACTGGTCGATGCCGAACTGGAGCCGGCCTACCGGCTGCAGGAGCAGATCGGCTTCATCCTGCGCAAGGCGCACCAGCGCCATGTCGCCATCTTCGCCTCCAAGATCGGCGATCTGACGCCGCCGCAATTTGCCGCGCTGGCCATGCTGGCGGAGGTCGGCGAGACCTCGCAGAACCAGCTTGGGCAGTTGATCGCCATGGATGCCGCAACCGCCAAAGGCGTTGTCGATCGGCTCGCATCGCGCGGCTATGTCACCGTCACCAAGGATAGCAGCGACAAGCGCCGGCTTCTCGTCGCGCTGACGGCGGAGGGCCGCAACGCCTACGAAAGGCTGAGGCCGCTCGCCGCCGAGATCACGCGGACGACACTAGCGCCGTTGAACGACCGGGATGCGGCAACTCTGGTGCGTCTTCTGTCCAGGATCGCCTGACGCAGCATCCTTACCCGCCGTAGACGTCGAACGGGAAATATCTGTCGTTGATCTCCTTGTATTTCCCGTTGGCGCGCAACGCATCGATGGCCGCATTGAGTTTGTCGGCAAGTTCCTTGCTGCCCTTTTGCAGCGCTATGCCAACGCCCGGCCCATGCACGGCGGGATCTGGCTTGAGGGTTGCCAGAAGCTTGCAGCAGGCGCCTGCTTCCGTCTTCAGCCACTCGGTCAGGATCGACCGACCCATCCATCACCGCGTCGACGCGACCGGCCACCAGATCGGCGCGGGCCTCGTCGCCGCTCGGATAGGATTTCACCTCGGAATCCGGATAGTCGTCGGTGGCGAAATTCGCGTGGATCGTGCCGTTCTGAACGCCGATGGCCTTGCCCTTCAAATCGGCGGGCGAACCGCCGGCCAGGGTCGAGTCCTTGGGCACGACGATGGCTGGGGGCGTCTGATAATATTTATGCGTGAAGTCGACGCGTTGGGCGCGTTCTTCGGTGATCGTGATGTTGAAGATGGCGTCGAATTTGCCGGCCTCCAGGGCCGGGATCGAACCGTCGAAATCCTGAACCGACCACTCGCACGTCACCTTCATTTCGGCGCATATGGCATCACCGAGTTCGATGTCGAAACCACCCAAGTGCCGTCGGGTTTCTTGAAATTGAACGGTGGGTAGGCGCCTTCGGTGCCAAGCCGCAACGTTTGTTGGGCGAACGAGGGCGACGAGAAGACAACAGCCATCGCCATAATGGCAACGGCCCAAATGGTCTTTTTCATACGGATGCTCCTGAGTCGAGATGCCGCATTCATGCATGCCGATCTGGCGTTTGCAACTTGCGCCAAATGCGGAGGCCGGGTGACTTACGGACAGCTGCGCTGCTCGCGGCAGAGATCATGCGGATGACGCTTGCGTCGTTGAACGACCTAGATGCGGGGACTTTTGTGCGCCTTTCTGGCAAGATCGCAGAGCGCCAGGCGTCGGTGATTGTTGCGAAAACTACACAGCGCAAAGTAATCGACATCGATTTTTCCTGGTATCCACAAACTGCGACAAATTCTTTTATTGCCTGATTAAGATTTCGACCTAGCCTGTGTTCTCGGGAGGAGCAGATCGTTCACCAAAGGGGTGTTCCAATGCTCCAAGTGCTTATTCTCGTGTGTTCGACTTCAGTCGTTCCGGCCGACTGTACGCCGGAGACCGCGTTTGATGTCATCAACGGCCCGGCAGCCTACAGCGTTGCGGATTGCGCGATGGGGGCGCAGGCGATGCTGGCGCGCACGGCTCAGCTTGGCCAGCGGCCGAACGAATATGTGAAGATCCGGTGCAGCCCGCAGCGACCGGAACAGACAGCGCAAAAGGTTTCGATACCTGGATAAGGGCGGGGGCCCTTTGGGCTACTATCCGATCTTCGGGTAGTAGCCCATTTCCCGGTCGCGCCTGATCAGTTCGGGGTCGCGCTCGGCTGGATTGCCGTAACCGCCGCCGCCGGGCGTCTCGACCCGCACGCGGTCGCCGGCTTTGAGCGGAATGTCCTGCTCCTTGGACAGGTGAAGCGGCGTGTATGGCCTTGCCGTCGCGAAACACTGTGACGACGTTCCTGCCGCCATCCTCGCCGCCCAACACGCCCTGTGGGCCGAAGCGGCCATGGTCCATGACGAAGGAGGCGCGCGCCTCGCCGCGCAGCAGTTCGACCTCGTAGACCAGGCCAAAACCGCCGCGATGCTTGCCCGCGCCGCCTGAGCCCTCACGCAGCGCATATCTGGCGGTAGAGCACCGGGAAACGCCTGCTCCATGATCTCGACCGGCGGCGATTTGGAGATGCCGATGGTCGAGCAGCCATTGGTCAGGCCGTCATGATCGGCATTGCCGCCATAGCCGCCGCCGGAGATCTGGTACATGACATAGTCGCGGCCGCGCTGGGGATCGTTTCCGCCGAGCGCGAAATTGCCGCTGGTGCCGGCAGGCGCGGCGGTCACCTTGTCAGGCAGGGCCTGAACCATCGCGGCAAAGACGGCTTCGGCGATGCGCTGCGATACCTCGGCCGCACAGCCGGAGACGGGGCGCGGATAGCGGGCGTCAAGGAAGGTTCCCTCCGGACGGATCGACGATCAGCGGTTCGAAAGCGCCGGCGCTGATCGGCACATCGGGGAAGATATGGCGTATGGCGAGGTAGACCGACGACAGCGTCGTCGCCAGCACGCTGTTCATCGGCCCGGCGCATGGCGGCGACGAGCCGGCGAAGTCGAAGGTGAGCGTATCGCCTTTCTTTTCGATGGCAAGCGCGATGGTCAGCGGCTCGTTCACGACGCCGTCGGAATCGACATAGGCTTCCGAACGGTAGACCCCGTCGGCCATGGTCGCGATATGCGCTCGCATCTGCTCGGCCGCGCGGCGGCGCAGTTCGGCGATTGCCGCGACAACGATGTCGTCGCCGTAGCGGTCGAGGATCTCGATCAACCGCTTGCGCGCCGACCGGCAGCGCCGCGGCTTGGGCCTTGATGTCGCCGATGCGCTGGTCGGCCACGCGGATGTTGGACGCAATGATGGCGTGGATTTCCGGATCGAGCACGCCCTTCTTGAACAGCTTTACCGGCGGCAGGCGCAACCCTTCCTGCTCGACAGAGGTAGCCGAAGCGGAGAAGCCGCCCGGCACCGCGCCGCCCGTATCCGGCCAATGGCCGGTATTCGACAGCCAGCAGAAAATCTTGCCATCGCGATAGACCGGCATGGCGAACCGCACGTCCATCAGATGCGTGCCGCCGAGATAGGGATCGTTGACGATGTAGATGTCGCCCTCCTCCGGCGGCAGGCATCGCCCGGCGGCGATCATCTCGATGATCGTTTGCGTCGAATACTGCATGACGCCGACGAACACCGGCAGGCCCTGCGAGCCCTGGGCGATCAGCGCGCCATCCACTGCGGAGTAGATGCCGTCGGAGCGGTCGTTGGCCTCGGCGATGACCGGCGAGAAGGCGGCGCGCGAAAAGGTCAGGTCCATCTCGTCGCAGACCTGCTGGAGGGCGGCCTGGATGACGGAGAGGGTGATGGCGTCGAGGCTCATGCGCCGACCTCAATGACTAATATTCCCGTCGGCATCGCCCTGCGCTCGGTCGCCCGGCTCGAGCACGGTCGTTGCGTCCATCTGCTCGAGGATCGCTGGCCCTTCCAGCCTCACATCCAGCGGCAGGCGTTGACGGTCGTAGACCGGCGTGTCCAGCCACTCGCCATCGAACCAGACAGGCCGTCGCTCCTTCAGGGCATCAGCCGCTTTTGTCGCCCTGCCAGCCGGATCGATCAGGCGCGACAGGTCGACCGGCTCGCGCTCGCCGATGACGGAGGTGTTGAGGTTGACGAGCTGGGCGCGGATTTCCGGCAGCTCGACGCCGAAGCGCGCGAAATAGGCCGTCTCGAAAAGCGCTCTGCAGCTGTTCGCGGGTGATGTCGCGCCGATGGCAGCGGCACGTTGAGAATATGCGTCTGGCCCGACGAACTGCATATCGGCGGAATGCACGGCGCGGATCGCGCGCGGCTTGATGCGCTCCTTGGCGATCAGCGCCTCGCCATCCCGACGCTGCTGGTCGAGAATGATCACGCATGCGCGCTTCGTCCAGCGCGGCGACCGGCTGATTGACGGTGTTGACGAAATCGTGCCGGAGATCGGCCACCACGCAGCCCAGCGCATTCACCAGCCCGGCCGCGGCGGCACGATGACGCGCGGCAGGCCGAGTTCGCGCGCGATCGCGCTGATGCATGCAGCGGCCCGGCGCCGCCGAACGCGAACAGCGCGAAGTCGCGCGGGTCATGGCCGCGCGCCACCGAGACCATGCGCACCGCGCCGGCCATCTTGATCGTCGCCAGCCTCAGCACGGCGCCGGCAGCCGCGACGCCGTCCAATCCGGTGCGCGCACCGATCGTTTTCGGCGAAGATTTCGCGGACGGCCTCGACCGTCACCGGATTGTCGACCGCAAGCAGCCGGTTCGGATCGAGCCGGCCGAGCACCAGATTGGCGTCGGTGATCGTCGGCTCCGCGCCGCCGCGCCCATAGCAGATCGGCCCCGGCCGGGCGCCAGCGCTTTCCGGACCGACATGGATCAACCCGGACGCATCGACGCGAGCGATCGAGCCGCCGCCGGCGCCGATCGTGTGTACCGCCACCATCGGCACATGGATCGGCATGGCGTATTCGATCTCGATCTCGTTCGAGACCGCAGGCTCGGCGTTGCGGATCAGCGCGACATCGGTCGACGTGCCGCCCATGTCGTAGGTGACGAGATTGTCGTAGCCGGCGCGCCGGCCGGCATAGGCAGCGGCAATCACGCCGGAGGCAGGACCCGACATCACGGTCTTGGCCGCCTCGCGCGCGACGAGGCGCGACGAGATCATGCCGCCATTGCCGTTCATGATCAGAAAGTCGCGGTCATAGCCTTTTTCCGCGAATTCGCGGCGCAGGCGCTCGACGTAGCGCTCCAGGATCGGCTGCACCGAGGCGTTGACGGCGGCGGTGACGCCGCGTTCGAATTCGCGCGCTTCCGACAGCAGTTCGTGACCGGCGGTCACATAGGCATTCGGCCACAGCGAGCGCGCAATCTCGGCGGCGCGCTGTTCATGCGCCGGATTGGCATAAGAATGCAGGAAGTGGATGACCAGCGCTTCGCAGCCGAGCATCGAGCAGATCGGCCTGATGGCGGCGCGCAGTTCGGCTTCGTCCAGCGGCTCGCGCACACGCCCGGACGCTTCGACGCGCTCCGTCACCTCAAGCCGAGATTGCGCGGGATGACGGGCACGAACACACCGGTCATGCCGTAGGCCTGCGGCCGCGTGCGGCGGCCAAGCTCCAGCACGTCGCGGAAGCCGCGCGTGGTGATCAGGCCCGTCTTCGCCAGCCGTCGCTCGAGGACGGCGTTGGTGGTCGTGGTCGTGCCGTGGACGATCAGATCGAAGCGCGGCGATGTCGGCCTCGGCCGCCGAAAGGGCGGCGGCAACGCCATGCGCCTGGTTGTCGACGGTGGTCGGCGTCTTGGCGATTTTCACCGCGCCGCTGCCGCTATCGATCAGGATCAGGTCGGTAAAAGTGCCGCCGACATCGATGCCGGCAACGAGCGAGCCTGCGCCGCTGTCGATTTCCCGCTGGGCGCGAAATTTCTCAGCCATCGACAAATTCCGAAACGCCCGGCCTAAGGACAAGTCGCAGTTTGGAACCGTGTTGCGGTGCGCAATATTGACCTGATATTCGTTTGTATACTAATGTTTTTGGGAGACAAGGCCTCACCAGATCGGGAGTTTCGGCCGGCACGTCGTACCGCTTCGGGCGGCGTGGAAGAGTATTTTTGCGGCCTCTTGGCCGTCAAGAGGAACGCAATGCAGCATCTCTCTGCCCTGAAGGCCGTTGAAGACGTCGCTCCGGTATTCCCCATCCCGGCAAACGTCCATGCCGAGAAGGTGGTCTCGGTGCATCATTACACCGATCGGCTGTTCTCCTTCCGCATCACCCGCCCGCAGTCGCTGCGTTTCCGTTCCGGCGAATTCGTCATGATCGGCCTGCCGAATGCCGAGAAGCCGGTATACCGCGCCTACTCCGTCGCCAGCCCGGCCTGGGACGAAGAGCTGGAGTTCTTCTCGATCAAGGTTGACGACGGCCCGCTGACGCAACATCTGCAGCGGATCCAGCCCGGCGATACGGTGCTGCTGCGCCCGAAATCGACCGGTACGCTGGTGGTCGACGCGCTGACGCCCGCCAAGCGGCTGTTCATGATCTCCACCGGCACCGGCATCGCACCTTTCGCCAGCCTGATCCGCGATCCGGACACGTTCGAGAAGTTCGAACAGGTGGTCCTGACCCACACCTGCCGCGACCATGCCGAGCTGCAATACGGCGTCGATCTGGTCGAAAACCTCGTCAACGATCCGCTGATCGGCGAGGTCGTCGCCGGCCGCGTGACGCTCTATTCGACCACCACGCGCGAAATCACGCCCCGCATGGGCCGCATCACGCGTCTGATCGAGAACGGCCGGTTCTATCACGACCTCGGCATCGAGCCGCTCAATCCCGAGCACCGACCGCGTCATGATCTGCGGCTCCATGCATATGATCAAGGACGTCAAGGAACTGGTCGAAGGCCTGGGTTTTGTCGAGGGTTCGCTGAACCACCCGAACACATTTGTGGTCGAACGCGCCTTCGTCGGCTGATTCGCAACCGCGCGTTGCGGCGCAGCAACCGCACTGCCGCAATGATTGTCGCTAAGCCGGCTCCAGAGCTGGAATCGTGTCTTTTCCGCAACTTATACGAAAGTAGCGGGGGCTAAAGTCCTTTGCCGTCTATTGCGACGCAACAAATCGTTGTTAACTTCCCTCACAGATGATCACGCCGTTCGGCTGTGAAGAGCCGCGGTCGCGATCCAATGAGGGCGCACCCTGCATGTTCTATCAATTCTATGAGTGGAACCACGCCGCGCTCCAACCTTGGCGGGCGGTGGCGGAAGCCAACAAGTTCTTTTTCAAGAATCCGCTCAATCCGCTCTCGCAGACACCATTCGGGCGCTCGATGGCCGCCGCCGCGGAACTGTTCGAACGCACGACACGCCGCTACGGCAAGCCGAGTTTTGATCTGCCGACGACGAAGGTCGGCTTTGACACGGTTGGCGTGACAGAGAAGACTGTCTGGCAGCGGCCCTTCTGCAATCTGATCCGCTTCGAGCGCGATCTGCCGGCGGCGCGCCGGCCCGATCCGAAGCTGCTGATCGTCGCGCCGATGTCGGGCCACTATGCGACGCTGTTGCGCGGCACGGTCGAGGCGATGATGCCGCATGCGGATGTCCACATCACCGATTGGACCGACGCCCGCATGGTGCCGACCGGCGACGGCCGCTTCGATCTCGACGACTACATCGACTATGTCGTCGACATGCTGCATTTCCTCGGGCCGGACACGCATGTGATGGCTGTCTGCCAGCCGTCGGTGCCGGTGCTTGCCGCAGTCTCGATCATGGAAGCGCGCGGCGACCGTTTCGCGCCGGCCTCGATGACGCTGATGGGCGGACCGATCGACACGCGCCGCAACCCGACCGCCGTCAATCTGCTGGCGGAAGAGCGCGGCACCGAATGGTTCCGCGACAACGTCGTCATGCAGGTGCCATGGCCGGCGCCCGGTTTCGGCCGCGACGTCTACCCGGGGTTCCTGCAGCTCTCCGGCTTCATGAGCATGAACCTCGACCGGCACATCATCGCCCACAAGGACTTCTTCATGCACCTTGTGAAGCATGACGGCGACGGGGCGGTGAAGCACCGCGAGTTCTACGACGAATATCTGGCGGTGATGGATCTGACCGCCGAGTTCTATCTCCAGACGGTTGAGACTGTCTTCGTGCGCCATGCCCTGCCGAAGGGCCAGATGAAACATCGCGGCGTGGCCGTCGATCCGTCGGCGATCCGCAATGTTGCGCTGCTCACCATCGAGGGCGAGAACGACGACATTTCAGGTCTCGGCCAGACAGAGGCGGCGCACGACCTGTGCGTCAACATCCCGCTTGAGAAGAAGGCGCACTACATGCAGCCGGCCGTGGGCCATTATGGCGTTTTCAATGGCTCGCGTTTCCGGTCGGATATCGTGCCGCGCATTTGCGATTTCATCGCGACGCACCGCACCCGTGCGGCCTCGTCAAAACCACGGCTGGTTCGCTCCGTCGGCTGAGCCGCCGAGCGCATTCTTCCGCCACAATTCGGGAGACCAGCAGAGCCGAGTCGCGACGATTCGGCTCCTTTGGGTCGTGTTCGCCACAATCCTGTTGCATTTCGGTCGCGCTGCCGCCCGGCGGTAACCATATTCATAATTCGGTAACCATCTCGAATTGACTTACCTGCGGGCTCGACCTTAACGTTTCATTAACGTTGCAGGTGGGGCGGGGATGGCTTCCTTCGTGATAGCGAAGTGGTTGGGTGCGGGCGCGGCTCTGGCTGCCGGCCTGTTTGCCGTGACCGCCCCGGCATCGGCGGGTCAGCCGATGATCACCGGCGGGCTGACCTCGCAGCCGATCGGCCACTATGAATTCTGCAAGAGCAATCCGGATGAGTGCTCGATCCGCGGCCGCGATCGCGGGCCAGTGCGCATGACCGGCGCGCTGTGGCGCAAGGTGGTTGCCACCAATCTCTCGGTCAACAAGACGATCAAGCCGATGAACGACGAGGAGATCTACGGCAAGGCCGAGGTCTGGACCTACCCGACCGCCAATGTCGGCGACTGCGAAGACTATGTTCTGGAAAAGCAACGCGATCTGGTCGAGAGCGGCGTGCCGATGTCCGACCTTTTGATCACCGTCGTGCGCAAGCCGGACGGCGAGGGCCATGCCGTGCTGACGTTGCGCACCGACAAGGGCGACTTCGTGCTCGACAATCTGTCGGACCAGGTGCGGCAGTGGGACGAGACCGGCTACCGTTTCCTGAAGCGGCAATCGAGCGTCGATACCGGACGCTGGGTGTCGATCCGCGAAGGCCAGACGCCAACCGTCGCGGCGGTCGAGTAGTTCCTGCACGCCAATTCTCCACCTGTGACAGGGCACGTCGCTTTGGCCCGGCGGGCTCATTTTACGCATATCCGCGCTCGGCGTTGACATGACCGTCGCCGACGGTGGCAGTCTTTGACGGCGCTGTGTAGGCGCATCGGTGCAAGGTCGAAAGGGCAAAGCCCACCTACACAACCACGACCATCAATTGCGCCTCATGCCAAACCTCGAAAACCTGAAAAAGCAAGCCACAGCAATATCTGTCGTTGGCATCGCGATGCGCCACTACCCGGTCGCGGCCGAGATCCGCGCTTTACTGCCAGCGATTCCGGCACCTCGAGCGACGCTCAGATCCTCGACGCGGAGTTCAAGCTGAACGACGCCCAGAACCTCGTCGCCCGCCAGTCAGGGTTTCGACCGATTGGCAAGCGCTCAGATCGCGAGCCGACGACCATGACCGCAATCTCGAAACATCCGCCGACAAAACCACGTCCTCTCGTCGCGTAGCGGCGCAGCTTTTTGTCGCCGACATCACTGGCCTCCTGTGCTTTCTATACGCGACAAACTCGGCTTTGCCGTCGACTTTGTCTATGGCGAGCCGCCTTTCTATGGGCATGGTCAAACGCGACAACGCCGGCTTGCTTTGCGTCTGGTGTGCGAACCCGTCTTCGTCGGCGACATACGCACGCGCGAACATCTGTTTCGGCCGTCGATCACGGTCGAGACGGCCGATGAGATCAGAGCGTCTGTTTCTCGATTTTCGAATCGGCCGGCGTCACCTTTCATCAGACGCTGAAGACGCAGCCCTGGGGAGCGCGAGATTTCATCGTGCTTGATCCCGATGGCAATCTGGTGCTGTTTGCAGGCCCGCAAGACGCGGCGACCGGCACAACTGGAGAGACGGAAGATGAAGGCTGACCAAGACCTGCCCTGGGAAGGCGGCTGCCGCTGCGGCCAGGTGCGGTTCAGGGTCAGCAAGCCGCCGCATGCTGACGATGGCTTGTCATTGCACGGGCTGCCAGCGCATGACGTCCAGCGCCTATTCGCTGAGCGCCGCGTTTCCCGCCGACGGGTTTGAGGTCATCCGCGGTGAGCCGGTGATCGGCGGGCTGCATGGCGCGGAATCGCACCACTATTTCTGCCCGCACTGCATGAGCTGGATGTTCACCAGAAATGAAGGGCTTGAATGGTTCGTCAACATCAGGGCGACGCTGTTCGACGAGACGGGTTGGTTCGAACCCTATCTCGAAACCTGGCTGAGCGAGAAACTGCCCTGGGTCGAACCCGTCGCCCGGCATGGTTTCGATGCGCTCCCGCCGATGGAAGCCTTCGATGGCCTGATCAAGGGCTATTGCCGAGCGGATCGCTGGCGCCTGAAGCCGCTCGAAAGGCGAAAGCCTCGTCGTCTGACCGCACGATCTGCTCTTCACGCCGCCTGCGCCAACCGCTCCGTCGGCAGGCGGTAAGAAATCGCCTCGGCCAGATGGATGCGGCCAACCTTGTCGCTGCCATCGAGATCGGCGAGCGTGCGCGCCACGCGCAGGACGCGATGATAGGCACGGGCGGAAAAGCCCAATTTTTCACTGGCATCCCTGAGCAGGGCATGCGCCCGCATTGTCCGGCCGGGCGATGTCCTCGACCACAGATGTCGGGCATTGTGCATTCGTCGTACCGGCGGCGAAGCCCGAGAAGCGCGCCCGCTGAACGGCACGCGCCTGCGCCACCCGCGCGGCTACGACGGCGCTTGGCTCGGCCTTGGCCGGCCGGATCAGGTCGGTTGCGGAGACGGCAGGCACGTCGATGCGCAGATCGATGCGGTCGAGCAGCGGGCCGGAAATGCGGGCCTGATAGTCGCTCTGGCAGCGCGGCCCGCGCGCGCAGCGATAGCCCGGCTCGCCGGCCATGCCACAGCGGCAGGGATTCATCGCGGCGACGAGCTGGAAACGCGCGGGATAGGAAACGCGGTAGTTGGCGCGGGCGATGACGCATTCGGCCGTTTCCATCGGCTGGCGCAGGGAATCCAGCACGCCCGGCGCAAACTCCGGAAACTCGTCGAGGAACAGGACGCCGTGATGCGCCAGCGACGCTTCACCTGGCTTCACGCGCAGACCGCCGCCGACCATCGCGGCCATCGACGCGGAATGATGCGGCGCGCGGAAAGGGCGTCGGTCGGTCAATCCTCCGCCGGCCAGCTCGCCGGCGATCGAGGCGACCATCGACACTTCCAGCAGTTCGCGCGGCTCGAGCGGCGGCAGGATGGACGGCAGGCGCTGCGCCAGCATTGATTTGCCTGCGCCGGGTGGGCCGATCATCAGCAGATTGTGGCCGCCGGCAGCCGCGACCTCAAGCGCGCGCCGCGCGGTCTCCTGGCCCTTGATGTCGGCAAGATCCGGCAAGTTGCTGCCCGGCACACGGACGCTCGGCTGCGGGCGCGACAGGACCTGCGTGCCCCGAAAATGATTGGCCATGGCGATCAGGCTGCGCGGCGCGAGGATTTCGATGTCCTCGCCGGCCCATGCCGCTTCCGGTCCAGAGGCGAATGGGCAGATCAGCCCCTTGCCCTGGCCGTTCGCGCCCATTGCAGCGGGAAGCGCGCCCGCCACCTCCGCGATGGTGCCATCCAGCGCCAGCTCGCCCAAAACCACGAAGCCGGCAAGCGCGTCGCCTGGCACCGCGCCAAGTGCTGCCATCAGACCAAGCGCGATCGGCAGGTCGTAGTGGCTACCCTCCTTCGGCAGGTCGGCCGGCGCCAGATTGATCGTCACCTTCTTCGCCGGCATCGACAGCCCGGAGGCGTGCAGCGCTGCCTGGACACGCTCGCGGCTTTCCGCCACCGCCTTGTCCGGCAAGCCGACAATATGGATGTTCATCTTGCCCGGCGAAATCATCACCTGGACATCGACCGGCAAAGCCTCAATGCCTTGAAACGCGACTGTGCTGACGCGCGAAACCATGGTCCCCTCGCCACCAAGAGCCGACTTCACATCACCGGCATTGTCCTTGGCTACGCGCCACTGAAGCACAGGCTCGTGAATACACGCAAGAACAATCCATGAACAATCAGCAGGCAGTAGGGTTGTATTTCGGTTGTACACGGTTGAGTTGCACTCGAACAATGCCGGACTCAGATCTGGCTATGCCCGCTTTGCTTCCACAGCAATCCCAGAACAACGCCGCGATATCGGCGCCGCCGAACCGCTTCACCTCGCGCACGCCGGTCGGCGAGGTGACGTTGATCTCGGTCATGTAGTCGCCGATCACGTCGATGCCGACGAGGATGAAGCCGCGCTCCTTCAGGCTCGGGCCGATGCGCTGCGCAGATCTCGCGCTCGCGCTCGGTCAGCTCGGTCTTCTCGGCGCGGCCGCCGACATGCATGTTGGAACGGCTGTCGTGTTCGGCCGGCACGCGGTTGATCGCGCCCACCGGCTCGCCGTCGATCAGGATGATGCGCTTGTCGCCCTTGCGCACGTCCTTCAGATAGCGCTGCACGATGAAGGGCTCGCGGAACAGCTGGCCGAACATCTCGAGCAGGGAGGCGAGGTTTCGGTCGGCCTTCGAGCAGATGGAAGATGCCGGCGCCGCCATTGCCGTAGATCGGCTTGACGATGATATCGCCGAATTCCTTGCGGAAGGCCGCGACCTCCTGCGGATCCTTGGTGATCAGCGTGTCGGGCATCAGGTCGGGAAACTCGGTGACGAAGATTTTTTCCGGGCTGTTGCGCACCCAGTTGGGGTCGTTGACCACCAGTGTCTTCGGATGGATGCGCTCCAGAATATGCGTCGTGGTGATGTAGTTCATGTCGAAGGGCGGGTCCTGGCGCAGCAGCACCACGTCCATTTCGGCGAGGTTCGTCCGCACCGGCTCGCCAAGCGAAAAATGATTGCCCTTCTCGTCGCGCACCGTCATTTCCTCGACGCGCGCGAAAACCTGGCCGTCGCGCATCGACAGGCGGTCCGGCGTGTAGTGAAACAGCTTGTGGCCGCGCCGCTGCGCTTCCAGCGACAGCGCGAAACTCGTGTCGCCGGCAATGTTGACGGTCGAGACATGGTCCATCTGGACGGCGATATTCAGCGGCATGACGGCTCCAGCGCGTTAGAGCAATTCCAGGAAAAGTGGGACGCGGTTTTCCATCCGGAATTGCGGCAAAACAAAGAGTTAGAGACATTCCGCGATTTGAGGAAACGCGGATGGGCTCTACGGCTGCCCTCTCTACAGGCGGCGCGAAAAATCGCCAACAGAATCCTGCTGGCCGTTAAGGGGAAGCCAAGGAATGTCGGCTATCACCGACTCGACAGCCAACCGGTACGAAAACCATGAACGCGCATGCCGCGATCCGCGCCAAGAACCAGACGAAACCGCTGGAACTGACGATACTGATGCCGTGCCTGAACGAGGCCGAGACCATCGCGACATGTGTCGACAAGGCCATGGCCTTTCTGGCGCGCTCCGGCGTCTCGGGCGAAGTGCTGATCGCCGACAATGGCAGCACGGATGGTTCTCAGGACATCGCGACACAACAGGGCGCGCGCGTCGTGGCGGTGCCGGCCAAAGGTTATGGCGCCGCCTTGTTGGGCGGCATCGACGACGCGCGTGGGCGCTACATCATCATGGGCGACGCCGACGACAGCTATGACTTCAGCACGCTCGGTCCGTTCCTCGAAAAGTTGCGCGGCGGCGCCGACCTGGTGATGGGCAATCGCTTCAAGGGCGGCATCGAACCCGACGCCATGCCTTTCCTGCACCGCTATCTCGGCAATCCGGTGTTGAGTTTCCTCGGCCGGCTGTTCTTCCGCGTGCCGACTGGCGACTTCCATTGCGGGCTGCGCGGCTTCAACACGGAGTCTATCCGCGCGCTCAGGCTCACAACGACAGGAATGGAGTTCGCCAGCGAAATGGTGGTGCGCAGCGCGCTGGACGGGCTCAAGATCGAAGAGGTGCCGACCACCCTCAAGCCGGATGGCCGCAGCCGTCCGCCGCATCTGAAGACCTGGCGCGACGGCTGGCGTCACCTGAAATTCCTGTTGATGTACAATCCGCGCTGGCTGTTCTTCATCCCCGGCATGACCTTGTGCACACTCGGCCTCGGCCTGGTCGCGCTGCTTTTCTTCGGGCCGCTGCAGCTGAACAGCACGATGGAGCTCGACCTCAACACCTTCTTCACCGCCTGCGTCATGATGGTGACGGGCACCCAGCTGCTGAGTTTCGGCATTTTGTCGCGCTACTATGCACACATCACCGGCATCCTGCCGAACAATCCGAGTTCGGATTGGCTCAGCCGGACCATCAGCACGGATCGCCTGGCGCTGAATGCGGGCATCTGCTTCCTGGCCGGCGTGCTTTTCTTCATCTATGCCTGCACGCGCTGGGCGCAGATCGACTTCGGGCCGCTCAGCAATTCCGGAGCTGCCGCGCATCATCGTGCTCGGACTGACGCTGATCGTGATCGGCTTGCAGGCGTTCTTCTCGGCCTTCCTGCTCGGAGTGCTGGAGATACCGGTCAAGGCACAGCGCGCGATCGAGCCCCCGAAGGCCTAGCGATGGCCGTGGCGGGCAATCTGCTCGACAAACGCATCGCGCGTTTTGTTATTGTCGGCGGCGGCGCGGCCGGCTCCTACTTTGCGCTTTCTTATCTGTTTGTCAGGGCGGGACTGCCGCCTTTCGTCGGCAGCGCAATTGCCTATATCATCGCCTTCGTTTGCGCCTATCTGGCGCAGCGCAGCTGGACCTTTGGCGGCAACGCACGCGCATGGCGACGCGTTCCCGCGCTATCTGGCCGCTCAACTTGCTGCGCAGTGTTAGCGGGCGCCGTTGCGCATTTTGCGGTTTTCGAGCTTGGCGCGGCCCCTTCGGTCATGGCGGCTCTTTCGACCGCAGTTTCCAGTGTCGTGAGCTATGTGCTCTCCAGCCGCTGGGTCTTTGCCAACAAGGCCTAAGTCGGTGCGGACAGGACTGGTTGCCGGCAAGACGGAAGAGTTCGAATTTTACCGTTTCTTGAGGCCAAGGCGATAACGTCGCGGGCAAATCAGGAACGTCACCTTTGTCACTTAACCCGGCAACTGCTTTCCAACGTGCCGGCCGGCGGCCCTATTTCGCACCGGCCCTGTTGGCAGCCTTGGTGGCGACGCCGCTCTTTTCGTTGCCGAAGCTGTGCGTGGTTTTGCCGGACTGGACAACGTGCGCGGCGACAACGACAGCCTGCTGCGCATGGTCGAGGTGCGCGACCTGCTCGCTGGCCAGAGCTGGTTCGACCTGACGCAATATCGGCTCGGCCTTGACGGCGGCACGGTGATGCATTGGTCGCGGCTTATCGATGCGCCGATCGCCGGCATCATATGGTTCGTCGCAAAACTGACCGGCAGCGTTTCGGCGGGCGAGACGGCCGCCCTGATTATTTGGCCGCTGTTCTGTTTTGCCGTCGCGCTCTTCTTCCTGGTGCGAGCCGCCCAGCGGCTGGGTGGTGAGGCCGCGCGATGCTGCCGGCCACGATCATTGGGGGCATCTGCCTCTATTCGGTCGGCATTTTTACGGTCGGGGCGATCGACCATCACAACGTCGCAATTCGCCTTGACGATGGCGGCGCTCAGTCTGTTGCTCGATGCCGAAGATGTTCCCGCGTACGCGCGCTGGCGGCGGGGATTGCGTCTGGGCTCAGCATCGCAATCGGCATGGAGACCGCCCCCTATGTTGCTGCGACGGGTGCGCGGTCGCGTTGCTGTATCTCGTCCAGGGCGAGCGTGCTGCCCGCATGGCCGCCAATTTCGGCATGGGTTTTGCGCTGACCGGCCTTGCCGTTCTTGTCGCAACGATCGCGCCGTCGCAGTGGCGCGTGCCGGCCTGCGATGCCTTTTCGGTCGTGCAGTTTGCCGTGATGCTGGTCGGTGGCGCGGGGCTGACGATCGCGCAGCTAGCCTGCCTTCGCTGACGAACCAGCATTTTCGCGCCGGGGCATTGCGCTCTGCTCTGGTGGGATTGGCGCTCGGCGGCTTGCTGGTCGGCTTCTTTCCGCAATGCCTGGCAGCACCCTATTCGGATCTCGACCCGAGGCTAGAAGCTCTATTTGATCGACGCAGATCCGGGAAGCGCAGCCCGCCTGGGTGACGTTCCAACACGATCCGGCCGTCGCTGTCGGTCGCCTTGCAACGCCGTTCCTGGCCTCGGCCATCATGGCTCTGGCAGCTGTGGCGCACCGGCTTGCGCTTCGACAACATTCTCGTCGGCACCTGCCTGCTGGTGGCGACACTCGTCGGTCTGTGGCAGATACGCGGCGGCGCTTTTGCGGCGGGGATGGCCACCGTGCCGCTGGCCGCGTGGATCGCGACCTGGCGCAAGGAAGGCGGCAACCCTCCGCTGTCGGCGCAACTGAAGATGCTGGCGGCCTGGCTGCTGTCGATCAATCTGATCTGGGGCGGTCTCGGCGACGGGCCATCTTCGAGATCGACGGCAAGAGCAGCTCCCGTCGAAACAGCGGCCGCGATCGGCAGTTGCAAAGCGAGCACGCGACTATAGCGTGCTGAGCGGCCTGCCCACAGCGACGGTTTTGAGTGGCGTCAATCAGGGCGCCCCGATCTTGGCTTTCACGCACCACCGGGTGGTCGCGGCCCCTTACCACCGCAATCTTGGGACCATCATCGCCTATGAGGCGTTCTCGAGCGATGCAGCAGCGGCGCGGCAAGTGCTTGTCGACAACAAGATATCGCTGGTTGCCGTGTGTCGCTGTGGCGATGAGAGCCCGGATCTGCCGCCTGCCAGCCTGCATGCGCGCCTGATGCGCGGCGAACCGCCGGACTGGCTGCAGATCGTGCCGGCCTCGAAGGGCCAATCGATCGAAGTCTATCAGGTGACGCAGCCCGCGACCTGAGAGCCCGATTTCAGATCGATCCAATTCCCGCTTGCCCCAACGGCCGGTCGCCAGTATGTGGCTTGCCTGTCGCACCGGTCTTTGTTGCTCCGGCGCGCGGAGGACCGGATGCCGATCAGCGCAATTTGCCGATCTCGATGGGGCTTCCGTCCTGATCACCGGTGGCGGCTCCGGCATCGGCGCGGCGCTCACGACCGGTTTCGCACGCCAGGGGTCGAAAGTCGCCTTCATCGATATTGCGGACAGCCGCCAGCACGACGCTCTGCGACGCGATCGAGAAAGAGCTTGGCCGCCGGCCGCTCTATCTCAACGCCGACCTCACCGATATCGACGCGCTGCAAAAGGCGGTCGCGCAGGCGCCGAGGCGGCCAATGGGCCGATCAAGGTGCTGGTCAACAACGCTGCTTTCGACCAGCGCCATGCGGTCGAAGACGTGACGTCCGAATTCTGGGATCGAAACCAGGCGATCAACCTGAAGCCGGCCTTCTTTGCGGTTCAGGCCGTCTTGCCCGGCATGAAGCAGCAGGGCGGGTCGATCATCAATTTCACCTCCACGTCCTTACATGCTGAACATGGGCGGCATGCCGTCCTACACCGCCGCGAAGGCCGGCGTGATCGGCCTCACCAAGGGCCTGGCCGGGCGAGCTCGGCCCACATGGGATACGTGTCAATGCGATCGCGCCGGGTTGGATCATGACCGAGCGCCAGAAAAAGCTCTGGGTCACCGAAGAAGCGCTCGCCTCGCATCTGGCAAGGCAATGCATCGAAGGACGTTTTGCAGCCGGAAGACATGGTCGGGCCATGCCTCTTCCTGGCATCCGACGCATCGCGGGCGCATCACCGCGCAGACCATCATCGCCGACGGCGGAACGATATGATCGATACACGCATGCCGGCGGTCGCCGCCGTTGATTGGGGAACGACGCGCCTGCGCGTCTGGCTGCTGGATTCCGGCGGCGCGGTGCTGGGCGAACGCCGCAGCGACGAAGGCATGCTGATCGGCGGCCGGCACTGGCTTCGCCAAAGTGCTGGAGCGCCATCTGTCGGAACTGGCGGCCGCCGGAAAAACTGCCGGTCATCGTCTGCGGCATGGCCGGCGCCCGGCAAGGCTGGATCGAAGCGCCCTATGCCGAAACGCCGGCGACACTCGGCGATGTGCTGGCCGGCGCGATCTCGGTGCCCGGCATCGACCGCGACGTGCGCATCATCCCCGGCATCGCGCAGAAGGATATCGATATGCCGGATGTCCTGCGCGGCGAAGAAACCCAGCTTGCGGGTATCACAGCGTTGCGAGGCGCGGGCAGCCATCTTGTCTGCATGCCGGGCACGCATTCGAAATGGGTCGCGGTCAAGGACGGCGTGGTGACCGGATTCGGCACCTGGATGACCGGCGAACTCTATTCGGTGATCGCCAAGGAAAGCGTGCTGAAACATTCGGTCGGCGGCGGTTCGCTGGCTTTTTCGCCGAAGAGCGAAGCCTATGCCAAGGCCGTTCGGCAGGGGCTGGATGACAGCGCGAGCCTGACGTCGCGCCTGTTTCGGCATCCGCGCCGGCAGCCTGCTGCACAAGCTCTCATCGGAAGACGCGGCGGCAACCTTGTCGGGCTTGCTGATTGGCGCGGAGATTGCCGGCGCGCGGATGCGTTACGGCGGGCAGGCCACGACGGTCGTGCTGGTTGGATCAGGACTGATGTACGATCTCTACGCGGTCGCCCTTGAAACGGCGGGCCTCACGTCAACGCAGGCGGATGCCGACGAGGCGGTTCGCGGCGGATTGTTCGAAGCGGCAAAGCGCTGCGGAATGGTGATGGGCTGATGGCGAAGACAGCGGAATTTCCAAAACTCAAGCGCGGTCTTGTCGCGATCCTGCGCGGCTTGCGCCCCGATGAAGCGCTGGATGTCGGCCGCGCCGTTCATGAAGCCGGCATCGAGGCGATCGAGGTGCCGTTGAATTCGCCGGACCCGTTTCGGTCGATCGAACTGCTGGTCAGCAAATTGCCGAAGTCGGCATTGCTGGGTGCAGGCACTGTTCTGACAGCCGAGAATGTCGATCGGCTGAACGATGCCGGCGGGCGGTTGCTCGTCAGCCCGAACATCGATGCGCGACGTCATGCGGCAAGCGGGCAAATACGGCATGGTGACGATGCCGGGCGTCTTCACGCCAACCGAGGCCTTTCTCGCCATCAAGCTCGGCGCATCGGCGCTCAAATTCTTCCCGGCCAGCGTGCTGGGCGCAAAAGGCATTTCCGCCATCAAGGCCGTGCTGCCGAAGGACGCCAATCTCGGCGCCGTGGGCGGCGTGTCGGACAAGGATTTCGCCGACTACGCCAAGGTGGGCGTCACAGTGTTCGGGCTCGGCTCCAGCCTCTACGCAGCCGGCATGACCGCCGACGAGGTGGGCAAGCGGGCGCGCGCTGCTGTCGCCGCATATGACGCTGTTTTCTGAGGTCGATCATGAGTTCTTCGACGAAAATCCTGTCCGACCGCAAATGCCAGCTTGGCGAAGGTCCGGCCTACGATCCGGCAACCGGCACCCTCTATTGGTTCGACATCGTCGAGAAGAAGCTGCTCGAAAAGCGCATGCCGGACGGCGATGTGATCGAGCACGACCTGCCGGTGATGGCGAGCGCGCTGGCGGTGATCGACGACAGCCGGCAATTGCTGGTGACCGAGCGCGGCCTCGAAATCCGCGACAAGGCCAGCGGCAAGCTGACCCTGCACAAGGAGATCGAAGCCGACAATCCGCTGACGCGTTCCAACGACAGCCGCGTGCATCCGTCCGGCGCGTTCTGGATCGGCACGATGGCCAAGGTCGAGGAAGGTCCGGCAGCCGGCGCGATCTACTGGTACAAGGCGGGCGAGCTGCGCACGCTGTATTCGCCGATCGCCATTCCGAACTCGATCTGCTTTTCGGCCGATGGCGCGACCGCCTATTTCGTCGACTCGGCCAAGAACAAGCTGATGCGGGTCGCCTGCGATCCGAACGACCGGGCTGCCGACCGGCGAGCCGCAGCTCTTTGTCGACTATACGCGGCCCCGGCGGCATCGACGGCTCGGTGTGCGATCTCGACGGCGTCGTGTGGAACGCGCATTGGGGCAAGGCCTGCGTCAACGCCTATGCGCCCGATGGCAAGCTGATCCGGACGGTGCCGGTGCCGGCGGTGCAGTCGTCCTGCCCGGTCTTCGTCGGCAAGCATGCGCAGCATCTCGCCGTCACCTCGGCCTGGAAAGGCATGAGCGATGCGGAACGCGCTGCCGACCCGCAAGGCGGCATGACCTTCCTGCTCGACGTCGAGGTCAAGGGCCGGTTCGACCCGCCGGTCGATCTCTAGGTCGACCGGCGTCGGTGACCGACTCTCGTTCCTCGTCTACGAACCCGAAGCCGCCTGCCGGGCGCGGCTGGCCTCCGAGGGCTTCGAGCCCCGAACGCGCGCTCGAGATCAGTTCCTATCTCGCGCAATCGACCGACCTTGCGCTCGAATTCGACGAGATCGACGCGGCTTGCCGGGAACGCGGCATAGGATTTCGACCAGTCGCACTCGACGACCTGGCAGAGCGTCCTGCCCTCGCCTTGACCCGGCAACAACGCTGGTCTGGACGCTGACCGACGGCATTGCCTATTTCCGTGGCGGGGTCGCGCCCGCGCTGGCGCGGCTGGGCGGCTTTGCGCACCATCGGGGCCGACGATGCGCTGTTTGCGCTTTGCCAGGACAAATTCCGCGCCGGCTCGGTGCTGTCGGCGCTTGGGCTGCCCTGTCCTGCCGCAGGTCTGGCGCGCAACGGCCAATGGATCGTCGAGCCGCCGGACTCGCCTCGCGGCTGGTTCGTCAAGCCGAACCGGCTGGGCGCCAAGATCGGCATCTGGGAGGATTCGCGCTGCCGCGATCTCGACCAAGCGCTGGAACTCAGCCGGCGCGTCTACGACGCCTATCGAGACGATGTCATCGTCCAGCCCTATGTCGCCGGGCCGCAATGTGCGCGCCAGCTTTCTCGGCGTCACGCCCAACGCCGGCATCGAGGCGCTGGGTGTCTTCTTCGTCGATTCCGGCGGCGATTTTCAAACCATGGCCGACAGCCTGGCGCTCTATGGCGAGACCGGGGCCGCAGCCAAGGCATCAGGCGCGCTACGAGGAACCCGAACTCGTTGCCGGTATCCTCAATTCAGCCGGCAGCGGACCGAACAGATCCGCGAGATTGCCGCACGACTGATGGAAGGTCTTGGCCTGCGCGATGTGTTTTCCATCGACCTGCGGGTCGAGGAAGACGACACCGTGCACCTGATCGAGTTCGAGGTGTGCCCCGGCCTGCCCTGTTTCGATTTCAGCGCCTATTGCCGGAGGCAGTGGGGTCTCAGCCTGGCCGAGGCCATGGCCGAGACTGCAGCGTCAAGGCTCGGTTAGGTTCAGACTTTCTGGACGCAGACGCTGGCGTGGCCCGAACCGATCATGCCGATGCGGCCGGCTGCGCCCTTGGACAGGTCGAGCATGCGGCCGCGGATGAACGGGCCACGGTCATTGATGCGGACGACGACGCTCTTGCCGTTGCGCTTGTTGGTGACGCGCAGCTTTGTGCCGAAGGGAAGCGATTTATGGGCAGCGGTGAGAGCGCCCTGGTTGAAACGTTCGCCGTTGGCGGTCGAACGGCCATTGAAGCCCGGGCCATACCACGAGGCGCGGCCGCATTGGGCAAAGGATTCTGTAGCGATCATGGAAGTTATTGCGAGTACGGTCAGCCCGGCCAACGCCGGTTTGGACAAATGCTTCATTCGGGAGATCCCCTCAAAAGTTAACGATTTCTGAGCCGCTAGGGGTCTAATGTGCAGATGCGGTGCGGGTTCCGTGGCTATTCCGTGGCCAGGTGCTCACGAACTGAATCGCATTGAAATATTGCGTGATCAATTTTTGACGCCGCGAACTGATGTTCGAGCGAGTGGCTTTTGAGCTTGGCGAACGGCGCTTTTTGCCGAGGATTCAGATTTCCTAGCCTGCTATAGTCAGCCTGCGTCATTGAGGCCTTCACATCATGCGCACCGCCGGCACCGTCATTTCGATCCTGCTGATTCTGATGGGCGGCCTGTGGGCGTTGCAGGGCGTCGGTCTCGTCGGCGGCAGCTTCATGACCGGCAACTCCAACTGGCTGTATATCGGCCTTGCGACGGCTGTCATTGGCGCCATCGGGCTGGTGACCGCGCGCCGCCGCTAAGAGGCGTACATAAACTGGACATTTCTAGTTTAGAATAATTCTAAGGTATTGAAACAACAGCGCTTTCCGGTTGAAAGCCGTTGACAGACGGCAATCCTGGCGTTTTATGACGGTGTGCCGAGATGGGCACGCGCCTTTGATGTCTGGGCCTTGAACCCATTCGATTGGAGGGAAGGTTGGCGAATTCTCAGCGCCGCCGCGTTATGCGGGGCTTGTCCATATCCGATGGCTTGCAACGTCCGTTGCGGCGCAGCAAACGGCATTTCCCGGTATGCGGAGGTGCGGCGTGACGCAATCGCATTTCACCGCGCATGGCGGCTGTTATTTCGAACGAGCACCGGAAAAGCTGGTGCTTGAAGGCTACCGGCGCTGGATGGCCGGATTCGACACCGGATCGGTCGCGCCGTGGGAAACGACGTGGGCGCTCTATGCCGAATTGCTAGGTCCGACGGACGCCCGCTGGGTGATGGGCGAATTGTCGCATTTCGTTCGCACGCTGCGCCAATGCGCGACCTGTCCGCTGCGCAGTTTCCCGTTCGGCGCGCATCACATCTGTCGCGATGAATGCCTGACACTTGGCCTGATCGCCGCGCATCAGCATCGCAATCGCGAGGCGGCGGAGATTTGCCTCGGCGTCATGAGCTGTCCGACGCGCTGTCATGAGGTCGAAGCGGCCGCGGGCTCCTTCGCGGCATCGCTGGCCAAGCTGGACCACCACCTGCTGCCGATCCCGGTATCGGCGATCGAAGACGTTATCGCGCGGGCGACGCGCACCACCATTCATTGAGGAGAGATTGATGAGGAAGATAGGGCGTTATGGGAGCAAGCTCGCCGCAGCAGCGGCGACGGTGGCATTGACGGCGGCGGCCTTCGTGCTGCCGGCGAAAGCGCAGACCGATCCCAAGGCGGTCATCAAGACCTATTCCGACATCGCCTTGGCGGAGTACGAAGACGCGCTGACCACGGCCAAGGCGCTGGACACGGCCGTCGACGGGCTGATCGCGAAGCCGAGCCAGGAGACGCTCGACGCCGCCAAGGCGGCCTGGAAGGCGGCGCGCGTTCCCTACCAGCAGACGGAAGTCTACCGCTTCGGCAACGCCATCGTCGATGATTGGGAAGGCAAGGTGAACGCCTGGCCGCTGGACGAGGGCCTGATCGACTATGTCGACAAGGGCTATGGCACCGAGTAGCGACGAAAACACGCTCTATACGGCCAATGTGATCGCCAACAAGGAGATCGAGATCGACGGCAAGAAGGTCGACGCTTCGAAGATCACGGCGGAATTTCTTTCCGGCACCTTGCAGGAAGCCGGCGACATCGAAGCCAATGTCGCCACCGGCTATCACGCCATCGAGTTCCTGCTCTGGGGCCAGGATCTGAACGGCACCAAGGCGGGCTCCGGCGCGCGTCCGTTCACCGACTACGACAAGGCCAACTGCACCGGCGGCAATTGCGACCGCCGCGCCGAATATCTCGCGGCCGCCAGCGACCTGCTGGTCAAGGACCTCGAAGAGATGGTCGCCAACTGGAAGGAAGGCGGCGCGGCACGAAAGGGTCTCGAAGAAGGCGACCCGAAAGCCGGCGTATCGACCATCCTCACCGGCATGGGCTCGCTCTCCTACGGCGAACTCGCCGGCGAGCGCATGAAGCTCGGGCTTCTGCTGCACGATCCGGAAGAAGAGCACGACTGCTTCTCCGACCTGACCTGGTTGTCGCATCTCAACGACGCGATCGGCATCCGCAATGTCTACAAGGGCAGCTACACCCGCATCGACGGCACCACCGTTTCAGGCCCGTCTGTCGCCTCACTCGTGAAAGAGGCCGATCCGGCGCTCGACACCGAACTGGCCGGCAAGCTGGACACCACCGTCGCCAAGATGGAGGCGATCAAGGCGCGCGCCGATGGCGGCGAGGCCTATGACCAGCAGATCGGCGAAGGCAATGCCGACGGCAACGCGACCGTCCAGGCCGCGATTGACGCGCTGGTCGACCAGACCAAGTCGATCGAGCGCGCCGTGTCGGTCCTGAAGCTCGACGCGATCGCTTTCGAGGGCTCCGACAGCCTCGATGCGCCTGACAAGGTGTTCCAGTAACGCGGACCGCCACACCACATTAGCCAGACGGGCGCGACCTGAAGCGCCCGTCAGCCAAGAGACGAAAATGCTGATTTGTCACTGCAACCTGATAACCGAGAAGGAGATCGAACAGACTATTCTGGAGCTGCTCGATGCCGACGCCTGGCAACTCATCGTGCCGGCGAAGGTGTATCATCGCCTTGCGAAACGAGGTCGTTGTTGCGGCTGCTTCCCAAATGTGGTGGAAACGATCATTCGGGTAACCGAAGCCTACCACGCGCGCTCGGAGGCGAACGGCGTGGACATCGTTTCACATCTGGACCGCGTCAGAGAGCTGCGGTCCCAATTCGGGAGCAGGACCCATGAAGGGCGACAAACAGGTCATCGAGCGGCTTAACGAGGCGCTTTTCCTCGAACTTGGCGCCGTCAACCAGTACTGGGTTCACTATCGCCTGCTGGAAGACTGGGGCTTTCTGAAATTGGCCAAGAAGGAACGCGCCGAATCGATCGAAGAGATGCATCACGCCGACAGGCTGATCGCGCGCATCATCTTCCTCGAGGGCCATCCCAATCTGCAGACGGTCGCGCCGCTGCGCATCGGCCAGAACGTCAAGGAAGTGCTGGAAGCCGATCTCGCCGGCGAATACGACGCCCGCACCGCCTACAAGAAGTCGCGCGACATCTGCCACGACAAGGGCGACTACGTGTCGATGAATCTGTTCGAGGAGCTTCTTGAAGGACGAGGAAGGTCATATCGACTTCCTCGAGACGCAGCTGCAGCTGCTCGAATCGATCGGCGAGCAGAAATACGGCCAGCTCAACGCCAGCTCGGCGGACGAGGGCGAGGGCCACTAAGGTCATGCGATGCGGCGCGGACTAGGATTTTTTCGCGCCGCTTGGCGATGTCTAACGTCCGTCCTTCTCCCTACAGCGGAGGAGGACCCGAACATCTTGCAGCCGCCCCCTCACCCGGCCTCCGCTTCGCTCGGCCACCCTCTCCCCGCTGGGGAGAGGAGGTCGTCAGCCTGGCGCCAACTTCGCTGAGGCTAGATCGCAACGGCCGAACCTCCTCTCCCCAGCGGGGAGAGGGTGGCCGAGCGAAGCGGAGGCCGGGTGAGGGGGCGCTTCGAAACTTGCTTGTTTGCCTGATGGCAGGCACGCTCCCCGCCCTCGCCGGCTCCGACGCCTTCCCCACCACCCGCACCGACCTCACCCCGCAGGACCTTGCCCGCGTCGAGGCGATCACCAAGCCGACCACCGACTTCTCCAAGCCCGAACAATTCGAGCTGATGCAGGGCGGCGCGGGCACCACAAAGAAGCGACCCAACCAGGACGCCTTTTCGCAGTCCTCCGCCAACATCACCTTCGAGGAAGAAGGCACCTTCAAGCTCGGCAACGGGCTGTTCCGCAAAGTCTGGGTGTCGTCGCCATCCTCGACCCAGGCTTCCGACGGGCTCGGCCCGCTGTTCAACGCGCGCGCCTGCCAGAGCTGCCATCTCAAGGACGGCCGCGGCCACCCGCCGGAGGGCGCGGCCGATGCCACCTCGATGTTCCTGCGGCTGGCTCGCGAGGCCTACACGGACGAGGAGAAGGCGGCGCGCGCCAATGGCAACACGCTGAATTTTCCCGACCCGACCTATGGCGCGCAACTGCAGGATCTGGCGGTGCCGGGCCTATCCGGCGAAGGGCGCATGACCATCACCTATGAGGAGATGCCCGTCACGCTCGGCGACGGCACGGTCGTCTCGCTGCGGAAACCCACCTATTCGGTCAGCGACCTCGCCTATGGGCCGCTCGACGCCGCAGACCACGCTGTCGCCGCGCGTCACCCCGCAGATGATCGGCCTTGGGCTGGTCGAGCAGATCCATCCGGCCGATCTTCTGGCCAAGGCCGACCCGGACGATCGCGATGGCGACGGCATTTCCGGCCGCATCAACCGGGTGTACGACGCGACAGCCAAGGAACTCACCATCGGCCGGTTCGGCTGGAAGGCGCAGACGCCGTCGATCCGCCAGCAGACCGCGGACGCCTTCGCCGGCGACATCGGCATCTCGACGCCGGAAGTGCCCCGCCCCTTTGGCGACTGCACCAGCGCGGAAGACAAATGTCTGGCCATGCCGACCGGTGTGCAGCCGCGCCTGGGAGATCAGGAGGCGCCGCCGCCGGTGATGGACCTCGTCACCTTCTATTCGCAGAACCTCGCCGTGCCGGCCCGGCGCGATATCGGCAAAGCCGAGGTTCTGGCCGGCAAGAAGGTGTTTTACGACACCGGCTGCGCCGGCCTGCCACACGCCCAAATTCGTGACCCGGCGCGATGCGCCGAACAAGGCGCAGGCAGTTTCAGTTGATCTGGCCGTATTCGGACTTTCTGCTGCATGACATGGGTGAAGGTCTGGCAGATGGCCAGGCCGTCGGCGACGCGACGGGCAGCGAATGGCGCACGCCGCCGCTCTGGGGCATCGGCCTCACCAAACGCGTCAGCGGCCACACGTTTTTCCTCCACGACGGCCGCGCGCGGAACCTCACCGAGGCGATCCTGTGGCATGGCGGCGAGGCGCAAAAGGCGCGCGACGGCTTTGCGGCCCTGCCGACGCAAGATCGCGAAAACCTGATCAAATTTCTGGAGTCGCTGTGATGGGCGATACGACGGTCGCAGCCTACGGCTGCCCCCTCTCTGACCTCCTTGCCGGACATCTCCCCCACAGGGGGGAGATCGGCCGGCCGCGAGCGTTTCGCCAATCGCCTCGTTGGAAGATGGGCGCGCGACGCAGATCGGATGAGGGCGTGCTCCAGTGGAATCGCCGCCCGACAGTGGCGAGTGAGATCGCAGTACCGCATTGGTCGCCGCAGAGGGGCTGGCCAGTCTCCGCCCTTGGGGGGACGTTGTCCGAGCAGGGCAGAGGCGGGGTCGGCAGATACCGCATTGGTCTGGCTGCTCGCGACGTTCGTCCGTTTCGTGCCCGCCACTCCCGCTCGCAGCGCCAACACCATCGTCCAAGCAGCCATCGACGGTTTTGTGCGGCCGGCCTACGCCCAATTCGCGACAGCCACCGAAAGCCAGCGGGCCGCCGTCGACGGGCTTTGCGCCAACCCGTCGGAGGCTCCGCTGGAAGCGGCTCGCAATGCTTTCCGGCAAGGCGTTGTCGCCTGGAGCGAGGTCGAAACCATTCGATTCGGCCCCGTAACGGAGCAGAACCGGCTTGAACGCATCCTCTTCTGGCCAGACCGCAAGAGCATCGGCCTGAAGCAGGTTCAGGCGGCGCTGGCGGACCAGGATGCGCTCAGCCACCGATCCCAAGACATTGGCGGGCAAGAGCGTCGCCATGCAGGGTTTTGGCGCGCTGGAGTTCGTTCTGTTCGGCACAGGATCGGACGAACTCACGAGCGCGGCGGGAGCGTATCGCTGCCGGTTCGGAGCCGCGATCGCGGCCAATCTCGCAGACGATCGCTTCGGACGTGTCGGGCGCGTGGGCCGACCCGAACGGCTTTGCAGCGCAATGGGCCAACCCCGGACCCGACAATGCGCTGTTCCGCACCGACCAGGAGGCGCTTTCCGAGCTGGTCGACATCCTCGTGCAGGGCCTCGAGATGATCCGCGACGTGCGGTTGAACGGTTTTCTCGGCCGCTGGCCGGAGGAGGACAAGCCGAGGCAGGCGATCTACTGGCGCTCGCAGGCGACGGTTCCCTCGCTGGCCGCCAATGTCGACGGCTTGCGAAAACTGTTCGAGGCGTCAGGCATCGCCAAGTCGCTGAAGCCTGACGACGCCCATATCGCCCAGTCGATCGGCATCGTGCTGGGCAACAGCGTCAAGGCAGCTGCCGACCTTGGCGACCCGGCGCCGGCCGAGGCGCTGAAAGACAAACTGCGGCGAGACCAGCTCGACCACTTCCGGCTGACCACGTCGACGCTTGTCGGAGCTGATCGGCGTGCGGCTGACGGGTGCGCTCGGACTGTCGGCCGGTTTCTCTTCGCTGGATGGGGATTGAGGCGTATCGGAATGGCTACCCGACCGAAGCATCTGCTGCTCGACCGCCGCGATTTCCTCCGCGCGGCGGGCGCGACGTTTCTGACCGCGCTTTCGCCTTCGGCTTTCGCGGCGACACTCGCCACCGATGCGGTCTTCGCCACGGCTTTCCAGAAGCGCGACGGCAGCTATGGCGCGGCGATCCTCTCCGAGGAAGGAAAGTTGCTGCACGCGGTCGATCTGCCGGATCGGGGCCACGACATCACCTTCGACCCTATCTCGAAGAGGTCGGTCGTCTTCGCGCGGCAGCCGGGCACCTTCGCGATCGTTTTCGATCACGCTGGCAGAGCCCAGCCGGTGACTATCGCAAGCGTCGAGGGCCGCCATTTCTACGGCCATGGCGCGTTTTCGCCCGACGGCGGGTTGCTCTACGCAACCGAGAACGATTTCGACAACGCGGCGGGCATGGTCGGCATCTATGACGCCCGCGATAACTTCAAGCGTGTCGGCGAATTTCCGACGCATGGCGTCGGACCGCACGAACTGATCCTGCTCGACGACGGCCGCACGCTGGCCATCTGCAATGGCGGCATCGAAACGCATCCGGATTTCGGCCGGGCGAAGCTGAACATCGCGACGATGAAGCCGAATTTCGCCTTCATCGACCGACTGACGGGCGAGCTTCTGGAGCGCCATGAACTACCGTCCGAGCTGCATCAGCTCTCGATCCGCCATATGGCGGTCGACCAGACGGGGGCGATCTGGTTCGGCTGCCAGCATGAAGGGGCGGCGACCGAACGGCCGCAACTGGTCGGCACGGCGCGGCGCGGGCAGGCGCTGAAACTGCTCGACATGCCGGAGAAGATACTGGGCGGATTCCGCAACTATATCGGCTCGGTCGCCACCAATCCCAAGGCCGGCACGGTCGGCGTATCCTCGCCGCAAGGCAATTGTTACGCGATTATCGAAGCGGCGACCGGCAAGATCGTTTCGGCCCAGGATCTTACGGAGGTGTGTGGCATAGCACCCGATCACACAGGCTATTTCGTCACCACGGGCGTCGGCGACCTCGTGCCTTCGGCAGAAAGCGCACGCAGGGACCCCGACTATGTCTGGGACAATCACGTGCTCGCGGATCAGACGGCCGTGAAGGAACTGCTAACACACGGCGGCGTGCCGTTCTCGTCCAGCACCGAGCCAACCAGATAGAGCGAGCCGCAGATCAGAATGCGCGGCGGGTTGTCCAGATCGTCCCAATTGTCGCGCAACAACATCAAGGCATTCGCAACCGAGCTGACGGGCTCGGCGGAAAGCCCCGCCTCGCTGGCGCGGACAGCCAGTTCGTCGTTGGGAACGCTCGCCTCGCTCATCGGCACCGGCACTGTGTAGACATGGCGCGCCATGCCGTGGAAGGCGCGGAAATAGCCGCGCTGATCCTTGGTGTTGATCATGCCGGTGATCATGAACAGCGGGCGCGGGTTCTTCTCTTCCAGCTCGGCAAGCGCCTCGGCGACGACAATGCTCGCGCCTGGATTGTGACCGCCGTCGATCCAGAGTTCAGCCCCTTGTGGGGCGAGTTCGGTCAGACGTCCGACCGGGCAGGCGCTGCATGCGGCCGGGCCATTCGACGCGGCCCATGGCACGTGTCGGCATCCGCTTCGGAAATGTCGAAGCCGGCGGCGCGCACGGCCGCGATGGCAGCGGCGGCATTGGCAAGCTGGTGACGGCCGAGCAGGCGTGGCGCCGAAATGTCGATCAGGCCGTCTTCGTCCTGATAGGCCATGCGGCCATGCTCTTCATAAGCGACGAAATCCTGGCCGTAGACCAGCAGCGGGCAGCGCAGACGCTCGGCAGTCTCGACCAGAACCTCGCGTGCGGAATCCGCTGGCTGGGCGCCGATCACAACCGGGCAGCGGCTCTTGATGATGCCGGCCTTTTCCGCGGCGATCAGTTCCACCCGGTCGCCGAGATAAGTCTCGTGATCGAGCGAGATCGGCATGATCAGCGAGACGGCCGGCTGCTTGATCAGATTGGTCGCATCAAAACGACCGCCGAGGCCAACCTCGATCACGGCAGCGTCAGCTGGATGCTCGCTGAACAGCAGGAAGGTGACGGCCGTCAGAATCTCGAAGACGGTGATCTGCTGGCCGTCATTCGCTTCGGCCACGCGCGCGATCGTCTTTGCCAGAAGTTTGTCCTCGACAAACTTGCCGCCGCCGGGCGCAGCCAGCCGGTAGCGCTCGTGCCAATTGACGAGGTGCGGCGAGGTGTGGACGTGGACGCGCAGGCCAGCGGCCTCCAGCAAGGCGCGCGAGAAGGCCGCCGCGGAGCCTTTGCCGTTGGTGCCAGCGATGTGGATCACCGGCGGCAGGCGGTCCTGCGGATTGCCGAGCTTCTCCATCAGCCGCGTGATGCGATCCAGCGAAAGGTCATAGCCTTTCGGGTGCAGCGCCATCAGGCGCTCGATCTCGCGATCCGCGGCTCCGAACGTGGTCAAGGTCATTAGCCTACAATTGGCCGGGGGCTTGCCTCAGGCGCCGGCTCTAGCCTCGGGTTTTACCACCGCCGGCGGCAATATTTCCGGCTCGATTGCGGCGGATGCGGGCGCTTTCAGCAAGATGCGCAGCAGGCGGGCGATGGTCGCCTTCAACTCCAGGCGCGAGACGACCATGTCGACCATGCCGTGCTCCATCAGATATTCGGAGCGCTGGAAACCTTCCGGCAGCTTTTCGCGGATCGTCTGCTCGATGACGCGCGGCCCGGCAAAACCGATAAGCGCGCCCGGCTCGGCAATGTGCACATCACCCAGCATGGCGTAGGACGCGGTCACGCCGCCGGTGGTGGGGTTCGTCAGCACGACGATGTAAGGAAGCCCGGCTTCCTTCAGCCGGTCGAGCGCGACCGTGGTGCGCGGAAGCTGCATCAGCGACAGAATGCCTTCCTGCATGCGCGCGCCGCCGGAAGCGGCGAAAAGCACCAGCGGGCGTTTCTTCTCCAATGCGGCTTCAAAGGCCCTGATGAGGCCCTCGCCCGCGGCCATGCCCAGCGAACCGCCCATGAAGGCAAAATCCTGCACGGTGGCAACGATCGGCAGGCCTTCGATCGTGCCAACGCCGCTGAGAATTGCGTCCTCGAGGCCGGTCTTGGTTTTCGCCTCCCTGAGGCGATCGGTGTAGCGCTTCTCGTCGCGGAATTTCAGCGGGTCGATGCCGACTTTCGGGCTTTCGAGCACGTCATACCGGCCGCCGTCGAAGAAATTCTTCAACCGCTCCTTGGCGGAAATCTTCATATGATGGCCCGACGACGGGATCACCCACTGGTTGCCCTCGAGATCCTTGTGAAAGACCATCTCGCCGCTCTCGGGATCCTTGATCCAGAGATTTTCCGGCATGTCGCGCCGGCCGAGCATCGAGTTGATCTTCGGGCGGACGTAGTTGGTGATCCAGTTCATCGCAGCGGTTCCTTAGGCAGCGGCCGGCTCTAATGTGGGCAAACTATTCGGCGGGAGCAAGGCGTGCGGCGCGCACGCCCTGGGCGAGCCCGGCAACCAAAGTCGCGACGGCCTCTGCCGGGTCGGCGGTCTTTTCGCCCTTTGGTCCAAGCACGTTGGCAATCGCGTTGACGATTGCCGTGCCGACCACGACGCCGTCAGCCGACGCGCCGATCGTCCTTGCCTGTTCGGCCGTCTTGACGCCGAAACCGACGCAGACCGGCAGGGCCGTATGCGCCTTGATACGCTTGACGGCGGTCGCCACCTTGCCGGTATCGGCCAAGGCCGCGCCGGTGATGCCGGTCATCGAGACGTAGTAGACAAAGCCCGACGTGTTCTCGAGCACTTTCGGCAGGCGCTTGTCGTCGGTGGTCGGGGTAGCCAGCCGGATGAAATTGATGCCGGCTTTCACGGCCGGGATGCACAGTTCGTCATCCATCTCGGGCGGCAGGTCGACGATGATCAGGCCGTCAATGCCGGCCGCCTTTGCGTCGACCAGGAATTTTTCGACGCCGTAGATGTAGATCGGGTTGTAGTAACCCATCATGACGATCGGCGTCTCGTCGTCGCCGGCGCGGAATTCCTGCGCCATCTGCAGGGTCTTCCTGAGCGTCTGGCCGCCCTTCAGCGCACGCAGGCCGGCGGCCTGGATCGCCGGGCCGTCGGCCATCGGATCGGAAAACGGCATGCCGAGCTCGATGATGTCGGCGCCTGATTTCGGCAGCGCCTTCATGATCGACAGTGATGTCGCATAATCAGGATCGCCGCCCATGAAATAGGTGACGAGCGCCGGGCGTCCCTCGGACTTGAGTTTCGCCATGCGGCGGTCGATGCGGGTGGTGGTCATGTAAGAGAGCGCCTCTTCCTGGAGTCCGCGCCTTGCCGGATCAGCACGCTGATCCCAAACACGGGCAATTTCAATGTCGATCGGCCATTACAAGTCGATAATGGCAGAAGGGCATCCGCGGAACGAATGAGTTCGCGCAAGTCGGCGATCTCCGACCGGACTGCCGATGTACGGATTGTCTCAGAGGATCGGCAATGTTCTTTGGCATTGGCTGACGGGCCCGTTCGCGCCTTCGGCGAAAAACGTCTCGATAATATTTCCGAAACCAGGCAAGATCGCATTGGGCGGAGTCAGAAAGATCATCTTCATGCTGACCGAGGCGGGAGAAAATATCAGGCTCGGGCGGCGGCAACTCATTTTCCGTCCCCCAGCTTTCGATCCACCGTGCATCGCTTCGCGCAGAGATGAAAACACCTTTGTCCAGCTTCGGCAATGCGTTCCCTCAAGCATCCCGCGCTCATATTCAGCGGACTTTCGAAATAGCGCCTTGATCGCGTCGTTCAGCTCATCTCCGCACTGCTCTGATGCCGCCGGCGCGCCTCATCGCTCGAGTTGCGCCGTTTCGTGCTTCCAATGTCCAGGCCAGCTCATGTCAGCCCATACCGGTCGCTCCCTAGTCGGTATCAAAAGCTAGCTATCGGACGCTCGATAGCACAAGACCCGCTCAAATCTCCATGCCCATCATGCTCGCCACCGTGTGCACGTCCTTGTCGCCGCGGCCGGAGAGATTGACGATAATGACCTCGTCCTTGCTCATGGCCGGCGCGATCTTGATCGCGTGGGCGATGGCGTGGGCGGATTCCAGCGCCGGGATGATGCCTTCCGTCTTGGTGCAGAGCTGGAACGCGTCCAGCGCCTCATCGTCGAGGATAGGCACATATTCGACGCGGCCGGTGTCGCGCAGCCAGCGATGCTCCGGCCCCACGCCGGGATAATCGAGACCGGCCGAGATCGAATGGCCGTCCAGGATCTGGCCATCCTCGTTCTGCAAGAGATAGGTGCGGTTGCCGTGCAGCACGCCGGGCTTGCCGGCATTCATCGAGGCGCAATGCTCGATGCCGTCCAGCCCACGCCCGCCGGCCTCGATGCCGATGATGCGGACATCCTTGTCGTCGAGGAACGGGTGGAACATGCCGATGGCGTTCGAGCCGCCGCCGACAGCCGCGATGATGACATCCGGCAGGCGGCCTTCCTGTTCCAGGATTTGCGCGCGCGCCTCGGAGCCGATCACCGACTGGAAGTCGCGGACGAGTTCCGGATAGGGATGCGGGCCGGCGGCGGTGCCGATCAGGTAATAGGTGTCCTCGACATTGGTGACCCAATCCCTCAAAGCTTCGTTCATGGCGTCCTTCAGCGTGCCGTGGCCGGCGCTGACCGGCCGCACCTCCGCGCCGAGCAGCTTCATGCGAAAGACGTTCGGCTTCTGCCGCTCGACATCGGTAGCGCCCATATAGACGACGCAAGGATAACCGAAGCGGGCCGAAACCGTCGCCGAGGCAACGCCATGCTGGCCGGCGCCGGTCTCGGCGATGATGCGCTTCTTGCCCATGCGCTTGGCGAGCAGGATCTGGCCGAGGCAATTGTTGATCTTGTGCGAGCCGGTGTGGTTCAGGTCCTCGCGCTTGAAATAGATTTTTGCGCCGCCCCCGAGGCCCTTCGCCGAGGAAATGTCACGAAGATGCCTCGTCAGCCCTTCGGCGAAATAGAGTTTTGACGGGCGACCGGCATAATGCGTCGACAGGTTTTGCAATTCCGCCTTGAAGGCCGGATCGTCCTTGGCCTCGTTCCAGTGCCGCTCCAGGTCGAGGATCAGCGGCATCAACGTTTCGGCGACAAAACGCCCGCCGAAAATGCCGAACATGCCCTGCTCGTCGGGACCTGTGCGGAAGGAATTGGGTTCGATCGGCTTGTTCATGGAACGCCCTGGGGACCGTTTATTGTCTTGCCCCTGGCGGGACTTCGACGATGCTTATGCCTTGCGGGGGCAAAAAGTAAACTGTCCCCTGCGCGCCGTCCCGGCTGCCTCAGGCGGCGTTTCTGGCCTGTGCGGCCCGTACCGCGCGGAAAAACTGCTCGATCAGCACCACATCCTTAACGCCTGGCGCGCTTTCAACGCCCGACGACACATCAAGGCCCGGAGGATTGGCCATGCGCAGCGCTTCAGCGACGTTGCCGGCATTCAGACCGCCAGAGAGCATGTAGTCGACGTCAGTGTCGAGTTTTTGGAGAATTCTCCAGTCAAACGACACGCCGTTGCCGCCCGGCAATTCAGAACCTGCCGGGGGCTTGGCATCGAGCAGGAACTTGTCGGCTACGCCTCGATAGGCGTCGATGTGGGCGAGATCGGCCGGCGAACTGACCGAAAGAGCCTTCATGACAGGCAAATTGTAGCGAGCCTTGATGGCGGCCACGCGCTCCGGACTTTCCTTGCCGTGAAGTTGCAGCATGTCAGGCTGCATCGCAGCCACGATCTCGTCGAGAACAGCGTCGCCCGCATCGACGGTGACGGCAACGGCGAGGGCCTTGCCACGCGCCAGAGCGCGCAGTCGTCCCGCGTCGGCAGGCGCGATGTAGCGCGGGCTTTTGGCAAAGAAAATAAATCCCACATGCGACGCGCCGCCGGCCAACGCAGCGCTCATGGCCTCATCGGTCTTGAGGCCGCAGATTTTGATGTCGAGCGTCATGCGCGCGAGGTCGCACGAAATGATGAAAAAGTCGAGACGACGTGGCCGCGATGCACAGGATCGCACGGCCCGCTCGCCGCATCATTCGCGCCATCGCGGCGCGGCGCAGGCGCACGGCCTCGCGCCGGTAGAAGTCGTAATCGATCTCGGCGGGCGGCGACGTATCGCCGAAAACTTGGCGCTCGAACTCAGACTGTATCATCTCGCACCCCGAAACTTGGTTCTCTCAACCGATATCAGTTCCCAGGGGCCAGATAATGAGCTAGTTTTATCATATACTCATGATTGGAGTTCATGAATATGCCGGCATCCGACGACATGGCCGCCTTCATGCGCATCGTCGACCTGGGCAGCTTCGCCAAGGCTGCGGATGATTTGCGGGTCACGCCATCCGCGCTGTCGAAGCTTATGTCGCGCCTGGAGGACCGGCTCGGCGTGAGACTGCTGACCCGCACGACGCGCAGGCTGGCCCTGACATCGGAAGGCGCCATGTATCTGGATCGGGCGCGCGAGGTTCTCGACCTCATCGGTCACGCCGAGGCCGACGTGTCCTCCTCAAGGAGCAAGCCGAAGGGGCATCTGCGGATCAATTCAAGCACCGGTTTCGCCAGGCAGACGCTGCTGCATGCCATCCCTGCGTTCCTGCAGCGATTTCCGGAGGTGACCGTCGACCTTTCCTTGACCGACCGCCTTGTCGACCCCGTCGCTGCCGGCACCGACGTCATCATTCGCGGCAGTCCAACCGCTGACTCCGATCTGGTCGTGCAGAAGCTTGCGGAAGGGCGTCGACTGATCTGCGCCGCGCCAGTCTATCTGGCCAAGCGCGGGATCCCTGCGTCGCCGGAGGAACTCACGATGCACGACTGCATCGGACTTTCAGGTCAATCGCCGCCGACAAGCTGGCCACTCGATACGGACGGCGGCATCGTGCGGTTCCTGCCGAAGGGCCCGTTTTCCTGCGACAATGTCGGCATGCTGTTCGACATGGCGGTGGCAGGACACGGCGTCGTGCGGTTGGCTGACTTTGTCGTCGGAGCCGCCATCCGTTGTGGCGACCTGGTCGAACTGCTGGCGGAGATCAACCGCTCGGAGCCAATCTCACTCTGGGCTCTCATGCCACGGGGCCGCTTTCACGCGCCACGTGTTCAGGCTTTTGTCGAATTCATGGTCAGTTGGCTGGGCCCGACCGAGGCGCCTGCCTCCCAGTGAAAGCTTGCCTGCCAGACGCCCGTCACTCAAACA
>CAVQCL010000002.1:0-117732 GCA_963710935.1 uncultured Alphaproteobacteria bacterium | reverse complement strand
TCTGGCCACGACCCTTGTGTTTTCTTGATCTCGCGACTGCACAAGGCGCCAAACGCCGCCGAACCTACATCCCGACAGTGATCAACGCGCAATGGCGCTGAACGCGCGGCCGAAAACATCACCATCAAGCGAGGTCCGACGTGCGACATTCTACAGGACGGAGGAATGGACAGGAACAGCGAGCCGAGCCATGTTCACTGACCCAAATGTCTACCGACAACTGCCGAGTGCCGGTGTATTTACCTCAAGATTACTGTCGCAAAGGGCCCAAGGCAGGCTTGCCCACGGACTATGTCTAGCGGTTCCCAGCTTCCTGCGAGCGCAAGCTTGAACGCGTCACGAAAGTCCGGCGGCACGGACACGGTTTTTTGCTGAGCATCCAAATTGGCGATCAGACAATTCGGCCTGTCGCCATTTAGCCATGCGACTGCTTGGATCTTCGATCCTTCCAGCCGGGTTGCCAACCGGGTGCAGCCGGCTGCCTCGGCCAACACCTCTTGAACGAACCAGATAGGCCTTCTTGATCCATCTGCGCGTGTCAGGCCAAACGGTCCGGCCGGGGCGGCAAGGGCGAGCGCATCAACGTCGGACCGCTGCGACCGCCGCAACAGCAAAGGCAGCCGCAAACGACGCATCCTGCCGCGGATCAAACTGCGCCGCCGGAACCCGGCCCAGGTCTGGGTTGGCGGCCGGCGCGGCCCCGTAAGGATTGTGCCGCGTGCCAATGGTGCAGGGCACCAGCCAGATGGGTTTGCCGGGGCAAAGCGCACGCGCGCTGTCGATGATGGCGGGATAGACATCGAGTGTCTCCGCAACCGACTGTTCGTCGGCCGCATGCACGATGGCCGCGACGGAGAAGAAGACAAAATCGCTTTCCGGCCCGGGTGGATTGCGATTGAACTCGGTAAAATTCGACGGCGTACCGGCGCCGACCTGCCCTTTAAAGCCGGCCCGCCGGATGGCTTCGACCATTCGCCGACAGACACTTCGCCTGCCGGCAAGGAGCCGCTTGGCCTTATCTTGAATTCGCGGCGCGGCGAGATCAGCAGCGCGTAGGGTCCACGCCGGTTGCCTTGATCCGCTCCAGCGCCGTCCTCGTCTCAGCGTCGGCATCCCGGCAATCCAGGACGAGCTCGACAGCGATGGCGGCATCAGCCAGACGGGCGCTGTCTACCGCCTGTGCAAAGCGCCCACTATCGTTGGCAAGGTCGAGTCTGGCGATAACCCAGCGCGCGCTCGCCGGAGGTATGGCGCCCGCTGGCACGGTCTCGTCAATGAAGAGCGGCACCTGCGGCATCAAACCGAGCTCTTCACCCAGCGTCAGCTGAGTCTGCCGGCCCTGCAATTCCGTCCGCGTCCTGGCAGCCCCCTCGACGAATTTTCACCTCCAGTTTTAACGGGAGATCTATCATGCGTGCGTCCACGATAGCCGATACTCCAACCACAAACCTCTACGCCACGGGCGCGTTCTGGGAGCGCTTGTGGCGCTTGAGCGGCATCAACTTCCTCATCTTCCTCACTGTCGCCTATCTCATCTACGGCGATCAGCCGACCATGGGAGCATCGGCCGAAGCGGTCGCCGCGTTTTACGCGGCAGATCGGACGTGGATCCTGATAGCCACGGTGATCGCGAGCATGGCGCTCCTCAACCTTATGTGGTTCACGGCAGCGATCAGGACCACGCTGGCAGATGTGGGACAAGATGGTTGGGGCGGAGCGGTAACTACCGCTAGCTCAATGGTCGGCGCGTTGTTCCTTGTCCTCATCGCGGTAAGTGCGGCGCTTGCGTTCCCAAGCGCCGGCGCCGGCAATGGGCCGCTGGCGTCGGGCCTGAACGACGTCGCGTGGTCGGTTCTCGTGCTGAGCTCGTTCCCGCGTGCGATGTTGATCATGTCCAGCGCATTCGGGTTGTGGCGGGCAAATCTGATTTCGAACGCGCTGTTTGCGGCAGGCGTTGCAGCCCTGGTCCTTGTGCTGCTGGGTGGAACCACCTGGGTGAGTAGTGGATTTTGGGCGCCTGATGGCGAGTATTCGCGGTTCGTTTCGCCAACTGTCAGCTTGATCTGGCTTGTTATCGTGAGCTGGGTGCTTCTGACCCGCGCCCCGGCAACGCGTAGTGGATGGTGAAGCCTCCTGTTCAAATGAGCTTCGGCCATGAAGGCGCGAAGCTCTGTAACAGGTCCTCGGGCGGACCGTTGTTTCCTCCGCCCTGTACGATGTCAACCGCGCTTTCGTTTTCCGCTGCGTCGGCTTTCAAACGCCCCGTCTTCGCTATCTTTCCCAGTGGTGACGTCGCTCGCCACTGCAGTCCCTGTTGGCGCAATACCTTGCCGCGCGGGCATGAGTCGGGCTCCTACCCCTGTGCATCTGATCGTCGGGAATCGCCGGATCGGCCAGCCAGCCGCACCTGTAATCGAAGCCACAATGCATCGCCTCGGCGCGCTCCAACGGCGGGTTTGAACGACGGTGTGTTGTTTAACCTTGCTGCTTCAACAGCGAAGGATCGACAGGTAGCTTTCGCAACCGCTTGCCGGTGGCCGCGAAGATTGCGTTGGCAACGGCAGGAACGATGAGCGAAGTTCCTGCTTCACCCATTCCGCCAGGCGGCTCGGAATTTTGCACGATATGAACTTCGACGACCGGCGCCTCGTCCATGCGGAGGATCTGGTAGGTGTCAAAGTTGGTCTGTTCGACCCGGCCATCCTTCAGTGTTATCTCGCCATGGAGAGCTGCGGTAACCCCAAACATGACCGCGCTTTGGATTTGCGCCTCGACAGTGTCGGGGTTGACGACCGTGCCGCAATCGACGGCACAGACGACACGCCTGACACGGACAGCGCCGTCGTCGGTCACCTCCACCTCCGCAACGTGCGCCATGTAGCTCGCGAAGGCGTTCTGGATCGAGAGACCGCGGCCGACGCGCGGCGGTAGCGTCTCGCCCCAACCGGCCTTTTCGGCCGCCAGCGTCAGCACTGCCTTGGCGCGCGGCGTCTTATCGAGAAGGGCCAATCGATATGCGAGCGGATCCTGCTTCGCCGCGGCAGCCAATTCGTCCATGAAGCTTTCGGTCACGAAGACGTTGTGCGATGGCCCGACGCTGCGCCAGAAGGCGGTGGGGATGCCGGGAGGCTCTACTTGCACATACTCGACATGAAAATTAGGGAGGTCGTAGACGAGATTGATAGCGCCCTCGGTCGTGTCTGGATCGAGGCCATTGTTGAATGCAGGCGGTAGCCATCGTGCCAGCACCGAGGATCCGGCGAAGCGATTGTTCCAGGCTACCGGCATGCCCTTCTCATCCAGACCAGCCGAGATCCTGTCGAAGAACATGGGCCGGTACATGTCATGTTGAATGTCCTCTTCACGCGACCAGACGACCTTGACTGGACCATCGACGTGTTTGGCGATCTCGACGGCACGAAACACACCGTCGGCCTCGAGCCTGCGACCGAAGCCGCCGCCGATCAGGTGGTTGTGTACGATGACCTGATCTTCCGGTAACCCAGCAGCCTTTGCAGCAAATGTCCTGGCTCGCGCCAAAGCCTGATTGCCGACCCAGACTTCGCACTCGTTGCCGCGAACATGAACCGTGCAGTTCATCGGTTCCATTGTCGCGTGGGCCAGGAATGGGACCTGGTAGGTCGCCTCGACTCTGGTCACGGCACTCGCCATCGCGTTTTCGACATTGCCGATATTCTGCGCGACGGCCCCCGCTTTAAGCGTTGCCTGTTCGAGTTCGCCTAGGACCGCTCCCGTATCGAGCTTGGCGTGCGGACCGTCGTCCCATTCTATCACCAGGGCTTCCAAGCCCTTCTTGGCAGCTCCCATATGATCGGCAATGACGGCGACGGCATCGTCGAGCCGGACAATCTGACGAACGCCTTTGACCGCTTTGGCGGCTGTGTCGTCCACGCTCTTCACTCGACCGCCGAATGCAGGCGATTGCACCAGCGTAGCCACTTTCACGCCCGGTGGCCGGGCGTCGATGCCGAAAACGGCCGTGCCATTCACCTTGGCGGGCAAGTCGAGCCGTTTGGCCGGCGTGCCGATAAGCTTGAACTCCTTCGATGGCTTGAGAGCTACATCTTCCGGAACCGGTATACGTGCCGCATCTGCGGCCAGATCTCCGTAGCTTAAGCGCTGCCCGGTGGCCGAATGGGCCACTTCGCCACGCTTCGCGTCGCAGGTAGCCGGATCGACGTTCCAGCGTTTCGCGGCCGCGGCCACGAGCATTGCTCGGGCGGTCGCACCGGCCCGGCGCATTGGTTCCCATGCTCCGCGGATGGCATTGGAATTGCCCGTGGCCTGAACGCCCAGCAGTGGATTGGTATAGAGTTTTTCGTCGGCAGGCGCGTGTTCGAGCTGAACTTGCGTCAGATCCACCTCCAGTTCTTCCGCAATCAGCATGGGGATTGCTGTGTAAGTGCCCTGCCCCATTTCGACATAGGGCATAACCAAAACGACCTGCCCGTCGGTCTGGATCCGCACGAAAGCGTTGGGCGCGAAAGTGTCGGGGGCGGCTGCGTCCGCGAACGGCAAGCTAACACCGAGCAAGAGACAACCGCCTGCGGCAGCGCTAGCCTGTAGAAAGATGCGCCGCGAAAGCATTTTTCCAGTCGGAGCAAAAACACGGTGGTTGTCACGATCGGTGATCACAATAACCTCCCCTAACTAGCAGCCGCCTGTTTGATGGCAGCACGGATGCGGGAATAGGTTCCGCAGCGGCAGATGTTGCCGGACATTGCCTCATCGATGTCGGTGTCGGTTGGATGCGGATTGGAGGTCAGCAGTGCGGTTGCCGACATGATCTGGCCCGACTGGCAGTATCCGCATTGCGGTACTTCGCGATCGAGCCAAGCCTTTTGTATCTTCGCGCCCGGTGTGGTTGTGCCAATCGCCTCGATCGTTGTGATCTCGGAGGTCCCAATGCCGTCTATCGTGGTGATACACGACCGGGTCGCCTCGCCATCGATGTGGATGGTACAGGCGCCGCACAAAGCCAAGCCACAACCAAATTTCGTGCCGGTCATGCCTAGCACATCGCGCAATACCCATAGCACTGGCGTGTCATCGTCGACATCGACATCGTGCATCTGACCGTTGACTTTGATGGTGAACGCCATGGCGACTTCCCTCTCAACGATGACGATCTTAACGCTACTTCCGACCGGCGCGAAGTCTATTATACGATGGTGTCGCCACGCTGGACCAAACCAGAGGCCTACTTCCGACCGACGTCGATCACTGCCTCGGCAAAAGCCTGAGGAGCCTCCTGAGGCAGGTTGTGACCGATGCCCCCGGTAATCAGCCTGTGTTGGTAATGGCCGGAAAACTTCTTGGCGTATGCGCTAGGGTCCGGATGGGGTGCGCCATTGGCGTCGCCTTCAAGCGTGATCGACGGCACGGTAATCGAAGGCGCTCGCGCCAGGCGCTGCTCCAGCTCGTCATATTGGGGCTCGCCTTGAACCAGACCTAGCCGCCAGCGGTAGTTGTGGATGACGACCTGGACATGATCCGGATTGTCGAAGGCCGCCGCACTGCGCTGAAACGTAGCGTCATCGAATTTCCACTGCGGCGATGCCAACTGCCAGATCAGCCTGGCGAAATCGTTCGTGTATTTCTCGTAGCCGGCGCGACCGCGCTCGGTAGCGAAGTAATACTGATACCACCACTGTAGTTCCGCTTTCGGCGCCAGCGGAACCATGCCAATCTGCTGGTTGCCGATGAGATATCCGCTCACCGACACCATGGCTTTGCAACGTTCAGGCCACAGCGCCGCAACGATATTCGCGGTGCGGGCGCCCCAGTCACAGCCGGCGATCGTGACCTTCTCGAGACCGAGTGCATCCATCAGGGCGATAACATCCATGCCGAGCGCCGCCTGTTGGCCGTTTCGGACCGCCTCGTTCGACAGGAAGCGCGTCGTGCCATAGCCACGCAGATGGGGAACGATCACGCGATACCCCTTCCCTGCAAGAATAGGCGCAACCTCGGCATAGGTATGAATGTCGTAGGGCCAGCCATGCAACAGGATAACCGGAGGGCCGTCAGCTGGTCCAAGCTCGGCATAGCCGATATCAAGCGCCCCGGCATTGACCTGCTTGAGGGGGCCAAACGTCGTTGGCGGGGCGGCTGTTGCGGCTGCCTGGGCCGGAACGCTCAGTCCGAATTCGATGGCGGCGAACGCCGCTGCCGCGACGCCAATGACAGATCGACGGCTGTGGTCGACGGCTTCAAGCATGCTGCTGCTCTCCATGATCCACCCTCTTGGCTGCGGTCTTGGCCAGTATGAGTTGGCGCGAGGCTTCCTAAAGCGGCAGTTCGGTGCCAGCGTGCTCGGCGACCATATATTCGGCGTACCAATCCGGCCAGTTCACATCGTGCCGGCCGCCGTTCCGTTTCTCATGTTCGCCATGCGCGGCTGCAGCACGGCGAAGTGCGGCAGCCAGATCGCTTGACGAGGTGTAAGTCGTGTCGGCCTCGACCCTGCCGGGCAGCCGTGTCGTTACCTCCTGCAGGAGCCAGCCATTGCCGTCGGGATCGCTGAAGGTGGCATAGGAGACGTAGCTGCGCCCCTCCGGATCGCGGCCGCTGACCGCAGGCTGTCCCGGCCCGGCACGATGGAATATTTCGCTTACCTTCACGCCGCGATGTAGGAGTTCCGCGCGGGCCTCTTCGATATCGGAGACCACAAGGAAAAGCCCCGGCGCCGAGCCAGGCTTGGCTGCAGTCAGGCCGGTGCCAAAATGGATCGAGCTCGGAGATCCAGGAGGCGTGTACTGCACCACGCGGAAACTGTCGCCGACGACGAAGTCAGCGTCGAGCCTCCAACCGAGGCTGCCATAAAAGGCCTTGGCGCGGTCGACGTCGGCGACGGGCATGACGACGACCTCTAGCTTGAAGTCGACCTGCGCCGACGAGGTCTCGATGGCATTTGTGCCGTGGGTCTGAGCGATATTCATGTCGGTCTCCGTTGAATTCAGATCTCGTTTCGCGCGCGGCTACGCGGCAGCGGCGGCGCGGTAGCGCGCGGCCGGGACGCTTTGGGAAAGGTTCGGGTTGAGCTTCTGGCGCGCTGCCTCGTAAGCATGCCAATCGGCCACGTTCGGTAGCGATGGAATGGTGACCAGCTCACCCATGTCGAAGCCGGCAAGGGCGGCATCAACCAGATCTTCCGACCGCATGACGATGTTGCCCGGCAAGCGCTCGAGAGAAAAAATACCGTCCGCCAGTATTTCGAGGCTCATTTGTCAAATTCAGTATACATTTCAAACTCTTGAGTTCAAAAAAATACCGTCACGACCCTGGATTTGCGTGACGGTATTCTGATTTTTGAGGAGGTGCAATATCTCAGGATACCGTCAGCCGGTCCGTCAAAGCGAAGCGCTGCCCACCGATTGACATCGATTGACTCCATCAGAAAAGATTTTTGATATCAATACGTTACGGAGAATTCTAGCGTAGTTTCGGATACTCTCGGCGGCGTCTGAATCATTCCCACTCGATCGTCCCGGGCGGCTTTGACGTCACGTCATAGACGACGCGGTTGATGCCGCGCACTTCGTTGATGATGCGAGTGGCGGCAGCGCCGAGGAAATTCATGTCGTAGTGGTAGAAGTCGGCCGTCATGCCGTCGACCGAGGTGACGGCGCGCAGCGCGCAGACGAATTCATAGGTGCGGCCGTCGCCCATCACGCCGACGGTCTGCACCGGCAGCAGCACGGCGAAGGCCTGCCAGATGGCGTCGTAGAGGCCGGCCTTGCGGATCTCGTCGAGATAGATCGCATCAGCTTCGCGCAGGATCTCCAGCTTTTCGCGGGTGATGCCGCCCGGGCAGCGGATCGCAAGGCCTGGTCCCGGGAAACGGATGGCGGCCGATGAAATGCTCGGGCAGGCCGAGTTCCTTGCCCAGCGCCCGCACCTCGTCCTTGAACAGTTCGCGCAGCGGCTCCACCAGCTTCATGTTCATGCGGTCAGGCAGACCGCCGACATTGTGATGCGACTTGATGGTGACCGAGGGTCCGCCGGTGAACGAGACGCTTTCGATGACGTCCGGATAGAGCGTGCCCTGGGCGAGGAAATCGGCGCCGCCGAGCTTCTGCGCCTCTTCCTCGAACACCTCGATGAACAGGCGGCCGATCGTCTTGCGCTTCTTTCTCCGGGTCGCTCTCGCCTTCAAGCGCGAGATGAATCGATCCGAGGCATCGACCAGGATAAGCGGCAGATTGTAGTGCTCGCGGAACATGGCGACGACGTTCTTGGCCTCGTCCTTCCGCATCAGGCCATGGTCGACCAGGATGCAGGTCAGCTGGTCGCCAACCGCCTCATGGATCAGCAACGCGGCCACCGACGAGTCGACGCCACCCGACAGGGCGCAGATCACCTTGCCCTTGCCGACCTGGCTGCGGATCTTTTCGATCATCGAAGCGCGGTAGGCCGACATCGACCAGTCGGCTTCGAGGCCGACGATCTTGTGCACGAAATTGGCCAGCAGTTTCGCCCCATCCGGCGTGTGCACCACTTCGGGATGGAACATGACGCCGTACATCTTGCGCTCGACATTGCCGAAGATCGCGAAAGGCGCGCCTTCCGACTTGGCCGAAAATCTCAAAGCCTTCCGGCAGCGAGATGACCCGGTCGCCATGGCTCATCCAGACCTGATGGCGCTGACCCGTCGCCCACATGCCTTCGAACAGCGGGCAGTCCTTTTCGATCTCGACATAGGCGCGGCCAAATTCGCGATGATCCGACCCTTCGGCGACGCCGCCCATCTGCACGCACATGGCCATCTGGCCGTAGCAGATGCCGAGCACCGGAATGCCCGCCTCGAACACCTCCTGCGGAGCGCGCGGGCTGCCAGCCTCATGGGTCGAAGCCGGGCCACCCGACAGGATCACGCCCTTCGGCTTGATCCGCTTGAAGGCTTCGGCGGCAGACTGGAACGGCACGATTTCTGAATAGACGCCGGCCTCGCGCACGCGCCGGGCAATCAGCTGTGTGACCTGGCTGCCGAAATCGATGATGAGGATGGAGTCGGGATGGCTCGTCATTGCGGGCCTTTAGACAAAGAAACGAGTCGGCGCAATGGGTTGCAGGAAAGAGCGGGCAAACTGATTCAAGGGCAGCATAGGCTGGCTCGGATCAACCGCTCATGCCCTGATTCAAGCGCTTCAAGCGATGGATCGCATCATCGAGACCAGTCAGCCCTGCACGCTCTCACGCCCGGTAATCGTCATCATCGTACCGGTCATGGTGGCGATCAGCTTGGCCTCGCCATCCGCGCCAAAGGCATAGGCCTGGCCGTCGGCCACAATGATCGTGCGGCCGGGCTTGGTGACATTGCCGCGGAAGAGAAAGCGCTCGCCCTTGCCCGGCGCGAGCAAATTCACCTTGAACTCGATGGTCAGTACGCCGGCGTTTTCCGGCATCAGGGAAAAGGCGGCATAACCGCACGCCGAGTCCAGCGCAGTCGAGATGATGCCCGCATGCAGGAAGCCGTGCTGCTGGGTCAACGACGGCGAGAACGGCATTTCGATCTCGATGGTGCCCGGCGTCACGACGGTCAGTTCCGCGCCGAGCGTCGCCATGACTTGCTGGCGGGCGAAGGACGAGCGCACGCGCTCGTCGAAATCCGGCGCGGGTACGATCTTGGCCGCCATAGGCTGTTTCCCCCTTTATCCAGCTTACTATCGCAAGCGTTTCGGGGTCGCGCAATGCGCCATATTGCAGCGCAGCAAAGGTCAATTCATCAGCAGGATGCTGAGATTAAGAGCGGTCGCGAATGTCACCCATACGGCATAGGGTATAAACAGAAGGCTCGAAGGCCGATCGACCCGCCAGGTGGCCACGACAAAAGCCACGATCGCCACCAGCAGGAAAGCGATGACGATCAGCGCCAGTCCGATCATATGGAGCCCAAAAAATACCGGTGGCCAGGTGAAATTGACGATCAGCTGCACCGACCAGATCGCCATCGAGGCGCCGCCGGGACGGCGCAGAAATGTGCGCCAGCCTGCAATCGCGACGGCGATGTAGAGTAAAGTCCAGACTGGCGCAAAGACCCAGTTCGGCGGATCGAACCATGGTTTGCGAAGACCGGCATACCATTCACCCGGCGCGGTCACCATGCCGATCAGTGTGCCACCCCCGACGACGATAGCCAGAAAGGCAAGCAGCGAAAGGATACGATTTGAGGTCACGACTCAGTCCTATCACGACCGACCGTCACAGAACGACCGCTGACCTTCAAGCTTATATCGTGCTTTTCGCCGCCTGAGAATTTGTCCGGTCGGCTAGCCGATACGTTCAAACGCGGCAAAGAAGAAACCATCCGTCTGCGTTCGAGCGGGCGACAGAGAAATGCCGTGCCCGCCGATCCGCACATCATCCTCTGTGCCGCCGAATAAGCGGCGCCAAAGAGCGGCGTGGTCCGACATGCCGAAATCGGCATTGTGTCGATCCAGGAAGTTGCGCACCTGCATTTCGTTTTCCTCGGCGAAGACCGAGCAGGTGATGTAGACAAGCCGGCCGCCGGGTTTCACAAATCGGCAGGCATCGTCGAGGATGGCCGCCTGCTCGGTCTGCCGCACGGCAAGCTGTTTGGCGGACAACCGCCATTTGGCGTCGGGCCGGCGGCGCCAGGTGCCGCTGCCGGTGCACGGCGCGTCGACCAGCACAATATCCATGCTGCCGGCCAGCGGCTCCAGTTCGGTTCGTTTCGCCACGACCTCGACATTGGTCGCTTCGGCGCGCCGCAGGCGGTCAAAGATTGGTGCCAGCCGGGCCTTGTCGGCGTCATACGCAAAAATCTGACCCGTGTTTTCCATTGCGGCGGCCAGTTCCAGAGTCTTGCCGCCCGCCCCTGCGCAAAAGTCGAGCACGCGCATGCCCGGTTTGACCTCGGCGAGGTGCGCCACGATCTGCGAGCCTTCGTCCTGCACCTCGAACCAGCCCTTCTGGAACGCAGGTTCGACCTGCACATTCGGGTGACGTCCGGAGCCGTCGATGGGCGGGATGCGGATGCCGTGCGGCGCCAGCTTGGCAGGCGCTGCCTGCATGTCGGCGAGCTCCGCCAACACCTTTTCCCGCGTGGAAAGCAGCGTGTTGACCCGCAGATCCAACGGCGGGCGGGCGGCCATCGCAGACGCTTCCTCGGTCCATTGCGCGCCGTAGGCCGCTTCCAGAAGCGGCGCACACCAGTCCGGGCAATCGGCCCTCACGGCATCGGGAGCACCGCCCAGGTCGCGCTGCGCGATCGCGGCCAACTCGGTATCATCGAGCAGTGCCGGCGCGAATTTGTCGCCCTGCAGCGCCGCATTCAGCGTTTCCGCAGTCTGCCCCCATTCCAGCAGCACCGCGCCGAAGGCTTGGCCACGCGGCGTATCCTGCCCAGTGATCCAGCCAGCCGAGCGCTTCCGCCTCAGCGCATCGTAGACGATGTTGCCGATGGCCGAGCGGTCAGCCGAACCGGCGAAGCGATGCGACAGGCCCCAGTCCTTCAGCGCATCCGCAGCCGGCCTGCGCCGTCGCTCCATGTCTTCCAGCACTTCGATGGCTGCCGCCAGCCTGCCGCCCAACCGCATATAAACGAACCTGTTTTGACCTGCTCTAAGGCTAGGCGGTTGCCTGCACAAGGCTTGCCGCACCGTTCTTCGACATCCGCGAATCAGCTATCGTCGCGCCAGGCTCACCTGTTGATGCGGCGAGTCGATTGGAGGGACTGTCATGAAAAAATATCTCGCCGAGGTGCTCGGCACGTTCCTGCTTGTGTTCATTGGCACGGCGTCGGTGGTGACTGGCGGCTTCGGCGGAGCGCTGCCGATTGGCCAGGAAGGCATCGGCCTCGCCTTCGGCATTGGCCTGATTGCCGCCGCCTACGCGATCGGCCCGATCTCGGGCGCGCATCTCAACCCGGCCGTCACGGTCGGCGTCTTCCTTGCCGGCCGCATGCCGGCCAGCGAAGTGGTTGGCTACATCATCGCCCAGATCATCGGCGGCCTGCTGGCTCCGCTGGCGCTTTGGCTGATCGTGATGGGCCAGGTCGGCGGCCACACCACCGGCTTCGCGCCGAACGGCTGGGATCCGACGAAATATGGCGTCAGCTCGGCGTTCATCACCGAAGTCATCGCCACCTTCACCTTCGTGACCGTCATCCTGGGCGTGACGGCGCAGAAGCACGCCACCGCCTTCGCCGGCCTCGTCATCGGCCTGACGCTGGCGGCGCTGCACTTCGCCTTCATTCCGGTTTCGGGCAACTCGCTGAACCCGGCCCGCGCCATCGGCCCTGCCCTCTTCTCGGGCGGCGACGCGATTGCGCAGCTCTGGCTCTACATCGTCGCCCCGATGATCGGCGGTGCGATCGCCGGCGTCGTCGCCAAGACGCGGATGTTTGAGCTGGAATGACGCTTAAAGCGGGGGCCTTCGGGCCTCCGTCTCATTTGGGTGCAACGGTGCCTTTATGCTCGGGCTTGTCCCGAGCATCTATGCACTTGGCAGCCATAAAATCGGTCTGATTTGCACTCACGCCACGCCAGCAGATCCTCGGGACAGGCCCAGGATGACGGCCCGTGCTAGGCGCCCGAGCCCATGAAGCTCATGCTCACCAATGCCACGGCAACCGCCGCCAGCACGGGGTAGAGCGCCAACAGGCTGGTCAGCAGAGCGCGCCACACTTCGTTGCCCGTCTTGGTTTCTTCACGCACTGGCGAAAAAGGACCGGCGGCCGGAAAGGTCGCGCGTTCGGTTGCGGCGTGGTCGCTGGAAAGCAGGCTCATGGAAAGGTACTCGAAGGAAGGCAGTCTGGAGGGAATACTCTATGACGCCCTATCTAGAGCCGCGATTGTCACGCTTTTGCGGACGAATTGCGGAAAACTGGTGGCATTCTCGCGCAGCTTCAGCGCCTTGCCGCCCAAATCCTTATCGGCTAGAGCGGGGCGCGTTCTGGCGGCCCGCGCCAAAACCGCAAAAATCCCGGCAAACCGGGCCTTTCCCGCTGTGACCACGACGGAAAAAGTTAATGGCCGACAAATCGCAAAAAATGCTGGCGCGCCTGCCGCGCGGATTTGTCGACCGCACGCCGGAAGACATCCGCGCCATGGACAGGATGACGGCGAAGATTCGCGAAGTCTTCGAGCTTTACGGCTTCGAGCCGGCAGACCAGCCGCTGATCGAATATACCGACGCGCTGGGCAAATTCCTGCCCGACCAGGACCGGCCGAACGAAGGCGTCTTCTCCTTCCAGGACGATGACGAGCAGTGGCTTTCGCTGCGCTATGATCTCACCGCGCCGACCGCGCGCTATGTGGCGGAGAATTTCGAAAAGCTGCCAAAACCCTTCCGCAGCTATCGCAATGGCTGGGTGTTCCGCAACGAGAAGCCGGGTCCTGGCCGCTTCCGCCAGTTCATGCAGTTCGACGCCGACACGATCGGCACGCCCGGGTGTCGCGGCGGATGCCGAGATGGCGATGATGATGGCCGACGTGATGGAAAAGCTCGGCATTGCGCGCGGCGACTACGTGATCCGCGTCAACAACCGCAAGGTGCTCGACGGCGTGCTCGAAGCCATCGGCCTCGGCGGGCCTGAGAATGCCGGCCGCCGGCTGACGGTGCTGCGCGCCATCGACAAGCTGGACAAGTTCGGCGTCGACGGCGTGCGGCAATTGCTTCAGGCGGGCCGCTGGGATGGCGGTAAGGAAGGCGAAGGCGATTTCACCAAGGGCGCCGGTCTTGACGACAACCAGGCGGCAATTGTCGTTTCGTTTTTCGTCGTTACCACGCCCGACGAGACACCTGGCAGCGTGAGTTCCTCCAATCAGGCGCGGCTGGACTACCTGAAACAGCTTGGTATCGCCAACGCCTCCTACGCGGAAGGCGTGGCCGAGCTGGAGCAGATCGGTTCGATGGCTGCCTTCGCCGGTTATGGTGAGGATCGCATCCGTATCGACCCTTCCGTCGTGCGTGGCCTCGAATATTACACCGGCCCCGTCTTCGAGGCCGAACTGCTCGCCGAAATCCCCAACGAAGACGGCCAGATCGTGCGTTTCGGCTCGGTCGGCGGCGGCGGACGCTATGACGGGCTCGTCTCGCGCTTCCGAGGCGAACCCGTTCCGGCGACCGGCTTTTCCATCGGCGTGTCGCGCCTGATGACGGCGCTGAAAAACCTCGGCAAGCTTGACACCTCCGATGTGCTCGCACCGGTCGTCGTGCTGGTCATGGACAAGGACACGGAAAGCCTCGGCCGCACCCAGAAATGGTCGCCGAGTTGCGGCAGGCCGGCATCCGCGCCGAACTCTATCTCGGCGGCGCGGGCATGAAGGCGCAGATAAAATATGCCGACCGGCGCGGCGCGCCCTGCGTGGTGATCCAGGGCGGCAACGAACGCGCCGAAGGCACCGTGCAGATCAAGGACCTCGTCGTTGGGGCGCGTCTCGCCGCCGGGATCTCGGATCACGAGGAATACAAGGAAGCGCGGCCGGGACAGGTGACCGTGCCGGAAGCGGAACTCGTCGCGACCGTGCGCGGCATCCTCGACGCGCAGAAGGCGGAACGGGGATGATCGGGCGCGGCGCCAAGCTCCCTCCCCCTTGAGGGGAGGATGGCCGCGAAGCGGCCGGGTGGGGTCGCCTCCGCTAGGCTGGACCTGCTCTCGCTGCGTTTCAGAGTGCGCGCCGCGCGCTGCCGCGATGACCCCACCGGGTCGCTTCGCGGCCACCCTCCCCTCAAGGGCGAGGGAGCCTGGCGCTACCCCATGACCCGCACCCCCGCCTTCGCCGCCGACATCCTCGCCCTCTTCGCCAAACGCGAAGCGGCGCTCACAGATGTCGCGATCGTGCAGCCGGCCGATCCGTTCCTCGATATGGCCGGCGAGGATCTGCGCCGCCGCATTTTCCTGACCGAAAGCGAAACCGGCGAGCAACTATGCCTGCGGCCGGAATTCACCATTCCCGTCTGCCTCGACCACATCGCCAGCCGCGCCGGCACGCCGCGCCGTTATGCCTATCTCGGCGAGGTGTTCCGCCAGCGCCGCGACGGCGAGGCCGAGTTCTTCCAGGCCGGCATCGAGGATCTGGGCGAAACGGACACCGCCAAGGCCGATGCGCGCTCGGTCGCTGACGCGCACGCCCTTCTTGCCGCCGTGCTGCCGGGCAAGGCGCTGACCATCACCCTCGGCGATCAGGCGATCTTCGAGGCGGTGCTGGCGGCGCTCGGCCTGCCGCGCGGCTGGCGCATGCGGCTGGCCCGCGCTTTCGGCTCGCAGGCGCAGCTTGAGGCCGCCCTTGCCGACCTGGCCAATCCGCCGCGCAACGGTGCCCTTTCGTCCGACGTCGCGAGCCTCGTGATGGACGGCGATGTCGACGCGCTGGCGGCGCATATCGAAGCGGGCATGGAAGAGACGGGTCTTTCTCCGTCCGCTGGACGCACGCCGACGGAGATCGCGCGCCGCCTGATCGAAAAGGCCGAATTGCGCAGCGTGCGCCTGTCGGCCGAAGCCTTCGAGGCGCTCAAAGTGTTTCTTGGCCATCCACGCGCCGCTGCCGGAAGCCGCCGGCACCCTCGCCGATTTCGCCAAGCGCGCCGGCCTGTCGCTCGGCACGGCACTCGACAAATTTTCCGCGCGCGCCGACGCGATCGCTGACCACGGCCTGTCCGGCTCGACCATCTTCTACGACGCCGCTTTCGGCCGTCCGCTCGATTATTACACCGGCCTCGTCTTCGAGATCGGCATGCCCGGCGGCGAGCGTCCGCTTGTCGGCGGCGGCCGCTTCGACCGGCTGCTGACGCTGCTCGGCGCAAAGAAGCCGATCCCGGGCGTCGGGTTTTCCGTTTGGCTCGACCGGATCGAGGCGGCTCGGAATGAGGACGAACCATGCACGGCGGGGTTCCTCCCCTTGAGGGGAGGGTGGACGGCCGAAGGCCGGCCGGGTGGGGTCACCTCCACCAAGCTGAACTCACTTCGCAGCGTTTCAGAGTACGCGCCGCGCGCTGCCACAATGACCCCACCCGGCCGCTTCGCGGCCACCCTCCCCTCAAGGGGGAGGGAACTCTTTGACCCTCACGCTCGCCCTGCCCTCCAAAGGCCGCCTGAAAGAACAGGCGCTGGAGACGTTGGCCAAGGCCGGCCTCATCGTCCGCCTCCCTTCCGACGACCGCAAATATCGCGCACGGGTCGAGAACCTGAAAGGCGTCGATGTCACCTTCCTGTCGGCCTCGGAGATCGCCGGCGAGATCGGCCGCGGGGCGGTCGACCTCGGCGTCACCGGCGAGGACGTTCTGCGCGAAAAGACAGCCGATTGGGACAAGCACAGCGAAATCCTGGCTCGCCTTGGTTTCGGCCATGCCGATGTCGTGGTGGCCGTGCCGGATATCTGGCTCGATGTCGACACCATGGCCGACCTTGACGACGTCGCCGCCGATTTCCGCCAGCGCCATGGCCGGCGTCTGCGCATCGCGACGAAATACTGGCGGCTGACGCAGCAGTTCTTTTCCGGCGCACACGGCATCCAGGTCTACCGCATCGTCGAAAGCCTCGGCGCGACCGAAGGCGCGCCGGCGGCCGGCTCGGCCGATGTCATCGTCGATATCACCACCACCGGCTCGACGCTGCGCGCCAATCACCTGAAGGTGCTGGACGATGGCGTCATCCTGCGCTCGCAGGCCTGCCTGGTCGCCTCGCGCAAGAAGCGCAGCGCCAAGGATGAGGCGCTGATGGCGGAGATTGCGGCGATGGTGAGGACGTGAGTGGTGAGTAGCGAGTGGCAGTTGAGACGGACTCACTCCCTCACTATTCCCTACTCCTGTCGCCATGCGCTGCTACGCTGTTACCGTTCGTCTGGGAGGATCGCGACATGCCAAACCATTCGCTGAAACCGGTCGGCGGCAAGAGCCATGTCGTTGGCGACACGTCGAAGCCGCTGCTCGAACTGACGATCCCGCAACTGCTGGCCCGCGCTGTCGCCGCCAACGGCCCGCGCGAGGCGGCCGTATTCGTCGAGCAGGACAAGCGCTTCACCTGGGATGAGCTTGCCGAGATCGTCGATCAGCTTGCGGCCGGCCTACTGGCGCTGGGCCTAAAGACCGGCGAGCGCATCGGCATCTGGTCGCCCAACCGCTGGGAGTGGCTGGTCACGCAATTCGCCACCGCGCGCATCGGGCTGATCCTGGTCAACATCAACCCCGCCTACCGCCTTTCCGAGCTCGAATATGCGCTCAACAAGGTGTCCTGCAAAGCGCTCATCACGGCGGCGAAATTCAAGACATCGGACTATCTCGGCATGCTGCAGGCGTTGGCGCCGGAGTTGGCGGATTCGGAGCCCGGCGAGCTCGCAGTCGAAGACGCTGCCGCATCTCAAAATCGTCATCCGCATGGGCGAGGACGAGACGCGCCGGCATGTATAATTTCGCCGATGTGCTGACGATGGCCGGCGCGGAAGACCATTCGAGACTCGACGCCATCACCGAGAGACTCGATCCCAACGACGCCGTGAACATCCAGTTCACCTCCGGCACCACCGGCGCGCCGAAAGGGGCGACGCTCACGCACCGCAACATCGTCAACAATGCCGACCAGGTCACCTCTGGCATGAATTTCACCGACGAGGACCGCCTTTGCATTCCAGTGCCGTTCTACCACTGCTTCGGCATGGTGATGGGCACGCTGGGATGCGTGTCCAAAGGCGCGACGATGGTGGTGCCGGGCGAAGGTTTCGAGCCGGGCGCGACCTTGCGCGCGGCGACCGGCGAAAAATGCACGGCGCTTTACGGCGTGCCGACCATGTTCGTCGCCATGCTCGACCACCCGGACTTCAAGAGCTTCGATTTCTCCACGCTGCGCACCGGCATCATGGCCGGCGCGCCCTGCCCCATCGAGGTGATGAAGAAGGTCAACGCGCTGATGAACATGCCGGAGGTGACCATCGCCTACGGCATGACCGAGACCAGCCCGGTCTCGTTCCAGAGCGCCGTCGACGACTCGCTGGAGAAACGCGTGTCCAGCGTCGGTCGCATCCGGCCGCATCTGGAGGTGAAGCTGATCGACGAGAACGGCAAGACCGTCCCGGTCGGCCAGCCGGGCGAGCTCTGCACCCGCGGCTATTCGGTGATGAAGGGCTATTGGGACGACGCGGAGAAGACCAAAGACGCCATCGACGCCGACGGCTGGATGCACACCGGCGATCTCGGCGACGCTCGACGAGGACGGCTACTGCAACATCGTCGGCCGGGTGAAGGACATGGTCATTCGCGGCGGCGAAAACGTCTATCCGCGCGAGGTCGAGGAATTTCTCTACCGCCACCCGAAGATCGCGCAGGTGCAGGTGTTCGGCGTGCCGGACAAGAAATATGGCGAGGAACTCTGCGCCTGGGTCGTCGTCGCGCCGGGCGAAAAGCTCAACGAGGAGGAGGTGAAAGCCTTCTGCCAGGGGCAGATCGCGCACTACAAGATCCCGCGCTATGTGCGGTTCAAATCCGAGCTGCCGATGACGGTCACCGGCAAGCCGCAAAAATTCATCATGCGCGATGCGATGGTGGAGGAACTTGGCCTGGAGGTCGCCAAGACGGCGTGAGGAGAAAGGCTACTTCACCGCAGGCCGCTTCAACCGCGCCCTCTCCTGTTCGACTTCCTCGCGGCAATAGCAGCCTTCAAGATGGTCGTTGACCATGCCCATCGCCTGCATGAAGGCGTAGACGGTCGTTGGTCCGACAAAAGTCCAACCGCGTTTCTTCAACTCCTTCGATATACGGGTCGACACCTCCGTCGTCGGGTTCGCCATGATGTGTGCGCGGTCGACGCGTTTTGGCCTATCCTTCGCACCCGGTTCGAAACTCCAGAACCAGGCGGCCAGCGATCCGGCCTCCTTCACCATCTCCTGCGCGCGCTTGGCATTGTTGATGGTCGAAACGATCTTGCCGCGATGGCGAATGATGCCGGCATCCTGCACCAGCCGCTCGACATCCGATTCATCAAACTCGCGCTATCGTATTGAAATCGAATCCCGCAAAGGCATTGCGAAAATTCTCGCGCTTGCGCAGGATGGTCAGCCAGGACAGGCCGGACTGGAAACCTTCCAGGCAGATTTTTTCGAACAGCCGTCGGTCGTCGACCACCGGCCGACCCCATTCCTTGTCGTGATAGAGCTGATAGTCGGCAAGGTTGCCATGCCAGGCGCAGCGGCGCTTGCCGTCGTCGCCATCGACAAGGCCGGCGGGCGGCGGCGATTGCTTGGCATCAGGCATGCTTGTCCTTCCTTCCTATTTACCGTTGCTTTACCAGTTTTCTGAACCGGGCGGTAACCACACCAAAAGGTTTACGCAAAGCCACGCATTTTAGGCTTCGAGATTCACTTTTCGGTTGGCAGCGGTGTGGAAGATCGTCCGCGGCGCCAAGAGCATTCCAGTGGCGCAAGCTTATGTATCGAGAGTGAGTTCATGCGTTTGCGTCCCATTCTTTTGAGCGCCGCCGCGCTCGTCCTGTTCCAGGCCATGCCATCGACAGCCCAGGACCGCTACGCGACCCGCCCGCCGGTCGTGGTCAGCCCCGATCTCACGGCACCTTGGGTCATGCAGCTTGGCAACCAGCCTGGCCGCGTCGTGCGCCGTGTGTCGCGCGCTGAGCAGCCGAGGCCGGTCTACCGCCAGGTCGTGCGCCGCCTGCCCGATGGTGGCGTGATGGTTCAACCCGGCCGCCAGCTCGTGCGGCGCCTGCCGGTCGATCAGATGCAGACTGCCGGCATCGCCGCGCCGCAGAAACGCGCCGTGCAGCCGCAAATGAATCCCCTCTACCTGCCGCGCGAGGTCGACTATCCTACCGAGCTCAAGCCCGGTTCGATCGTCATCGATTCACCGAACAAGTTTCTCTACTACATCCGCGGCGACGGCACCGCGCGGCGCTACGGCGTCGGTGTCGGCAAGGACGACATGGGCTGGAGCGGCACGCAGAACATCAGCCGCAAGGCCGAGTGGCCGGACTGGCGTCCGCCAGCCGAAATGATCGCGCGCGAAAAGGCCAAGGGGCGCGTCCTGCCCGCCCATATGGCCGGCGGCGAAGCCAATCCTCTCGGCGCGCGCGCGCTCTATCTGGGCTCGACGCTCTACCGTATCCACGGCACCAACGCGCCCTGGACGATCGGCACGCAGGCTTCGTCGGGCTGCATCCGCATGCGCAACCAGGATGTGATCGAGCTCTACGACATGGTGAAGGTCGGCGCGAAAGTCGTTGTTATGTGATTCCTTTTTGGATCGGGGGACGGGCGACCGGCGATAAGCCGGCTCCGTCGAGAACGGCGCGGGTCAGGGTCCCGCGCCGTTTTCGTTTTCACGTCGCTGGGAAGAAGCGGGCTTCGCAATTGCGCCGGCCTCATGCCGGCCAACCGCTATCCTCACCGTCATTGCTATGGGGGCTTGCCGTGACGCTGACAGATGATCCCCGGTTTCTGAAGGGCGCGCCGATCGCCCAGCGCATCATGGATCAGGTTCGTTTCCAGGCCGAAGCGGCGCGCGATGAGGGCTTCCCGCCCAAGCTCGTGTCCATCACGGTCGGCGATGTCGGAGCCGTCGATGTCTATGTCCGCAACCAGCGCGCCAAGGCCGCTCTTGCCGGCATCGCCTTCGAGGAGCGCCGCTACCCGGCCGACATGACCGCCGCCGAACTGGAAGCCGCTATCCACGGCATGAATGCCGATCCGCGCGTCACCGGCGTCATCATCCAGCGGCCGGTGCCGGAGCACATCCCGATCAAGACGCATCCAGGCGGCCATCCATCCGCTGAAGGACGTCGAGGGCATGCATCCGGCTTCGATCGGCAACATCGTCTACAACCAGCTCGACCTTGCGCCCTGCACCGCTGCCGCCTCGGTGGAGACTGCTGAAAGCCACCGGCTTGCAGCTCAAGGGGCTGGAAGTGGTGGTCGTCGGCCACTCCGAGATCGTCGGCAAGCCGATCGCCTTCCTGCTGATGAGCGAAGGCGCGACGGTCACGGTCTGCCACCACATGACGCGCTCCGTCGCCGTGCATGCGCGGCGGGCCGACGCGTTGTTCGTGGCTGTCGGCAAGCCTCGGCTGATCAAGGCCGACATGGTGAAGCCAGGTGCGGCGGTTATCGACATCGGCATCAATTCGGAAACGCTGCCGGACGGCTCGACCCGCATCGTCGGCGATGTCGATTTCGACAGCGTCAAGGATGTCGCGTCGTGGATCACGCCGGTGCCGGGCGGTGTCGGGCCGGTGACGGTGGCAATCCTGCTGCGCAACACGATGGTGGCGCTGAACCGCCAGCGGGCGCTCTATCGAGCCAGCTATGCCAGCGAAGCCTTGGCCGCCGCCTAGCCCTACTCCGCAGCCGCCAATGCCTTCGCAGCCGGGACCCCTGCCGGCCTCTCGCCGCCATAGGCCCAGTCGAGCAGCTTCACCGTATGCACGATCGGCATGCCGGCACGGTCGGCGATCTGGGTGATGCAGCCGATATTGCCGGTAGCGATGACATCGGCATTGGTCGCCGCGAGGTTCTTCACCTTGCGGTCGCGCAGCTTTGCCGAAATCTCCGGCTGCATGATGTTGTAGGTGCCGGCCGAGCCGCAGCACAGATGCCCCTCGCGCGGCTCGCGCACCTCGAACCCTGCGCGGACCAGAAGCTCCTTCGGCAAGGTCTTGATCTTCTGGCCATGCTGCATCGAGCAGGCCGAATGATAGGCAACCGTCAGCACCCGGTTTCGTGGTCGGCTCCGGCAATTCAAGCATCGCCAGATACTCGGTGATATCCTTGGCCAGCGCCGACACCCTGGCCGCCTTTTCCGCATAAGCGGGATCGAGCCGCAGCATGAAGCCATAATCCTTGATCGTCGTTCCACAGCCGGACGCGGTGATGACGATGGCGTCGAGACCGCCGGATTCGATCTGGCGCGTCCAGGCATCGACGTTCTTGCGCGCGGCGGCGAGCGCGTCTTCCTCACGGCCCATGTGGTGCACCAGCGCGCCGCAGCAGCCTTCGCCTTGCGGGACGACCACTTCCACGCCGAGCCGCGTCAGCAGCGAAATCGTCGTCTCGTTGATGCCCGGCTCCAGCACCGGCTGCGCACAGCCGGTCAGAATGGCGACGCGGCCGCGTGGCGTGTCCTTCGGCACATGGATGCCTGCGCTGCGCCATGAGCGACTTGGCGGCACGGATCGACGGGAGCCAGTCTGCAGCATGGCGCCCAACGGCTTCAGCGCTGGAATTTTGTCGAACAGGCCAGCGAACGGCTTGCCCAGCTTCGCCAATGTCAGTGCCGCGCGAAAGCGCGCGGGGTAAGGCAAAACCATCGCCAGCATGCCACGGATCAGCCGGTTGGGCAGCGGACGTCTGTACGTCTTCTCGATATGCGAGCGGGCATGGTCGACCAGATGCATGTAATTCACGCCGGATGGGCAGGTCGTCATGCAGGCGAGGCAGGACAGGCACCGGTCGATATGCGTGACGATTTTCTCGTCCGCCGGCCGGCCGTTCTCCAGCATGTCCTTGATCAGATAGATCCGCCCGCGCGGGCTATCCAACTCATTGCCCAGCGTCACATAGGTCGGGCAGGTCGCGGTGCAGAAACCGCAATGCACGCAAGCGCGCAGGATCTTTTCCGATTCCGCGACATGCGGGTCGGCGAGTTGGGCGGGGGTGAAGGTGGTTTGCATTCTACTTGGCTACTATGCAGACTTCGCCGGCCTTGTGACGCGGAGACCGCCATGGCAATGTGCTCTATCAAATCTTTGAGTTCCTCGAAGCGAGGAGAGGGAAGGACGACAACCGCGAATTTGCGTTTTGCTACATTCTGTTGAAATGGCAGGTTCTTGTCACTGGTAATTAGGCAATCGAACGCAGCGTCTTCGACTCAAAGCCATAAGCTGCCCATTTTTCGTGCCTTTCCAAGAATTTGGGAAGGCAGCGACGTCACAGCCGCATTCGCGAAGAAGTGGAAGCAAGTCTCTAGGTACGCTTTCGTCGAAAATCGCTTTCATGCGGCTTTCGGGAAGAAGCGCTTCACGTCCTCGCCGACAAGATGCAAAACTGTCTCGGCCTGCTGCCGATCCACCGTCGGAAAATTATCGAGAAATTTCTCCAACGACATGCCATCGGCCAAATTCTCGAACAGCGCATCAACTGGCACACGCGTACCTCTGAATACGACAGCGCCCGAAACAACTTCTGGGTCTGAACTCAGGACGTCAGTGATCTTCATATGAGCCTCCTGTAGGCCTCGGAACGGGACTTTACCCCATTCGGCCCGGGTTGAGTATGCCCTTCGGGTCGAACTCGGCCTTCAGCCTTTGCGACAGTGCCGCCAGCGCCGGCGCTTGCGGCTCGAACACCGGCACCGCCGCACGGATCGCCGGCGTTGCGCGCACCAGCGTCGCGTGGCCGCCACCGTGCTTTTTCACCAGCGCGCGCAGTCGCTCGGCTTCCGCTTCGCCGTGTTCCATGCGCAGCCAGATCAACCCGCCCTGCCAATCGTAGAAGCAGGTCGACGGCACGTCTTGGCGCAACGCCAAGGTCATGTGGTGCGCGTCGGCCGGCGGCATCGAGATGCGCCACACCGGCTTATCGGTGCCATCGACGAAGGGCCGGCAATCGCGAATATCGCGCCACAGGGCGCGTGAGCGTTCGCCATCGATGCGCTGCAAGGGGCCAGCGTTTTTCAGCAGCCCTTCGAGCAGCGCCAGCCTGTAGGCGATCGACGGCGGAAACCCTTCGAGCCGCAGCAAGGTCGCGGCCGGCGAGCCGAGCGCACCACGATCCACCAACACCGCGATCCCTTCCGGCAGATGCGCCGCGCTGGAGACTTCCGCGCTCGACCCCATCGCCAGGCTCATCGCAGCCGCTGCCGCATCGTCGAGCAGGCCGCGCACCGCAAGCGTCGTCTCCGCCTCGGCTGCCGGCAGCACTTTGAACGTCACTTCGGTGGTCACCGCCAGCGTGCCCCACGATCCCGCCAGCCCCTTCGAAAGATCGTAGCCGGTCACGTTTTTCACGACGCGCCCGCCGGCCTTGAACGCCTCGCCGCGTCCCGACACCGCGGCGACGCCAAGGATATGATCGCGCGCCGCACCCGCCTTCAGCCGGCGCGGACCGGCCAGGTTGGTCGCGAGAGCACCGCCGATCGTGCCGTGGCCCGGTTCGCCGCCGAGCAGCGGTCCATAGTCCATCGGCTCGAAGGCAAGCTGCTGGCCTTTCTCGGCCAACAGCTTTTCGATGTCTGCCAACGGCGTACCGGCATAGGCGGTCAGGACGAGTTCTTCGGGCTCATAGAGTGTAACGCCCGACAGCTTCGACAGATCGAGCGTATGTTCCGCCTGCGCCGGCCGGCCGATGCCGCGCTTGGAGCCATGGCCGACAATCTCCAGCGGCGACTGCTCGGCCGCCGCCCAGCGCACGACGGAAAGGACTTCGGCGGGCGTCGAAGGGGTAAGCGTCGTCATGAACGGACGAACCACTGGCGACGAAAACAGATCATAGCCCGTCAAGCCTCGCCAACACCGCCTTGCCACGCGGCGAGATCCGGTAGCCTACGTCCAGGCTCTCGGTCAGGCCCAGTTCCTTCAATTTGCGCACATCCTGTTTGAACTTGAGCTTTCTCGACGCCGGCATCGGCTGCGAGGGCGCCTGCGGCAATCCCCGGCCGGTCGGCGATGGCCTTGAGGATCGACAGGAAATAGCCCGGTCTGGTGCGGTCCCATCGCCGGAACTGTGCTTCCAGGGCGGGCCAATCGGCATCGGACAACTCGTCCAGCGTCCGCAATGCTACCCGCTCGTCGGCCTCGATGCCTTTCAGCGTTATGCGATAGACTGGATTGCCGTCCTGCGGTCCCAGCATGTCCAGCAACGCGGCAAGGTCCGCAAATCCAGCGCGCACGGCATCCTCGTTTGTCAGCACGCCGGGGTCGATCGTTTCGACCGTCGCCAAAGCGAACGACACCGGCAGCCGTCCGCACGCTTCCGCCTGTTTTGGCGCCGGCCCGTTTCCAGCGCCGAAACGCGCGGTCGATTTCGCCGCGCGCAATGCCTTCGAGTGTGTCGCGGCGAAACAGCATCTGCTCAAAATCTCGGAATATCCGGGAACGCCACCTGCCCCTTGTGCACATGCATGCGGCCGAGCTCGGCACAGCGGCGAAGCTGCGGAAACATTTTTCCGGGGTTGAGCAGGTGGTTCGGGTCAAAGGCGCATTTCACCCGCATCTGCTGGTCGAGATCGGCCTGCGAAAACATCTCCGGCATCAGGTCGCGCTTTTCCACGCCAACGCCATGCTCGCCGGTCAGCACGCCGCCGACCTTGACGCAAAGCCGCAATATGTCGGCGCCGAACGCTTCGGCCTTTTCCAGCTCGCCCGGCACATTGGCATCGTAGAGGATCAGCGGATGCAGATTGCCATCGCCGGCGTGAAAGACATTGGCGACACCGCAGGCCGTACTGCTCCGACAGGTCGCGCATGCCCGCCAGCACCTTCGGCAATTCCTTGCGCGGGATCGTGCCATCCATGCAGTAGTAGTCCGGCGAGATGCGGCCGACCGCCGGGAAAGCCGCCTTGCGACCGGCCCAGAACGACAGGCGTTCGGCTTCCGAATTCGACACCCTGCAGGTGGTCGAGCCGTTCTGCGCGGCGATCGCTTCGACACCAGCGATCAAATGATCGACCTCGGCCGGCGGACCGTCGAGTTCAACGATCAGCAGGGCTTCGACATCCAGCGGATAGCCGGCATGGACAAAATCCTCCGCCGCGTGGATCGCCGGGCGGTCCATCATCTCCATGCCGCCGGGAATGATGCCGGCGCCGATGATGTCGGCCACGCACTGGCCGCCCTGCTCGCTGGTCGGGAAGCCGATCAAGAGAGCCCGCGCCGTCTCGGGCTTCTTCAGGATGCGCACGGTGACTTCGGTCACCACGCCGAGCAGACCTTCCGAGCCGGTCATCAGCGCCGAGCAGATCGTAGCCTTCGGCGTCGAGATGCTTGCCGCCGAGCCGCACGATCTCGCCGTTTATCAGCACCATTTCGATGCCGAGCACATTGTTGGCGGTCAGGCCATATTTCAGGCAGTGCACGCCCCCAGAATTCTCCGCGACATTGCCGCCGATCGAACAGGCGATCTGCGACGACGGATCGGGGGCATAGTAAAAGCCTTCCTGCTCCACCGCATGGGTGATGCCAAGATTGGTCACGCCCGGCTGCGCCACCACCGCCCGGTTGGGAAAATCGATCTCGAGGATGCGGTTGAAACGGCTCATGACGAGCAGCACCGCGTCCTCCAGCGGCAGCGCGCCGCCAGACAGCGATGTGCCCGAGCCGCGCGGCACGACGCGAATGTTGCGCTCGTTGCAATAGGCGAGGATGCGCGATACCTGCTCCACCGTTTCGGGCAGCACGACGACCAGCGGCATCTGGCGGTAGGCAGTCAGGCCGTCGCTCTCGAAGGCCCGCATCTCAATCGGCGCGTCGACCACGCCCTCGCCCGGCACGATGAAGCGCATCGCCGCCACGATCTCGTCGCGGCGACGCAGCGTCTCGGTATCGGGTTTCGGCATTGCGATGCCCGTCATGCCTCGATCCTTCGCCTGCGAAGCGTTCTTCTTAGCAGCGGAGACTGGTATCGCAATGCGACCATAGCCGAAACCGGCCCGTCACTGGGCGGCTATTCCACGCTTTGGACAGGCTTCGCCCAATCGACACCTTTTCGAGCAGGCAAAATTAGCGCAGGCTTCGACGATCGCGACCAAGTTCGTGCGCCGGAGCGTCGGGTGCCTTGCGCCGTGTTCAGCGGAGGAGTTGCCATGGATGATCTCAGATATGGCACGCGCAACGATCGCGGCGACTGGACGCCGAACGAACCGCTTCAGATCGCGCCGCTGTTTGTCCTGCCGCCGCGGCCGCTCGCGTTCCTCAAGTGGCTGCCGCACTATTTCCTGCCCTGGAACGTGATCTTCGCCCTGACCGCGCTGGCCTATTGGCGTTGGGTCATCCCGCCCGTGGAGACGATGCGAACGCTCGACTGGCGCTGGGCGCTCTGGCTCTACGTCGTCAATGGCGTGGCGATCTTTCTCTTCTACGGCGCGTTCGAGCTGCATCTCTATGTGCTGAAGCGGCAGGAGCGGCGGTTCAAATACAACGGCAAGTTCCCGTCGGAGCGCAAAAGCAAAGCGTTCTGGTTCGAGAACCAGAACCTCGACAATATCCTGCGCACCTACCTGTCAGGGATAACAATCTGGACCGCTACCGAGGTCCTCGTGCTGTGGGCTTTCGCCAACGGCTACGCTCCGTGGCTCAGCTTCGCCGAGCACCCCATCTACCTTGCCGCACTCGTCTTAGTGGTCCCGATCATCCACGAGTTCCACTTCTTCTGCATTCACAGGCTGATCCACACGCCGTTTCTCTACAAATGGGTGCATTCGGTGCACCACAACTCGGTGAACCCTTCGCCATGGTCGTCATTGTCGATGCATCCGGTGGAGCACCTGCTCTACTTCGCCACCATGTTCTACCACCTCATCATCCCGTCCAATCCGCTGATCGCGCTCTACCAGTTGCATTACGCTGGCTTTGGCGCGATCCCCGGTCATGTCGGGTTCGATAAGGTCGAGGTCGGCAAGGAAGGTCATGTCGACAGCCATTCCTACGCGCATTACCTGCATCACAAATATTTCGAGGTGAACTACGGTGACGCCCTGATCCCGCTCGACCGATGGTTCGGTACCTGGCACGACGGTTCACCCGAAGGTGAAGCGCGCATGCAGGATCGCCTGAGGAAACGAAAGGAGCGTGCCGCCGCCAAGCGGTCGCAAAAGGCAGCTGGCGGAAAGCCCGGCTAGCGGCGACTCTCGCGTCGCCTCAGTGTTTCCCGCCCTCTGAATGCGAGCGCCTGATCCGCCGCACGGCCCACCAGACGCCCAGAATGACAATGGGCACGGAGATGGCGGTCACATATTCCGACTTCAGCTCGACGCCGAATAGCGACGTCGCCTTGGCCAGATAGCCGATCAGGCCGACGACATAGTAGGACACCGCCGCGACCGACAGTCCTTCGACTGTCTGCTGGAGGCGCAGCTGCAGCCGGGCGCGATTGTTCATCGAGGCCAGCACGTCGCGGTTCTGCTTCTCCACTTCGACATCGACCCAGGTGCGCAGCAGGGTCGTGGCGCGCGTCAGCTTGCGCGACAGGTTTTCCTGACGCTGCTCAACAGAGCGGCAGGTGCGCATCGCCGGGGCCACGCGCCGCTGGAGAAAGCCGCGCCAGGTGTTGTAGCCGGGCACCGGCACCTCGTTCAGCGCGTCCAGCCGCTCCTGGACGATGCCATCGTAGGCGCGGCTTGCCCCAAACCGGTAAAGGCTGGCTGCCGCATCGGCCTCCAGCTCGGCGGCGAGGTCGGTCAGATCCGTCAAAAGGTCGTGCTCGTCGCGCGTCTCATGGTCCTTCATCTCGCGCGTGATCTGCACCAGGCGATCCTCGATACGCCGCACGCGGCCAGAAAGGTTCAGCGCCAACGGCAGCCCAAGCATGGCCAGCGTGCGATAGGTCTCGATGTCGATCAGGCGCTGCGACACCGCGCCGTTGCGGGCCGGCGACATGCCGCGGTCGAGCATCAGGATGCGGGTCAGCCCATCGCCATCCTGGCGGTAGTCGGTGACGATCGCCGCATTGCCGTTCTCGATCACCGAATAGCAGAGGCTGGTCGGGTCGAAGGTGGAAATCAGCCTCTCACTCGCCGGCGTCCATTTGCGGATTTCGAGCCGGATGGCGGAAATCACCGTTCCCGGCGGCGAAAAACCGTTGCCGAACGGGGAATCCTCCTGCTCGTCCGGACTTGCCGGCAGCGGTCCTTCCCAAAGATAGGTCGAGAACTCCGTATGGCGCTCCCAGCGAACGCTGCCCTTGCCCCATTTCATCGCATGGTGGCGGGCCTGACGGTCGGGCGCCGCGATGCCGAGCCGGCGCGACAGCGCGGCAAGCACGGCATGGTCGACCGAGGAGCCGCCCTCGGTCATGAAGGCCAGCTGGATCAGAACGCGCGGCGCCTCGATCAGTGGATAGGGTCGCGAGTGCACCTCGCCCAGCGCCAATGCGCGGCCGTCATGCGCGGGAAAGCCCAGCACGCTGCCCCGCACGCGAGGCTCGAATTCAAGACTGGAAGGATCGTCTGCCATTGCGACCCATGCCCCATTTCGCCGAGGCGGTCCTATGATCATAGCATCGCCCGCACAACGCGCCACTTCGTCGCGAAGGCGGTCCGCGCCTTGTGCGGCAATGCCATTGTTGCAATGAAGTACCACCATGAGTTGGTTCGGCGAACAACAGACCGGCATTCATTTCCTCGACGCCAAGGGGCCAGAGGGCATGCGGCTCTATGCGATCGGCGACGTGCATGGGCGGCTCGATCTCCTCAGCGCCATGCATCAGGCCATCGCAGCCGAGATCGAGCGCGACCGGCCGACCGACTGGCGCATCATCCATCTCGGCGACTACGTCGACCGTGGCCCCGATTCGAAGGGCGTGCTGGATTTTCTGGCCGGGCGCTCGGCAGCCGACCCGCGCATCATCACCCTTGCCGGCAATCACGATGTCGGCTTCGTCGACTTTCTCGACATGCCGGACAGCCGTGGCCTGTTCGCCAATTGGGGCGGCGACGCGACCGCACGCTCCTACGGCGTCGAGGCCGATTTCCGCGACACGGTGCGGCTTTCCTACAGCCATGCGGCGCTGATCCGCGCTGTGCCGGGCAGGCATCGGCGCTTCCTTGAACAGCTTGGATTCTCAGTCGAATTCGGCGATTTCTTTTTCTGCCACGCCGGCATTCGCCCAGGCGTCGCGCTTGACCGTCAGTCGCATGACGATCTGGTGTGGATTCGGGAACAATTCCTCGACCACGCCGGGCTTCACCCGAAAATCGTGGTGCACGGCCACACGCCGCACTACGAGCCACAGGTGCTGGCCAATCGCGTGAATGTCGACACGCTGGCCTATCAAAGCGGCGTGCTGACAGCGCTCGTCGTTGACGGGTCGGAGAAACGAATCCTGACGGTCAGGGGCGCCGGCGCCTAGCGCCCGGCGATCACGCCATATCCGTCGACCACAGCGTGGTCGTTGGCCGCGTCGGCCGCATAGATGCCGATGCCGCACACGCAGATTGCGCAAACCATGGCGAGGGAGAGGAGAGCTGCCTTCAAGGTAATCATCTCGGTGTTGCCTGCCGTGGACGCTACTGCCGACCTGTTACTGCGTGGTTACCGTCCGCTTGGTCGAATCGGAAAAATTTGAACGGCAGCGGGGCTATAAGGCGGACTCCCTCCCTTCGCCAGTAACGAGAGCAGAACTTCCAAAGGTTTCAACCAGCCGTGCCAATTTTGTCACGCATGAACAAGTGCTCGGATTGGTTCCGAAAGATTAGATCGCAGCAACCCAAGCCCGCGCCAAAGCCAGGCCGACAGCATCGGCAGCGGGACCGTAAAGCTTCGCCTGTTCCGGATGGCGTTCGGGCCAATCCGGCTCGCGCTCCGCCAGCCAATCGGCAAAGGTTGCCGACCACTCGACGACCAGCGGCCTATCCGCCTCGAAGTGAAACTGCGTGCCGTAGACGGCGCGACCAACGCGGAACGCCTGGTTCTCTATCGCTTCGCTCGACGCCAGCCCGATCGGCGTCGGGCGGCAGCGAAAAACTGTCGTCATGCCACTGGAAGATCGGAAATTCTGTCGGCAGTGCCGCAAAGACGGGATCCTTCGCGGCCTCGCCGTTCAAAGCAATGCCGTGCCAACCGAACTCACGATGGCCGCCGATATGGTTTTCCCCGCCAAAGGTGCGCGCCAGAAGCTGCGCGCCCAGGCAAACGCCGAGCACCGCGCGGTCACGCCGTTCGAAGTCGCGGATCAGCTCCATCAGCGCTGGAAACCAGGGCGAGCCTTCATCGTCGAGCGCATTCTGGCCGCCGCCAAGCACAACCAGCGCGTCATAAGCACTGGAATCGGCGGGTACGGCATCGCCTTTCTCCGGGCGCAAATAGTCAATCTCTGCGCCGGCTTCCTCAAGCGCCCGCGCCGACCTGGCCGAGGCCCGTGCCGCCAAAATTCTCAATTACCAACACGCGCATGCTGACACCCCGTTGCCCGCAGCGGCCGGATATCATGAGATGAACCGTCACAGGAAGGGTGAGCGACTATGCCACTGCAAAACCGCGTCGATCCATTCGGGCAGATCCAGGCCGTCGCGGCGCGCGGACATATTCACCGGCAATCGCGGTTCGATCCACGACCCTGAGACCAAAACACTGCTCAAACGTCGCTGGACGACCAAGGCCTGGATCATCTGCGATTGCGGATTCAAAGGCCGGAAGCGGGAAGTGTTCGGGCGCAATACGCGCTCGGGTGGCGCTGGATGGACCAACCTGTTCTTTCTCGACGAAGTGACTGCGCTGGCGGCGGGTCATCGCCCCTGCTTCGAGTGCCGCCGCGAAAAGGCGAAAGAATTCGCCGATTGCTTTGGCAGGGCATTCGGGATTGCCAAGCCAAAAGTCGCTGACATGGACGATCGTCTGCATGCCGAACGGCTGGCCGTGCCGGGCAATGTCACACGACAGACTCGACGCTGCATCCATAGCCGACCTGCCTGACGGCGCGATGATTGCCGTAAACGGCAAGCCCTATGCCCTACGCAATGGCAGAGTCCTCGCTTGGGATTTTGGCGGATACTCGAATGGGCCGGCTGTTCTCGGCGCTGAAGGCCGCATCGCTAATCACACCGCCGACGACGGTTGCCGTTCTTGAAAGCGGGCTACCGGCCCATTTGGGCAAGCATCTACTTGAGCACCGACTGATCCCACACCGGTACGTCCGGCAGGTCGTAATAGTCGCCAGCCGAACTCCGCATAGAGCTGGCTTTCCATCCTGAGCCCAGTTGGGCTGTCGATCGTACCGGCAAAGATCGAGATGTAAGGGTTTCCATCCCGCCGCCAGAACAAATTGCTGCCGCAGGTCGAGCAGAAACCGCGCTCGGCATGTTCCGACGAGCGGAACCACTTCAACGTATCGCCGGCGATCGCCATATCGGACGCCGCGCTTTGCGTCGCGGCGACATAGTGACCGGAGGTCTTGCGGCATTGAACGCAGTGGCAGGCGACCACCGCCCGCAGTGGCCCGCGCAGTTCATAGGTCACGCCGCCACACAGGCAGCCGCCAGTTTTGATTTCAGTCATGCCATGCTCCCAATAGGGCTTCCAGCATCGCATCACCCACGCCCCGCGAAAGCGCGTTTTCCGACATGGGAAGTCGGCCTTGAGATTGTCTGCTTGACCGGAGCTTTTGCCTCCAGCATCACTCGCCCATGCGGGCAAACTACAAAATGCAGCGGCTTTTCGTGCCGAACGATCTGACGGCCGGCGTCGGCTTCGACGCCGGCCCGGACCAGGCGCATTATCTTCTGCATGTGCTGCGCATGGCCGAGGGCGCGGAGATTCTGGTGTTCAACGGCCGCGACGGCGAATGGCTGGCGAGGATCGCTGCCAAATCGAAGAAGACCGTTCGGCTGGAAGCTGTCGAGCAGACGCGAGCGCAACCCCCGCTCCCAGACCTCTGGTATTGCTTCGCGCCGCTAAAAGTCGGCCGGCAGGATTATCTCATCCAGAAGGCGGTCGAGATGGGCGCCGGCCTGCTGCAGCCGGTTCAGACCCAGCACACACAAGGCAAGATCACGACCGACCGCATCCGCGCCAACGCCATCGAGGCGGCGGAGCAATGCGGCGTGCTGGCCGTGCCGGAGGTGCGCGATGCACAAAAGCTCGATCGCCTGCTGTCCGGCTGGGACAAGACACGCCGCCTCATCTTCTGCGATGAGGATTCCGTCAACCAACAACCCGCTGCCGGCTCTCCGTTCGATCGAAGAAAAGAGCCTTGCCCTGCTCGTCGGCCCCGAGGGCGGCTTTTCGGATGAGGAACGCAAGATGCTGCGCGCTCTGCCCTTCGTCACCGCCATCCCCCTCGGCCCCCGCATTCTGCGCGCTGATACGGCGGCAGTGGCTGCGCTGGCGGTCATCCAGGCGACGATTGGGGATTGGTAAGTTGCTCTAGTGCGCGTTCCCCTCCGAACCAATGAGCCCAACGTAAATCAAATCACCAAATCCATGCATCATCTCACCAACGCCTGCCATGATCAGGTGAACTAAGAAGACGCGGGACATGGTATGTGAAACCATCGATCTACGATATTCTCGAACATCATCCTCAACCTCGCGGACTATCCTTTGTCCTGGCCGCGCAAAATCGGGAACTGGCGGCAGCCCCCCTTGGTCGGCAAGGGAGTCCTTCACTTCATCGAGACGATGGGCATGCAACGCCAGCAAGAGGGAATACAGGACCAGCGCTGCACCGCCACGACGTACAACGTAAGGATCCTGAAAGTGATAGGCCAAATAGAAGCTAGCGACTATTATAAGAACAGACCCGACAATCGACCCTATTTCGAAATACGAAAACAATTTCATACTTCTACTCCCTCGGGATAACTCAGTCTCTTATCGCCCCTGTTTCGATCACGCGCCTCGTAGAGGCCGGAAAACGCGGGATGCAAGCAGTACTCGTATCTGTCGCTAAGCTCCGGAACACCTTCACTCGAATGAGAATAGCCACTGGTATATGAGTACCGTGTTTCCTCATATTTCCCGATACGGCCGCCTTCCTTTCCGCCTTCAATCCTGCCCACGATACCCATGTTAAATAGAAGTCGGGCCGCCCCATCTCGTCCGATCTGACGGTCGGCGATGGGATCAATCAGCTGTCGCCCCAGCACGTTTGCCATCTTGCTGAGTTCTTTATAGCCAAAGAATGACGGCAATTGCTGGCAAAATATCCTTACAAGACTTAATATCTCTGGGTAAATGGACTGATAGGGGACGCACACGTTTGGACAAATTATTTTCTCGGCGTTTGATACCCCGTGCAAAATAGATGCTTCATTCAGCTTGCCATACCTCCGCCAATAATCACCCGAGGAAACGATTGCTTCATTCAAGATCAGGAGTAGATGACGGGGGCAAATATGGGTGTGCCTTATTACGTATGGCCAAAGCTCCTCAACAATTCCTATCCTGTTTGTCACTGAATCTGGAAGTATTTTAGAAAGAAAATTGTCCACGGCTCGATGACTATTTATGTCCATGTTATTCGTAATCTTGATAAGATTTTCGAATACCCTCAAGTCGTATTGAACAAAATACGAGTGCAGCAACGAATCTTCGTTTACGATTTCCTTTATAAGTTGGATAAATCGATGGGCGACTATTCTTTTAAGATCTTTCGCCGTCCATCTCACTCTATAAATCGATGAAAAATTCTTTCCGGGCTCATTCCCCGGCTGCTCACGGAAAATATACTCTATCTCCTCCGGGATTGTTGCCATTATATTGATATGTGGGTGATATTTTGCCTGTATCGCCTCCAGCGCTGGCAAAAACCCTCTTACGACAGCCAACCATTTCTCGTTATGTATTGGGTATTCTTCCAGCGCATCCAATAGCAAGAAGCACTTTCTTTTTTCTGATTCCAAATGCGAGATGACTTCCTGCTGTGCGTTTCGCAAAATGTTTCTGGCTATCTCTTCCGGGCTGACACTGTCAGACACTTCCAGATAACTGTTCTCAACATATCTTCGCCGAAAATTTCGATCGCAATAGGCAATCACATGCTTGAACCTCTCTTCGGCTCTCTTATAGGGATCGGCTACATGCAAAGAATAGAAATAGGAGATAATCTGGTACCATAGGCGATCTTCCCATTCGTCCCTCAGCGTTTCTGTGGTCTTGCCCTGGCCGGCACCACCATCATATGCGCGGCGAAACACACTCTCTACGATCGGCTCGAACTCGCGATGTGTCGAGATGACGAGCACATGGCGGCTCGTCCTCTGCAGTTCCTTTCGTGCATTCGGCTCCGGCCTGATCCGTCGTAGACGCGGCAGGAGGTCGTCATAGAACTGATGTGCGTAAAGTACCGTCGTCTTGCCGCTGCCCTTTCTTCCTGAAATCAGCCGCGGTTCGGTCTGGAGCGCCGTCAAGAAGGGTTCGTGGATATCGAGCAGCGGAAGTGATCTTGTATCGTGCTCAAACTGATAGTTCACGGGCCCAAGCGGCTGATCACTTCTAATAGACGTTGACATGCTTCCCTCCCACGACTGAAACTTAAGGATGCACAATCAAAATAGTATCGCAATAGTTGCCTCGTTTTTGACACGTCAAACTGCCTTCATCTCCCTTCACTATTTTTTGCTTGATCGCGGGCCGCTCTCTCGCCATCACTCGCGCCAACATTCTCAGGCAGACCCAAATGGCGCGCGACACCACCGATTTCAGTCCAATCGAAAACCGCGACGAGCTCGTCGGCTATCTTGCCGCCGGCAACAAGCCGAAGGAAAAATGGCGGATCGGCACGGAACACGAAAAATTCCCGTTCTATGTCGATGGCAATGCGCCGGTGCCCTATGGCGGCGACCGCGGCATCCGCGCCATTCTGGAGGGCATGCAGACCAAGCTTGGCTGGGATCCGATCCTGGATGCCGGTCGCATCATCGGCCTGGTCGAGCCGACCGGCCAGGGCGCGATCTCGCTGGAACCCGGCGGGCAGTTCGAGCTTTCCGGCGCACCGCTGGAGACGATCCACCAGACCTGTCGTGAGGGCAACGCGCATCTGGCGCAGGTGCGCGAGATCGCCGAGCCGCTCGGCGTGCGCTTTCTCGGCCTCGGCGGCAGCCCGAAATGGACGCTCGCCGAAACGCCCAAAATGCCGAAGTCGCGCTATGAGATCATGACACGCTACATGCCGAAGGTCGGCACAAAAGGCCTCGACATGATGTACCGCACCTGCACCATCCAGGTGAATCTCGACTTCTCATCCGAGACCGATATGCGGCGCAAGATGCAGGTGTCGCTGAAGCTGCAGCCGCTGGCCACCGCGCTATTCGCCAACTCGCCCTTCACCGACGGCACGCCCAACGGCCTGCAAAGCTGGCGCGGCGATATCTGGCGCGACACCGACAACCAGCGCTCCGGCCTGCTCGACATCTGCTTTTCGCCGGATTTCGGCTTCGCCGATTATGTCGAATGGGCGCTCGACGTGCCGATGTATTTCGTCATCCGCGACGGCCGCTACCACGACATGACCCACATGACCTTCCGCCAGTTCATGGCCGGCCAGGCGCACAACGAAATCCCCGACGGCATGCCCACGATGGGCGACTGGGCCAACCATCTCTCCACCCTCTTCCCGGACGTTCGCCTCAAACGCTTCCTGGAAATGCGCGGCGCCGATGGCGGGCCGTGGCGGCGCATCTGCGCGCTGCCGGCCTTCTGGGTCGGCCTGCTCTACGATGAGGAAGCGCTCGACGCCGCCGAAACGCTGACCGCGAGCTGGACCTATGACGAAGTGCGCGCCATGCGCGACGCAGTGCCGGTCGAGGGCATTTCCGCCGTCTTCCGCAACCGCACGCTACGCGAAGTGGCGCGCGAAACGCTATCGATTTCCCGTGGCGGGCTGAAGCGCCGCAACCGCCTGAACCGCGACGGCTTCGACGAAACGCATTTCCTGTCGACGCTGGACGAGGTGGTCGCGCGCGGCACGACCAGCGCGGAGGAAATGCTCAACGCCTACCACACGCGCTGGGACGGCTCGATCGAGCCGGTGTTCACGGAGTATGCGTATTGATTGCGGCCTTCTTTCCAACCTAACGCACCAAAAAAAACTAAAACGAACCCAGTAATAGCGAGAGCATCCTGAACTACAAGATCGTACCAAAACACCTTGTATTTCCTGGATGGATCCGGCATTGGATTAAGGTATCCTTCTCCACTTTCGGAGGGTGGCAGTCGTGATTCTATGAAGATTGGAGCAGAAACTGCGATAACAATTGCCACGACAGTGGCCCCTGTCGCATTGGTTGCAACTCGAAGCAGGGCCCGGCCACGCTCCTTTGCCCAGATGGCTCTAACTGAGCGCCAGACAAAAAAAGCAAAAATAATTCCGGCACTACATTGAATTATTTTGATTAAACTCGTCCTCCCAAAGAAGTCGCTAATTATCTCTCTCTTCTGAGCGCTATCACTTCCTTCTGTCATTGCGTATGCCGCAACCTGATTCCCTATCGTATAGAAATTTGTGACAACGATCGATATCAAGAAGCTAATAAGCGCTATAGATATTATTTTTTTGCCGTCTATTTCAGTTGCGTTATCACCTCTAAATAACCTGTTCGGCCGTGACATATACATCCCAAACATGAACAATATCGTAGGGACAACAAAAAGCGGAATAGTGAAAGCGCCAGACGCATAGCCTATTCCTATAGCATCCGAAAGCAATTGACTTCCAGTTGGATTGTCATTTCTAAGGTATGACTTTCCTATCTTGAATGAGAATAGAACTACTGCCGTTGATATCGCAGCGACGAGGGATGCGTAAATTATGCTGTTAGCTGCCGATCTCTGCCTACGCCCAACAATTTCGATCAATAGACCACTCAAAGCCAAGTTTCCTTGTGGTATATTTGGCTTCGGGTCATTGAGTGAATATGCACAAATTACAGCATCGCATTCTTCGGCAAAACGCTCCAAGATCGCCTCTAGTGTTTCTACTCGCGGCTTCAGAGCCTCCTGATCTTTGGCGAATTTCTTCACAAATTCCTGTTCTTCGTTGCTTAACTTGTCGGCTAGTTGAAGCGACAGTACCTTTGACGGGATGCCGTCAGCTTCGCTCCGCCTGACGATATCACCAAAGGTAGATGAGATGACAGATCGGACGTATTCAGCCGTTATCTTCTGCTTGGGCGCAATTGTCTCGAAGAGCTTTTCAGCTGTAGTCGACCAGATACGACCGGTTGCTTCTTCTGACGTCCATCTACAGATACTCAGACCCCGTTTCGCATTTACGTAAGCGTTGAATGCAGAATCATGATTTCCGCGATATGCCATCACCGATCTGTAGGCAAGCATGGCATGCTGCTCGCATTCTTCTGGTATACCATCGTCAATACTAAATTTTTCCAACCTGAATTCGTCTGGCGGCAGTTATCAATCCAAGAAATTCTCCTGGAATTCCGACCAATCTGTGAGCGTATTCTCGTATTGACGATTCCACACTTTGAAGCGGTTTCAAATTCGGGCCGAGCGCAACAATTGAAGACGCAACAAATAGCGGTCCAGCGGGTGTGGCCCAAACACTTCCTACTTTTCCCTCCCAAACAAAGCCGGCAATGGGCTGGCTTATGCAAAGGACGATATAAATGATCGTCATTACAAATAAATACATGTAGAACGCGCTTCTAATCGGCTTCTCGCCGACAATTGCGTTTGCGTCGAGTCCGTTCAGGATGGAGTATGATCCTGTAAATCCTTCTGATATTATCTTTATTCTGCGTTCTGAAAAAACATATATACACAACCACCCAAATATTAGAGAGGCCGTATACCAATTAAAGAAAAGTGATCCCGTTGTCACTATTTATGTACATGATTGCTTGCTTGGGTCGCACGACGAAACCTGCGCGATCGAACTTCCATTCACTGCCGTAAGCGCTCCAAATATTAGAAACGCAAGCACCAATAGCTTTGTCATCGCCTTTTCCCCGCTCATCTTGCGGAATATATCTGAATATATTGCTACAAGGGAACTGCTGCAAGAGGGGTCTAAAGATTTAAGAGATGAGTCTCGGGGCTAAGATGCCGTCTGGAATGAGGGCCCAATTGGTGACGCTTGAGATTTTCTGCGGCTGGGTCTTTGACATCTCTTGGGAACGCCCTACGCTTCTTCCAAGGTATCGAGGAGGAACCCTATGAATCTATTTGACATGTTGGCCGGCGCCCAAGGCGGCAACGGCATCGACGCGCTGGCGAAACAATTCGGCCTGTCGCAGCAGCAAACGCAATCGGCTGTCGAGGCGCTGATGCCGGCCTTCAGCAATGCTTTCCGGCAGAACTCCGCCGACCCCTATGGCCTGGGCGGTCTGCTTGACGGCGCTCGCCAGCGGACAGCATGCGAAATATGCGCAGGACGCGACCAAGGCCTTCACGCCGCAAGGCATGGCCGAAGGCAACGGCATTCTTGGCCACCTGTTCGGCTCGAAGGAACTTTCCCGCGCGGTTGCCGCGCAGGCCAGCCAAGCCACCGGCATCGGCCAGGACGTTTTGAAGCAGATGCTGCCTGCCATTGCCTCAATGCTGATGGGTTCGCTGTTCAAGCAGACCAACAGTCAGGTTCAGGCCGGCACGTTCGGCGCCTCAAACCCGCTCGGCGAAATCATCGAACAAATGATGAAGCAAGGCGGCGGTGCCGGTCGGCCCGCACCGCAGCAATCCGACAATCCGCTCGGCGATATTTTGGGCCAAATCCTTGGCGGCGGCCAAGGGGGTGGTCAGGGCCGGCAGCAAGCGCCGCAAGGCGGCGGAAGCGGAAATCCGCTTGAAGATATCCTTGGTCAGATCCTGGGCGGAGGTCAGGGTGGCCAGCGCAGAGCGGCAAGCGCCACAGGGCCAGGGCGACAATCCACTCGGTGACATTCTCGGCCAAATTCTTGGCGGTGGGCGGCCGCAAGCAGAGCCTGAAGAGGAAGCGCCGCAGCCACGCCGCCAGCAGCGTCAGCAACCCCAGGCGCAAAGCGATAACCCGCTCGGCGACATCCTCGGCCAAATTCTCGGCGGCGGGCGGCCAGCAGGCCGAGCCGGAAGAGGAACAACCGCAGGCCGCGCCACAACGCCGGCAACAGCGGCAGGCCCAGCCAGCAATCCGCTGGAAGACATTTTCGGCAAGATGTTCAACCCCGGTGGTCAGGGCGGCGTCGCTCAGGATCAGAGCTACCAGCAGGGCATGGACAATATCTTCGAGCAGTTCCGCCGAGGAGTGGACCGGCATCGATAGTATCGCGCTCGATTGAACTGCCAACAAAAAGCCCGGCCTCTGTTCGAGACCGGGCTAACGTCGCAGGCTGACCGGCGGGGAAAACCGGCTATGGGAGCGCCTGCGTATCTTTCTTCACAGCGTCAGGCGATGCTGCGCGTGGCAACTTCCATGCGCCTGATGCGCTGGCGCGCCACCTTGTCGAGATGCGCGGTCGGATCGTAGCCGAGCGGCAGGTCCACCGGCACGGCGAGATCGCCGCGCACCAGGCCGATGTCGTGCAGTTCGACATCCGACATCTCACCCAGATGGTAGAAAGCGCGGCGGTTTTTCCAGGCGCGGAATGAATTGGCGACCCAGGCGGTGGCGCGGTTGACGAGCGTCGGGCGCGTCCAGGCATAGGGGTCGGAGCGGGTGTAGTCGATCGCGGTCATGGCTCACTTCCTTGCTTTGCGGCGGGCGCAACAAACCGTCAGCGCGCGCGGGAGGTCGCGCACTTTCCGGAAAGCTTTTCGCCCGGTCTTGAACGATCCTTTTATTTCACAGGGCGATTGATTTATCTAACGAATGTTTTTAATGTTTATCATCAACAATCGTGATGGATGCAATCGATGAAACAGCCGCTCGATCTCGACCAGCTTCAGACCTTCATCATGATCGCTGACATGGGCTCCTTCACCAAGGCGGCCGAGGAGGTGCACCGCACGCAGTCCGCGGTTTCCATGCAGATGCGACGGCTCGAAGAGATCGTCGGCAAGCCGCTGTTCGAGAAGGAAGGCCGCTCCAACAGGCTTTCCGAGGACGGCGAAAAGCTGCTCGCCTATGCGCGGCGCATGATGCGGCTCAACCGCGAGACGCTTGCCGCCTTCGACGACGCCAGTCTGGAAGGCCATATCCGTATCGGCACGCCGGACGACTATGCCGACCGCTTCCTGCCCGAGATCATGGCGCGGTTTTCGCGCTCCAATCCACGCGTCGAACTCTCGGTCGTCTGCGAGCCGACGCCAAGCCTGCGCGAACACATCAAGCGCGGCAACCTCGATATCGCCATCGTCACGCACAATGACGAGCAGGCGCCGTCCGAAGTCGTGCGGCGCGAGCCGTTGCTATGGGTCACGTCGGCCAACCATGTCGTGCATGAACAGACGCCGCTGCCGGTTGCCTTCGGCCGGCCGAGCTGCATCTGGCGGCGTGCCGGCACGGACGTGCTCGACCGCATGGGCCGCGAGTATCGCGTGCTGTTCACCAGCTTTTCGGCCACCGTCATCACGGCCGCGGTTCTGTCAGGCCTGGCGGTCTCGGTGCTTGCTGAATGCGCGCTGCGCCCCGGCATGCGGGTGCTGACGGAAGCCGACGGTTTTGGCGAGTTGCCCGAATGCCAGATCGGCATCATGCGCGGGCATTCGGAACATCCGGCGCTGGTGGAAGCGCTGGCCCGCCACATCGCCGAGAGCCTGGACAACATTTCCGCGCCAATGCCCGACGAGACCGGCACGATCGACTTCGCCGCCTTCGCGGCGACAAGAGCCAAGCGCATGAAAGCGGGCGTGGTTTCGCAAGGGTGGTGAGCGGAACTGGCTTGCGATAGGCAATAACTATTATTAAATTGCTCCGTACATCGGAGGCAGTAATGGCTATTAGCGCTGAACTTGGAAGTGGGCTTGAGGCCGTAGTAGAGGACCTGGTCCGGAACGGTCGCTACAACTCAAAAAGCGAAGTCCTGAGAGAAGGCGTCCGTCTCGTTCAAGAGCGTGAAGCTCGTTTGGCAAAGCTGGACGAGGCACTGGCTGAGGGTTTTGCGGACTTCGACGCAGGGCGTCACAAAGACGCCGAAGAGGTTTTCGACCGCCTTGAAGCAAAGTATCTGGCCCTGAGCAAAGCCGAATGAAGGTCAGGTTTTCGGACCGTGCCGAGGCTGATCTTGAAGCGATAGGCGACTACATAGAGCTCGACAATCCTAGGCGTGCGTTCACTTTCGTTCGCGAACTTCGGGCTCGATGTAGAGACATAGGCTCGTTTCCGCTCTCATGCCCTTTGATCCCTCGCTATGAGGCGAGCGGATATCGCCGCGCAGTATTTGGTCGCTATCTGATTTTCTATCGCATCCGAGATGATGTCGTCCAAATCGGCTATATCCTAAACGGTGCCATCAATTACGAACCGATCGTTTTTGGGGAAGAAGCCGACGACACTTGACCTCGGCCCCGGGCAGGTCCCCAATCACCCGATGTCCGATTCCCTTTTCGACGCGCCGCCTGCGCCCGCCACCAACGCCACCGAATACACCGTCTCGGAAATTTCCGGCGCGCTGAAGCGCGCGGTCGAAGACCAGTTCGGCAATGTGCGGGTGCGCGGCGAAATCTCCGGCTATCGCGGGCCGCACTCTTCCGGCCATGCCTATTTCGCGCTGAAGGACGACCGCGCCAAGATCGACGCCGTGGTCTGGCGCACGACCATGCAGCGGCTGAAATTCCGGCCCGAGGAAGGCATGGAGGTCATCGCCACCGGCAAGCTCACCACCTATCCGGGCAAGTCGTCGTACCAGATCATCATCGACAAGCTGGAGCCAGCCGGCGCCGGCGCGCTGATGGCGCTGCTGGAAGAGCGCAAGCGCCGGCTGCAGGCGGAAGGCCTGTTCGATGCCGGGCGCAAAAGGCCCCTGCCCTTCATGCCGCGCGTCATCGGCGTCATCACCTCGCCGACCGGCGCGGTGATCCGCGATATCCTCCATCGCATCCGCGACCGCTTCCCGCTGCATGTTATCGTCTGGCCAGTGCGGGTGCAGGGCGAGACCAGCGGCGCGGAAGTCGCCAGCGCGATCCACGGCTTCAACGAGCCAACCGCAGACTGGCCCCGCCCCGACCTGTTGATCGTCGCGCGCGGCGGCGGCAGCCTGGAAGACCTCTGGGGCTTCAACGACGAGGCGCTGGCGCGCGCGGTCGCGGCCTCGCGACATCCCCGTCATCTCGGCGGTCGGCCACGAGACCGACTGGACGCTGGTCGACTATGTCGCCGACGTGCGGGCGCCGACGCCGACGGGCGCGGCCGAAATCGCGGTTCCGGTCAAGGCGGAACTCGAGGCGACGCTCGCCAGCCTGTCGGCGCGTCTCGGCCGTTGCCTCACCCGGCATTTCGACCGCAAGCGCACAGCGCTTGTCGCCGCAGCCCGGGTCTTGCCGACGCCCGACCAGCTGTTCGCCATGCCGCGCCGGCGCTTCGACGAGGCGGCCAGCCGGCTCGAACGCGCCTCGACCGTCAGCCTCGAACGCCGGCGCGCGCGCTTCGGCGCGGTGCGGCTGACGCCGGTCACGCTGGCCGGCGCCTGGCCGAAGCCGGCCGTCATCTGGCGACTTGCGGCGGGCGCATTGACGCGGCGCATCGCGCCCTTATGCGCGATCGACGCAGCCGGTTTCAACGCGTGCTGCCACGTCTGTCGATCGAACCGCTGGCGCGGCGCACCGCGCTGTGCGGTGAACGCCTTGGTGTGCTGATGCGCCGTAAGGACCAGGCGGTGGCGATCCGGCTGGAGCGGCTGGGCGCACGCCTGGCGCAAGCCGACCGCCTGCTTAACACCTTGTCGCATCAAGCGATCCTGGCGCGCGGCTTTGCGCTGGTCCTCGACGAGGACGGAAACCTTCTGCGGCAGGCGGCCGAGGTGGCGGACGGCCAGGTGGTCTCCATTCAGTTCGCCGACGCGGTCAAGGAAGCCATCGCGACAGGTGGCGGGCAACGCTTCGCAAGGCGGCGCTCGTCTAAGAAGACGCCGCCCGCCGGTCAGGGCTCGTTGTTTTAGGTGCACGAATGACAGCGCCCCACAAGACCACGCCATCCGGCAAACCGCGCGCCCGCGCCTTCGCCATTCCGTTCGACGGCGTCCCTGGCAAACTTAACGCGATCACCGATGTGGCGGGCATTTCCGTCGGCTACACGACGCTGATTTCGGGTGACGGCAAACTGCACGTCGGCAAGGGTCCGGTGCGCACCGGCGTCACCGCCATCCTGCCGCGCCCGGTCGCCGACCTCGCCACGCCGGTCTATGCCGGCATGGTCAGCTTCAACGGCAATGGCGAGATGACCGGATCGCATCTCATCGAGGAACTCGGCGCCTTCAATTTCCCGATCACCATCACCAACACGCATTCCTGCGGCGTCACCCGCGATGCGACGTTGAACTGGATGTACCGGCGTCTGCCGGCGGCGCTGGACGATGCGTTCGGCCTGCCTGTCGCGGCCGAAACCTCAGACGCCTACCTTAACGACATGAACGGGCATCACGTGACCGAGGAGCACGTCTTTGCCGCGCTCGATGGCGCCTCCCGCGGCCCAGTCGAGGAAGGCAGCGTCGGCGGCGGCACCGGCATGCAGACCTTTGGCTTCAAGGCCGGCTCCGGCACCGCCTCGCGGCTGGTCGATTGGAACGGCGAGACCTATACGGTCGGCGTTTTCGTGCAGTCGAATTTCGGCAACCGGCCGCAACTGACAGTACGCGGCGTGCGGGCCGGACCCGATCTGCTCGATGTTGGCCGGAAGGCGCCCGACAAAAGCTCGATCATCGGCATTGCGGCCACCGATGCACCGCTGCTGCCGCACCAGATGAAACGGCTGGCGCGGCGCATCATGCTGGGCGTTGGCCTTACCGGCGGTATCGGCCATCACGGCTCCGGCGACATCTTTCTGGCGTTTTCAACCGCAAACCGGGAAGCCGCCATGGCAACGCCAGGCGAGATGCTGACCGCAACGTTCATTCCCGATCCAGACCTCAATCCGTTCTTCCAGGCGGTGGTGCAAGCGACGGAGGAAGCGATCCTCAACGCCCTTGTTGCCGCCGAGGACATGACCGGCCGCGACGGCCATTTCGCACCGGCGTTGCCGAAGGCCTGGCTGGAGAAGACATTTGGCCTCGCGTGAGGCTAAACGTCGGTCCGGCCATCTGACGGCGCGGAACCATGAGCCCAAGCTGGCGTTGAAGGCCTTGTTCACCGGAGGTCCGCGTCATGGCGAAGTCTGCTCGAGCCGCCTGGAAGGGCTTTCTCAAGATGGGCAGTGTGTCTTGCGGGATCAAACTCATCGGATCGAGCACCGAATCCGAACGAATCCATTTCAAGATTCTCAACCGCAAGACCAAGGAGCCGGTAAAAGGCGCCTATGTCGACGAGGAGACCGGCGACATCGTGCCGGCGGAAGAACAGATCAAGGGCTATGAGACCGACAAGGGCTGGATCGAGATCGAGCCCGACGAGATCAAGAAGCTCAAACCCACCTCCGAGCATACGCTCGACGTCGAGGGTTTCGTCAAACGCAGCGAGATCGACCAGCGCTACCTCGACAAATCCTATTATGTCGTCCCGGCCGACGGTGCGGCGCTCGAAACGTTCAGCGTCATTCGCGAAGCGATGAAGCAGAAGGATGTGGCGGCGCGTTCTTGCGTGGTGCTCTATCAGCGCGGCCGCGAAGTGGTGCTGGAGCCCTATGGGAAGGGTATGCTCATGACGACGCTACGCACGCATGCGGAGATGATCTCGGAAAAGGGTGTCTTTAACGACATCAAGGCCGGCAAGCCGGATGACGACATGATGGAGATTGCCGGCCTGCTGATCGACAAGAAGAAGGGCAAGTTCGACCCAGCGAAATTCGAGGACCGTTACGACGACGCGCTGATTGCGATGATCAAGGCGAAGCGTGAGGGCAAGAAGCCGCCGAAAGCCGCGCCGCCGCCGAAGGAAAACGTCATCAACCTGGCGGATGTGCTGAAAAAGAGCCTGGCCAAGGAAGGCATCAAGCGCCCGGCGGTGGAGCCGAAGAAGCGCAAAAGCGCCTGACAAAATTCAGCAGCCTGAAATGGTACAGTTGGGTGGGCTCGAACCACCGACCTCCGGATCCACAATCCGGCGCTCTAACCAACTGAGCTACAACTGCACATTCGTCCGGACGCGATGGCGTTCCGGACGACGCGTCACTTACGGATAAATGGCGGGGATTTCAAGGCTGTTTGGTGCGGAAGATTCCGTCGTGGTGCGGAAGATTCGCAGGACGACCACGCTCTACCAAACAAAAAGAAAAGCCCCGGGGGAGGAGATCCGGGGCTTTTCCTCATTTCGGACCAGCGGGAGGAGGTGCTGGCCGTTGATCCCTAGGGCAAAGGGAGGAGGAATTGCCCTTCGGGAAGCTTTTAGGCGCCTAAATTAGGCGACCTTGAGTTCCTTGAGCGCCTTCTCGAAGACGTTCTTCATCGGCTTGGCGACTTCTTCGGCGACCTTCGTGGACGCAGTCTGGAAGTCCTTGACCTGCTCGACGGTCATCTCGACGCGCTTGCGCAGGAAGGCGGTCTGCAGCTCGACAACTTCCGACAGCGACTTGGCGCCGACGAGAGCTTCGAGATGCGCAAAACCGATCTCGGCATTGGCGCGCATGGCGGAAATCGACTTCATCGACAGGTCGGCAGAAGCGGACTTGACGGTCTCGAGCGTGGTCTCGAGGGCCTTCTGGGTCTCTTCAGCGCCGGTCTTCAGCTTGGCATAAGCCTCTTTCGACTGCTCGACGCCCTTCTCGGCGAAGGCACGAATTTGGTCGGTTGCTTTCGAAGCATCGAAAGCGGGGAATTCAACGGTTTCAAATACTTCTGCGGATTTCTCAGCGGCCTTGGCCATTTTCCTGTCCTTCGCTTCTTGTGTGGCCCGACGGCCGTTTGCGTTATGGCGCTAATATAGATCAGGTTATTGTGCATTGCAACAAAAATTTTGCATCGCACAAAATCACGAAGCCTGAATTAACCAACGGGGCAGATTGGTGGGCGTTACCACTGCAGCGTAGTGGACGGCGTCGCGAGAGCCGAATATCCTTGATCTTAACGAAGAATTAACCTTGAGCGCCTGGGAGAGCGCTTCGGCCGGGACATGACATCAACCTATTCCTTCATCGACATCGCTGTCATCGACGGCGTTCGCCAACGCTTTGTCGCGGGCGACGCGCTTGTCGTGCTTGATGCAAATCTCGAGATCGCGCTTTGGGCCAATGGTCCGGGAGCGACGCTCTTCGGTCACGGCGATATCGAATTGACGGTCGGCGCCGCACCCGACATTGGCGCGGCCGCAAAGCGCCAGATCATGGGCACGGCTGCTTATCGGGGCGGGTCGGCCGGCCAGGCGATGGTGCGGCTGGGCGGCCAGGCCGTACCGCTTCACGTCCAGCGGGTAACCTTGCCCGACGGAGCGCAGGCGGTTCTTGTTGCGTCTGCGCGACAGCGGCCTCGCCACACTCGATCCAGAGGCAGTGGCGTCACTTGCCATCTCGGGGTTTCAGTGAACCCGGGCATTTCCTGGCGATGATCAATGAGGAAGCAGGCGTCGTCTCCAGCACTCAGGGATTTTCAGCGCTCGGCATTTCGCGGGAAACGCTGGCCGACCTGATCGCCGACGTACGCACCGAGCGCGACAGGCTGGTCAAGCGGCTGGTGCGCGGCGGCGTCAGTTCCTATCCGGCAGGCTTCGCCCGGCTCAACGAACAACCCTTGCTCCATCTGCTGGTGGTCGTTGATGAGCCTGTGGCTTTGCCGCGCGAGGTGGCAGAGGCGCCGGCCAGTGCTGCCCCGGCGGTTACCTTGAGGCCGGCCGACGAACCGCGAGCCGACGTCGAACCAATTGAAGGCCTCACCGCCACCTGTCGCACCGGCGTCGGACCAACAGCCACTGGAGGTACAGGCAGAGCTGGCACAAGCGGCTACTCCTGAGCCAAGTGATGAGACGATAGCCGAAACAGAGCAGGCAGAAGAGCCGACGCCAATGTCGGACGACGCGCTTTCTGACACCCGATCCAGGATGCCGGTGCGGTTTCTTTGGCGTACCGGCCCAGATGGTCGCTTCAACGCGGTGTCCGACGAATTCGTCGAGGCCATCGGGCTGCAAGCGGATGCCGTCATCGGCCGAACCTTTGCCGAGATGGCTGACGAATTCGACCTCGACCCGAATGACGAGATCAGCGGTTTGCTCGCGCGGCGTGACACCTGGTCGGGCCGTTCCGTGATGTGGCCGCTGGCGGGTGGGTTGTCCGTGCCGGTTGATCTCGCTGCCCTGCCGGCCTACAGCCGCGACCGGTCGTTCGAAGGGTTTCGCGGCTTCGGCATCGTGCGGTTTCCGGATGCCATCGTCGCGCCGGAGCCAGTCAAAGAGGACGACAGCGACATTTTTGGCGACGCGCCAATCTCCGATGACGAGCTCGATCAGGCCGACCTGCGGCGACTGGACGAGCAAGACGACGCAACGAGCGACGATCCATTCCGCGGCGAGGTTCCCGCGCTCAAGACCGAGCCGCCGCGCGAAAGCAACGTGGCCCAGGAAAAGGTGATCCGGTTGGCCGAGCGCCGCCAGCCGCAGCCTGAACGCGTGCTGTCGCCTGTCGAGCGCCACGCTTTCCGCGAGATCGGCGATCGCTTGCGAGGTCATGGCGAGAGCAGCGAGCCGCCGGCCGCGTTCGGCAAGCGCAAGTCGCAGGACCGACCGCTGACGCAGGATGAGCACGGGATCATCAAAGCGCAGGACGGACCGCAATGGGACGATGTCCTTACGCGCTACGACGCGTCCGGCACAGAAGATACCTCCGAGCAAGTTGACGGCACTCAGCCAGACGTGCCTGACGGCCTGGGCGAAGGGCCGAGCAGTGCGGTTCTGGACGAGACGACTGACAGCCCGCGACATCCCGATGCTTCGACGTCCAGCCAGCCTAATTCAATAAGCGAAACGACTGCCGTCGCGCACGACGAAGCTGTTGCGGTAATAGAGGCTGATCGCGAACAAGACGCTGTTGCCGACCTCTTCGATCCCGCCGAGTCGGCGGTGGAGCAGCCGGAAGACAGAGCCGGCCCGCCCGGCGCCCGACTTCGATCCGGATGTCTCCGATCGCCCCGCTGCATCCGGCCGCGAGGTGCTTGACCGATTGCCGGTTCCGGTGCTGATCCACGCTGGCGACACGCTGCATTTCGCCAATGCGGAATTCCTCGAACTCACCGGATACAGCTCGGTGGACGAGCTCGCTGAAGCCGGTGGCCTCGAAACGCTGTTCTCGACGCCCTATGACGGCGATGGCGAGGAGGACGAACACCAGCTTCATCTGCGCACCAAGGGCGGCGATGAATTCCCGATCGACGCGCTGCTTCGGTCTGTTCCCTGGAGTGCCGGCAAGGCTTTGATGCTGGTCGTGCGCCGCACCGGCGACGAAGCGGCGGTCGATGACGGCCCGGCGCTGGCTGAAGCACGCATGCGCATCTCCGAGATGCGAGCCATCATCGATACCGCGACCGATGGCGTCGTGCTGATCGATCCGGACGGTTCGATCCGTTCGATCAGCCGGCCTGCGGAAGCCCTGTTCGGCTTCGACAGCGATGATCTTGTCGGCAAGCCCTTCACCTCGCTCTTCGCGATCGAAAGCCAGCGCTCGGCGCGTGAATATCTCGCCGGCCTATCCGATCATGGCGTCGCCAGCGTACTGAACGACGGCCGCGAGGTGATCGGCCGCGAAGCGCAAGGGCGCTTCATTCCGCTCTTCATGACCATCGGTCGCCTGCCTCAGGACAGCGGCTACTGCGCTGTCCTGCGCGATGTCACGCAGTGGAAGCGTGCAGAGGAAGAACTGTCGCAGTCGCGCTCGCAGGCCGAGAAGGCGTCATCGCAAAAGACAGACTTTCTCGCCCGCGTCAGCCACGAGATCCGCACGCCGCTCAACGCCATCATCGGTTTCTCCGAGCTGATGATCGACGAGAAGTTTGGCCCGGTCGCCAACGATCGCTACCGTGACTATTTGCGCGACATCAACCGCTCGGGAAACCACGTCCTCGACCTCGTCAATGACCTTCTGGACATCTCGAAGATCGAGGCCGGCGAACAGGAGATGGCCTACGAGGCGGTCTCGCTCAACGAGACTCTCGCAGAGGCGGTGGCCATCATGCAGCCGCAGGCCAACCGCGAGCGCGTGATCATCCGCTCAAGCTTCGCGACGAAGCTGCCGGAAGTCGTCGCCGACCTGCGCAGTATCCGCCAGATCGCGCTCAACGTCCTGTCCAATGCCGTGCGTTTCACCCAGGCCGGCGGTCAGGTGATCATCTCGACGGCCTATGAGCCGAACGGCGACATTGCTATCCGCGTGCGCGACACGGGCATTGGCATGAGCCCGTCCGAAGTCGAACAGGCGCTGAAACCCTTCAAGCAGATCAACACGTTGAAACGCACGCGCGGCGACGGCACGGGTCTGGGGCTACCGCTGACCAAGGCGATGGTCGAAGCCAACCGCGCAAAATTCACGCTTACCTCAGCTCCCGGCGAAGGTACCCTCGTCGAGGTTACCTTCCCGTCGACGCGGGTCCTCGCACAATAAGAGCCGCGCAAAAAGAAAGGCGCCCCGTGGGCGCCTGAGAGAGTGTTGCTGTGACAACGGGGTACGGGCTAAATCCTTGCTTCCCATGAAGCTTTAGGGTCCTGCCCTAACGTCCCCGCGACTATTCGGGCCTGCTTGTTAACAAATCCTTACCGGGACACCTGAAATCTTAGCAAAGTGTTTCCCGGTATGAGAACGCAGTTAATTTCGCGGTGACGCTTTGTTTACCATAACGCTCAGGATCGCAGCGTTTCCAGATCCTTGAACAGGTCGAGCGCTTCGGGATTGGCCAGCGCCTCCTTGTTCTTGACTGCGCGCCCATGCACGACGTCGCGCACCGCAAGCTCGGTGATCTTGCCGGACTTGGTGCGCGGAATATCCGTCACGGCTATCACCTTGGCCGGCACATGCCGCGGGCTGGCGCCGGTGCGGATCTTGGCCTTGATCTTCTTGTCGAGCTCGGCATCGAGCGCAACGCCCGGCGCGAGCCGCACGAACAGCACGACGCGCACGTCACCGTCGAAATCCTGGCCGATGCAGAGCGCTTCGATGATCTCCGGCATCTGTTCGACCTGGTTGTAGATTTCGGCCGTGCCGATGCGCACGCCGCCCGGATTCAGCGTCGCGTCCGAGCGCCCGTGAATGATCATGCCGCCATGCGCGGTCCATTCGGCAAAGTCGCCATGGCACCACACATTGTCGAAGCGTTCGAAATAGGCCGCCCGGTATTTGGCGCCGTCGGCATCGTTCAGGAAGCCGATCGGCATCGACGGGAAAGCCTTGGTGCAGACCAGCTCGCCCTTCTCCTCAACGGATCGGCTTGCCGTCATCGTCCCAGACATCGACCGCCATGCCGAGCCCCGCCCCCTGAATTTCGCCAACCCAGACTTGTTCGGTCGGCACGCCGAGCACGAAGCAGCCGCAAATGTCGGTGCCGCCGGAAATCGACGCCAGATGGACATCCGCCTTGATGCCGGAATAGACGAAGGCAAAACCCTCCGGCGAAAGCGGCGAGCCGGTCGAGGACAGCGTGCGCACCGCGGACAGGTCGTGCGTCTTGATCGGCTCCAGGCCGCTCTTGCGCAGCGTGTCGATGAACTTTGCCGAGGTGCCGAAATAGGTCATCTTCTCGGCCTGGGCGAAATCGAACAGCACATTGCCGTCCGGATAGAAGGGCGAGCCGTCGTAGAGCAGCAGCGTTGCGCCGCTGGCCAGCCCTGACGCCAGCCAGTTCCACATCATCCAGCCGCAGGTGGTGAAATAGAACAGCCGGTCGCCGTCATGGATGTCGCAATGCAGCCGCTGTTCCTTGACGTGCTGCAACAGCGTTCCGCCCGCCGAATGCACGATGCATTTCGGAATGCCGGTCGTGCCGGATGAAAACAGGATGTAGAGCGGATGCGCAAACGGCAGCCGCTGGAACGTGACTGCCTTTGCCTTGTAGGGCAGCAGCGCCTTTTCGAGCGGTTCGGCTTTAGGCGACTGCGCCGCCACTTCGCCGGACTTGCCAAGATAGTCGACCACCAGCACCTTGCGCACGGTCGGCAGCTTTTCCGCCACCGTCGCCACCTTGGCCGAAACGTCGATTGCCTTGCCATTGTACCAATAGCCGTCCGGCGCGATGAACAGGACGGGTTCGATCTGGCCAAAGCGGTCGAGCACGCCCTGCTCGCCGAAATCGGGCGAACAGGACGACCAGACCGCGCCCAGCGATGCCGTAGCCAGCATGCAGGCAATCGTCTCCGGCATGTTCGGCATCATGGCCGCGACGCGGTCGCCGGCCTTGATGCCCAGATCGCCGAAAAGCTGCTGCAATCGCGAAACCGCGCCGTGAAGATCGTCCCAGCTCCAGCGGCGCTCGACCTTGTCTTCTCCCTTGAAGACAAGCGCATCCGAAGTGCCCGTCTTGCGCAACAGATTTTCGGCGAAGTTCAGCTTTGCGTCGGGAAAGAAGGAAGCGCCGGGCATCTTGTCGCCGTCAACCAGAACGCGCTGTCCTTTGTCGCCGACAACACCGCAATAGTCCCAGATCAGCGACCAGAAAGCTTCCCGATCGTCGATCGACCACGCATGCAGATCCCGATAGCTGGCAAAAGACCGACCGGCCTGCGACGACGCGGTCTTCATGAAGTCCGCCAGCGCCGTCGCCTCGATACGCTTCTTGGACGGGGACCAGAGCGGTGTCTCGGACATGATTTCCTCCAGCATTTTCTAGGCTCTAAGCATATCGAGCAACGCAGCGGCAAGGGCGTCAAATGGCGACACGCGTCAGGAATGTGTGCGTTAGTGCCGCAATAACCTTTCAAGCGCTTGAATTGCCTTGTTTCACGCGTAAATCGTCGACTGGAAAGTGGCGGGCAGTCGTGGCCGGAATTGTTCCGGCATAGGCAAGAACACGGGCGCAGATGAACCGAACATGGTCATTGAGAGGGCTGCGCCGTCTGGCGGCAATCGCCGTCGTCGCGCTGGCGGTTGCCTATGTGGCGCTGCCGCTGCTCGCCTCGACGCGTTTGGTGCGCGACAGAATCGCCCTCGAACTCAGTGACTGGAGCGGCTATCGCGTTTCGATCGACGCAGCGCCCGAAATCAGCGTCTGGCCCGGCTTTCGCGCAACGCTCTCTAACGTGACGCTATCAGAATGGTCTCGAGCCGACGGCCGTCCAGTGGTCACGGTCGAAGAACTCGAGCTTGACCTCTCGCCGCTTGCGGCACTGCGCGGCGATGTCGAATTTTCGGCGGCGCGCTTTGTGCGCCCCGTGCTCTATCTCAGCAGCAAGGATACAGGCCTCTCACTTCCACCTCTTCCATTGGGCAGCCGCATTGCCCGGTCGGTGATGATGGCGCGCATAGCGCTGGCAACCAATTCAGGCCAGCCGAATTTCACCGACCTGCCAACGGATGCCTTCGGTTCGGTGGAAATCGTCGATGGCGCAGTGGCATCTGGCGGGCCGCAGGATCACATCGATCTCGCCACCGATATCTCCGGAACGGTCGAGCTCTCCGCGCTCAACCTGCCCGGTCGTATCGTTGGCACGGGCAAGGTGAACGCCGAGCCGTTCGCGGTAGACATTCGCGCGCGACAGCCACTTCTTTTGCTGGCCGGTGGTGTGTCGCAACTGTCCGCCAGTATCGAATCCAAGCCGTTCTCCGCCTCCTTTGATGGCGCGTTCCAGATTGATGAAAAGATCGAAGGCAAGGCGAAGTTCGCCATGCCATCGATCCGTGATGGGCTCGCCTGGATCGATGAACGGCTCGGTCAAGGCATGGCCGACACGCCGATATCGCTGTCCACCCAGCTCACGGGCGCGCCGCGACAGCTCAAGCTCGATCAGCTCGAGATGACGATTGGCGGCAGCGAGGCTGTCGGCGTGCTGGATCTTACCCTTTCCAAGTCCGTGCCATCGCTGGCCGGAACGCTTGCTTTCCAAATGCTGGATCTGGACGACGCCCTGGCTGTCTTCGACCCTTACGAAAGAGCTGACGCCGAAGCCAAGTCGAGCTGGCTCAAATGGTCGAATGTCGACCTGCGCGTTTCCGCCGCGCAGGCGACGGCTGGCTCTCTTGCGCTGGCGGATGTTGCCGCCTCGGCCAACATCCACGGCGGGCGCTCGACCTTTGATATTTCCGACGCAACTGCTCTCGGCGGCTCGCTGCAGGCCGGATTGCGCATCGACGACCAGAATGAAAAGCCCAGCATGGAACTGTCGGTGCGCGCTTCGGATATCGACGGCGCAATGCTGGGACAAGCGCTCGGAATGCCCCGGCTGGTGCCGGCTGCACGAGGCTCATTTGCCGTAACTCTGAAAAGTCCCCCGACCAGGCTGTCGGCCATGCCCGGCGCTGCTGACGGATCGATGACAGCCAATTTCGGAAGCGGCCATTTCGCGGCGTTTGACCTGGATTTTTCTTGAGTCTTCTCGGGCGTGGTGGGTTCTTTTCTCTCGACAATGTCGCGAAGCGAACGCTTGAGATCGAGCGCGTCGACTTCAAGGCGACCGTGAAAGCAGGCACTGCCAGCATTGACGTGGCCGATGTCGAGCTTGCGGATCGACGGCTGGCCGTTTCCGGTCTTGCGCCGCTGGTCGGTCCGGGCCTCGCCTTGACCGGCGCCATCCTGCCCAAGACGCCCGACGACGCGAAACCGGAAGCGCGTTTCTTCGTTGGAGGCTCCTGGGGCGCTCCGCTTATCTCTTCGACCGCGCCCGGCAAGCCTCCGGAGTAAGCTCTACCCCCGTTGCGCGGCCTGTTCGTCCAGCCTGCGCTGCACCTCGCGCCGCTTGTTGACGATCGAGGCGGCCACCACTCCAAGCGCCACGACGCCGATCAGCAGCGTACAGGCGGCGTTGATTTCCGGCGTCACCCCAAGCCGCACTTGGCTGTAGATTTTCATCGGCAGGGTCGTCGCGCCAGGACCTGAGGTGAAGCTCGCGATGACGAGATCGTCCAGCGACAGCGTGAAAGCCAGCATCCAGCCCGACACGATGGCCGGCAGGATGACCGGCAGCGTCACCGAAAAGAAGGTGCGCACCGGCGTGGCGCCCAGATCCATCGCCGCCTCTTCCAGCGAGCGATCAAACGTCATCAGCCGGGACTGCACCACCACCGCGACGAAGCACATGGAGAAGGTGATGTGCGCCAGTGTGACGGTGAAAAAGCCACGGTCGAGGCCGATCGCCACGAACAAAAGCAGCAGCGACAGGCCGGTGATAACTTCCGGCATGACCAGCGGCGCGAACACCATGCCGGAGAAAAGCACCCTGCCCCGGAAGCGCGTGTAACGCGTCAGCGCGAGTGCGGCGAGCGTGCCCAGGATGGTGGCAACCGTCGCCGAAATGACCCCGACGCGGACCGTCACCCAGGCGGCGTCAAGGAAACTCTGGTTCCTGAACAGCGAGCTGTACCACTGTGTCGAGAAGCCGCCCCACACCGTGACCAGCTTCGAGGCGTTGAAGGAAAAGATGATCAGGATGACGATCGGCAGGTAGAGGAACGCAAAGCCCAGCACGATCGAGGCGATGTTGAAACGGGACCAGGTCGGGTTCATGAGATCACCTGCCCTCTTCCTGTGCCTTGGCCTGATAGTGCTGGAAGATCATGATCGGCACGACCAGCAGCAATAGCAGGATCACCGCCACGGCGGACGACACCGGCCAGTCGCGATTCTGGTTGAACTCGTTCCACAGCGTCTTGCCGATCATCAGCGTCTCGGAGCCGCCAAGCAGATCGGGAATGACGAACTCGCCGACGGCCGGAATGAAGACCAGCATGCAGCCGGCGACCACGCCCGGCAGCGACAACGGGAAGGTGATCTTCCAGAAGGCGCTGAGCGGCGGACAGCCGAGATCGTTCGCCGCCTCGATCAGCGTGTAGTCCATCTTCTCCAGCGAGGAGTAGAGCGGCAGCACCATGAAGGGCAGGTAGGAATAGACGATGCCGATATAGATCGCGATATCCGTATTGAGGATGATCAACGGCGTGTCGATGATGTTGAGGGATATCAGCAACTGATTAAGTAGGCCCTCAGGCTTCAGAATGCCGATCCAGGCGTAGACGCGGATCAGGAACGAGGTCCAGAACGGCAGGATCACCAGCATCAGCAGCGTCGGGCGGATCGTCGCCGGCGCGCGCGCCATGCCGTAGGCGATGGGATATCCGATGAGTAGCGTCAGAAAGGTCGCCACGCCGGCGATAATGACGCTGCGTATGTAGGCTCGATAATAGAGCGGATCGTCAGTCAGCCAGATGTAATTGTCGAAGCTGAACTCGCCGACCTTGGAGAACAGGTCCGAGACGCCATTCACAACCGGGACATAGGGCGGCATCGCGATCGCCGTCTGCGACAGCGATATTTTGAAGACGATGAAAAAGGGGATGAGGAAGAAGAACAGCAGCCAGAGATACGGTATGGCGATCACCAGCCGGCTGGTGATCGCGGGGATCAGCCCACCCTCGACGCGCGGTGGAGCGGTGCTGGTTGCTGGTGTGGCGATGGCGGCGTCGACCATGGCGATCTCCTACCGCGTCAGCACGACGCCGGCGTCCGGCGAGAAGGAAATCCAGGCCTTGTCGTTCCAGCTCAGCGGGTCTTCGGTCACCCGCGCGGCATTCAGCGCGCTTGCTTTCACGACTTGCCCGTCCGGCAGCCGGACGTGATAGACGGTCATGTCGCCGAGATAGGCGAGATCGTAGATTTCGCCTTCCATGGCGTTGCCTGCACCGTTGGCCGGTTTCCTGGACGAGACCTTTATCTTCTCAGGACGGATCGCGAAGGCGACGTCTTTGCCGGTCTCGGCATCGCCGGCATTGTGGACCACGATCTCCGCGCCACTGGCGCCGGCGATGCGCACCTCGTCCTTGACGCGGCTCTTCACCTTGCCTTCGAACATATTCACATTGCCGACGAAATTGGCGACAAAGCGCGAGCCTGGCGCCTCGTAGACTTCGGCCGGCGTCGCCACTTGCATCACCTCACCCTTGTCCAGGATGGCGATGCGATCGGCCATCGTCATCGCCTCTTCCTGGTCGTGCGTGACGACGACGAAGGTAAGGCCCAGATTCTGCTGCAGATCCATCAGCTCGAACTGCGTTTCCTCGCGCAGCTTCTTGTCGAGCGCGCCGAGCGGCTCGTCCAGCAACAGCACCTTCGGCCGTTTTGCCACGGACCGCGCCAAGCGCCACGCGTTGACGCTGGCCGCCGGAGAGCTGATGCGGCTTGCGCTTGGCGAACTGGCCGAGCTTCACCAGCTTCAGCATCTCGGCCACGCGTTCAGCAATCTTGGTCGTCGGCATCCCCTCCTGCTTCAGACCGAAGGCGATGTTCTGCTCCACCGTCATGTGCGGGAACAGCGCATAGGACTGGAACATCATGTTGACCGGCCGCTTGTAGGGCGGGATGCCGCGCAGGTCCTGGCCGTCGAGCAGGATGCGGCCCGACGTCGGCTGCTCGAAGCCAGCCAGCATTCTGAGCAAGGTCGACTTGCCGCAGCCGGAGGCGCCAAGCAGCGCGAAGAACTCACGCTCAAAGATCGACAGCGACAGATTGTTGACGGCGGTGAAATCGCCGAAGCGCTTGGTCACACCGTCGAAGACGATGTACGGCTTGGCGTTCGGGTCTGTCCAAGGAGCGAAGCTTCTGCGGATGCTGCCGAGCGATTCCATGATGTCCCCTTCATGCAGTGCGCCAAACGAGAAAGGCCCGGCGCAACGCCGGGCCTTCTATGTGCTTACTGGCCGGTCGTAACCTTGGTCCAGAGGCGGGTGATAAGGCGTTGAACCTTCGGGTCATACGGCGTCACCGTGAACAGTTTTGCCGTCGTCGCCTCGTCGGGATAGATCGCCGGATCGTCGATGATCTCCTTATCCAGCAATGGCTGCGACGCCTTGTTGCCGTTGGCGTAGAAGACATAGTTCGACGCCTTGGCCGCAACCTCCGGCTTCATCATGTAGTTGATGAAGGCGTGCGCCTCGTCGACGTGTGGGGCGTCGGCGGGAATGGCCATCTGATCGAACCACATCTCCGCGCCCTCCTTCGGGATCACATAGTTGATCTCGACGCCCTGTTTTGCTTCGGCGGCGCGGTCGCGAGCCTGGAAGAGGTCGCCCGAATAGCCGACGGCCAGGCAGATATCGCCGTTGGCCAACGCATTGATCAGCTCAGACGAATGGAACTTGCGGATCGATGGCCGCACGCTCAGCAGCACCTCCTCCACCTTGGCAAAATCCTCAGCCGAGCGCGAGTCCGGGCTGAGCCCAAGGTAGTTAAGCACCGTCGGAATGACATCGGTCGGCGAGTCGAGGAAATAGACGCCGCAGTCCTTCAGCTTGGCGATCTGGTCAGGCTTGAAGACGACATCCCAGCTGTCGATCGCGTCCAGCCCCAGCGTTTCCTTGATCTTCTTGGTGTTGTAGGCGATGCCGGTCGTGCCCCACATGTAGTTGACCGAATATTCGTTGCCCGGGTCGAAGGCTTCCATGCGCTTGGCGACCACGTCCCACATGTTGGAGATGTTCGGCAGTTTCGATTTGTCGAGCTTCTGGTAGACGCCCGCCCCAATCTGCCGAGCCAGAAAGGGGCTCGCCGTCGGCACGACGACATCGTAGCCGGACCCGCCGGCCAGCAGCTTCGTTTCGAGGATCTCGTTGGAGTCGTAGACGTCGTAAACGACCTTGATGCCGGTTTCCTTGGTGAAATCAGCGATGATCGAATCGTCGATGTAATCCGACCAATTGTAGACGTTGACCACCTTGTCCTGCGCCATCGCGGAAAACGAAACGAAAGTTGCGATCAACGACACGGCCGAAAGCGAGAGCGCTTTGCGGATCATGAAATTCTCCTCTGCTTTTTATTGCCGCCCCTTTTCGCGGCTGGCGCCACGGCTGGGTTCCCTGAACGAAACCTATTGGCGTTTTCGGAAAGCGACAAGCCGGAATGTTTTTCCGCATCCACCGAGCAGGAGAACGGCTCGACGCCTTCAGGGCCCGACGGCAACGGCTACGCGCGGCGACACGGCGCGGCGCCTGAATTCGAGCGTGAGATAGACGATCAGGGCCGCAAGCACGATGCCGCCGCCGATCAGCGTGCGCTGCGAGGGAACTTCGCCATGCACCAGCCACACCCAGATCGGCCCGAGGATCGGCTCGAAAGTGCCGATAAGTGCGGCCAACGCCGCCGGCACCATGCGCGCACCCGTCGCGAAGAAGGCAAGCCCAACGCCGAGATTGATCGCGCCAAAGGCAAACAGCAAACCCGCATCTGCGGCAGTTGTCGACAGTGACGAGGCCAGCGTGAAGGCAAAGATTGCGGCAAAGATCGTGCCCAGGCAGGTCGCCGGCGTCATGCGCACATGCGAATAGCGCCGGGTGATCACGGTGGCGATCGAAAAGCCGATGGCGATGACCAGCGCCAGGCCATCGCCGATCGGCGATACTTGGCCGGTCAGCGATTCCGAGACCATGATGGCGACGCCAAAGATCACTGCGGCAATCGCCACCCAGGTGCTTGGCGCGACCTTCTCCCCGAACAGCAGAAACGCCAGCAATGCCGCAAACAGAGGCACGCCGGCCTGCATCAACAGGATGTTGGCGACGGTCGTGTAAGCAAGCGCGACGACGAAGGATGTCGAGCAAACGCCGAAACAGAAAGCGACCGCCAGCCCCGGAAGGCCCATGCCGCGAAATAGCGCGATCGTGCCGCGCAGGCCGTCGCGCCAGATCATATAGGCAATCAGGAATGCAGCCGCCCAAAACGAGCGCCAGAACACAATCGTCCAGCTATCCTGCGTCTCGATGAAGCGCGCGATGGTGCCGCCAAGGCTCCAGAAGAAGGCGGACAGGAAAACAAACAGGATGCCGAGTCGCTCCTGGCCCGCCGTCGTTTTCGTGTCCACGTTTGCCATCGCCCGCGCCGTCCCGGCGCCCGGCAGAAATTGACGTCACGGGCGCATCATACCCTGCTAACGCAAACCCATGGCTCCCGCGTGGTCCAATCGCGACATCGTGGATCGTCCAAGCCGCTCCGATCGAGAACGTCAGAGCTAACTATTGGCTGACCGACCGCGGATGACTCGCCATAGCCACAACAATGGCACAAGCAGGAGAAAGCCAAACTTCTTCAACGCCACGAGGGCAACGGCTATGAGGCCCGCTTTCGCTGCAGCTTTGCCGGCAATCAAGCCGCCTATTCCAACCGCAGCCACCGTATCGGCTCCCGGAACAAAATCCGTGTAACGCTTACCAGGCGTAAAACTCGCAAGGCCGAGGACGCTTTCGAGACTCTCCTCAATTTGAGGCAGCTGGTGCATCTGTGCGATGTAACTCATGACGAAAACGCCTTCTCTCCCAAGAAAGCGAACGTCGTAGTTGAGTGTTCTATTTTGGCTGTCTCCAAACTGGAGCTCTTTTGCCCAGTGGAGTCGCTTGTTGGCAAAATCATATTTGGGCGGCGACGCCCAACCAACCAGGGTGATCGGCTCGTATCCTTCCTTCTTCCGTTCTTCGTTCCCGGCAAGCGTATCCGCCTGCATATTGGTCAGAAGTTCGGCATAGTCGATCGACGCCGCGTCCTTGTCGTCAACGTAGCCCAGGTCCAAGTCAGCCGCTCGGCTCAGCCAGTTCGATGACCTTTTCCAGCAAGGCGTCTTCGCCGGCCGCATAGCTTGTGAAGGTTTGAGCGAAGGGAACGTCAGGCATCAACGGGCCGGACGGCGTTCCGTAGATGTAGTTCAGAAAAAAGCATGTTCTGACCTGCGTCACCCCGCAACCGCTTTCCCAATCGTGGAATGCAGTCGTGTAACGGATTGCAAGCTTCGAATTCGGCATCGTCGCGGTGCCGCCTTCACCCCAGAAACGCGTGCGATCGCCCATTTGCTCGCCGACCAGAAAGCCCCGCGGGCCGGCATAATACTTCAAACGCGCCGCCGTGCTGATGGCCGCTGAAAAGGTTGTCCCGCTGACCAGCACGTATATCCTGCCGTCCCGGGGATGAGTTGCGGCAGCTGCTGAGTGAAATCGGCGCTGAGCGTGTAGTCGCCGCCCGGATTGAAGCGCAAATCCACGATCGCATCGGCCACTTGACGCGCCTTGGCTTCCGCCACGATGTCGGCGAGTTTCGCGTGAACAGACCCGCCGTCCTGGTCGCGCAGGCGGTTGATCTGGACGTACAGCACGCGGCCGTCATTCAGATAGTCATGCCAGACGTTCTGGTCGGGTCGCGTGAGAGATGCCGGCTGAGGCGCGTCGTCCAGCACATGGGCCCAGGCAACGCTTTCGTTTGGCATCGGCACGGGGCTCAGATGGCGTTTCGGCCAAAAGTTTCTGGTCAGCGGATCGCTCGCGCCGGCCGCCGCGACCAGCGTATACGGTCCTTCAGACCCATCACGCAGGCGCAGGCGCAACTCCGTTTGGCGCGGATTATCGACGAGACCCGCCGCGTGAAGAAGTTCCGGTGAAGCCAGAAAATTGGGCGAAAGCTCCCTTGCCAAGGTCGGCGGGCCGCCAACATAGGGACGCAGCGCCTCCACCAAATGCTCCGGCGAGTGGCCATTCAGATCGAGAACCTGCGCGCCCAGCAGATTCCGCTGGTCATCATGTGCTGCAACCACAAACAGCCCGTCGGAGAACCAGCCGAAACGAACAGGAAGCGCGTTGAAGCCGTAACCCGCTGCAAGACCGCCGATGTTGGTGTGGGCGTTGTCGGAAAGCGCAACGGCGCGCGCCGCTTCCATCGCAAAAGTCGGATGGTCCAGCTGACCGGCCCGCGCTTCAAGCTGCTCGATCGCACTCGCAAAGCTCGCGCGGGTCTGATCCGTGAAACTCCGTTCGACCTCCGGCAACCGGCGCAGAAATGCGATATCCTGGAGGTTTTTCTCGGCTTGAGAGGTCGCCGGCGGAAAATCGGGCTGCGGGTATGACTTGAAGGTCGGATATAATATGAACGCGGCAGGCGCGCCGACGAGGATCAGGACTGCGATAATCGAAATGGCGCCACGCTTCAGCCAGCGTTTCAAAGACGATTTTCTACCGGACATAGGTTCCCATCACGAGATTGGCGCGCTCGAGGATTTCGCGCGCTTGAGGAGGATGATGCCCCCGGCGCCAGCAAAAGAAGGGTCATGGCGCTACAACCTGCTACTGCAAACCGGTGGCTTCCGCGTGGTCCAGTTGTAACATCGTGGATCGTCCAAGCTGTGTTCTTGACTGGTCCACGCCTCTCGCAATCTTCCGGGCTTCAATTCATCGATCCGGTGCCACAGGATCGGCGCGAGCGGCTCCGCGGATGCGGGTGGCGCAATGCGGCGGCCGCGATTGGCTGCGTTCTCCAACGTGCGCTCGTAGAACAACGCGAAGAGCAACAACTGTTCCATCAAGACAATCTCCAGTGTTTTTCACTGAAGCGGGTATAGTGGCTCCCTTTCCTCGCTTTCTGCCGTCGGAAATGTGCTATGTCGTTCATCCATGAAAAACATGGACTGGAACGACCTGCATATTTTTCTGCATGTCGTGCGCGGCAGCGGGCTGACCGGCGCAGCCAAAACGCTCAATTCGAGTGCCGCCACTGTTGGACGGCGCATGCTGGCGCTGGAGCAATCGATCGGTCAGGCGCTCTTCATCCGCCGTCAGACGGGATATGTGCTGACCAAGGTCGGCGAGGCCCTGTACGACAAGGTTGTCGGCATGGAAGCGAGCGCACGTCCGATAGCCAATTGGCTCGACGCTTCACAGCGCTCCGTCGTGCGCATCTCCGCCGGAACATGGACGGCCAATTTCCTTGCCGCCAATTTTTCCAGACTGTGGACGCCGGACGATCCCTTCCGCATCGCCTTCAAAACGACGGAGGCGAAACTCGACATCGCCCACCGCGAAGTCGAGATTGGCCTGCGCAACAGCGCGCCCTCGGAACCGAACCTCGCCTCGCAGCGCACGGTCGTTGTCGCTCAAGCGCCCTTTCGTGCGCGCAACCTGCCGCCCGCGCGGGCTGAGGAATGGGTGCTGATCTCGCCGGACGACTATGCCACGCGCTCGGCACGCTGGGCCGCGGCAAGACCTGGCCTCTCGGTCGCTGCCTGGGCGAATACGCCGCGCACGCTTTATGACCTGATCCGGGCTGGCGTCGGCACCGGCCTGCTGCCCTGCTTCGCTGGCGACCGCGACCCAGAACTGGAACGCGCCGGCGAGGAAGTGGCTTGAACTGCGGGAGTATCAATGGGTGGTGATGCACAATGACGACCGGCATCGCACAGACGTCCGCACGGTCATCGACCGTATCGTGGCGCTGTCACTGGCGCATGCACCGCTCTTTGCCGGGGAACGGCCGATTGGGACGAATTGAAAACAGAAGCTTGCCCCGGCTGAACCCGAGATGGACAGTCTGCGGTGCTAAAAATTGAACAGTCCTGATGTTTCATGCTAGCCTAGACAGCGTTGGAGCAACCGATGAACCAAGCTTTGAAAGACGCCATTCGCGAAGTCGAGCAATTGCCGGAAGCGGAGCAGGAAGAGCTTGCGCAGGCTTTGCGCGTGATGGCGGTGCGCAAGCAAATTGACGCGAAGTTAGCGGCTGCGGAGGCAAGAGGTGGTGCGATACCCGCTGAAGAGGTTTTTGCCCGATTGAAAGCCAAGCATTTTGGCTAACGTCGTCTTTTCTACGCAAGCCTATGACGATCTCGACGAAATTTTCACATATCTTGCCGCTCGCGACTTTGAAGCAGCGGAGCGCTATCTTGATGAAGTCAGATATCATGCTTTCGGCTTGGTGACTTTCCGGAGCTCGGTCGCCGCTACGATAAGAGATATAGACTATTGGTCGTCCGCAATCACCTGATCTTCTATCGCTATAAGTCGAGAGGCGCTCGTGTCGATATCGTGACGGTGATAGACGGACGCCGTGATCTCACAGACTTGCTACCTAAACTCCTAAAGTAAGTGACGCCGCATCACCTACTGAAAATCGAACGCGCTCAATCCCGTCACCATCTCGTCCAAACCCAGCGGCCGTGTCACCGGCGGCTCGGCGCGGGCGAGGCAGCCTGAACGTTCGCAGAGCCGACAGGCAGGACCGACCGGCGTCGCCGCGATCTGGCCGGGCTTACCCGACGTGCCGGGCGGCGGCGCAGGCAACGCGGCGCCGTAGACGATCTCGTCCTTGAAGGCGATGTCGCAGCCGAGCAGCAACGCGGTTCGGCGCGGCCGTTCCGAGAACGAGCCTTGCGGCCCTTCAAGCGTACGCGCAATGGTCAGGAATTCCGCGCCGTCGGGCATCTCGACCGCCTCGACAAAAATCTGGCCCGGCTGGGTAAACGCCGCATGCACCGCCAGCTTGGGGCAGCCGCCGCCAAAGCGGCTCTGCGGAAAACCTTGCGCGCCTGCGCGACGGAAACGGTTGCCGGCATTGTCGACCTCCAGCATGAAGAACGGCACGGCGGTCGCGCCGGGGCGCTGCAGCATGGTCAGCCGGTTGGCCGCCTGCTCGAACGACACGCCGAAGCGCGAACGCAACACGTCGATGTCGTAGCGCGCGCGCTGGGCTGCCGACTGGAACGCCTGGTATGGCATCATCAGCGCATGCGCTGCATAGCGGCCGAGCTCGAAGCGGGCCAGCCGCCGCGCTTCGTCGGACGACAGTTTCAGCGCCGCAATCTCGGCTGCCACCGCAACCTGCATGCGGATCAGGCAGGCTTCCATCGCGATCTCACGCAGCTGGTCGAAGGGCGACAGCCGTTCGGAGAGGAAAAGCCGCTGCGAGTGGCGGTCGTAACGCCGCCGCCAGTTCGGCATTGTGGCCACCGGCAGCACGCGCACGACGATGCCATACTCCCGCTTCAGCCAAGCCTTCAGCGCGCCGGCGAGATCGTCACCCGGCTCAAGCAGCTTCGTGAAAGCATCGGCCTCATCCTCTATGGACGCAAAATGGTTCGGCCGGCGCTCAAAGACCTCATGCACCTCGTCGATCGGTAACCGTGCGCCGGAGACAGCGGTGGTCTTGCCCTCGCGCGCCATGATCTCCGACAGGTCGGACAGCCGCTCGGCCTGCTCTCGGTAGGCGCGGAACAGCTTTATCACGGCCGCCGCGGCGTTCGGCGCGCCCTCGGCGATCTCGACCAGCTCCTGGTCGCCCGGTAGTTCGCCGGCCAGCAGAGGGTCGGAAAACACTTCCTTCAGCGCCGCGATCGATCCCCTCGCCTCGCCTTGCAATTCGCTCGCCTCGACGCCGTAGATCGACGCCAGTTTGAGGATGAGCTGCACGGTGATCGGCCGCTGATTGCGCTCGATCAAATTGAGATAGGAAGGCGAGATGCCAAGCCCCTCCGCCATCGCCGTCTGGGTCAGGCCCTTGGCGTTGCGGATGCGGCGAATGCGCGGCCCGGCGAAGATTTTTTGCTCAGGCATGGCGGACCGGCTCGGCGCGAGTTCCCTCCCCCTTGAGGGGAGGGTGGCCCGCGCAGCGGGCCGGGTGGGGTCGTTGCGGGAGTGCGCCAAGGGCCAGCGGTGCGTCAAGCAAGGGCGATCGGCGGCGGAGACGACCTCACCCGGCCGCTTGGCGGCCACCCTCCCCTCAAGGGGGAGGGACCTGGGCGGCCATACCGCGCCATACCTGGTTGCGACTTTTACAAGCATTTACAGACTCAATCGTCGGATCACGGCATTTACAATCTTTACAGATTTACACCCGCCCCTTGTCAAACTCAACACCGATTTTCTCTTATCTCTATCAGGAAAAGTCGATTTCCCTCCCACTCATTTTGCACTGCAATGTAAATATCGTCATAGGCAACCGGCTCGCGACACTCCCAAGGCGCGTCGTGCCAATGAACAATGAATCAGGCTTGGAGCATCGAAAATGACCGATTTTTACAACCTCGTTCCGTCCGCGCCGGAAGGCCGCTTTGACGGCATCGAGCGCCCGTACACGCCGGAAGACGTGAAGCGGCTGCGCGGCTCCGTCCAGATCCGCCAGACGCTGGCCGAGAATGGCGCGAACCGTCTCTGGAAGCTCATCCACGAGGAAGACTTCGTCAACGCGCTTGGCGCGGTGACCGGCAACCAGGCCATGCAGCAGGTGCGCGCCGGCCTGAAGGCGATCTACCTCTCCGGCTGGCAGGTCGCGGCCGATGCCAACACCGCTTCCGCCATGTATCCCGACCAGTCGCTCTATCCAGCCAACGCCGCGCCCGAGCTGGTCAAGCGCATCAACCGCACGCTGCAGCGCGCCGACCAGATCGAGACCTCTGAAGGCAAGGGCCTGTCGGTCGACACCTGGTTTGCGCCGATCGTCGCCGACGCGGAAGCCGGTTTTGGCGGTCCGCTCAACGCCTTCGAGATCATGAAGGCTTTCATCGAGGCCGGCGCTTCCGGCGTCCACTTCGAGGACCAGCTCGCTTCGGAAAAGAAGTGCGGCCATCTCGGCGGCAAGGTGCTGATCCCGACCGCGGCCCACATCCGCAACCTCAACGCCGCGCGGCTTGCCGCCGACGTGATGGGCACGCCGACGCTGATCGTCGCGCGCACCGACGCCGAGGCCGCCAAGCTGCTGACATCCGACATCGACGAGCGCGACAAGCCCTTTGTCGACTATGACGCCGGCCGCACCGTCGAAGGCTTCTACAACGTCAAGAACGGCATCGAGCCGTGCATCGCACGCGCCATCGCCTATGCGCCGCATGCCGATCTGATCTGGATGGAAACCGGCAAGCCGGACCTCGCCCAGGCCAAAAAATTCGCCGAGGCGGTGCAGAAGGTGCATCCGAACCAGAAGCTCGCCTATAACTGCTCGCCGTCGTTCAACTGGAAGAAGAACCTCGACGACGCGACGATCGCGAAGTTCCAGCGCGAGCTCGGCGCGATGGGCTACAAATTCCAGTTCATCACGCTGGCCGGCTTCCATCAGCTCAACTTCGGCATGTTCGAGCTGGCGCGCGGCTACAAGGACCGCCAGATGGCGGCCTATTCCGAACTGCAGGAGGCCGAGTTCGCGGCCGAGGTGAACGGCTACACCGCGACCAAGCACCAGCGCGAGGTCGGCACCGGCTATTTCGATGCCGTATCGATGGCGATCACCGGCGGACAGTCGTCGACCACCGCCATGCACGAGTCGACCGAACATGAGCAATTCCGCCCGGCTGCCGAATAGGCCCTCGGGAGGGAGGAGGCCGGGGAGCGAGCGACGTTTTCGCCGCCGCTCTCCGGTACCAACATCAGAAAATCTGTGCTATCGCGTAACAAGCATTCATAGGGAGCTTTCAGATGCGCACGCGGGTCAAGGAACGGGCCGAGGAACAGGCCTCGGCGATGACAGACGAACAGCAGGCCGCGATCCGCATCGTGGCGAATGATTTGCACCGGTTGAACCAGGCCGTGATGAAGGCCGTCGAGGCCGGCGTGTCGGTGGAACTGGTTCGCTCCGCCCGCCATCATGGCGGCAACGGCAATTGGGGCGATTTGCTGATCCCGGTGATCGTGACGCAAAGCCACTGACAGATCAGCAACTCCGCTTGAATTTCTGCTTTAAGGCGAGTCGGATATTATGCCAAAAGATCGTCTTTACAGTACTGGCAGTCAGCGTAAGATGCTCCCGGGCTATCGAGAGCACTTCTTCCGCCCACTGGATTGAGTCGCATCCTCCTGGACAGTTCACCTCCCGCAAGTGCTGCCCTTTCGGCTCAGTACGTCCGGCCATCACCCTAGGAAGATTTTCCTTCCCGAATACGACTTCATTGGGGCATGCGGCTTGCACAATTCCGAAGACGCATCTCGTGGTCTCGATGTAATCGTCGACAGCTTCCATGGATGGCCTTGCAACAACAGAGGCGGATTCTTGATGCGACTCCGGTAGTCCTGGCAATTGGTTAATTCATCCTGACGCCGTACGGACCTTTTGTCCGCAATGCAGCTAGCCGACCGGTTTTGGCTAGAAGATCATATCCTCGGCATCAAATTCGATTCGCGCGCGCTATTAACGCGTTGTTCTTGGCCCAGTATCACATTCATTGCGTTTAATCTCCTATTCTGACGAGGAAATCGCGAGCGGCACCGACTTTGATAGCGCTATGGCACCCGCTTTATACGCGCATTAAGGCGATGTGGAATCACTTCTCAATGCCTGTCCCGACTTCAGCGGCCACAAGATCCGGACGCGTCAGCCACGTTCCCCACGTACAATCCATGAATCTTTGCTTCTGCGGCTACCGTTAGGCTTTCGCTATCCGCCCAAGCTATCGTGCCGGAGACCGGTAGAATCTTTTGAAGATCAGCCGCAAGTGTCTTTCGTTGCTTGCTGTTCATGCTTGCAGAGCTATGCCATTGTCCAGTCCGCTACCAATACGAAGCAACATACAAGCTAGCATTTTGAAAATTCATCGGCAATCTAACATGGCTCCGTTGACTAGTATGGTAGTATGTGTTTAATGGCTCCCAACCGTAGGAGGAACGGTTGGGAGTTCACAGCATCATAGATTGGGCCCTCGAGCAAGGCGTGCCTGTTGGTCCGCAGGTGTATCGGCTTTTGCGCGAGCGCATCATCCGTGCCGAACTGCCGCCTGGCACACTGGTCTCGGAGACCGAGCTCGCCAAGGCCTTTTCGCTCAGCCGCCAGCCGGTGCGCGAAGCCTTCATCAAGCTCGCCGACGACGGGCTTGTCGAGGTGCGACCGCAGCGCGGCACGCTGGTGCGCAAGATCAACATCGCCTCGGTGATGGATGCCCGTTTTGTGCGCGAAGCGGTCGAGGCCGATATCGTCAAGCTTGTCGCCGAGCAGCACGACCCGGCGCTGGTGACAGACCTGCGCAAGCTGATCGAGGCGCAGCGCAAGACGATCGGCCTGCACGCCGACGAGTTCATGCAGCTGGACGAGCAGTTTCATCGCGCGCTGGCTGTCGCCGCCGGCAAGTCGCAGGTCTTTCGGGTCGTCGACAACGTGAAGGCGCAGATGGATCGGGTTCGGTTCCTCACCCTGATGAACCGCTCGGTGATCGAAATCTCGATCGAACAGCATGCCGCCGTGGTTGATGCCATTGAACGTGGCGAGCCAATGCAAGCCGATGCCGCCATGCGCACGCATCTGAGACAGATTCTTGCCGACCTGCCGCATGTCGCGGCGCTCAGGCCGGAATTCTTCGACGACGTACCCAACAACCAAACACTGAAACCGTGAACAGGGAGAGAGACATGATTTCACGCCGCACGATGGGAAAGACGCTGCTGGCATGGCCGCCGGCGCTGCTGATGGCGGGAACCGCCCACGCTCAGGAAGTGCTGAAATGGGCGCATGTCTATGAGATGTCCGAGCCCTTCCACACCGAGTCGGTCTGGGCCGGCGAGGAGATCGCCAAGCGCACCAACGGCCGCTACAAGATCGAGGTCTATCCGGCCTCGCAGCTCGGCAAGGAAGCCGACATCAACCAGGGCCTGACGCTCGGCACCGTCGACATCATCATCTCCGGCTCCAGCTTCGCGGCGCAAGGAACTGCCGCCGATCGGCGTCACCTACTATCCCTACATCTTCCGCGACGCCGACCATCTGCTCGCCTACACCAAGAGCGACATGTACAAGGAGCTGACCGGCCGGCTATGAGGACACAGACCGGCCACCACATCACGGCGACCACCTACTACGGCACCCGCCACACCACCTCGAACCGGCCGATCGCGAACTGCGCCGACATGGCAGGGCCTGAAGATGCGCGTGCCGGACGTGCCGGCCTATCTCGCCATGCCGCGCGCCTGCGGCGCCAACACCGCGCCGATCGCCTTCGCCGAGGTCTATCTCGCGCTGCAGAACGGCACCGTCGAGGCGCAGGAAAACCCGCTGACCACGATCGAGGCCAAGAAGTTCTACGAGGTGCAGAAGAACATCGTGCTGACCGGCCACATCGTCGACCACCTCAACACGATCGTCTCCAAGACGCGCTGGGCCAGCCTGTCGGACGAGGACAAGAAGATCTTCACCGAGGTGATGCAGGAGGCGGCCGAGCGCGCCACCGACAAGATCGTGGCGCGCGAGAAGGAGCTGGTCCAGGCCTTCAAGGACAAGGGCCTCACCGTGACCGAGGTCGACAAGGCAGACTTCGAGAAGGCCGTGCTGGAAAAGGTGACCTTCGAGGAGTTCGGCTACGACAAGGCCGACTGGGACGCGATCCAGGCGATCAAGTAGCCCACGATGCGACTAGCCGGCTACCGCTCCGGCGTCCCGCTCCGCGCCGGGCGAGCAGCTCGCGACGATGCCCCCGCTCAGCGGAGGATCATGCGAGCAGCGGAGAGGGCGCGTCCATGAGCTCGAGCACGAACATCACACCCAGGTCACCGCCGAAGAGACTGGCGCACGCCTTCGAGGAGGAGGCAGCGCCCGTCGACCTGTCGCATCACGGCTGTGGAGGACTGGGTCACGCTCGCCGTCTTCTGGGTGATGGTCGTCTGCGTCTTCCTGCAGTTCTTCACCCGCTATGTGCTGAACAACAGCCTCGCCTGGACCGAGGAGATCGCCATCAACGCGCTGGTCGTCGTGGTCTTCCTCGGCTCGCGTCGATGTGCGTGCGCACCTCGCGGCACATCCAGGTCGACGTGCTCTACCACTATCTGCCGCCGCGGCGCGGGCGCGTATCTGTCGCTCGCGGTCGACGTCATCCGCATCGTCTTCTTCGCCTACGCCGTCCTGGCTGATCTGGCGCTATGTCGCGATCGTCGCGCATGAGCGCATGACGACGGTCAACCTGCCGCGCAGCCGATCGTCTTCTACTCGGTCTTCGCCGGCTTCGTGCTGATGTTCGCTGCGCTCGGTCCAGGTGCTCGTCGGCAACTGGCGCCGCGGCTATTCCGTGCTCGAGCGCCCCGACGCATTCGACGGCTCCGGGAGCCTGAGCCATGCTGCTCCTCGCTCGGCGCTTTTCTCGTCCTGATGCTGATCGGCGTGCCGGTCGCCGTCGTCCATGGCGGTCGCCTCGGTCGCTCTACCTCGCTGATCTACGGCGTCGCGCCCGACATCATCGCCGCGCAGCGCATGATCGCCGGCGTCGAGAGCTTTCCGCTGCTGGCCGTGCCGTTCTTCATCCTCGCCGGCAATCTGATGAACATCGCCGGCGTCACCGGCCGCATCTACTCCTTCGCGCTGGCGCTGGTCGGCTGGATGAAGGGCGGCCTGGCGCAGGTCAACATCATCGGCTCGGTGATCTTCTCCGGCATGTCCGGCACGGCGCTCGCCGATGCCGCCGGCATCGGCACGATCGAGATCAAGGCGATGAAGGACCACGGCTATCCGATCGAGGCCGCGGTCGGCGTCACCGCCGCCTCGGCGACGCTCGGGCCGATCTTCCCGCCGTCGCTGCCCTTCGTCATCTACGGCATGATGGCCAACGTCTCGATCGGCGCGCTGTTCATGGCCGGCATCATGCCCGGCGTCGTCATGACGCTGCTGATGATGATCACCGTCGCCATCTTCGCCTACCGCAAGCGGCTGGGGCTCCGACACGCCGTTCTCGATTGCGCAAGCTCGGCGAGGCGGCGCTCGAGATCCTCGTCGTCGCTCGGCTTTCCGGTCGCTCGTCTATCTGCTGATGCTGCGCCGGCCTGTCGATCAACGTCGCGGTCGGCATCGCGCTCGTCGTCCTGATCGCGCTCGACTGGTATTTCGACTTCTCCGCCGTCATGGCGCTGATGACGCCGGTCATCCTGATCGGCGGCATGACCATGGGCTGGTTCACGCCGACCGAAGCGGCCATGGCCGCGGTCATCTGGTCGCTGTTCCTCGGCCTCGTGCGCTACCGCACGATGACCATCCGCGACGCTCGCCAAGGCGAGCTTCGACACGATCGAGACGACGGCCTCGGTGCTGTTCATCGTCACCGCCGCGTCGATCTTCGCCTGGCTGCTGACGGTCAGCCAGGCGGCGCAGCTGTTCTCCGACTTCATCCTCGCGCTGACCGACAACAAATGGGTGTTCCTGATCCTGGTCAACATCCTGATGCTGTTCGTCGGCTGCTTCCTCGACACCATCGCGGCGATCACCATCCTCGTGCCGATCCTGCTGCCGATCGCGGCGCAAGTTCGGCATCGACCCGGTGCATTTCGGCCTGATCATGACGCTGAACCTGATGATCGGCCTGCTGCATCCGCCGCTCGGCATGGTGCTGTTCGTGCTGTCGCGGGTCGCGAAGCTCTCGGTCGAGCGCACCACCATGGCGATCCTGCCCTGGCTGGTGCCGCTGCTCGTCGCGCTGATCGCTGATCACCTTCATTCCGGCGATCACGCTGTGGCTGCCGCAGCAGATGGGGTTGATGCGGTGATGGCGCGGTCGGCCAGGACCATCCACGATTTGCGCGTGATCGACAGCCCCCTCACCCGGCCTCCGCTTCGCTCGGCCACCCTCTCCCCGCTGCGCGAGAGGAGGCTTCCAAGCCCTGATCTCGCTAACGACCTTGGCTGCAACGTTGACGATCCTCCTCTCCCCAGCGGGGAGAGGGTGGCCGAGCGGAGCGGAGGCCGGGTGAGGGGGCGGTCCCAACAAGCTGCACAGTGCTGATTCCAATCCCATGACCACCGCCCACGCCGCCACGCTCTTCGGCGCCGAGGACCTTCGGCTCGTCGAGCGCCCGCTCGGGCCGCTCGCCGACGGCATGGTGCGCATCAAGCTGCGCGCCGGCGGCATCTGCGGCACCGACCTGCACTATTTCCGCCATGGCCGCACCGGCGATTTCGTCGTCACGCGAGCCGCTGGTGCTTGGCCATGAGCTCGCCGGCGAGATCGCCGAGATCAATGCTCCCGACACCGGCCTCGAACGTCGGCGACCACGTCGCGATCAATCCGTCGCGCCGTTGCGGCAGCTGCGCGCGCTGCCGCGAGGGCCGCTCGAACCTCTGCGAGAACATCTTCTTCATGGGCTCGGCCTCCAAGAACCCGCACATGCAGGGCGGCTTCGCCACCTATTTCGACACCACGCCGGCGCAATGCATCGTGGTGCCCAGATCCGCTGCCCTGTCAGCCGCGCCATGGCCGAGCCGCTGGCTGTCTGCCTGCACGCGGTCGCGCGCGCCGGCAACCTTGTCGGCAAGCGCATCGCGATCTTCGGCGGCGGACCGATCGGCCTGTCTGACCCTGCTTGCGGCGCAAGATCGCCGGCATCGCCAACGCGACGATGATCGACATCGCCGACCGGCCCGCTGGCCTTCGCCAGCTCGCTTGGCGCCGAGCGAAACCTTCGACATTTCCGCCGGCGCCGATACGCTCATCGCAGCCGCGGCGGGAGCTCCCTTCGACGTTGTCTTCGAGGTCACCGGCGCACCGCCGGCCGCTTTGCGCTCGCCATCCGCACCGTGCGGCGCGGCGGCACCATCGTGCAGGTCGGCAATCTGCCCGGCGGCGACATTTCGCTGCCGGCCAACGCGATCATGGCCAAGGAACTCGACTATCGCGGCACCATGCGTTTCCACGACGAATTCGACCAAGCCGTCGAGCTGATCGTCTCCGGCGCGGATCGACGTGCAACAGATCATCACCGGCAGCCGGCCGATCAACGACGCGCTCGACGCGTTCCGCCTCGCCCTCGACCGCAGCCAGAGCGTCAAGGTCGTGCTGGAAACGGCGTAGAGCCGCCCTCACGCTTGCAAACGGGTGCCTAGGGCTTCCCTTCTCATCCGGCGCAGTGGCAAAGATAAGCATCCGCAATTCTCTGGTGATTGATGCCAGCCGACAAAAAGGACGCCCGTCCGCAGCGTCGCGCTGCACGTACCCGCACCCCTGCCTATGTAAAAAATCTCCGAGGCATCAAGAACTGGAAGGAAGCCAGCGACTGGCTGGAATGGCGCGGCATCGAGGACATCGAATGCATCACGCCCGACCAGGCCGGCGTCGCCCGCGGCAAGATGATGCCGTCGAACAAGTTCACCTCCAACACCTCGCTCGCGCTGCCGTCCGCCCCGTTCATGATGACGATCTCCGGCGACTATCCGGAAGACGGCAATGGGTTTGAATATCCGGAGGACGACGGCGACCTGAAGCTGGTGCCGGACCTGTCGACGCTCTGCGTCGTGCCGTGGGAGGAAGATCCGACGGCGCAGGTCATCTGCGATCTCGTCCACCAGGATGGCCGCCTGGTCGGCTTCACGCCGCGCAACGTGCTTGCGCCGCGTGATGACCGCCTATGACGAGCGCGGCTTGAAGGCCGTCGTCGCGCCGGAGATCGAGTTCTACCTCGTGCGCAAGAACCCCGACCCGGACTATCCGCTCTCGCCGCCGGTCGGGCGCTCCGGCCGGCCGATCGCCGGCGGCTCCGGCTATTCGATCGCCGGCGTCAACGAATATGACGAGCTGATCGACGACATCTACCATTTCTCCGAGGCGCAGGGCCTCGAGATCGATACGCTGATCCACGAGGAAGGCGCCGGACAGCTGGAAATCAACCTGCGCCATGGCGATCCGATCGAACTCGCCGACCAGGTGTTCCTGTTCAAGCGCACCATCCGCGAGGCGGCGCTGAAGCACGACATCTACGCCACCTTCATGGCCAAGCCGATCCAGGGCCAGCCGGGCTCGGCGATGCACATCCATCAGTCGATCATCGACAAGAAGACCGGCAAGAACGTCTTCACCAATCGCAGGACGGCTCGGAGACCGACGCCTTCTTCCACTTCATCGGCGGCATGCAGAAACATGTGCCGAACGCGCTGGTGATGTTCGCGCCCTACGTGAACTCCTACCGCCGGCTGACCCAGGCGGCCTCGGCGCCGGTCAACAACAAATGGGGCTACGACAACCGCACCACGGCCTTCCGCGTGCCGCGTTCGGATCCGGCCTCGCGCCGCGTCGAAAACCGCATCCCCTCCTCCGACGCCAATCCCTATCTGGCGCTTGCCGCATCGCTCGCCTGCGGCCTGATCGGCATGAACAAGCAGATCGCCCGCGATGCGGCCGTGCTCACCACCGCCAATGAGGACGAGATCGACCTGCCGCGCGGGCTGCTCGAAGCGGTCGACCTGTTCGAGGCGGACGAGGACCTGCGCGAGATGCTGGGCGGCGCCTTCGTCGCCACCTACACCGCGATCAAGCGCGCCGAGTTCGAGACCTTCATGGAAGTGATCTCGCCCGTGGGAGCGGGAGTTTTTGTTGCTGAATGTGTGAGGTGGTCGGCGCCCACACGGCAAGCCATCATTGTTGAAGAAATGACGTCAATCTGGTAATGTGACATCACAGTATTGACGTGAGGCTGACATGACCAGAAAGGCGACGACGTTCCGGCTTGATCCGAAGGTCGGAGAAGGCCTGTCGTTGCTGAGTGACCTGCTCGACAAGTCGCTCAACGAATTAGCGAACGAGGCACTACGCGACTATGTCCATCGCCGCACAGGCGAGGTTCAAGTCGATCTGGAAGCCACGCTGCAGCAATTGCGCGACTATCGTGCCCGCGACCCTCGGTTTGAAGGCGCGATTGCCGCTTTCGCCGAAGCCGAGGCGCGACAAATTCACGATCCAGCCAGTGGCATGGCTGTGATGAAGATCGGTTCCACACAATCCAAGGTCCAGGACCTGCTGGATGGCTGATTGGGACGAGGACAGCGAGCGGCTCCGGGACAATCTGATCGCTGTGCTCCGGGGCATTCGCGACGATGCTGAGCGCCGTGTCCGGCCGAGCATCGAAGCCGCACGGCAATGGCAGACAGAGGCGATGCGCGGCCTTGACCTCCTTTCCCGGAGGTGGTCGGGAGATTTCGCGGGGAGGCCGGCCTCGAAGATTGCACCGTGGTCATCGCGGGTATGTACGGAACGCCTCCGGCCGACGTTGCCGCCGAACTCGCCGGCCTCGAGAACAAGCTGCTCAAGGTCGTGGATCTGCTCGACGAGAGAATTCCCTCGGTCGACCGGATGGGTGCCGATGACCTGGCTGCCGTTGGCGACTTGGCCGCATGGGTTCATGCCGAGTGGGTGCGTATTCATCCCTTTGCAAATGGAAACGGCCGCACGGCGCGGCTTTGGGCAAATTGCATTGTGATGCGATACGGCTTGCCGCCTTTCGTTCGTCTTAGACCGAGGCCGGACGTCGGATATGGGACGCCGCAGCATCTGCCATGCGCGGCGAATGGCGTCCCACCGCACGTGTTTTCATGCAGATGCTGCGCGAGGCGCTCGCAGGATAGGCACGGGCATATCGCGCACCTATGGGAAATCCACTCACCACCCGCAGCTCTTGCCCTGGTTCTGCTCCTTCAGCCAGGCCTGCAGCGGCGCGAAATAGGCGATGATCGCCTCGCCGGAAATGTCGCGCTGGCCGGTGAAGGCCTCGAGCGCATCGGGCCAGGGCTTTGATGCGCCCATCTCCAGCATCGCGTTGAATTTCTTGCCGACGTCCTTGTTGCCGTAGAACGAGCAGCGGTGCAGCGGGCCCTTCCAGCCGCTCTGCTCGCAGGCCGCCTTGTAGAACTGGAACTGCAGCACATTGGCGAGGAAATAGCGCAGGTAAGGCGTCGTCGCCGGGATGTGATACTTTGGCGCCCGGATCGAAGGCGGCTTCCGTGCGCTCGACCGGCGGCGTGATGCCCTGGTATTGCAGCCGCAGCTCCGTCCAGGCCGTCTTGTAGTCCTCCGGCTTGACCGAGCCGTCGAACACGCCCCAGCGCCATTTGTCGACCAGCAGGCCGAACGGCAGGAAGGCGATCTTGTCCATCGCCTGGCGCAGCAGCAGGCCGATGTCCTTGTCCTCGCTCGGCACCTTGTCCTTCGGCAGCAGGCCGATCTGCACGAGATATTCCGGCGTGATCGACAGCGCGATCGTGTCGCCGATCGCCTCGTGGAAGCCGTCATTGGCGCCGTTCAGGTGCAGGATAGTCCTGCGCCTTGTAGGCGCGCTGATAGTAATTGTGGCCGAGCTCGTGGTGGATGGTGCGCGAAATCCGGCGCATTGATCTTGATGCACATCTTGATGCGCAGATCGTCCTGGTTGTCGATGTCCCAGGCCGAGGCGTGGCACACCACCTCGCGGTCGGCCGGCTTCAGGAACATCGAGCGCTTCCAGAAAGTCTCCGGCAGTGGTTCGAAGCCGAGCGAGGTGAAGAAGCCCTCGCCGGTCTCGACCATCTTCTTCTCGTCGTAGTCCGCCGCCTTCAAAAGCTCGGTCGTGTCGAAGCCGATGTCGCCGGCGCCGGGCGGCGCCACGATGTCATAGATGCCGCCCCATTCCTGCGCCCACATATTGCCGAGCAGGTCGGCGCGGATCGGCCCGGTCTTGGGCTGCACGGCATCGCCATATTTCTCGTTCAGCTTGCCGCGCACATAGCAGTGCAGATCGTCGTAGAGCGGCTTCACCTCGCCCCAGATCTTGTCGGTCAGCTCGGCGAAGTCGTCCGCCGGCATGTCGTATTGCGAGCGCCACATCGCGCCGACATTCGGGTAGCCGAGTTCCTTCGCGCCCTCATTGGCGATCTCGACCAGGCGCGTGATAGTCGTCGCGCATCGGCGCGCCGACCTTGTCGTGCCAGCTCGTCCACATCTCCTTCAGCTCGTCCGGATCGCGGTTGACCACCATCTGCTCCTCGATGTCGGAACCGCTGATCGGCTTGCCCTTCAAGCGTGCCCTCGCCCTTGCCATAGGCCGATTGCAGCTTGGTCGAGATGTTGTTCAGCTCAGTCGCCGCGCCCGCCGTCGTCGGCGCCGGCAGCACGATGCCGCCGCGCAGGATGTTGAGCTTGCGCTTGGCCTCGTCCGACAGGCCGGGCACGGCGTCGAACTTCGCCGCCTCCAGCGCCAGCCGGACGGAAAGTTCCGTCTGTTTCGCGCCCGCCTCGGCGGCCAGCGTATCGGTGTCGTCCGTCAGATAGGTGCTGTTCACCCACTGGATGCGGTTGACCCTGATCGATTCGGCGTTGAGCTCGGCCTCGGCCGCCTTGATGAACTTCTCCGCGTCCTCGACCGTCGGGCTGGCCGACTGGGCAAACGCCGCGGATTGGATGAACAGGCAAACCACCGCCGTGGCCGCCAAAAGGGGGCTTCTCATTAGGCATCTCCTCCTGCCTGCCCCACCGCCGTGGGCAGGGTCGGCTGTCGGGCAAGGTGGGTCAACCCCGAAAGGTAGTTAATTGGCGCTGGCCTCAAACGCCGGCGGCGGTGATCCAAAAATCTCAGTCGCGATCACTCAAACGCAACGCCCGCCATCCACCTCCAGCGCCACGCCGGTGATGAATTCGGCTTCGTCCGAGCAAAGCCAAAGTGCGGCGTTGGCGATATCGAGCGGCGTCGAGAAGCGGCCGAGCGGGATGACCGACCTGAACTGCGCGCGCTTCTCCGGCGTGTCCTCACCCATGAAGGTCGACAGCATGCCGGTCTCGCCGGCGACGGGGCACAGGCAGTTCACGCGGATCTTCTTCGGCGCGAGTTCCACCGCCATCGACTTCGTCGCGGTGATCGCCCAGCCCTTCGAGGCGTTGTACCAGGTCAGCCCCGGCCGCGGCCGCAGGCCGGCGGTCGAGGCGGTCGTCAGGATGACACCACCGCCTTGCCTTTCCATGATCGGCACGACCGCCAGCGTCGCGTGATAGATCGCCTTCATGTTGACGGCGGTGATCAGGTCGAACGTCTCTTCCTTGACGTCCAGCAGGCTGCCGTTCCTGTGGCTGTAGCCGGCGTTGTTGACCATGATGTCGATGCGGCCGAAGGCATCCAGTCGTCTGCTGCACCATCTCGTCGAATTCGCCGCGATGGGAGACGTCGGTCTGGGTCCAGATGGCGTTCTTGCCGATCTCCTCGGCCACCTTTTTGGCGCCGGCATGGTTCAAGATCGGCGACGACGACTTTTGCGCCCTCTTCGGCAAACCGCCGCGCCATGCCCTCGCCGAAACCGGAGGCAGCGCCGGTGATGATCGCGACTTTGTCTTTCAGGCGGGGCATGTCGCATCCTCCTGCAACATGCCGCACTGACCCCCCTCTGTCCGCCGGACATCTCCCCTCAAGGGGGGAGATTGCGCCGCAGGTTCGCAGACGCTGCCGTAGTCCTCCCCCCTTGAGGGGGAGATGTCCGGCAGGACAGAGGGGGGTCGGTTCAAACTGCACAGCGTTCACCCATGATTGAACACGATCGTCTTCGTCGCGCTCATGTCATAGAGCGCCTCGAACCCTTTTTCGCGGCCGTGGCCCGACCGCTTGAAGCCGCCGAACGGCAGCTCGACGCCGCCGCCGGCGCCATAGCCGTTGACGAACACCTGCCCGGCCCGCACGCGCTTGGCGACGCGGTGCTGGCGAGCGCCGTCTTTCGTCCAGACGCCGGCGACAAGGCCGAAGTCGGTGCTGTTGGCGAGGCGGATCGCATCGGCCTCATCGTCGAACGGAAACAGCGTCAGCACCGGCCCGAACACCTCCTCCTGCGCGATCGTCGCATCGGGATCGACGGAGCCGAACAGAGCCGGCGGATGATAGAACCCGCCGCCGGAGCGCTCGTGGATCGACCGAACCGCGCGCCAGCACCGGAATGCCCGCTTCCTCCGCCGCCGCGACCATGCCGGCGACGCGCTCCCGCTGCTTCGCATTGATCAGCGAACCCAGGTCGCGGTCGGCTTCGTGCGATGCCGCGACCAGCCTTGAGAACCGTTCCGCAAGGCCGGCGGCCACTCGCTCGTAGACCGGCCGCTCGATCAGCACGCGGCTGCCGGCCGAGCAGGTCTGGCCGCCGTTCTGGATCACCGCGTTGACCAGCACCGGCAGCGCCGCCTCGATGTCCGCATCGGCGAACACGATCTGCGGCGACTTTCCGCCAAGCTCCATGGTCACGCCGCGATTGTTGATCGCCGCCGCCTGCTGGATCGCCGTGCCGGTCGGCGGCGAGCCGGTGAACGTCACGTAGTCGACGCCGCGGATGCGCCGAGAGCGCCGCGCCCGCCTCGCGCCCATAGCCGGTGATCACGTTGAAGACACCCGGCGGCACGCCGGCCTCCAGCGCCAGCTCGGCGATGCGGATGGTCGACAGCGACGCGTCCTCGGCCGGCTTCACCACCAGCGTATTGCCCATTGCCAGTGCTGCGCCGGCGACGCGCGCCAGGATCTGCAGCGGATAATTCCAGGGAATGATGCCGGCGACCACGCCGTGCGGCTCGCGCAAGGTCAGCGCCGTATAGCCGTCGAGGAACGGGATCGTGTCGCCATGGATCTTGTCGCCCGCGCCGCCGTAGAATTCGTAGTAGCGCATGGTCGCGGCGACATCGGCCCTGCCCTGCCGCACCGGCTTGCCGGTGTCGCGCGATTCCAGCGCGGCCAGCTCGTCGCCATGCTTTTCGACCAGATGAAACAGCCGCGTCAGGCAGCGGCCGCGCTCGACCGCCGGCATCCTGGCCCACGGGCCGTCCTCGAACGCTGTGCGCGCGCTCTTCACCGCCCGATCGACATCGGCCGCGCCAGACGCCGGAATCGAGGCAAAGACCTTGCCGTCGGATGGGCAGACCACGTCGATGCGCTGGCCCGACAGCGCGTCGACAGGCTTGCCGTCGATCAGCTGCATGAAAGCCCGGCCTTGCGCAATCGTGGTGGAGAGATGCGCGCCCATCGCGGTCTTTCGTATTGCTGTCAAATCAGTCGCGCCATGTTGCGAATGATGCGCGCCCCGCGCAAGATGGCATGCGGCTCAGGCGGGTGCTGGACCAACAGCTCATTGTGCGGTGCGACACAAAGGCACTGGCGATTTTAAATCGATTAGATTATGAAGCGGCCGTCATCGGCCGACCAATTCGAGAGAAGCGTATGACGAGCCAGATCATCCCAGTCGAACCGTTCGATTTCATCATTTTCGGCGGCACCGGCGATCTCGCCGAGCGCAAGCTGTTGCCGGCGCTCTATTACCGCCAGTGCGACCACCAGTTCTCCGAGCCGACCCGCATCATCGGCGCCTCGCGTTCGAAGATGACGGACAAGGAATTCCAGGCTTTTGCCGAGAAGGCCATCAAGCGAGCACGTCAAGAAGGACGACATCCAGCCGGACGAACTGAAGAAGTTCGTCGCGCGGCTCTCCTATGTCGCCGTCGATGCGATGAGCGGCGAGGGTTTCGACAAGCTGAAGAAGGCGATCGGCGATTCAGAGAGCGATCCGCGCCTTTTACCTTGCCGTCGCGCCCGGCGCTGTTCGGCGAAATCTCGCACAAGCTGAAAGAGCACAAGCTGGTCACCAAGAACAGCCGCATCGTGGTCGAAAAGCCGATCGGCCGCGACCTGGCCTCGGCCCAGGCGCTGAACGACCTGATCGGCCAGGATTTCAAGGAAAGCCAGATTTTCCGCATCGACCACTATCTCGGCAAGGAGACGGTGCAGAATCTGATGGCGCTGCGCTTCGCCAACGCGCTCTACGAGCCGCTGTGGAACTCCGCGCATATCGACCATGTGCAGATCACCGTGGCCGAGACGGTCGGCCTCGAGGACCGCGTCACCTACTACGACAAGGCCGGCGCACTGCGCGACATGGTGCAGAACCATATCCTGCAGCTTCTCTGCCTCGTCGCGATGGAAGCGCCGTCGTCGATGGACGCCGACGCCGTGCGCGACGAAAAGCTCAAGGTGCTGCGTTCGCTGAAGCGCATCAATGGCCAGGAAGCGCCGAAGCAGACCGTGCGCGGCCAGTACAAGGCCGGCGCGTCGGCGGGCGGCGCGGTGAAGGGCTATCGTCGAGGAACTCGGCGCAGCCGAGCAACACCGAAACCTTCGTCGCGCTGAAGGCCGAGATCGCCAACTGGCGCTGGGCCGGCGTGCCGTTCTACCTGCGCACCGGCAAGCGGCTGGCGACGCGCGTTTCGGAGATCGTCATCGAGTTCAAGAAGATCCCGCATTCGATCTTCGGCGAGCAGCGCCGGCAACATCTACAACAACCAGCTGGTCATCCGCCTGCAGCCGGACGAAGGCGTCAAGCAGTTCATCATGATCAAGGATCCCGGCCCGGGCGGCATCCGGCTGCGCCAGATCCCGCTCGACATGACCTTTGCGCAGAGCCTTCATCGGGCCGCGCGCCGGATGCCTACGAGCGGCTGATCATGGACGTCGTGCGCGGCCACCAGACGCTGTTCATGCGCCGCGACGAGGTCGAGGCGGCCTGGACGCTGGGCCGACCCGATCCTCAACGCCTGGACCGAAAACCGGCAGGAAGTGCAGTCCTACACAGCCGGCACCTGGGGGCCGTCCGCCTCGATCGCGCTGATCGAGCGCGACGGCCGCACCTGGCACGAGAGCGATTGAGCCTATGCCTGCGGTGAAAAACTATGTCCGGCACGACTTCGCCTCGCGCGAGGAACTGGCGGCGGGTTTGGCCGCGACAGTCGCCGGCGCCTTGTCCGAGGCGATTGAGCGACAGCGGAACGGCGACGCTCGCCGTGTCCGGCGGGTCGACGCCGGCAAAATTCTTCGAGGCGCTGGCGCACATCGACATCGACTGGAGCAATGTCGCGGTCGTGCCCTGGTCGACGAGCGCTTCGTGCCGGAAACGTCGGAACGTTCGAACGCACGGTCTGATCAAGGCAAAAGCTGCTTCACGGTCCAGCGGCAGCCGCGCGTTTCGTGCCGCTCTATGCCGCAGACATGGAGATCATGACGCAGCGCGCGACGCCGACGATCACATCGGCCGCCTTGGCGTGCCGTTCGATGTCGTCGTGTTGGGCATGGGCAACGATGGGCACACGGCATCGTTCTTTCCCGGACGCAGGGGAACTCGACGCATGTGCTCGACCCCGACGCCGCGGCGCTCGTCCTTCCCGTGCATGCGCAAAGCGCCGGCGAGCCGATCGGCTGACCTTGACGCTGCCGCCCATTGCTACGGCGAGCTTCATCGCGCTGCATATCGAAGGCGCGGAAAAGGCGGCGACGCTGGAGAAGGCGCTGGCGCGCCGGTTCAGACAGCTGCCGATCCGCCGCGTCATCGACGCGGCCCAGACGCCGGTGGAAATTTTCTGGGCGGCGTAGATTTGAAGTCGGATTGCCATGAGCACCCCTCATCCGACCTCGCTTCGCTCGGCCCCCTTCTCCCACAAGGGGAGAAGGCAAAGCGCGCATCGCCTCCGCTCCTCCTTCTCCCCTTGTGGGAGAAGGTGGCCGAGCGAAGCGAGGTCGGATGAGGGGTGTTGGACGGATCACCGTCCGCCGGAACGATTTGGAAAGACCATGACCGCCAGGACCGAAATCCAAGCCATCACCAACCGCATCCGCGAGCGCTCCAAGCCGCTGCGCGAGCCCTATCTCGATCGCGTCGACGAAGCAGCCAGCAAATCCGCCAACCGCGCGGTGCTTTCCTGCGGCAACCTCGCGCACGGCTTCGCCGTCTGCTCCCCGTCGGAGAAGGTCGCGCTGGGCGGCGACAAGGTGCCGAACCTCGGCATCATCACCTCCTACAACGACATGCTGTCGGCGCATCAGCCGTTCGAGACCTATCCGCAGCTCATCAAGGACGCCGCCAGGGACGCCGGCGGCATCGCGCAGGTCGCGGGCGGCGTGCCGGCCATGTGCGATGGCGTCACCCAGGGCCAGCCCGGCATGGAGCTGTCGCTGTTCTCGCGCGACGTCATCGCCATGGCGACGGCCGTCGGCCTGTCGCACAACATGTTCGACGCCGCCGTCTATCTCGGCGTCTGCGACAAGATCGTGCCGGGCCTGGTTATCGGCGCGCTGACCTTCGGCCATCTGCCGGCGATCTTCATCCCGGCCGGGCCGATGACCTCGGGCATTCCCAACGACGAGAAGTCGAAGATCCGCCAGCTCTATGCCGAAGGCAAGGTCGGCCGCGCGGAACTGCTGGAAGCCGAGTCGAAGAGCTATCACGGGCCCGGCACCTGCACCTTCTACGGCACCGCCAACTCCAACCAGATGCTGATGGAGATCATGGGCCTGCACACGCCGGGCGCATCCTTCGTCAACCCGAACACCCCGCTGCGCGATGCGCTGACCCGCGAGGCCGCCAAGCGCGCGCTCGCCATCACCCAGCTCGGCAACGAATACATCCCGGTCGGCCGCATGATCGACGAGCGCTCGATCGTCAACGGCATCGTCGGCCTGCACGCCACGGGCGGCTCGACCAACCACACCATGCATCTGGTCGCCATGGCGGCCGCTGCCGGCATCCGCATCACCTGGCAGGATATTTCGGAGTTGTCCGAGCATGTGCCGCTCTTGGCGCGCGTCTATCCGAACGGTCTTGCCGACGTGAACCATTTCAATGCCGCCGGCGGCATGGGCTTTTTGATCCGCGAGTTGCTCGACGCCGGCCATCTGCATGAGGACGTGCAGACCTGCTGGGGCGAAGGTCTGCGGCCCTATACGGTCGAGGCGAAGCTCGCGTCCGACGGTTCGGTCGAGCGCGTCGCCGGCGCCGGCGGTCAGCCATGATGAGAAGGTGCTGGCCGCCGGTCGCCAAGGCCGTTCCAGGCGACCGGCGGCCTGAAGGTGCTCACCGGCAATCTCGGCCACGCCATCATCAAGGCTTCCGCCGTCAAGCCGCAGAACCGCCTCATCGAGGCCCCTGCCCTCGTGCTGCACAGCCAGCAGGCGCTGAACGACGCCTTCAAGGCCGGCGAATTGAACCGCGATTTTATTGCGGTCATCCGCTTCCAGGGCCCGAAGGCCAACGGCATGCCGGAACTGCACAAGCTGACCACCGTGCTCGGCATCCTGCAGGATCGCGGCCACAAGGTGGCGCTGGTCACCGACGGGCGCATGTCCGGCGCGAGCGGAAAAGTGCCGGCGGCGATCCACGTCACGCCCGAGGCGCTGGACGGCGGCCCGATCAGCCGCATCGCCGACGGCGACATCGTCCGCCTCGACGCCGAAGCCGGCACGCTGGAGGTGCTTCTCACGGCCGCAGAGCTGAAAGCACGCCCGAAGGCAACAGCCGACCTGTCCGCCAACGATTTCGGCATGGGCCGTGAGCTGTTCGGCGTGTTTCGGCAGACGGCCGGCCCGGCGGATCAGGGCGCCAGCGTGTTTGCGGCGTAGCTTGAAAGTAAGGCTTTGATGCCTTACTTTCGGAGCATCGGAGATCGCAATGACTACGCTCACCGTCACAGCCAAAGGCCAGGTTACGCTTCGTAAGGAGACGCTGCAGCATCTGAAGATCGGTCCCGGCGACAAGTTGCACTGATCGACCTGCGCGTCCAAACGGAGAAGTGGTCTTACGCAAAGCCGTCGCAGACCAGGGTCGTCGGGACGATTTCGTTGGATGCTTGACGTACGCCTGCAGATGCCAGCATCTCACACTGGACGAAATCAAGCGCGACTATTGAAGACGGCTGGGCGGGCACTAAGTATGAGAGTGACGGCCGATACGAATGTCCTTCTGCGACTTGCTGCTTGTCGATGACATTGCGCAGCAGAAGACGGCGCGAGCAGCAGTCGAAGAGGCCGATCTTGTGGTCGTACCCGTCGCACTCGTTATGCGAATTCGTATGGGTGATGGAACGCTCTTATCGGCGCCAACCCGTCGAAATTGCGGACCTCCATTCGTCAGCTGGTGGGGGTTGCAAACGTGGCAGTTTGATCGCCCATCGGTCTCTGCGGGTCTCGCAACGCTCGACGCCGGCGGCGATTTTGCCGATGGCGTGATCGCATTCGACGGCAGCGCTCCAAGGAGGCGAAACGTTTTCTTGACTTTCGACAAGAAGGCGGCAAGCCTTTTGCGTAAGGCAAGGGAATTCGGTCCGACTTGCTCAAGTAGATCTGTCGATTTGCGCGTCGAAGTGCGCTGCTCACTGCGGCACCGCAATCTCAACCCGCTCGCCGGCCTTCACCGTCACCGGCATTTCCTTCTTGCCGCCGTTCGCCTCGCGGTCGGCAACCACCACGTAGTCGCCTGCCAACAAGGTCGTCTGGTGCGTGTCGCCCCAGTTGTAGCCGAACTGCTTGCGGTTGCCCTGAAGGTCCTTCTTCGCCTCCAGCACCTCGATGAACTTGGCGCCGGGCGCACTCACCGACAGAACGCCGGCGTTGAGCGCCGCATCGACATTCCGCGATTCCCCGACGGCGATCTTGAACGGCACTTCGACCGTTGCCTGGTCCATCTCGACGATGGCGACATAGTCGCCAGCCGGCAGGTCGAATTTCTGATCCGGCCCGTAATTGTAGCCCATCTCGTCGCGGCTGCCGTCGATCTTCTTCTGCGCCTTCACGATCCTGACGAAGAGGTTGGAACTGTCGATCTTGTCGCCGCCCGTCGCGTAGAATGCGTTGATCGTCAGGTGACCGACACCGACGATGATGTCCTTCTCGACCGTCTGGCCGGCAGCAAGCTGGATGGTTTCGGAGAGTTCGCCGCTGCCGAGCTTCACCGTGATCTTCTGCTCGCCCGCCGGAACGACGATTTTCGTCTCGCCGTAGTTCGACGCGGATTCACCCTCGCCCGGGAAATCGACGATCACCTGCGCATTGCGATCGATCTCGGCGCCTTCGTTCGGGCGCGGACGCAGCACCAGCGTACCGGCGTTCAGGTTGAAGCGCGGCGTGGCCATCTTGTCTGCCTCGACCTTGACCTTCTGCTCGAGCTTCGCCTCGCCAAGCTCCGGCGACGATCAAGTAATCGCCCGGCTCGAGATTGCCGCGCCAGGCATTGTATTCGGTGGTGACCCGCTCGCCCTTGGCGCCCGCTGCATCGGCCTTGTAGACCTCGAACGCCTGGCCGTCGTCCTTCAGCGCCGGGCCGCCTTCGGCCAATACGACCTCCGGAATGATATTGAACTCGACTTTGGCCGGCTCCGGCGCAGGCGCCGGCGCGGGTTCCGGCGCGGGCGGGGCTGGCGGTGGAGGCGCAACGGTCACCTTCAGCGCTTCTTCGAGCGCTGCCTCATCCGAAGCCTGGATGTATTTGCCACCGGTGTTCTCGGCCAGGCACGCGACCTTCTTGCCCTCTTCCGCCGTCAGGCCGAAGCCGACGACATGCGCGGTGAAATCGACGCCGGACTGTTCAAGCTCCTTGCCCAGCGCGCATGGGTCGGCGTTGCAGGTCTCCAGCCCGTCGGTGATCAGGATGACGGTCGCCTTGTCCTCGGTGTATTTCAGGTCCTCGGCCGCCTTCTTCACCGCAGCCGAGAGCGGCGTCTTGCCGAGGAATTTCATCGAGTCGGCGGCAGACGTTATCGCACCAGCCGTTCCCGCCGCCGGCGGCACGACCAGTTCGATGTCCTCGCAGCTTCCCTTCTCGCGATGGCCGTAGGCGATCAGCCCCAGCTCCATATCGGCCGGCACCGTCGTCAGCACCTTGCGCAGCGTCTGCCGCGCGATCTCCAGCTTCGGCTTGCCCTCGATCTGGCCCCACATGGAGCCTGACGCGTCGAGCACGATGATGGCGCGGTCGGCTGCCTGGGCAGTTGCAGCCCAAAGCAAACTCAGGACTGCAAGAATCGTGAATCGCATATCCGGCCCAATCCTTTGAAAACGTGCCGGACGCTAGCCAATGCCCGGGGCTCATACAATATGACCTGATCGATTATTAAGACGCAGCGCCGATGACGTGCAGGTATTCGGCTCCGTCCTTAACAGCTGTGGTGACAAGCCTCCTGTCCAGGGTGGCAAGAAGTGCATCATGTCTTCTGGCTAGGGCAAGCAAGTAGGTATCCGTAATGTGGGAAGGCGATAGCAGGCGATCCCGCAGGATATGGCTGTTGGAAAGCAGGCTTACGTCATCGGCCCAGAACTGGTGGCCTTTCACGCTGTTCACCGCGTCGGCGAGCATGCTCGCGGCCTCAGCGGGTGTGGCCGTTGGATTTGGATATTTGGTGTTTGAAATGATGCGGACAAAGCCGTTCTGCGTGATCGGGCAACTTGCCCAGCCCTCATTCACGAACTCGTCGAACCAAGCGTGTGCCGTGGCGTGCGCCACATGCTGTCCGTCCATCATCGCCAACAGAAGGTTGACGTCGAGCAGGTAGATCACGGGGCCTCGTCACGCAGAGCGTTGACGATCGCAAGTGTGACGGGCACGCCGCCCGGCCGTGCCGGCAGAACCGGAAAACCGTTGCGGGTCTCCTTGGGCGGCGTCGGCTGCGTCAGCGATCGCCGCGCCAATGCGGAAAGAACTTCACCCGTGCTCCTACGCTCGTGCGCGGCAAGCGCCTTGGCCGCAGCCAACACGTCATCGTCAATTGATAAGGTCGTCCTCATCGTGCCGCCTTACATCAAGCATCAAACATCACGCATCATATGTTCGATAGCGCATATTTTCAATACGTCGTACGCCGCTCTTCACTCGGCGGACGGCCGAATTGCAGGCGATAGCTTTGGGCGAAATAGCTGTGCGAGGTGAAACCTGTTGCCACCGCAATGTCGAGGATCGGCATGTTGGTCTGCCGCAGCAGTTCCCGCGCCCGCTCCAGTCGGAGCCGCATGTAGTAGCGGCCGGGCGTCGTCGACATATGGCGCAGGAACAGCCGCTCGACCTGGCGCACCGAGAGCCCGGCGGACTTCGCGAGCTGCACCGCCGACAGCGGCTCGTCCAGGCTGTCCGCCATCCTCTCGACGATCTTGCGCAGCTTTTCCGATTTGCCGGACAGATCCCGTTCCGGCCCGACGCGCTGGCGATCCTCCATCGAACGAATGCGTTCGTGGTGAAACTGGTTGGCGATGGCGTTGGCGAGATTGGCGCCGAAATCGGCGCGCACGATCTCCAGCATCAGGTCGATCGAGGTCGTGCCGCCGGCGCAGGTGTAACGCTTGCGGTCGATCTCGAAGACGTTGCCGGTGCATTCGACATCGGGAAAACGCTCCATGAAGCCGGCGCGGTTTTCCCAGTGGATGGTGCAACGATAGCCGTCGAGTTGCCCCGCCTCGGCCAGCACGAAAGACCCGACGGACAGCGCGCCGAGCTTGCCGCCGCGCCGCCCCCAGCTGCGCAGGGTTGCCAGCACCTTGCTCTTGCCGGGAAATTCGGTCGACAGGCCGACGCAAATGAACAGGATGTCGGCGGGCTGCAGATCCGCGACGCCGTAGTCGATCTTGATCTGCAAGCCGTTGGAGGCGATCACCGGGTCGCCGTCCGCCGAAGCGGTGATCCAGCCGTAATAGTCCCTGCCGAGCAGGCGGTTTGCCGAGCGCACGACGTCGATCGCCGCCGCCAGCGAAAACATCGAGAACTTGTCGACCAAACAGGAAAGCGAATTTCCGCCCATCCGGCGCATCGGCCGGCGGCACGAAATCACCTCCTGGAAATGGTGCAATGTGGCCCTTGGCCATCGACTCTCCCCGCGACCGCCGGGATCAGTGCCCTAAAATTCCGGCCGTTGCAAACCGGCAGCCAGCTGCGCCGCAGCCAGTGTGTTGGCCATCAGCAGCGCGATCGTCATCGGCCCGACGCCGCCCGGCACCGGCGTGATGACGCCGGCCACTGCCTCGGCCTCACTCAAAGGCAACGTCGCCGACGAGCCGTGTCTTGCCTTCTCCCTTTTCCGGCGCCGCGATGCGATTGACGCCGACATCGATGACGGTTGCGCCGGGTTTCACCCAATCGCCGCGCACCATCTGGGGCCGGCCGACCGCGGCGACCAGAATGTCCGCCGTCCGGCAGATCGCCGGCAGATCCCTGGTGCGGCTGTGCGCGACGGTAACCGTACAGTTCGCGGCCAGCAGAAGGCTTGCTATCGGCCGGCCGACGATGTTCGAGCGGCCGATGACAACCGCATTCAGCCCGGACAGATCCTTGCCGCGGGCGCGTTCGATCAGGATCATGCAGCCGGCCGGCGTGCATGGCACGAAAGCCGTCGCCAGCTGCCCGGTGCCAACCTTGCCGACATTGACGAAGGAAAACCCGTCGACGTCCTTGTCCGGCGCGATGGCCTGGATCACCTGGCCGGCATCGATCTGGGCAGGCAGCGGCAGTTGCACCAGAATGCCGTTGATCGCCGGGTCGGCATTCAACTGCCCGATCAGCGCCAGCAGATCGGCTTCGCTGACATCGGCCGGCAGTTCATGCTTGACTGAAAAGAAGCCGCATTCGGCCGCCATCTTCGATTTGGAATTGACGTAGACCTCGCTCGCCGGGTCTTCGCCGACGATCACCACCGCGATGCCCGGCGTGATGCCCGAATTCGACTTCAGGGCCGCCGTCAATTCCTTGACCCTGGCCAAAACCTCGTCGGCGACCTGCCGCCCGTTCAGCAATTCAGCCATGCAAACATCCTGCCTTCGTCGCGGGTCCGATGACCCTGGCCGCGCATATTGCGGGAATCGCGCTAGGTGCAATCCCGCGCATGCGCCATCGGGTGGCGTATTTGCAAAATTGTGGTTGCGCGGCGTCAGAAGTAGCGGCGGCGTGAACGGTTTTCGGTCAGCTCGCGCAGGGTTTCCCGGAATTCACGGATGCTTTCCTTGATTTCCAGCAGCGAGTCCGCGTGGCTATCGGATGTCTCAGCTTGTGATGCAGGGCTGAGCGTATCCGGTCGTCGGCGCATAGCCTGCCGTGGGGACGTAGCCCGCTGGCTGCGGCTGGCATGGCCTGCGAGGGCTGCGGATAGGAGGGGGACCATCCTTGCGGTGGTGGGTAGGCTTGCGTCGCCTGCGGATATGGCTGGGCGGGTTGCCCGTAGGCAGGCTGCGCGGCGAGGCTGGCCGGTGCCTGCGTCTCTTCGGCTTTGGCGAGAGTCGCGTCTGGTTTTGTGGTCGCGGGCTGCGGGCTCAGGTTGCGCGGCCGCTTCCCGCGACACCGGTGTATCGGCATCCGGGCGGGCCGGCTTGCGCACTGCGGCCGTGCGCCGGCGGCGTGACCGCGATGTCTCGCGCAGGCTTGCCAGCGCGCCACGCACCCCGCCAAGGCCGAGGCCCGCGAGCAGACCCGAGGAATGCGCCGGTTCCGGTAACCACGGCGCGGGAGGCGCCACTGGCTTCCAGCGGCGGCTGCGCCTCCGAAATCACGCTGATGTTGTCAGTGTTGATGTTTTTCTGCTCGCCGGTCTCGCGCGCCCTGCAGCAAGAATGCCTCGTAGACCGAGCGCTGCGGTGTTTGCCTCGCGCTCCAGTTCGCGCAGCGTCACCATCTCGTTCGACAGGTCGCCCTGACGCACTTTCAATTGGGCGAGCCGCGCCGCCAGTTCCTGCTCGAGCTGCACCGCGCGGCGTAGTTCCGTTTGCACCTGCGCATTGATGCGCCGCAGCTCCACGCCGATCTGCTCGCGCGCGCCGTCGAGCTGCGCTTGTGCCGCCTGATATTGCGGATGGCGCGGTCCCAGCCGGACCGACAGCCGCTCCGCCTCCTGCTTGGCCGTCGCATATTGCGCCCGCAATTCAGTCATCACGCCAGACGCGGCAGCTTCCGGCGATGCGCCATTCAGTATGTCGTCCGTTCTGACGGTGCGGACAGATTGGGCACGGCCGCTCAGCTCCAGCGTCCGCGCCTTGGCAATCGAGAGCTGGTCATTGAGCTTGACGATTTCGTCGTCCGTGATCAGCCGTCCCTGCGCGTCGATGATGTCGTTCTCGGCCTTGAACTGTTCGACCTTGCGTTCCGCTGCCTCGACGTTGCGGCGCATCTCGCCAAGTTTGCCGGTCAGCTCGTCGCTTGGCTCGGCCGGCGGTAGTCGGCCAGCCGCTCGCTTGCCGTGCCGACGAACTCGGTCACCATCGTGTTGGCGATCAGTGCAGCCTTCTCGCGGATCCTGCGCCGTCGCGCCGACAAGGATGGTGAAGGTCTTGCCGGTGCGCTCGACATGGACGTTCTCGGCCAGCGTCTGGACCGTCAGGCCGCGACGGCGCGCCGGGTCCGCTGTGCCGTCGGAGCGCGTCAGCAAGGAGCGGACGAAGTTGAGCGGGTTGAGGTCCATGCCCGCCTGCCGTGCCGTTGAATTCCGGATCGCTTTCAAGGTTGAGCTTGTCGACAACCCGGTTCAGCACGGTGCTCGAGGTCAGCACCCGCACCTGGTTCTCGATGATCGCCAAGCGTCGCATCCGACGGCAGGCCCGCCACGTCGGTCAGGTCGCGGTCGACCAGCTTCAGATTGCGCGGATCGACCAGAATTTCGGCATAGGCCTCGTATTTCTTCGGCGTCATCATCGCCATGCCGGCGCCGAGCAGCGCGCCGAGCAAGGTCGTTGCGACGATCAGGCCTTTCGAATTGGCAATGCCGCCAATGACCCTGGCCGGATCGATCAGCGGCCTCCAGCCGTCGTCGTCCGTCCGATCCATGACCACCACCGTGTCGGACATCGGTAGGTGATCCGTGGCCGCGACGTGGGCGCTCAATGTGGATTGTGGCGCATGCTGCCGGCTCAGGATGGGTTCGTGTCGCGCCGGGGCCGGCACTGCAGATCCGGCTCCGACCCGCCGCCGCGCCACAATCGCCGCAGCAGTCCGGGCTCCTCGGCAGGCTTGGCAGACGTGCCAACTGTCGGTTCCGGCCTGGCAGCCGACGTCGCTTTCGACACTGGGCGTGAACCCGGTGTCGACGTCATGCGGGAATCGCGCTCGAATGGGCTTCGCGCTGGCTCCGCGCTTTCTGATGGCGTGCGGCGGCATCCGGGTGCAACGGCGTGGGCGCCGGCTCGACAACGCGTTGTTTCTGCGCGCTCGTCCTCGATCGCACGGCCGAGCGACAGCAGGGATGCACCCCGCTCGCCGGTCTTGCGATCTTCGGTATCGAACATTTCCGCTGCCAAATGCCTGAACGCCTTGAGGCGGGGCGGCCTGCCCCGTCTGTTAACGCACGCTAAACAGCCATGGGAAACAAATCGTTAATTTTCTACCAGCGCGTGCAAACTTCCGGTGTCTGTTTGGAGCCGTCCTGAACTGGCCGTTAAACTTTGCGGCCTAAAGCTTTCCCGACTATGGCGGATATTTCGAACAGCGGCGCGGTCGGCGCGCGCCATCGCCTTGGCGCGTTCCTGTCCGAACGCCGGGGGCTTATCCGCGACTATCTGACGGCGGTCAGCGGCTCGGCCGGCCGCCTGGTCTTTTCGCTCATCTATTTCGTCGCGCTGGCCAACGCTTTGTCGCTCGCCGATTTCGGTCTGTTCGCCACCGCATCGGCGGCCGGCGTCATGCTGTCGCGATTGCTCGGTTTCGGCTTCATCTCGGCGCTCTACCGCACCGCCACCATACGGCCCAATCTGATCGGCGCCTTCACCGCCGGCTTCATCTTGATGGCCGCGTTGTCGCTGCCTCTGTTGATCGGCGCGTCCGCCGGTCGTCTACGCGATCTTTTTTGCGGCTTCGACGACGCCACTCATCTTCGGCACGATCGTCGCCGCCGAGGCTCTGCTGTTTCGTCCAGTCGAAGCGGTGATGATCGTCAACAATGGCAGTGGCCGTTTCGGCAGGGCCGCAGCTCTCGCCATCCTGACCATTTTGTTTCGAGCAGCGGCAGCCGCGATTTTCTATTTTGCCGCCGACCGCAGCCTCGACGCCTGGACGTATTTCTACTTCGCCGCCAACCTGGCATGCCTTGTGCTGGCGTTCGGATTTTTCTACCCGCGCCAGCGGTTGCGGTTCGAGCCCCGGCTCTATTGGCGGCGGCTGGCGGACTCGATCTACACGGCAGGCGCGGAAGTCCTCTTCTACCTGCAGATGGAGTTCGACAAGCTGCTGGTGCTCTCGCTCGGCGGGCCGACTCTGGCTGGCATCTACGCCATCCTCATGCGGCTGGTCGACCTGACCGCGATCCCGATCCGAACCTTCAGCATGATGCTGGTCCAGCGCATCATGCGCACGCCAGAAATGCTTGCCCGCCTCAAGCCGAAAGCGATGATCGAGGCCGGCATCTTTATCTGCTTCGACGCTGGCGATGCTGGCCATGGCGCTGGTGCTGCACTTCTATCCGACGCTGCTCGGCCGCAATGTTTCGGAGGCTGCGCCGCTGTTGATGCTGGCGCTTCTTGTCCCCGGGCTGCGCAACCTCGTCGAATACCAGGCCGAACTGCTCTATGCGCGCGGCCAGACCTTGATCCGCTCGCTCAATCTGGCGCTGCTCGCCGCCATGAAGGCGCTGGTGCTGGTGGCTATCCTTGCCCACGCCGCCGCGCCGTCCGATCTGGCCGTCGCACTCAATTGGGGATTTGCGCTGCTTTATCTCGGCTCGGCGGCGTTGACCTACAGCGCGCTCAGAAGGCCGGCCAAGCGGGTCTAGGGTCTGTTGGAGCAGGATTCCGGCCGCCGAGTGCCGTCATCAACTCTGAGAGATCATATTGTCTCTGATCCTTGCGTTGAGGGTTACGACGATCTTTCGCATGACGGCGGTTATAGCGGCGAGAGGCTTTTTTCCGGTGTCGACGAGGCGTCTGTAGAAGCTGGCGAACTCGCCTTTTCCGGTTGCGGCGCGCATAGCCGGCATGAACAAAATGGAACGGATGTCCTGGCGACCGCCGCGTGTCTTGCGGTAGCCCTTCTTCTTCCCGCTTTCGTTGGGGTGCGGTGCGAGGCCGGCGAGCGAGGCGACCTGGCGGCGGGTCATTGTGCCGAGTTCGGGCAGCATTGCGACGAGGGCTGCGGCGGTGGTGAGGCCGATGCCATTCATGGCGGTGCAGATGTCGATGCGGGGCTTCAGCGTTTGGCGCTTGGCGCGTTTGGCGATTGCCGCCTCGATGGCCTTGATCTGTTTGTCGATGGTGGCGCGCATGGCCCTGAAGGAAGCGGCGAGTTCGCCTTTGGCGATTTTGGCCTGGGGCGCTGCGGCGCGGTTGTTCTCGGCAACCTTGAGCGCCAGAAGGTCTTTGCGGCGGCCCACGAGGGCTCGCAACTCCTCCTCATCGGGCAGCTTTTCGCGCCATAGCGGCACGCTGGCCCAGCGATCGGCGCCGTAGCGGGCGAGAAGGGTGGCGTCGATGGCGTCGCTCTTGGCGAGTGCGCCGAGCGAGATGACGAAGCCCTTGAATTTGTGAATGGCGACACGATGGCAGGCGATGCCGGCCGCGACACACGCGTCCAGCAGCTTGCGTTCGTAACCGCCGGTCGCCTCGCACACGACAAGTTCCGGCTTGAGACGCCTGAGCAGGCCACGGATGGCGGGGCCGCTGTTGGTGATGGTCATGATCTCTTTCGCCACGCCGTTGGCGATGACGATTGCGTCCTTGGCGATGTCGGCGCCGATGACGGTGTGAGGTTGCTGCTGCAAATGGGCCATGCTGATGCTATCCTTTAGCGGCAGGCTTTGGATTGTTTGCGGGCGTGGCCAGGCCAGCGGCCCAATCAACTCTCCAAGCGATGGCGGAAAAGACGGCAAGGAACCATGATGACGACGGGTGCTACCCGATTCCGGGACGGTCGCTTGCCGCCGAGCTGCGGGCTGTGGAAGAGCCCGCAGTCTCGGCCGCTACCTTAAACCACTTTCCTCAAACAATTCCGGGGCGCGAAGCGAACCCGGAATCTAGAGCGCCATCGCTGATGGGCGTCGCTCGGCTCTCTTCTCGGCAGGCGTCGGCGAGCTGGATTCCGGGTTCGCTTCGCGCCCCGGAATGACGGCGGAGCGTGACGTCGAACGGCGCCAGTCAGCCCCCCATCATTATTTTCCTCTTTTTTCGTCCACACCCCCTCCAGCCTGCCTCACAATGCCCGCGCGCTTATGAAAGGAGGCGAGACAACGGTGCGGGACTACTACGAAATGCTCAGGCGGACCGCCGCCATCCTGCTCTCTCTGGCCGTCATTGGCCGAACTGCGCGGCCGACCGCTCCCGTCCTGTCCGCTGGCTGGTGCTCTGGATCTTGCAACGGGCAGAAGCTGTCGCAGGCGCGTATGTCGCCGATATCGATCCGCTCGCCATCGAATATTCGACGCTCGAGCTGGCTGACGGCCACGACGAAGCGGTTCGCCTTGCCGCAACGTTCCGCATGTTTGCCGCCATCCTTTTCGCACTCGCCGATCAGGCGCAGCGCCTGGCGATCAGAGAGCCTTCCCAACAACCCCTTCGCGGCTGCCTGCCCGGCAGCCGCGCGAATGCCAAGCGGCTTTTGCGTGCGATCGCCGCGCTACAACCGCGCTACGCCGACACATCCTGATCTGGAGCGAGATGAGGTTAGGCTACCAGGCGACGGATGCTATCGATATCCGTGCCGATGAACGACTGCATCCCGACCGCTACCTGTTCCGGAGACATGGTGGCGAGGAATTCTTTGATCTCCTCGTCGGAATGCGGTTCGCCTGACCATTGCACGCGGCAAAATTCCTCGTCGCCATGAAAATGACCCGCGCCGCCGATCACTTCGTCGACATAGCGGCCATAAAGCGTGCACTCCGAAAACCGCCGATCGCGGGCGATGCCCTCAATCCAGTTGCGGCCGGTCACGTCCTCCACGCGTCGGCACATGTCGACCACCGTCTGGCGCCGCCAGGCGATCAGGGTCGAGATGTAGTCGTGAGACGAGACTTTTGGAGCGGCGATTCCCAACACGGCGGCGGCATTGCGATGCCAAATCTCGTGCTCCGGTCCTTCGGCATGGACGAGGCCCTCGTGACGTCTGAACAGGCGCACGTCGCCATTCTTCGTGAAGCCGAAAGCGCGAACGGTTTGACGAAAGCGACATCGGAGTCGCAGAACACCAGCACGTCCTCCCGCACATGCTCGGCTATCGCGATGCGTCGCAGTTGCTGGACATGCCATCCACGCAGCGGTGGCGTCTTCAGGCTCACCCAGACCCGACGGCGGAAGCGGCTTGTCGGATCCCAATAGGGTTTCAGCCATGACGGCAGCAGCTCGCGTTCGTCGATCACGATACGATGTGAGCTTTCGAGCTGGCGGAACAGTTTCGCGTCACGGTGCTCGACCAGCAAATAATGCTTGGCCGCTCCCGTGACATGCCGATCCATCGTCTCGCACAGAAGTCGGCAGCGGTCGAAGTCCGGCGCATAGCTCGCGGTGATGACCGCCGTCGCAAGATCGGTCGAGGCGCCGGAGCGACGTGCGTTCGCGGTTTCTGGCGGCACATGGCGGTTCATGCCCGTGGCCCCTTTTTCAACAGCCGATGCTGCAGGAGATGCAACAGAAAGACAGGATTGCCGACGACATAGCGGTGCCACAGCCGCTTCGGCTCCATGATCAGCCGGAACAGCCATTCGAGCCTGGTGCGCCGCATCCAGTCCGGCGCGCGCGGCACCGCCCCGCTGATGAAATCGAACAGCGCGCCAACCCCCATGGCGATCGTCGCATGCTCTTCGACTCAGACCCGTCGATCCAGAATTCCTGACGCGGCACGCCCATGGCGACGAGCAGGATGTCCGGGCGGATGTCGCGCAGGTCGGCCAATATCTGCTGCTCGCCGGCCGAAGAGAAAAAACCATCGCTGATCAGATAAAATTTGTGCTGCGGCGCCATGCGCGCAAAGCGGTCGCAGGCTGCCTCGATGTTTTCCCGCGACGCGCCGACCATGCCGATCTTCAGTTGGCCCGGCAGCTTGCGCAGCAGCGCCGGGACAAAATCCGTGCCGTTGAGATTGGCTGGAAAGGGCTCGCCGTACAGCATCTTGGAAGCGATATCGACGCCAACGCCATCCGCCAGGACCAGGAAACGCTCCAGCGTCCGGTCGAAATCCGGATCGACCTTCGAGACGTTGCTGACATAGGCGTTGAGGAACGCCACCTTGGTGAACCGTTGCTCGGCGATCAGCCCGGCAAATAGCGCGACGGCGCCCGCCCGGTCGATCACGGCAACGTCGACACCCATGATGTCGCGCGTCGGCGGCATCGGAGTTGCTGGCAGGGCCGCGCGGACGTTCACGCGATCAACTCCCGCTTGAGCGTCGGAGCGAGCAGCCCGGCCTTCACCAGACCGTGGCTGATGCGGCGGTCGAGCTCGGCGCGCTGGTGTCGATAGAAGGCCCGGCCATCGGCATCCGGCATTCGGTCTCGCGCCGCGCGCGTCAAAGCCTGCGCAAAGGCTGCCGGGTCGTCGGCCTCGACGCAGTTTCTTGGTCGATGGTCGACGCCCCGCAATGATAGCGAGGTGGCGACCGACGGCAGGCCAAGCTCGAATGTCTGGATGGTCTTGAGCTGCACGCCGGTGCCTGCCCTGCTCACCAACGGTATGACGGCCGCGCTGCGCACGAACGCCTCGGCGTCCGGCACGCGTCCGACGAACTTCACGCCGGGATGATCCGCTTTGAGGTCTGACGGCGCATGCCCGGCAATCTTGATCCTGAAATTAGGCGCCAGGTGCGGCGTCACCTTTTCCAGGAACCAGTCGAGGCCGATGCGGTTGGGCTGCCATGACCATGTGCCGATCAACGCCGCATCACATTCGACCTGCCGCCAGCTCGGCGGCGCAGGTTCGCCGGTCGTCGTCACCAGCGGCAACGCGACCGATCGTTCGTCCGAGCCGATGCCGAGGGCGTCACGGTCTTCCTCGGCCAGCGTGTAGACGAAGCTTGCTTCCTTGCAGAGCTGCGTTTCCAATTCGCGCAGCAGTCGCGCCTCGCGGCGGAAGAGGAGCTTCTGGAACGTGCTGTCCACGGCCTCGGCGTTCTGCTCGGCGGAATGATGCTCAACATTGTGCGCGACAAACAGCCTGGGCTTGTCGGCAAAAATGCCGCGATAGGCCCCAGCCATCTGTGCGCCGTTCAGAATATAGCCATCGAACGTACCGGCCCGGTCGACCGCAGTGCGTACGGCCGCCGGACCGACCTCCGTCAGCTTGGCCGAGGCGAAGGTCATGCCGCCGGCGACTGCTCGCATCAGCCAGCCGACTTTCGTCAAGGCCGTTGCGCTTTCCGTCCTGACGTCGATTTCACCCAGCACGATCGTGTTTTCGGGATCCGACGGCGGCTTTCCGGGCCAGGCATAGCCAAGCACCGTCACGCGCGCGCCGACGCGGCGCAGGCCGTCGATGATCGCCGCATTGGCGATCTCATAGCCCGAACTCAGCGCGCCGTCCGGCACGATGGAGGTTGCGAATAGTAGATGCATGCCGTGAAATCGCTAGCACCGCTGGGTGAACCGTTGCTTAAGTCGCTCGTTCAAAACAGAACGGCGGTTGCAGTTTGGTTGTATCCCGCAACCTGGTTTAACGAATCCTTATCGCGCCGATGCTAGGGCCAAAGGCATGCTGCACCGCGATAAAGCAAGTTTCGTCGCGCCGCCGTTACCGGACGAAATCTCGCTGGTGGGCGCCTCCGCCGGCCTGCGCCCGGAGCAATTCGAAGCCGTTGTCACGCTGCCGACCTTCCGACGCCCGGATCAAGTGGTCGCAACGCTCGACTCCCTCGCAAAACAACAGACCGTCGCGCGCGTTCGCCGTCATCGTGATGGAAAACGACGATGACGGCCGGCAAGGCGCGGACGCCGCCATGCGACGGCTCAGCGTCGGCGATTTGCACGGCCTGGTCATCATCGCGCATGAGCGCGGCAATTGCAGCGCCTACAATGCCGGTTGGCTGACCGCCCTTCTGACATTTCCGAACTTCCGGCACCTGCTGGTGATCGACGACGACGAGCTCGCCGATCCGCGCTGGCTCGACACGATGATCGAAGCCTCGGAGCGCTTCGACGCCGATATCGTCGGTGGGCCGCAAGTGCCGCAGTTCGAGGCCGGCGGTGATGGGCGGTTCGCCGGCCATCCCGTATTCGCGACTCCCTACGCGACCAGCGGGCTCGTCGCCGGCGCTCTATTCGTCGGGCAATCTGGCGATCCGGCGCCGCGTGCTCGAAGCCATGGGACCACCCTTCCTCGATCTCAAATTCAACTTCATGGGCGGCGGCGATTCCGATTTCCTGAGCCGCTCGGCACAAAGAGGTTTCACGCTCGCCTGGTCGGCCGAGGGCCGGGTGCTCGAGACCGTACCGGCCCGTCGCCTTGAAGCCGGCTGGGTCCGTGCTCGCAGCCTGCGCAACGGCGTCATCTCGACGCTCGTGGAACAGAAGAAGCGTGCCACCGAGCCGGCGGGTCGGCTGCGTGTCTTCGCCAAGAGCCTGGCGCTGCTGGCCGCTTCGCCTTTCCGCGCTGCAGCCCGACTATCGGCGGCAGCCAGCCGTCCAGCGCTGTCTATCCAATCCATGTCGCGCTCGGCCGCGTCCTTGCCGAATTCGGTTATGCCAATGAGCAATACCGCAATCCTGAGAAGAACTGAGCCGGCCGCAAGTGACCGCGCGGTCGCCAGGGCCGCGACGGCGGTTGCGGCGCTGCTGCTCACCATCGCGATCGTCTCATTCCGCCCATTTCAACCGGCCGGCGGCGGCGTCGCCGAGCCAGGCGCGGCTGCCGAGGCCGGCGGCGACGTCCTGAACCAGCTCGGCTTCGGTGGGCTGGGCGCCGTCTCGATCATCGCCATGCTTTGCCTCGCCGACCCGCGCCGGATCAGCGTTTTGTTCAGCCCCTGGTGGCTGTTGATGCTGGGAAGCCTGACGTTGTCGGTGCTGAACGCCGGCGACCCGTCCAGCGCCATGCGGGCGGCCGCCTTTACCGTCATTGGCATGATCACCATGTGGACCGTGCTTGTTCTGCCGCGCGATGCCGAGGCCTTTTCGACCGTCCTGGCCGCCATGTGCCTCACAGTCCTCGGTTTGAGTTATGTCGGCCTGGTCGTATTTTCGGACGTGGCGATCCACACGGCCGCCTCGCAGGAGCCGCAGCATGCCGGCCTCTGGCGTGGACTTTTCTCGCACAAGAACATCGCCGGCCCGGTGATGGCCTGCATCAGCTTCGCCGGCTTCTACCTCTACCGGCGCGGCTGGAGATGGATCGGCGTCGGCATCTTCGTCGCCGCCATGATCTTCGTCTCCAACACCGGTTCGAAGACGACAGCCGGACTGGTGCCGCTGGCGATCCTCGTCGTAGCCTTGCCGAGCCTGATCGGCATGCGCCGCATCACCATCATCCTGTTTTTGGCCGCGATCGTTGGCACCGCTCTCGGCACGGTGGGCATCGTCTATCTCGACTTCATGAAGGCGCTCGCCACCGAATATTTCCCGGGCCTCACCTATTCCGGGCGAACCGCGCTCTGGCAATTCGCCGGCGAGATGCTGGTCAAGCAACCCTGGACTGGCTACGGCTTCGACAGTTTTTGGGGCACACGGCTCCTGTCCGACACGGTGCAGCCCTTCGACCGCGAGTGGGATATCCGCACCATCGTTCATGGCCACAACGGCTATGTCGACATCGCGCTTACCATGGGCATTCCGGCGCTTTGCATCGCCGTGATGACCTTCATCATCGAGCCCGCGCGAGACTATATGCGGGTGCCGCACAAGCGCGAAAACATCTTCCTCGCCGACTTCTTCATGATGGCGCTGCTCTTCACCACGCTGAACGCCTTTCTGGAATCCTTCTTCTTCCGCCGCGCGGATCCGGTCTGGCTGTTCGTCGTATCTGAGTATCACCGGTCTCAGGCTTGTCGCCCGGTTCCCTATCAAGACATCCACGGCCAGTGGCGATCAAACTTGAAGTAATCCCGTACTGCGTATATTTTTCGCCAGAGCCGATGTCGAACTCGTCAGGGCGAGGCGAAAATGGAGGCTTTCGAGAACCGTAGCGAAGCGTACGTGCCTGTACGTCAGCAACGGAAGCGCAGAAAGCTCCATTTGCAGTTCGCCCTCACGAGTTTCGACACGGCTCTTGAGGCGGTGATGTGGAATGCGTATCGACGTTAAAACACGGCGCGAAAAGCAGCGCGAAGAAATACGGTCGGATCTGGTCGCGGCTGCGCATGCGCTCGTCAAGGACGAGGGCTATGAGGGGCTGACCATCCGCAAACTCGCCGAGCGGGCCGGGCTCGCCACCATGTCGGTCTATTCCTATTTCGCCGACAAGCAGTCGATCCTTGAGGCGATGGCCGAAGACGCCTTCGTCGAGTTGGCAAAGCGTTGCGAGGCGCGGCGCACTGAAGACGCGATTGAGAGCCTGCGCGGTGGGCTCGAGGAATATGTCACCTTCGGCCTTGATAATCCCAACGAGTATCGCACGGTGTTCATGACGCCGCAGCTGCATGTGCATCAGGGCAAGACCTTCGAGGACCTGGAGGGGCATAACCCGGCTTTCCAGAGCCTGCTTGCGGCGGTGCAGGAATGCATCGACGCCGGCTCATTGGCCGGCGATCCGCGCGCCATCGCGACCATCCTGTGGACCGTCGCGCATGGTGCGGTGTCGCTCGTCCTGACGTTCCCGCTCTATCCGTTCGGCGAGCCTGTCGCTTATGCGCGGCGGGTCATCGACCTTGCGCTGCATGGCATCCGCGACTGCGCGATCGAACGGCTTGGCTCTGCCCAGCCGTTTTGCGGCGGGAAACATCCGGCGAACTGACCACGACGAGCGCGCGCTAGGCCGCTGTGGAGATACGGTTGACCCGAGGATTCGCCGCCGCGAACGCCAATAGCTCTCGCCGCGTGATTGCCGCTCGTCGTTCAGCTCGACAGGCGTTCCACCACCGCGCCGCAGCCGGTAAGCTTTTCCTCCAGCCGCTCGAAGCCGCGATCCAGGTGGTAGACGCGGTTGACGATGGTCTCGCCTTCGGCGGCGAGGCCCGCGATCACCAGCGAAACCGAGGCGCGCAAATCGGTTGCCATCACCGGCGCGCCCTTCAGCTTTGACACGCCCTCGACGATCGCGGTCTGGCCGGAGAGCGTGATATGCGCGCCGAGCCGAGCCAGTTCCTGCACATGCATGAAACGGTTTTCGAAAATCGTCTCGGTGATGTGCGACTTGCCCTTGGCCATGGTCATCAGGCCCATGAACTGCGCCTGCAAATCGGTCGGGAAACCGGGAAACGGCTCGGTCGTCACATCGACCGGGGCGATGCCTGCACCGTTGCGGGTGACGCGGATGCCCTCATTGAGCTCGGTGACTTCGGCGCCGGTCTGGCGAATCACGTCGAGCGCGTTTTCCAGGAGATCCGGTCGGGCATGCTCCAGCAAGACATCGCCGCCGGCCATCGCCACCGCCATCGCATAGGTGCCGGTCTCGATACGGTCCGGTATGACCCGGTGCCGCGCGCCTGACAGCGAGTTGACGCCCTGGATGGTGATTGTCGGCGTGCCGGCGCCGGCGATCTTCGCGCCCATGGCGTTCAGACAATCGGCGAGATTGACGATTTCCGGCTCGCGGGCAGCGTTTTCCAGCACCGTCTCGCCGCGCGCCAGCGACGCCGCCATCATCAGCACGTGGGTCGCGCCGACCGAGACTTTCGGGAACACGTAGCGGTTGCCCTTCAGCCGGTCCTTGGCGGTTGCCACCGCGTAACCGGCTTCGACGTCGATCTGCGCGCCAAGCGCCTGAAGTCCCTCGAGGAAGAGATCGACCGGGCGCGTGCCGATGGCGCAGCCGCCCGGCAGCGACACTTTGCCTCGCCCATGCGCGCCAGCAGCGGCCCGATCACCCAGAACGAGGCGCGCATCTTCGACACCAGCTCATAAGGCGCGACGGTGTCGACAATGTTCCGCGCGGTAAAACTGATCGAGCGCGCGTAGCCCTCGTTTTCCTTCTCGCGCCGGCCGCGCACCGAATAGTCGACGCCGTGGTTGCCCAGAATGCGGATGAGCTGCTCCACATCGGCCAGATGCGGCACGTTTTCCAACGTCAGCGTATCGTCCGTGAGCAGCGAGGCGATCATCAGCGGCAGCGCCGCATTCTTGGCGCCGGAAATCGGAATCCGGCCGTTCAGGGCGTTGCCGCCGACAATTCTGATGCGATCCATGGGGTCTTTCCGCCAGGAAACGCATCCCGGCCCGTATTTTTAAGGTTGCGACGCTCTAAACGATAGTTGGCTCTCATTCAAGAAACGGACTTGCACAGCGGCTCAGCTGCTGTTCATCAGCACCTTCAGGCTAACCTTTTTCGGCTTTCGCCCCTGGCAGCCCTTCTGCCCGACTGTCTTCTTCCCCGGCGCGCCGTGAGCGCGCCTGCGCCTTGCGCTTTTGCAGATTGGCGCGCAGTTGCTCGGCAAGCCGCGCCTTGCGAGTGTCCGGCTTGGTCTTCGGCGGCGGCTTTTCCACTGGCGATTCCCTTCCAGGCGCTAGTTTGCGGCAGGCAATGGCCAAAATCGGGCCGTGCCGCGCAGATTTCAAGCGTATCGCAATGATGCCGTCTCGTCTTGCGCTGTGGCGGCGAGTGTGGCAGAAGGCGCGCCATTCGCTTGGCGGCCTTCGTTGGGGAGGACGCGCCGCGTCTGGCTAGCTGTGGTAGCTCAGTGGTAGAGCACTCCCTTGGTAAGGGAGAGGTCGAGAGTTCAATCCTCTCTCACAGCACCAGTTTTCCGCCCCACCAACGGCCCATTGCTCTACATGCTGTCGCCGCGACCTGCGTAAAGCAGCATTGCCGTCACATATATTAGAAGTAGCAAAACCGCGATCGTGACGGCATAAAAAACCCACGTCCATGGGATGTCGAGAATCTGCCTGAAGGACAGTGCGACGACAGCTGCCAGAAGTATCTTTGCTGTGCCCGGCACAAGATGACCCCGATCTCTCAGAATCCACGTTATACAACTTGGCAAATCGAAGTCACTACCGACAACGGCATGCTTCCTATAATCACTCGTAAACAGAACATTTATGTCAATGTCACGCATTGTAGACTTTTGACGTGATTTATGAGGTGCAATGCATTTCATAAAATTTCAGGAATTATCCTACATTTTTAGACGTCACTCAGGATTTTTTCTTTTACCTACACTTATATTTACCCGAGAACATACCAATGGAATTCTAATTGCTTTTCGGAATACCTGAATAGTTGAAGCAACAATCCTGGTGTCTACTGCTCCATGCTACCAGAAAGACAACTTTAGCGCGAATTGTCGCGCGATGCGAAAGCCGGATTCCATCAGGCTGTATCCGCTAGGGCGGCGCAAACGCTTATGGATCGGGTGCTGCGAAATGGCAAAAACTGGACAGTTCGACGCCGGCCTGCCAAACGAAGCCGACGCCCGAGCTGAAAGTTCACCATGACCACCAACATCGCTCTCACCGGCCTCGCCCGTGACCTCGCCCGCCGCGCCGACGAGGGCCGGCCGGTGCGCATCGGCGTCATCGGCTCGGGCGAGATGGGCACCGACCTCGTGACCCAGTGCATGCTGATGAAGGGCGTCGAATTGGTCGCCATGTCGACCCGCCGGCCGCATACGGCCAGACATGCTGTCACCATCGCTTATGGCGACGACGCGCGCGCCGTCGAGGCCGGCACGGAATCGAAGGTCACCGCCGCCATCGAGGCAAACAAGCTGGCGATCACCTCGAACGAGCTTCTGGTCACCCATCCGCTGGTCGACGTGGTGATCGACGCGACAGGCAAGCCCGGCGTCGCCGCCGATTTCGACCTGATGGCGATGGAACACGGCAAGCACGTCGTGATGATGAATGTCGAGGCCGACGTCACCATCGGGCCCTATCTCAAGCAACAGGCCGACCGCCTCGGCGTCATCTACACGATCGGCGCGGGCGACGAGCCGTCGTCCTGCATGGAGCTGATCGAGTTCGCCTCGGCGCTCGGGCTACACCATCGTCTCGGCTGGCAAAGGCAAGAACAATGCCTTCAATCCGGACGCCGTGCCCGACGATTATCGGCAGGAAGCCGAGCGGCGCAACATGAACCCGCGCATGCTGGTCGAGTTTGTCGACGGTTCGAAAACCATGGTCGAAATGGCGGCGATCGCCAACGCCACCGGTCTTGTGCCAGATGTGCCCGGCATGCATGGTCCCGACGCCACACGCGACACGCTGGCAAAAATCCTGATCCCGAAAGAGGACGGCGGGCTGCTGTCGAAAAAGGGCGTGGTCGACTACACCGTGGGCAAGGGTGTTGCGCCCGGCGTCTTCGTCGTCGTCGAGGCCACGCATCCACGCATCATCGAGCGTATGGACGATCTGCACGTCGGCAAAGGGCCGTATTATGCCTTTCACCGGCCCTATCATCTCACATCGCTCGAAGTGCCGCTGACTGCGGCGCGCATCATGCTCTACGGCAAGGCCGACATGGTGCCGCTGCCGCGTCCGGTGGCCGAGGTCTGCGCGCTTGCCAAGCGCGATCTCAGCGCGGGTGAGACTTTCGATGCCATCGGCGAGACCTGCTATCGCTCCTGGACGATGACGATCACTGAGGCCCGCGCAGCGAAAGCCGTGCCTGTCGGGCTGCTGGAAGGCGGCAAGGTGCTGAAGCCGGTCAAAAAGGGCGACCTGCTCACCGCTGACAACGCCGCGCCGGACCCCACGACGCGGCTTTTTGCGCTGCGCAAGATGCAGGATGAGATGCTCTATGGTGGAAGCTAGGGGTTCGGGAGACGCCTTTGGCGCGAGATTTGCGTCACGGCAACAGACGCTAAGGGTCGAAATATGAGCGTCGAGAACCACCAGATTACGCTCGTCCGCCATGGCGAAACAGAATGGAGCAAGGCCGGCAAGCATACCGGTCGCACCGACATCCCCTTGACGGACGTGGGCGAAGCGGCGGCGCGCGGGCTGGCGGATCGTCTGGCCGGCGTCGACTACGGGGCGGTCTGGACGAGTCCCTCGCTGAGGGCGCGCACGACGTGCACATTGGCGGGTTTCGGCAAGGCAGCGATCGTCAAGGACGACCTCGCCGAATGGAACTATGGCGACTACGAGGGGATCACCACCAAGGAGATTCGGGAAAGCCGACCCGGCTGGTTCCTGTTTCGAGACGGTTGCCCGAATGGTGAGGCAGCTGTCGATGTCGGCGCCCGCGCCGACAGGATCATCGCCGGTCTAAGGATGCAAAACGCGAACGTTCTGGTCTTCTCAAGCTCGCACTTCCTGCGCGTGCTTGCGGCCCGCTGGATCGGCCTGCCGCCCGAAGGCGGCGCGCGTTTCGTGTTGGATACGGCGAGCATAAGCCTCATCGGCTACGAACGCGACATCCCGGTCATCCGACGGTGGAACCAGACGTAGCTTGCGCACGCGAATGTCGGAAGCGATCGCTACTTGCCGAGTTCCACGCTCCTTGCCCGTGCCGCCTCGACAGCCTCCGCCATCAGCTTCTTCAGTCGGTCGCCGCCCATCAGCACGTCGAGCGCGGCAGCCGTGGTGCCGTTGGGGCTCGTCACCTGCCGGCGCAGCTCGGCCGGGTCCTGGCGGCTCTCCGCGGCAAGTGCTGCCGCGCCATAGACGGTCTGCATGGCCGAAAGGCGCGCGATGTCCGCTGGCAAGCCGACCTGCTCGGCAGCCGCCGTCAGGCATTCGATGAAATGGAAGATATAGGCCGGGCCGGAGCCGGAAACGGCCGTCACCGCGTCCATCAAGGTTTCGTCCTCGATCGTGGCGACTTCGCCGCTGGCGGCCAGCAGGTCGGCGGCAAAGGTTTTCACCTCGCTGGTCACCTTCGGATTGGAAAACACCACCATCATGCCCTTGCCGATCGCCGCCGGCGTGTTCGGCATGCAGCGCATGATAGGCGTATCCTTGCCAAGCACGGCCTCGAACGTGGCAACCGGCGTACCCGCCGCAATGCTCAGGAACGTCGTGCCGCCATTGCCAAATCGGGCATAACCTGCCGTCACGTCCCGGATCACCTGCGGCTTCACAGCCAGAACGATGAGCTTGGGCTGCCCTGCCGGCAAGGCGTCAGCTCCTGCTCCCACGGCGCAGCCTAGTGCTGCCGCACGCTCCCGCAAGCCGTCGTTCGGCTCGATGACAAAGGCTTCTTCCGCCTTCAGCTTGCCGGATTTCAGCCAGCCCGACAGCATGGCGAAACCCATATTGCCGGCGCCGACGAGAACGATCTTGATGGCCATGAGGTGCTCCCCTTTGGTGCGTCTCATAGCGGCTGCGCCAAAAGCACGAAAGCCCCGAAGCGGCGCTCCGGGGCTTGATCCTGGCGCCTGTCGGCGCTTACCACTTCACAGGGCAGCCGGGCGCCTTTGCAAACGTCACGAATTTGTAGTGGCCATATTTCTTGCCGGCTACGACGATCTTGTTCTTGCCGTTGGCGGCGACGTACGGCTTCTTGAGGCCCATCCATTTGGCCTTCTGCAACGCCTTGCCGGTGCTGCAACCCTTGTAGCCATAGGGGCCGTGGCCGACATTCACGCCGAAACCCAGATCACCGTTCTTGTAGACGATGTGCAGGCTGTCGGCATTGGCGGCAGCCGGCGCGGCGGCGAGGGCGCCGAACGCGATGAAAGCTGAAAGTGCCGCGGTCTTGATCGTGGTCAACATGGTCGTTCTCCGTTCAGCTTCCCGCGAACCATTCCGCCGAAGCAGTGAGGCGACTATGCGATCCATGGGCTGAACCAGGCGCGAACGTCATATTCATGAGCTGTTCATCGCCCACTCGCCTGCCAGCGAAACGAAAAAGGCGCGCCGGTGAGGCGCGCCCTGAACGTTTGGGAAGATGTCGGTAGTCTTCAGAAATTCGGCAGAACCGACGGGTCGATACCACCGCCGAGACGCTTGCCGGCCGGCGCGTCCTCGTTCTGCGTCGAAACAGGAATCGAACCGGTCGTCTGCGGATCGATGAAGAGTTTGGAGGTCGTGGACGGCTGCGGGGCAGTCGTGCCCTGCTTGCTGTCCTTGGCGAAGGCTGCCCCCGAAAAAGCCAGCACGGCGGCGAGGGCGATAACGGCGGTCTTCATGGTCTTGGCTCCAGCGAGTTGTTCGTACATGTACGATGCCATGTACATATACGCCGAAATTTTCAGCGTACAAGGAAAATTCGTACGTGTACGAGAACATTTTTGTGATTGGAGCCGGGCTTGAAAAGGAAGCATGGCGCTACGTGTCGATATTGAGGTCGTCAGGAGCAGGGAGCGGGCACATCATCCCGATTGAAAGAGCGGGGAGTGGATGTAGCATTTGCCCATGGCAGGCTACGTCTACATGACCGCCAGCCAGAAGCAGGGCACGATTTATATCGGCGTTACCAACGACCTCGGGCGGCGTATCCCCGAACATAAGGAAGGGAACGGCTCGCGCTTCACCAGCCGCTACGGCGTTCAGCGGCTGGTTTGGTATGAAGAGCACTTCGATATTCGCGATGCCATCCAGCGCGAGAAGTCGTTGAAACGCTGGCGGCGCCAATGGAAAATCGACCTTATCGAGAAAACCAATCCAGAGTGGCACGAACTGCTGCGTGGCTTCGGCTGGTGAGAGGCGGCACTTGTTCTACGCCGCCGGAGCACTTCGCCACCGGTACGGCGGTGTAGAAAACCACCACCGGCAAACTGCTGTGGGACGCACTCCAAGGCGTGAACAGATTCTACCGCGCCGAAAGAAACCTCCCTTTCGTTTCAATCGCTTGTCATTTTCCCGCACCGAATTCGTCCACACCCCTTGCAGCCCTCTCCATAATGTCCGCGAAAGGAGCGGCGATGGACTGGAACCATAAGATCGAACAACAGTGGGACGTGCTGTGGCGCATCGTGGCGCTGCTTTTTGCGCTGGCCGAATTGGCTGACGATGCAAGCACCCGCTCCCGCCGTGTCCGGCGCAAGGTCCTGTCCATCCTGCTCCGCGGCGAGGCTGTCGCGCGCAACCTGCTCAGCTGGGAGGTTCTGAAATCCGGCAAGCCCGTTTGCCTGCCCGCCTGCCCTTGTGGCGAGGGCGTCGACGACGCCATGCAACTGGCCGATTGCTTTCGCGCGATGGCCGCCGCACTGGCCTACATCATCTGCGCACAGACATTGCCCTTCAAACGCCGGACGTCTCGCCATCTTCCACTTTCGGACCGCCCGGCCAGTACAACGTGCCAAATTTTGCCCACGCGACGCGCCGTTGGGTTCCGCGCGCTGGATTTGCCTTTCGGCGGCTGCGGCTAAATGAACCCACCATCAGCCGACAAGCTCCCTTTCCTTGCCGTTGACGTTCGCCAGACCGCCGACTTCACACAAAGCATGTCCGGGGCGAGGCGAGATGAATTTTTGTGCAGACATGTGTTTCCACGGCAACGGCTTGGCACAACGAGCCACCTCGCCTTTCTTACGACCGTTCCTCGCTTTTCGTCCGGTTGCGCCTTCCCGCCGGAGCGCATAACAAGGCTGGCAACCCAGCGGCCTACCGGAACCTCATGGACCTGTTGAAACTCATAGCCTTGGATGCCGACGATCTCGCCATCATCTCGGCGCATGTTCAGGACGCGGTCACCAAGATCGGCGATCTCGGCTACAGGCCGGCCGAGAAGCGTTTTGTCCTGCCGCTGCACCGTTTCGTCTGGGAAATCGAGGCTGGTCGTTTCCGCAAGCCGCACAATGAGCGCCGCAACAGCGTGCTGCATTTCGAGCGTGTGTTGGCAGTCAAGACGGCCGGCATCGATCAGGCCAACAAAAACGAAGTGCTGTCACTGCTGGCAATCCGCTTCGAGCCGGGCGAACTTCCTGCCGGCACGATCGAGCTGGTTTTCGCCGGCAATGCCGTGATCCGACTCGATGTCGAGGTCGTCGAGGCCCGGCTGGCCGATCTCGGCGGCGCCTGGGAAGCCTCGTCCCGCCCCAGTCACAGGGTGTAGGCCATGCCAATCACATTGCGGCAGGCGGACGCCGATTTCGAACAGCGCTTCCAGGCCTTGCTCGCCGCGAAGCGCGAGGATTCGCCTGAAGTCGACCAGGTCGTGCGCCAGATCATCACCGATGTCCGCCGGCGCGGCGACATCGTGCTGAAGGAACTGACCAGGAAGTTCGACGGAGCCGACCTCGATGTCATCGGCATGCGTGTTGCCCGCAACGATATCGAGGCCGCCTATGCGAAGTCCGACCCGCAGACGATCGAGGCCCTGAAATTCGCGCGCGACCGTATCGTTTCGCACCACAAGCGCCAGGTTCCCAAGGATGACCGCTACATCGACGCAATAGGCGTCGAACTTGGGTCGCGCTGGACTGCTGTGGAATCAGTGGGACTCTATGTGCCCGGCGGCCTGGCCAGCTATCCGAGTTCGGTGCTTATGAATGCCGTGCCGGCGCGGGTCGCGGGCGTCGAGCGCATCGTCATGGTGGTGCCGCCGACCGGTGGCGAGATTGATCCTTTGGTCCTGGTTGCGGCGGATATTGCCGGCGTGTCCGAAATCTACCGCGTTGGCGGCGCGCAAGCCGTCGCCGCACTTGCCTATGGCACCGAAACAATCCGGCCCGTGGTGAAGATCGTCGGGCCCGGAAATGCCTATGTCGCGGTGGCCAAGCGGCAGGTTTTCGGGCAAGTCGGCATCGACTTCATCGCCGGCCCGTCGGAAGTGTTGATCATCGCGGACAAGGAGAACGATCCTGAATGGATCGCTGCCGACCTGATCGCCCAGGCCGAACACGGGATGGGAAATCAGACGATCCTGATCACCGACGACGACGATCTGGGGCGGCGTGTCGAAGCAGCCGTCGAGCGCCAGATCGCGGCTCTGCCAGATCCGAAGAATGCCGCCGAAAGCTGGCGCGAGTTTGGAGCCATCATCCTGGTAGAGCGGCTGGACGACGCCCTGCCGCTGGCCGACCGTATCGCCGCCGAGCATGTCGAACTTGCCTTCGACGACGCGGAAGCCTTCTTCGCGAAAATGCGCAACGCCGGCGCCGTTTTCATCGGTCGTCACACACCGGAAGTCATCGGCGATTACGTCGGCGGCTCGAACCACGTGCTGCCCACCGCCCGTTCGGCGCGCTTTTCCTCCGGCCTGTCGGTGCTCGACTTCGTCAAGCGCACATCGGTGCTGAAGCTGGGACCCGAGCAGCTGAAAGCGTTGGCGCCGGCGGCAATCGCCCTGGCAGAGGCGGAGCGCCTGCCGGGCCATGCCCGTTCCGTCGCCATCAGGCTGAACATGTAGGCGGCGATGTCGGGCACCGGTCGCACCAACGCCAAGCTGATCGATATCGTCCTCGACGAATTGATCGGCCGTTCGACGCCCGACGTCGAACACGAGCGTGCGGTCGCGATCTTCGACCTGATCGAGGAAAACAGCTTTGCGCCGGTCAACGATTCGGACGGCGGTCCCTACAGGCTAAAACTCGCGCTCGCCGAACAGCGTCTGGTCTTCGCCATCTCGCGCGAAAGCGGCGACGATGTCGTCACCCACATCCTCTCGCTCACGCCTTTTCGCCGGATCATCAAGGACTACTACATGATCTGCGAGAGCTATTACGACGCGATCCGCTCGTCGACGCCGAGCCAGATCGAGGCGATCGATATGGGCCGGCGCGGCCTGCACAATGAAGGCTCGCAGACGCTGCTCGACCGGCTGGGCGGCAAGATCGAGATCGATTTCGACACCGCGCGACGCCTTTTCACGCTGGTCTGCGTGCTGCATTGGCGCGGGTGAGCATGAGCACCGATACGCTCTCCGTCGGCCCCCACGAAATCCACACCTTTCTGGATGGCCTTTTCACCGATGCCATCGACCAGCTCATTCACAGCGGCGGTTCAGCGGTGCGCAAAAGGGCCATCGATGCCTGGGGCAAGCCGGAATTCATCATTGACGTCAATTGTTTCGGCCTGCACGGGCCGGACGGCTTGATCCTGATCGATGCAGGCACTGGCGCCGCTTGGGGTCCTCACCTCGGCCATGCCGAAAGCGCGATGCGGGCTGCCGGCTTTTCGCGCGAACAGGTTTCCACCGTCCTGTTGACCCATATCCACGGCGACCATGCGCTCGGCCTGTTCGACAGGAACGAGCCCCGCTACCCGAACGCGGATATTCTCATCCCACGCGCAGAACTCGACTGGTTCGGCGACGCAGCGAGGAAAGATGCAGCGCCGAAGAACAAGCGCTCCGGCTTCCTGACCGTAGATCGCTTGCGCGCAGCCTATGGCGTGCAAGTCCGCCCAATCGACGTCGGTCCGGTGCTGCCGGGCATCGACGCCATCGCGCTGCCCGGCCATACGCCCGGTCATACCGGCTATCTCGTGCATGACGACCGCCGCGCCGTGCTGTTTTGGGCCGATATCGTGCATTTGGCGGAATTGCAGCTCGCCGATCCCGATCTGGGCTTCGATTTCGATATGGATCCGGCCACCGCCCGGCACAGCCGCCGTCACGCGCTGGAAAGTGCCGCCCGCGAGGGCTGGCATGTCGCCGGCAGCCATGTGCACGGAATCAGGCGTGTCGCGCGGAACGGCAATGGTTACGCCTTCGTTGAAGAATAGGGTCAAACGAGGTTCACAAAGCCGGCGCAATCATATAGGTTCCGCCAAATTTTTCCGGCCCCCCGCCGGCCGAATCCCACACAAAGGAATAGAATGCCGAAGGAAGAAGTCCTCGAATTTCCGGGCACTGTGACTGAACTGCTGCCCAATGCGATGTTCCGGGTCAAGCTCGAGAACGAGCATGAGATCATCGCCCACACCGCCGGCCGCATGCGCAAGAATCGCATCCGCGTGCTCACCGGCGACAAGGTGCTGGTTGAAATGACGCCCTACGACTTGACCAAGGGGCGCATCACCTACCGCTTCAAATAACCGCTCCGATGACCTCATCGGCAAAGCTGGTACTCGCATCCGGGTCGCCACGCCGCATCGAACTCCTGCAGCAGGCGGGCGTCGAGCCGGACCGCATCGTGCCGGCCGACATCGACGAAACGCCGCACCGCGCCGAACATCCGCGCTCGCTGGCCAAGCGGCTGGCGCAGGAGAAGGCCGAGGCAGCGCTTGCCAAGCTGCGCAAGGAAGACGGCTATGAGCCCGTTTCGTGCTTGCCGCCGACACGGTGGTTGCCGTCGGCCGCCGCATCATGCCCAAGGCCGAGACGCTGGACGATGCGGAGTTTTGCCTGCGCTTCCTGTCTGGCCGCTCACATCGGGTCTATTCCGGCGTCGCCATGTTCGCACCGGACGGCAAACTGCGCCAGCGGCTGGTCGAAACCCGTGTGCGTTTCAAGCGGCTGTCGCGTGAAGAGATCGACGCCTATCTCGCGTCGGGCGAATGGCGCGGCAAGGCCGGCGCCTATGGCGTGCAAGGGCTGGCCGGCGCCTTTGTCGTCAAGCTGGTCGGCTCCTACACCAATGTCGTCGGACTGCCACTCTACGAAACCGTAGGCCTTCTGACAGGCGACGGCTATCCGGTGCATTTCAACTGGCTGTCGGCCGGTCAGCCGAGCGGACGCAAGAAATGAAGCCGAATTCCGAAAACGAACAGCCGAAGATCGTCACCGCCAGCAATGTGGCGCCGATCCGCGCGAAACGCCCCTGCCCCGAATGCGGCAAACCGTCGGCGCGCGGGACCTATCCGTTCTGCTCGCCGCGTTGCAAGGATGTCGACCTCAACCGCTGGTTCTCCGGGGCGTATGCGATACCCGTGCGCGACGACGAGGAGGAAGCGGCTGGGACCAGGAAGACCGTCAATAGTGACGACGAATGATCGCTGCGCGACCTCTGACGCATTTCGCTCGCTCGTCCCACTGTGCGTCAAAAGGTGGCTTTGCGGGCATAGAACTTTTCGTCGGCAATGCGCTGGACAGGCATCAATTGCGTGCTATAACGCGCCCGCTTTGACGGGCTTGGCCCGGCAGACATGCGGATCGGTTGCCCGACCCCGCCAAGCCCAGGTAGCTCAGCTGGTAGAGCAGCGGACTGAAAATCCGCGTGTCGGCGGTTCGACTCCGTCCCTGGGCACCAATGCCTGCTAAGGCATTGACGTCGAAGAAACTTTAGCAAAAATAGGTACTTAGGCAGCCCGAGTGATACACACGGGTGATACACATGGTGCTAGCGATGAGCCGACCTTGGAGGCATCCCAAGACTGGCGTTTACTGGTTGCGCAAGCGTGTGCCGCGCGACATCGCTGCCCGTGTCGGCCGAAGCCTTGTCACCAAGACGTTAGGCACCCGCGACCCTGAAGAGGCTAAAGCTCGGTTTGTAGCGGCGCTGGCCGAAATGAGGCCGAATGGGCTAATCTGCGCGTGGCGAACGGCCAATTACCGATCGCGAAGCACACCTGATAGCTCAAGGTGTCCACGACGCCTGGCTAAGAGAATTCGGCGATAACCCCTGCTGACCAGTTGTACTGGCACGTTGACCTTTTTGAGCAGCTTTGGACTGATTTCGATCGGCCACAGGTCATCGCTATACCCGGGCAACAATCTTCAGTGCTTGCCGAAACGATTTTCCTGCGTTCGATGCGCTCGCGCTGTCTTGAGAAGCCCGAGACTATTGCAGAAGAACGGCTTCGCATCCGACGAATGGAGCTCGCTCAAGATGGCAAAGGCCGTAGGCCATGCGATACAGCGAGCTTGTCTAAATTTGGCACGGCGAGAAGCAGGCGAACCGAGTGACGACGAGAGAACTGCAGCCACTTGGCCCGCCGAATCGCCACCGTTTCCTCTCCCTCGCGTGGCCTCACTTTCAAATTCGGCACTGAAGCTGTGAAGACCTCACAGCCTCTGGAGAATGGTGGGTTGAGGCAAAGGCCGCGGGTCGAAACCCAGCACATATGAAAGCTATCGCAACACCATCAGCAACCTTGTCGCGTTTTTCAAACATGACAATGCGGCCCGCATTACGCGCGACGATGTGGTTCAGTTTCAAAAATTTTCGGCTCAGCGAGCCATCGGCACGCACTGGCAAATTAGTTTCGGCTAAAACTGTCAAGGATAGCGACTTGACAGCGTTGAAAGCTGTCTTCGGCTGGGCGTTAGAGAATGGGAAGCTGCCGGAAATCCAGCATCCGACATCAACATTCGGCTCGCGAAGCCAAAAAAACTAGATCCAAAGGCTTCAGTGATGACGAGGCCCTGGCAATCCTCCGCGCTTCACTATCGCATCGTCCAGGGGCCGAAAAACCGAAAACATACGCGGCCAAGCGGTTTGTTCCCTGGCTATGTGCGTTTACAGGTGCCAGGGTTGGCGAGTTGGCGCAGTTGCGTAAAGGCGACATCGGCAAAACGGAAGGTTACTGGGTGCTGCACATCACACCCGAGGCCGGCACCGTAAAGACCAATGAGGCTCGGCATGTCGTGTACTCCCCTAAATCGTGGAAATTGGATTCCTCGATTTCGTAAAGAGTTCGAACCAGGCCACCTGTTTCACCCCCAACCCCGATGGGGGCGTGCTTGGACCGCTGCACGGTCTCAAGAACAGGTTGGCTGAGTTCGCGCGCGGCTTCGTTAAGGACCCTAACGTCGCGCCGAATCATGGGGCTGGCGTACCGGTTTTAAAACAATTGGAATGGAGGCTCGGTCATACCACCCGCATTTTGGACGCGATCCAAGGTGAGCCTCGCCCCGGTCTGTGGCCTGACACCTATGGCCGTGTTATCTGGGAAAACCATCGGGAACGAGATCTACAACTACGCACGTAAAGCTGAAACCTTGAGGCCCGCCACTTGCATGTTGGCGAGGATACCGCGAGGCGACATCCACTTCATAGCTTTAGCCTCTCGAGGTCTCTTTCCCGCATAACAATAAGCGCTTTGTCGTAAAGGGCCGCCCGTTCCGGGCTCCACTGACACGCTCCCAAATCGTTACAACGTCTTGCAGGGCATCGAATCAAATATTCCAGCCCGAGGTCTAAATTCTGATTCGCGTCGGCAAAAGCTTTCACAAACCGCGCGGCCTCGGTTTTGGTTGGTTTCGTATCCATTGGTCGGGGATGATCTATTCTAAATCACAAAAAAAATCTGTTCCTCATCGCCAGTTGCAGACGACACTGACATAGCGGCCCCTGGCCGTTGGGGTCGTGGGACAATCTCGCCGACACCTGCGTCACCCATTTCGAAGTTGAGGTAGCACGTCCCGAGCTGATCGAGGACCCTGCGGTACAGCATTCGGCGCGAGCATGTGGAAGATGTTGATACAGGATATGACGCTAATTGCAAGCTGGGTTCAACAATCGCGATGGGTGCCGGCCATGGCGATGATGTAGCTGGTCCATGCTTTACGGACGACACCGAGTTAGGACCTATCCAAATGGTGCCGTCGCAGTGCAGCGTGAACGTCACGGGTACTCCATCAGCGCCAGCCTGTCGCTGTCCTGTGCATTAAGCAAGCCGTAGCCGTCAGGTCAGTATAGCGGAATATGCAGGTCAGCGCGGCCGTGGCGGCCGCGGTGGACTCTTCGATCGTGACAGCGGATTGCGTTGTGGTTTGCGCCCCGTCACAGCAATCCTCTGGCTGATCCCCGACTGCTCGATCGAAATCTTCCCTCGTGTGACAACGCCTCTTACTTCTTCAGCAGTCTCAAGGACTGACGTCGTCCATCGATTGGATCGTCGGTGCGACCACGCAAGGGTCGTTCCACGTCGCGTTGGCGTATTCGCTTTAGACGCTCTTTATCTTCGAGTTTTCCATCGAACAGTTCGCAGGGGTAGTCTGATCCAGCTCAGCACTTCGGCTGTGGGCTACCGTGGCCTCGCCTGTGAGGGCTTGTGGTGGATCGGAATCGCTGGCCCGATTGAAGCAACAAATCTTGACCTGAGCATTACCCAGCAGTTACCCGAATACGTCGCCTGCCGATTTAGAACCCCTCCGTCTACACCGCTCCAAGTTGCCTGAGCGGTATTGTGGGGGATAAAAATAAGGAAAAGGTCATCCAAAAATTGCGGCGGCGTCCGACCAACTGATGCCGATCCAACGGGGCTCTGCGACATAGCTACACTGGTCGGGACTGTGACTTTTTTGAGCCAACCTCGACGGTACAACCAAAAATCGTTGTTGGTCGGCTGGGCTTCAGCACTCGCGGGCAAGCCAATGATAGTCAAAGCCGAAAACAACCGTCACGCGGGCAACCAAACCTGCCCTCGCGTCCTTCGCAAGGCCGTTATAGCTGCACTGGCCCTGCACCAATTACGAGCGCGGGTATCGCTGACAATCTTGATGTGTTCCGCACCGAGCATTCCCTTCGCTACGGGTTTCACGCCGAGTTATTGGTCACAGACGGCTTTTGAACCTTGCGAGCGCGCCTTGCGGAGAACAGATGCCCAGCCGGTCATCGCCGGCCAGCGCCCAGCGCCGCCGACCCGCGGGCGAGGTCACCGGATCGTCGAGGCTATGAACCCTAGCCCACCCGCGACGATGAAGATGAAGCAAGCCACGCCAGGAAGGGCGAAGGCGAAGGCGCCGCCCTACGAGAACAGCATCAAGGCGACAACCAAGCCTATCAAGACCTCCTGCTTGGTCACCTCAGCCTGCGCAAGGCTGGCTGTTGTCGCCACGGCGCATGACTGAAGCAGCACCAACGCGCCAATGATCAGGCCAATAATCTCCAGCAGCGATTCTCATGAAGCAGTCCTTCCCGCCCATTATTGGGGATCCCGATCTGAATAGCAAAATAAATATGGGATTGTCAGT
>CAVQCL010000001.1:0-184035 GCA_963710935.1 uncultured Alphaproteobacteria bacterium | reverse complement strand
CCGAGCAATTAGGTCGCATGGCTGGCGTTCTTGGTGCGATCGGCCCCACCGCCATTCTCGACTGGCGATTTCAACGCGACGCCATGGAGCTATACTACCAAAACCGTCACCACCATGTCCGGCATGACGGAGGTGACCACCGGCCAACGCAGCTGGCTGCCCTTTGAACTGCCACGCTCGCTGCGATCTTTCGGCCTGCCGATCGACCACGTGCTGACCAAAGGTGTTGTTGCCGTGCAGCAGGTGACGCTGCTCGAGGCTGTTGGCTCGGATCATTGGCCTGTTCTTGTCGAATTCACGGTGGCGCCAGCAGAGCGTGAACCGGAAGGCCCGGTAACGGTGCGGGCCAAGGGACAAGCCGAGGCGGGCTGACGGTGGCTATTTGCCTCTGACCAGCCCGAGAATGAGATGGTCGATGTTGCCGCCGTCGCGATGCTCCCTGGCATCGAACTTCAACTGGCGGGCTTCGTAGGTCGCGTAGACCCTGTCCGCTCTTTTTCTTGACCTCGATGCGCGTCTTGCGGCAACCCGGATCGTTGCTGATTTTCAGGCCTTTCACTGATGCTTCGGCAGCCCGGACCATGTCACGGGCGATCGAACCATGCTTTTTCTTCATGCTGCTTGACGCCGACCATGAAGCGCTGCCAGCGCCGCGTCATTTCCGGCGACATCGAACGGCCGGGCTGCGGATAGGCGTAGGTGATGCTGAGCACCGGCTGCGCCCGCACGACGCGACAGAAGTCACCGTGCGAAACCACCTCGGCGTTTCCTCGACGGTGTAGCTGGTCTGGGCGATGGCGCGTGACAGGAAACCGTGGCGCGGGCCGTGACGAACCATGGATTGGTAGAGTTCGGAACCGTTCTTGCCAGAGATCGCGTATGTCTTGGTTCTGACTTTTACCTGTTCGGCAGCGGCGAACGTCGTGCCGGCCGCGAGAGCGGCAACCACTGTTAGGCAAAGTCGTATCAAGCTCGTCGGCATCCTTGTTCCTCCGCGAGCGAAGATTGCATATCGGATTCCTGCTTTCAATCGAGGGGTGGAGACCGTCGTCTATGCTTCCTGCTGTCGTGGCAAACACGAGCTTACAATCTAGTTGCATATGCAATTACATGTGCTATGGTGGCGCCATGTTTGACCATTGCATCTACTTCAACACGGCAGCGCTTGCCCGGCAGCTTGAGCGGGTGTGGTCAGTGGCGTTTCGGCCGTTCGATCTGACCCCACCGCAGGCATTTTTGCTGCGCGCGGTGCTCGACAAACCCGGCATGCTGCAAAGCGAGCTTGCTGACGCGTTGAAGATCACGCGGCCAACGGCGACGCGGGCGCTGGACGGGCTGGAGGTGCGTGGATTGGTAGAGGAGCGCTCGACTAAGCGTGACGGACGCGAATGCGAGATTTTTCCCACCGCCGAGGCTGTGCCTCTGAAGGACCCCCTCAATGCCGCGAGCGGCGAGGTCACCAAGCGACTGCAAGCACTTCTGGGCGAAGAGGGTTTCGCCTCCTTCGTCGAGCAAGCGAAGGGTGTGGCCGGCAACGTTGCGTGAAACGATCATATAGTTGCATATCAAACTAATGGAGAAGAACATGCCTATCCTCAACGTGAAAATCAGTGGACAGCGCTCGGACGAGACGACCAAGGCAGTCGCCGAACTGCTGCTCGACCTGACCAGTCGCATCCTTGGCAAGGACCCGAAGGTGACGGCGATTGCCATCGACTATGCCGACCCGCGCGACTGGATCGTTGGCGGCGCGACGCTGGCGAGCCAAAATAAGTCGAGTGTCTATTTCGACATCAAGATCACCGACGAAACAAACACCAAGGATGAGAAGGCTCGCTATGTGGCCGAGGCTTTCGAGGGTTTTGCAAAGCTCTTGGGCAACCTGCACGAGGAAAGCTACATCTACGTTCAGGACGTGCGGGCGGCTGCCTACGGCTATGGCGGCAGGACGCAGGAATGGCGCTATCACAATAAGCCGGCATAAGGTTTGCCGGCCAATGGAGTACTCCTGCATGCCGATGTTTCCACCGAATGCGCCTTGATTCAGCCGTGATTGCGGTCACGGTGGCGTGACCGCGCGACGGCGCGCAATCGAGGGAATCGCGCAATGGGCCGTTCGTCTGTCAAATTCGACAGCTTTCATTTCTTCAAGTCTTGGATCGCCGCGCCGTTGAGGGTTGCCTCGGTGACGCCGTCGAGCCGGTCGCTGGCGCGGCTGATGACACTGGAGATCGGCCCGGCAACCGGGCCGGTGATTGAACTGGGGCCAGGCACCGGCGTTTTCACGCGCGCCTTGGTCGAGCGCGGCGTCGACGAAGGCGAACTGACGCTGATCGAGTACGGGCATGAATTCGTGCCGATGTTGAAACAGCGTTTTCCGCGCGCCCGCGTGCTGCAACTCGATGCGGCCAAGCTGGAGCAGGCCGCGATTTTCGAGGGGCGGCAGGTCGGGGCGGTGGTCAGCGGACTGCCGCTACTGTCGATGCCGCAAGGCAAGGTGGAGCAGATCGTCGAGGGTGCGTTCAGCTACATCAGGCCAGGCGGCGCGCTCTACCAGTTCACCTACGGACCGCGTTGTCCGGTGCCGCGTCCGGTCGTCGATAAACTGGGGCTCGAGGTGACGCGTATCGGGCGCACCTTGCGCAACATCCCGCCAGCGACGGTGTACCGATTTGGGCGGGGTGAGTAGTTTTGTGCATCCTTCGAGGCTCGCCCATTCAGTATTCAGTTCAATTCTGCACCGTCGTGCGGGCTCGCACCTCAGGATGAGGGAGGTCGAAGCTCAGAACGCCAAATCATCGTCGTTCGCGCAGCCAAGACGTGGCATGTAAACACTCGCATATTGAGGGCACGCGCCAGAAACTGACAATGCGGCAACGTCCCTGGTAGCGATTTGCAGCACGCCCTTCCTCATCCTGAGGTGCGAGCCAGCGCGACGTGCAAAACTAACTCAATGCCGAACCGGTGAGCCTCGAAGGACGCTCCCTTCTTCTCCGTCGTGTGCCCCGCCGCGAAAGCGAAGCAGTTGCTCCAGTTCAGTGCGATAAGCACTTCCTCTCCACCTTGACCAGCCCTTGATTTGCCTTTCTCGCGCAATCGCGTCGGTTATACGTTCGTCAGGTCTCCGTGAAAACCAACTTCACCGGACGTCGACGGGCCGTGTAGCTGTCGATGGTCAAATTGTTCGTGCTCCCAGACACGCGCTTCAACCTCCTGCTTCGTCGAGCCGACATAATAGCGAACTATCCGCGCAAAGCAAAATATAGACGGTCATTTCAAGCGGCATGAGCCGAGGCCTTCTGACGGCATCATTGACGCTTCGTTGGAAAGATCAATCGTGCGTCCTTCGAGGCTCGCCTTCTTAGGATTGAGCTCCATTCTGCATTGTTGTGCGGCTCGCACCTCAGGATGAGGACTGTCGCACCACCGAATGCCAACCACCAAGGTAACCGCATAGCGGAAGCGGATAGGTGCGTCCTTCGAGGCTCGCCCGTCTTACGATTGAGCTCCATTCCGCATTGCCGTGCGGGCTCGCTACCTCAGATGAGGGAGGGTGTGCCTGCAATCGCCAATCGTCAACGTTCGCGCGACGGAAAGGACCGCACGAAATGCAAGTTGAAAACATCACATGACGGGGATTTTTGGCAACGCGGCAACGTCCGCGATTGGCGATTTGCAGGCACGCCCTTCCTCATCCTGAGGTGCGAGCCCGCATAGCGGTCAAATTGAATGTGCCAACCTTTGACGGGCGAGCCTCGAAGGACGCAACGGCTACATATTCGCGTAGACGGGGCCCTCGCCGCCCTGCGGCGGAACCCAGTTGATGTTCTGGTTGGGGTCCTTGATGTCGCAGGTTTTGCAGTGGACGCAGTTTTGCGCGTTGATGACGTAACGCACGTCCTTGGCATTCGGATCAGGCGCGGGATTGCCGTCCTTGTCGACCCACTCATAGACGCCGGCCGGGCAATAACGCGTCGAGGGGCCGGCGAAGACGTCGTGCTCGGACTTCACCTGCAAGGCCATGTCCTTGACCTGGAGATGCACCGGCTGGTCTTCTTCGTGGTTGGTCGAGGAGAGGAATACGGATGAGAGGCGGTCGAAGGTCAGCACGCCGTCCGGCCTCGGATAATCGATTTTCTGGAAATTGGCGGCCGGCTCCAGCGATTTTGCATCGGTCTTGCCGTGTTTCATCGTACCGAATGGCGACCAGCCGAACAGCGTGTTCAGCCACATGTCGAGGCCGCCCAGGCCGACGCCGACCACCGTGCCGAAACGCGACCAGAGCGGCTTGACGTTGCGGACCTTCTTCAGGTCCTTGCCGATATCGGTTGCCCGCCAGGCGTCTTCGTAGGCGGTGAGTTCGTCATGGGCGCGGCCAGCGGCGATGGCTTCGGCGACGTTCTCCGCCGCCAGCATGCCGGACAGCACCGCATTGTGCGAACCCTTGATGCGCGGCACGTTGACGAAGCCTGCCGAGCAGCCGATGAGCGCGCCGCCGGGAAAGCAGAGCTTCGGCACCGACTGCCAGCCGCCTTCGGTGATGGCGCGCGCGCCGTAGGAGAGGCGCTTGCCGCCCTCGAAGGTGTCGCGAATCGCCGGATGCGTCTTGAAGCGCTGGAACTCCTCGAAGGGCGACAGGTAGGGGTTCTTGTAGTTCAGGTGGAGGACGAAGCCGACCGCCACCTGATTGTCTTCCAGGTGGTAAAGGAACGAGCCGCCGCCGGTCTTCAGGTCGAGCGGCCAGCCGAAGGTGTGCTGCACGAGGCCGAGCTTGTGGTTCTCCGGCTTGACCTGCCAGAGCTCCTTCAGGCCGATGCCATATTTGCCGGGCTCGCGGCCGTCCTGGAGATTGAATTTCTGGATGAGCTGCTTGGCCAGCGAGCCGCGCACGCCCTCGCCGATCAGCACATATTTGCCCATCAGCGCCATGCCCGGCGCGAAGGCTGGGCCATGCGTGCCGTCGCGCTCGACGCCCATGTCGCCGGTGTAGACGCCGGTAACTGCGCCGGCCTCGTTGTAGATGAGGCCGGCCGCGGCGAAGCCCGGATAGATCTCGACGCCCAAGGCCTCGGCTTTGGTCGCCAGCCAGCGGCAAACATTGCCCAGCGAAACGATGTAGTTGCCGTGATTGTTCATCAGCGGCGGCATCATGAAATTCGGCAGGCGTATCGAGCCGGCCGGGCCAAGGACCAGAAAATGGTCGGCCGTGACCGGCGTCTTGAAGGGATGATCGCCCTCCTCGCGCCAATCGGGCAAAAGGCGGTCGATGCCGATCGGGTCGACGACAGCGCCGGAGAGGATGTGCGCGCCGACCTCGCCGCCCTTTTCCAGCACGACGACGGTCAGATCGGGGTTGAGCTGCTTGAGCCGGATCGCGGCGGCGAGGCCGGCAGGCCCGGCGCCAACGATCACCACGTCGAATTCCATGCTTTCGCGTTCGACTTCGCTCATCCTGTCCTCCGCACTGGCTGGCTTTGCGCCGCTCGCTGGCTGTGCACCACTTTGTGCCTGCATAGCTGATCCGCCAGCGGCGTCAAACGACGCGGCGTCGCGGGCGTCACTATCAAGCCAAATATATTACGTTGACGTAAACGTCAAATAATCGGCAGTTGCATCAATTGCGCTCACGCGTTTTCGATGTGCAAAGCCGCCCACATGGTCCATACTCGGGCGATGGAGGAGTTTGGACGGCGACGCCCTGTTATGACGGCGGCAGGCGCCCTGCGCGCCGCGGCCGCAATCCTGTTCTGCCTTCTTGCTGCTTTCGCTTCCGCCATGACGCCCACCGAGCCGGCAGACGGCACCAAGGTCTGGCGGACCGGCAATTATTCGTTTTCGGACGAAATGGGCGGCTTCACCATTCGTGGTGTCAGCGGCAGCGGCACGCGCCTCGACCCGATCGTCATCGAGGAAGAGCTTTATTCGGCGAGCCCGGTGACGATGGTCATCCGCGCCGCGGGCGCAGTGTCAGGCGAAGGCATCAACGGCAATCTCGCCACCAGCGCGCTGTATCTGAAACTGGTGGTCGTCAACGCCAGCGGTCAATCCTGGATCGAGTTCGAGTTTGAATTGCAGGAGATCCTGCACCATGCCAGCGTGTTCGGCGACGGGTTGTCGTTCGACCAGCGGCGGGAGAATTCCGACCGCATCACCTCGACGGCTTTCGGTCAGTTCAGCCGCGATTTCGAGCCTTATGACCGGCTGCGCTTCATCGAGGGCAAGGTCGACCCACGCGAGACGTCGAATTTCGAGTTCGCGCTGACCGATTTCACGCCGCGCTGGGAGTTTTTCCTCGTGCAGGATCCGCGCATTCCCTCGTCGTAGCGGCGATCACTTAGCGAAATCGACAACCTGATTGTTGAGCGGAAGCTGGTCGATATGCTCGCCGGTATGGCCGTCGTCGACAATCTTGGCCGGATCGCCCTTCTCGAGTGGGTCGTTGTCATCGCTCATCGTCACGACGCCGCGGGTGGAAAATTTTGAGAACACGTAAGGAAGCCCGTTGGCATCCAGCGGCGACGTCCCGTCCATCAGATGGAAATGCAGGTGCGGCGCCGTCGAGTTGCCCGTGTTGCCGAGCAGGCCGACTATATCGCCGGTCTTGACCGTGTCACCGAGCTTGAACTTCAGGCTGTTGGGCTGCAGATGCGCGTAGAAGGCATAGGCGCCGTCGCCGATGTCGATCACCAGCATGTTGCCGCCGATGTTTTCGGTGGTGATGCCAGTGATCTCTTGCCAGGGACCTGTTCATCGGCACCGTTGTAGAGATTGACGACCACCCCATCGGCCACCGAATGAACCGGCGTGCCGAAATAGGCGTAGCTTTCAGCTTGGCGAGATCGCCTGTAAAGATGCGGCCAGATGCGTCGATCTGGACCCAGTCGATGGCGAAACGTTCCGGCACGCGAAGCTGACCGTTGACGGCCATGACGGCTCCACGATGCGAGGTCATCGAGTCGCAGCAACCGTTGACGGCGAGCCAGCCTGGCCCGCGCAAAGGCGGCTCGATGACGCGGGCAGGCTTGCCGATTGTCGTGGCGGCCCCGGTGAAGGCGACCGTCTTCGGAATGGGTTCACTGTCGGGATAAGGCGCGGGCTTGCCGTCCTGGCCGGCGAGCGCACGCGTGACTGTCACGCGGGCCATGACCTTTTCCGGCAGTTCATCCTTGCCAAAGCGACACATCGAGCAAAACGGCCGCAGACGCGCCCGGCGCGAGCGTCGTGCCGGCGCCGCCGAAGGCGCTCGTCATTCCAGCCAGGGCATTGCCATCTTCCGACCATAGCGCCTTGCCGGCCGGGTCCACCGCCTCGACCTTGTCGATGGTGATGAACAGGTGGCTCGTGTTGGCGACCAGCAGTTCATAGGCCAGGTCAATCCGATTGTCCGCACCCAGCACGGGATTGGGCGCGCTGATCGGCTGGACCGAAACCGAGCTCAGAACCTCGTTTTCCTTGAGAGATTGCGCGGATGCCGCTGCGGCAAGGAAGGTCAGAGACAGGCCGGCAAGAACAGGCAAGAACCGCACGGACTTTCCTCCAACATTCGGTGACGCAAGCCCAAGGTTGGCCGACACCCGTACAGGTTGCAAGCGGCGCTTCATCACATGTGTGAGCCTTCGCACGACAGGTTGCTTCGAGATCGTGGCGGTGGCTTGCTTTTGACACCGGCAACGCCAATGGTGCGGCGATGATTTCCCCACCGGCGGATCAGATCATCTCGATGGCGGAGCTGCTTGCCTTTTATGGCGAAGCGGGCGTCGACGAGGCAATGGGAGAAGAAGGCGTCGACCGGTTTCGGCAGAGCGCTGCAGCGGAAAAACCATCGCAACCGGTCGCTCGCCCGGAGGTGAGAGGCGCGGCCCGCACCTCCCGCCGGAACCGCCCCTCCCCCTCCCCGCCCGATCCAAACGGCCGTACCAGACGAAGCGCAGGCGCTGCTGGCGCGCGAGCTGGCGGCGGCGGCCAATTCGCTGGACGAGTTGCGCACGGCGATGCAGGCTTTCGAGGGCTGCAATCTGAAATTCACGGCGAAGCAGCTTGTCTTTGCCGACGGCAATCCGGAAGCGGATCTGATGCTGGTCGGTGAAGCGCCGGGGCGCGACGAGGACATCGAGGGACTGCCCTTTGTCGGGCGGTCGGGACAGTTGCTCGACCGCATTCTGGCGGCGATCGGGCGGGACCGGAAAAGCGCGTACATCGCCAACGTCATTCCCTGGCGCCCGCCGGGCAATCGCACACCAACGCCGCATGAAACGGAAATCTGCCGCCCGTTCATCGAGCGGCAGATTGAACTCGCCAATCCGAAGGTATTGGTGACGCTGGGCGGGCCGTCGGCCAAGACGCTGCTCCACGCTACCGACGGTATTTTGCGGCTGCGGGGAAACTGGAAGGTGCATCGAACCCCGTCTGGGGCTGAAATCCCAACCATGCCGACACTGCACCCGGCCTACCTATTCAGAAACCCCGCCCACAAGAAACTCGCCTGGCGGGATTTCCTGGAGATCAAGAAGCGGCTGATCTAGGCGATTTCAAACTGAAACGCGAGCCGGCGCAGATCGCCAGTTTCCGCTGCGTCACCTTGTCCGGGCGCTGCAACCTGCGGCTGCTTCTTGACATCAGCTCGATGGGATAGAGAGGCGTCCTCCCCACCAACAAATTGATCCTTCACTCATGCATACAATAGTCGGCCTCGATTCCAAACATCCCGCGTTTAGGTTTCTACTCGGCGGCAGTCCTGCTTGCATTTTCAGGCACGGCTTTGGCCGCAGACGAACTCGCACCGACCCCAGCCTTCAATCCCAGTTTTGCTTTCGTCGGCGGAATTGGCATCATCGACATAACCGCCAATGAGATCGTTTATCGTGACACCGGCAGCAGCACGAAGAACAGCCAGCTGATTTGGGAAAGTACGGCGCCTCTAGCCTCAGCCGAGATTACAGCTCGCAGTGATTCCGGATGGACGGCAAGGCTGTCTGGGCAAGCCGCACTGGAGGGCGGCGGCTTCATGCGCGACTACGATTGGGTGCCGGAATTCACCAATGGCAACAGCTAGACGACTGGAGCGACCGGTCGGTCCATCCTGCAACCACGCTGGATCACTACTATTCGGCGACCCTGGCGCTCGGGCATGATTTCCAGGCGTCGGACAATCTGCTGATCAATCTGAATGCCGGGGCCAGTTACACATCAGTAAAGTGGAGTGCAAAGGGCGGCTCGTTCACCTACAGCGAAAGTGGGTTTCGCGACACCAGCGGCGAATTAGGACGACACGCGCGTCATCGGTTACGAGCAAACCTATCCGGTTGCGTTTGCCGGCGTCGACGCCAGCTACACAACCGGCGCGTGGACGTTAGGTGCGGCTGTCAAAGGCGGTTTCACATTCTCGGCAAGTGACGTCGACAATCATTGGCTCATCGAAGAACGCACCAACACCAAGCTGGAACCGGCGCCGGTGCTGATGCTTTCCGGCTCGGTGGGATACCAAGTGAATGACGCAGTGACGCTATTTGCGGCCGGCTCGTATGAAAGGATCTTTGCCGGACGCGGCGACCTCTATCCCTTCGACACCAGCACGGGCACGCCTTACGACACTTACCGGGATGGCGGCGGGGCCGATTTCAGCGCGGCCACGCTCACCTTTGGTGTGAAAGCCAATTTCTAGCTATCCTAACCGGAGACCGGCGCGCGATACGCCGGCCTCGCATTTGCCCACAGTCACATCAGGCCGCGACCGCTTGCGCCCGGCGCATGCCGATGAACTGCAATTCGGCCAGCACCGCGACCGCAATCGCCTGTGCCGCAACGAAGGCGACGCCAAGCCAGTTCGGCGCAATGTAGCCGGAAACGAGCAGGCCAAAACTCGCGGCGACCCAGAGTGCGTTGACCGCGATGACGTCGATCATCGCCAAACGCGACAGGGCTTGCTTGCGGGCAAGCATGACCAGCAACGCCACCCAAGGAACCAGCACCAGGCCAGCGCCGACCAGCAAGCCGGACGGCAGATTGGTGAGCGGGGCAATCAATGGCGCGCCGACGATCATCGCGAGCGCTGCCGCACCGCTGACCAAGGCATCGATGTTCAGGACGTTGCGCAGGAAGGGAGTAATAGAGATCGACATGACATTTCCTCTTGGTTTCCGGGTTCGCCCGGCCGGCTTCGGTCGGGAATGGAGACACCATGCGGCCTGTTGCGCGGCATCGCGATTACGCCCTAGGTAATAGCGTCGATTATCTTGCGCGTTATGCTGGAGGCTATGTTGAACACGCTCTCCTCCCCCACTCCCGATCGGCTCCCTGTTGCGCGACTGGCGCGTCAGGCGGCGCATGAGCCAGCTCGACCTCGCTTCCGAAGCCGAGATTTCCCAGCGGCACTTGAGCTTCGTCGAAAGCGGCCGGGCGAAACCGTCACGCGATATGGTTTTGCATCTGGCCGAGCAACTCGACGTGCCCCTGAGGCAACGCAACCAGCTTCTGATGGCGGCGGGCTTTGCGCCGAGTTTTGCCGAACGCCCGATGAGCGATCCGGCCATGGCGCCGGCAATGACGGCGGTGCGCCAAGTGCTGAAGGGCCATGAGCCCAACCTTGCCATCGCCGTCGACCGGCACTGGAACCTGATCGAGGCCAATGCGGCGATCGGGGCTTTTCTCGACGGGGTGGAAGATGCCTCTCTTCTTGCGCCGCCGATCAACGTGCTGCGGCTCAGCCTGCACCCAAAGGGCATGGCGCCACGCATCGCCAATCTGCATGAATGGCGCACGCATCTGATCGAGCGGCTGAAGCGCCAAAACGACGCCGTCGCTGACCCCGTGCTGGCCGATCTCGAGAAAGAGCTGTTGGGCTACCCGTCCGGCCCGCGCACCACCTCGCCGCTGCACCCCGACATCGCGGCTATCGCGCATCCGCTGAAACTGCGCATGGGCGGCGACGGTGCTGACCTTCATCAGCACGATCACCGTGTTCGGCACGGCGCTCGACATCACGCTGTCGGAAATCGCCATCGAGAGCTTTTTTCCGGCCGATGAGGAGACGGCGGGGTTCGTCAGGGCGATGGCGAAGGCGGCGGCGAATTGACCGCCACGCAGGAGCAGACAACAAATCAATCATCAAGCCAGTACGGGCGGCGACAGCCGAATTTTGGCGCGACGGGTTGAGGTTCGATAGCCGAGTTCGCCGATTGGCGAGGCTGGAATCTCGTCACCTCTCCGGGCACAATCATGTAGCCTTGGGCGAGAAGTTGCAGCCTCATTTCACTGGCGTGCCGCGCAAAGCCTTTTTCGATCTGGCTGCGGGAATATCTTTTGCCGTTAAGGCAGGCTCGGAAGACGATTTCCGAATAGAGCCGCGCGCTGGCATGCCTAAGCGCCTCGTCAGATATCCGCTTGTCGGTATCCAGACAAGGCTGCTTGGGCTTGTATGACCAGCATCAGCACCGCGACTACGGCAGCTTTCGTCATTGACGCCTCCCGGACACTGAGGGTTCGACCTCATCGTCGGAAAGGCTAGGCGCACACGCCTGGCGGCGGCATCGTGCAAATGCAGTGTTTTCCCTGTACCGCGTGTAGTATTCTGGTTCGCCGCGACCGTATGAGTGGTGCGGAAGCCGGCCGGAGGTTGAAGCGAATGCTTCGTGCCGTGGATAGTGCCGTCGCCGATCTCTCGGATCGCGAGCGGGCCGTTGCTGCGAAATTCGCGGATGGTATGACCTATCGCGAGATCGGCGAGAGCCTGTTCATCGCTCCTACGACCGTTCGTACGCACATTTCAACGATCTATCGGAAGCTGGGCGTTCACAGCAAATTGGCGCTGGCGGCGCTGATTTCCGATCAAACAAGGCCAAGTATTAGCGACCAGGGACAATCGGAGCCGCCTGTGATCGCGGTCATGCCGATCGAAAACCTCAGCGGTGACGAGCTATGGAACAGGCTGGCCGATGGCTTGTCGGCGGATATCATCGTCGACCTCGCGCGGCATTCCGATCTTGCCGTCGTCGCTCGCCAGACGATGAGTTGCTACAAGGGCCGACGCCAAGACATTCGGTCGGTCGCGCAAGAACTCGAACGCGGACTATATCCTGGAAGGGACGCTTCAGGCCGTCGGTGAGAGGGTTAGGATCGCGGTTCAACTCATCGACGCGCATAGCGGAATTGCCGTATGGACCGCGCGATATAACAAACTCGTCGACGACTTGTTCGCCATGCAGGACAGCGTCACTGAAAATGTCGTCAATGTGCTGGCGAGCTGGCGCGGTACGATCGCGGGGCTGGGCTGCACCGCAGCCCGTCGGAAGCCACCGGCAAGCCTGAGCGCCTACGATTGTTATCTCCTGGGCGTGGAGGCGTGCCACAGGCTGACCCGAGAAGCCAACAGCGAGGCGATCCGGCTTCAATCGCGCGCTGTCGAACTGGACCCTGGCCTGGCGCGGGCATGGGCCGCACTTGGCATGGCCTATTCCGTTGAACTCTTGAACGCGTATTCCAGCAACCCGGCCGTCTCAACCGAACGTTGGGAGGCTTGTCTGCTCAAAGCGCTGGAGCTCGATCCCGCAGACAGCATGGCGCATCTTAGCCTGGGTGAATTGCGAGCGCTGCAGGGCGACCTTCACGGCTGTGTCGAACAAAACACGTTAGCATTAGCGATCGCACCGAACGATGCCGATACGCTCGCGAAGCTGGCCGGCAGTCTTGCACTGGTGACAGGTGATCCCCAGGAGGGTTACGAGCTCGTGCGACGAGCAATCCGGCTCAATCCGCACACGCACTGGTATCAGAACATGCTTGGCCGTTGCTGCTTCGTGACCGGCCGCTACCGGGAATGCCTGGCTGCCTTCGAGCAGCTTCCGAAAAACTCTCCCTCAGCATTGTTGTTTATCGCCATGGCGCACGCGCTGCTGGACGAACAACAGCAAGCTGCGGATACGTCCGACATGCTTGCTCGAACGTTCCCGGATTTTCGGGTCGGCACGTTTATCGCGGGTTATCCGGTGACCAATCCTCCAGCGCTTGCCGTGATTGAAGAAGGGTCGCGGCGCGCTGGCTTGCAATGAGTTTTCGCTCGCGCGGCTTGCCGCTGGACCAACGCCCTCTTCACCGCATTGTGTAATCGTGTGGTTGACCCTCGAAATCTGCCGGTGTCTGATGGCCGTGAGCGGTACGCGAAACGGAGGCTCTCCCCATGGTCACCTTCACTCTCAACGGACAGCAGAAGACTTTTGACGGCGACCCCGACACGCCGCTGCTCTGGGTCATCCGCGACTTCGAAAAGCTGACCGGCACCAAATATGGCTGCGGCGTCGCGCAATGCGGCGCCTGCACCGTGCATCTCGACGGCATGACGCGGCGCTCCTGCGTCACGCCGATCTCGACCATCGAAGGCTCCGAGGTCGTGACCATCGAGGGCATTGCCGGCGCCGAGGCCGAAGCGGTGCAGAAGGCCTGGGTGGCGATCGACGTGCCGCAATGCGGCTACTGCCAGTCCGGCCAGATCATGTCGGCGGTGGCGCTGCTGCAGCTGACGCCGAAGCCGACCGACGACGACATCGACGGCGCGATGGCCGGCAACATCTGCCGCTGCGCCACCTACCAGCGCATCCGCCAGGCGATCAAAGACGCCGCGCGACGATCTGAGTGGAGGGCTGAGCCATGACACATCCATGATTTCCGCCCGTCGCGGCGCGCTTTTCTCGCCGGCGCCGGCCTCGTCATCGGCTTTGCCGTCATGCCGAAAGGCTTTGCCGCCGCGCACGCAGGGCGTGCCGGCCGGCGGCAGCGCCGGACCTGCTGCCGATCAACGCCTTCGTCAACATCGGCACCGACGACACGGTGACGATCCTCTCCAAGCACATCGAGTTCGGCCAGGGCCCGTTCACCGGCCTTGCCACGCTCGTCGCCGAGGAACTCGACGCCGACTGGACGCAGATGCGCGCCGTGCATTCGCCCGCCGACGACAAGCTCTACGCCAACCTGCTGTTCGGCATGCAGGGCACCGGCGGCTCGACCGCGATCGCCAACTCCTACGAGCAATATCGGCAGGCCGGCGCCACGGCGCGCGCCATGCTGGTCGCCGCCGCGGCCGAGGAATGGGGCGTGCCGGCCGGCGAGATCACCGTCGCGAAGGGCGGGATCAGCCACGCGGCGTCCGGCAAGGACAGCGGCTTCGGCGCGCTGGCCGACAAGGCGGCGAAGCAGACGCCGCCGGACAAGCCGACGCTGAAGGACCCGAAGGATTTCGTGCTGATCGGCAAGGAACTGCCGAAGCTCGACACGGTCGGCGAAGATCCACCGGCAAGGCGGTCTTCACGCTCGACGTGCTGGCCGACGACATGCTGGTCGCGGTGGTCGCGCATCCCGACCATTTCGGCGCGACGGTGAAGTCGTTCGACGATGCCGAGACGCGCAAGGTGCCGGGCGTGGTCGACGTCAAGCAGGTACCGCAGGGCGTCGCCGTCTACGCCGACGACACCTATTGCGGCGCTGAAGGGCCGCGCAGCGCTCAAGGTCGAGTGGGATCTGTCCAAGGCCGAGACGCGCTCGAGCGCGAACTCGACCGCGGACTTCGCAGAGAAGCTTCGCGACAAGGGGCTCGAGGCCACCAACAACGGCGATGTCGACGAGGCCTTTGCCGCGGCAGGGCGTGAAGAGCCTCGAGGCCGAGATCGTCTTCCCCTTCCTCGCGCATGCGCCGATGGAGCCGCTCGACGCCGTCTTCGTGCCGGCCGATGACGGCACGTCGACATCTACACCGGCGCGCAGTTTCCCGGCGTGGACCAGATGGCGGCGGCGAAGGTGATCGGGCTCGATCCGGCAAGGTCCGGGTCAACACGCAGCTTGCCGGCGGCAGCTTCGGCCGCCGGGCGCAGTTCGGCTCGCCCTACATGACCGAGGCGGCGGAGGTGTTCAAGGCGAGCGGCGGCAAGCGGCCGCTCAAGCATCTGTGGACGCGCGAGGACGACATGCGCGGCGGCTTCTACCGGCCGATGTATGTGCACCGGCTGAAGGGCGGCGATCGACGCGGACGGCAAGATCGTCGCCTGGGAGCCAGACCATCGTCGGCCAGTCGATCATGGGCAAGGCGCGATCTCGACGAGACCTCGGTCGAGGGCGCGTCGAACCTGCCCTACGCGATCGCGAACCTGCGCGTCAGCGCGCACAACGAACAGCTCGCCGTGCCGCCGCTGTGGTGGCGGTCGGTCGGCCATACCCATACCGGCTTTGCGGTCGAGACCTTCGTCGACGAACTGCTGCAGATGGCCGGCAAGGATCCGGTCGAGGGCCGGCTTGCCCTGCTCACCGACGAGCCGCGCTATGCCGGCGTGCTGAAGACGGTGGCCGAGATGGCCGACTGGGGCAGCGCCGTGCCGGAAGGGCGCGAGCGCGGCGTCGCCGTGGCAAGAGCTTCGACACCTATGTCGCGCAGATCGCCGAGGTCTCGCGCAACGAAGACGGCACGCCGCGCGTGCACAAGGTCTGGTGCGCCGTCGATTGCGGCGTGGCCGATCAATCCGAACGTCATCAAGGCGCAGATGGAAGGCGGCATCGGCTACGGCCTCGGCGCCGTGCTGTTCGACGAGATCACGCTCGGCGAAGGCGGCAAGATCATGCAGTCGAACTTCCACGACTACCGCTCGCTGCGCATCAACGAGATGCCGCATGTCGAGGTGGCGGTCATCGCCTCGACCGAGAAGCCGACCGGCGTCGGCGAACCGGGCGTGCCGCCGATCGGCCCGGCGGTCGCCAATGCCTGGCGCAGGCTGACCGGCGAAGCCGGTGCGCCGCCTGCCGATCGTGCCGGCCGGAGCGTCGTCATGAGCAGTGCAGCGCATGCGTGAGAGCGGTGCGCTATGGCCTGGTCTGGCGGCGCCTCGCTGCAGCGGCTGTGCTGGCGCTGTCGCAGCGCTGCCGCAGGCGCAGGAGCAGGCCGCCGTCGCCGCTGAAGGACCCGGCGTCAGCTTCGACAGCATCGCCGACAAGACGGCGCGCTCCGTCGCGCTGTTCGAGGAGGCCGGCAAGGTCATCCAGCATCCGCGCTGCGTGAACTGCCATCCGGCCGGCGACCGCCCGCTGCAGGGCATGGCCATGCATCCGCACCAGCCGCCGGTGTCGCGCGGCGACGGCGACATCGGCATGCCCGGCATGATGTGCAACACCTGCCACGGCGCCGGCCAATGTCGACGTCGTCGGCCAGGCCGAGACGCTGAAGAGCATTCCCGGGCATCCGCATGGCATCTCGCGCCGATCGAGATGGCCTGGGCAGGCAAGTCGCTCGGCGCAGATCTGCGAGCAGATCAAGGACCCGGCGCGCAACGGCGGCAAGACGCTCGACCAGATCGTCGAGCACATGGCGCATGACAGCCTCGTCGGCTGGGGCTGGAGCCCCGGCGCGGGGCGCGAGCCGGCGCCCGGCACGCAGGAGGTCTTCGGCGAACTGATCCGCCGCTGGGTGGCGGATGGCGCTGCCTGCCCGAAGGGGTAAATCGCGGGGGTTTCGACATGTCGCGTTGTGGCGGAGATAATGTGCTCCGTCCAGCACCCCTCATCCGTCCTCGCGCTCGCGCGGCCACCTTCTCCCACAAGGGGAGAAGGCAGACCTGCGCCGGCGTTCGCCAATCGCCAACGTTGGATGATGGGCGAAGCGGTTGACGCAATGCTCCACCTTCTCCCCTTGTGGGAGAAGGTGGCCGAGCGAGAGCGAGGTCGGATGAGGGGTGTTGGACGGAGCGCGACGGCTTTCCAAGCCGGATATCAGATCGAAAAATTGCCGTTGTCGGCCAGCGGCTTTTTCCTGTCGCCGACGACCTTGAGTTCGGTCGGCGCGCGCTTCGGCATTGGCGTCTTTGCGGCGATGCCGTCGGCGAAGCGGACGATGGCGTGGTAGAACTCCGAGCCATCGGCGGCGCGCGGCGGCTGCGGCTCGTGCATGATGCTGACGATGGTGGTGTTGGGGCACTCGTCCTTGATGGCCTGATGGAAGGCGATCTTGGCGGCAGGATCCAGCGCGCTGGTCGCCTCGTCGAGGAACAGCAGGCCAGGCGAATGCAGCAGGATGCGCGCCAGAACCAGCTTCTGCTTCTGGCCGCCTGAAAGCACGTCTTCCCAGGCCTTGCCGTCGCGGTGGGTGGAACGAGAATTCGATGAACTCGCCGAGACCCGCCTTGTGCAGAGCCGCTGGCGACGCGCACGTCGGTGTGCAGGTCGTCGACGTCCGGCAGGCAGACCAGCCGCTTCAGCGACAGGCGCGGCAGTTTTACGTCCTGCGGGGCGTAGAAGGAGCGCACGCCCTCCGGCAGCACGATATCCCCTGCCCCATGCGGCCACAGGCCGTTGATCGCCTTCATCAGGCTGGTCTTGCCGGAACCTGACGGGCCCATCAGGCAGACCCATTCGCCGCGGCCGAAGCCGAGATTCTTGGCCTTGAGGAAGGCGACGCCGCGCATCGCCCTCGTGATGCAGTTCGAGCGAGCGGACGGTCAGGCCGAAACCGCCTTCTGGGTCGAGAAGCGGAAATCGTTGCGGCCGGTCTGCTTGTAGAATTCGGTCGGCTTCTGCACTGCCTCGATGGCGTTGGCGAGATCGGTGACGCGCCTTGCGTTGGCGCGCAGCGTGGCGATTTCCGGCATGACATGGATGAACCACGAACATTGCGAGATGAGCTGGTTGATCAGTTCGGCGCCGGTGATGTAGGATTTCAGGCCGATCGAGCCATTCATGTAGGACAGCACGCCGGGCGCATAGGCGACCGAGCGCTGGGCGACGAAATTGTAGATCTTCTCGTACGGCCTTAGATCGAATTGATGATGTTGAGCTTGCCCCAGGTGCTGTCGATGCCGGAGTAGAGTTCGGCCATGCATCTTGCGCTGGGCGCGCTCGCCGCCCGAGGCGGCGACGTGGAAGCTGTTGCGCAGCAGCACGGTCAGCTCACCGCGATAGCTCGCCTCAGCCTGCTGCATGCGGATGTTGAGCCGCTGCAGGATCCCGCCGATGTTGACGCGCCAGCCAGGTGTTGGCCGGCACGTAAATCGCCACGGCGATGAAGGCCAGCGCGGCCGTGCCATAGATGCCGAACTGCTCAAACCCGGCACGGCGGTCGATGTTGCGATCAGCTCGCGCCGTAGAAGTAGAGCGAGTGAGCAGACCGAGAAGATGCCCATGGCGAGGCCGATGGCGCCGCCGGTCATGCCCTTCATGGCTTCCTGGATGCGCTGGTCGACGTTGTCCGGCGCGGGCTGTTGAGCGCCGAGCTATCGCGGCCCTGATGCTGGAGATGCAGGTGTGTGTGGTTCCGTCGAGCAGCGCATCGTTGAACTGGCGTTCGAGCCAGGCGCGCCATTTGCGATGCAAGGTCGACGAGACCAGATGCCTGAAGCCGGCGAAGCACGATTTCCTTGAAGATCACGAGCACGATCAAGGTGATCGCGCTGGTGAACAGCAGCGATGCGGGGTCCGGGTTGCGCGGATCGTGGAAGAAGGCGATCGCGCTGACCAGTTCGCCGAAGCCTTGGCGAACCAGACGCCGACCTTGCTTTCAGCGGCGATCAGCGCAGCGATGACGAGGGTGATGCCCAAGCTTCCTTCCACCGGTCGGAGAACCAGTAGGCCCGCATCAGGCCCCAGAAGGTCCGCATCGGAGACACCGGCGTCAGGGCTGTGGACCGAGCCCGTTTTTGTGCACGCCGGTTGGGTATCACGGCCGAAGGTCCAGCGACCTCCGTCCAATTCGAATGTCCCACCCTTTTGCCCTTTTTCTTTTGAAGATACTCGAAAACGATACGAATGAGAATCCGCAAATTTTTCGACGGTTAATCAATAAGGGGGTGATTTGGCCAAGGTGTGGCCCTAAGGCCACTGAATGCTTCGACCTTAGGCCAATAAGGCCCCGCAAATCGGACTTTTTGCGCATTATTCCGATGTGTGGATGAGCCGGCTTCGAATCAAGTGGCGCCGCAAATCACTGTGGCGGCGAGACTTTCGTGGCCCTGGCCCGCTGCAAACCGAGCTGGCGCTCGCGCCAGACGATGAATATGCCGGACGCCGACGACGATGATGCCGCCGACGATCATGTGGATCGTCGGCACGTCGCTGAACACGAGATAACCGATGATCAGGCTCAAAATCAGTGAGCTGTATTCGAACGGCGCGACCGTGGAGGCTTCGGCATAACGATAGGCTTCGGTCATCAGAACCTGGGCGATGCCGCCGCAGATGCCGGCAGGATGAGAAGAGTCGCCTGCGTCGGGCTCGGCGGCTCCAGCCGAACGGGATGGTCAGCAAGGCAAAAGACGCTGGCCGAGGTCGAAAACCAGAAGACGATCGTCGAGCGTCTTTTCGGTGTGACCAGGTTGCGGATCAGCAGCATGGCGACCGCGGAAGCGGCGGCGCGCAGCCAACGCGGCCATGACGCCGGCGAACTCACGTCCGCCCATGCCGCCGCCGCAACAGCGTCAGCTTCGGCCAGGACACGATGACGCACGCCGAACAGACCGACGGCGACGGCGCTCCAGCGATAGACGCGCACGGTTTCGCCAAGGAAAATGCGCTGAACACGACGACGAGCAGCGGCTGGGCATAGTTCAGCGTGATCGGCTTCCGGCAGCGGCAGGCGCGTCAGCGCGAAGAAGCCGAGGCCCATGGCCGTATGCCGACGAGGCCGCGCGCGAAGTGGCTGACCGGGCCGCGTGGTTTTGTAGGCGGTCGCGAGATCGCCGCTCCAGGCCAGGAAGACCAGCATCGGGAACATCGCGAAGAACGAGCGGAAGAACACGATCTCGCCCGCCGGCACGTCGCCTGCCGCCTTGATGAAGGACGACATGGCGACGAAAATCGTGACCGACAGGATTTTGAGGGGAAATGCCGGCCAGAGGCCGGATCCCGCGCGGCTGATCAAGCTTGTCCCCGGCGCCAGTCCGATCACCAGCTATCTGACTGCCGCCTCTGGATCGCCTGCCAGACGCGCTGCGGCGTCGCCGGCATCTCGATATGGCCGATGCCGTAGGCGCGGTAGAGCGCGTCCGTCACCGCGTTCAGCACCGCCGGCGTCGCGCCGATCGTGCCGGCCTCGCCGGCGCCCTTGATGCCCAGCGCATTGGTCGTCGAGGGCACGTTGCGCGTCTCGAAATGGAAGTACGGCAAGTCGTCGGCGCGCGGCATGCCGTAGTCCATGAAGCTCGCGGTGAGGAGCTGGCCGTCCTCGCCATAGACCGTGTTCTCGGTCAGCGCCTGGCCGATCCCCTGCGCGACGCCGCCATGGACCTGACCGGCCAGCAGGATCGGATTCACCGTGACGCCGAAATCATCGACGATCGTGTAGTTCGACGATCCGCGTCATGGCCGGTGTCGGGGTCGATCTCGACCTCGCAGATATGCGTGCCGTTCGGATAGGTCGCCTCGTTCTGCTCGAACTCGCCGAAGCCCTTCAGATCTTCCGGCTTCTTCGCCGCCTTGGCGATGGCGGCGAAGATCGATGCTGCGGTCGGTGCCGACGATGCGCGCGGTGCCGTCGACCAGCTCGATGTCGGCGGCCGAGGCTTCCAGCTCGTCGGCGGCGATCTTCTTGATCTTCTCCGCGAGCGTCCTCGCCGGCGCGCGACGCCGAGACGCCGCCGAGCGGGATCGAGCGCGAGCCGCCGGTGCCGCCGCCCTTGTCGAGGTCGGTCGGTGTCGCCCTGGTGCAGCGTGATCCGGTCGATCGGCGATGTTCAGCTTTTCCGAGACGAACTGCGCGTAGGCGGTGGCGTGGCCCTGCCCGTTGGTCTGCGTGCCGATCAGCAGCGTCACCGTGCCGTCGCCGTTCAGCTCGACATGCGCCGGCTCGGAGCCGGCAAAAGCGCAGGCCTCGATATAGGTCGCCAGGCCGATGCCGCGGATCTTGCCCGCCTTCTTCGACGCGGCGAGCCGCTTGTCGAAATCGTTCCAGCCGGCGCTCTCCAGCGCCGCGTCGAGATGGCCGTCGAATTCGCCGACGTCGTAGATGCGGCCGGTCGCGGTGCGGTAAGGAAACTGGTCTGGCTTGATGAAATTGCGGCGGCGGATCTCGTGCGCGGCCGATGCCGATGTCGCGGGCGCACTGCGTCGACCAGCTTCTCGATCAGGAAGGCCGCCTCGGGCCGCCCTGCGCCGCGATAGGCATCGACCGGACAGGTGTTGGTGTAGACGCCGGTGACGTTCGATATCGATCGCCGGCATGTCGTAGACGCCGGTCGACATGGTGATGCCGATCCAGGGAATGAACGGGCCATATTGCGAAATGTAGGCGCCCAGATCGGCGATCAGATCGACCCGCAGGCCGAGGAATCGGCCGTCCTTGTCCATCGCCATCTCGGCCGTCGACGACATTGTCGCGGCCTTGCGCGTCGGTCAAAAAATGCTCGGTGCGGTCGCCCGCCCATTTGACCGGCCGGCCGAGCCGCTTGGCGGCCTCCATGCACCAGCGGATACTCGCGGTAGACGAAGCTCTTCGGGCCGAAGCCGCCGCCGACATCCGGCGTGATGACGCGCAGCTGCTTCTTGCTTGATGCTCGAAGACGCTCGGCCAGGATGTATCTGCATCGAGTGCACGCCCTGCGAGCCGGTGGTCAGCACGAAGCGGTCCTCGTCGGCGCGCCATTCGCCGATCGCCGAGCGCGGCTCCATGTAGTTGCAGACCAGGCGGTTGTTGGTGAACTCGATGCGCGTGACCTTTGCCGCCTTGGCGAAGGCGGCGTCGGTCTTGGCCTTGTCGCCGAAATGATAGGTGAAGGCGCGGTTGGTGCCGAGTTCCGGCCAGACCAGCGGCGTGTCCGGGTCGAGCGCGGTCGCGGTGTCCGGCGGCCGCGTCCTCGGATTCATAGTCGACCTCGATCAGCTCGGCGGCGTCCTGCGCCAGCGCGCGCGTGTCAGCCACGACGAAGGCCACGGCGTCGCCGACATATTGCACCTGGTCGCGGCACAGGATCGGGATGTCGCGCGTCGGAGCGCGGGTGCCGTCGGGCTGCTTCTGCATGACGCCCGACTGCAACGTCGGCAAGATGCGCGAGATCCTCGCCTGTCAGCACCAGATGCACGCCCGGCGCGTCCCGGGCCGCATCGATCGAGATGCTGAATCTTCGCCTTGGCGACCGGCGAACGCAGGACATAGCCATGCAGCAGGCCTCGGGCGCGATGTCGTCGGTATAGCGGCCGTTGCCGCGCAGAAAACGGTTGTCTTCCAGGCGCAGGACGGACGCGCCCATGCCGAATTTCGGTGTGACGACAGTCATGCCTACTCCGCGAGATTGGTGGATGATGCGCGCCTCAAATAGGCGCCGGACCAGTTTTGTCGAGTGGCCGGTGTAAAGTCATCATCCTCGATTTTGTTGGGCCAGCCGCGGTCACTGCGCGGCAGCATCGCGCCGGATTGCTCGACAGGGAACGTCATGACATGAGTACCGATACCGGCCAGGTCGTTCGCCTCGAGGACTATCGCCCGAGCGACTATCTGATCCCCGAAACGAAGCTGACCTTCGCCTCTCGCCCGACAGACGCGGGTGACGGCGGAGCTGACGATCAAGCGGCGCGCCAAACGCGCGAAACAACGCGCCGCTGGTGCTGGATGGCGATGGGCTGACGCTGGGCGGCCTCGCGATCGATGGCGAGCCGCTTGCCGTCAGCCGACTATGAGGCGACGCCCGACCGGCTCGTCATGCAACGCCGCCCGAGGCCGAGACATTCACGCTGCGCATCGAGACGAGCTCTCGCCCTCGACCAACACGGCGCTGATGGGTCTCTACCAGCTCGAACGGCGTCTATTGCACGCAGTGCGAGGCCGAAGGCTTTCGCCGCATCACCTATTTCCTCGATCGGCCGGACATCCTGTCGGTCTACACGGTGCGGATCGAGGCGACGCAAAGACGAGCGCCGCTGCTGCTCTCGAACGGCAATCCTGTCGAGCAGCGGCGAGCTGCCCGGCGGCCGGCATTTTGCCGTCTGGCACGACCCGTTCCCAAAGCCGTCCTATCTGTTCGCGCTGGTCGCCGGCGATCTGGGCACCGGTCGACGACAGTTTCGTCACCGCCTCGGGGCGCAAGGTCGCGCTCGGCATCCATGTCGAGCACGGCAAGGAGGCGCGCGCCGCCTACGCGATGGACGCGCTGAAGCGCTCGATGCGCTGGGACGAGGAACGCTTCGGCCGCGAATACGATCTCGACGTTTTCAACATCGTCGCGGTGTCGGATTTCAACATCGGCGCGATGGAGAACAAGGGCCTCAACATCTTCAACGACAAATATGTGCTGGCCGACGAGGAGACCGCGACCGACGCCGATTTCGCCGCGATCGAGGCGATCATCGCGCATGAATATTTCCACAATTGGACAGGCAACAGAATCACTTGCCGCGACTGGTTCCAGCTCTGCCTCAAGGAAGGGCTGACGGTTTTCCGCGACCATGAATTTTCCGCCGACCAGCGCTCGCGCGCGGTGAAGCGCATCGCCGAAGTGCGCACTTTGCGGGCGCAGCAATTCCCGGAAGACCAGGGTCCGCTGGCGCATCCGGTGCGGCCGCGCCGCTACCGCGAGATCAACAATTTCTACACGCCGACCGTCTACGAAAAAGGCTCCGAAATCGTCCGCATGATCCGCACCATCCTCGGGGAGGACAGCTTCCGCGCCGGGCATGGACCTCTACTTCGAGCGCCACGACGGCGATGCCGCGACGATCGAGGATTTCGTGACCTGTTTCGAGGATGCTTCCGGCCGCGACCTGTCGCAATTCGCGCTCTGGTACCACCAGGCCGGCACGCCGCAGGTGCATGTCACCACCAGCTATGAAGCGAAGACCAAGAGTTTCGAAGTCGAACTCGATCAGACCTTGCCGCCGACGCCGTTCCGAAGGCCGCAAGCGCCTGATGCACATCCCGCTCAGTTTCGGGCTGATCGGCCGCAATGGCCACGACATGGCCTATGACAGCGTCGAGGGCGCGGCGGTGGAGAACGATGTCATCCACCTGCGCAAGCGCCACCAGAAAGTCGGTTCTCGGGCGTAGCGGCGGAGCCGACCCTGTCGATCAATCGCGGATTTTCGGCGCCGATCAACCTGATCTCGACGCAGAAACAGGCCGAGACCGTTTTCCTCGCCCGCAGCGACAGCGATCTGTTCAACCGGTGGGAAGCATTGAACGCGCTCGCTGATCGGCGCGCTGGTCGCGGCGACGCAGGCTTATCGCGGTGGCCGCAAGCCGCGCTTCTCGCCGGAACTTCTCGAGCCTGTACGGCGAGATCGCGGCGGACGAAAACCTGGAGATGGCATTTCGCGCGCTGGCGCTGACCGCTGCCCTCCGAAGCCGAGATCGCGCGCGAGATCGGCGAGAACATCGATCCTGACGCGATCCATGCGGCGCGGCAGGATTTTCTTGGCGCGATCGTTGTCGGCCAATCGCGAACGGTTCGCGACAACTCTATGCGTCGCTCCGGTCCGAAGCGCCCTTCTCGCCGGATGCCGCCAGCGCCGGCCGGCGCGCGCTGGGCAATGCACTGCTGGAATATCTCAGCCTGCCGCCGGCGGGCGTAGCCGTCGCCGCCAGGCATTTCGAGCCGCGCGACGAACATGACCGACCGGATGGCGGCACTAACCGTGCTGGCGCATCACTTTCCCGATACCACGAGGCGAAGCGACGCGTTGGCCGCCTTCGAGAAACGCTTCGGCGACAACCCGCTGGTGATGGACAAATGGTTCACCGTGCAGGCATCGACCCCGCGCGCCGACACGCTGGAGCGGGTGCAAGGCTTGACCACGCATCCCGCCTTCTCGTTCGGCAATCCCAACCGGGTTCGCTCGCTGATTGGGGCTTTCTCGACCGCCAACCAGGTCGGCTTCAACCGGCCGGACGGCGCCGGCTACCGGTTCCTCGCGGAAATGATCGCCGCGATCGACAAGGACAATTCGCAGACTCGCCGCGCGACTGGCCACAGCACTGCGCGCCTGGCGGTCGCTGGAAACCGGCAGGCGGACGAAAGCCCGCGCGGCATTGTCCTCGCTCGCAGCGATCAAGACGCTCTCCGTCGATGTGCGCGACATCGTCGAGCGCACGCTGGGCTGATGCCTTTTGCCGGCATTCGTAAAGATTTTTTTAACCACCCCTAGACAAGGCGAATCACTACTGATTCTTTAGGGCAAATTCGGAAGTGCGGTGTTGCCGAATCAGCAATAACGACAAGCGGCATTTTGGGGGCCAGCGATGGCAAAGGCGGACGCGTGGGGCGCGCCCGGCGGGACACTTTTTGGCTTACGCAAGCCAAGAGGCCGGCTAAAGGCACAAGGCAGAACACCAGCGCTCGGGCGGCTTTTGGCGGCCGAGCCGCTGCTGAGACGCGCCATTCCAACATTGATCGTGGCCTTCCTGATCGTGGTCGGCGCGGCACGGCTGCTTTCGCTGCTGGCGATGCATGACGAAGCCGAGCGGAATGCCAAGGCAATCCTGAGCCTTGCCGCGTCAGGCATCGCCGATGCCGCCCCGGCGGCAGCGAATGCCAGCTCGATCGAGGTGGAGGCGGTGCTGGCCGGCGTGCGCGAACGCGGCATGATGTCGAGCAATCATGTGCTGGTTCTGCTCGACGAGAACCTGCAGGTGATCGCCACCAATCCACAACGCGAAGACTGGGCCGGACGGCCGTTGCGGCATCTGGTCAGTGGGGCCGAGCCGCTGGTCACTTTCGGCGACGGCGCGGGCTCGGTTGACGTTCAGGTCGACGGCGAAAGCTGGTACGCGGCACTTGCGACCGAGCGTCGAAGGCAAGCACTCGGCCGCCGCGCTGGTGCCCAACGCTTCGGTGTTCAGCGAATGGATGCGCACGGTGAAGCTCAACGTCACGCTGTTCATCGTGACGGCCGGCGTGCTGCTGATCATCCTCTACGCCTATTTCAAGCAGACGGCGCGGGTGACCGCCGCCGACCGCATCTATGTCGAGGCCCACCAGCGCATCGACCTCGCCCTGGTGCGCGGACGCTGCGGGCTGTGGGACTGGGACATGGCGCGCGGCCGCATGTACTGGTCGCGCTCGATGTACGAGATGCTGGGATACCAGCCACGCGACACGATGCTTTCTTTCGGCGATGTCGACGACATCATCCACCCCGACGACCAGGACCTGTTCGAGCTGGCGCAGCGGATCGCGGCGCGCGAAACGGACCAGATCGACAAGGTGTTTCGGATGCGCCACGCCGACAGCCAGTGGGTGTGGGTACGCGCCCGCGCCCAGGTCGTCGATCCGAATGCTTCCGAATTGCACCTGATCGGCATCGCCGTCGATGTGACCGAGCAGCAGAACCTGGCGCTGAAGTCCGCGACGTCGGATATGCGCCTCAGCGCTGCCGTGGACTGCCTGTCGGAATCCTTCGTGCTGTGGGATGCGCAGAACAAGCTGGTGCTGTGCAACGACCGGTTCCAGAAGGACCTCGGCCTCGCCATGGCGATGTCGCGCCGGGGACATCGAAGGACCAGATCGAGGCGCAGCGCTGCCCTTCGCCGTCGAACGCAGGCTGGCCAATGCGAACGGCCCGCGCGGCGGGGCAAGCTATGAGCGGCAGCTGGCCGACGGGCGCTGGCTGCTGGTCAACGAGTTGAAGACGCCCGACGGCGGCGTGGTCGCGATGGGCGCGGACATCACCCAGCTCAAGCAGCACCAGGAAAAGCTGCTGGAAGGCGAGCGCCGCCTGATGGCCAACCTTCACGACCTGCACGTGCTGCGCAAACTGGACGGCGAGCGCACCGAACAGCTCGAGGAACTGAACCGCAAATTCATGCGCGAAACCGAGCGCGCCGAAGCGGCCAGCCAGGCCAAGTCGCAGTTCCTGGCCAACATGTCGCATGAACTGAGAACGCCGCTCAACGCCATCATCGGCTTTTCGGAAATCATGGCGAACGCGCATTTCGGGCCGCTGGGCTCGGACCGCTATGTCGAATATGCCAGCGACATCCATACCAGCGGGCAGCACCTGCTCAACGTCATCAACGACATTCTCGACATGTCGAAGATCGAGGCCGGACAGGTGTCGCTGGAGCGGGAGGAGATCGATCTCTGCCCGCTGATCAGCGAGACGGTGCGGGTGATCGCGGTGCAGGCCGAAGCAAAAGTCGATCGCGGTCGAGACCAAGATCCCGGACACGATGAAGGTGGTTCGCCGACCGGCGGGCGATGAAGCAGATCGTCATGAACCTCCTGTCCAACGCGGTGAAATTTACCGGCAAGGACGGCAAGATCCTGGTGCGCGCCAAGCAACGTGTCAGGCGCGCTCAACCTGACGATCGAGGACAATGGCTGCGGCATTCCCACTGTGGCGCTGAAGAAGCTCGGCCGGCCGTTCGAGCAGGTGCAGAACGAATTGTCGCGCAGCCATCAGGGCTCGGGGCTCGGCCTTGCGATCTCGCGCTCGCTGGCACAGTTGCATGGCGGCGCGCTGAAGATCCGGTCGAAGGAAGGCAAAGGCACGATCGTGTCGGTGCGCATTCCAGTCCAGGCGAAGGCGCCTAGAGGGCATCAGAGTTTGACACTTGATGGCTATACGGAGATTCCGTATATATGAATACGGATGATCGATTTGCACCCCTCGAAAGACAGCTCCAACCGGGAGAAGCACAAACTATCGCTTGGGTTTGGCGATAGAATTTTCGAGGACGACAATCATCTCATTCTTCCTTCGATCCGCGACATCGATGGTGAGGAACGGTTCAAGGCAATTGGGATGGTGTAAGAAAAGCTCTTTACCGCCATCTTCGTCTGGCGAGGAAATCTGCCGCGGTTCATATCGGTGAGAAGGAGTAATAGAGGTGAGGAAAGATCATATCACTCTAGCGGCTGATCCGACGGACACCGAAGATTTCAATGTAACCGTCGCAGGCCATGGATCGGGGCCAGCGCGCGCGACTTGTCCGTAGACAAGAACTGCGCTGGGCTTGTCCCAGCTGGAGTTTGCAAACCGCTTCCGTGTTCCGGTGGGGACCTTGCGCGACTGGGAGCAAGCGCGCGTGACAGCGCCGGATTTTGCCATCGCCTATGTACGCGTAATCGGGCAACACCCCGACATGGTGGCGCGGCCGTCGCATAGCGCCGACGCTTATTTTCCCTTCATCAGCGCGTCGAAATGCTGACGCACGGTGCGCTCGGTTTCCTTCAGATGCGCTTCGAGAATGCTGAAATCCGGGAGGTCCGTCGCGTTCAGCAAAAGGTCCTTCAAACCCGGCGGCACATCTGAGCGGTCGAAAGGACCCGTTAGGCACAGGCGGATGATCTGCGTCAGCGTCGAATAGAGCGCCTGGGCGGTCACCAGTTCCTGCTTGGTCTGGGTATCGGCAAAAGCAGGCTTCAGGCGCGGCGAGGTTTTCGATGGTTCCGGCGACGCGGCCGTCGACAGCAACATTGCCGGTTAGCGCAGCGCACTGGGCGATGAATTCCAGATCGATGATGCCACCCTTGGCGAGCTTCAGATCCCAGAGGTCTTTCGGCGGTTTCTCCGTCTCGATCGTTTTGCGCATTTCGGCCGCATCGGCAAACACCTTGGCGTTCTCGCGCTTGCGGTCGACTATGCCGCGAACCTCATTGTCCACGACCGTGCAGAAGTCGGCATTGCCGGCGACCGTGCGAGCACGGGTCATCGCCATGTGCTCCCAGGTCCAGGCTTCCTTTTCCTGATATTTGCGGAAAGCATCGATGTGCACCGCGACCGGCCCCTTGTTGCCGGACGGGCGCAGGCGAAGGTCGAGTTCGTAGAGCACACCCTCTGCAGTGGGGCCGAAACGGCGGCGATCAGGCGCTGCGTCACGCGCGCATAATAGTGAGACGGCGCCAGCGGCTTTTCGCCATCGGAGTCCTCACCCGCTTCGTCATGGTCATAGAGCAGGATCAGGTCGACATCCGAGCCGGCGGTGAGTTCGCGGCTGCCGAGCTTGCCAAGGCCGAGGATCGCCACCCTGCCGCCCGGCACCTTGCCGTGGCGCACTGCGATCTCGGCGATAACGGCCTCAAGCGCTGCCTCGATGGTCAGGTCGGCGAGGGCCGAAAAGGCCCTGCCCGCGCGGGCGGCATCGATGGAGCCGGCGAGCAGACGCACGCCGATCAGGAATTTCTGCTCGGCCGCGAAGATGCGCAACCGGTCCAACACAAATTCATAGACCGTGATGCCTTCGAGGAAAGCCGACAGCCGCGCAGCGAGATAGGCCTTGGTCGGCAGGTCCGTCATCAGGGCCGGATCGAGCAGGCCGTCGAAGACATGTGGCCTGCGCGTGATGATCTGCGCCAGGCGGGGTGCGGCGCCCATGATCGTGGCGATCAGCTTCAAGAGCCCAGGGTTGTTTTGCAGCAGCGAGAAGAGCTGGATACCGGCGGGCAGCCCGGCGATGAACTCGTCGAAGCGGATCAGCGCCTCGTCGGCGCGCTTTGTGTCGCCGAAGGCTTCCAGCAGCGCCGGCGTCAGTTCCGTCAGCCGCTCGCGGGCCTCAGCCGATTGCGTTGCGCGGTAGCGGCCGAAATGCCATGTGCGGATGACCCGGCAGATATCGCTAGGACGCTCGAATCCCAGAGACGAAAGGGTCTCCAGTGTACCGGGATCGTCGACATCGCCTGTGAAGACGAGATTGCCTATCCCCGAAGAGAGTTTTGGCGCGGCCTCGAAAAGCGCCGCGTAGTGGCCCTCAACTTCCATCAGCGCCGCGCGGAACTCTTTTTCGAAGGCCGCTTCGCTTTCGTAGCCGAGCAGCCGCGCGACGCGCTCCAGCCCTTCGTCGTCCTCGGGCAGCGTATGCGTCTGTTCGTCGGCAATGACCTGGATGGCGTGCTCGACACGGCGCAGGAACCAGTATTGCTTCGGTCAGCGCATCGCGCGCCTCGTCGGTGATCCAGCCGCGCTCTGCGAGGATCGCCAGCATGCCGACCGTCTCGCGGCCGCGCAGTTCCGGGAAGCGGCCGCCGGCGATGAGCTGCTGCGTCTGGACGAAGAACTCGATCTCGCGGATGCCGCCGCGGCCAAGTTTGACGTTGTGGCCGCGCACCGCGATCTCGCCATGGCCCTTGTGGGCATGGATCTGCCGTTTGATGGAATGCACGTCGGCGATCGCCGCATAGTCGAGATATTTGCGCCAGACGTAGGGGTGCAGCTCCTTCAGGAAAGCCTCGCCGGCCTTGATGTCGCCGGCGACCGGCCGCGCCTTGATCATGGCAGCGCGTTCCCAGTTCTGGCCGCGGCTTTCATAGTAGTGGAGCGCGGCCTGCACCGGAATGGCGAGCGGCGTCGAGCCGGGGTCCGGCCGCAGCCTGAGATCGGTGCGGAAGACATAACCGTGCTCGGTGCGATCCTGCAGGATGCGCACCAGCCGCCGCGTCAGCCGGGCAAACAGATCGGTAGCATCGAGCGGATCAAGGATCGCCGGCGCCTCCGCATCGAAGAACACGATCAGGTCGATGTCGGAGGAGAAGTTCAGCTCGCGGGCGCCGAGCTTGCCCATGCCCAACACGATCCAGCCGGAACCTTTGGTGGGGTTTTGCGGATCGGGCAGCTTCAATTTGCCCTGGCGGTTGGCGTCGCGCAGCAGGAAGTCGATCGCGCAGGACGTGCAGGCATCAGCCAGATCACTCAGGCTGCGAACAGTCGTCTGCGTATCGAAGATGCCGGCCAGGTCAGCCAGCGCGATGAGAACATGCGCCTCACCCTTCAGACGGCGCAGATCGGCCATCAGGCCGGCTTCCGAAACGTCCTCGGCCGCGGCGAGCTTGGAAACGGCGTCGAGGATCTCCGCCAGCCGGTCTTCCACTGACTGGTCGAGCAGGCGATCGAGGATAGCGGGGTTGCGGCGGGCGGCATCGCGCAAAAAATCCGACAGATCGAACACCGCGCCGAAGAATTGCGTTACGTCGTTGGTATCGCCGAGCGCCAAGGCGAGCCGTTCGAGCTCTGCTTCGCGTGCCTCCTCGGCAATGTCGGCGAGCTCACTCGTGGCCTGTGCCGCATCCAGCGGGTGCAGAACCCGCTGCGGAACGAACTTCCAACTGCCTGTCTTCGATTTGGTTTTCGCCGTTGGCGATGACATCAACCGCCCTTCTCCGCCGGGAAGATCATCGTCACTGATAGTCCCGGATCGAGAGAGTCAAGGTCAAGCCTGCCGCCATGGTACTTTACGATGGCTTTCGCGAGGCTCAGGCCGAGGCCGGAGCCCGGCTGGGAGCGGCTCTTTTCCAGCCGAACGAAACGCTCGGTCGCGCGCTGGCGGTCCGCTTCCTCGGGGATGCCGGGGCCGTTGTCGGAAATGGAGAGACGGATGTCGGCTCCTGCCCTGTCGAGCTTCACCGACACGGCCGGATTTGCGCCCGCGCCGGCGCTGTATTTGATCGCGTTGTCGACGATGTTGGAAAGCGCCTGGGCGAGCAATTCGCGGTTGCCGTTGATCATGATCCGCGCAGCCGGGCTTCTCGGCCGTCAGCGCGACGCCGGCCTCTTCCGCGACCGGTTCGTAGAGCTCGACGACATCGTCGACGACCTGGCTGATATCGACCTGCTCAAGCTGCTCGGCCGAATAGCCGGCCTCCAGCCGCGAGATCATCAGGATGGCGTTGAAGGTTTTGATGAGGTGATCCGATTCGGCGATCGTCTCTTCCAGCGCCTCGCGATATTCGGCCGGTTTGCGCCTGCCGGTGAGCGTCGCTTCGGCGCGATTGCGCAGCCGGGTCAGCGGCGTCTTGAGATCATGCGCGATGTTGTCGGAGACCTGCTTCAGCCCATCGTTCAGTTCGCCGATGCGGGCGAGCATGGCGTTGAGATTTTCCGACAGGCGGTCGAACTCGTCGCCCGCGCCCGAGACCGGCAGCCGGCCGGACAGATCGCCTTCCATGATGCGGGCTGGAAGCCGCCGAGACATTGTCGATGCGCTTCAGCGCAGCGCGGCCGACGAAAAACCAGATCAGCAGCGCGCCGAGGCCCATCATGCCAAGCGTGATCATCAGCGCGCGGCGGACGACGGCGCGGAGCATCTCCGGCTCGCGCAGGTCGCGCCCGACCAGCACGGTCATCTGGTTGGGCAGGCGCAGCACCAACGCCACGGCCTGATGGCCGGTGTTGGCCTCGACTTCGGTCAGCGTTTCCTCGCCGGCGTTGCTGATGCCCTCGCCGAAGCGGCGGTAGGAGAAAGGCCGCGCCGTCCAGCCTTCCCCGTCAAGCACGCCAGGTTCCAGGCTTTCGACATTGCCGGACAGGATGCGGCCCTGGCTGTCGGCGATGAGGTAGAGATTGGCGCCCGGCTGGCGCGAGCGCGCTGTGACATTGCGCACCAGCAGCTTCAACCCGCCTCGCTGGTAGGCCCGCGCGAGCTCGCCAACCTCGTCGGTGATCGTGTCCATCGTCTGTGACGTCAGCATGCGCGCCGAGACCGACGTCATGTAGAAGACCAGCGCCAGCGCGCAGGCCGTGAACAACAGGAGATAAAGCGCGGAAAGCCTGACCGCCGTGGTTTTCAGGGCCGCCGGCAGCGAAAGCGCCACGTCAGGCGGCCTTCAGCATGTAGCCGGCGCCGCGCACCGTGTGCAGCAGCGGCGTTTCAAAGCCTTTTTCGATCTTGCCGCGCAGACGCGAAATATGCACGTCGATGACATTGGTCTGGGGATCGAAATGATAGTCCCAGACATTTTCCAGGAGCATGGTGCGGGTGACCACCTGCCCGCCGTGGCGCATCAGATATTCGAGCAGGCGGAACTCGCGCGGCTGCAGCACGATGTCCTTGCCGGCGCGGCGCACGGTGTGGGTCAAGCGGTCGAGTTCGAGATCGCCGACGCGATACATCGTCTCGACCTCGCGCGAGGCCGAGCGGCGGTTCAGCACCTCGATGCGGGCAAGCAGTTCGGAAAAGGCGTAGGGCTTGGTGAGATAGTCGTCGCTGCCGGCGCGCAGCCCGGTGACCCGGTCGTCGACCTCGCCCAACGCGGAGAGGATCAGCACAGGCGTCGTGTTGCCCCGCGATCTCAGACCGGCAATGACAGAGAGGCCGTCGCGGCGCGGCAGCATGCGGTCGACGATCAGCACGTCGTACTCGCCATCCGACGCCAGCAGGAAGCCGGTCTCGCCATCACCGGCCGTATGGGCGGTGTGGCCGTGCTCCGCCAGCGCCTTCTCCAGATATTCGGCCGCGACGCGGTCGTCTTCAATGACCAGAATCTTCATGGCGCTCTTATACAGAAAGATTTCCGGCGGCAGGAGATGGTCCCTGCCGCCGGTCGAACCGTCTTGCCTAACGCGACGCTGGAAGGCGGTCCTGCCACATCGGTCGCGAGCTCGGGGGTGTGAGCACTCGCGGCTAATGCGATCGGATCAACCCTTGGCCAGCGGCAGGGCGACGAAACGGGTGTTGTCGTCACGGTCGATCTGCACCAGCACCGACTTGCGGCCGGCTTTCGAGGCATCCGCCATCGCCTTGCCGACGTCATCCGTGTCGTTCACCGCCACGGAGTTGATCGAGGTGATGACATCGCCGGCCTGAATGCCGCGATCGGCCGCTTCGCTGTCCGGATCGACGTCGGTGACGACGAGGCCCTTGCCATCCTCGGCCCGGGTAACGGTCAGCCCAAGATCGTCCAGCGTGCCCGGCTCAACCGGGCCCGGCTGCTCAATCGCCGCCTGCTTGTCGGCGCCCGGCAGTTCGCCGAGGTCGACCTTGACGGTCTCGGACTTGCCGGCGCGCCAGACAACGACGTCAACCGCCTTGCCCGGATTGATGGCGGCGATGAGGCGGGCGAGTTCCTTGGGACCAGCGACTTCCTTGCCATCGACCGAGGTGATGACATCGCCGGCCTTGATGCCGGCCTTCAGCGCCGGACCATCGGCCTGCGCTTCGGAAACCAGCGCGCCCTTCGCCGGGGTCAGGCCGAGCGAGTCGGCGATTTCCGGCGTCACCGGCTGGATCTGCACGCCAAGCCAACCGCGCTCGACGGTGCCGTCCTTCATCAGGTCGCCGATGACTTCGCGGGCGGTCGAGGCCGGAATCGCGAAGGCGATGCCGACATTGCCGCCGCCGCCCGGCGAGAAGATCGCGGTGTTGATGCCGACGACCTGACCGTTCAGGTTGAAGGCCGGGCCACCGGAATTGCCGCGGTTCACCGCCGCGTCGATCTGGATGAAGTCGTCATACGGACCGGCGCCGATGTCGCGGCCACGCGCCGAGACGATGCCGGCCGTCACCGTGCCGCCGAGGCCGAACGGATTGCCGACCGCGACCACCCAGTCGCCGACGCGGACCTTGGCGTCGTCGGCGAAGTCGACATAGGTAAACTTGCCGCCGCCATCGACCTTGAGCAATGCCAGGTCGGTGCGCGGGTCCTTGCCGATCAGCTTGGCGTCGAGCTCGCGGCCGTCATCTGTCACGACCGTAAACGACGGTGCCGTCCTCGACGACGTGGTTGTTGGTGACGACATAGCCGTCCTCGGAGATGAAGAAGCCGGAGCCTTGCGACGTCGGACGCTCGCGGTCCTGCCGGTTGAAGCGGCGGTTCTCGCCACGACGGTCGAAGGGCCGGAGCTGGCCATCATCACCGCCGCGGAATTCGCGGAAGAAGCGCTTTAGCGGATGGCCGTCCGGCAGATCCTGCCAGTCGCGATCGCCGAACGTCTGCACACTATCATCAGATGCCGGCTCGATCTTGGATTTCACGCGCACGCTGACGACCGCAGGTGAAACCTGCTGCACGACGTCGGCAAAGCCGGGAACTGCGGCGCCCTGGACGTTGACCGCTTCGGCAAAAACCGGCGCCGTGCCGGTGGTGACCGCGCCAAAGCCGATCGCGCCAGCAATGGCAAGCGATGCCGCGGCGGCCATCAAACGGCTGCGAACTTTGGAAGACGGCTTGGAAAGGTTGCTCATTTTGTCGTTTCCTCATCTTGGACGCGGGAGGTTGCATCCTATGACCAAGAGATAGAAACGGCCGGATTACCGCGCGCTTTCCGGTAGATGAAAAGTTTGTAATGTTGGCGCCAGAATCCATGGACAGCCCAGTGAACCGAGACGAACTTCGAAAACGGCAGGCTGAAGTTTCCGATTGGCTCATCGGACCGGCGCGCATGTCCTGCACGCCGGAACAGATCGTGGCCGGGCTTGCCGAACGACTTGCGGCCGTCGGTGTCCCTCTCTGGCGCATCCGCATGGGCCAATCGGTCGCGAACCCCATGATCAGCGCCTGGGGCGTTATCTGGACGCATGAAACCGGCGTCAACAGCTATACGATCGAGCGGCGTGTCCTGGATACCGGCTCCTATTTCGGCAGCCCGTTCGAGCGGGTGATCAAGACAGCGGTCGAGCTATCACGCATCGCTTGAGGGCCTGGACAAGGAACGCGACCACATCGTGTTGCTGGAACAGGCAGCTGCGGGCGGGACGGATTACCTTGCCTTGCCGATCGGCTTCGGCGACGGCTCCCTGCAAGTAAGCGCCTTCGTGACCAATCAGCCAGGAGGTTTTCTGGCATGGCAGGTCGAAATGCTGGAAGCCCTGGCGCCAGCGATGGGGGCAGCGATAGAGCCGGCGGCCATGCGCCATTCCACGCAGAGCCTGCTGGAAGTCTATCTCGGCGACGGGCCGTCCCGCCGCATCGTTGCTGGGGAGTTTCGACGCGGCCAGACGACCAATATCGAGGCTGCCGTCGTCTTGACCGACCTGCGCGATTTCACGGGGTTGTCGGAGCATTCGACGCCTGAGCAGCTGCTGGAGCAGCTGGGCAGCTATTTTGAGAAGGTCGTCGATGCGATCAAAGCTGAAGGGGGAGACGTCCTCAAGTTCATCGGCGACGGCGTACTTTCGGTTTTCCCCGCAGATCCCAACGACGCCCGGACAGCTTGTGAGCGGGCCGCCGCCGGCGTCAGGAGAGCTTTTGCACAAGCCGGTGGCCAACGCTTCGTGGCGGCGCTTCATTTCGGCCCGGTGGTCTACGGCAACATTGGCAGCCCGGACCGGCTCGATTTCACAGTCGTCGGCCCAACGGTAAACTATCTCAGCCGGCTTGAGGGCATCGCCAAGGCAGTGGGTGCGCGAGCCGTCTGTTCCGCCGGCGTCGCGGCGCTGTTGGCGCCCGGCAGCGTCGCCGAGGCAGGAATGCATTCCTTGAAGGGTATCAGCGAACCACAGCGCGTGTTCGAACTGCTGTTGGCTGATTGAGGCCGGGATCAACGATCGACATCGGCCAGAATTTTGTCGAGCGTTGCCTGTTCTTCCTTTGAAAGCTGGGCTTCAAGAGGTTGTCGCGACCTGACACGACGGAAGGCAAAGGCGATACCGCATAGGAGAAGCAGTGCCGGCGCACCCCACAACAGAGCGTTGCGCGCGCTGAAGCGCGGCTTCAGCAGCACGTATTCGCCGTAGCGCGAGACGACAAAATCAATGACTTGCCGGTCGGTATCGCCGGCGACGAGACGCTCGCGCACCAGCACGCGCAGGTCGCGCGCCAGGTCGGCGTTGGAATCGTCGATCGACTGATTCTGGCAGACCATGCAGCGCAGCTCGGCCGAGATTGCTCGGGCTCGAGCCTCGAGCGCGGGATCGGACAGAACCTCGTCCGGAAGCACGGCAAAGGCTGGGAAAGCGGCGAGCAGCAGGCACAGCAAGGAGCAATGAATGCAGAACAGCACGCACGCTCACGCAGCCCCCGCCGCGGCGGCTTTGCGCCGTGCCTTCGCCGCTGTCGGCGCGCCGACGCGCAAGCGGCGATCGGTCAACGAGACCGCGCCGCCCAGCATCATCACGACGCCGCCCAGCCAGATCAGTGTCACCAGCGGCTTCCACCAGACATGCACGACGATGCCGCCATCCTTGGTCGCGTCACCGAGTGAGACGTAGAGCTGGCTGAAACCGATCGTGCGGATACCGGCTTCGGTCGTCGCCATCTGGCGGACCGGATAAAAGCGTTTCGCCGAAACGATCTCGCCACGCGGCGCGCCAGCGGCGTCCAGCAGCGCAAAAATGCCTTGCTGCTCCTGGAAATTGGGGCCCGTGAGCGGGTGGACGCGCTCGAAGCGGATCGAGCGCCCTGCCAGTTCCAGCACATCGCCCGGTTTCATCGTGCCGATGTGTTCGGTGCCGAAGGCAAGCGTGCCGACCATGCCGAGCAGTGTCAAACCCACCCCGGCATGTGCCAGCGCGGTGCCGAACATGGAGCGCGGCAGTCCGACCAGCCGACGCAGCGCCACGTTCAGCGGCTGCTTCTCGATGCCCGACTTCAAGGCAAGGTCGGTTACGGCGCCAAAAATCAGCCAGAAGGCGAGTGCCACGCCAAGCGCTGCAAACACGGCGCGGCCATCTATGAACAGCAGCACGACGGCGCCTGCCAGCAGCGCGCCGCCAAACGCAAACATCAGCCGTTGCGCGGCGGCAAACATGTCGCCGCGTTTCCAGGCCAGCATCGGACCGAAGGGGACGATGACCAGCAAAGGCAGCATCAGCGGCCCGAAGGTGAGGTTGAAGAAGGGCGCGCCGACGGAGATCTTTTCGCCGGTCGTGGCTTCGATCACCAGCGGATAGAGCGTGCCGATCAGCACGGTCGCGGCCGCCGTCGTCAGGAACAGATTGTTCAGGACCAGCGCGCCCTCGCGGGAGATCGGGTGGAACAACCCGCCGGCGGTGAGCGACTGGGCGCGCCAGGCGAACAGCGCCAGCGAACCGCCGATGAAAAGCGTCAGGATCGCCAGGATGAACACGCCGCGGCTGGGGTCCGTGGCAAAGGCGTGCACCGAGGTCAGCACGCCGGACCGCACGAGGAAGGTGCCCAGCAGCGAGAGGGAGAAGGTGAGGATTGCCAGCAGCAGCGTCCAGATTTTCAGCGCCGAACGCTTCTCCATGACCACTGCGGAGTGCAGCAGCGCCGTGCCCGACAGCCACGGCATGAAGGACGCGTTCTCGACCGGATCCCAGAACCAGAAGCCGCCCCAGCCGAGCTCGTAGTAGGCCCAGTAGGAGCCCATCGCGATGCCGCCGGTGAGGAACAGCCAGGCGGCGAGCGTCCATGGCCGCACCCAGCGCGCCCAGGCAGCGTCGATGCGGCCGTCGATCAGCGCCGCGACCGCGAAGGAAAAGCAGATCGAGAAGCCGACATAACCGAGGTAGAGCATCGGCGGGTGCACCGCCAGGCCGATGTCCTGGAGGATCGGGTTCAAGTCCCTGCCCTCGATCGGCGCCGGATCGATGCGCGCGAAGGGATTGGAGGTCGTCAGCACGAACAGCAGAAAGGCCGCGCCGATCCAGCCCTGCACGGCGATCACATTGGCTTTCAGCGTCGCCGGCAGGTTCGCACCGAATGCCGCAACCAGCGCGCCGAAGAACGTCAGGATCAGGATCCACAAAAGCATGGAGCCTTCGTGGCTGCCCCATGCGCCGCTGACCTTGAACATCATGGGCTTCAGCGAATGGGAATTCTCCCAGACATTCGCCACCGAAAAATCCGACTGGACCATCGCAGCGATCAGCACCGCGAAGGCAAACGCCGTCAGCAGAAAACCGGCCAGCGCCACCGGCCCGCCGACCGCCATAAGCCGCGCATCGTTGCGCCGCGCGCCGTAAAGCGGCACCACTCGACTGCACGAGCGCCAGCGCAAAGGCCAGCACGAGAGCGAAATGACCGGCCTCGACCATCAGTTCGTCGCCTCCGGCTGCCACACGCCCTTTTGCCTTCAGGCTGTCGGCGACTTCCTTCGGCATGTAATTCTCGTCGTGCTTGGCCAGCACGGAGTCGGCCTTGAAGACGCCGTCAGCCGCGAATGTGCCTTCCGTGATGACGCCTTGCTCCTCGCGAAACAGGTCCGGCAGGATGCCGGTATAGGTCACCGGCACCGATTTTTCCTTGTCGGTGACCGCGAAGGACACCGTTCGCGCCGTCGCCGCGCTTGATCGTGCCTTTTTCGACCAACCCGCCCAGCCGGATGCGCTGGCCCGGCTCGACCTTCGCCGTTTGCAGGTCCGTCGGCATGTAGAAGTAGGACGCGCGCTGCCCGAGCGCATAAAACGTCAGCGCGCTGGCGGCGCCCAGAAAGGCAAGGCCGCCCGCGATCACCGACAATCTTTTCTGCTTGCGGGTCATTCGGTGACGCTCACTCCCTGGTCCGCGGCGAAAGCCGCGACCTTGCGGCCGCCTTCCGTGTCGCCGCCCAGTGCTTCGATGGCGCGCTTCACCGCAGCCTTGGCCTCGTCCGGCTTGCCCAACACAAGATAGGAACGCACCAGCTTGATCCAGCCTTCCGGATCATCGGGATTGGCGCGCAGTTTCTGGTCCAGCCCCGCGACCATCTGCTCGATCATGGCCGAGCGATCCTGCGGCGACATTTCCGCCGCCTGGTCCACGGCTTCCTGCGATGGGCCGCCAGCCTCGGCGATCTTCTGCTGCGCCAACTGCTCCAATGCATATCCGGCGGCGCGGCGCCATTGCTCGTCGAGGCCGGCGTCCTTAGCCATAGCCTGCCACGCCGTTTCGGCATCGGCCCTCTTGCCGTCCTGCACCAGCCCCATCGCCAGGAAGAACTGGGCCTTGCCAGCGTTCGCGTCGAGAGACAGCGCCTTCTTGAAAGCAGCCTCCGCTTCGGCAGACACGATGCCGCCATTCGCCATGGTCAATGCTTCCGCCAGGCCGGTGATCCGTTCCGCACTTTCGCCGTCGAGCCGCAGCGCATTGCGGTAGGCGGTGATGGCCTGGTCGTAGCGGCCGAGCCTCAGATAGGTCGGGGCCAACACGTCCCAGCCCGCGGCCATCGTCCGGGTTCTGGGCAAGATGACTTTCGGCCCGGGCGATCAGCTCTTCGGCAGTGCTTTCGCCGGCGGCTTTTCCAACCGCGCCTGGAGCGGCTGTGATGGCAACTCAGGCGAACCGATAAGGCTATAAAGGCCCCAGCTTACGACCGGCACGGAAAGCACCGCGATCAACGCCACGGCGCGAAAGCGCTCGGCTGCCCGAACCCGCCGCAACGGCTGAAGCCGCCGAAGCCTGTCGCATGATACGGCGGCCGATCTCGGCTTTGGCCTGCTCGGCTTCCCCGGCGGCGATCGCACCGCGTTCCAGATCGCGTCGATCTCCGCAAGCTGGTCCTTGTAGACCCGAAGGTCGTTGCCTGCGTCGGCCGTCGCAACGTCGCCGCGCGCCAGCGGCCACAGCACGGCTAGGCTTGCGGCGATCGTCAGGAGCGCAGCTGAGAGCCAAAACAACATGGCGAACTCAATAGCGGCTCAACCGGCCAAATCCAATGTCCGGCCTCTGCGACTATTTGGTGGGGCAAGGCCATTCACAATACCGTCAAGTCAGCGGCGTCCAGCTGCCATCCGCGTTGCGGCAGGCTGTGCCGCGTGCGCTTTCGCTTTCGCCATCGGCAAGAATGGTGTGCGTGTACTGGCGGCAGTCCTGCGAGCCGACGCGATAAGGCTGACCCGGCACCACCTGTCCCGAAGTGCCCGCATCTTCACCCTTCCAGGCCACGGTCTGGCCGCCGGGCGTGTACTCCAACGCCTTGTATTCGGCATCGAGCGCAGCGCGCCGGTCGCCGGAATCGAGATCCTTGCCGATCGAGGTGCCGGCAAGACCGCCCTGCATGCCGCGCACGACGGGCTGCGGCTTGGGAGGCGTGCTGCCGCCGATGGTCTGGCAGCCGGACAACACCAGCAGGCTGGACATCGCAATGATCGTCGCTCGTCTTGGCTTCATCAGTCCGCCGCCGCTCAGGTAATTTTGTTTCGATAGAACAGCGCTTTGGCCGAAGTTGGGCCGACTGCCTCATGGCAGACAGAACTCTTATTCGACGCTTGTCAATTCCACAGAAGCACGCAGCCCGCCCAAGCGGGACCTTTCCAGCCGCAAGACCCCGCCATATTCCTTGACCAGGTCGGCCACGATCGCCAGGCCCAGGCCCGTGCCGGGCTTTGTCTCGTCAAGGCGCTTGCCCCGCTGCAGCACTTCCCGCGCCTTGTCCTCCGGAATGCCTGGGCCGTCATCGTCGACCGATACTTCCAAACGCTTGTTGTCTCCCGACAAAGGCAGCGCCTTGGCGCTGATATGGATCTCGCGGCGGCCCCATTTCATCGCATTGTCGAGCAGATTGCCGACGATCTCCTCCAGATCCTCGCGCTCGCCGGCAAACAGGAGATTCGGGTCGGACGCAGACCGCGATGCGCATTCCCGGCTTCAGCTTCCCGCCACGCGGCCGATGCGCTCGAGCAACGGCGCGACCGGCGTGCGGTAGACGACGCTGTCGCGCTGCGCGGCGACACGCGCACGCTGCAGGTAATGCTCGACCTGCTGCTGCATGCCCGACGCCTGTTCCTCGATCAGCCGGCCTTTTTCGCCGCCGAGCGTCGCGGCCCTCATTGAGCAGCACCGCAAGCGGCGTCTTCAGCGAATGCGCCAGGTTTCCGACCTGGGTGCGCGACCGCTCGACGATGCGCCGGTTGTTGTCGATCAACGCATTGGTTTCGTTGGCCAGAGGCTGGATTTCCGAGGGAAATTTGCCATCCAGCCGCTTCGCGGTGCCCTCGCGAACCTGCGCCAGCGCCTCGCGCACCACGCGCAGCGGCCGAAGACCGAGCAGGATGGCGATGGCGTTGATCGCGATCATGCCGATGCCGAACACCAGCAGATAAGAAAAGAGCCGCCGGTTGAAGACGGCGATTTCGTCCTCCAGCTCGCTGCGATTGCCCATCACGCGAAATCGGGCGACACGGTTGCGCTGATCCAGCTCGAATTCGCTTTCGACGACCTCCAGCGTTTCGCCGGATTCGCCCGTCGCTTCATAAGTTGCTGCGGAAATCGCTGTTGAAAGGAACCTGGCTGGTCGGCGGCACAGGCACGTCGCCGATCATCGAGCAGGAGCGCAGCTGGCCTGTGACGCTGTCCGAAACCGGCTCGACGGACCAGTACCAGCCGGAATTCGGCATCGAGAACCGCAGATCGCCGAGATCCGGCGAGCCGGTCAGCACGCCGTCTGTCGTTCACGCCGACCGAGCTGATGAGGTTGAAGAGATGCGCCTACAGCAGGCTGTCGAAGCCGCGCTCGCTGGTCTGGCGATAGAGCGTCGAAATCACCGTCGAAATGACGATCAGCGCCAGGACCGCCCAGATGGTCGAGAAAGCGATGACGCGAAACGCGAGCGAGCGCGGGCCGATGCCGGAGCCGAAGACCTTGGCGATTTCCGTCACGCCGGCGCCCGCGTCACATCAGGTCTGGGGTTCGCGCATGCGATAGCCCATGCCGCGCACGGTCTCGATCATGTCGATGCCCATCTTCTTGCGCAGGCGGCCGACGAACACCTCGATCGTGTTGGAAGTCGCGGTCGAAATCCTGGTCGTAGAGATGCTCGACCAGTTCGGTGCGCGAAACGACCTCGCCCATGTGATGCATCAGATAGGCGAGCAGGCGGAATTCATGCGAGGTCAGCTTCAGCGGCACGCCGTTGACGTCGGCCTTGGAGGCCTTGGTGTCGAGCCGCAGCGGCCCGCAAGCCAGTTCCGAGGAGGCATGGCCGGCGGCGCGGCGGATCAGGGCGCGCAGCCGCGCCAGCACTTCCTCGATGTGGAAGGGCTTGGCGACGTAGTCGTCGGCGCCGGCATCGATGCCCGCCACCTTGTCGCTCCAGCGGTCGCGCGCGGTCAGGATCAGCACCGGCATCTTGCGGCCGCGCGGCGCCAGCGCTCGACCACGCTGATGCCGTCCATCTGCGGCAGGCCGATATCGAGCACCACCGCGTCGTAGGGCTCGGTGTCGCCGAGGAAATGGCCTTCCTCGCCGTCGAAGGCGCGATCGACCACATAGCCGGCGTCGACCAGCGCATCGGCGATCTGGCGGTTCAGATTCTTGTCGTCCTCGACGACCAGTATGCGCATCGAATCACCCTGTTCGCCTGGCACGGATATTGGTCATCTCGGCGCTGCCTTCAAAGCCGGAATGTCAGTTCGCCGGAACCACGAATTCAGCGCGGCGCGGTCGCTGGCCGTCCTTGCCGGGAACCAGCACCACGATGACGCAAACCGGCTGCCCGCCCCGGTTGGCCGCCGATGCGCGCGCCAACTGGCCGCCATTCTGCGCGGCGACCTGCTGGCCGATGGCGTAGCAGTCGGCCTGGGCGTTCTGAACCGGCGACGAGAAAGAGGGGACGGCGTGCGGTGCCGCAAAGACCTGGCCAAGCGCCATCGCCGACGCGACGAGCGCGATCGCGGTTAACCTGATACTGGCCAGCGCAATGTTCATGGTGCCCTTCTATGCAGCACGCCTGAACGCCGAATGAACATTGCAACCCCTCCAACCGCAATGCACTCTAGCCGATCTTCCGGCTGGCGCTCAACCGGCCAAAGATCGCGACCAGGCCGCAATGCCCGCGCATGCCTGCAGCAGCGTGTCGGTCAGTGCCTGCTCGTCGATGCGCGGCAGACGCTGCATGCCGAGCGTGCCAGCCAGCGGCAGTGCGATCGTGACCAGCGACGCCCAGATCGTGCGCGAGAGATACCAGGGTTTGGTCTCGTTCATGTCGACTCCTTTGTTGATCAGGAAAGGGCGAGGCGGCGGGTTCGCGTGATGCCCCGGCCAGTCGCTGCTGATCTGCCGGACGGTGACGTCGATGGCCGGCGGCGCAGCACCGAAATCGGCGGCGATCATCGCGCTCTCGTAGACCAAGCCCGGCGATCGGTGGCGTCGCCGTGCGTTTCAAGCGCCGCCGGCATGGGCGATCTCGATCTGGTATTCCTCGCGTTCCTCGCCGAGCGGAATGTCGCTCGCTTCCCAATCGTCGGCGTCGATCCGGCCGCGGCGGACCCAGGAAATGACAGATCGCCGCCTGAGCCGAGCGCGTCCCGTCAGATGCACCGGCGACAGCGGCAATAGCGCGCGGACTGCCGCCGGCTCGACCTGATTGTGACGAAATTTGCGTCGGAGAAGTCCGCCCTGACGGTCCGACCCGCCAGTTCAGCGGCAAGCCCGACCTCGCCGGCGCGCAGCCCGGCGGCGATACGGCATCGTCGAGAAGGACGAACAGGCTGTCGGCCGGCGCTCCGGCCGCCATCGCATCGTCGGTGCCGAGCTGGCCGCGCAGCAGCCCGCACAGCCGCCAGATGTCTGGCGCGATCTCCTCGGCGGCCTCGAACTGGACGATCTCCCAGGCGCCCGCCGGTCGATTGGATCGCTGCCGCATTGGCGCCGTTCAGCAGATTGCGCGCGGCTGACGCTTGCCAGTCTCGCCGCCGAACAGGCTACCGTCGATCGATCCGCGAATGGTCGAAGCGGCCGCAACACCTGGCGGCAAGTGCGCTCGACCAGCACTGCCGATGATCGGCAGGCTGCGAGACCAGCGTTGCCGCTGCACGAAGCCGCTGTCCTCGGGCGAGGCAAACACCGCCTGGCTCTTCCAGGGTTTCTGCCAGGCGGCGATCCGGAACTGGTCCTGCGCCGCGTCTGGCCCGACACCAGCGGGCAGGTCGAGGAACAGCGCCAGCGGCTTGCCGAGCAGAAGGTGACGCGCCGCCGGCGACCAGCGGCCGGATTGGCCGATCGCCAGGGCGTCGGCGCGTCGCGCAGCGATCTGCCGCGCCGAGACCTTGTCGGACAAGCCCGTCCTCGATCTCGGTGACCAGAAATCCGCGCGTCGGCGACGCGGGCAGCCGCATCAATCGCGCCGGGTGCGATGTCGGCATTGCGGCTGGGCAACGGAGAAGCTGATCGTTTCGCGCTCGCTCCATTTGCGGCGCAGCCAGTCGCCAAGCAGCGCATGCGCCTGCCCCGCTTCGAGTAGCGCCGGGAAAGCCGGTCGTCGCCTTGCGGCTGCCCGGCGCGCCGAAGCGCCTTCTGCGCGACCGTCACCGTCTGGTACTCGCGCATCGGGTCGCGAAAACCCAAGCACCGCCATCGACCGGCAGCTGGTGATCGGGCGTGCGCGACCGTCTCGACGACCGGGCTCTTGCCGTCCCAGACCAGCTCGGTCAACGTCTACGGCGGAGCAGTGCTGGCGCCTTCGCCCCGCGAAGGTCAGTCCGTCGCGGTCTTCCGAACGGCCAAGGCCGAACAGGTCGATGATCGGCTCCAGCGCCGGCGCGCCGAGTCGCCGGCTCGTCGATGACATAGCCCTGCAGCGTTCCGTCGGCGCCTTCGCCATGTCGGCGGCGGCAGCCCATGATCGGCCAGGATAGCGTTGATCAGTTCGCCGACGCCGGATTGCCGAGACGCGCCGTTCAGCCAGTGGCCGAATGCCAGTTGGCGTCGTCTGACCATTGATCGGCGCGCAAGGGAAAGGCCGGATAGGGCCGCGCATCCCAGGCCCAGACGTAGATACGCGGGAATGATCGACCATCCGCCCGCCATAGAGCGGCGAGTCAGGGTTGTTCGGTCCGCATCGAAACGCTTCGTCGTCAGGATCCCAGTATCGGCGCAGTGCGCCTCGAGAAACCGCGCCTGTGCGAGATCCGACCGTCCGCCGCTGGAGAAATAGGGCAAGGCGCTTTCCGCCGATTTCGGATCGGGAAAGACGTTGGGCTGGTTCGGCCCCTTGTCGACGGCGGGGCAGCCGAGCTCCGTGAACCAGATCGGCTTCGAGCGCGGCGTCCAGGCCGTCGGCAGGCGCCAGTCCTCGACGCCGCCGATCCGGTTGTAATGCGGCTGCGACCACCAGTTCGACCAGATCCTTGTAGCGATAGACCCATGGCTTGCCGTAAGCGCCATCGGTGATCGGCGTGCGCTCGCGCGCCAGCCGGTCCGCCATCGCAGGCGTAATACCAGTCAAAGCCCTCGCCGCCGGCAATCGACGCGCGCAGCCCGTCCGGATCGTAGGGGTCCGGAAAACCCGTCCGGATTGCCGCCCGAATAGTCGGCGTCGCGCCAGTCCGAGAGCGGCATGTAGTTGTCGATGCCGACGGCATCGATCTCAGGATGCGCCCACAGCGGGTCGAGATGGAAACAGACGTCGCCGCTGCCGTCGGCCGGATGATGGCCGAAATATTCGCTCCAGTCGGCGCCGTAGCTGATCTTCGGTCGCCGCCGAGCATTGCGCGCACCTCGCTGCCAGATCGCGCAGAGCTGCTCGACGAACGGAAACGCGTCGGCCTCGTCGCGCAGCATCGCTCAGGCCGCGCAATTCCGCTGCCGATCAGGAAAGCCTCGACGCCGCCGGCCGCCGCCGCGAGTCTGGCGATGATGCAGCACGAAGCGGCGAAAACCCCAGTCGGCGGGTGCACCGGAAAAGCTGATCGTGTCGCCCGCCGCCGTGAAATGCCCGGGCACGTGCCGCGCCGCAGAATGCCTCGATCTGCGTCCTGCGCCGCTGCCGTCTTGTCGGCCGTTCCCGCCGCAAGCGGCGCCGGGTTGCAGCTGATGCGCCCGCGCCACGGATAGGCCGGCTGGGACGCGCCGCCGTACGGATCGGGCATCACATTGCCCGCCGGAATATCCATCATGATGAACGGGTAGAGCATGACCTTCAGGCCGCGCGCCTTGATCGCGGCGATCGCGTCCATGACGCTCCGGTCGGACGGCGTGCCGCCATAGGCCGCGCCGCCGTCATGGGTCGAGACCACCATCGCCGATCCGCGCGCCGTGCCGGAAACCAGCCACTGTGTCGAAAGGCCGTCGCCGTCCGCCGTGGTCACGGCCGGGCCGGATCGATGCAGTTGCCGGCCCGCAGGTCGTTGCCGAACCAGGCGACGATCAGCGCCACATGTTCGAGATTGCGGGCAGACCATCTGCAATTCGTCGAGCGCATGCCGCGAAATCGCTGGCGTCGTGCAGGACGTGGCGGTTGACGGCCTCGGTCTCGCCCGGGCGTATTGTCTCTCGTGATCAGCGTCGGCGATAGACCATATTCGGTCGCGCCGGGGATCAGCGACACCGCACGGATCTGCTGCGGCAACGCACCGACCGGTCGCAGCACCTCGAACTGGAACTGCGGGATGCGGTTGCCATAGTCGGCGAGCGCAAAATGCTCCAGCACCGCGATTGGCCGTCCCTCGTAGGCCGGCGCGTTGCCCGTCGCCCTGTTTCGCGGCGATCAGCGGATCGACGTCCTGATCCTCGCCGCCTTGATGGATTCGGAGTTCGATCGAATTGCGGTCGACTTCGCGCCCGTCCGCCCATAGCCGCCGGATGCCGGCGATCTCGCCCTCGCACAGTGCGAAGGCGACGTTGGCGAAATAGCTGTATTCGGTGACCTTTGGGCCACCCTTGCCGCCCTGCCGGCGTGTCGTCCGCGCTTCCTCGAAGCGCGTCGCCCAGATCATCGTTCCGCCAAGCCGCGCCGAGCCGTAGACGCGCGGGATCGGGGCCCTCCTCTGCGGTGAACGGGCGCGCGCCGGTCAGCCGCGGCCCTCGATGCGCCTGGTGCTGTCGATCAGCGCGCGGTCGATCGTATATCCGGCAAGTGCGCCGACTGCTGAACCGATGGCACTGCCGACCGGCCCGAGTACGCCGCCGAGAAAGGCTCCCGCCGCCTGCAGAAGTATGGTTGCCATGGTCGTTCCTTCGGCGATCAGATGATGTCGGGAAATGCAAACACGCCGGCGATGCGGCTTTGCCATTGCGGCACCAGCGCTGACACCAGCACGGCATGCCGGTCATCTGCGCCTCGGATTTGCGGAATGAGGCCGGCGTCCGGCGTGCGTGACGTTGAAGACGACGTTGACCGGCGATCCGCCTCCGCCGCTCGCCGCCACGCCAAGCCGGCCGTCGGCCGGCGCTGCAGCGGCAGGATCGCCTCGGCGCCGGCCTCGCCCATCAGGCCGATCTTGCGAGCCCATCGGAAAATAGGTCGGCGCCGAAACCACGCCGCCGCCGGCGAACGGCATGATCGGAGCCGTCGCCGACGGCACGCCGCCATTCGCGAATGGCAGCAGCCCGCCCAGCAGCAGGTGGAGAAAGCGAGCCGGCCAGATTCTGCGAGCGGCTTCAGCGCCCGGTCCAGCGCCATGCCGGCAAGGTTCAGGCCGATCGCCGCGCAATATATCGTCGAGTTCCTTGCCGCTGGCGATGGCGCTCTTCAGGCCGCTGGTCAGCTGCGCGCCGAAGCTGCGCGACAAGCCTTCCAGTTCCTCGCATCGTCGCCTCGAAAGGCGCGGCGTCGGCCTCGATCGAACGATGACGCCTTCAGGCATGTCGACTTCTCCTCCGGTCATCAGTGTCGGGAAATGCGCTGCATCAGCGCGGCAAGCTCCGCGCCGATCCGGCGCGCGACGCCGCGTCCGGTCACGCAGCATGCTCACCGCGCGCTCCATTTCGCGCGGCGTCATCGACCAGAATGCCTTCGGGAAAGCCGCAGCAGGCCGAGGCCGACGCCATGACGTCTGTCCCACGGAAACGGCTGTGGCGGCGCCGGCTGCGGCGTCAGAGGGTTTGGCGGCTGCCCCGCTCCGGTCTGCGCCGCCCGAAGGTCGCCGTCAAGCAGTTCGGCGACGATCGCGGCAAAGCCGCGCCGCGCCGTCCGCCGTGCCCATCGCCAGCACCTCATCGTCGCTGATGTCGTTGCCCGCCGCCGCGCAGGCCGGCGCCGATGATGCGGATCATGTCGCGGCCGACAGCCGGCCGCGTCGAAAACGCTCGACCAGTGCGCCGAGATCGTCGACCGCATAGGCCGCTTCCAGCTCGGCCAGCGCACCGAGCGTCAGGCAGAGCAGTATGGCTTGCCGTCGAGTTCGGCCTCGATCTCGCCGCGCCGCCGGTTCGCGCTCATGGCAGCGCCGCGAAGGTGAGCACGCCCGGCCGATTCCAGCGCCATCTCGAACGTCACCTCGCCGTCGTGGCTGCCGGTATATTCGAGCGCGGTGATCTGGAACGGCCCTTCGATCGTGCCGAAATCCGGCACGACCAGCTGCCAGTCCGCGATCTGCGCCGGCGAAGAATCGCGCTTCGGATCGTCGCGTCGGACTGCGCATCCTTGAAGATGCCCGAGCCGCTGATCGATGCGCGCTGCACGCCGCTGCCGGCCAGCAGCTCGCGCCAGCGGCCGGCCGAATTCGGCGTCGGTGATGTCGACCGTCTCGCTGTTGAAGGCGATGCGCTTCGAGCGCAATCCGGCGACGGTGGCGAAAGCTGCCGCTGCCGGTGGAATCGATCTTCAGAAGAAGGTCCTTGCCCTTCTGTGCGACCATGTCAGTCTCCTGATGGATGTAAGTGGCGCGTCTGGAGCGAAGGCGCCGCGAGCGGGTCAAGCCGACGGCTCGGTCACCGCGCCGAAACCGCAGCAGTGCCATGATGGACGCGAGTGGTCGTCGTCGAAGCGCGCCTCGGCGAATTCGTGCCTGCAGATTGACGAGCTGATGGCTGTCGCCGAGCGTCAGTGCCGGCGTCGTGCAGCAGCTCGCGCACGACGCTCCATGATCTCCAGCGTTTCCGCCTTGCCCTTTCCCTTCGACCAGACGTGCAGCGTGAACAGTTGCTCGGTGCCGCTTTCGGTGGCGGTGCTCCAGTCGAAGACGCTGGTGCGGCCGAAGGTGACGTAGGGAAACGCCACATTGGCCGGCGCGTGGTCGTGGATCTTGTTGCCGACCCAGCATGGCGACAAGCGCGGTGTCGCCGCCCAGCGCGCCGAACACCGCCTTCTGCAATTCAGCCGCGGCGTTCATCGGTCAGCCTCTCCGCGCGCCGGCCGCGCGTCGCGATCGCTGCGGCACATCCAGTTCGCCGCGCCCGCGGCAGCGCCTGGCCGTAGTGTTCCAGCTCCTCCGCCAGGTCGTGCACGTCAACCCGCAGGCGCGCGGATCAGCCCGTCCATCGTCAGTCGCATCGTCGATCTTCACAGTCCGATCTCCTTCGACCCGGCAGACGAGATAGCGGCCGCTTTCGTCCGGATCGTGCACGGTCACGATGTCGAAGCTCCGACCCTGCTTCGTGAAGCGCATGCCGCTCGCCACACCGTCCGCCAGCGCAGGTGACGCGGTGCGTCACGCTCTCCAGCGTCTGGTCGGCGCCAAAAACGTCGCGCGCCGTGACCGGCTCGATCTGGCCGAACACGCGTCGCGATCTCGACCCAGGCTCTCGCTATGGCCGCCCAGACCGTCGGCCGTCTGCTGGCTCTCCTGGAGCGTCAGCTCGATGCGCAGCGGCCGGGATCGATGAACAGCGTGCGCATCAGAGCCGCCGCGCCCTGTAGCCGGCGATCATGCGGTCGTAGCCGGCCGGGTAGGACACCGGCTGGTCGCCGCGCCGTCATTGGGCGCGGAATTCGTACCAGTGCGCGACCAGCACCAGGATCGCCCGGCGCAGCAGATCCGGCACATCCGGCCGGCCTCGCCGAAGCCGGCGGCGAAATCGATCTCGATGCCGTTCATCACCCGCAGCGGCTCGGCTGTGTCTCGAAATGCAGCCGCGCCGGGCGCGAATGGCATCGAGCAAGTAGTCGTCCGGGTCGATCAGCGAGGCCTCGCCTTCGGTGCCGATAGGCGGTCACCGACAGTGATCTCCCTGCACCGGATGACGCGTCAGCATGGCACACCGCACTGGCCGGCCAGCGATCGAGCACCAGCCGCCAGCCCTGATCGATCAGCGCCAGGCCCGGTCGGCGCGTTCGACATCTTCGCGCGCCGCCCTGATCAGGCCGGCGATGCAGATCGTCCTCGCTGTCGTGTCTGCAGCCGCAGATACGCCTTTGCCTCGGCGACAGCGTCACCGGCTCAGCCTCCGGCGCGCAGCGTCCTGAAAGCGTCATCGATATACCTCGAAAATTGATCGGAAGATAGCCTTCGCGAAACTCATCAGGGCGTGGCGAACATGGCAGCTTTTCGAGAACGTAGCGGAGCGTACTCTTGGGTACGTGACAACGGAAGCGCAGAAAGCTGCTATTTGCAGCCCGCCCTCAGAGTTGGGCGGAGCGGCCAGCTCCGGGGCGGAGGAGCCTCGAAACAGGCGCGTAGCGGCGTTTCACCAGCGAGCGAGAGGACTCGCCGATGCTCATGAAATGCCGTATTTCAGCAGCTTGATCGCGTCGAAATCCTGCACGCCGCCGCCGACGCGCTTGGTCGTGTAGAACAGCACGTAGGGTTTGGCCGAATAGGGATCGCGCAGCACGCGCACGCCGTGCGGTCGACGATCAGATAGCCGCGCGAGAAATCGCCGAAGGCGATCGAGTCGGATTGGCCGCCGGTGTCCGGCATGTCCTCGGCTTCGGCCACCGGAAAGCCCATGAGCGTCGCGCGGCCGTCGGCGCTGCCGGCGGCGGCCAGAGATAGTTGCCGTCGGCGTCCTTCAGCTTGCGGATCGCGGCCTGCGTCTTGCGGTTCATCACCCAGTTCGCGTTCTGCCGATAGCCGGCCTTCAGCGCGTAGACGAGGTCGACCAGCATGTCGGAGGGGTTGGTGGCCGGCAGACGCGCCGGAGACGCCGGTGACGATGTAGCCGATATTGCCCCAGCTCCAGCTCGCCTCGGCGACCTTGGTGTAGTCGAGGAAGCCCTTCGGCTTGTTGTTGGCGTCGCCGTTGACGAAGGCGGCGCCTTCCTGCTTGGCGAAGGCCATCTCCACCTCGGCGCGATCCACTGGTCGATGTCGACCACCGCGTCGTCGAGCAGCGTCGGGTCGCCGCCGGCATGGCGTAGAGCTCCATCGTCGGAAACTCGAGTTCGGCCAGCGTCGGCGTGTCGGTCTGCGGCCGCGCAGCGGTCTCCGCCACCCAGCCGGTCGCCGGACCGGTGTGGCGAACGGCTTCTTCAGCACCGTCGACGACACCTGCCGCACCGGCGATGGAGCGGATCGGCGAGACGCCGCCAGCCGCCGGCCGATCTCGGCCTCGGTCTCCGGCGGCACCAGATAGCCGCCGTCCTGGCCGGAGCCATACGACATCGCCTTGGTGTCGAGCGGCGCATCAGCCGATCTCGCCGGAGCGCACATAGGCCTCGAAGGCCGCCTTGTGCTCGCTCGGCAGCGCCGTCCGCCGCGTCGCCGCCAAGCGCCGGCCGCGCTGCTTCAGCGACAGCCGGTCGAGCGTGCGCTTCTGCTCGTCGAGCGCACGGAGATGCGGTCGACCTTCTCGTCGTCACCACATCGGCGGAGAGCCGCGTTTCGATCTCGCCAGGCGCTGGTCGTTGGCCTCCCTGAACGCCTCGAACGACGCCATGAAATCGTCGAAGGCCTCGGTCAGATTCGATCTCGTCCGACAGCCTTCAGCTTCGGGTCGGCCATGTCAGGCGCACCGGTTGAAATTGCCGGTCATCGCTGCAGTATTTCCTTGTTCTGGATTGATGCAGTGCGTGATGGCCGTCGCGCATGACGTCCGCGCCAGCGCATTCGCGGCGTTGTCGCCGGCGCGGCATCCCGCTCGCGCAGCCAGTGCTGGCGTAAGCCCTTGGCGATCACCGTCTGGCTTCACCGCGCGTCAGCCCAGCATCCCGCGTGAGCCAGCGTTCGAATTCGTCGGTATCGTCGGCAGCTCGCCGCCGCTGCCGACCCTTGACCGGCTGCGACGCGCGCGCCCGGCAGCATCGGAAATGTCACCACCGAGATCTCCCAGAGATCGACCTCCAGCACGCGGCGCACGCCGCTCTTCGGCGTCCTTCTTCGCGCGCACCGTGCGGAAGCCGATCGACAGCCCGTCGAGCGCGCCGCCGCGCATCAGCGCCAGCACCTCGCGCGCCCGGCCGACCTCCGTCGGTCAGCCGGCCGCGCACGAACAGCCCGCGCGCATCCTCCTTGATCTCGGTCCACACGCCGATCGGCTCGTTCGGATCGTGCTGGAACAGCATGCGGATGCCCGCCGCCCCGCGCTCGCGCAGCGATCGCGCAAACGCGCCGCGCTCGACCATGTCCTTGCCGAGATCGACGCGCCCGAACAGGCTGGCATAGCCGGAGAACGCAGCCGTCCGGCCTCGACCTTGGCCGAGCCCAAGCCGGGCAAATTTGTGCTCATTCGGCCTGGCGCTCGCCATCCGTTGGTTCTTTCCCAACATCCTGTTGAAGTCGCTGCGGAGTTTGTGCGCCGATACCGGTGCACGGGCTCCTTCGCCACTGGCTGCTACCGGCCGATGCCGTCGGCCGTTCGAACACGCGCTTGACGAAACCCAGCGCCCACCAGGCGCAGAAGCTCGCCGCCGCCGATCCCATCAGCATCATCTCGGCCGGTGCCGATCAATTCGCGATGCCGAGCTCGGTGGCTATCTTCAGCCCGGCCGTGTGGCCGAAGACCAGTCCGCTGATCAGGCCGACTGCGAAGCGCATCGCGGCCTCGCGCCGTCCGCGCGGCAGCACATAGGCAAGCGAGATCGCCGAGCCGGCAACCGCACCCGCCCCTTTCGCGGCCCATTCCCAGGCCGCGTTGGTGATGTCTGTCATGTTTTTGGTCTTTCGCCTGCCTTTGGTTTTCGCTCAATCCTGGGCGTGCTCAGACGCAGATTCTCGCAACCTGTCGCGAAGTGCAGTTAGAAACATGACGATCTGTTTCTCGGAAATATGCCAATCCGCACCAGCCTTGGCCCACATCATCACAAGTCACGCGTTTGCTCATTCCCGAGTGAAGCAGGTGATCAACAAAATCGGCGGCGTCACTTCTGTCCTCAACGGAGGAGCCGGCAATGATGTAATCGAAGAGCTCATCCGGACCTGGATTCACCAATTCTGCATCGATATCCTGATGCATCATCAGCGCCATCCGCCGGAACGCTTTGGGAATAGTTGTGTTCATCTCAATCATTTCGCGGATAGGCAGTGAGTATGCGAAAACCTCTTGGGGTGGCAGGATCATGCACGTATTACAACGCCAGACTCCATATGTATTTCGAAGGTAGGGCTGCGCGAATGGCCCCCTTCTGAAAGCCTCAACGCCCGTTGGTGAGGAGAAGGTAGCTGTGACGAATTCGCGTGGTCTAACTCCTCGCGCAACCAAAGCTACGACATCGTGATTGCGGGAGAGTGTAGAGTTTACCAGCCTGTTTGCCGCAACAACGGTTGCAAACGAGCCGATCGCGATATCGGACAACGTCATAAAATCAAGCCAAAAGCTTGATCACCGCGCACACGCGCCATCAAGGAAGCCGGCGTTGCGTCCGACATGGAGTCGGATTGTATGGCCGCCGGCTCGCTCCTCTTCAAGTCAAATCTTATTTTCCATAGACCCGCGTCCTTGGTTGTCCTGGACAAGATGGGTATTTGATGTTCCGCCACCATCAATCCATTGACCGCCAGTCGCGACTCCAGCCGGTGCCCTAGGCTGCAAGAACCAGCGCGGATTTGCCTTCCAGCAGGTGCTCCAAACGCGCTGCCGATAGTGACTCAACTTCATTGCCGCACAGTTCGTCGTGGCCAATGCCTCCTGTGACTCCCCTTCCACAAACTGCTGTCATCTGCGCGTCTACCGCGCCCCATACCCCACCGCCTCGCCGCTTCTCGTCGTCGCTCAGAAAATCCGCCGCGCCGACGCCGCGCCCACAGCGCCTCGCGGTCGGCGGCAAAGCCCCTCCACCTGGTCGGTGTCGTACCAGAGCCGCAGATCCTCGCCGAACACCGGCGCCAGCCAGGCGGAGAGGTCCTTGGCGGTGCGCGCCACCAGCGGCAGCACGGTCAGCCGCTAGAAGGCGCGGTTGGCCTCGCGGTAATTGGCGTAGGTGTTGTCGCCGGGAATGCCGAGCAGCATCGGCGGCACGCCGAAGGCCAGCGCGATGTCGCGGCTGGCCGAATTTTTCGCCTCGATGAAATCCATGTCCTTCGGCGTCAGGCTCATCGCCTTCCAGTCGAGCCCGCCTTCCAGATCAGCGGCCGGCCGGCGCCGCCGGCGCCGGAATAGCCGTCCTGCAGCTCGGCCTTCAGCCGGTCGAACTGGTCTTCCGTCAGATTGCCGCCGTCCTTCGGCGCATAGACCAGCGCGCCCGACGGCCGCGCCGAATTGTCGAGCAGCGCCTTGTTCCAGCGCCCGGCGGCGTTGTGCGTGTCCAGCGCCATCAGCGCCGCCTCCAGCGGCGCCAACCCGTAATGATCGTCGAGCGGATGGAACAGCGCCAGACTGCGCGCACCGCCGCCCGCTTCAGCTGCCCAGCGCGATGCGCCGGCGTGCGCCGCCCTCGCGATAGTCCAGCGCCGATCGGCCAGCCGCCGCCGTCGGTCACGACCGACACGCGGTCGGGCCGCAGCAGATGCAGTTCGCGCGCGCCCGCCGCCAATCAGCTCGACATAGGCGTTGCCGGAGAGCAGCAGATGCCCGTACAGCGCCTCCAGAAATGTGCCGCCCGCCTGCCGCTGGTTCGGCCGCGCGAGCAGGGCCAGCAGCGGGTGCTCGTCCAGTTCCGTCACGCCCTCATAGAGCAGCCACGGCACGCTGGCCGCCGCCTCGGCGATCAGCCGCACCGAGCGATGCACGATCGGGTTGCGCATGAAGCCTTCGCGCGCCAGCGCGGCATAGTCGCGCCGCGTCCAGCGCGGCTCGCCCTGCGCGTGAAACGCGACCAGACCGCCGAGCGGTCCCGCCTTCTGCTCAGCGGCGCTACCGACAGGTCGCGCGGCATCGTTTGCCCGGTCGCGCGACCAGGGCCATGTCCAAGCCATCAAGATGTTCCGTTGTTGGCGAGCAGACGGCTCGCTATTGTCACCCGCGCAGCGACGCGCCGCGCATTCGGGTCTGTCGAGATTCAGCCCAGGATGAGCCGACCTTAGCCGACGTGCCGCACGCGCGGCACGGAACCCCAGTCCGGCATCAGTTCGCTCACCGCCCACACCAGCGCATCCAGCCTGTCCGGCGAACGATTGTCCGACAGACCGTTGGGGCCGAAATCGCACATCTCGTCTTCGAGCTCGGGAAAGCGCCCCGCATGCAGCACCTTGCGCTGCTGGTACCAGGCGGCCACCGGTTCGGCGCGCAGCCACTTGCTGCGCCCCGCCCGCACCGGCTTCACCGGCACCGACGGGTCGACGCCGCGCATCACCGTCGTCACCATCTCGCCGCCCTGGTTCACCTCGGCCACCAGGCAATCCGCTTGCAGCCGGTGAAACAGCCCGATCGCGCGGTTCGCCCAGTCGAGCGGCTTTGCGGCGCGAAAACTTTCGTCCGCCAGCACGACCACGTTCCCGTCATCATCCAGTCCGGCCGCGACGATGCCGCAGGCATCCGACGACCGGTGCGAACTCGCCGGAGGGTCGACCGCAACCACGATGCGCCGCATCGCCGGCGTCTCGGCGATGTAGCTGCGTTCGATCAGCTCGCGCGACCACAAAGCGTCCTCGCGATCCTCGATCAGCTCGCCATCCAGTTCCTGCCGCCCAACCCGCTCCCGTTGTAGCGCTGGCGCACATGTGCCAAAAAGCTCGCGGCCAGATGCGCGGCGTTGTCGTCGGTGCGCATGCGGTGCACGATCGTCTGCGGGTCACCGATCAGCCGCCGGATCAGCGTCGTCGGCTTCGGCGTCGTCGTCACGATCTGGCGCGGCGTTTCGCCCAGCCGCAGACCAAACTGCAGCATGTCGAAGGTCGCCTCGGCGTTTTTCCATTTTCCAGCCTCGTCACACCAGGCTGCCGAAAATTGCGGCCCGCGCAGGCTCTCGGGATCTTCGGACGAGAACATGTGCGCCACCGCGCCGTTCGCCCAGACCAGCCGCCGGCGCGTCGCCTCGAAGCGCGGCCGGTCGCCCCGCGCCAGCGTGCGAATGCCCGCCGGCCCCTCGATCATCACTTCGCGCACGTCGCCCAGCGTCTCGCCGACCAGCGCGATCTGCCTGTATTGTTGCTTCTTGCGAGAACGGCGCGAAACCCGCGCACCAGCGCGTTCACCCATTCGGCGCCGGTGCGCGTCTTGCCCGCGCCGCGCCCGCCGATCACCAGAAAGGTGCGCGGCCGCTCTTCGAACAAAAGCTGCCGATAGCGCCCCCGCAGCATCCACTCGTCATTGACGAGAAAGCCTTGGTCACAGGTCAGATTTTTCCGCGACCAGTCTTTCTGCGTGTTCCTGAGCCAATTCGACGATACGGTCGTCGATCCGTTCAAGCACTGCGGCGATTTCTGCATCGCTTCTCGTTTGCTTTTTGCCAACCTGTTCTTGTGCAGCCGCTCCCAATTTCTCGGCGAGTTTGATCAGCGACGACAACGCATCGAGCTGCGCCTTGTTGAGAATGCCGTGCTGCGCCTCGGCCGACGTCAGGATCGAGCCTGCCTGGCGTGAGATCAGTTTGCTGAGAAGACCGAGATTAGTCATCTGGTCCGTCATCGCCAATTGCCGGTCTTCGCCTTCTGCCCCGCCCAGACTCCAGCGTCGTCGCCAGATCTGGACATTTCCGTCACGTTCAAAAGCTCCCGCTCGCGGGCCGCGCGCCCTGCACACGAGCGACGCATCACCAGCGGAGCGAGCCACGAGTGTGCCGCCATGCCAACATCTATGATTTTTCGGAAACTCGCCGGAGGAACCTCTTGCTCACACTTTTCCGACGATAGCGAGAAGGTACCAAACCACCGTCACGGTGTCAAGAATAAATTCCTATGTCTCGCAACTTTTTTCGGACTGTTGGCGATTACCGCGCCTCACACCAATCCACCCGCCTCCTCGACAAACGCGATCACCTCGTCCAACCCCTTTCGCCGCCGCATGTCGGTAAACACAAACGGCCGCGCGCCGCGCTGCTTTTCCGTGTCGGCGCGCATCACGTCGAGATTCGCCCCGACGAAGGGCGCGAGGTCGATCTTGTTAATGATCAACAGATCGGAGCGCGTGATGCCCGGCCCGCCCTTGCGCGGGATCTTTTCGCCGGCCGCCACGTCGATGACGTAGAGCGTAATATCGGCAAGATCGGGCGAAAACGTCGCGGCCAAATTGTCGCCGCCGGATTCGATGAACACGATATCGAGGTCGGGAAAGCGCCGCCGCATCTCGGCGATCGCGGCGAGATTGATCGAGGCGTCCTCGCGGATCGCGGTATGCGGGCAGCCACCGGTCTCGACGCCGATGATGCGCTCCTCCGGCAACGCCTGCACGCGGTTGAGGATCAGCTCGTCTTCCTTGGTGAAAATGTCGTTGGTGACGACGGCGACTGAATAGCGGTCGCGCATCGCCTTGCACAACATCTCGGTCAGCGTCGTCTTGCCGGCGCCGACTGGCCCGCCGATGCCGACGCGCAGCGGTCCGTTCGGAGACTTCATGAGCGGAATACCCTCGAATACAGCGCTTCGTGTTTCATCGACATGATCTCGGACATCACCGCGCACGAGCCGAGATCGTCGAGCGTGGAATTTTCGGCCCGAGCCGCAGTCGCCAGCACCACCGGCTCCAGCGCGGCAATCGCCGCCACGCCGTCGCGCTGGCCGAGCGGCACGAGGCGGACAGCAGCCTGGATCAGGTTCGACGTGAAGGCGTGAAGGAACGCGGCCAGCGTGTCGCCAAGCGGGATGCCGTGCCGCGCGGCCGTTATGCCGACGGCGACTGGGTAAGGTTCAGAGCCGGCATCAACAGGTTCTTCTCGCCGCCGACCCCCCTCTGTCCTGCCGACCCCCTCAAGGGGGGAGATCAGCCGACCGCCAGGATTTCGCCAATCGTCAACACTGCCAATCCTCTCCCCCCTTGAGGGGAGATGTCCGGCAGGACAGAGGGGGGTCGGTGCACGTGTTCGCACTCCGTCGGCACCACCCCACGCCCCCACCGCCTCGGCAAACGCTCTGCCCTGCAGTGTCGTCTCCATATGCCGCTCTTTCGAGCCGGCCAGCGCTTCGGCCAATTCGGCGACGTCGGCGCAATCGCCGCCGGCAGACGCAACCCGCCACGCCTCGGCCAGCAGCACCGCATCATTCCAGCCAGAGCCGCGCTCGACCAAATCCCTCAGCCAATCGACCAAGGTCGGCACGATCCCGGATCAGCCCCTCATGGATTGCCTGCTCCAGCCCATGGCTATAGGCGAAGGCGCCCACCGGAAAAGCCGGCGACAGCCACGACATCAGCCGCAGCAGTGTCTGCGGCGACGTGGCCTCAACCATGGTTGTGGCCGTAGTGCGGGTCTCCGGGCAGCCGCCCGTATCTGTCGCGCTTGCCACGTGGCCGCTCCTCGTCGTGGCCGTGATCGTGCGCATGTCCGTGATGATCATGACCGTGGTCATGGTCCGACCATGGCCCTGCGCTTGACCCTCGCCTGCATGGCCGTGGTCTGCCCATGCGCGTGATACGCCCCGTGCACCGGCTGGAACCGCTCGATCACTTCGGTGACTGTTGCGCCCAGCCCCTCCAGCATGGCGCGAATTACATGATCGCGTCGGATCAAAATCCGGTCCTCGTCGATCTGCGCGGCCAGGTGCCGGTTGCCGAGATGCCAGGCCAGATGGCGCAGCGGCGCGGCCTCCCCTGCCCGCACCTCATAAAGCTTTTCCCTGCGCCGCGATGATCTCGATCGTGCGGCCATCGTCCAACACCAGAACATCGCCGTCGGCCAGCAGCACCGCCTCCGGCAGGTCGACCATCACCTCGTCACCCTGGCTGGTGGTCAGCTTCTTGCGGCGCAGATGGCGATCCGCGGAATCGAGTACCAGGTCCCGAATGGTTCGGCATCGCTGGCATGGGCGTGGGAAATGGCGCGGAGCAGGATCAGCCTTCCGGAAGGAAATTGGGATCGAAGATGTTCGGTATGGAAAACGGGACTTTGCTCGGAAAGACGCCGATATCCAACCCCGTCTCGTCGGCAGCCTCCTCCCGCGCCGTCGCATACTCCTCGGGCAGCACAGCCGCTGGATGTCCTTTTAGGCTGGGGCTCTCCTTGATGATCTTCGCAATTCCCCGGCGCTGCTCTCGAATTGACGCACGCCAGCTTCCCGACCGCTGCTCGGGCTGGAACTGCCACTTCAGCAGGTACACGAGTAGCTTCTCGAGCCGACTTTCTATTTCTCGCCTGTCGCTCCTTCCCAAACTCTCGATCTCCTCCGCAAGATTCTCTCGATCGAGTTCGCTCAGTTTGCCGTCGCGCAACAGTCGTCCCTGCTCAAAGCACCATTGAGCATAATCCGTCTCGAAGGGCGTCAAGTGTGGTTTGGGAAAAACGCGGTTCATTTTAGAATGTAACTCTCTTGAGAGTCCTCCAAGCTGTCGAGGATAGGCCGTTTCCCCCCAATTGAGAACAGGATTGTCGGCACGACTGGCGACCGCTTGACAATGTTCATGAACTTTCGCCCATCCTGACTGCTTCAAAACAAAAAATACCTTTGCGCCATTGGCAGCACCGTCGCTGGCTCGCAGGTCAGCAACTCGCCGTCGGCGCGCACCTCATAGGTTTCCGGGTTGACTTCCATATGCGGGGTGGCGTCGTTCAGCACCATCGACGCTTTCGAGATGCCGCCGCGCGTGTTCTCCACCGCCACCATGCTTTTCGCCACACCGAGCTTTTCCTGCAATCCGTTCGCCATCGCGGCTTGGCTCACAAAAGTCACCGACGACATCGCCGGCGCGCGGCCATAGCTGCCGAACATCGGGCGATAGTGCATCGGCTGCGGCGTCGGGATCGAGGCGTTCGGGTCGCCCATGGGTGCTGCAGCGATTGTGCCACCGACCAGCACTGTCTCTGGCTTGACGCCGAAGAAGGCTGGATTCCACAGCACCAGATCGGCGCGCTTTCCGACCTCGACCGAGCCGACATGTTTCGACAGCCCCTGCGCGATCGCCGGATTGATCGTATATTTGGCGATGTAACGGCGCACGCGGAAATTGTCGTTGTCGCCCTTCTCCTGCGGCAAGCCGGCCGCGCTGCACCTTCATCTTATGCGCCGTCTGCCAGGTGCGGATCGGCACCTCGCCGACGCGACCCATGGCCTGGCTGTCGGAAGAGATGATCGAGAACGCGCCTATATCATGCAGGATGTCCTCCGCCGCGATCGTCTCCTTGCGAATGCGGCTTTCCGCGAAGGCGATGTCTTCGGGGATCTCGGGCGACAAATGATGGCACACCATCAGCATGTCGAGATGCTCGGCAATGGTGTTTTGCGTGTAGGGCCGTGTGGGATTGGTCGACGATGGGATGACGTTCGCCAGCCCGCAGACCTTGATGATGTCCGGTGCATGACCGCCGCCGGCGCCCTCGGTGTGAAAGGCGTGGATTGTGCGGCCCTTGATAGCGGCCACTGTGTCCTCGACAAAACCGCTTTCGTTCAGAGTGTCGGTGTGAAGCATCACTTGGATATCGTGCTCGTCGGCGATCGAAAGACAATTGTCGATCGCGGCGGGCGTCGTGCCCCAGTCCTCGTGCAGCTTCAGCGCGCAGGCGCCACCCTCGATCATCTCGACCAGCGCCGCTGGTTTTGAGGCATTACCTTTACCCGACAGGCCGAGGTTGAGCGGAAAGGCGTCAAAACTCTGGATCATTCGGCCCAGGTGCCATGGCCCCGGTGTGCAGGTCGTCGCGAATGTTCCATGCGCCGGCCCCGTGCCGCCGCCCAGCATCGTCGTGATGCCCGACATCAACGCTTCGTCGATCTGCTGCGGGCAGATGAAATGGATATGCGCATCGACTCCGCCGGCGGTCAGGATCTTGCCCTCCGCTGCAATCGCCTCGGTGCCGGGGCCGATGATGATATCGATCCCCGGCTGCGTATCGGGGTTGCCCGCCTTGCCGATCCCGACGATGCGCCCGTCCTTCAAACCGACATCGGCTTTCACGATGCCCCAGTGGTCGACGATCAGCGCATTGGTGATGACCGTATCGACCGCGCCGTCGGCGCGGGTTACCTGACTCTGGCCCATGCCGTCGCGAATGACCTTGCCACCGCCGAATTTCACCTCCTCGCCGTAGATAGTGAAATCCTTCTCGACCTCGATGAAGAGTTCGGTATCGGCCAGCCGCACGCGGTCACCCACGGTCGGTCCGTACATCTGGGCATAGGCGGCACGGGAGAGCGTTGCTGGCATGCTTTTGAGCCTATTGCTGTTCGCCGGAGATGAATTCGCGCAGCTGTTTGGTGCGCTCGCGCGTCAGCCGTTCCAGGCAGCCCGAGACCAGCATCGGCTCCATCGAGCCGCCATGCGCTTCCCAACCTGCCAGTTCGCAGTGGCCGTCGCGATAGGCAATCCAGCCGCGCTGTCCTGCGAGCAGCGCGGCGTCTGCGCCTTGCATGTTGGCGTCGTATTGCTTGTCCATCTCTTTCGCGGCCGCCGTCGCCTGTTTCCAAACGGCATTCAGCTCCTTGTCGGCCGTCTCGAAATCGAGATTTCGCGCAGATGTTCATGTCCGCTTGCGTGATTTGGTTAGTGCAGTCCGGCTGCTCGTCCTCCTGCGCCACAGCAAATGTCGAGGATGCGAGCAGGATCACAGCTAAAACGAAGATGCTCCTCATAGCTTTCCCATCACCTTCTGCTGAAAGCCGTAGATTTCGCGCTTGCCGCCGAAGGGCACCAGGCGCACTTCCCGCCGCTGCCCGGGCTCGAAACGCACCGCTGTGCCGGCGGCGATGTTTAGACGCATCCCGCGCGCCTTGGGGCGATCGAAATCGAGCGCAGCGTTCGTTTCAAAGAAATGATAGTGCGAACCCACCTGAATGGCCGATCGCCGGTGTTGGCGACAAGCAAGGTAAGCGCCTCGGCACCTGCGTTGAGCACGATCTCGCCCGCAACGGTGATAGTTTCCCCTGGAATCATCTGTCTGCCTCACCGTATCGGCTCATGGACCGTCACCAGCTTCGTCCCATCCGGAAATGTCGCCTCCACCTGCACATCGTGGATCATCTCGGGCACGCCTTCCATCACCTGCTCGCGGGTGATCACGTGCGCGCCGGCCTCCATCAGGTCGGCCACGGTGCGCCCATCGCGTGCGCCTTCAACGACAAAGTCCGTGATCAGCGCGATCGCTTCCGGGTGATTCAACTTCACCCCGCGCTCCAGCCGCTTGCGCGCGACGATCGCAGCCATGGCAATCAGCAACTTGTCTTTTTCGCGCAGGGTAAGGTTCATGAACGATCTCAGATTTGCCAGACTTTGGGCAGCGCGTCTCCGCCCAGGAATATTCGCAACACCGGTTCCAGCCGTTTGCGCAACGCCAGGCCATCGGCGGCGCACAGGCGGACCAGCAGCTTGCCATCCCAGGCGCTGGCGCCGCCGATATCGCCGACGGCTTGACGCACTGGCTCCAGCATTCCCGCGACATCGTCTCCGACGCAGAGAACAGTCGCTATCGCACAACGGCCCCCGGTTATCGTCGGTTGGCTGAGTTGCTCGGCAATCGGCCCATCGATCCGCAGATCATCGGCAAAGACCAGCTTCCCCTCCCGCCGGATGCGCCAGCGGTCGTGGAAGGCGCCATGCAGCACCTGCTCTCCCATTGCCTGCCGTCCGAACAACACTGCCTCGACGGCGACCAGTTCGGCATGGCGATCCAGATCGGCCTCGAGCGTCCGTTTCAACCGACCGCTATCGAAAAGGATCGTTTCCTGCGGCAGCCAGGCCAGTCGGGCGCCACTGGCCACGCGCAGCTTGGTCGAGACCGTCGCCGGCCCGCCGGTCGAGCGATAGATACGCTCGCAAGCCTGCGTCGTGATCGTCGCCGTCGCGCCAGCGGCCAAATCGATTTCTGTCGCAAGACGGTCGCCGCCAGTGAGGCCACCCGCGGTGTTGATCAGGATCGCCTCCGCCGTGTCGCCCGGCAAAGTTCTTGGCAGGCGTATCTTGGCGCAGCCTTCCTGGAAGAGCCGGTCAAGCCGCGTTTTCCCGTGGCGCAATCGCAAGCTGACGCGCGCATGACCGCTGGCGCGCTGCAACTTGGGCAGCGTGCCAGTCGAAGAATTGGAAGATGCGATATCGATGTACATCCAGTCGTCCAGGCAGGCCTATCGCCGGCGATGCCGCACGATTTACGATTGAAACGCCTTCGGCAAGGCCGCAAGACATTTCCGATGCCGCAAATTTAGCTTCTGCCCAAAAATGCGTCACCACGCCCGTTTCATGACCGTGTTGCGATGCTGAAATGAACAGGCCCTTGCAACTTTCGAGTGCATGGGCCGTTCGGCGGCTGGTTTCAGCCCACTCAAGACTGTATCAACCCAGTGTCAACAAAAAGCCCGCAAGATAGGGCAGTTTGAAGGAAATGGGGCAAGGGCTGCCGGATGGACGAGCATCCGCGACCGGAACAGGCAAAGCCGAGGCGGGCAGGCAAGTTGCTTGCGCTCGACGCCTGGGTCGATTTGGCTGTCTATAACTTCGGCTTCCGCATCGCTCAGAGCTGGGAAACGCTGACGATTTTCTCGCGGCGGTTCCGCGTTCACGGCTGGAAACGCGGCATCACGGAGCTTTTAGGCGAAGGCCTGACGCTTAGCGCCGCCGGCTCGGTAGTCGTTCTGACCTTTGCCACACCCGCCTTTCACGAGACGGAAGGCAACTGGCGTAGCCAAGGGGATTTCGCCGTCACCTTCACCGATCGATTTGGCAATGAAATCGGTCAGCGTGGGCGCATTCAGGGCGATTCGGTAGCGGTCGACGACATGCCCGACTTCGTCGTCCAGGCAGTGCTCGCCACCGAAGACCGCCGCTTCTTTCGAACATTGGGGCATCGATTTCTTCGGCCTCACGCGCGCCATGTCTGAAAACGTGCGCGCCAACTCCGTCGTGCAGGGCGGCTCGACCATTACGCAACAGCTGGCCAAGAACATCTTTCTCACCAACGAGCGCACCGTCGAGCGCAAGGTCAAAGAGGCTCTCCTGTCGGTCTGGCTCGAGGCCAATCTGCCGAAGAAGGAGATCCTCCAGCTTTATCTCGATCGCGCCTATATGGGCGGCGGAACGGTCGGCTTGAGCGCCGCCGCGCGATTCTACTTCGGCAAGCAGATCAAGGATCTGACGCTCGCCGAAGCGGCAATGCTCGCGGGCCTCTTCAAAGCGCCAACCAAATACGCGCCGCACAACAACCTGCCTGCCGCTCGCGCCCGCGCCAACGAGGTTCTGACCAACATGGTGCAGGCCGGTTTCATGACCGAAGGTCAAGTGTTGCCGGCCCGGCTCAATCCGGCAGATATCGTCGATCGCGGCGACGCCAAGAGCCCCGACTATTTCCTCGACTGGGCGTTCGAGGAGGCAAAGAAAATCGGCGAGAAATACGGCGTGCACTCTATGGTTGCCCGCACGACGATCGACCTTGGCATCCAGCGCGCCGCCGAAGAATCCGTCGAATATCACCTTCGCCAATTCGGCAAGGAGTACCGGGTCGATGCCGGCGCGATGGTCGTTCTTGAAAACGACGGTTCTGTCCGCGCCATCGTCGGCGGACGCGACTATGGCGCCAGCCAGTTCAACCGCGCCACGCAGGCGCTGCGCCAGACCGGTTCGTCTTTCAAACCGTATGTCTACGCAACCGCCATCGAGATGAAGGACTTGAAGCCTGACACCGTCATTTCGGACGGCTATGTCGCCTGGGGCGATTGGGCGCCGCGCAATTACGGCCGTGGCTATGCCGGTCGTGTTACATTGGCAAGCGCCCTCGCCCGTTCGATCAATACCGTGCCGGTGCGACTGGCGAAGGACTACATTCGTGGCGTCGATCCGATCATCAAGATGGCGCACGACATGGGTGTGGAAACGCCGCTGGAGACGTGGGTGACCACGGTGCTCGGCACCTCGGGCATGACGGTGATGGACCAGGCTACCGGCTACAACACCTTCGCCAATGGCGGCTTTGCCGGCACGCGGCACGGCATCACCGAACTGCGCGATCGTTCCGGAAACGTCATCTACAACTACGAGCGGGATGCTTCACCGCCCCATCGCGCACTTTCGGAGCGCACCGTCACGGCGATGAACCAGATGCTTGCCCTGGTTCCGGAGGCGGGCACCGGACGCAAGGCTGCGCTCGCCGGCATCCGCTCCGCTGGCAAAACCGGCACGACGCAATCGTATCGCGACGCCTGGTATGTCGGCTTCACCGGCAACTACACGACGGCAGTTTGGCTCGGCAATGACGACTTCACCACCACCAACGACATGACCGGTGGCTCGCTTCCGGCCATGACATGGCACCGGCTGATGACGGCGATCCACCAGAACGTCGAACTGAAGCCGATCCCGGGCGTCGACGTTGAGCCGCCGGATGCGGTAGCCGTCGCGAAAGCCAGGGAAGCGGAGCAGCTGGCCGCTGCAGCAACGTCGGGCGGCGAGCCTGCGCTCGAGGACCGTCCACGCACCCTGTCATCCGCGACGACCAAGCTGTTGCGGTCGCTCACCGACTCTTTCCGTGGGGCACGCAAGCTGGAAGCCCCGGTGGCGCCAGAAACCTTGTCGGCGCTCTAGGGTCCTGAGGTGCTGAAAACCATCCTCGCAACATTGCTGGCAACGGCAATCGCCATTGGCGGCGGCGCCTGGAGCCTTGCTCGCGTTCTGGACAATCCGCAAGGAACCGGCGCTTTGACCGTCGGTGCGTGGACCGCCTTTCCGAAGATCGGCTCGCCCAACGCCGATCCCTACTCGAAAGCCCGCACCTCGCGCGAAGGCATCCTGGCCCTTGGCTCGGCGGAGGGCATCGCCTTTGCGGCCAGCAGCGATTCGGCCGGCGATGCGCTGCGCGCGGCATGCAGCTATCGGATCGAGGGCAATGTTCCCGCATCCCGGTTATGGACACTTGTTGCCGCCGTCGACCAGCCGGCCACCCAGGATCCGACGCGGCTGCCGGCGCTCAATTCGCAATCGATCCTGCGTCGTGCGGATGGCAGCTTTGCCGTCGCTGTTACGGCGCACCCGGCGCCGGGCAACTGGCTGGAAGTCTCCGGTTCCGGATTGATGTCGCTGTTGCTGACCGTTTACGATTCCAACATCGCCTCAGGCTCGGAATTTACGGAAGTCATCATGCCGAGCATCGAATCGTTGGGCTGCGATGAATAGATACGTCTATGCCGTCCTGGTGGGCCTGCTCGGTGTCGGCATCGTCCATATAGCGGTGCTCTTCCTGCTGCCGCAAATGGCCTCGCGCGATGCATGGTCCCGGCTGGCTGGACAGGCCGATCTCTACCAGATGACCCCCTATGTCGCCGATTCCGATTTGGCTGGACCAGCAGGTGTTGCCGACCCGTATTTCCAGGCCGTGGCGTGCCGGTTCAATCTTGATGAAGGCATAACTCACGTCCAGAGTTCAGGCGTCGTCCCCTACTGGTCGGCTTCCGTCTATGATCGCAATGGTCAGAACATCTACAGCCTGAACGACCGGGGCGCAAAAAGCGGCCAACTCGACGTGGTCATCCTGACGCCGGCCCAAATGGTCGACATGCGCAAGGCCCCGCTGGATGACCTGCAAAGCGCCGTCTTCGTCGAAACGCCAATCGATCAAGGCATCATCGTCGTTCGCGGCTTCGCCCCTGATCCGACATGGGTGCGCAGCGTCGCAGATTTTCTCGGCGCTATCGACTGCGCGTCGGAAACCAGCTGATAGGCAGCCTCAGTGCGTGGGTTTTGGCGGCGTGGCGATCGCTGAAAGCGGTGAACTCACATCGAGCCGTCCGCAGAGGCCCGCCGGCTCGGTACGCTCGTAGCGCACGCCTGGAAAGATGATGATCGCGGCCTGGCCGGCCGATTGATTGCGCTGGTGCGACGACGTCACCCGCGGCACGAATGATAAAACAAGGCCCATGACACGCGCTTCTCCTCGGATTGCCCGGAGCAACAACGCAACGCCTCCTTTTGCAATTGAACGACCCAGACGGTTAACAGGTCGCTAACACATTCCCGATAAGTTGAATTTTGTTCCGGTCTGTCGGTATTTCGTGCGAAGCGGGATGCTCGCTGACCAGGCTGTAGAGTTGCATGTGCGTCAGGCGTTCCAGTTGCTGTCCAGCTCAGATTTCAGACAGATCGCGCGCAAGGGCGTCGCCGATAAGGCGGAGCGCCTGTTTAGGGCATCCATCTCGGCCTATTGCTGCCTCTCCTACCCGACCCGCGCCGAAGCCCAACAACTCGAGGACCTGGCGTTGCCGCTCTACAACGCCGTGTCGGCCGAGACACTGCGTTATGTCGCTGCCGCGTTGTCTGAATGCACCTTGCCGCCGCCTGGCCTCGTCGCGCGCTTGTGCGAAGAGGCGCCGGAAGTCTCTGCACCGCTGTTGATACGGACCCGATCGCTGTCGGACATCGACCTGATCGCGCTGATCGCCCGCAAGGGCATTGGTCACGCACGCGTCATCGCCCGCCGCGCCGGACTTCATCCAACGATTGCCGCACTCGCGGCGACCCTTGAGCGCAAGGCGCGCCTCCAATCCTTCCAGAGTACGGTGGCCGACCCAGCGCCGCTGTTCGTCAAACCCGCTGATACGGCGCTCGAAAACCACAAGCGTTCGCTCGACGAGACCCGGTCTGCGCTGCGCACCATGATGACGGCGCCCGCCAAGCCTGAGCCGACGCCATTCGAGGCCTATCAACGCCTGCGCAAGGCCGCGCTGACAGGGTCAAAGCCGGTCTTGCACACGGCGCTCGCTGAGGTTTTGCGCGTCGACGGTTCGAGTGCGCGCTCGATTCTCGAATCGTCGAACCAGTCGGCATTCTTGTCGGCTCTGCGCTCGCTCGATTTGCCAGACGACCGGGCCTTCCTGTTGATGGCCTGCGCCTACCCCAACAGCTTTCCGCATCCGGTCTCAATTCGGCTGTTCCTGGAGCGCTATGGCGGCACCGACATCGAAACCGCCCGCGACCAATTGCGCAGCCTGCGCGCCGAAGCCCTGGCGCAAACCTTCCATGAGCACAACAGTCTCGGGCGCTTGGGTGCGCACGCAACGCTTAGCCATCGTTAAGCGAGATCAACTCGCCAATCGCCCCTTCCGCGACTTCGAGTTCGACAATCCAGATATCTGGATCAAAGCGCTTTTCCCTCTCCAGCTTTGCGTCGATCTGCGCATTGTCCAGATCAGCGACTTTCGAGAAGAGCCTCTCTTGTGGCTTGGAGGTGTCGTAGCTGGTCTGCGGCGCCGGCGCATAAAGGCTTACCTCGCCCAGCCGATTTCGTGTTGTGAGATAGATGGCGCCTGCTTCCGGCGATCCGTGTTGAACGACCGCCGCAAAGCCGCCGGCCGAAAAGACCCGCCGCATCAGCGCAGACACCCAGATTTCAGTCGTTACCCGCATTAGGGTCTACATAGAGAAGCCGGCCCTCACTCGACCAGCTTGGTCTCTTTCATCTTGGCATATACCGCGCGTTCCGGCTCACCAGTCTGCGGCAGGCCGAATAGCCCCTGGAACTCTCTGATGGCGGCTTTGGTGCGGGCGCCCGCAACCCCGTCCACATCAATGTCCTTATTGCCGAATGCGCGCAGACCAGTCTGGATTTTGGCAACAAGCGCCTTGCTCTCGGAGGTCGACGCTACCGGCGCGGACGCGACCTGCGGTCTCGGCGAGGGAACGATCGCGCCCGTGGTTTCATCGGCGCCAAGTTGTTCGAGCAGTTCCTGATCGATGGTGCCTGAGGGCGTCAGCCCCATCTTGCGCTGATAGGCCTCGACGGCTTGGCTGGTGTTCGGCCCCTTTATGCCGTCGACATCGCCGGCGTAGAAACCCAGATCGCTGAGGACGCGCTGCACTTTCTCCACGATGGGGTCGCTGAGACGTGGCGGCGGTGCGGCGTCGACGGGCCGCTCGATGTTGATCGTTGTTTGCGGCTGCAACTGTTCCGCACGCCGCTTCGGATCGACAAAGGTTTCGAATGCCCGTGTCGCGAAGAGCGGCCCTGTGTGGGCATGCGGCTGATACCAGATGGCGTTGGCCGAGACGTAGAGCAAAGACACAAGAAACGCCGTCGAGCCGCCGACGGCGGCCGGATTGCGCGAGATGAAGCCGCCCAGCGCCGCGACGCCGCGCTGGATGAAATGGTCTGGCTCGGCCTCAGCCTTACGCCGTTTTGCGGAGGCTGCCATCTGATGCGCTCCTTGAGCCGGACTTGCCGAGTGCGATGATCTTGCCTTCTGTTTCCTTGCGCGAGACTGGGCCATCGACCGGCAACGTGATCGTCACGGTTGTCCCTTGTCCGGGCGCGCTCTCGATCGTCAACGAACCCCCGTGCAGACCGACCAATCCCTTGACGAGAGACAATCCCAGGCCCGCGCCGTCAAATTGACGCGTATAGTCATTGTGCACCTGGGTGAAGGGCTCGCCGATCCGGGCAAGGTCGTGTTCGGCAATGCCGATGCCGTTGTCGATCACCGCCAGTTTCGCAAACGGTCCGCTCCGGGTCGCTTTGATGCTCACCGAGCCGCCGGCCGGCGTGAACTTGATGGCGTTCGAAACCAGGTTGATCAGCATCTGCTGAACCGCCCGGCGGTCCGCGACGACCTCACCAACGTCGATCACACTGTTCACTGACAGGCGTATGGATTTGGCTTGTGCCTGGCCAGCCATCATGGAGCGGCACATCTCCACGGCATCAGCAAACACGAAGGGCTCCGGCACGATGGAATACGCCCCGGACTTAATCTTGGAAACATCCAGGATGGAGTTCACCACATCCAGCAAATGATGGCCTGAATCGCGCACCAGGGTCACGTACTCCCTCTGCCGCGGGTCGCTGAACTTGCCGAACAGCTCAAGCAGCAGCATGTCGGAAAAGCCGATGATCGCATTCAGGGGCGTGCGCAGCTCATGACTGACCGATGCAAGAAGCCGGCTACGGGTTACATCCATTGCATCCAGGCGCTGCTCGGCCTCAGCCAATTCAGTCGTCAGCCGTTCAACGTCGTTGTTGCGACGCGCAATGGCGATGACATCGCCGCTATCATCCGATGTCGCGACAAGGTCGAAGTCAATCAGATGATGTGAGGACGTCTCGCCATCGCCCTCGGTCGGAACGCGCATCAGCGCCGACACGCGCTTTTCCGGAGCGCCCTGCCTTGTGTCCTTGAGAGCGCAGAGAAATCCGACGCGATCGCTGACGCGGATGCGGTCGAACATGCCACTGCCAAGCAGGATTTCCGCCGGCACGCCCAGTACATCTCTCGTGCGCCCCTTGGCCGAGATGATATCGCCTGCCGTCGAGAACCTGAAGATCAGTGCGCCCGAGGCCTCCAACAGGGCCACTTGGTCCGTATCAGCTTGAGCGGTCGGTGTTCTGGCCGGCCACAGGCGTGCGGCCGCGAAACCGAGATAGGCCAGAGCCGGAATCCAGCTCGCCCCACCGGCCACGCTGGGCGCGAATGATGTAATGGCGGGAACGATCGCCAGGCCAAGGATCGCGACAACCAGAGCTGCGCCTGCGGCGCGTCTGGCGAGGGACGTTCTGTCGGCCCAAAGCGGCTCGATGACGAGTGCGGACAAAAGCAGAGCAAGCGGAGAAGCCATTCCACCGCCAAGCGAGATAATAACGGGAAGTCCGCCGGCACACCCTGCGAGGACGGCCGCTGGAATGATGCGCTCCGCCTTTCCACTGGCAACCAACAACGCGGCCAGCCAGAAAACTGCCAATGTCGCCGATACGGCGGCAAAGACACCGGCTACACCGACAGTCGATGCTGCTACCAACGCAATCGCCGAGGACGCGATGAACGACATGCCGAGCAGCGAACCCGTAACCCGTACCAGGCGCGCGCGGCGCTCGGACACGTCAGCCGTCACGAGGCGTTCGCAGCATCCTGCGACGGCACTCGACAGATCGGAATATTTGGCCGCAATCGAAATCAACTCAAACGCACTCTTACCTGCCCGCTTCGGGTCGTTTCTCGTTGCCTCGAAACTCGCATCCAGCCTTTAAGGAAAGGATAAACGCCGGGTGTTTGACGCTTGCGATAGGAAGGATATCGAGGCGATTGCCGGGTCCGGCCGAACGGCGCTTGCCGGTATGGTTAGCGAAGGGTTAGCGACGCGACGCAAAAGATTTGGACATCCATCGCCCGCGATATCCATTCTGTTCTTAAATTGGATTTAGAATCAGCGTCTTAGAGTGTAAATTGGTAAAGAAGGTCGTGTTTTTGACGATGAGCAGGTGCCGCTCTTGCTGCAAACGTTAAGAATCGACAGGATTTTTAGGAGAGTTTTTGCGATCGGCGATAACCGATTCTTGGATGAGTTGCGGTTTGATGCAGAAGCAACCGGATCGCCGATGGCATCAGGTCCGAAATTGAAGCTGGTGACATCATGTCGTTCCTCATCCGCGCCGCCTTCTGGTTTTCGCTGGTGCTGCTCTTCCTGCCGATCTGGCCGAGCGCGCCGGAAACCGACGACCAACCTGTCGGCGCAATCCGCGCCCTGTCGGCCGCGCAAGAGGCGGTCGGCGATCTGGCGGGCATCTGCGAGCGTAAGCCGGATGTCTGTGAGACCGGCCGCAAGGCGGTTCACACCATCACCGTCCGCGCAAAAGAGAGCGCGCGCGTCGCTCTGGAACTGCTGGACGACGGCGAATCGGCGACTGCGTTGGGTGAGCCACCCGCCCCACCGACCGCGCCCATCCCGCCCGCCAGATAACGGCCAGAGAGTCCTTCACGTCGAAGGACGTTTGTTCGGCGCGCACAATTCGCCTATATCAGTGCACGTGATGACGAGCATTGACACAATACGCGACGACTTCTCCCTCCTCGACGCATGGGAGGACAAATATCGTTATGTGATCGAACTGGGCGAGCAGCTTCCACCATTCCCGGAGACCGCCCGCGACGAGCGGCATCGTGTCCAGGGCTGTGTCAGCCGCGTCTGGCTGATCGCCGATGTCGGCGTCGGTGCCGATCCGAGGATCCACCTCCAGGGCGATTCGGATGCGCATATCGTTCGAGGCTTGGTGGCGATCATGCTGGCGCTCTACTCGGACCGGCGGGCCAGCGAGATAGACGCGATCGACGCGGAAGAAACCTTGCGCTCGCTCGGCCTTGACGAGCACCTCACGCCGCAGCGCGCCAACGGACTGCGCTCGATGATCAAGCGCATCAAGCAGGAAGCGCGAGCCGTATTGGTTCACTAGCGGCAACCGGTCAGCAGCGTTCTACGGAAATCGCCGGCCTGTAGTCTGCTGCGCCCCAGTGGAATGTAGTTCGATGCCGGCGCGCCTGCGGCTCATAGTGGCGACTGAGCGCCGCCAACGCAGCCTTCAGCACGATCTTGGCGCTGCGCGCTGGCCATTGCCGCTCAGCCTCGACTGTTTCGATGCCCTTCAGGAAACAACAGATGTCGATCAGGATACCGGCCAGCTCCGGTCCTACCGCCTCAACCGCGTGCTCCACGCGTTGACGTGCGGCAAGCGCTGCGTCAGTCAAATCAACCATCCCTGAATCCGCGCCACGCCTGCCTCGAGAAACGCTTGCAACCCAATTGGCGCCGAGCCGCGGCATGATGTTGCCACGCGTATAGTCGTTGCGCAGCCGCTCGCCGGCGCGAAATTCCGCATCGTTGAGAAACGGCACGCCGGATTTGCTGCGCCGGCGGACCAGTTGGGCCAAGGGCGATTCGTTGAGATTGACCGTTGCATGGCCCGGCCCTTCCGGCAGCATGATCGCCACGGTCGCCAGTTCCCGATGCTGATCCTGAAATGGATTTTCGCCGGTCCGACGCAACAAAGATCTGCCTTCTTCGGCAAGTTCCAGCATCGAACGTTTGCGCGTGATTAGCCCTGCGTGCGCCAGTTGGCCCAAATGATCGGCAGACACTGCAATCGTGCCGCGCTCGCCACCATCGAGCAGCAATTTTCCGACTGTCGCCGCCTCACGAACAACTGTCGCTCCGCCGGACAGAAATCCGAGCACCCTTCTGGTCTGCTTTTCGTCAATCTCGCCCATTAGCGGATCATCTCCAGGCGATTGCGGAAAGCGGCGGACGCAATTCTTTCTGTCATCACGACCATGCGGTCGAATTCGACGTCGTCGCGCAGGTCCTCGATCAGGTGGCAGGCGTGCAGCACCGTGGTGCGATCCCGTCCGAAGCCGACGCCAACTTCTTTCATGCTGAGCCGCAGCGTGACGTGCGCCACATACATGGCGAGTTGTCTGATGCGGGCTACTTCAAGGCACGGCCGACCCACCTGGCGCAGTTCCTTGCTCGGTATGCCGAACAAGGCGGACGTGATGTCGATCAAGCTGTCGCACAATTCGATCGCGCGCTCCGTACGCCGGCGCGCCAGTCTTGGTCGAGGAGCGGTTTCTGAGGGTATTGGGAGATTTTCAATCTGTTCCCCTGCTCTTGCTATCGTCGCCGCTGCTTGCACTGACTTACCCCATCATAGGAATAAGTTCTTATATCAAGCGCAGCGAACGGTGTGAACAAATCAGGAACATAATTATTCGGTCAAATTTTTATCCTGTTGTTTTTGCTGCCAATTTTATCCTGAGCTATTTTTTCGTACCCAGTTTCATCCACCTCCCCGCACCGACTGCGGATGATCAGCCAGCATCACGCAGGAGGACTCAATGGACAATTTGCAGCACGCAGCCCGAGAATTGGCGCGGCATCAGCGACGAATGGCTCCGCTTCTCGCGCGCGTCAGTCGCACTCCAACTTGCCGTGGGGATCGACCTCGACGCCGCCTTGGAAGCGCCATGGGAGGCGAGACGCCTCATCCTGCCACGCGTCCAGCGTGCGCTGCGCCGCGAACATTTGCGTGGTGTAGCGCGTCACTGGAGCTATGATCTCAACCGGCATATCGCCCTGAAACAGGCGCTCGCGTACCTGTCGGACAAGACGGCAGTTTCTGAAAAGAAAACGGCGGCGCTGAGCGCCGCCGTTTTCGCAGATTAGACATGCTTCCGAAAACTCGGACGCGCGGGCTTCCCTATCTGCCCGAGCGACCCTTCGGCTTCCGGCCAAGGCCCATCTTCTTGGCAAGCTGCGAACGTGCGTTCGCGTAGTTCGGCGCGACCATCGGATAAGACGGGTCAAGACCCCACTTCTCGCGATATTGGTCAGGCGTCAGCCCGAAATGCGTCATCAGGTGGCGCTTGAGCGATTTGAACTTCTTACCGTCCTCGAGGCAGATGATGTAATCATCATGCACCGAGCGCTTGGGATTGACCGCAGGCTTCTGCTTGTCGGCCGGTGCCGGTTCGGCTGCACCACCGACCCGACCCAATGCGGCATGAACGTCCGCAATCAGGTTCGGCAGTTCGCCAGCCGGCACCGGGTTGTTGCTCACATAGGCCGCTACAACGTCCGCCGTGAGTTCTATAAGCATTTCTCCGCTTCTCGAAGCGGTTTCTGTAATATCCATGTTTGTGGCCCCAACATGAGTGGTTTTATTGTGTCGCACTTGATCGTGAGACTTCGTAAGATGGCCAAAACGCAACTAAAATCCACGATTCGCCATCAGCATTTCCTATTGAACCCAAAGCAAGTCTAAGTCAACAATATGTGCCGCAGACGGAATTATGCATTTGTCCAAAATCTGCCACCGGGGCGTGTATCTTAACAATCGCTAACAAAGCGATTTTTCAAACTGTCCTGAGCCGTCCGGCAATTCTTAGAACTATTCCAGAACTCGAAAGTCCATATTTTGCCCATAGATACCGCTCCAAACTTGCCTACAAGTCGCCGAGTTTGGATCGACAGACGCAAATCAGAGGTTTTATCGCATTTCAACTTATGCGTGCATAAATCATATGCCCGCCCGGAGGTTGTTTTTGCGGGCATTCACAGATTTTTCTGGCGCAACCGCTGATACGGCGGCGTATTGCGCCATCATGGCCTGCTTAGTGTACCAGGACCGGCTGTGTAACAATGTCCGCATGAAAAGTAGCGCCGCCCGAAGACCGAATTTTGCCTTCAATTGGGTGCGATATACCTGCCGTAGACCCAGCCTACGACAAAATTTCCGTTCTGCTTGGGGTCGTGCCAGATCTCACACCATCTGTATCGCACCAGCAGCATCTGCTTACTGATCGGCAAATGCCCGATGTTCTTGAGGTTCACTCCTCCTGTGCAACGGCCTGTCATCTGCAACACCGCGCCGTTCTGATAGGCGCTTGTCTTTTGCGATCCGTTGGACGGATATTTGCGCACATTCAGCGTGTCTCCAAAGGGCACGTTCGCTACTTCCCAGGCGGCGAAGGTCGCGGCGTGGGATTGCCCGGCCGCTAAAGCAACGGTTGCCGCAACCAATGTGGCCGCAACGACTTTCGAAATAAATTTCATGATGGCCTCCCCGACCCACTCGGTGATTTCAGACTTGACGGCTTCAATCTAATCTCCACCTTTGAACCAGGGCTGACGCCTTCATTCATCTGTCGTTCAATCTTTCCCAAAATTGTGAACCATGCCCAAGAACAGTACTTTTCCGTCTATCGATGCCCCCGCCACTCGCCGCGAAGATTGGACGGAAACCCGCCACGGGCATACACGAAGCGACGAATTCGCGTGGCTGCGCGCGGACAATTGGCAAGAGGTCTTTCGAGATCCTGCCGCCCTCGATCCGAAGATTCGCGCGCACCTTGAGGCTGAAAACGCCTATCAGACAGCCTTGATGGCCGACACCGACGCATTGCGGAAGACGCTGTTCGCCGAGATGAAGGGCCGCATCAAGGAAGACGATTCCTCGGTGCCGATGGACGACGGGCCGTTTGCCTATGGAACCTCGTATAAGACCGGTGGCGAACAACCCCGCTACTTCCGTATTCCCCGCGACGGCGGCCCGGAAGATATGCTTCTGGATGGCGATGCCGAGGCGGAGGGCAAGGCCTATTTCCGCATTGCCGGCGTCGACCATGCGCCGAACCATCAGCGCCTGCTCTGGGGATTTGACGACAAGGGCTCCGAATTCTTCTCCTTGCGGGTGCGTGATGCGGCGACGAAAGAGGACGTCGCTGACGTCGTTCCGAACACTGGCGGTTCGGGCGTATGGGCCCCGGATTCGAACGGATTTTTCTACACCCAGCTCGACGACAATCATCGGCCATCGAAGATTTTCTTCCACGCATTGGGCAGCGATCCCACGGGCGACCAACTTGATCTACGAAGAGGCCGACACCGGCATGTTCGTCAGCGTCGGCGGCACCCGCCTCAACGACTGGATCATGATTTCGATCGGCGATCACGAGACGTCGGAATATCGTGTCTTCGCCGCAAGCGATCCTGCAAATCCTCAAACCATCATCTCGCCGCGCGAGATCGGTCTGCAATACGATCTGGAGGAAGGCGGCGACATCTTCTTCATCCTGACCAACGCCGACGGCGCCAAGGATTTCAAGGTCATGACCGCGCCGGTGTCCGACCCGGTCCGGGCAAACTGGCAGGAACTGATCCCGCATCAACCAGGCCGGCTCATCCTGTCGCTTCAGTCGTTCAAGGATTTCCTCGTCCGCCTCGAGCGCGTCGACAGCCTGCCGCGCATCGTCGTGCGGGACCGGCACACAGGCGAGGAGCACATGATTGCCTTCGACGAGGAAGCCTATTCGCTCGGCCTGTCTGGCTCCTACGAATACGACACCGACACCATGCGCTTCACCTATTCGTCGATGACCACGCCGGCGCAGGTCTTTGACTACAACATGCGCACGCGCGAGCGTGTGCTGCGCAAGACCCAGGAAGTGCCTTCCGGCCATGACCCGAAGAATTACGTCACGCGCCGGCTGATGGCGCGGTCCTTCGATGGCGAGATGGTGCCGATCTCGCTGATCCACCGCAGCGATTTCAAAGCACGATGGCAAAGCGCCTTGCCTGCTCTACGGCTATGGCGCTTATGGCCACGCCATCCCGGCATCGTTCAACACCAATTGCCTGTCGCTGGTCGATCGCGGTTTTGTCTTCGCCATCGCGCATGTGCGCGGCGGCAAGGACAAGGGCTATGCCTGGTACGAGGACGGCAAGCGCGAGAAGAAGGTCAACACCTTCCACGACTTCATCGCCGTCGCGAAGCATTTGCAGGCCGAAGGCTTCACCTCGCCGGACCGAACGATCGCGCAAGGCGGCTCCGCCGGCGGCATGCTGATGGGCGCCATCGCCAACATGGCGCCGGAACTGTTCGGCGGCATCGTCGCCGAGGTGCCTTTTGTCGATGTGCTGACGACCATGCTCGACGACACATTGCCGCTGACGCCGCCCGAATGGCCCGAATGGGGCAACCCCATCGCCTCGGCCAAGGACTACGGCACGATCGCGGCCTACTCGCCCTACGACAATGTCGCAGCGCATGACTATCCGCCGATCCTTGCGGTCGCCGGCCTGACCGATCCGCGCGTGACCTATTGGGAGCCGGCGAAATGGGTCGCGCGGCTGCGCGAGCGCAAGACAGGCTCAAACCCGGCCCTGTTCAAGATCAACATGGATTCAGGCCACGCCGGCGCCTCCGGCCGGTTTTCACGGCTTGAAGAAGTCGCGTTCAACTATGCCTTCGCGCTGAAGGTGGTTGGGAAGACAGACGAGCCCAATCTTGCCTCCCGGACGCTCAGCACCTAAATTGGTCGAATGCTTGATCGTTCGTCTGCAACTTCGCCGCATATCCAGGTCGATGCGCTCAGTCAAATCCTGCAGGATTTTCGTCTGAACGGCGTCAATTACGGCCGCTGCGAGCTCCGGCATCCCTGGAGCATCACCTTCCCGGAACAGCCTCTGCTGCGCTTTCACTTTGTCAGCCAGGGACCGTGCTGGGTGCACACCCAGGCTGAGGGCTGGCAAGAGTTGAGTGAGGGGGATTTGGTGCTGCTGCCGCAGGGGGCCGAGCATCGACTGGCCAGCGCGCCGGATGTCACAGGCAATAGCATCACCAGCTGCCAGGTAACGCGGCATGGCGGCAATGTCTGCGAAGTTGTGCAGCAGGGCGAAGGCGCCCCGAGCACACTGTTTTGCGGCTCCATGGCTCTCGGCGCCTATGCGTTGCATCCGTTGATCAGCTTGATGCCCACCATCATCAAGGGGTGCGACGTGGCCGCCAACGATCCCATGGTCAATCCTTTGCTGGCAGCCATGGCTCTTGAGGCAGGCCAGCCCAAGATGGGCAGCGCAACCATATTGTCGCGCATGGCCGACCTTTTGACCGCCAGACTGATCCGCTGCTGGGTCAAGAGCCATGAGAGCTCGACCAGCGGCTGGCTGGCGGCGATCCGGGATCCGCACATTGGCCGGGTCCTGGTGGCGATGCACCGCGATCCCGGTCACAACTGGACGCTCGAAAGCCTGGCTGGTCTGGCCGGTCAATCGCGCTCAGTTTTTGCCGAGCGTTTCAGCGCCGTCTTGGGCGAAGGTGCGGCACGTTATCTCGCCCGCCTGCGCATGCAGCTTGCCCGCGAACTGTTGGGACAGGGCGACATGTCGGTTGCCGAAGTGGCCACCCGGCTGGGTTATGAGTTGGAGGCGTCTTTCGCCCGCGCGTTCAAGCGCATCACCAATGTCTCGCCCGGCGTTGTGCGACGCACAATTTCCGGACGAATGGACATGGAATTCGGATTTTAAGATACATATCGTCCGAAAAGTCTCGTCTATGAAGGTCTCCAACTCTTGGAGATTCTGACATGACGGACACAACATTATCCCTTGATGGCAAGGCGATAGATCTCGGCGCCGGCACTCGGGCCGAAGGATCGTGGAACGCGGCGACCTGGCTTGCCGTGCTGTCGATGGCAGCAGCCAGCTTTGCGCTGGTGTCGGCTGAGTTTCTGCCGGCAGGCTTGCTGACGCCGATGGCGCGTGACCTCGGCATAAGCGAGGGAACCGCCGGACAAGTCGTCACCGCGACAGCTTCCGTGGGCGCAATAACCGCGCTGTTGAGCAATGTTCTCATTGGCCGGTTGAACCGCAAGACCGTACTGGTCGGCCTCAGCGCCTTGGCGATCGGTTCCAATATTCTTTCGGCGGTGGCCAGTGAGTTCTGGCTGTTGCTGCTCGGCCGGGCCGGCCTCGGCATCGCGCTGAGCGCCTTCTGGGCGCTTTCCGTTGCCGTGGTGGCGAGACTTGTCGGAGCCAACGCAACCGGTCGAGGCATGGCGATCGTCACCCTCGGTGTCTCTCTTGCCACCATCGCCGCACCATCGATGGGCGCGTTGATCAGCGACTGGCTGGGCTGGCGTACTGCCATGGCCATGACGGCCGGCCTGGCCGCGCTTGCCATGCTGCTGCAGTTCCTCAGCCTGCCAAGCTTGCCGGCGACCCAAAGCAACAGCCTTTCAGATGTCTTTCGGCTGACGCGGCGACGTGCCGTACAGCTGGGTATGCTGGCCATCCTGCTGTTGATGACGGGGCATTTTGCAGGCTCGGTCTATGTACGTCCGTTCCTCGAACAGGTGACGGGCCTTGCAACTGGCTCGATTGCTCTGGCGCTGCTGGGTTTTGGTATCGCCGCGGTGATCGGCAATATGGTCGGTGGGCGCCTGGCCGACGCGAATATCCGCATTGCGCTTGCCACAACCGCGGCATTGATGTCGTTCGCGGCGCTCGCCTTGGTGCTCTGGGGCGCGCATATCGGTGCTGCCTTCGGCTTTGCTACGCTGTGGGGCCTCGCCTTCGGCATGGGGCCGGTCGTATTGCCGACCAACCTGTCACGTGCGGCTCCTGACGCGCTGGAAGCAGCTGGCAGCCTGATGGTCGTGTCGTTCCAGGTCGCCATTACCGCCGGCGCGGTTATCGGCGGCTATGCGGTCGACACCTATGGCGCCTCAGCGCCCTTGACCCTCACCGCCATCCTTGCAGCTTCGACGTTGGTACTGGCTCTGATGCAACGCCCTCGATGATCGTGGCTTGTGCGGCGCATATGGCGAGACGACTAGCGTCATCGCCATTTCGCGCCGCCCCGCTCACTTTGCAGCCGGATATCCATTCGGATGCGGTGGAATGGCTTTGAGATAAGCGGCAATCGCCTGGCGATCGGCATCTTCGAGTTGCGCCAGGTTTTTCACCACCGACGCCATCGAGCCGCCGACGAAGTCGAATTCCGGTGTCGTTCCATCCTTGATGAAGGTCGTGATGTCGGCTTCCGACCATTCCCCGATGCCGCCCTCGCCAGTTGTGATGTTCGGCACATTGCCGTCGCCTTCGGCGGCTTTCGCGCCGGCCAGCCACTGGCTCTTGTCGGAGCCCCCTGCACCGAACATGGTGCGCGGCGTGTGGCACTCGCCGCAATGGCCGAGCGCCTCGACAAGATACTGGCCTTGCTTGGCCGGCTCCGATGCATCCGCCGCAAGCGTGACGGCCGGCGCCGGATCGAGAAAAAGCAATTTCCAAAGGCCAAGCCCACGCCGGATGTTGAACGGAAAGCTGAGCGAGTGCCCAGGCGCTTTGCCCTGCACTGCCGGCAGCGTTTTCATGAAGGCATAGAGATCGGCGACGTCCGCCGGCTTAGCCCGTATGTACGACGTATACGGGAAGGCCGGATAATAATGCGAACCGCCCGGCGACACGCCGCGCATCATCGCATTGGCAAAGTCTTCCTTCGACCAGTTGCCGATGCCATCGTTCGGATCGGAGGAGATGTTGGGCGGCACGAAGGTTCCGAACGGCGTTTTCAGTTCCAGCCCACCGGCCAGTTCCAGCCGGGCCGGCCCTTCCGCCTTCGGCCGTGCATGGCAGGATGCACAGCCTCCTGCCCAGAAGATGCGCTCGCCACGCGTCGCGTCGCCATCTCCCATCGACGCCAGCGTCTGGGAATCAAGTCGCGACGGCGCGGAGAGGAACCAGCCAATACCGGCCCCCACCACGCCCAATGCGACAATCGCCAGGCCTAGTCTTCGAACTAGGCCCATGTAGCGATCAACCTAGTTCTTCTTGATGCGGTATGTCTCGTGGCAACCTCCGCAGGCTTGACCGATCGGCCCGAGAACCGCGCCCAATGCGGCCGCGTCAGCAGGCGCAGCGTCGACAGCCGCCTTCACGGCAGCAGCTTCCTTCTCATGCGCCGCCTTGAAGCCAGCCATGTCCGTCCAGATTGCCGGGGCGGCGGTCGTATCGCCCGTGTCGCTGCCAGCCGGGAACAGCGTGTCGATGTCGAATTTCTCCGCATTCGCGTTCAGTGCCGCGAGTTGCGTCGTGACCGCTGCGGCGTCGAAAGGCGTTTCGCCCTTGGCCATTTTCGACAGACCACCGACGATCTGCCCGCGTTCCTTCATGATGGCCTTTCGATCGGCGATTGCATCGGCCTGAACAGCCGACGTCGCGAATGCGAGCGCCGACAAGGCAAGAAGAAGCTTTTTCATGAAGTCACCTCCGGTTGCGTAATGCTGCCTGGGTTCGTCAACGTCGAAGCTGCCCGATTTCTTCCGCTATTTCCTTACAAACTTGCGTTATCCCCAAATGAAAAAGCCCCGGTTTCCCGGGGCTTTAGCAATTTTAGTCGCAGCTCACCGCCCGCTTGAGATAGTGTCGGACAAGCCCGGTGACGGACAATTTCCAATGGGTCGGTCAAGCCTTCTCGTACATCTCCAGCACGTAATCCCAGTTGATCAGGCTGTCGACGAAGGCTTCGAGATATTTCGGCCGGGCGTTGCGATAGTCGATGTAGTAGGAGTGCTCCCACACGTCGACGCCGAGGATCGGCGAGCCGCCATGGACGAGCGGATTTTCGCCATTCGGCGTCTTGGAGATGGCCAGCTTGCCGTCCTTCACCGAAACCCAGGCCCAGCCGGAGCCGAACTGCGTGGTGCCGGCGGCGATGAAATCGGCCTTGAACTTGTCATAGCCGCCCAGGTCGGAATCGACCGCCTTTTGCAGCTTCGCCGGCAGCTTGTTGCCGCCGCCGCCTTTTTTCATCCAATTCCAGAAGTGGATGTGGTTGTAGTGCTGTGCGGCGTTGTTGAAGAGGCCGGCATTCTTGCCGAACGACTGCTTCACCACTTCCTCGATGTTGGCATTGCTGGCGTCGATACCTGCTTCAGTTGCCAGCTTGTTGCCGTTGTCGACATACGCCTTGTGGTGTTTGTCGTGGTGAAATTCCAGCGTCTCCTTGGACATATAGTCCTTCAAAGCCTCGTAGTCGTAGGGCAATGCGGGAAGTTCGAAAGCCATGGAAGTTACTCCTTTTGTCCAAATGGAAGACCGCTTGGCGGCCGGTCGAAAACTCGGCATTCCGTGGAAGCGGAACGCATTGTTTATCTAAGAGCTTAAAGTCCGTTTGAAAATGCGTCAGGAACCGACCACTCAGGCATTTGCGAACAGACCTTAGTTCGTCTTCGAATGCGCCCAGTCCCAATAAAGTTCCCGCGCGCGTTTGGCGATAGGACCTGGCTGGAGATCGCGATCCTCTATCCGCGTAACGGGGACGATCTTCGAATGGTTGCCGGTCGAAAAAATTTCGTCCGCCTCGCGGAATTCGCGCACCGATAGTACCTTTTCTGTGGTCTTGACGCCGGCTTCCGCCAGCAGCGCCATCGTGCGCGACCGCGTGATGCCTGACAGAAACGTGCCGTTCGCGGCCGGCGTGAAAACCTGCCCGTCCTTGACCATGAAAATGTTCGACGTGCCGGTTTCGGCGACGTTGCCCAGCATATCGAGCACCAGCGCATTGTCGAAGCCGCGCATCTTGGCTTCCAGGATCGCACGCCCGTTGTTGGGATAAAGGCAACCAGCCTTGGCGTTGGTCGGCATCGTTTCGAGCGAGGGCCGCCGGAAGGGCGAAACTGAGATCGAGAAGCCGGAGGGCGGGATCATCGGCGCCTCATAGAGGCACAGACAAAAACGGGTCGATGCCGGATCTGCCGGCACACCCATATAGCTGCCGTGTTCTGCCCGATACATCGGCCGGATGTAGACGGCGGTCTTGCCGTCGAATTTTTTCAAGCCATCCCATGTCAAGCCAACGATGGTCTCGACCGTCATGGTCGGCCTCAGGCCCAGGGCGATCGCCGAAGCGTTGACACGCTTGGAATGCAGCTCAAGGTCGGGAGCGACGCCCTCGAACCAGCGTGCTCCGTCGAACACGCTCGAGCCAAGCCAAAACGAGTGGCTGCGCGGGCCGACCACAGCGACATTTCCCTCGTACCAATCGCCATCGATGTAGGTCCAGGTTTGCGACTGCGCCGGCGTTGCTAAGGTCATGCGTCGATCCAGGCTTCGAGGTTGGCAATCAGCAAAAATACTGTTGGAACAAACACGTCAACCGGCATCCGGCAGGAAATGTGGGGCCAGAAATGTTGTGCCCCTGCAACAGTGACGCCCGAATGCAATGCCTGCCTTGGTTTGACCACGGGAACATCGGATGGGGGAAGACATTCCTGCGTAATTGAAAAAATAACGCGCTACGCGGCCTTGGGCGCCGCGCAACGGGGGCAAAGAATTTATGTCTGATAAGCTTTTTGAAAAATCGCTGACTCGTCGGGGCTTCCTGCAGGCCTCGTCGGTGACGGCCGGAGCAGCCGTGCTGTCGGCCTGCTCGACCATGGGTCCAGGGCCGATCGGTCGCGTCGAGCCGTCCGATCCGCCATTGCCGTCCTACGACATCATGTACGCGTCGGTGGAAGATGACGGCTTCTCGGTTCCAGCTATCCCCTACCAGCAGATCGACCCGCAGTTCCTGCGCCAGATTGTGCGCGATCCGACCGGCGAAGCTCCTGGTTCACTTGTCGTCGATACGGCCTCGCATCATCTCTATCTCGTGCGGCCGAACGGTTTTGCAATCCGCTACGGCGTCGGCCTCGGCCGCGCCGGTTTCGAGTGGGCCGGTCGCGCCAACATCCAGTGGAAGCAGAAATGGCCGAAATGGACGCCGCCGGCCGAAATGATCGCGCGCGATCCCAGCCTGGCGAAATGGAGCGCTGAAAATGGCGGCCAGCCAGGCGGTTTGAAAAACCCGCTCGGCGCGCGGGCGCTTTACATCTTCCAGGACGGACAGGACACGCTCTTCCGCGTCCATGGCTCGCCCGAATGGAAATCCATTGGCCGCTCGGTTTCATCGGGCTGCGTGCGGATGATGAACCAGGACGTGATCGATCTCTACGACCGCGTTCCCGGCCAAGCGCCGATTCTCGTGACAGGCGGGGCCAGCGGGGCCGATGTGGTCGCGACCTCCGGCCCCGGCCTAGCCATCGACGGCGGCATTCCGGAAGGGTCAGTGCTGCTGCGGCGGATCAACTGAGGCCGTCGCGACTAAACGGCCGGTTCCAACAGTTTGGCGTGATTTTTCGGCCGAACTGTTGGAACTGTTGATTTCGTGCTGCTGGCAAATGAGGTCCAGCTTGCGTCATGGCCCAAGCAATGATTAGCTGCATTTCAGCAATCTGGATGATTTTCCACATTACCTGCTGAAATGATTGAATTGCAAGAACTTAACGGCGATCAAAGTCGTGAAACCGTGAATACGGCGCAGCGATTCACCGCCCTTTCCGACGCTCAACAGCGCGAAATCGGCTATCGAGGTTCAATGTCATTCGCCGAACGCGGTGGAACGGAATATCTGCTGCGCGACTACTACGACCCGGTCTCTGGTGTCCGGCGACAGAAATCCCTCGGCCCCAGGAGTGCCGAAACCCAGAAGACGTTCGACTCTTTTGTCCACGGCAAGGCGGATGCCATCGAACGCCGGCGCTCCGCTGCCGAAACGATCCAGCGCCAAGCGGCCGTCAACCGGGCCCTTCGGCTTGGGCGCGTCCGCGATATCGCTGCCCGAATTGTCCGCGCACTGGACGAAGCGGGCCTCGTGGGTGCAGGCCTCAAGATCATCGGCACGAACACCCTCTATGCCTATGAGGCGGCCGCAGGCGTGCATTTCTCGTCCGAACTGACCACAACCGAAGACATTGACATGCTATTCGATGCGCGTGCGCGCATCCGACTAGCTCTCGACGAAGACATCGAGGAGCGCGACATTACTCGGTCTCCTCAAACGCGTGGATCGCTCGTTCACCCGCACACCTCGCACCTATCAGGCGGCGAATTCGGACGGATATCTTGTCGATCTGGTCAAGCCCGAGCGCAATCCGCCTTGGACGATCGAGAAGGAAACACTTGTCGACTCCATCGTTCGACCTTGAAGCATCTCCAATCGGCGGTCTTGCGTGGCATGAAAGCGCGCCGCGTTTCGAGGCCCTTGCAATCGATGTCCGCGGGTCTCCCGGTGCGCATGGTCGTGCCGGATCCGAGGGCCTTTGCCGTTCACAAATTTTGGTTGTCGGAAGAAGCCAGCCGCAATCCTGCCAAGCGCCGGCGAGACAGGATGCAGGCCGCAGCTGTTGCCTATTTGACGGTGAAATACTTCCAGCACCTGCCTTTTGAGGTCGGCAGACTGAAGAGCTTTCCGAAACATCTCGTCGAGAAAGCGAAGCCGCTTTTCGACGCGGGAATCAAGTCCCAGCGGATAGGTAGCCTTACCGCCTCAGACTGCCCAAAATCCCGCTCACGATCGCCCGGCCGACCGACGTGCCCACCGAGCGCACGATCGACTTGATCGCCGCTTCCGCCACCGTCTGGCGGCCCGAGCTGCGGCCGGTCGAGCGGCTGCGGCCGCGATTGTCATCGCCAAAGCCGGGAATGGTCCAGCCAGAGCCGCCGCGCTGCTCTTCCTCCTCGACCTCCTGCTTTTTCGCCTGCGCCTTGGCGGCGCGCTGCTGCAGCATCTCGAAGGCGGATTCGCGGTCGACCGTCTTGTCGTACTGGCCGGCGACCGGGCTCATCTTCGATCACCTCTGCGCGCTCCGTCGCCGTGATCGGCCCGAGCCGCGAGGACGGCGGGCGGATCAATGTCCGCTGCACCATCGACGGCACGCCCTTCTCCTCCAGCGTCGAGACCAGCGCCTCGCCGGTGCCGAGCTTGGTGATCGCCTCGACACAGTTGAAATCCGGGTTGGGCCGGAAGGTGTCGGCCGCCACCTGCACCGCCTTCTGCTCGCGCGGCGTATAGGCGCGCAACGCGTGCTGGATGCGGTTGCCCATCTGCGCCAGCACGGTTTCGGGGATATCCAGCGGGTTCTGCGTCACGAAATAGACGCCGACGCCCTTCGAGCGGATCAGGCGAACCACCTGTTCGATGCGATCGATCAGCGCCTTCGGCGCTTCGTCGAACAGCAGATGCGCCTCGTCGAAGAAGAACACCAGCTTTGGCTTGGCCGGATCGCCCACCTCAGGCAATTGCTCGAACAACTCCGACATCAGCCACAACAGGAAGGTCGCGTAGAGCCGCGGGTTCATCATCAGCTTGTCGGCGGCCAGCACGCTGATCGCGCCGCGTCCATCGCGGGTGGTGCGCATGATGTCGCCGAGTTGCAGCGCCGGCTCGCCAAAAAAATTGGTGCCGCCCTGCTGTTCCAGGATCAACAATGATCGCTGGATCGCGCCAACCGATAGTTTTGTGACGTTGCCGTATTTCGCGCCCAGTTCCTCGGCCCGCTCGGCCATGTTGGCGAGCAGCGACTGCAGATCCTTCAGGTCGAGCAGCAAAAGGCCCTCTTCGTCGGCCAGCCGGAAGGCGATGTTGATCACACCTTCCTGCGCTTCGGTCAGGTTCATCAGCCGTGACAGAAGCAGCGGGCCCATTTCCGAAATCGTGGCGCGGATCGGGTGGCCCTGCTGGCCGAACAGGTCCCAGAAAATCACCGGAAACTGCTGAAATTCATAAGGGTCTAGCTTGATCTGCTCGGCGCGCTTGACCAGAAAATCCTTCGCCTCGCCCATCATGGCGATGCCGGAGAGATCGCCCTTGATATCGGCGCAGAACACGGGCACGCCGGCGTTCGAAAATGCCTCAGCCAATATCTGCAGCGTCACCGTCTTGCCGGTACCGGTCGCACCGGTCACCATGCCGTGCCGGTTGGCATATTTCAGCAGCAGGCTTTCCGCCCGCTGGTAGCTGTCATCGGGCTTGCGGCTTGCCCCGATGAAGATCGATTCCTGCTCCGCCATGCTCAGTCTCCGTGAGCGCGGCCTCGGCGCGCATTCCGTTCGTGCTATAAATGCGCACAACACCTGTGCCAATGCTCTTACGCTCAACTGGCACTTTGCTCTTGCGCCGCCCGCCGGGCTTTGGCATCCCGGAAGGCAAGAGCCCGTACCGAACTCGTCAGGGCTAGTCGAAAATGGTGGTTTTCGAGCATCGGAGCTTTATCCTGGAGCGTACATTGAGTACGTGAGCACCGAAGCGCAGAAAAACGCCATTTGCAGACAGCCCTCATGAGTTTCGGTACGGCTCGGAGACGAGCGAGGACGGCGATGGACGTTGCATCCCTGCTGGCAGAAACGGAGTTCGCGCCGAGCGACCGCGCGCGCTGGTTGAAGCTGGCCGAAAAGGCGCTGGCGGGTTCGGCGTTCGAAGATGTGCTCGTATCGCACACCGACGATGGCCTGCGCATAGAGCCGATCTATGAGCGCCTGGCCGCCGCACCGGCCCTCTCGCGCCGCAAATCGGACGAACCCTGGCTGGTGATTCAGCGTGTCGACGATGTCGATCCGCAGCGGGCCAACCGGCAGGCGCTCGAAGACGTCGAGCATGGCGCCAGCGGCATTTCGCTGGTCTTCGAGGGCGCCGCAAACGCCTTCGGCTATGGCCTGCCCAACACGCAGGATGCGCTGCGCATCGTGCTCGACGGCGTGCAGCTCAACAAGACGCATGTGCGCGTCGACGTCCATCCCGGCAGCCGCGGCATGGCCGAATGGGTGCTGGCGCTGCTGTCGAAGAGCCGCGTCGACCCCAGCAAGCTCAGCCTCTCTTTCGGCATCGATGCGGCTGCGATCTTTGCCTCAAGCGGTTATCTGCGCATGTCGATCGAGGCGCTGAAGGCCTCGATGCCGCAGTCTCTGGCGCATTTCTTCTCGCTCGGCCTGCCGGGTGTATTGCTTGAGGCCGACGGCCGCGTGTTCCACAATGCCGGCGCAACGGAAGCGCAAGAGTTGGCCATCGTGCTCTCGAACGCCACCTGGCACCTCAGGATGTTCGAGGAGGCGCGCCAGGCGCTGGTCTACGCCGCGCCGCATATCGGTTTCGCACTCAGCGTCGACCAGGACCAGTTTTTGTCGATCGCCAAGATCCGTGCGTTGCGCAAGCTCTGGGCGCGGGTGTGCGAAATGTGCTCGATCCCGCCTGCCTGGTCTACGATCCACGCCGAAACATCCTATCGCATGATGACGGAGCAGGATCCCGAGACCAACATTCTGCGCACCACCATTGCTGGCTTTGCCGCCGCTATCGGCGGCGCGGATTCGATCTCGATCCTGCCGCACACGATCGCGCACGGCCTGCCAGACGCTTTCGCCCGGCGTATCGCGCGCAATCAGCAGCTCATCATGATCGGCGAAAGCCGGCTCGACTTCGTCGCCGATCCCGGCCGCGGCGCAGGCGGCATCGAGGCGCTCACCGACGAACTGTGCGAAGCCGCATGGCAGGAGTTCCAGCGCATCGAGGCCGAAGGCGGCGCGCTGGCCAGCCTGTCCGCCGGCCGCATCCAGGCACGCATAGTCGAGGCGCGCCAGGCCCGTGCCAAAGCCTTTGCCGACAAGCGCCGCTTGATCATCGGCACGACGGCATTCCCACCGGCGAAGGATCGCCCCGTTTCAACCATCGATGCCGAACGCCGCCTCGCTGTCGCGCCGACAGCCGCGCACGCAAAAATCACCTGCGAGAAGCTGGAGCCGGTGCGTATCGATGAGACGCTGGGAGGAGCGGCATGACCCCTCAGAGAGCCCCTCTTGCGATTTCTAGCACTTAGCTCGGGGACAAGCCCACCTCGCTAAGATCGCTGCAAATCGGCTTTCTCCCCCGCAAGGGGGGAGATATCGCCCACATCTGCCTTGCCGCAAATCACCAATGTTGGAGGTTAGCAGGAACGATAAACCGCGCGCCTATCTCCCCCCTTGCGGGGGAAAGCGATTTCAGCATCTTAGCGAGTGGGCTTGTCCCCGAGCTAAGTGCAAGAAATCGCAAGAGAGGGGCTTGCCGGACAGGCTTGGTTACCGAGGCCGCCTCATGATCCCCGACTTCACCAAGATCGACTGGTCCGAGGGCGTGCGCGAGAAGCGTGAGCGCACGGCGGAACTCTGGCACACGCCGGAAGGCATTCCGATCAAGCATCTCTACGGCGAGAGCGACCTCGACGGCCTGCGCTTTCTCGACACTTGGCCGGGCGCGGCGCCCTATATCCGCGGCCCCTACCCCACCATGTATGTCCAGCAACCGTGGACGATCCGCCAATATGCCGGCTTCTCGACTGCGGAGGAATCCAACGCCTTCTACCGGCGCAATCTGGCTGCCGGCCAGAAGGGCCTCTCCATCGCCTTCGACCTCGCCACGCATCGCGGTTATGACAGCGACCATCCGCGCGTCGCTGGCGATGTCGGCATGGCCGGCGTGGCGATCGATTCGATCCTCGACATGCGCCAGCTTTTCGACGGCATTCCGCTCGATGAGATGACCGTGTCGATGACGATGAACGGCGCGGTGCTGCCGATGCTGGCGCTCTACATCGTCGCGGCGGAAGAACAGGGCGTCGCGGAAAAGGACCTCGCCGGAACCATTCAGAACGACATTCTGAAGGAGTTCATGGTCCGCAACACCTACATCTACCCGCCAAAACCCTCCATGCGCATCGTCTCGGACATCTTCTCCTACACGTCGCAGCGCATGCCGAAATTCAACTCCATCTCGATCTCCGGCTACCACATGCAGGAAGCCGGCGCGACGGCCGACCTCGAGCTCGCCTACACCATCGCCGACGGCATCGAATATGCCCGCGCCGGCGTCGCCGCCGGCCTCGACATCGACAAGTTCGCGCCGCGCCTGTCGTTCTTCTGGGCGATCGGCATGAACTTCTTCATGGAGGTGGCAAAGCTGCGCGCCGCGCGCCTGCTCTGGGCCGCGCTGATGCAGAAGAATTTTGCGCCGAACGACGCCCGCTCGCTGTCGCTGCGCACGCATTGCCAGACGTCCGGCTGGTCGCTCACCGCGCAGGATCCCTACAACAACATCGCCCGCACCATGATCGAGGCGATGGCGGCGACCCAGGGTCACACGCAGTCGCTGCACACCAATGCCTTCGACGAGGCGTTGGCGCTGCCCACCGACCATTCGGCCCGCATCGCGCGCAACACGCAGCTCATCCTGCAAAAGGAATCGGGACGACGCGCATCATCGATCCATGGGGCGGCTCGGCCTATGTCGAGCGGCTGACGCACGATCTTGCCGCCCGCGCCATGTCGCATATCGAGGAGGTCGAGAAGCTCGGCGGCATGGCTGCAGCGGTCGAAAAAGGCATTCCCAAACTGCGCATCGAGGAAGCCGCCGCCCGCACCCAGGCGCGCATCGACAGTGGCGAGCAGGCGCTGATCGGCGTCAACCAGTTCCAGCCGCTGGAAGACACCGAGGTCGACGTGTTGAAGGTCGACAATGCCGAGGTGCGCGCCCGCCAGCTCTCGAAGCTCCAGCAGCTCAAGGGCACGCGCGATGTCGCCGCCGTCGAGAGCGCGCTGACCGCGCTCACCAACGCCGCCAAAGGCGACGGCAATCTGCTCGACTTCGCCGTGAAAGCCGCGCGCGCAAAAGCCACGGTCGGCGAAATTTCGCTGGCGCTGGAAAAAGCCTTCGGCCGGCACGTCGCCATCGTGCAGACCATTTCCGGCGTCTACCGCAAGGCGCTCGGCGAAAATTCCACCGTCGACCGCGTCCACGAGCAGGTCGTCGCCTTCGAGAAGAAGCACGGCACGAAGCCGCGCATCCTGGTCGCCAAGATGGGCCAGGACGGCCACGATCGCGGCCAGAAGGTCATCGCCACCGCCTTCGCCGATCTCGGCTTCGACGTCACCGTCGGCGCGATGTTCCAGACGCCCGAGGAAATCGCCAAGCTCGCCGCCGACCACGATGTGCATATCGTCGGCGCCTCGTCCCTCGCCGCCGGGCACCTGACACTCATCCCGGAACTCAAGGCGGCGCTGAAAAAGCTCGGCAAGGAGAACATCCTGATCGTCGCCGGCGGCGTCATCCCGCCGCAGGATTATGACGCCGTGCGGGCGGCGGGTGCGGCGGAAATCTTCCCGCCGGGCACGGTTATCCCGGAGGCGGCGGAGAGGCTGATGGGGCGGCTGGGGTAAGGCGCGGATGTTCTTCCATCTGCCCGCACGCAAGCTGAAACTCGATCTATCGCGTCAGGCGGTCCCCATCAGCGTCCATCGTAAGCTGATTGAGGAAACCCTATCCGATCAATGGCCGCCGGTTTGCGACCGCGGGTGGGCAATTGACACTACAAAGGCGCATCCCCATTGGACGCCCAGTGTAGGGTGACGAGTCGGAGGCCGACTAGTCCCGCTACCAGATAGCGTCGCATCAATTTGTCATCGAACCACTCACACCGACGTTCCGCATTGAAAGCTATCTCGGCAATTCAGCTTGATGCAGCCGGCCGCTGAATAGCGGTCCAGCTTTCTGAATATGTGCAGGCAATGATCGTTGAGCTTTCAGCCGAGTTGACCAGCCAAAGACCGATGCGTTGATCTCTGACCGCTCTACCCAAGGTCGCGCCAATCAGCGGACTGGAATGTCCGCAAGGGGGCTTCCTGGGATCAGTGAACGACAATCAATGGTCGCAAAAGGAGATGGCTAGATTCTGTTCGGAGCTGGGACCCCAAACGCGTCGAGGCGATTTTCTCGTTGACGCCCGAACTGCTTCGACATGCATACGGGCTTTGGCTAAGCAGAGTGTTCAGACGATTCGGTCATGCAAGATGCCGTCCAGACTGATCTTGCGCGGGCCTGGGTGCTGATTGCGCTAGGGCAGGTTAAGAGGGTGAGCGATCGCGGCCGATTCTCAAAAGTTCGAAGTTCGCGAGGCGACCGTGGCCTCCTGCGGATCGGTTGGACCGCCGCTACCTGATGCAGAACTTCAGGAGTGAATCGGCGCACCATATTCCCCTTCCTTTGAGTGGAGAAATCGGCGCCTTTCAGGCCCTGGCTCGCCTTACATTGTCGCCTCACCGCGTAACGACACGCAGATCGAGATTCTTTCCGTCAAATTCCGTTCATCGCAATGACGCGTCGGAGAGATGCGCTGGCGCACGCGAATCTCGTGATTCACTGGTACGCCTTACATTGTTCGCATACCGCGTAAAAGATACGCAGAGTAGTATTCGAAAGTCGGTTTGTAGCACGGTGCACGAGAATGGCCGGACCATCTCGTGATCGTCGTGGGCGTGCGTCATCCACCGCAGGACTCAAGAAGTGAGGCCATGGACGACTGCACAGATGTTCGTGACGCGTCATCGCGTCCTCCGAGTATTATGAGGGCAGCTCTGCTGCCGGCAGGCACTGCAATCTTTCCGAATGGCCGGCGACGGGGAGGATAATCCTGATAGTCGGCGGACGCGCTGCATTATGCGACAGGCTTATGCTCAGATGCAAGCTTTAAGCTTATGCGGTCGCTATCTGGCGTCCGCTTTATCGTCGCCTTCCGCGATTCATGTCAGGGAACGCCGAGCGCCGCTGTCGGCGGCAGCCGCTCGTTATCCGACGCACGGTGGCAAAGTTATCCACTTTCCCGACCACGATTGACCGGAGACTGTGTTGGTCGATGCCTGCGTCATCGTTTCGCTGATTGCCGGTGAGGATACGGCGGCCGCATACGAGGCCGAGTTGGCCGAGGCCGAAGCGCCTTTCACCTCACCGCTCGCGGCATGGGAGGCGATTATCGTCATGTCGCGCGCCAGATCAGCTCGATTGTCCATTCACCGCGACCGAGGCTTTGGTCGTCGCTTGGCTGGCGGAGCGTCAGATCGAACTGCGCGAACCCAACGTCGCCGCACGAAGTTCTGTCCTACGCCGTCGCGGTGGCGGAGAAGCATGGCCTCGGTAAGCGCCACCTTAGCAATTTCGATTGCTTCCACTACGCTCACGCCATGGCGGCGAACGTCCCGCTGCTGACACTGGACCAACTCTTGTGCGTTACCGATGTGGAAACGCTGCCGGCGTAGACGATTGTTTTAACCGGCGTTGCAACATCTGTCAGGCATGTTATACACTTCGTTATAACATGGAGGCTCCCATGAACACCGTCATCCGCAAGATCGGCAATTCCGAAGGTGTGATCCTGCCGAAGGAACTGCTCACCAAGCTCAATCTCCAGGCGGGCGACTTCGCTGGAGGTCAAGGAAACAGCGGACGGTCTTACGCTGACCCCTGTGGACGATTCCTTCGAGCGGCAGATGGAGGCCGCGCGTAAGGTCATGGACAAGTACAAGGTCGCGCTTCAGAAACTCGCGGAATGAATTGGGAGTTTCTATCTCGCCGGACAGTCGAAGCCTTCCATGCCGAGCAATTGCGGCGGCATGGCGGGGCGCAGGGTTTACGCGACGACAACGCGCTGGAATCGGCTTTGGCCCGGCCGGAACAAAAGGCTCACTATGGCGACCCGACCGTCCATGAACTTGCCGCCGCCTATGTCTTTGGCATCGCCCGCAACCATGCTTTCGTAGACGGTAACAAGCGCACCGCCATCGTCGCGGCGGCCGACATTTCTGTTGCTGAATGGTCTATGAGCTGACTGCGGACCAAGGCACGCTCTACGAATTTACCATGGGGATCGCCTCCGGCGAGATCGACGAGGATGGCGCTGCGGCCTTCTTTCGCGATCACACTGTGCCGATCGGCTAAGTGCCGGGGACAGTTTACTTCTTTCCGCCAGCACCGGCCTTGCGGACAAAGCGTTTCTTGCGGAAAAAAGTAAACTGTCCCCTGCGCCTGATCCCCGATGTCAGCAGCCGTCAGGAAATCTTGTCCACCTCCTTTTCAGCCACTCCATAATGTCCGCGAAGGAGCGGCGATGGACTGGAACACTGCAATCGAACAACACCGGGAGATGCTGCAGCGCATCGTGGCGTTGTTGTTCGCGCTGGCCGACTTGGCCGACCGTGCGAGTGCGCCGGTCGCTCCGTCGTCCGGTGCGAAGTGCTGTTCATCCTGTCGCACGGTGAGGCTGTCGCGCGCGAGTTCATCATTCGAGGAGGCGCAGGCGTCCGGCATGCCCATTCTGTCCTGCCCGCCCCGCCTGATGACGGTGGCAGCGCCGGCGACGCCATGCAACTTGCCGCGCGCTTTCGCGCGCTAGCCGTCATCCTGGCATACATCTGGGCGCAGACGTTGCCCTCCGACGCGTCGGCGTTCGCCTCGCGATTTTCTGCTTTCGCATCGTCCGGCTCGCACCCTGCTCATGCAGCGCACCAAATTCGGCGCGCGCGGCGCGGCGCTTGGCTTCCGGGCGCTGGATTCGCCGAAACCCTTCAGGCGCGGGGGTAAACCTAACCCGCCTTCAGCGCGACAATCTCCCATTCCTTGCCGTTGACGGTCGCCAGATCGCCGACGGCCTTGCCGAACAGCGCCTTGGCCATTGGGGAGACGTGGCTGATCTTGCCGGCAGCGGCGTCGGCCTCGTCCTCGCCGACGATCTTCCAGCTCACATGTTTGCCGTCCTCGCCTTCGAGGCGCACCGTCATGCCGAAGCGCACCACCTTCTCGTCAGGCTCCGGCAAGGAAAGCTCGGCATTTTCGCGCCGCGCCTGCCAGTAGCGCAGGTCGCGCGTGGCCAGCGCCATCTGCTCGCGCTCCTGCTCACTTTCGGCCTCGCGCGAATTCCTTGCGCAGCCGGTTCACATGGTCGTCGATATGCTCGAGGCCATCCTCGGTCACTAGGTTTCGCTCGTACTCACCGGCCGCTCGCCAATGTCGGCCAAGGCTTCGTTGTCGTCTTCGCGTGTGAAAGCTCTGCTCATGTCATCAACCTAGGCAGGCGCGTTGCCTTACGGCAAGTCCAAGTTGCACCCGCGCGACGCTGGCACGGTTTATGCTTGCCTCGACGGCATGAAACTTGCATGTGCCGAAGCTGGACAGGCGCGGTTTTCTGGCTGGCGCTGCCGGGCGTCGCCGGTCTTGGATTGCTGGCGCAGCCGCGCAGCGGGCCGACGACGCCATCAAGATGGCGATGCGCGGCTCGATCGACGCCGCCGAACTCGGCGTCGTGCCTGGCGCGCTGGACGACCAGAGCCGCAAGTTCAGCCGCATGCTGCGAGGCGGCATCCGACCGCGACATGCCGGTGTTCCTGCCGCCCGGCACCTATGCCGTCTCCAACCTCAACCTGCCGCGCCGTGTGCGGCTTTCCGGCGTGCCCGGCGCGACGCGCATCGTCTATGGCGGCGACGGCCATCTGTTCCTGGCCGAGCAGACCGAGCTGCTCCACCTCGACGGCCTGCTGATCGACGGCGCCAACCGCTGGATCGGCGATCAGGCGCAAGGCTTGATCGACGCGCGCGGCGTGTCGCAACTCGTCATCGACAATTGCCGCATCGTCGGCAGCGGCAAGAACGGCATCGCCCTTGAGCGCGTGACCGGCCGCGTCGAGCGCTGCGAGATTTCCGGCGCGGCTGACGCTGGCCTGTTTTCGGTCGAAGGCGCCGGCCTGCAGATCACCGGCAACACCGTGTCGGCCTGCGGCAATGGCGGCATTCTCGTCCATCGCTGGCAGGTCGCCGACGACGGCACGATCGTCACGGGCAACCGCGTCCGCGACATCGCGGCGCTCGGCGGCGGCACCGGCCAGAACGGCAACGGCATCAACATCTTTCGCGCCAATGGCGTGACGTGTCTCGGGCAACCACATCGCCGACAGCGCCTTTTCGGCCGATCCGCGGGCAACAGCGCCAGCAACCTTCAGATCAGCGGCAACACCTGCCTCAACTCCGGCGAGACCGCCATCTACGCCGAATTCGGTTTCGAGGGCGCGGTGATCGAGCGCCAACATCGTCGATGGCGCGGCCAACGGCATCTCGATCGTCAATTTCGACAGCGGCGGCCGCATGGGCGTCTGCTCCGGCAATCTGGTCCGCAATCTGCGCAAGGAAGGCCCCTACACGCCCGACCCGCCCGGCTGGGGCACCGGCATCAGCGTCGAGGCCGACACCTCGGTCACCGGCAATGTCATCGAGAACGCGCCGCGTTTCGGCATCACGCTTGGCTGGGGCAAATTCCTGCGCAATGTCATCGCCAACGCCAACGTCATCCGCCAGGCCGATGTCGGCATCGCCGTCTCGGTGGTCGAAGGCGTCGGGGCGGCCGTCATCACCGACAATCTGATCGACGGCGCCAAAAGCGGCGGCATCGTCGGCTATCGCTGGACCGATGCCGCGACCGACGATCTTTCGCAGATCACCGCCCGGCGCGGGCAATCTGATCGTCGAGCGCAATCACGTCAGTTGAAGCGCCGCTGTCAGGCCGCAGCCCGGCCACCTCCAATCCGCGCCAGTTCTTCAGGTGGCGGTGCGCCAGACTCGGTCAGTTCCGACGACAGCGCCGTGTCCGTCTTGCAGCAGCTTTGCCAGCACCGCCGTCATCGCGATCTCGGCCGCGCGCCCTGCCCCGTCGCCGCATTTCAGCGCGATGCCCAAGCCCAGTTCCGGGATCGCGGCGCAGTGCACGCCTTCCGCGCCGCCCTTGGTGAAGATGCGGCCCTGCCCCAAGCTCCATCAGCTTGGTGTCGGCCTGTTTCGTGCCGGCAACGTAGAACGGGTTTTTCATGCAGGCCGCCATCAGCCGCTTCGCGGCGCCGGCGCGGTCCGGCCGAAAGCCCTTCGCCCGTCGCCATGCGCGCAAAGCCCAGCGCCAGGCTCTTCAGCGGCACGGCGTAGGTCGGGATCGAGCAGCCGTCGGTGCCGCGATTCTCCGCGCCGTGCTTTTCGCCTGTCACCTCCTCCATCGTGTCGCGCACCATCTCCTGGAACGCATGGCCGGCGGTGACATAGCCCTTGTGGTCGATGCCGCAATGCTGGCAGACGGTCAGAAAGCCGGAATGTTTTCCGGAGCAATTGTTGTGGATCTGCGTGGCGACCTTGCCGCTGCGCGCCAGCTCGATCGTCGCCTCATGGCTGGTCGGCCAATGCGCGCCGCATTCCAGCGCCTGTTCGCCGAGCCCGATCTTCTTCGAGCACCGACTCCGCCGCCGCGACATGGCGCGGCTCGCCGAGATGCGATGCGCAGGCCAGCGCCAGCTCCTGGTCGGTCAGCCCGTAGCGGTCCGCGGCGCCGGTCTCGATCAGCGGCAGCGCCTGGATCGCCTTCACCGCCGAGCGCGGGAACACCGGCCTGCCCGATATCGCCGATCTCGAGCACCGCCTTGCCCTTGGCGTCGAGCACCGCGACCGCGCCGCGATGCACGCTTTCGACGAGATCGCCCCGCAGAACCTCGACCAGAACCGGATTTGTCATGCTTCCCCCAAGCGCCGCACCAACGGCTCTTTTGCTTTTGGCCGTCGCTTACACGCCGCACAAAGGAAATCAACCGTCGCCGATGATGCCAGCCGACAGGAAGCCGCCATCGACGGCAAGCGTCTGGCCGTTGATATAGCTCGCCTCGGGCGACAGCAGGAACGCGATCGCGGCGGCGACTTCCTCGGCCGTTCCGTAGCGCCCTTGCGGCGTGCGGCTGCAGCCATTTCAGCCGGTCCGCCGGCGTGTGCAGCCGGGCGATCAGCGGCGTCTCGATCGGCCCGGCGCGACGCAGTTCACCCGCACGCCGCGCGCGCCAAACTCCAGCGCCAGCACGTCCGACATCAGCTTCACGCCGGCCTTGGAAGCGCCATAGGCGACGCGGCCGCTGATTGGCGCGCAGGCCGGACACCGAGGCGATGTTCACGATCGCCAGCGACTCGCCCATGCGCTCCAGCGCCGCGCGGCAGGTGATGAACGTGCCGACCAGATTGACGTCCAGGATCTGGCGAAACAGTTCGGCGTCGTCTCCTCGGCTGGCAGGTCTCGGGCGATCCCGGCCGAATTGACCAGCGCCGCCGATCAGGCCGAGCCGATCGACCATCTGGTCGAACGCCGCGCCGATCTCCTCCTCGTCGGTGACGTCGGCCTTGCAGGAAGATCGCCTCGTCGCTGGCCAGCGTGTCTTCGGCGCTCGCCAGCGCCTCCTCGTTGGCGTCGATGACGGCAACCGGCCAGCCCTCTTCGAGCAACCGTTCCGACCGTCGCCAGACCGATCCCGGACGCGCCCCCGACCACCACTGCCGACTGCCGCATAGGCCTCCTCGCAAGCCAGCTCGTTCGCTGTCGCGGATGATGAGCCCAGCAGCGTTCAATCGTAAAGTCGTCGGCCGAAACATGGATCGTCAGATTTTTGTTGATTGACCAATCAATTAAAAATAATCCAGCGGCAGGAGACAAACGATGCCCAAAGTCGGAATGGAACCCCTGCGCCGCCGCGCCCTCATCGACGCCGCCATCGCAGCGATCGGCCAGCGCGGCTCGCTGGACGTGACGATGAACGAAATCGCCGGTCGGGCCGGCGTATCGCCCGCGCTGGCGCACCATTATTTTGGCGCCAAAGACGAGCTCATCGCCGCAACCATGTGGCGCCTGCTCACCGATCTCGGCGGCGAACTGCGGCGCAAGTCTGCAAGCGATCCCAAACGCCGCGCGAGCGCATTTCCACCGTCGTCAACGTCAGCTTCTCCGTCGGGCAGTTCAGCCCGGAGGTCGTTGCGGCCTGGCTCGCCTTCTATGTCGAGGCGCAGCGCTCGCCCGCGCTCAGGCGGCTGCTGCGCGTCTATGTTCTTCGCCTGCGCTCGAACCTGTTGCACGCGCTTGACCGAGCTGATGCCGCGGGCCGAAGCCGACAAGGCGGCCGAAGCGATTTCGGCCCTGATCGACGGCTTCTACATCCGCCGCGCGCTGCGTGACGGCCTGCCGAATCCGCTCAGCGCCATCGCCATCATCGAAGACTATGTCGACACCAAACTTGCCGCGATGAGGGCATTGTGAACGGGACGCTTGAAGCCGATTTCGTCATCGTCGGGTCGGGCTCGGCCGGCTCCGCGCTGGCCTATCGCCTGTCCGAGGACGGCAAGCATTCGGTGATCGTCATCGAGTATGGCGGCACGCGACTATGGCCCGCTGATCCAGATGCCGTCGGCGCTGTCGATCCCGCTCAACATGAGCTACTACGACTGGGGCTTTTCGACCGAGCCGGAGCCGCATCTCGGCAGCCGCGTCGCTCGCCACGCCGCGCGGCAAGGTGCTCGGCGGCTCGTCCTCGATCAATGGCATGGTCTATGTGCGCGGCCATGCGCGCGACTTCGACCATTGGGCCGAGGAAGGCGCGACCGGCTGGGGCTTCGCCGACGTGCAGCCCTATTTCACGCGCATGGAGACACGCCATGCGGCGGCGAGGATGGCTGGCGCGGCACGGACGGGCCGCTGCGCGTGCAGCGCGGCACGCGCCAGAACCCGCTCTACGCCGCCTTCGTCGAGGCAGGCCGTCAGGCCGGGTTCGAGACGACCGACGACTACAACGGCTCCAAGCAGGAAGGCTTTGGAGCGATGGAACAGACGATCTTCAACGGTCGCCGCTGGTCCACCGCCAACGCCTATCTGCGCCCCGCGCTGAAGCGCAAGAATGTGAGTCTGATCAACGGCTTCGCGCGGCGCGTGGTCATCGAGAATCAACGCGCCGTCGGGCGTCGAGATCGAGCTTCGCAGGACGATCCAGATCGTTAAGGCAAAACGCGAGGTCATCGTCGCCGCCTCGTCGATCAATTCGCCGAAAATCCTGATGCTGTCCGGCATCGGCCCGGCCGCGCATCTGCGCGAGCATGGCATCGAGGTGGTCGCCGACCGGCCCGGCGTCGGCCAGAACCTGCAGGACCATATGGAGCTCTACATCCAGCAGGAATCGATCCAGCCGATCACGCTCTATTCCGTGCTCAACCCGGTTCTCGCAAGGCGCTGATCGGCGCCGAATGGCTGTTCTTCAAGACGGGCCTCGGCGCCACGAACCATTTCGAGGCGGCCGCCTTCGTGCGCTCGGCGCCGGGCATCGACTATCCCGACATCCAGTATCATTTCCTGCCGGCGCGGTCCGCTACGACGGCAAGGCGGCGGCCAAGTCGCATGGCTTCCAGGCGCATGTCGGGCCGATGCGCTCGAAGTCGCGCGGCTCGGTCACGCTGCGCTCGGCCGATCCCTGGCAGAAGCCGGAGATCCTCTTCAACTACATGTCGCACCCGGACGACTGGACCGAATTCCGCCACTGCATCCGGCTGACCCGCGAGATTTTCGGGCAGGACGCCTTCGAGCCCTTATCGCGGCAAGGAGATTTCGCCGGGCGCGCATGTGCAGACCGATGACGAGCTGGACGCCTTCATCCGCGAGCACGCCGAAAGCGCCTATCACCCCTGCGGCACCTGCAAGATGGGCCGCGCCGGACGATCCGATGGCGGTGGTCGATCCGGAATGCCGGGTCATCGGCGTCGAAGGCCTGCGCGTTGCCGATTCCTCGATCTTCCCGCGCGTCACCAACGGCAATCTCAACGCGCCGTCGATCATGACCGGCGAGAAGGCCGCCGACCACATCCTTGGCCGCACGCCGCTCGCGCCGTCCAATCTCGAACCCTGGATCAACCCGCGCTGGCAAGTCTCGGACCGCTAGGAGATCATTCATGAAAGCTCAGCCCAAGGCCTCGCACTACATCAACGGCCAATATGTCGACGACCCGCAGGGCGCGCCGCTGAACGTCGTCTATGCCGCCACTGGCGAAGTCATCGCCGAGCTCCACGCCGCGACGCCCAACATCATCGAGCTCGCGGTCGAGGCCGCGCCGCGCCGCGCAGCCCGCCTGGGCGCGGCTGAAGCCGATCGAGCGCGGCCGCATCCTGCGCCGCGCCGCCGATCTGCTGCGCGAGCGCAATGCAGAGCTGGCGCGGCTGGAAACGCTCAACACCGGCCAGGCCATCCAGGAAACGCTGGTGGCCGACGCCGCCTCCGCCGCCGACGCGCTGGAATTCTTCGGCAGCGTCGTCGCCGGCTTCAACGGCGATTTCATCGATCTCGGCGGACCCTTCGCCTATACGCGCCGCGAGGCGCTCGGCGTCTGCGTCGGCATCGGCGCCTGGAACTATCCGATCCAGGGCGCCGGCTGGAAGGCCGCGCCCGCGCTCGCCATGGGCAACGCCATGGTCTTCAAGCCGTCGGAAGCTGCCCCGCTGACCGCGCTGGCGCTGGCCGAGATCTTCACCGAGGCCGGCCTGCCGGACGGCCTGTTCAACGTCGTGCAGGGCTTTGGCGATGTCGGCGCCGCACTTGCCAGCCATCCGACGGTCGCAAAGGTCTCGTTCACCGGCTCGGTGCCGACCGGCAAGAAGGTGCTGGCGCTCGCCGGCTCCGGCGATGAAGCACGCGACGATGGAACTCGGCGGCAAATCGCCGCTGATCATCTTCGACGACGCCGATGTCGAGAACGCCGTCGGCGGCGCGATGCTCGGCCAATTTCTATTCGACCGGCCAGGTCTGCTCCAACGGCACGCGCGTCTTCGTGCAGAAGGGCATCCAGGACCGCTTCCTCGATCGCCTGATCGAACGCACGAAAAAGATCCGCATCGGCGATCCGCTCGACCCCGAGACGCAGATGGGGCCGCTGATCTCCAAGGCGCAGCACGACAAGGTCACCGGCTACATCGCCATCGGCAAGGCGGAAGGCGCGACGCTGGCCTATGGCGGCGGCGTGCCGTCGCTGCAAGGCTTTGAAGGCGGCTTCTTCGTCGAGCCGACGATCTTCACCGACGTCCAGGATCAGATGCGCATCGCGCGCGAGGAGATTTTCGGGCCGGTCATGGCCGTGCTGTCCTTCGACGACGAGGAGGAGGCGATCGCGCGCGCCAACGACACCGAATTCGGCCTGTCGGCCGGCGTGTTCACCCGCGACCTGCCGCGCGCGCACCGCGTCATCGGCGAGCTGCAGGCCGGCACCTGCTGGATCAACAGCTACAATCTGACGCCGGTGGAAATGCCGTTCGGCGGCTACAAGCAGTCCGGCATCGGCCGCGAGAACGCGCTCGCCGCGCTCGGCCACTATTCGCAGATCAAGTCGGTCTATGTGGAGACGGGCAACGTCGAAAGCCCGTTCTGAAGGGCTTTACGACGTGACTTCACGGGGATTGAAAGGAGCTGGTCGGAGTGGCAGGATTTGAACCTGCGACCCCATCGTCCCGAACGATGTGCGCTACCAGGCTGCGCTACACTCCGCGACCAGAGAGCGCGCTTATAGCGGTGCGGTCTTAGGCGCCGCAAGCGCTGAAAGACGCCGCGCTCATGGCTCATCTTTGACGGTGGTTTCCGGCCGGTCGCCACCCTTGGCGATCTCGTCATGCCACTCGCCCTTGGCGTCTTCGTAGCTGAATGCCTTCGGTGGATCCGCCAACGCGCTGCTCGCCCGCCGCCCGATGCCGGCGCCTTCAGCGCCGCGTCATGGGTGGGAAAGGTTTCGGAGAATGTCCGCCGACCTTGTAGGCCCAGCCGCCGTCATGCTCGACAATCTCGTAGGTGACTTCGCTCACGGCAAACTCCATTCCGGGCTCCAGCTCTCCGCGCATATCGAGTAACAACCCTGAACCACCGTTAGCCTAGAAGGTTCCAATCTTAGCCTGAAAGCACTGCAAAGATAGGGTGCATACAACGCCTTGGGCATGGCAATCACATCCAGAACAATCGATTGAGCCAGTCGCGAGCCCCGTTTGCAAGGCGGTGAAGTTCTATCTAAAGCTTTTCCATGCAGGGTAGGCAGTCGCGAAGACCGCCACGAAATAGACCGAGAGTTGCAATTGACGCGAAGACTCCAGCTGCCCGGCGTGTTCGCCTTCATCATGCTTCTCTCAGGATGTGTAACGACCGGCTTCATCAGCCCAGACGAGATTGCATCCACCTGGGTAGGCCATGACGCACGCGATCTCAAATCCCGTTGGAATTTGATCTGGTGGGACGCGAGGGACGAAGCGAAAAACGAATATACGCTTTATGCGGAGTTCGGCGAGAATGCTCATGAACGTCGCGAAAGCTACACCCAACAGGTGGGCGGCGGGCCAAATCTGATCGTTCTGGAGGAAGTGGAAACTGTAACCCAGGTTCCTAAAACGAATGTCTGCATCGCCTATTTCTATGCCGACCTTCAGACATTCATTATCACGCGCTATAAAATTGACGGCAATTGTCGCGGCTATACCGGCGAGTGGAGCCCGGCGCCCGGGCCTGCCAGAAACGGACGGAACATTGATCGGACGTGTTCCGTCCTGATCGCGCCGGCCCTTCAAATTAGGACGCTTTCGCCTCCATCAGCGCAACTTCCTTGCGGAAGCGCGTGGAGTCGATCGCCGCCGCCATCAGCGTCTGCGTGTAGGCTTCCCGCGGATTGTCGAAAATCTCCTCAGTCGGCCCTTCCTCGACGATCTTTCCCTGCTTCATGACGATGATGTAGTCGGCCATCGCCCGCACCACCGACAAGGTCGTGGCTGATGAAAAGATAGGACAGGTCGTGATCGATCTGCAGCTTGCGCAGCAGTTCGACGATCTGCTTCTGCACCGAGCGGTCGAGCGCCGAGGTCGGTTCGTCCAGCACCACCACCTTCGGCTTCAGGATCATCGCGCGGGCGATCGCGATACGCTGGCGCTGGCCGCCCGAGAATTCGTGCGGGTAGCGGTTGCGCATCACCGGATCGAGGCTGACCTCTTTCAGCGCCTCGATCGCGCGCTTGTCCCGATCCTTCCGCGAGAGTTGCGGCTCGTGCACCAAAAGGCCCTCGGTAATGATCTGACCGACCGTCATACGCGGCGAGAGCGAGCCGAACGGATCCTGGAAGACGAGTTGCAATTCGTGGCGCAGCGGGCGCATCTGCTGCTTGTCGTACTTCGAAATATCGGTGTTGCCGACAAAGACATGTCCTTCGCTTGGCAGAAGCCGCAGCAAGGCGCGGCCGAGCGTCGATTTGCCAGAGCCGGACTCGCCGACAATACCGATGGTCTGGCGCCTGCGCAGCGCAATGTTGATGCGGTCGACGGCGCGCAGCAACATCGGATCGCCAGCGAGAAAGCCGCCGCCGATCTTGAAGACGACCTCGACGCTCTTGCCTTCCAACATGATCGGCGAACCTGGCGGTGGCGGCGCCTTGCGGCCGGTCGGCTCGGCGGCGAGCAGCATTTTTGTATAGTCGTGCTGAGGGCTGGCGAAGATTTTCTCCGTCGGGCCAGTTTCCACCACCTCGCCGCGCCGCATGACGTAGACGCGGTCGGCCAGCCTGCCGCACGATGCCCAGATCATGCGTGATGAAGACGATCGCGGTGCCCAGCTTCTTTTGCAGCTCGGCCAGCAGGATAAGGATTTGCGCCTGGATCGTCACATCCAGCGCCGTCGTCGGCTCGTCGGCGATCAGCACGTCCGGGTCGTTGGCCAGCGCCATGGCGATCATGACGCGCTGGCGCTGCCCGCCGGACATTTCGTGCGGATATGATTTGAGCCGGCGTTCTGGATCCGGGATATGGACGAGGTTGAGCAACCGCAGCGCTTCTGTGTGTGCTTGCGCTTTGCCAATTTTCTGGTGCCGCATGATCGGCTCCATCAGCTGGTTGCCGATGGTGTAGAGCGGGTCGAGTGAGGTCATCGGCTCCTGGAAGATCATGCTGATCTTGGCGCCGCGCACCTTGTTCAGGTCCGACTTGCTCAATGTCAAAAGGTTGCGGCCACGGTAATCGACCACGCCGGTCGCTTCGCCATTGGACGCAAGCAGGCGCATCGCCGCCATCATGGTCTGGCTCTTGCCGGACCCTGAACTCGCCGACGATGCCGACGGTTTCCCCGGCCCGCACCTCGATGTCGATGCCTTTGACGGCCTCGACCTTGCCGTCCAGCGTGTCGAAGCTGACCTTGAGTTTCTTGACCTCGAGAACCTTTTCGCCTTGCTCAGCCATGTCAGCGATCCTTGGGGTCGAGGGCGTCGCGCAGGCCGTCACCGACGAAATTCAGCGCAAACAAAGTGGAGACGAGAAAGAAAGCCGGGAACAGCAGCATCCAGTTGGCGCTACCCAGATTGTTGGCGCCGGCCGAGATCAGAACGCCCCAGCTGGTCATCGGCTCCTGCACGCCCGAGCCCGAGGAACGACAGGAAGCTTTCGAGCAGGATCACCTGCGGCACCAGCAGCGTCATGTAGATGACGACCGGCCCGAGCAGGTTCGGGATGACGTGACGCTGCAGGATGCCGCGCTGCGATACGCCCATCGCCTCGGCCGCCTGCACATATTCCTGCCGCCTGATCGACAGCGCCTGGCCGCGCACGATGCGGGCCATGTCGAGCCACAACACCGCGCCGACCGCCAAAAACATCAGCACGAAGTTTCGCCCGAAAAAGACGACCAGCATGATGACGAAGAAGATGAAGGGCAGCGAGTAGAGCACGTCGACGATGCGCATCATCACCTCGTCTGTCTTGCCGCCGATGAAGCCGGCGGTCGCGCCGTAGACGACGCCGATGACCACCGCGACAAAGCCGGCGAGCAGGCCGATGGCCAGCGATATGCGCCCGGCAACCAGCGTCCTGGTCAACAGATCGCGCCCGACATTGTCGGTGCCGAAGAGGAAATATTGCTGTTTCACCAGCGCGCTGAAGACAGCTTCCTTGCCGTCGGCCGACTTGCTTTCGACCTTTGCGTCCTCAAACGTATCGGAACGGTCGAGATAGCGGATATTGCGATCGTCGATCTCCTTGTCCGAGGTGACGGTGACGAAAACCCGTTCGCCCTCCTGACGCCATTCCTTTTTCTCGACCCGCATTCGTTTGAGCACCTCGTCAAGCGAACCCTCGATCATATCGCCGGACGGCACCGGGCTTAGGCTGGGTCCAAGGCGGACATATTCGGGATAGATGGTCGAATAGGAGTGCGGCGAGAAGAACGGCCCGACCACGCACACGATCGCCATTGCGATGATGTAGAAAAGGCTGAACATCGCGGCCTTGTTGCGCTTCAGACGCTCCCAGGCATCGCCGAACAGGGACCGGCCGGCGGTTTGAAGCTCGACCGCAGTCGCGGAAGTCGGGCTTGGTCCGTCGGGGGAAATCGGGCTGTCAGGCCCAGTGGCGGCGATATCAGTCATAGCGCACCCTCGGGTCGACCACCGCGTACAGGATGTCGACAATCAGATTGAAGAGGATCGTGAACAGCGCGATCACGACCACGGTTCCCATGACCAGCGTGTAGTCGCGGTTCAGCGCGGCCTGGACGAAATAGCGGCCGACGCCGGGCACGGAAAAGATCGTCTCGACGATAATCGACCCGGTGAGCAGCGCCGCCGCGGCAGGCCCGGCATAGGAGACAATCGGCAGGAGCGCCCCGCGCAAGGCATGCTTGACCACGACCGACCAATCGGAAAGGCCCATGGCGCGCGCCGTGCGGATGTGGTGCGAGCGCAGCGACTCGATCATCGAGCCCCGCATCAGCCGCGCCACGATCGCCATCTGCGGCAAGGCGAGGGTAAGAATAGGCCCGATCTTGTTGATCAGCGCGCCATCGCCCCAGCCGCCGATCGGCAGCAGATGCCAGGTCAGGCCAAACAGGAGTTGAATCAATGGCGCGATGACGAAGGTCGGGATCGTGCTGCCGGCCGTTGCGGTGGCGATGACGGCATAGTCCGCGCCCTTGTTCTGATAGAGCGCGGCGATGATGCCCAACGTGCCGCCGACGAGCAACGCGACGATCAAGGCGGAGATGCCAAGCTGGGCCGAGATCGGCAGGCCGGCCGCAAACAGTTCGCCAACGGTGAAGTCGGGCAGATTGTAGCTCGGCCCGAAATTGCCGTGCATCAGGTTCACCAGGTAGTGCCAGTACTGCAGCCAGAGCGGATCGCTCAAGCCGAACTGGGCTTCGAGGTTGGCCTTGATCTCGGGGCTGAGGCCGCGCTCCTGATTGAACGGGCCGCCAGGCGCCACGCGGATCAGGAAGAATGCCAGCGTGACGATGACGAACAAGGTCGGGATCGCCGTGAGAAGCCGCCTTACGACATAAAAGAACATTGTCCCCACTCCGCTGTTGGCTGCGGCGAGGCTCAGGCGCTGGGCCTTCGACGACGACGGAACGCTGCTGCCACGCCTATTGAGCGTAGCGCAGGGACAGCGAACCGATGTGATCGAATTTGACAAGAGTCGAGATAGAGCGCCTGCCTACTTCGCCACCGGACGCGATAGGTCTCGTCCTGGCACTGGGCAATCTGGGCGCTGTTTGCTCGCATCACATTTCCAAGCTCCGAGCCTTGCCGGTGCGGCCTCCCCGTTCACGCGGGGAGGCCGCGCGGCAATTGTATTACTCGGCCTTGCTGATGAAGCGCGACGGATGACGGTCCATCACATTGTCTTCCCAGCCCGCGATCTTGGGCGAAACCGCATTCTTGAAGCTGTAGTAGAGCAGCGGAATCTGGCCGACTTCATCGATCAGAACGCGCTCCGCCTGCGACAGCAGATCCATAGCGCTTGGCGGGATCGCCACCGGCTGCGGCGGCTTCCTTCATCAGGGTCTCAAACTTCTCGTTGTTGAAGTTCGAGTAGTTGTTGCCGGACGCCTTCACGGAAATGCCGAGGAAGCTCTCCGGGTCGCTGTAGTCGGCGATCCAGCCGGCGCGGGCGACGTCGAAATCACCCTTCTGCTCGAGATGGCCGTAGTGCGTCTTGGTGTCGGTGTTCAGCAGCGACACTTCGATGCCGAGCGGCTTCAACTGTTCCTGGATCGCGACGGCTGTGTTCTTGTGGTTCTCCGACGTGTTGTAGCGGATTTCCATCTTCAGCGGCTTGTCAGGGCCATAGCCGAGCTCTTCGAGCACCTTCTTGGCTTCGTCCTCGCGGTCGATCTGCGACTTCTCGGCAAAGGCGGCATGCCGCGGTCTTGTAACCCTCCAGGCCGGGCGGCACCATCGAATAGCCGGGGATCATGGAATTGCCCCAGACCTTCTCGGCGAGGAAGTCACGATCGATGGCTTCGGAGATCGGCAGTTGCGCAGCTTGACGTTGTCCCACGGCGCCTTGTCGGTCTTGATGGCGTAGTAGTAGGTGCCGAGATATGGCCCGACGCGGATCTGATCGCCGAACTTCGTCTTGAGGTCGGCCAGCTGCTCGGTCGGCAAGATCGGCATAGCTGTCGAGCTCGCCGGCCTCGAAGCGCTTCATCGCGGCCGAGCGGTCTTCGTTCGGAATGTAGTTCACGACGTCGATCTTGACGTTCGCCGCATCATAGAACTTCGGATTCTTGACCAGCTTGATGTGGTCGTTGGGCACGAACTCGGCCAGCGTATAAGCGCCGTTCGTCACCATGTTGCCCGGCTTAACCCAGTCGGCGCCAAACTTTTCGACATTCGCCTTGCTGATGGCGTAGGTCGACTGGTGGGTCAGCATTTCGAGGAAATACGGCGTCGGCGCCTTGAGGGTGACCTCGAAGCGTGTTGGCGTCGACCGCCTTGACGCCCATATCCTCGGCCTTGCCTTTGCCGGTGTTGAACTCCTCAGCCCTCAACCACAGGGTAGAGCATCGAAGCGTATTCGGCAGCGGTGGCCGGATCCTGAAGGCGACGCCAGGAGTAGACGAAGTCCTCGGCCGTCACCGGGCGTGCCATCGGACCAGGTCGCGCCGGCGCGCAGCTTGAACGTGTAGGTCTTGCCGTCGTCGGAGACGGTCCAGCTCTCGGCAGCGCCGGGGATGGCTTTCGACTTGGCGTCCTCGGTCACCAGGCCCAGGAAAATGTCGCGCAGAATGTCGGCTTCATAGACCGTTGAGGTCTTGTGCGGATCCACAGATTCCGGATCGGCGGCACTGCCGCGATTATAGACGACTTCGGCAAATGCCGGCGTCATCAGCGCGCCACCGGCAAGCGCCAGCGTCGTTGCGAACACCGTGGTCCGCAGAAGGTTTTTCAGCATGTAACTTACTCCCTTGATAGCCGCCCGTTACATGGCGAGCATATGATTTAGCGCCATGTTGGAGAGCGCCATTTTTTTCGAAGGCGGGTTCCCGACCGCCGTTCTGGCGTGGACACTAGCCATGACTGATCGGCATTTCAACACCGTTGCAGGCCGCTTCCGCGCATTGTGACGTGCTTCCGCAACGGAAGGGCCTACGCTACGGCAACCTAGCGTTGGGCAGCACTAAAGAAGCGGCGTAACAAAATTGCCTAAAGCCGCCAGCTCAATGATATTTTTGGAAACTCTTGCATTGGCTACTGGAAATATTGTTTCGGCAGCGGCGATAGAACCAACACCACAAACGTATTCAATCGGGTTGTGGGAGAAATTGAAGACACACAGTATTTTTCTGTCGAAAAGTTGCCGGACGAAGGCCAAAACGCCGTCCGGAGCTGGAAGAAACTCGATCGAGCCATGCAAAAGCGCAGGTTCGGCCCGGCGACGGCTCAGAATGTCCCGGTAATAGTTGAGGACCGAAGACATGTCCGCGTCCTGGCGGTCAGCTGCCCGCTCAATCGCGGCCGCGGCGACCGGCAGCCATGGCTTGCCTGACGAAAACCCGGCATTTGGCGCGTCCGCCTCCCAGACCATCGGCGTGCGGCAGCCGTCGCGTCCCTTGATGCCTGGCCAGAAGCGTATGCCGACCGGATCGCGCAGATCCTCATAGGCCAGCTCTGCCTCTTCGAGGCCGAGTTCCTCGCCCTGATACAGGCATATCGACCCGCGCAGGCAGGCGAGCAGTGTCGATGGCGAATTTGCGCCGTCGCGTCCGGGTCTCCGCCCGGCGGCGTCCAGCGGCTGACATGGCGCATCACATCGTGATTGGAGAAGGCCCAGCAAACCCAGCCGTCCTTGACCTTGCTTTCGAAGGCTTCGACGCAGCCGCGTACATGCTCCGGCGAAAAGGCATCGCCCAAGCATGTCGAAGGTGTAGCACATGTGCAGCTTGTCGCCGCCGCTCGTATAGGCGGCCAGCGTGTCGAGCGAGCGGCCCTCATCGCCGACCTCGCCGACCGCCGCGCGGCCCTCATATTCGTCCAGCAGCGCGCGGAACCGTTTCAGAAAATCGAGGTTCTCCGGCCGGGTCTTATCGAACAGATGCTCCTGCGCCATGTAGGGATTGGAGGCGTTCAGGATGCCCGCGACGCTTTCAGCGAGCGGCGGATTGGAACGCAACCAGCGGTCGTGAAAATAATAGTTCACCGTGTCGAGGCGGAAGCCGTCAACGCCACGATCCAGCCAGAAACGGACCGTCTCCAGCAGCGCGTCCTGCACCTCAGGATTGTGGAAATTCAGGTCCGGCTGCGAGGCCAGGAAGTTGTGCATGTAATATTGCCGGCGTGTCGAATCCCACTCCCAGGACGGCCCGCCGAACACCGACAGCCAGTTTGTCGGCGCGGTGCCGTCTGGCTTGGCTTCGGCCCAGACATACCAGTCGGCTTTCGCGTTTGTCTCGGTCGGCGCGGCTTTCGACGAACCACGGATGCTTGTCGGAGGTGTGCGACAGCACCTGGTCGATGATGACCTTCAGCCCGTGCCTGTGCGCCTCGTCCACGAGCGCATCGAAATCCTCCATCGAGCCGAACATCGGATCGACCGCGCAATAGTCCGACACGTCGTAGCCCATGTCGGCCATCGGCGATTTGAAGAAGGGCGACAGCCAGATCGCGTCGACGCCAAGCGCGGCGATGTAGGGAAGACGGCTGATCACGCCGCGCAGATCGCCGACGCCGTCGCCGGTCGTGTCCTGAAAGGAACGCGGATAGACCTGATAGATCGCGCAGCCGCGCCACCAGTCGCTGTTCGCAGGCTCGGTCATTCGGCTACCTCTTCGGCAAACTCGACTGTCCGCCCATCAACCGGCAATCCGCCTTCGATCATCCTCTCGCGGACCTTGCATCGCGCATGTGCTGCCATCGATATCCATCGCCGACCGGGAAGCGCAAAGCCCGTGGTTCGGCGGTCGCCATTGATCATGATCGCCAGGCGCCGCCTTGTCCGACCCCAGAACCATCGTCAGTCGCCGCCGTTGCGGGTCGTTCCACGCGGCGTCATCCATGGGCGACCCGGCCTCGGTCAGCCACGCGACGTCGGAAACATCGCCGCCGCCCAGGGCGCGTCCGGTCAGGAATTCCGTCTGTCCGAGCGCCATCGACGCCGAGCGCAAGCGCGGCCAGTCGCTGCGCAAAGGCTTCCAGCTCCCGGTCCCTGCCCTGCCAATCCAGCCATGTCAGCTCGTTGTCCTGGCAGTAGGCATTGTTGTTGCCCTTTTGCGTGCGGCCGAACTCGTCACCGGCCGTCAGCATGATCGCACCGCGTGAGGCAAACAGCGTCGCCAGCAGCGCGCGGATATCGCGCCTGCGCGCCGCAATCACCTTGCCATCCGCTGTCTGACCTTCGGCGCCGTTGTTCCAGGACAAATTCTCGTTGTGGCCGTCGCGGTTTTTTTCGCCGTTTGCCTCGTTGTGCTTGCGCTCATAGGCAACGATGTCGGCGAGCGAAAAGCCATCATGCGCGGCGATGAAATTGACCGTGCGCGTGCTCGGCTGCCCGTCACGCTGAAACACATCCGACGAGCCGGCAAGCCGCGTCGCCAGCGCTCCAAGCGTGCCGCGGTCGCCGCGCCAGAAGCGGCGCAGGTCGTCGCGATAGCGATCGTTCCATTCCAGAAAGGGCGGCCGGAAATTGCCGAATTGATAGCCGCCCAGGCCGACATCCCAAGGCTCGGCGATCAGCACGCGGTCCTTCAGGATCGGATCCTCCCGCATCGCGCTGCAGCAGCGGCGCATTCGGGTCAAAACCCTTGGCGTCGCGGCCAAGGATCGGGGCCAGGTCGAACCGAAAACCGTCGATGCCGGCATACCGCACGAAGTGCCGCAGGCTATCCAGCACCAGCCGCTGCGTCGCCGGATGATCGCAGGCGACCGTGTTGCCGGTGCCGGTGTCATTGACCAACCGGCCACGGGACATGCGGTAATAGGCGCGCGCGTCGAGCCCGCGCAGCGACAGGATCGGACCCGACCTGTCGCTCTCGGCGGTGTGATTGAACACCAGGTCGAGAATGACGCCGATGCCAGCGGCATGCAGCGCAGCGACCGTCTCGCGCAGTTCGGCCACGCCGCCCGGACACAGGCGCGGGTCCAGCGCCATGAACGAGACGGGATTATAGCCCCACGCGTTGCTGAGCCCAAGCGGCTGGAGGTGGCGTTCGTCCATCCATGCGGTGATCGGCATCAGCTCGACCGCCGAGACATGCAGTTTCTTCAGATGCTCGATGATCGCGGGATGCGCCAACGCGCGAACCGTTCCCCTCTGCTCGGGCGGCACGTCAGGATGCAGCTTGGTGAACGCCTTGACCTGCAACTCGTAGATCAGCCCGCCAGGCTTAAAAAACGGAGTCGCCAGAATCACTTCCGGCAATGGCTTCACGATCGACTTCGGCATCAAGCTTGCCGTATCGCCGCCCTGCCCCCGCAGCGCCGAAAGCCGTGGGTCGTAGCGATAAGGCTTGTCGAGTTCGACCGCATAAGGATCGGCCAATAGCTTGTCCGGATCGAACCACAACCCCTTGCCCGGATCATAGTCGCCATCGGCACGCAGGCCGTAGCGCTGCCCGGCCTTCAGGCCCGGAATGTGCGCGGCGAAGACGCCATCCGTGCCGCGAGCGAGCGGCACGCGATGCGTCTCGCGGCCATCGTCGTCGAACAGGCAGGTCCAGATTTTCTTGGCGGCGCCGGACCAGACGGCGAAGCGGATGCCGTCCGGTGTAAGCGTCGCGCCAAGGGAGGAATCAGCAGCGGTCATGCGACATCTGTCACCTGCGCGCCCTGTCCTTGTCAAAGCGACGATTGCGGCACTCTCAAAGATTGACGCGTATCCGGGATACGCCTATTGTTGCATTTGGAGTGTTCGATGACCGTCCGGATCGTGTCCGCAGATATCGGGAAACTGGTGGCGCTGCCGATCTGGTTCGCGTCGAGGTTTTGCTGCCTGCTGCCAAACGCGACCAAATCATCGAGATGGCTGCGCGTTTGCGCCAAGAACACCGCAAGCATAGAATGCAACTCGACAATCTCATTGGGGAGGCCATCGACATTTATGGTGTCCGTATTCTGGACAACATCGATCTCGACCGCGTTCCCGACAGGACATCCAAGGCTCGCGTCGTGGCGAGCGCTTTGATGGAGCGCGGAGACGGCCGTGCATTTGTCCTTGCGCGCAAAATCCTCGCGGAAGTCGAGGCCGCATAGTGGCCCTCACAGATATCCAGAAGGAAATCCTCAGCCGGATTGCCGCAAATCGTTCCAATTCGAGCTATTTCGCCGGGGGCCTGGTGCTGAACAAGGATTGGCCGAGACAGTCCGACGTCGACATATTTCACGACACTGATGAGGAGATTGGGCAGAGCGCCCGCCAGGATATCGCAGTGCTGGAGGCAGCCGGGTTTCGCATCGTAGTCGACATCGAAGTCTACGGAATCACGGAGGTCACAGTTTCCGGAGCACGTGAATTGACGATCATCCAGTGGATGAGCGAGACGCGCAGCAGGTTTTTCCCCTTAGTGCGCGATGGCGACTGGGGGGCGCGCCTCAACGTTTGCGACCTCGCGGTCAATAAAATGATTGCTGCATCGACGCGCAGCAAAGCGCGGGATTTTGTCGATCTCGCTATGATTTCGGAACGGCTGTCACCCCTCGGCCCACTCGCGATGGCCACGGCCGGCAAAGCGCCGCACTTCTCTCCACAAAGGACGATCGACGAGATCAGACGGCGGGGCCTGTCTATGCCAGATGACGAATTGCGTGCGGTCAAGGGACTCGCGCAAGACTGGAATCCTGGGTCCATTCGAGACAAACTTGCGGCCGCCCTGGATCAGGTCGAACGATACGCCCTGCGGGTACCCGTCCAGCTTGTCGGGCTGCTGGCGGTGCGGAACGGCGTGCCAGTCGAAATCGATAGTATCGAAGCGCAGGGTATTGAGTTGCGCCGCGCCACCACGGAACCGGAAGTTATGCCAATGCTGCCGGATCAATCTCCCGATTGGCAGAAGCCCGACTGACTGCCCTCCGCCCTTCACCCCTTCTTCTCGACGTGCCCGCCGAAGGCGTAGCGCATGGCCGAGAGCAGCCTGTCGGCAAAGGCCGATTCACCTTGCGAGGCAAAGCGGTCGAACAGAGCGGCCGCGAGCACCGGGGCGGGCACGCTCGTGTCGATCGCCGCCTTCAATGTCCAGCGCCCTTCACCGGAATCCGAAACGCGGCCGGCAAATCCGTCAAGCGACGGGTCGCCCTTCAGCGCGGACGCGGTCAGGTCGAGCAGCCAGGACCCGATCACGCTGCCGTGGCGCCAGACTTCCGTGACTGCCGGCAGATCGATGTCGAACTGGTAGTATTTCGCATCATGCAGCGGGCTCGTTTCGGCATCGGCCGAGCGGGCGCGCGTGCCGGCGTTGGCCGCTTTGAGGATGTTCACGCCTTCGGCATACGCGGCCATCACGCCATACTCGATCCCGTTATGGACCATCTTGACGAAATGACCAGCGCCACTGGGGCCGCAATGGAGGTAGCCGAGCGGCGCCGTTCCCAGCGCAGGGTCTTGCGCCGTTCCGTCGGCGCTGCCTGGCGCGAGCGCGGCAAAGATGGGGTCCAGGTGCTTCACCGCACGATCGGGTCCGCCGATCATCAGGCAGTAGCCTCGCTCCAGCCCCCAGACACCTCCGCTGGTGCCAACATCGACAAAGTCGATATCCTTGACGGCAAGCGCAGCCGCCTGGTCGACCGCGTCGCGATAGAAAGAGTTACCGCCGTCGACGATGATGTCACCCGGTCCTAGCAGGGCCGCGACCTGGTCCGCCACTTTGCCGGTGATTGCCGCCGGCAACATGAGCCACGCGGTCTTGGGAACAGTCAGCTTCGAGACGAACTCTTCGAGCGTGGACGCGCCGATTGCGCCATCTTTGGTCAGCGCCTCAACATTCGCCGGGTTGATGTCGTAGACGACGCATTCGTGGCCGGCGCGCAGCATGCGGCGCACCATATTGGCGCCCATGCGCCCCAGTCCCATCATTCCGATCTGCATCATTCAACTCGCTGTGAAAGAGCCGCCGCCGATCTTGCAGTTCCCGTCGGCATTTTCCAGTGCAACTGGTTAATCTGCTGCAAGATATCGGAACCGACCTAAGCGACCTTGAGGGTCTCGATACCACTGACATCGATGTCGCGCTCGGCGTGCCACGTGTCGTAAGCAGCCTGCATCCTGATCCAAATACCCGCGCCGTCGCCGAAAAGCTTACCCAACCGCACTGCAATCGCAGGCGTCACCCGCTGTTTTAGATTGAGAATATCGTACAAAGTCTGCCTGGAAATGCCGAGCAGTCGCGCGATCTCCGCCTTGCTCTTGCCGGTTGCCGGAATCATAATTTCTCCCAGCATTTCGCCTGGATGAGCGGGCTCTATGGAAGGGTGGCGCAGCGTATCAGTCGCCATGATAATCCTCGAGGGTAGAACGACCCACCCTCCACGCCTTGGCCGATCCAAATGAACAAATGCCAAGCAAGGCGTGCCACCTATCTTAGACAACCCATCATCTTGATTTCATTAAACTATCTAGCGTATTCGGGTAAGCGATATTGCCTCTTTTCCCGTAATCCTTCAAGGACAAATCAACAACCAGCAGCTGATCATATGTACTGCTCATCAGTGATTTCGTGTAGATGTCCGACGCAAGGTCATCAGCGCTTTTTGAACAGTTAAAGAGGAGGAACGAGGTCGTCTCTTCCCAAACGTTACCAGATGCATTCAACCTAGCACGCTCCACCAGCGATCTGCGCCTTTCGTCGCTGTTATCTTCGGTACCTACGCGAAATGATATTGCAAACAGTGCCACGATCTTGGCCCCCATCTAATGTGGGCACTGACGTAAGCTAGCTTTTTGCATCTTTCAATTGTTCTTTTTAACTTTCCTATCTAAAGTTTATGCGCCTAGGTAATCACCGTCGGCTTCTTCCTGCCCGTATGTTTCACGATGCCGGCGATATCCTCCGCCGCCTTGATCAGGTCGGCCAGCGCCTTCTGCGTCTCGATCCCCTGCTTCTTCACATCGGGTTCGTAGCGCTCGAAATAGACGCGCAGAGTCGCGCCTGACGTGCCGGTGCCCGACAGCCGGAACACGACGCGCGAGCCGCCCTCGAACAGCACGCGGATGCCCTGGTTCTTTGACACCGAGCCATCGACGGGATCGTGATAGGCAAAATCGTCGGCGCGGCGATCGTCATGCCCTGCACCTTTTTGCCGGGCAGCGACGACAGTGCTGCGCGCAGCGCGTCGACCAGCGCATTGGCCTTATCGGTCTCGACCTCTTCATAGTCGTGGCGCGAATAATAGTTACGGCCAAATTCCTTCCAGTGCTTTTCGACGATCTCCTTCACGCTCTCCTTGCGCGCGGCGATGATGTTCAGCCAGAACAGCACGGCCCAGAGCCCATCCTTCTCGCGCACATGGTCGGAGCCGGTGCCAAAACTTTCCTCGCCGCAGATCGTCGACCCTGCCGGCGTCCATCAGATTGCCGAAGAATTTCCACCCGGTCGGCGTCTCGTAGATGCCGATGCCGAGCTTTTCGGCCACCCGGTCGGCCGCACCGCTTGTCGGCATGGATCGTGCAATGCCAGCAAGACCCTTCTTGTAGCCAGGCGCGACGGTCGCGTTGGCCGCGATCACCGCCAGGCTGTCCGACGGCGTCACGAACATGCCTTTGCCGACCACCATGTTGCGGTCGCCATCGCCGTCCGACGCAGCGCCGAAGTCCGGGCCGTCCTTGCTCATCACCTCGTCGTAGAGCGCCTTGGCGTGGACGAGGTTCGGGTCGGGATGGTGGCCGCCGAAATCCGGCAGTGGGTGGAAATTGTGCGCGGTGCCGGCTGGCGCGCCGAGACGGTTTTCCAGAATTTCCTTGGCATAGGGGCCGGTGACGGCATGCATGGAATCCATCGCCATGCGGAAGCCGCCCTTGAACATCTTTCTTGATCGCCTTGAAATCGAACAGGCTCTCCATCAACTCGGCGTAGTCCTTCACCGGGTCGATCACCTCGACCGTCATGCCGCCGGCCTCGACCGTGCCAATGCGCGAGAGGTCGACGTCGCCGATATCGGCGATCTTGTATTCGCTGATCTTCTTGGTGTTGGCGAAGATGGCGTCGGTGATCTTTTCCGGCGCCGGGCCGCCATTGCCGATATTGTATTTTATGCCGAAATCCTCGTGCGGACCGCCGGGATTGTGGCTGGCCGACAGCACCAGGCCGCCAAAGGCCTTGTATTTGCGGATGATGTTGGAGGCCGCCGGCGTGGACAGAATACCGTTCTGGCCGACCATCACCTTGCCGAAACCGTTGGCGGCGGCCATGGCGATCGCCTTCTGGATCACCTCGAGATTGAGGTAGCGGCCGTCGCCGCCGATCACCAGCGTCTTGCCCTCAAACCCTTCCAGCGAGTCGAACACCGACTGGATGAAGTTTTCCGCGTAGTTCTCCTGTTCGAACACAGGCACTTTCTTGCGCAGGCCGGATGTGCCGGGCTTCTGGTCGGCAGTAGGGCTTGGTCTTGACGGTTCTGATCATCGTGTCCGGCGCCTTGTTTGCCAGTGGGCTTTTTGCAAGCAGGGTTTTGTAAAGGTCGGCGTATTTCTTCGCGCTGCGCTCCCAGGACACGTCGGCCTTCATCCCGGCACGCTGCATCGCGGTCCAGGCGTCCTTGTCCTTGTGAGCAACGATGACGCGCAGAATCGCCTGCAACAGAGGAGCTGCGCTGTTCGGCTCGTGCACGAAGCCGGTTGCGACACCGGCGGCCACCGCAGCCTCATTGGCGTCGATCACCGTGTCGGCCAGCCCGCCGGTTCGGGCGACAACCGGCACGCAGCCATAGCGCAACCCGTAGAGTTGGGTCAGGCCGCACGGCTCGAAGCGCGACGGGATCAGGATCGACATCGGCGCCGCCCTGCATCAGATGCGACAGCGCCTCGTCATAGCCGACGACCATGCCGATGCGGCCGCGATGGCGCGCGGCGGCGGCCAGCAATTGCCCCTCCAGCGCGCTGTCGCCGGAGCCAAGCACGACCAGCTTCGCGCCGGCATCGACGAGGTCGTCGGCGATCTCCGCCAACAGGTCCATGCCCTTCTGCCAGGTCAGGCGGCTGACGACGCAGAGGATCGGCCCCGGGCTGTCGTCGAGCCCAAAGCGTTCCTCGACCGCCTGCCGGTTGGCGGCGCGCTTTTCGAGCGTATCGGCGGTATAGTTGGCGGCCAGATGCTTGTCAGTCGCCGGGTTCCAGACATCGGCGTCGATGCCGTTGACGATACCATGCAGGTCCGGCGAACGCAGATTGATCAGCCCTTCGAGGCCCATGCCGAACTCCGCCGTGCGAATTTCCTGCGCATAGGTCGGGCTGACCGTGGTCAGCGCCCAGGCCGATTGCAGGCCGGCCTTCAGATAGCCGACGCCGCCGTAATATTCGACGCCGTCGACGGTCATCGCCTGTCCCGGGAGGCCGAGATTGCCAAAAATGCCGGCCGGGATAGCGGCCCTGGAAAGCCAGATTGTGCACGGTGATCACACGTCGGCACATCATGCGCCGGGCCGAAATGCATGTAGGCCACAGCCAGCGCCGACTGCCAGTCGTGGGTATGCACGAGTCGGGGCGGAACGCAGCCCACCTGCCCTTCGCCAATATCCGCGCCGACGCGGGACAATGCGGCGAAACGCTGCCAATTGTCCGGCCAGTCGGCGCCGGTCGCATCGCCATACGGGCCCGCCGGAGCGGTCATAGAGATGCGGCGCGTCGAGAATGAACAGGTCGAGCCCGGCGATGTTCGTTTCCAGCAGCGCCGCCCGGCCGCCGAACAGCGCGTCATACTGCTTCACCGGCGTCGAGTGCGTCACCGCCTCCATCACCACCGGATAGCCGGGCACCAGCGAACGCATCTCGACGCCGTATTTGGCCAGCGCCATCGGCAATGCGCCGGTCACGTCGGCCAGGCCGCCGGTCTTGATCAGCGGGAAGATTTCCGGCGTGACGGAAAGGACTTTCATGGGGTTCCCCGATCAACGTCCGCGTTAAGGCTTTGGATATCGCCCCGTACTCCGGCTCGCTTCGCTCGGCCACCTCTCCCCAGAGGGGCGAGGAATCGCTGCCGCATGTCGGCGCCTACCAGCTTGGATCCCTCGCCCCTCTGGGGGAAGTGGCCGCGAAGCGAGCCGGAGAGGTCGGCTCAGTTTCATATCAACCGTGCCGCCTACATCTGCAACTTGTTGATCATGTCCTGCGTGATCAGCGCGATGCCCTTCTCGCTGACGCGGAAGCGCTTGGCGTCGAGCTTCCGGATCCTCGCCGACGACCAGCCCTTCGGGGATCGTCACCTGCGCATCGACCACGCAACGCGACAGCCGCACCTTGCGTCCAACCATGCAGTCCGGGAGCATCACCACCTGGTCGAGCACCGAGTAGGAGTTGATGCGTGCGCCGGTGAACACCAGGCTGCGCTTCAGCGAGGCGCCCGACACGATGCAGTCGCCCGAGATCACCGACGACACCGCCATGCCGCGGCGGCCATCCTCGTCGTGCACGAACTTCGCTGGCGGCTTCAATTCCGCATAGGTCCAGATCGGCCATTCGCGGTCGTAGATGTCGAGCTCGGGCGTGATATCGGTCAGGTCGATATTCGCCTCCCAATAGGCGTCGATGGTTCCGACATCGCGCCAATAGGCTTCGGCTTCGCCCGACGAGCGCACGCAGGATTTGACGAAGCGATGCGCGACGGCTTTGCCGTGCTCGACAATGTAGGGAACGATGTCCTTGCCGAAATCGCGGCTGGAGTTCGGGTCGGCCGCATCCTTGCGCAGCGCGTCCATCAGGAACTTCGTCTCGAAGACGTAGATGCCCATCGAGGCCAGCGCAAAGTCCGGCTTGTCCGGGATGCCGGGCGGGTCGGCCGGCTTTTCGATGAAGTGCTTGATCGTGTCCTTGGTGTCGACATGCATGACGCCGAAACCGGTCGCCTCCATGCGCGGCACTTCGAGGCAGCCCACGGTCACATCGGCCTTGGAGTCGACGTGCTGGCGCAGCATCAGCTCGTAATCCATCTTGTAGATGTGATCGCCGGCCAGGATGACCATGTATTTCGGGCCGTAGCTCTCGATGATGTCGATGTTCTGGTAGACGGCGTCGGCGGTGCCTTCATACCACTGCGTTTCCGACACGCGCTGCGAAGCCGGCAGAATGTCGAAGCTCTCGTTGCGCTCGGGCCGCAAGAAGTTCCAGCCGCGCTGCAGATGGCGGATCAGCGAATGCGCCTTGTATTGCGTCGCGACGCCGAGGCGGCGGATGCCTGAGTTCAGCGCATTGGACAGCGCGAAATCGATGATGCGCGTCTTGCCGCCGAAATGCACCGCCGGCTTTGCCCGCCGGTCGGTCAGTTCCTTCAGGCGACTGCCCCGCCCGCCGGCCAGCACATAGGCCATGGCGTCACGCGACAATGGCTGGTTTCTATTCAGTTCCGCCATGTACTCCCTCCCACTTTATGCTGGTTCGACAACCGCCTCCTCGACGGCTGTCTTTTTCTTCCGTGAAACCTTCTTCTTCGCCACTGGCTCGGCCGCGCGCTCTTCTGCGGCTTCGGACGCTGCTGCCTCCTCGACCAGTTCGAGCATGATCGTCGACAGCGGCGGCAGCACCATCTCGGCCGAGGTCTGGCCCTTCTCGTTGGCGTTGGCGTCGACCATGCCGCTGTTGCCGACGCCCGAACCGCCATAGTCGCTTGGCGTCGGAATTCAGGATCTCGCGCCACCGGCCGGCATTGGGCAGCGGCACGCGATAGTTTTCGCGCGCGACCGGCGTCAAATTGGAAATGACCGCCACCGGAGCGTCGCCGGGCGCCTTGCGCACCCAGGCGAATGACCGAGTTCTCCTTGTCGTCGACGATCAGCCACTCGAAGCCTTCCGGCTCGCAGTCGCGCGCATGCAGCGCCGGACGCGAGCGGTAGAGGTAGTTCAGATCCCGGACCAGTTTCTGCACGCCAAGATGCGGCTCGTGCTGCAGCAGATCCCAGTCGAGCGAGCGCGCCTCGCTCCACTCGCGGCGCTGCGCGAACTCCTGTCCCATGAACAGCAGCTTCTTGCCCGGGATAGCCCCACATGATAGGCGTAGTAGGCGCGCAGATTGGCGAATTTCTGCCAGTCGTCGCCGGCCATCTTGTGCAGCAGCGTGCCTTTGCCGTGCACCACTTCGTCATGGGAAAGCGGCAGCACGAAGTTCTCGCTGAAGGCATACATCATGCCGAAGGTCAGATCGTTGTGATGGTATTTCCGGTGGATCGGCTCACGCGCGAAATATTCCAGCGTGTCGTGCATGAAGCCCATGTTCCACTTGAAGCCGAAGCCGAGCCCGCCCTTGTCGGTCGGCTGCGAGACCTTTGGCCACGACGTCGATTCCTCGGCGATGGTCATGATGCCGGGATGGGCGCCATAGAGCTTGGCGTTCATCTGCTTCAGGAAGTCGACCGCCTCCAGGTTTTCGCGCCCGCCCTCCTTGTTGGGTATCCACTCGCCCTGCTTGCGCGAGTAATCGAGGTAGAGCATCGAGGCCACCGCATCGACCCGCAGCCCGTCGACGTGATATTTTTCCGCCCAGAACAAGCGCGTTGTTGACGAGGATAGGACACCACTTCGCGGCGGCCGAAATTGTAGATCAGCGTGTTCCAGTCCGGATGAAAGCCCTGGCGCGGGTCCTCATGCTCATAGAGCGCGGTGCCGTCGAAGCGCGACAGGCCGTGCGCGTCGGTCGGAAAATGCGCCGGCACCCAGTCGAGGATCACGCCGACGCCGGCGCGGTGCGCGCCATCGACGAAGCGGGCAAACCCTTCGGCGTCGCCGAAGCGCGCCGACGGCGCATACATGCCCGTCGTCTGGTAACCCCAGGACGGATCGTAGGGATGCTCGGAGATCGGCAGAAACTCGATATGGGTAAAGCCGGTTTCGACGACATAGGGGATCAGTTGCTCGGCGAGTTCGTCCCAGGTCAGAAAGCCGTTGTCCTCGCCGCGCCGCCACGATCCGGGATGCACTTCGTAGATCGAGATCGCCTCGCGCCGCGCCTGAGCGTTGCGCCAATAGTCGCGATGCGCCTCATCGCCCCACTGGTGGTTCAGCGGCGCGATGGTCACGGAGGCGGTCGCCGGGCGCAGCTCCGAATGGAAAGCGAAGGGGTCGGCCTTCAGAGGCAGCGGATTGCCTGCCGAGCCGACGATTTCGAATTTGTAGGGCCGCCCTGCCCCGATGTCCGGCAGGAAGATTTCCCAGATGCCGGTGTCGCTGCGGAAGCGCATCGGGTGGCGGCGGCCATCCCAATCGTTGAAGTCGCCGACGATCGAAACGCGCTTGGCGTTCGGCGCCCAGACGGCGAAATGCACGCCGTCCGCACCTTCATGGTGCATCAGATGCGCGCCCAGCTTGTCGAACAGGCGCAGATGCGAGCCCTCGGCGATGTAATAATCGTCCATCGGCCCAAGCACCGGCCCGAAGGAATACGGGTCCACGACCCACCATTCGCCGCCATCGTTGCCCGCTTCGAGCTTGATCGGCTGGCGGCGGTCGACATCGACCATGCCTTCGAAGAAGCCGCGGCCATCGCGACGCGACAGCGTGCCGACCTCACGGCCGTCCAGCGTGAACGCCGCGCACCTGCTCGGCATGCGGAATGAAGCAGCGGGCGACAAAGCCGTTTTCGGTGTCCTGCAGACCCAGCACGGCGAAGGGATCGCCATGCGTGCCGGCGACGATCGCCTGGACAGCACTCTCCGCAGCACGCGTCTGCTGTTTTCCTGGCCTCGACTTTCGCCGGCGCAACCGCCTTTGACTCACGCGCCGCCCGCGGTTCGGACTTTGCCTTTCCGGACGGCGCCTTCGTCATGCGTTTCTTCCTCCCGTTTTTCGTTCGCGCTTCTTGTGGCGCTTCGTCATGCAATCACATCGGAGCCCATTGTCAAAGCTCAAACGGGCACGTTCCAGATGTCCTTTGCATATTGCTTGATCGTGCGGTCGGAGGAGAACCAGGCCATGCGCGCGACATTGTGGATCGCCTTCTTGCGCCACATGGCCTCGTCCGTCCAAAGCTTGTCGACGAAACGCTGCGCATCGGCATAGGCGTCGAAGTCGGCGGCGACCATGAACCAGTCGGTGTTGTAGAGCCCGTCGATCAGCTCACGGTAGCGGCCCGGCTCGCCGGGCGAAAACACGCCGGACGAAATCGCCTTCAACGCTTGCGACAATTCTGGCGAGCCCTCGATCACCTGCACGCGGGTTGTAGCCATTGGCGCGCCGCTCAGCGACCTGCTGGGCAGTCAGGCCGAAGATGAAGATGTTGTCGTCGCCGACATGTTCCTTCATCTCGACATTGGCGCCGTCCAGCGTGCCGATCGTCAGCGCTCCGTTCAGGCCGAACTTCATGTTGCCGGTGCCGGACGCCTCCATGCCGGCAGTCGAAATCTGCTCCGACAGGTCGGCGGCCGGCATCATGATCTCGGCCAGGCTAGACATTGTAGTTCGGCACGAACACCACCTTCAGCAGTCCGCGCACCGCCGGATCGCGGTTGATCACCTTGGCCACGTCGTTGGCCAGCCTGATGATCAGCTTGGCGTTGTAGTAGCTGGGCGCCGCCTTGCCGCCGAAAAACTTCACGCGCGGCACCCAGTCCTTTTCCGGATGCGAGCGCATCTGGTCGTAGAGCGCCACAGCCTCGATGATGTTCAGCAAGCTGGCGCTTGTATTCGTGGATGCGCTTGATCTGGATGTCGAACAGCGCCGACGGGTCGACCTTGACGCCCATGCGCTCGCGCACCGTATCGGCCAGCCGCTGCTTGTTGGCCCGCTTCACGGCGGCGAATTTCTCGCGGAAAACCGCGTCGTCGGCAAACCTGTCGATCTTCTGCAAGGCTTCGAAATCGTCCATGAAGCCATCGCCGATGGCCGAGCGGATCAGCTCCGTCAGGCCCTGGTCGCACTGGAACAGCCAGCGGCGCTGGGTGATGCCGTTGGTCTTGTTGTTGATGCGCTCGGGATAGAGCGCGTGCAGGTCGGCGAAGACCGTCTGCTTCATCAGCTCCGTGTGCAGCGCCGAGACGCCGTTGATGGAATGCGAGCCGGCGAAGGCCAGATTGCCCATGCGCACGCGCCGCTCGCCGTCCTCGCCGATCAGCGAGATGCGGGCTGATCTGGCTCGCCGTCGAACTTGCCGCTGGCGCGCGCCTCTTGCAGCAGTCGCGCGTTGATCAGGTAGACGATCTGCATGTGGCGCGGCAGCAGCCGCTCGAACAGCGGCAGCGGCCAGCTCTCGAGCGCTTCGGGCAGCAGCGTGTGGTTGGTGTAGGCGAAGGTGCGCTTGGTGATGTCCCAGGCCTCGTCGAAGCCGACGCCATGCACGTCGGTCAACAGGCGCATCAGTTCGGTGACCGCCACCGCCGGGTGCGTGTCGTTGAGCTGGATCGCCGCCTTGTCGGGCAGCGAGCGCAATTCGCCATACTGGCTCAGATGGCGCTGAATGATGTCCTGCAAGGACGCCGAGGAGAAGAAATACTCCTGCCGCAGACGCAGTTCCTGGCCGGCCTTGTGCGAAGTCCTGCGGGATAGAGCACGCGCGACAGCGAGTCGGCCCGGTTGCTCTCTTCCAGCGCGCCGATGTAGTCGCCGGCGTTGAAGCGGTCGAGCAGGATCGGATCGACCGGCATGGACGACCACAGCCGCAGCGTGTTGACGCGCTTGCCGCGCCAGCCGACGATCGGCGTGTCGTAAGCGACCGCGAGCACATGTTCGTCGGGTATCCAGCGCGCGCTTTCGGCTCCGTCGGCGTCGTCGGTTCCGTCGACCGTGCCGCCGAAACCGATCTCGAAGGAGCGCTCGCGGCGTTCGAATTCCCACGGATTGCCGTGCTCCAGCCAGTTTTCCGGCAGCTCGACCTGCCTGCCGTCGGAAATTTCCTGGCGGAACATGCCGTTGACGTAGCGGATGCCGTAGCCGTGGGCGGGGATGTCGACGGTCGCCATGCTCTCCATGAAGCATGCGGCGAGACGGCCCAGACCGCCATTGCCGAGTGCCGCGTCCGGCTCCAGCGCGGCGATGAGGTCGAGGTCGACATCGAGCGTGGCAAGGGCCGCGCGCATGTCGTCCAACATGCCGACATTGGAGAAAGCGTCGCGCGTCAGGCGGCCGATCAGGAATTCCAGCGACAGGTAATAGACCCGCTTTGCCTGTTGATCGTAGGCCTCCTTGGTCGACTTGATCCACTGGTCGATGATGCGGTCGCGCACCACCCTGATCGGTCGCGTTCAACCAGTCATAGGGTGTGGCGACCGTGCGGTCCTTGCCGAAGCGATAGCGCAGCGCCTGACGATCTCGTCGGCCAATGCATCTGATGTCTTTGCTGGCAGCGGACGTTTTCGCCGCTGGGAGGTCGGTGCCATTCAACGTGCTCCTCAATGCACATTCATCTCAACAGGTGAGCAAATGCTACATCTATTGGCATTTGCTCATAGCGCAATTCTGGACAGTCGTCACGTAGATTTCAATCGATTAAATAGACTTTCTTCGCTGCACCGCACAATGCGACCGGAAAGCGCAGTTTTTCAGGGCAAAACGCCCGAGGCAATAGGCTCGGGCGTTTACTTTGAAGATGACGATGAGAGTCGAACTTAGGCCGCCAGCGCCTCTTCCGGCGGCTTCTTGGCGCCGGTCATGAAGGCGACCGCATCGGACATCGTGATACTCCTTCGGATCGATGACGCACAGCCGCCGGCCGAGCCGGTGGATGTGGATGCGGTCGGCCACCTCGAAGACATGCGGCATGTTGTGCGAGATCAGCACGATCGGCAGGCCGCGCTTCCTCACGTCGAGGATCAGTTCCAGCACGCGGCGGCTATTCCTTGACGCCGAGCGCCGCCGTCGGCTCGTCCATGATGACGACCTTCGAGCCGAAGGCGGCGGCACGCGCCACCGCAACGCCCTGGCGCTGGCCGCCGGACAGCGTCTCCACCGCCTGGCTGATGTTCTGGATGGTCATCAGGCCGAGTTCGGTCAGCTTGTCGCGCGCCCGCTTTTCCATCGCCGGCCGGTCGAGCATGCGGAACCACGTGCCCGAGGATGCCCGGCTTGCGGATCTCGCGGCCGAGGAACATGTTGTCGGCGATCGACAGCGCCGGCGACAGCGCGAGGTTCTGGTAGACGGTCTCGATGCCGGCGTCGCGCGCCTCCATCGGCGAGCTGAACTGCACCGGCTTGCCGTCGAGCGTGATCTCGCCCTCGTCGGGAATGACGGCGCCGGAGATCGCCTTGATCAGCGACGATTTGCCGGCGCCGTTGTCGCCGATGACGGCGAGGATTTCGCCGGGATAGAGGTCGAAATCGGCATTGTCGAGCGCGGTCACGCGGCCGTAGCGCTTGACGAGGCCGCGTGCGGTGAGAATGGGTTCGCGTGCCATGGTTATACCGAAACCTTTCTGATCCACTGGTCGATGGCGACGGCGGCGATGATCAGCACGCCGGTCAGCAGAACCTTCCATTGCGGGTCGGCGCCCAGCATGTTGAGGCCCATCGAGACGACGCCGACGATCATCGCGCCGAACAGCGTGCCGAGGATCGAGCCGCGGCCGCCGAACAGCGAGATGCCGCCGATCACCGTCGCGGTGATGGCCTGCAGGTTGTAGTCGGTGACCGCCGAGGACGGCGAGATCGAGCCGTTGCGGCCGATCGAGACCCAGGCGGCGAAGGCGGCAGATCAGGCCGGCAGATCGCGTAGACGGTCAGCAGCACCTTCTTGGTCTGGATGCCGGAGAGCTTGGCCGCCTCCGGATCGTCGCCGACCGCATAGACATGCCGGCCCCAGGCGGTGTGGTTGAGCACGTACCAGAGCACCAGAACGAGCAGCACCATGGCGATGACGCCGAGGGTCAGCACGGCGCTGCCGAGCTTGAAGCTGGTGCCGAAGAGATGCAGCAGCGGCGCCTGCGCGTCGACGTCGGTGTCGCGGATCGTCTCGTTGGCGGAATAGATGAAATTCGTCGCCATGACGATGTTCCAGGTGCCGAGCGTCACGATGAAGGGCGGCAGCTTCATGTAGGCGACGAGGAAGCCGTTGAGCAAGCCGCACAGCGCCGCCGACGACCAGGCCGACGAGCATGGCGATCGGCGCCGGCATGCCGTAGGTGACGGCGAAATTGCCCATGACGACCGCGGAGATCACCATGATGACGCCGACCGAAAGATCGATGCCGGCGGTCAGGATGACCAGGGTCTGGGCCGCGCCGAGGATGCCGACGATGGCGATCTGCTGCAGGATCAGCGTCAGCGTGTAGGACGAGAAGAACCGTCCGCCGATGGTGACGCCGAAGATGACGATCGACAGCACCAGCACGATCAGCGGCACCGCCGCCGGCGTCGAGTGCAGGAAATGCTGCACGCGCTTGATCAGCGAGACGTTCTCGTGTCTCGAAGGAGGCGACGCTCGTGTCGCTGCCGTCGAGGACCTTCTCGAATTCCTGTGCTCCGGTCATGGTTCCTCCTCGCGCATCCGCGCGCCGAACTCGCGCGCGGAGGCCGTCACCGATATCCATCCGGTCTTTGATCAGCCGGTTCGTCGAGGCGACGGCGCATCGTCCGTCGAAAACGGCCGGGGATCAAGCCCCGGCCGGTCTGCTGATTCAGATCAGATCAGGGCTCAGCCCCAGCACTTGTCCAGTGCCTTCCTTGGTGTCGATCGACTTGACGCCGGCGACCGGCTTGTCGGTGACGAGGTTGACGCCGGTGTCGAAGAAGTTCTTGCCTTCGGTCGGCTTCGGCTTGGTGCCGTCCTTGGCGAACGTCTGGATCGCCTCGATGCCCAGCGCCGCCATCAGCAGCGGATATTGCTGCGAGGTCGCGCCGATGACGCCTTCCTTGACCGACTTCACGCCCGGGCAGCCGCCGTCGACCGAGACGATCAGCACGTTCCTTTCCATGCCGACGGCCTTCAGCGCCTGATAGGCGCCGACCGCGGCCGGCTCGTTGATCGTGTGGATGACGTTGATGCTCGGATCCTTCTGCAGAAGGTTTTCCATCGCCTTGCGGCCGCCTTCCTCGTTGCCGTTGGTCACGTCATGGCCGACGATGCGCGCATCGTCCTCGTCGCCGATCTTGTTCGGGTCCTTCGGTGTCGATGCCGAAGCCCATCATGAAGCCCTGGTCGCGCAGCACGTCGACGGTCGGCTGCGATCGGGCGTCAGGTCGAGGAAGCCGATCTTGGCGTCCTTGGCCTTGTCGCCCAGCGTTGCCGCGGCCCACTGCGCCGATCAGCTTGCCGGCCTTGCAGGTTGTCGGTGGCGAAGGTCGCGTCGGCGGCATCGATCGGATCGAGCGGCGTGTCGAGCGCGATGACCAGCATGCCGGCGTCGCGCGCCTTCTTGACCGTCGGCACGATGCCCTTGGTGTCGGAGGCGGCGATCAGGATGCCCTTGGCGCCGTCGGCGATGCAGCTTTCGATCGCCGCGACCTGGCTTTCGTTGTCGCCGTCGACCTTGCCGGCATAGGCCTTCAGCGTGACGCCGAGTTCCTTGGCCTTGGCGGTCGCGCCTTCCTTCATCTTGACGAAGAACGGGTTGGTGTCGGTCTTGGTGATCAGGCAGGCGCCGACGGCCTGCGCCGAGGCAGGCGCGGCAAAGCCATGACGCGCAGCGCGAGCCGCGCCGAAAACGGATGATTTCAGCATGAGTGATTTCTTCATGTCATTCCTCCCAGTGGAACACAACAAGCCGGCCTTGCGGCGCCGATGACATGATCGGCAAAGGCTGCCTCCCGGTGCGCCCTGCCGATGTCATAGCCAACACCATCAGCAGTTGCGCTGTCAATAATTAAATCACTCTTATTTATTATTGACAGTGGCGATGCCGAAGCGCATTGCTCATGCCAAGATCCGCATGGAGCGGCCTCGGGAGGAGGCATTGGACAGCAGGCACAGCAGGCCGGTTCAGCCGAACCGCAGCCCGACATCGTTGCATCGCGGCACCAACCAGAGCGGCATGCGCGAGCACAACGAGCGGCTCGTGCTGTCGCTGGTGCGGCAGCACGGCAGCCTGTCCAAGAGCGATATCGCGCGCATGACCAGCCTGTCGGCGCAGACCGTCTCCGTCATCATGCGGGAGCTGGAGAAGGACGGCCTGCTGTCGCGCGGCGAGCCGCAGCGCGGCAAGATCGGCCAGCCGTCGATCCCGATGTCGCTCAATCCCGATGGCGCCTATTTCCTCGGCCTGAAGATCGGCCGGCGCAGCGCCGAGCTGGTGCTGATCGATTTCGTCGGGCAGGTGCGCGCCATGCGCGCAGCACTCCTACGCCTATCCGACGCCGGACGAAACGTCGACTTCGCCACGCGAGGCATCGGCGAGCTGCGCGGCACAGGCTTACGACGGCGCAGGACAGCCGGATTGCCGGCCTCGGCATCGCCATGCCGTTCGAGCTCTGGAACTGGGCCGAAAATGTCGGCGCGCCGCGCCGCCGCCATGGAGGCCTGGCGACAGCGCGACATCCGCGCCGAACTCCAGGCACTGAGTCAGCTTCCCGGTCTATCTGCAGAACGATGCGTCCTCGGCCTGCGGCGCCGAGCTGGTGTTCGGCCAGATCGGCGCGCTGCGCGATTTCATCTATTTCTACATCGGCGCCTTTGCCGGCGGCGGCATCGTGCTCAACGGCGCCTGCATGTCGGCCCGACCGGCAATGCGGGCGCTCTGGGCTCGATGCCGGTGCCCGGGCCGAAACATACGCCGGTCCAGCTCATCGATGTCGCGTCGCTGGCGGTTCTGGAACAGGCAAATCAAGGCCGCCGGCAAGGATGCCTCCTTTCTCTGGACGTCGCCGGAAGACTGGGCAGGCCAGGCGCCGGACTATCGCGGCTGGCTGGAGGACGCCGGGCGCGCGCTTGGCCTATGCCATCGTCTCGGCCGCCGCGGTGATCGATTTCGAGGCGGCGATCATCGATGGCTGGATGCCGCAGACCATCCGGCGACAACTGGTTGAGGCGACCCGTGCCGCGCTGAACGCGATCGACGTCGAGGGCCTGCAGGTTCCCACCATCCGCGAGGGCACCGTGGGCATCCATGCCCGCGCCATCGGCGGCGCCAGCCTGCCGCTCTCGGAACGCTTTCTCGTGGGATCAGCTCACGTCAATACCGGAACCTGAGACGTCCGATTGACGCCTCCGTTCGTCTTGAGCCGCATGCTCTTCAGCGCATATGGTGGTTGCCACCGGCGAGCGGCGCCTCTATGCGAATGTTATCGCCCGCAGGGCGAATCTTGCCTGTAAGAGCCTGAATTTCTGAGGGGAATGCCGTGATCGTCTGCTGTGGCGAAGCGCTTATCGACATGCTGCCGCGCCAGTGCCAGCCGGCGAAAAGGCGTTTGCGCCTTATGTCGGCGGCGCGGTGTTCAACACGGCGGTCGCGCTCGGCCGGCTGGACATTCCGGTCGGCTTCTTCACCGGCATCTCGACGGATTTTTATGGCGACATGCTGCGCGACGCGCTCGACCGCCAGCAAAGTCGCGCTCGACTATGTGAAGTTCTCCGACCTGCCGACGACGCTCGCCTTCGTCCGGCTGGTCGACGGCCAGGCGACCTATCTCTTCTACGATGAGAACACCGCCGGCCGCATGCTCTACGAAGCCGACCTGCCGGCGATCGGACCCGACATCGAGGCAATGCATTTCTCCTGCATCAGCCTTATTCCGGAACCCTGCGGCTCGACCTATGAGGCGCTGATGCGGCGCGAGCAGAAAAGCCGCGTCATGATGTTCGACCCGAACATCCGCAAGAACTTCATCAAGGACAAGCCGGCCCACCTCGCCCGCATGAAACGCATGCTGGCCATGGCCGACATCGTCAAACTCTCCGACGAAGATCTCGACTGGTTTGGCGAAACCGGCTCGACCGCCGACATCGCCGCCCGCTGGCTCGAACAAGGGCCGAAGCTGATGGTCGTGACCAAAGGCGCCGACGGCCTCGTCGCCTTCTCGAAAGATCACAGCGTCTCCGTTCCGGCGGAAAAGGTGACGGTCGTCGACACGGTCGGCGCCGGCGACACGATCAACGCCGGCATTCTTGCGCTCGCTGCGCGACCAGGGGCTGCTGACCAAGGCTGCCATTGCCGAACTCACAGAAGAGCAAATCCGCCAGGTGCTTTCTTTCAGCGCCAAATGCGCGGCCATCACCGTCTCGCGCGCGGGGGCCAATCCGCCATGGCGCAAGGAACTGGCAGTCCCAGATTTCACGCATCATTTCATCAATTTATGTTTCGTCGCACTGGTTGCCGCGGGCGTTGAGCATTCAAGCACATTCCCTAAAACGCGCGATCTGACGGCCATTTGCAGCATGCCGCTGGTTCATCGTCCTGTAACAATTCGCCGGCTTCGCCGCCTTTGCCTTCCTTCCGCGTTCAAAGGCCTTCTGGTATCAGCCGCTGACAAAATCGTTATCGTGCTGATTTCCGGAGCAAAAATGCAGTTCATCGACCTTGGCGCACAGCGCGAACGCATCGCCGAGAAGCTTCAGATCGCCATCGACACCGTCGTGCGCGACGGCAAATACATCCTCGGTCCGCAAGTCGCGGAATTCGAAAAGAAGCTGGCCGCCTATGTCGGCGTCAAGCATGTGATCGCCTGCGCCAACGGCACGGATGCGCTGCTGTTGCCGCTGCTGGCTTCCGGCATCGGCCCTGGCGACGCGGTCTTCGTGCCGAGCTTCACCTTCGCCGCGACGGCCGAGGTTGTTGCGCTGGCGCATGCCGAGCCGGTGTTCGTCGACGTCGATGCCGATACCTACAACATCGACATCGCCAGCCTCGAAGCGGCGATCGACATGGTCAAGAAGGAAGGCCGGCTGAAGCCCAAGGCCATCATTCCGGTCGACCTGTTCGGCCTCGCCGCCGACTATGCGGCGATCGACAAGATCGCCAAGCGCGAAGGGCTGCTGGTCATCGAGGACGCGGCGCAATCGATCGGCGGCAAGGCTGGCGGCAGGATGTGCGGCGCCTTCGGCCATGTCGGCTCGACCAGCTTCTATCCGGCAAAGCCGCTCGGCTGCTACGGCGACGGCGGCGCGATGTTCACCAACGACGATGCGCTGATGGAAAAGCTGCGCAGCTATGCCTTCCACGGCAAGGGCGAGACGCAATACGACAACGTCCATGTCGGGCTGAACTCGCGCCTCGACACGCTGCAGGCCGCGATCCTGATCGAAAAGCTGGCCATCCTCGAAGACGAGATGGAAGCCCGCCAGACAGGTCTATCGCCGCTACAATGAAGGTCTGGGCGATGTCGCCAAGGTCCCGGACATTCCGGAAGGATCGCGGTCGGCCTGGGCGCAATATGCCATCGAGGTGAAGAACCGCGACGGCCTCAAGGCGCATCTGCAGTCGCGCGGCATCCCCTCGGTGATCTATTATGTGAAGCCGCTGCACCAGCAGGTCGCTTATCGCGACTTCCCGCGCACGCCGCTCGGGCTTGCCGGTGTCGGAGGGCCTGCCGGAGCGCATCCTCTGCCTGCCGATGCATCCCTATCTCAGCGAAGCCGATCAGGATCTGATTATCGCGGCGGTGCGTGAGTTCGCCGGCAAGAACGCGGAAGCGGCGTAGCAGTCATGGTGGGGTACGGACCTACCCCGCGCTCGCCACGAAATGCGGGTTGGCGAAGTCGCTGTCATGCGCCTGTTTGCGCTTGCCGTAGCCAAGCGGCTGGCCGTCCAGCGTTCGCGTCAAGCCGCCGGCCGCGCGCAGCACGGCATCGCCGGCGGCCGTGTCCCATTCCATTGTCCGGCCAAACGCGGGTAGTGGTCGGCCTCGCCGCTCGCCAGCAGGCAGAATTTCAGCGACGACCCGACAGACACCAGATCGACCTCGCCGAATTTGGCGATGTAGTCGTCGGTCTCGGGTGTACGATGCGAACGGCTGGCCACGACGGTGGGTTTGGCGCCGCAGCCCCGCATCGTGATCGCCTTGCGCTCGCCTGGCGAGCCATCTGCGCCGATGACGATCAGTTCCGCCCTGCCCGGCCGGCCGCCGAACAGTTTGCCCGTCGCCGGCGCGTAGACGACGCCGATCTCGGGAACACCCTTGCGCACCAGCGCGATATTGACCGTAAAATCCGGGCGCTTGTTGATGAATTCCTTCGTCCCATCCAGCGGATCGATGAGGAAGAATGCCTCGCCCAGCTCGGGCGGCAGGTGGCCGCCGGCAACCTCCTCCTCGGCCACACAGGCAATGTCCGGATAGGCCGCCCGCAGACCGAGCAGAATGATCTTTTCAGCCGCATGGTCCGCGGCGGTCACCGGCGACTTGTCGGCCTTGTGCGAGACAGCGCATTCGCCGTTGTAGACTTCCATGATCGCGCGGCCGGCTTCGATCGCCAGCCGCTCGAACAGGTCGAGCATCCTGTCGTCGTCAGATACCGGCGCCAAAATCAGCCTCCGCCTCGCGTGCCGACAGCCAGCGCTCGATGCTCTCGACCATCTCGTCCGGTGTCTTGCCGGTGGTTTTCAAGTGGATCTCGGCGCTCTCCGGCGCTTCGTAGGGCGAGTCGACACCGGTGAAATTCTTGATCTCGCCGGCCAGCGCCCGGGCATAGAGACCCTTCGGATCACGCCGGGCGCACTCCTCGAACGGCGTGTCGACGAACACCTCGACGAACTCGCCTTCGCCCATCAGTTCGCGCGCCATCCGCCGCTCGGCGCGGAACGGCGAAATGAAGGAAACCAGCACGATCAGCCCGGCGTCCGCCATCAGGCGCGCCACCTCCGCCACGCGGCGGATGTTTTCCACCCGATCCTCTTCGGTGAAGCCGAGATCGCGGTTCAGGCCGTGGCGGACATTGTCGCCGTCCAGAATGTAGGTGTGCCGACCGGCGGCGAAGAGCTTTTTGTCGAGCAGATTGGCGATGGTCGACTTGCCCGAACCGGACAGACCGGTGAACCACAAGCACCGCCGGCTGCTGATGCTTGATATCGGAGCGCGCGCGCTTGTCGACATCGAGCGACTGCCAGTGAATGTTGGCCGCGCGGCGCAGCGGATGCAGGATCATGCCGGCGCCAACCGTCGCGTTGCTCACGCGGTCGATCAGGATGAAGGCGCCGGTCGTGCGATCCTCGGAAAACTTGTCGAAGGCCACCGGAGCCTGCAGTGACAGGTTGCAGATGCCAACTTCGTTCATCTCAAGCGATTTCGCCGCTTCGTGCGCGAAGTTGTTGATGTTGATTCGATATCTGAGGTCGGTCACCGTCGCGTTGACCTGGTCGGTCTCGGTCCGCAGAATGTAGGCGCGGCCAGGCATCAGCGCATGCTCGTCGAACCAGACGATGTTCGCGGCAAGCTGGTCGGCAACCTGCGGACGCGCGGTTGGCGACACCAGCATATTCCCGCGCGACACCTCGATTTCGTCGGTCAGCACCAGCGTGATCGCCTGCCCTTCGATGGCGCTGGGCAAGTCGCCGCCTTGGGCGACGATGCGTTTCACCGTCGACGGCTTGCCGGATTTTGCGACAACGACTTCGTCGCCGACCGATACCGTGCCAGACGCGATCGTGCCGGCGAAGCCGCGGAAATCCAGATTGGGCCGGTTGACATACTGCACCGGAAAGCGGAACGGCCGGCCTGACAGATCCTCCTCCAGCGGCACGGTCTCGAGGTGATCGAGCAGGGTCGGGCCGGCATACCAGGCCATCTGATCGGAAGGCCGGGTGACATTGTCGCCAAAACGCGCCGACATCGGGATCGGCACGATCGAGGTCGAAGCCGAGATCCTTGGCGAAGGCGAGATAGTCGGCGCAAATCTTGTCGAACACCGCCTGGTCGAAGCCGACCAGATCGATCTTGTTGACGGCCAGAACGATGCGCCGGATGCCAAGCAGCGAGGCGATGATCGAGTGGCGGCGCGTCTGCGGCAAGATACCCTGGCGCGCATCCACCAGCACGACGGCGAGATCGGCCGTCGAGGCGCCGGTCGCCATGTTGCGGGTGTACTGAACATGGCCGGGCGTATCGGCGACGATGAATTTGCGCTTCGGCGTGGTGAAAAACCGATAGGCGACGTCGATGGTAATGCCCTGCTCGCGCTCGGCCTCCAGCCCATCGACCAGAAGGGCGAAGTCGATGTCCTCGCCGGTCGTGCCATGCTTCTTGGAGTCGCGCTCGAGCGCTGCGAGCTGGTCCTCGAAGATCAGCTTGGTGTCGTAGAGCAGCCGGCCGATCAGTGTCGACTTGCCATCATCGACCGAGCCGCAGGTCAGAAAGCGCAGCAGCGACTTCTCGCCCTGCTCAGCGAGATAGGAACGTACGTCGTGGGCCTGTTCCGTGACCATGGTGTTGGCGTTTACCTGCAACATGATCAGAAATAGCCTTCGCGTTTCTTTTTTTCCATCGAGCCTGCTTCATCCTTGTCGATGAGGCGGCCCTGGCGCTCCGAGGTCCGCGCCGTCAGCATCTCGCTGACGATGTCTTCGAGCGTTGTGGCATCGGAATCGATCGCGCCCGTCAGCGGATAGCAGCCGAGCGTGCGGAAGCGCACCAAACGATCCTGCACCGCCTCCCCGTCCCGCAGTTTCATGCGGTCGTCGTCCCGCAGGATCAGCATGCCGTCGCGTTCAACGATCGGCCGCTTCTTGGCGAAATAGAGCGGCACGATCGGGATGTTCTCCTGCAGGATGTACTGCCAGATATCGAGTTCGGTCCAATTCGACAGCGGGAAGACGCGGATCGATTCGCCCGGCGCGATCCGCGTATTGTAGATCTTCCACATTTCCGGCCGCTGGTTCTTCGGATCCCAGGCATGCTGAGCGTTGCGGAAGGAAAAGATGCGCTCCTTGGCGCGCGACTTCTCCTCGTCGCGGCGGGCCCCACCGAAGGCGGCGTCAAAGCCGTATTTGTCCAAAGCCTGTCGCAGACCCACGGTCTTCATGATGTGGGTATGCGTGTTCGAGCCATGATCGAACGGGTTGATGTTGTCGCGGATGCCGTCCGGATTGATGTGCACCAGCAGGTCGAAACCGAGCTTGCGCGCCATCTCGTCGCGAAACTCGATCATTTCGCGAAACTTCCAGGTTGTATCGACATGCAGGAACGGGAACGGCGGCTTGGCCGGGTAGAAGGCCTTCATCGCCAAATGGAGGAGGACGGACGAGTCCTTACCCACCGAATAGAGCATCACCGGGTTGTTGAAAGTCGCCGCAACCTCGCGGAAAATGTGGATCGATTCGGCTTCCAGCCGATCCAGGTGAGACAATCTTGCAAGCATTAAGGAGCCTTGGAAACGACTTGTTACGCCCATTCGTGGCGGGACCGGCGGGTATACCCATCCGAAAGGCGCCGCAATCTGTCACAAAAATCCGGCGGCACAAGGACGGGCGTGCCCACATTTCGTACGCGTCGGGGCATAAGTTGCGCGTGCAGGGTGAGCTAATGGAATGTCATTCCAGAGTAAAGATAGCTGCTGCGTCCGCAACTCTAATGATGCATAAAGGCCACGAAGTGCGCCAATCGATGCGGCTCGATCGGCAGCGGTAAAAGAATGGTGTTGTGATCAATCCACCCGGTCGGCAAAGCGTTCGGACCATGTCTGAGGGATATATGCCGCGATCAAAGGTTGCCGATACCGTGCGATATGGCAGTCTGCTCGCCCGCCTACCGGACTACGCAACCACCAACAAATATTTCACTTTTGCCTGCGCAGCGTTGCCCGCGACACTAGGTTCTGCAGTCAGTTTTCTGTTCCATGGCGGCGCCATCTGGTGCGCGATAACGATTGCGTCGGGTAACCAACGCCTCAGCCGGGACCGCCCAATGCTAATGATGGCGGCCGCGCTTTACGCGTTTGTGGCGATCGGCACCTTGTCGACCTTTCTGAATGGGGGCCGCAATTACGGCTGGGCGCTTGCGTCCGGCCTGGCCTTCCTGGCTTTCCCATTTTCGTATTCGATCTGGAAAATCTCGAACAAGGCAGAGATTGCAACCGCAGCGATTTTCGGAAGCGCGCTTTCCTGCGTCGGAGCGGCAATCTTTGGCGGCGCTCAGTACTTTTTCATGGGCATTCGCGCCGAAGGGGGGGCCGGAAATTCGATCGTTTTCGCCACGGCGGTGGCTTTGGCGATGACGATCGTGTTGGCCGGCCATTTTCACGCGGAACGCAAATGGCGTCCACTGTTGAGCTGCGCCTATGCGGCCGGATTTGTCGCCCTCATCTTTTCCGAAGTCGCGGATGGCCTGGTTCACCGTCGCGCTGGCCAGCGCGGTGATTCTCTGGTCTGCAGGCGTGATGCTCTCACGAAGCGTCTCGCGCCGACGATGGCGATGTCGACGCGTTCGGTCTCCTCGCATGCGCGATAGCTGCGGTCGTTCCAGTTGGCCACCGCATTAACCTGCTCATCGAGGATTGGAAAAGTATCGAAACCAACGGAAAACAAGGACAACTCCTTTGCGCGTCCGTTTGGCGATGTGGCGAGTCGGCCTCGATGCATTCCGCGAAGCCCCGATCATTGGCCACGGACAGGCAGAGTACCGGCAATCTTGTGACAAACGCCCTGCGCGAGCGTACAATTTGCACGCTTTCGCTCACCCATTTCCACAACGGCTTTTTGACCGCGGCGGTCGAAACGGGAACGCTTGGCATCATTGCCGTGCTGTCGATCTTCCTCGTATTGATCAGGAATGCTTTTCTTGCCTTGCGCGACCGGTCCGACCCGCATGCAAGGTTCGGAGGCGTCCTGTTGATGTCGACCGCCATCGTCTATTTCTGCATGGGGTCGGTCAACCTGATGTTCGGCCACGACATTCTGGACGTCATGTTCATGGTCATGACGATACTGGGGATCTATCTCGGACTGGGCCGTTCGGCGCTCGAGAAAGCGGACCCCCGGCCGGTCGACTAGAGCCGCCCGGCCAACGCCGCCAATGTCATCGCAAAGGTGTGAAGGCGGCTCTGGCGATGCGCACCGGAAGCACGCAGCCTTCTTACCCGCTGGATCATGTTGCCTTTGCGAGCGTTGGAGAACTGCTCCAATGACGCCAGCGCCTGGGGCGTCAACAGGTCGCGATTGACCGCCAATCCGTACAAGTTGGCGGTTGTCCAATCGAAAAAGGCGCCGCTGAACAGCCGGCGAAAGCGATCGAGGCGAGCCAGCATCGATCTGTTCTGACCCACGGCGTTGTGGGAGTGCTGACGGTAGCGGACAAGCGGCTCCGGTGTGTAGTGGACCGCAGCGCCCGATCCGGTGAGAATTAGATAAGTCCACCAGTCGTGGCTGACAAAGCTCACGCGCTTCGACGCCTTTTTCAGCACTTCTCTGGCGCTGTTGTTGAACAGCATCGTATTGGCGCCCGCGATACTCTGAACCAAGGCGTTGCCGAACGATGGGGGCCGGCGAAAAAGCGGCGATGCGCCGAGAACTTCGCCATCGACGGCAATAGTCAATGTGCGGGAACAGAACATTTGTGGAAGCTCGGTTCCCTGGGCAGCCAAATAGTCGATGCCTGCCGACAGCCTGTGCGGTTCCCAGACGTCGTCCTGGTCGCAGAACGCGAAATAGTCCGCGTTGATGTCCTCGTTGAGGATCAGCGATCGATAATTTTCCGCAAAGCCGCGGCATGGCCCACGGAGTATCTCAAATCGACCTTTGGTCCATTTCGACGCCCAGGCGTTGAAAATTTCAACCGTGGCGTCGCCGGAATCATCATCCGAGACCCAAATGTCGATACGATCATGCTGTTGGGCGAGCAAGCGAATTGAACTGCTCGTCCAGGAATGTCGCACCATCCTTCGTGCCGAGCAGAACCGCCACGAGCGGCGCCCGCGCAGTCACATTCGCCAGGTCAGTACCGACCTGTTCGTTCTTGGCCAACATTCCGTCTCAACTATGCGACTACGTAAGCAAACAGAACGTCCCTTACTGTTGCCTCGTCGCGTCCTGCAACCGCCGCGTGCAATTTCTCGAGCATTTTTGGCGCTTCTGCGGCAACTCGTCCATCCTGCAACCGCCCGCGCAAGATTTTTGGGTGAAGTGTGGGCGTCGAACCGTCGGGATCATAGAAAAGCTCTTCAAAAAGCTTCTCGCCATCGCCAGCGCCAATGACCTGGATCTCGATATCGCCGTCAGGATTGTCCTCGTCACGGACTGTCAGGCCGGCCAGCAGGATCATGTCGACGGCCAGTTCCATGATCTTCACCGGCTCGCCCATCTCCAGCAGCAGCGTATCGCCGCTATTCGACAAGGCGCCGGCCTGGACGATCAACTCCGCGGCTTCGCGCACCGACATGAAATACCGCGTCATGCGCTCGTCGGTCACCGTGACTGGTCCCCCGGAGGCGATCTGTTCGCGAAACAACGGCACGACGGAGCCACTAGAGCCAATAACGTTGCCGAAGCGCACAGACGCGAAGTTGCGCTTTTCGCCGTTCCTGGCGGCAAGATCGCCGTAGTGATGGACGATCAACTCTGCCCATCGCTTGGTCGCGCCCATCACGTTCGACGGCCGCACCGCCTTGTCGGAGGAAATGAGAATGAAGTTCTCGACTCCATTCTCATACGCGGATTTGGCCAGCACCTCGGTGCCGAACACATTGTTGCGCACGCCTTCCAGCGTGTTGTTCTCGACCAGGCCAACATGTTTGTAGGCGGCGCAGTGGTAGATCGTCTTGACCCCGTGCTGCTTGATCGCCCGATCGACGAGCGTCTCGTCGCCGATGGATCCCAGCAGCGAAATGACCGGGAACTTGGCCGTGCGTCTGATCTCGCGACCGATCTGGTAGAGGCCGAACTCATTGAACTCGAGCAGGATCAGCTTGGCCGGATTGAGCCGGGCGACCGTCCTGGTCAATGCCGAGCCGATGGAGCCCGCCGCGCCGGTGATCATGATCACCTGGCCTTCAATCGGGTCACGCAGCAGCGATGGATTGGCCGGAACTTCCGAGCGCCCCAACAAATCCTCGATATCGATATGGCGCAGGCTGCCCACCACGTGCTTGCCTGCGGCCAGATCGGCGATCGGCGGCAGGATGCGGACCTTGACGGACGAACTTCCGACGGCTGCCAGCAGGTCGCGCTGCCTTGCAGCGCTGGCTGCTGCCGCGATGATGATCTCGTGGATGCCGAAATTGGCCACCAAGGTGGGAATATCCTGCGGCGGGTAGACGCGGATGCCCATGATGTCCATGCCATGCAGTGTCGGATCGTCGGTGATGAAACCTGCGACCAGACGCTCGTTGGTCGACCCAAGCGCGCTGGCCAGCTGCGTCGCGGCATCGCCGGTGCCGTAGATCAGCGTCTGGTTCGACAAGCAGATGCGCCCGGGGTCTGCCCCAGAGAAATCGCTTGGCGCCAAAGCGGCTGGCCACGATGACGCCTATTCCGACCGCCCAATAGGCGATCGGGATAGACCGCGGGATGCCTTCCAGGCCGGTGACACTGGTCATGAACGCCAAGGTCACCCAGACCAGCGTTGCGATGGTCATCGCCTGGATCGACTGTCCAGATCGCTCGGTCGGGCAGATAGCGCAGTACCGAGCGGTACAGGCCAAGACGGATGAAAATCGGAATGGCAATCACCGGCGCCGCCAACATCACCAGCGCCTGGTCGAGATTGGGAACGAAGAACCGGTTGAAGCGCACGGAAAGGATGATCCAGATGATCAGGATCAGCGCAATGAAGTCGAACGCGATCATCACCAGGCGCTTGGCCGCGCGTGGCATTTCCCCCGCAGAGGTACGCATCCGCTCCAGCCAAGGCGAATCGGGTGCCGCGCTCTGCTTTTGTTCAGCTAAATCAGACATGGTGCTCGGTATGCGTTGCCAACTCCTATCAGATTCCCCGGAACCGAGGCATCGTGATATGAACCCTTTCGGACAAAGAGAGGCGCTTCCTCGTTGAGGCTATCAAGCCGGTGGTGTGCCACGCCGGCAGGAACCGTGCATCGCCGCGACAGGTTCCTGCGCCAGATCGGCGCATCGACCGCATAGCCAATCCGGCCTCAAAACGCAAACCACTTAAATCGAGCGCTCCGACCAACGCGCAACATGGACCCGCAACGATCGATCCTGCCAGGTGCCTTCCCTCCCAACAACGCCTGTGGTAGCAGCGCCGACCGATGAAGAAGGCGTCTGCGCCCAGATGGTGAAATGGATAGAAGACGCCACCGCCGATCATTTCGGCCGGCTGGCGCAAGAGGGCTGTGGCCTTGGCTTTTGCTTCGGAAGATGTCGCGGACATCTACCGGCGCACCTTTCTTGGGCCGGCCTGGTCAGTTCTCTCATTCCTGCTTTTCGTGGGAAGCATCGTGCTGATCATTGGCGAGACAAGCGGCATTCCGCACTACATGGCCTTCGTCTCCAGTGGCCTCATCGTCTATCTCACCATGACGGAGGTCCTCGCCGAAAGCTCGAATCTGTTCCAGCGCGAGATGGCCTTCATCAAAGGCACGACGCTGCCGATTTCGATCTACATCATGCGGCTGACCAGCAAGACGGTGATCCGCAGCGTCTATCCCCTTCTGGCGGCGCTGTTTCTCGTTCTCGTCGACGGCGTGATGCCGACTGCTGCCTGGTTCTACAGTTTTCTCGGCATTTTGCTGATCATCATCTCGATCCCGGCTGCGGCCACTGTCGTGTCCATTCTTGGCGTCATTATACCGGACATGCACTTTATCGTGCGAACATCCTGCGCCTGGCCTTCTTCCTCACGCCAGTCTTCTGGGATCATGCAGGAGACCGCATCCGCATGTTTTTCTTCTATTGGAACCCGTTCACGCACTTCATCACGATTGTGCGCAGCCCAATGCTGACAGGCGATCCGGCTCTGCATTCCTGGATCATTGCCGTCGCGATCAGCATCGTTACGTGGATCCTGGCCATCGTGCTGTTGGGCAGATTCCGGACCGCATCGTGTTCATGATCTGAGCGACGATAGAGAGCCAATGGTCTCGTTGCAAGTCAAAAATGTCGGGTTGAGATATCCTGTGCCGCGCACGTTCTCGTTGCGCCGCCAGGCGCCGGCGATCGTCGAAGATCGCAATATCGGCGGCAGGCTGGAAACCGGCGCCGATGGCAAAGAGTACGTCGCGGCGCTGGAAGACGTGACCTTTTCGCTCAAGGCGGGCGACCGGCTCGGGCTGATCGGTCCAAACGGCGCCGGCAAGACCACATTGCTGAAGCTGCTCTATGGCATCTTCAAACCTACCACGGGCACGGTAACCCGCGAGGGGCGCGTCGACGCACTGTTCAACATCAATCTCGGCTTCAGGGGCGACGTGTCCGGCCGCCGCAACATTCTTCTTGCGAGGCCTGATTAACGGCTGGACCCCGCGCGAGATCGAATCGCGCATGGACGAAATCATCGAGTTCAGCCAGCTTGGCGAATTTATCGACATGCCCTTCAGCTCCTATTCGCAAGGCATGGCGGCGCGGCTGGCTTTCGCGACCGCGACCAGCTTCGAGCCGCAAATCCTGTTGATGGACGAGTGGATCGGCGCCGGCGACGACGAGTTTGCCCAGCAGGCGCAAAGCAGGATGGATTCCATCGTCGCGCGCGCCGGCATCATCGTGCTCGCCTCGCACAACCTCGATCTGTTGCGGCGCGTCTGCAACAAGGCGCTTTGGCTGAAGCACGGTCGTATCGAGGAATTCACGACAGCAAGAAGGTGCTCGACGACTACATCTGGAAGACCCGCGCCGCCCTGCTGGAAGCGAATAAGGCCGCCAAAGCCGCAGAAGCGGCTAAGGCCGCGGAAGACGCAAGGGCCGCGGAGGCAATGGCAGCGCAGTGAAGGCTGCTGAAGCAAGGCAGCGCGCAAGGGCTGAGACCTAAAGTCTGCCCAGGAGGCAGGCGGCATAGAGGCTGATCTGGCCAAGCCAGGTTTGCCGATAAAGGCCAAGGCGGCGCAGCGTTCGAACGCGCCAGAACAGCGGCTGCCGGCGCATCTCGCTGAATTGGTCGATGATTGCCCTGCCATCCGACGACAGAAGATCGCTGCACGCGGCCAGCGCCTCTAGATTTTGATCTGTCCACCTGGCGAACCGGCCGGCAAGCAGCGGCTCAATCCGGCGAAGCCGCGACGCCCACGACGTGTTCGAACCGATCATATTGGCGCTGTGTTGACGGTAGAGAACATTCGGGTCCGGCGAATAGTGGATATGCCCGCCCGCGGCCGCGACAAGCAGGTAGGCCCACCAATCATGAATGACGAACGATGTCCGCTGCGCCGCCTCGCGCAGAAGCCGGTGCGCGGCACGGTTCATCACCATGGTGTTGCCGCCGGCAATGCTCTGCACCAAAGCATTGCGCAAATCCGGCGGTTTGCCGAACAGGGGGAGAACCCGAGCGGCTGTCCGCGCTCGCCAATCAATTCGACGCGGCCGCAGTACAAGGCCGGTTTTGCCGAATCCTGGCTGTTCAGCCAATCGATCGCCTTGGCAAGCTTGTCGGGTCGCCAGATGTCGTCCTGGTCGGAAAACGCAACAAAGTCGGCATCTATTTCTTCGCGCCTCAAGAGAGAACGGAAGTTCTCCACCAGCCCTTTGCCCGGACCGTCGACGATTTCGAACCGGCCTTTCGTCCAACGCGCGGCCGCGTCCCCGAGAATGTCGGCTGTTCCGTCATCGGAGCCGTCATCGGATGCCCAGATGTCGATGAGCGGTATCGATTGTTGGCCGATCGTATCCAACTGCTGCGACAGAAATGTCGCGCCGTTGTAGGTCGCGAGTCAGGACCGCGACCCTGTCTGGCCCTTGAGGGACCGTCTGCGCCAATCGATGGCCGGATCAGCGGCCGGCGCGCAAGCCGGAGAACAGCGTCCAGGCCGCCGGCACCAGCGTCGCGGCGAGAGCCACCTTGATCAGGTCCGGCACGATGAACGGCAGAACACCGAACTGCCACGCCTTTTCGGCGCCGATGATGCCGGCCAGCCAGCCGTAGCCCATCGCCATCATGACCACTTCCGCGACCAACATGACGCCAAACAGCTTCAGCACGTTTCGGTCCCACCCCTTGTCGGCAGCCCAGCCGACGATACCGGCCATTGACGACAAAACCGGCAAGATAGCCGCCAGTCGTGCCCAGCATGTAGGGAATGCCGAGACCCTTCTCGGGCGTGCTCTGGAACACGGCGAGGCCGGCAGCGCCCTCGGCCAGATAGAGCAGCAAGGTTGCGACGCGCGAGCCGCCAGCCAAAGGCTGCGCCGATCAGCAGGACGACAAGCGACTGCAAGCGACATATCCACGGGCCCGAGCACGACCTTCGTCTTCGCCGAAAGCGTCAAGCGCCAGCGTGCCAAGCAAAGCAAGGCCGACCTGAGCCACCAGGCGCATCGGGCCTGCTCTGCGGCAAAGCCAAAGAAATCAAGTGCGGAACCGGTGTTCGTGGTCGCGGCAGCCATGCAGAAACTCCCCTGAGGCGACGGCGAGCCGTCAATTCGATGTTCCTATATTGGCTTCCATGCTAAGCGGCAAACGATTTTGCTGCAGCGCCAGGCAAGCCGTTGAATGGAATTTCGATACGCGTTTCGAACCCGCCTATGGAACTCGCCGTCGAGGTCGGCCCGGAACGTCGCGCGCCTGACCGTCAACAACCCGAGCCCGTTCACCTTCTACGGCACGAACAGCTATCTCGTCGGTCGCGATTCGCTTGGCTGTTATCGATCCCGGCCCGGAGGACGATGCCCATTTCGACGCTCTCATGCGAGCCATTGCCGGACGGCCGGTGAGCCATATCGTCGTCAGCCACACGCACCGCGACCACTCACCGCTTGCGCGCGCGGCTCAAAGCAGGCAACCGGCGCGATCACGGTGGGCGAAGGCCCGCATCGCGCCGCACGGCCGCTGCGCGCCGGCGAGACAACCCGCTCGACGCAAGCGCCGATATGGATTTCGTGCCGGACTTCTTCGTCAAGGACGGCGATCTCGTCGCAGGGCGACGGCTGGTCGCTCGAGACCGTCCTGACGCCCGGCCACACCGCCAATCACGCCGCCTTCGCGCTTCGCCGGGACCGGTGTTCTCTTCTCGGCCGATCACGTCATGGCATGGTCGACCTCGATCGTCGCGCCGCCGGATGGCGCGATGTCCGACTATATGGCCTCGCTGGACAAGCTGCTGGGCGCGGGATCGGCTCTATCTGCCCGGCCATGGCGGGCCGGTCACCTCGCCCGCCGCCTTCGTTCGGGGCTTGAAAGCTCACCGCAAGATGCGCGAGCGCGCCATTCTCGAGCGACTGCGGGCCGGCGACCGGACGATTGCCGAGATGGTTCGCGCCATCTATCGCGACACTGACCCGCGGCTCCACGGCGCTGCCGGCCTGTCGGTGCTGGCGCATCTGGAGGATCTGGCAGCGCGCGGCATCGTTCGGGCCGAGGCCTGAAATCACGCTCGACGCGATCTATCGGCTCGCTTGACTACGGCTCCTTGCGGCGCTGGCGCGGCCAGGGCGTTGGCGCTGCGTGTCCAGCTCGGTCAGGAAATCGGTGATCCGTGTCGCATTCATGCCCAAGTCCCGGCTGCCGTATCGGGACGCTGAGCGCATATCGACATAGATGGCGTTGCCCTCGTCGGTGATGCGCACCGCCATATCGTAAGGCAATGCCAAGACCGGCAGGCCGGCCACGCTTCGATCGTCGTCTCGATGCTGCGGACGGCCAGCGGCGACAAAATCTGCCAACCCCGACGCCCGCATCAGCATTTCGACCGCGCTGGCCATCTGCTCGAAGGAGACGGCGTAGCGCCGGCCGGTCATTTCGGGATAGGCCTTCGTCTGCTCGACGCGCTTCTCCGCGGTCGGCGCGATAATCGGATTCATGTCAGCGGTGCGGAACGCCGCGGCCGCGGCGAGCCGCGGCGGATCGTCAAGATCGGTCGAGATGTCGGCCAGCGCCGGATGGCTGAACGCCCACCAGCCCGCGACCGCATACGGCGCCAGCAGCAGTGCGCCCAGCACGCTGCCAATCGTCAGATCCGCCGCCGCCGCGATCGCCAAAATGCCAGACGCGCTGGAATCCCGCCGCGGCCAAGCAGCAGCGCGCAGATGGCCAGCACAGCACCAGGCCGAGCACCCAAAAGAAAGGCGATGGTTTCGATCAGCGCCAAATCGATGCGCGGCGATCGATACCGCAGCCACAAAGACGGCAAAGACTGCAACCCGGCGCGACCACCAGGCTGCTCTCGACCATCGCTCCTCGACGTAGCCGGAAATCCGGGCAACCGGCACGCTTCTACTCCGTCGGCAAGCGATAGTCCTTGAACTGGTCGCGCAGCTTGGTCTTCAGAATCTTGCCGGTCGCTGTGTGCGGGATTTCTTCGACGAAGGCGACGTCGTCCGGCATCCACCACTTGGCAATCTTGCCCTTGAGGTGGCCCAGCAGCGCCTCCTTCGAGGGCTCCTTGCCGGGCTTCCGCACGACGATCAGCAGCGGCCGCTCGGTCCCATCGCGAGTGAGCGCACGCCAATCACCGCTGCCTCGGCGACGTCCGGATGGCCGACCGCCATGTTCTCGATGTCGATCGTGGAGATCCACTCGCCGCCCGACTTGATGACGTCCTTCGCCCGGTCGGTGATCTGCATGTAGCCGTGCGGGTCGATATGAGCGACGTCGCCGGTGTCGAACCAGCCTTCGGTGTCGAATTGCTCCTTGCCGGCGCCGCCATAATAGGCGCGAGACACCGCCGGGCCGCGCACCTTCAGCCGGCCGAAGCTCTTGCCGTCCCAGTCCTTCTCGACATTCTCGTCATCGGTGACCTTCATCTCGACGCCGAACGGCGCATGGCCCTGCTTTTCCTTGATGTCGAAGCGCTTCTTGCCCTTCAGGCTCGGCGTACTTCGGGCTTCATGGTGCCAAGGCGTGCCGAGCGGCGACATTTCGGTCATGCCCCAGGCGTGGCAGACCTCGACATCATAATCCTCCTCGAATTTCTCGGTCACGACGCGCGGACAGGCCGAGCCGCCGATCACCACCTTCTGCAGGTGCGGCAGCTTCTTGCCGGTCTCCTCCAGATGCTGCAGCAGCATCAGCCATACGGTCGGAACCGCGGCGGTAAAGGTGACCTTCTCCGTGTCGAGCAGTTCATAGATCGACGCGCCGTCCATCTTGCCGCCCGGCATCACCAGCTTGGCGCCGATCAGCGGCGCCGCTCTGCCCAAGCCCCCAGGCGTTGGCATGGAACATCGGCACCACGGGCAGGATCGTGTCGCGCGACGAGATGCCCATCGCATCCGGCATGCACGCGATCATGGCATGCAGCACGTTCGAGCGCTGTGCTGTAGACGACACCCTTCGGATCGCCGGTGGTGCCGGAGGTGTAGCACATGCCGGCGGCGGCGCCCTCGTCGAGCGCGACCCATTCATAGTCGCCATCGGCGTCGGCCAGCCAATCCTCATAGGCGACGACATTCGGCAACGCGGTCTCCGGCATGTGCGCCTTGTCGGTCAGAACGATGACCTTTTTCAGCGACTTGACCGCAGGCGCGATCTTTTCGACGAGCGGCATGAAGGTCAGGTCGACGAACAATCGCCCGATCCTCGGCATGATTCATGATCCAGGCGATCTGTTCGGGAAACAGGCGTGGATTGAGCGTGTGGTAGACGCCGCCCATGCCCATGATGCCGTACCAGGCCTCGAGATGGCTTGCCGGTGTTCCAGGCAAGGGTGGCGATCCGGTCGCCTGGCTTGTAGCCCTCGCGCGCCAGCAGCTGGGCCACCTTAAGCGCGCGCTTTCTGATCTCGGCATAGTTGGTGCGCACGATCGGACCTTCGATCGAGCGCGACACGATCTCGCGCTTGCCGCGTGGTTCTTGGCCGCGTGATCGAGAATCTTGTGGCACAGCAGCGGCCACTCCTGCATCAGACCTTGCATGGAACGCTCCTCCCGGTTTCCACGCATTTTGGCCGCTCAGGCACAATTGTCCAGTCCCGGTGGATCAATGTCGCCGGTGGCCTTTGTGGATCGACAGATGCGCGCCGGCCTGAAGGAAAAAGGCCACGGGCCGAGTCGGCGCATGGCCTTGAGATAAGCGCCACGAAGCAGTCGGCTATTTCAACGATACGCTATCGAGGCACTTCTCGAATGCCGCAAGAGCGCGTGCCGAACCGCTGAGGCTGACCGACAATTGCATTTCTGGTCCACCGGCTGCCTGATTTCGCCTTCAGGTTGTTGCCCCGCGCCAAGTGCGCATCAGCATTTCCTTTTCTTCAGGGGGCGCACCGTTTCTGCCGACTTCGAACCGATGTGCAAGGCCGCGCTGACCCTTCTCAACGAAGCGATGACGGGCTTTCCAAGAGCTTGCGGAAAGCCGAATTCCGAAATAAGCAGGGCGAAATGGGAGCGCACGACGTCGTTTCCCGGCATTGATCGCGCACACAGAGCTTACGCTTCGGCATTCTCGATCATGTCTGAATCCAATCGACTGACATCGACTCGGGACGGATGCCGGCAAATCGAATTCTGATAACGGGAGCATCGGGCTTCGTCGGAAGACACCTTGTGTCGCGCTATCTTGAATCCGGTCAAAGGTTGACCTTGACGGTTCAGGATAAGAATCGATGCGACCCCGACTGGCTGAAAAATCCAAATATCTGCGTCGTCGAGACAGGTCCCCTCGAGCATTCCGAATCACTCATGGATGCGCTGCAAGACGTTAGCGACGTCGTGCACCTTGCGGGCTTGGCGCACGTCATCCATTCCGGCGACGGCCAATTGGCGCTCGATGCTTTCATGGCGGCAAATGAGACCGCCACGGGCAGATTGGTCGATGCCGCATTGTCGGTCAAAACCGTCAAGGCCTTTGTGTATTTGAGCAGCATCGCAGCGATCGCGGAAAATTCCGCCCACCATATCGTCAGCGACAATGCGCCTCAACTGCCTGTCACGCCTTACGGTCAATCCAAGCGCGCTGCAGAATCCCATCTCGAACGGCTGGTTGAACAGGGCATTTTTGCAGTCGCCTTGCGTCCTCCATTGATATTCGGACCGAGCGCGAAAGGAAATTGGGCCCGTCTGCTAATCCTTGCTCGCAGTGGATTGCCTCTGCCGTTTGGCGCGGCTCATAACAAACGAAGCATGATTTCGGTCGACACGATGACCGAGGCCATTGTCCACCTCACCTCGAAATCGTGGTCGAGTTCGAAGTCTGGAAACTACTGCGTAGCGGACGCAGGAACGATTTCACTGGCCGAAATTGTCGCTGGGTTGCGGCGCGGCATGAACGTTCCACAGCGCATGTTTGCATTTCCAGTTCCGATTCTTTACCGCCTGGCGCGCTTGGCGATGTCCAAGCGAAAAGTGGCCGGGCTCCTGGGCGATCTTGAAATCGACAGCACGCGGTTCAATGAGCAATTCGGATTTAGACCAACGCAGACGCTGTCGCAGTTGGTTTATCTTTGCGGTGTAGCTTCGCGCGCCTTGGACGGTCCACGCAGATCAAAGTGACGTATTATGTTCGTCGTATTCGCTACCAGATAAATTCAGAATGAAACGCATTTTTGATCTCGCTCTGGCAATCGTAGGATTGCCTTTCGCCGCGCTGCTGATCGCGATCTGCACAGTTGCCGTGAAACTTACCTCGACAGGGCCAGCCATCTTCAGGCAGGTCCGCGTCGGCATGGGTGAGAAGCCGTTTACCTGTTACAAATTGCGCACGATGTATGCCGATACGCGCGAGGCCCCGAGCCACGAGACAAGCTCTTCCGCGGTGACACCCGTGGGCGTGTGGCTCCGGAAGCTGAAACTCGACGAACTACCCCAACTCTGGAACATCATCTGTGGAGAGATGAGTTTCGTCGGGCCACGACCCTGCCTGCCGACACAACAGGAGCTCGTCACGGCCCGAAGGGTGCTCGGTCTTTATTCCATTCGACCCGGCATTACCGGCGTTGCGCAAGTCCAAGGGATCGACATGTCGGACCCGCAATACCTTGCGCAGGTCGACGCGACTTATCTTCGAGACATGTCGATCCTCGCCGACCTCAGGCTTATTGCAGCGACAGCCTTTGGCGCGGGCCGCGGAGACCGGGTGGCGCGATAGACCAGAGATCAGGCGAGGCCAAGCTGGACACTTATCAGATAACGGTAAGTGGGGCCGTAGTCAGGCGTCCTGGCAAGCCCGGCCGATCAGCCTCTTGAATCCGGGACCCGATTTTTTCGTCCACCCCCCCTACAACATGGCAGCACAGTTGGGCCGCGAACACGGACCCAGGTGCACTCATGGATAAAACTGCTAATCTTTCACTCCCCTACATCATGCCAAGCCAAGCGCAGAAACATGTCACTCACAACGAGTCGCTTGGCATCCTCGATGCGCTCGTCCAACTTGCCGTTGCCGATCGAGATCTTGCCGCCCCGCCTCCCACTCCCGCTGCCGGCGCTCGATACATTGTCTCGTCGCCGGCGACAGGCGCATGGGCAGGTCGAGAAGACCAGGTCGCGCACTTTCAGGATGGCGGTTGGACATTCCTTTCCCCGAATGAAGGGTATCTCGCGTGGGTGGTCGATGAAGGGCAACTCGTAAGCTGGGCAGATTCGTCCTGGACGCCAATTGGCGAGGCCATCACCGAACTCCAGAATCTCGCGCTCCTTGGCATCGGGACGACGGCTGATCCGACCAATCCCTTCGCCGCAAAACTCAACAAGGCGTTGTGGACGGCGAAGACGGCGGCCGAAGGTGGCGACGGCAACCTGCGTTACACACTGAACAAGGAAACAGCCGCCAACGTATTGTCCCTGCTCTTTCAGCGGGGTTTCAGTGGCCGCGCCGAGTTCGGCCTGATCGGCGATGACGATATCCGGCTGAAAGTGTCGGCCGACGGATCGTCCTGGCATGATGCTCTGAGCGTCGACCGGACCACAGGCAAAGTAGCGGCCAGTGGCGTCGCCAATAGTGCTGACGTTCAAACCTTCACTGTCTCGGGAACCTGGACGAAACCGGCTGGTGCGAAGCTGATACAGCGTACGTTGCACAGGCGGCGGCGGCGGCGGCGGCGGTGGGCCCAAAGTCGCGGCGTCGACCGCTGCTTCCGGCGGCGGCGGCGGCGGCGGCGGTTCGAGCTGCGAGCGATGGTTTCAGGCAACCAGCCTGCCGGGTTCTGTCCCCGTGAGTGTCGGATCGGGGGGTGCTGCGGGTGCCGGCGCGACATCCGCAGGCGATGGGTCCGCTGGTGCTCAGGGCAATGTCAGCTTCTTCGGCGCCACGCTGGCTGCGGCGTTTTGCGCGGGCCAGGGCGGCGGCGGCGGCGCAGGCGGAGGCGCAGGACGTATTGCCGGCGGCGGAGGTGGCGCCGGACGTCACACTGGCGGCGGAAATGCCAGCGGCGCTACGCCAGGGGCGGCGGGAGCCGGAGGTGGACTTGTCGGCGGGGCTGCCAACAATGGCGGCCAACAGGCAAACAACTTCGGCGGTGGCGGAGGCGGCGGATCAGCCGGGGCAACGACCGGCGTCGCGGGCTTTGGTGGCGGCGCCGCTCACACTGGCACTGGCGGTGGAGGTGGTGCAGGTTTTTCAACCGCAAACGCGACGATCGCCGGAGCAGGCGTTTTTACCACGTTTTCGTCTGGCGGCGGCGGTGGCGGCGCTGCCCCAGGCGGCGCAGGCGCCAACGGCGGCGGTGGCGCATCCAATGTCGGTGGCAATGGTGGGGTTGGCGGGGCCGGCGCGGCGCCCGGCCAAGGCGGCGGCGGAGGCGGCGCAGCGCAGTCGGGAAACGGCGGCGATGGCGGCGCTGGCGGCGCACGGCGAGAGTCGTGGTGATCACCTACTTCTGATCAGGGACTTCCTCGTCCGATTACATTGCGCGCGCTATGCGTCTTCGATCAGCCGGAGGCTCTCGCCTTCGGCTGCATATCGCTCGCCGGTGCGCGGGCAGACAAGGCTGTCATCCAGGATTTCACCGGCGCGCGACACCCATCCGATCCGGCGGGCCGGCACCCCGACCATCAGCGCATGCGCAGGCACGGGCTTGGTAACCACCGAGCCGGCGCCGATCATGCAATATTCGCCGAGTTCGTTGCCGCAAACGATGGTCGCGTTCGCACCGATCGTCGAGCCGCGGCGCACCAGGCTTTTGCGAAACTCGTCCTTACGCTCGACCTCGGCTCGCGGGTTCAGCACGTTGGTGAACACGCAGGACGGACCGCAAAACACACCGTCCTCGAGCTCGACGCCCTTGTAGAGCGAGACGTTGTTCTGGATCTTGCAATTGTCACCGACGATGACGCTTGGGCCGACCATGACGTTCTGGCCGATCGCGCAGTTCTTGCCGATCCGCGTGCCTGACAGGATATGGCTGAAATGCCAGATCTTGGTGCCTTCGCCGAGCTCGACGCCGTCGTCGACATAAGAGCTCTCATGCACAAATGGCTTCGTCGTCATGCCGCCGCTCCTGTGCGCACGGTCTTCTGAAGGTCGAGATTTGCGGCCAGCGCCTTTTCGGCTTGGTCCAGCACCCGCAGCACCGCCAACCCCTCGCGCGCCGTCGGTTCGTGGCGTCAACCCGCGCTCGATGCAATCGACGAAGTGTCGGCATTCTTCCTTCAAAGGTTCCGCCTTCGGCACGTCGATACGTTCGGCGTTGGCCCTGGTCGGATTTGGCACCGGACCCGTGACATCGATGGTGTGCCGGTAGACAAGCAGCTTGTCCTCCCAGCGCGGCTGGCTGTCCTCGAAGACGGCCATCGCCTTGTCGCCGATCACCACCAGACGCTGCTCCTTGAACGGATGCATCCAGGATACCTGGACATGCCCGCTGGCGCCGCTGGGAAAATGCATCTGGACTGTAGCGAAGTCCGCAATGCCCGGCAGATATGAAACGCTGCCCTGCGCAGACACATGGTCCGGCTCCTCACCCGTAAGGCCCAGAACCATCGAGATGTCGTGCGGCGCAAACGACCAAAGCACATTTTCTTCCGCGCGGAATTTTCCCAGCGACAGCCGGTTCGAATAGACATATTTCAGCGTGCCGAACTCGCCCGCCGCCGCCATCTCGCGCAGCCTCACATAAACGGGATGGTACTGCAGCAGGTGACCCACCATCAGCACCCTGCCCTGCTTTTCGGCCAGCCGCACCAGCTCGCGAGCTTCGCCGATGTCGAGCGCAACCGGCTTTTCGACGAAGACGTGCTTGCCGGCTTCAAGTGCTGCCTTGGCCTGAGCAAAATGCAGCCCAGCGGGGCTGGCCAGCGAGACTGCTTCTATCGACGGATCGGCAAGGACTGTCGTCAAACGTCGCAGCCTTCACGCCATAGGTCCCTGCCGCCGCCTCGGCGATCGCCTGATTGGGATCGACGACCGCGGCGAGATGGCCCAGTTCGTGAAAATTGCGAGCGAGGTTCTTGCCCCAATAGCCGTGGCCGATATGTGCGATTGATACCATGTCGAACTGCCGATTTCTTGAGAGAGGACGCGGCGGACAGCCCGCCCCGGGCCGTGCTGTCCAGCTTCGCGGCAACCGCGTCAGGCGGTCATGATCTTTGCAATAGTTCTTGCCGCGTTTCCATCGCCATAAGGAGCGCCGGCCCTACCCTTTGTTCCCACAGCTTCGAGAATGGAGCCCGCAAGTCCGTTGCTGGCGGGCGAGACGAGCCTGTTCCATCCAAGATCGACCAGTTCCACCCATTCAGTCTCGTCGCGCAGCGTCACGCACGGAACGCCATAAAAAAACGCTTCTTTCTGAACCCCGCCTGAGTCGGTCGCGATCAGGGCGGCTTGAGACTCCAGCGCGACCATCTCGAGATAGCCGATCGGCGGTATGGTTTTCACCTTTTTGAATTCGAGCCCGGCTGACTTCATGCGACCTGCCGTGCGCGGATGCAGCGGCAGGATCACCGGCAATTCTTCGGCCACTTGTTCGAGCGCCGTCACGATGTTGCCCAGGCGTTTGGGATCGTCAGTATTTTCGGCGCGATGAATGGTCGCGAGCACAAAACGGCGGGGCTGCACACCATGCTTGGCGAGCATGTCGCCCTTTTCTGCCGCTACTTTTGAGAACGTCAGGGCCGCGTCGAACATCACGTCGCCGACCCGGTGAACCTTATCCGCGGAAACCCCTTCACGCTCGAGATTGACTGCGGCGGAATCGGTCGACGCAAACAGAATGTCCGACAGCTGGTCGGCAACGATCCGATTGATCTCTTCCGGCATGGCCCGATTGAATGAGCGCAAGCCCGGCCTCGACATGTGCAATCGGGATATGCAGCTTGGCTGCCACCAGCGCTCCGGCCAGGGTCGAGTTGGTATCGCCGTAGATCAGCACCATGTCCGGCTTGATCTGCTCCATGACCGGCTCGAGCGCCTGCATCATGGCGCCCGTCATCGCGCCGTGACCGCCACCGCTGATCTCAAGATTATAGGCGGGCGCCGCGATTCCCAGCTCGTCAAAAAACACATCCGACATCGCTGCATCGAAATGCTGCCCGGTGTGAATCAATTTTTCCTTGATCAGGCCGGTCTCGGCGAGCGCATTGACTAACAGGAGCGACTTTGATGAATTGCGGTCGCGCGCCGACCACCGTTGCAACTGTTTTCATGAAAGCGGCATTCCCTTGATGATCGAACCGAAATGCTCAGTGCTCGGAAAGCACTTTGACATTGAGGTCAAGCGGCTTCTTCCGCCATGTTCCAATTGTGGCGCTCGACAACCGCCAGGCAGACGCTTTCGCCCGACTGCAGCGCCCGATCAGGCTTTCCACCAAACCACCTGCCACGAACCAACTCGACTAGGCTTTGACCAGATTGGCCTTCGGCTCTCTGAACTTGCCGCGCGTGTCGACGATCAGTTGGGCATGTTTCAAGATCATGTCGTAGTCGAATTTCGAATGGTCCGTCAGCAGAACGACGCAGTCGTAGGACGCTACAAGCTCGGGCGTCAGACCCACCGACTTCAAGTCGAAGCGGTGCTCGCGCATTTTTGGAAACACCGGCACATTCGGGTCGCAATATTCGATGATCACGCCGCGGTCGCGCAGCAACTCCATGACCTCGACTGCCGGAGATTCACGCATATCGTCGACATCACGTTTGTAGGCGATGCCCAACGCCAGAATGCGACTGCCCTTCAGTGATTTCTCACGATCGTTCAGCGCGTCCGCGATCTTGCCAACCACCCAACGCGGCATGTCGCGATTCACTTCGCCAGCGATCTCGATGAAATGGGTATTGATGCCATATTCGCGGGCTTTCCAGGTCAGATAGAACGGGTCGATCGGGATGCAGTGGCCGCCAATGCCCGGGCCTGGATAATAGGGCGTAAAACCGAACGGCTTGGTCTTAGCGGCATCGATGACCTCGAATATGTCGATGCCCATCTTGTCGGCGATCATCTTCATTTCGTTGACGAGGCCGATATTGACGGAGCGCTGAATGTTCTCCAGCAGCTTGGTCAGCTCCGCCGCGCGCGTCGAGCTGACCGGCACCAACTTGTCGATCACCTGACCATAGAGCGCCAACGCAACCTCCAGGCAGGCTGGCGTCTGACCACCGCACACCTTCGGGATTGTTCTGGTGGTGAAGTTCGGATTGCCTGGGTCCTCCCGCTCGGGCGAGTAGACCAGGAAATAATCCTGACCGACCTTGAAGCCACGTGCTTCGATACGCGGCAGCAGCTCTTCTTCGGTGGTGCCCGGATAGGTCGTGCTTTCCAGCGACATCACCTGGCCCTTCTTGGCAAAGGGCAGCAGGGCTTCCACGGTATCGATGACGAAAGTCAGATCCGGCTCGCGGTGCTTGTTCAACGGCGTCGGGACGCACAAGATCAGCGCGTCCACCTCTCCCGCCAGTCGAAAGTCCGATGTCGGCTTGAAGCCCGCCTTCAAGGCGCCGGCAATCCGCTCGCCGGTGATGTGATCGATATAGGTCCGTCCGGCCTCCAGCTTTTCGATCTTCGTATCGTCAATGTCGAAGCCAACGACCTTGTAGCCGACCTCGCTGAACCGCAGCACGAGCGGCAGTCCCACATAGCCAAGACCGACGATCCCGATAACCGCCTGCCTGTCGCGCAGCCGCTGCAAGAGCGGCGTGTTCGATTGAGCCATTTGCATGAATTGATGCCTCTTGAGATATGAGCATATCGATAAGGTGGCCTATCAAAGCTGGATGCACCTGGCCGCCCAACTTGGCTCCATCACCCACGCGGACTGACCGACCTTTTCCGTAGTTTGCTTTCGTTCGAAGAACCCTTCAACCGTCCCACGCCCTTGAGACTCGCGACCGCTCTCTATCCAAGCGAGCCGCGAATGGCAACACCGAAATGGGATATAGAGCAAAGCTACAGGTTGTAGTCGATCAGAAATACAACCAGATTTGTCATATATTACAAATCTTCTATCTGATGTTTCACATATTTGAGTATCTTATGGATTGTTCTGAGATTTAGCAGGCTGCGTTGCTGAGCCAAGGCGTTCAGAATGACGATGAAAAGCGCGTAGAAAAATACCTTGATATCGTGATTGAATCCGATGTTGGTCATGCCATACAGCGCGGTAAACGCCGTCAATATGACGGCAAGCGCCTGCCACGGCTGAGCTCCCCGCGCCGCAACGATTGGCAACACAAGGACGGCGCAAAATGCGATGAGGCCCAATACTCCGGACGCTACCGCCTCGGTCAAAAACGCGTTGTGAAGATGTGTGAACGGCAGAGGATCTCCGCCCGCAATCTTACTGACAACGTTCATCACATTTTGCCGGCCATGGCCAAGAAATGGGCGCTCGACAAATGCCTGCCAACCGGCATCCAGCATGGTGCGGCGCGCGTTGAGATTGGCATCGACGATCGGGCCATTTGGCGACTCGACGAGAAGCTGACCGAGTGTGGCGAATCTTCCGGCCAGCAGATCGACGACGCGTTGCGTGGGATTAAATGAGTTTAGCGCGACATAGACGAAAGCGGTCGCAGCGATGAGCACGTAGAACGAGATGGCGAGTCGGAACAGATCCCGCGCCGCAGTCACAATCTTCCAAAGCAATGCGCCGGCTGCGACGACCGCAAATGCCGCCAGCGGACCACGACTAAGCGCCAGCACCAAAGCGAGCAAGCTGGCCAGCGTCGCGATAGCGTGAAGAAGCTGAATACGGCCACGCGATTCGAGTGCAAGCCAGCCGTTCAAGCACGCCATCACGCCCACAAGATAGGCAAATATCAGTGGATTGCCGGTCAACGCCTCAACGCGAAGGCTGCGGTTCATCGTTGCGGCGGCAACCGCGACGGTCCCGGCCAAACACCCGCCTACTGCCAGCGACGCATGTAAACCACCTGCCCCAATATCCATCACAATTGTAGCGAAGCACCGGAAGCAGCGGCAGAACCGCGATGAAACCAAGGTGGCTTGCAGCGGAAGCGAGGCCACGCCCTGGATTGTCGTTGATCACTCCCGAGCCGACGGTGATCAACGCGTAGCTGAAAAGCACGCCGGCGATCACCTTTTCACGAGGCGTGAGGGGAAGATATCGGGCGGGTCAAGGGCGAGAAATACGCAGCCGAAGATTGCTGCTCCGACGATCGCGACGCTGACCGATGACCCGACTACCGGAAACAGCGTCACGCCAAGAACAAGCGCAGCCATCCATCGCAACGAAGCATCGTGATCGCTTGGCGGCAATATCGGCCGAAGGAGCGGAAAAGATAAGTCATTGCAATCTACGCGTGCGTCCTGCAGCGAGCGCCATTCTTTTGCGTTGACGGTCAGGGCCCTGGAAGGCTTTCGTTCTCGTGTTGAGTCTCGTATTCAACGTTTGCTTTCTTCGATATCCGCCAGACTGCTGACAAGGCTGCAAGACATGAATGTGACGCGACCGCGGAGCCGCTTTGAAGACGTCGTTACCGCAAATCAGCAGCTTGTCGACCACTTTCTGAAAAATGGCGATGCAGAAAATCGGGCATTCCGGAGGACGTGCTACGCGGCGGCGGCCGACACACTGAACCGTCATCTGCTCGACGAAGCCCAATCCTTTTCCGATCAACAGAGGGAACAGTTGCGCACGTCGCTGAGAAGCGCCATCCGAGAAAGCGAAGCGATATTCGAGAAGCAAGACGGTGGGCCGGAGAACACGGTCATATCGACGTCGCTCGACGCACCAGGTTGGACCGCTGCGTATTTTCAGGACGGCGCTACGCCACCTGCTGCAAGTGATCAGGCTCGGCCATCAACGACTTCGATTCACTTCGGCAAATGGGTCCATTGGTTGGGCGCAGCCGCCTTTGGCGCAAGCGCTGCCCTGCTTGCCGCTCTGGCATTGCATCTGCTTGGCGTGGTGCATGTGTATTTTAGGGCTGACAGCTTTGCTCAGTTTCGCAATTTCGATGCCGGCGTAACGCAAGCGGCGCCAATTATCGACCGCTCTATGGCGGCGGTCCGCAAATTGGAGGAGCGCCTGATTGCCGCGACAAAAGACAATTCGCTGGACAAGTCGGCTATCCACACCAAGTTCGTGCCGGTTAGCGAAATCTATCCAGACCTCGCAACAGAGCTGCGGCCGTTGCTGCCCGCCTCCAGCGCGCTCATAGCCAGAATGATTCCCGGCCCAGAGATCGGCTACAAGATCCTGGTCGTTTCTGAATATTGTGCCGCGGTGAATGTCCTCGATCCGGCCAAGGTCGATCCCGTGCGCGCATCCAACAGGCTGTTCTGTCGTTACTATGGCCTCTGGACCGATAACGCGCAGGCCCTCTAATTCGTTCGCGCCCTTGGCATCGCGATCCCATCTCAATCTGCCGCTGGAACAACCGTTTGAACCTTGCGGTTGGTTGCCTCGTCGAAAACCTTGTGCAATGAACCGCGCCGTTCTCCCGTACCTGCCAGAGCATATTCAGACCATGTCTATTCAATTTATCGATCTCGCCGCCCAGCAGGCGCGGCTGCGCAGCAAACTCGACGCCGCGATTGCCCGCGTTCTAGACGAGGGGCAGTACATCATGGGCCCGGATGTTGCCCGCTTCGAGAAGCAGCTTTCGGCCTTCTGCGGCGCCAAGCATTCACTTAGCTGCGCCAACGGCACCGATGCGCTCCAGCTCGCATTGATGGCGCTGAAAGTCGGCGCGGGCGACGCCGTTTTCGTACCCTCCTTCACCTTCGCCGCGACAGCGGAAGTGGTGCCGTTGGTCAATGCGACGCCGGTTTTCGTCGACGTGTTGCCCGACACGTTCAACATGGATCCGGAGAGCCTCGAAGCGCGCGATCGTCGCATGCCAAGGATGAAGGCTTGCGACCGGCTTGCGTCATCCCCGTCGACCTGTTTGGCCTTGCCGCCGACTATGACGCGATCGTTGCGATCGCGCGCGAAAACGGCATGTCGGTCATCGGCGACAGCGCCCAAGGCTTCGGCGCCGACTATCACGGCCGCCGCACCGGCTCGCTGGCCGATATCAGCACGACCTCATTTTTCCCGGCCAAGCCGCTCGGCTGCTATGGCGACGGCGGCGCGATCTTCACCGACGACGACGAGCTGGCGAAGCTGATCGATTCGCTGCGCGTGCATGGCAAGGGCGAGCATAAATATCAGAACACGCGCATCGGGGTGAACTCGCGCCTCGACACGCTGCAAGCCGCGATCCTCATCGAGAAGCTGGCGGTCTACGAGGAAGAGATCAAGGCGCGCCAGGAGGTGGCGGAACGCTACAACCACGCGCTGTCGAACCGCTTCGAGACGCCCTACATCCCCGATGGGCTGAAGAGCATCTGGGCGCAGTACACGCTGAAGCTCGCTTCAGCGGCCGAGCGCGACGCGCTGCAAGCCAAGGCCAAGGCCGCCGGCGTGCCGACCGTGGTCTATTATCCGCTGCCGCTGCACCAGCAGGAGGCCTATCGCGGCTATCCGTGCGACCCGGCGGGCCTGAAGGTGAGCGAAGACCTTTCCGCACGCGTGCTCAGCCTGCCAATGCACCCCTATCTTGCTGCGGACGTGCAGGACCACATCACAAGCGCCTTGGTGGCGGGCCGGGACTAGAAAGCGCCCACATCGGTCCCTGAGCGAACGGGCTACTATATTGCTACGCTGGTGCTGCTAATATGGTGAAGTAAATTCCCTGGGCGGGGAGCATCACCATGGAATCTGCGGGCACGATTATCGTGACCGGCGCATCATCGGGCATCGGAGCATATTGCGCAAACGCGCTGAAAGCTGACGGATGGCGCGTTTTTGCGACGGCACGTAAGCCTGCAGACATCGCAACGCTCAACGCTGCCGGTATCGAAGCTTTTTATCTCGACTATCGTGAGCCCGAATCCATTGCCGCGTTGGTCGATGCGGTTTTGGCGCGGACTGGTGGCAAGCTTGACGCACTTTACAACAACGGCGCGCAGACCCTGCTCGCAGCCGTTGAGGATCTGCCGGTTGAATTGCTTCGGGAACAGTTCGAAACAAATTTCTTCGGCTGGCATGACCTGACCCGGCGAGTAATCCCCACGATGCGCCGGCAAGGACATGGGCGGATTGTCCATTGCTCATCTGCCTTTGGCCGGATGCCGATGCCTTGGTACGGCGCCTATGTCGCCTCCAAACACGCGCTCGAAGGGCTGATGTTATCGCTGCGGGCTGAACTCCGAGGTTCTGGCATCACCGTTTCCCTGATTGAACCTGGGCCAATCAAGACGAAGATGGCCTCCAACAGCCTGGAACTTTTTGAGCGTACCATCGGCACGGGGTTGGAAAGCTCGATTTACAAGCAAGACTACAAGGTAGAACGGGACCGACTGCTTCCCGGAGCCCCTCAATCACGCTTCAAATTGGGTCCGGAAGCGGTCTATGCAAAGCTGAAGCATGCGCTGACGTCACCCAGGCCCAAACCTCACTATGTGGTGACCTCGCCGGCCAAGATCGCGCTGTTCATGAAGCGGCTTCTGCCGTCATCGCTGTTCTATGACCTCATTCGAAGCAGTGACGCCGGCCGACGTCGGCGAAGGGCGCAAGGTCGGACATCTGCCTAAAGCATATCGGGACCGGCACCGGACCATCGCGCCGTGGCACAATGCGTCCAGCTTGGATTTCGGCCGTAACAACGCTAGCACGGTCGTGCCCGCCCGGCGCCACGCAAGGAGATCGACATGTTGAACCAACCGCCCTTGAGCAACCTTCAGGCGCGTGATGTCGATTCGGTGCTGCATCCCTACACCGCGCTTCACAAGCTGAAGACGAACGGCCCGCTGGTGATCAGCCATGGCAAGGGCGTCTATGTCTACGATACCCAGGGCAAGGGCTATATCGAGGGCATGTCGGGGCTCTGGTGCGCCGGTCTTGGTTTCGGCGAGGAAGAGCTGGTCGAAGCCGCAACCGAGCAGCTGCGCTCCCTGCCCTACTATCATCTCTTCGGCGCCAAGGGCACCGAATCCGCGATCGAGCTGGCCGAGAAGCTGAAGGAGATCGCGCCGGTGCCGATCTCGAAAGTCTTCTTCACCTCGTCCGGTTCGGAAGCCAACGACACGCAGGTGAAGCTCGCCTGGTACATGAACAATGCGCTCGGCCGGCCGAACAAGAAGAAGATCATTTCGCGCGTGAAAGCCTATCACGGCGTCACGATCATGTCGGCCTCGCTGACCGGCCTGCCCTACAACCATATCGGCTGGGATCTGCCCGTCGACCGCGTGCTGCATACCGATTGTCCGCACTATTATCGCTTCGGCCAGGACGGCGAGAGCGAGGCCGAATTCGTGTCGCGTCTCGTCCAGTCGCTGCGCGACCTCATCGAGCGCGAAGGCCCGGACACCGATCGCCGCCTTCATCGCCGAGCCGGTGATGGGCGCCGGCGGCGTCATCGTGCCGCCGGCGGGCTATTATCCGGCGATCCAGGCGGTGCTCGACGAGCACGACATCATGATGATCGACGACGAGGTGATCAACGGTTTCGGCCGCACCGGCAATTGGTGGGGCTGCCAGACGCTCGGCATGACGCCGAAGACGATTTCGGCCGCCAAGCAACTCACCGCCGCCTATGCGCCGCTCGGGGCCGTGATGGTGCCTGAGGATGTCTACCAGGCCTATGTCGACCATTCGGAGCAGATCGGCACCTTCGGCCACGGCTTCACCTATGGCGGCCATCCGCTCGGCTGCGCGCTTGGCGTCAAGGCGATCGAGATTTACCAGAAGCGCGACATCGTCGGCCGTGTGCGCAAGCTTTCGCCGACTGTTTGCCGCGCGCATGGAAAAACTGCGCGACCATCCGCTGGTCGGCGAGACACGCTTCTGCGGTCTTGTCGGCGCGGTGGAACTGGTCGCCGACAAGAAGACGAAGCGCCCCTTCGACCCGAAACAGGCCGTCGGTCCGGCCACCGCCAAATTCTGCGAAGGCCAGGGCGCGATCCTGCGCGCGCTCGGCGATTCCATTGCCTTCTGCCCGCCGATGATCATCACCGAGGCTGAGCTCAACGAGTTGTTCGACCGCTTCGAAAAGGCCATCGACGAGACGGAAGCCTGGGTGGCGAAGGACGGGCTGCGCGCGGCCGCGTGAGGTTACTGCAAGGGCTACTGAACTGAGGTTAGCGAATCTTAAGCGCCCCCTCACCCGGCCTCCGCTTCGCTCGGCCACCCTCTCCCCGCCGGGGAGAGGAGGTCTGCGAGGATTGCGCCTCTCCCGTCGACGACTAGCCGGCAGCGCTGGCGAACCTCCTCTCCCCGGCGGGGAGAGGGTGGCCGAGCGAAGCGGAGGCCGGGTGAGGGGGCGCTTAACACTTCGCAAGCCTGAGTTCGTTGCCCTGGAATTTCCTTCTATCGCGCAAACTTTCGCGCGCCCGCCACGCACAGGATCACCGCAACCGTGACGCCAAGCATTGCCGGCGTCACGGCTTCGCCGAGCAGCCAGGCCGCGAGCGCCAGCCCGAAGAACGGCTGCAAAAGCTGCAGCTGCCCGACTGCGGCAATGCCGCCCTGCGCAAGGCCGCGATACCAGAACACGAAGCCGATCAGCATGCTGAACAGCGAGACATAGGCGAGGCTGGCCCATGCCCCCTGTCCGATGCCGGCGAAGGACGGCGGCGCATAGACCAGCGCCAGCGCGAGCATGATCGGCAGCGACAGAACGAGCGCCCAGGAGATGACCTGCCAGCCGCCCAGCGTTCGCGACAGTTTTCCGCCTTCGGCATAGCCCCAGCCGCAGACCACGATCGCGGCCAGCATCAACAGGTCGCCGACCGGCGAAGCCGTGAGCCCCTGTTGCAAAGCAAAGCCGGCCACCAATGCGCTGCCGAGCATCGAGAATATCCAGAACGCAGGCTTTGGCCGCTCGCCGCCACGGATGACCCCGAAAATCGCCGTTGCCAGTGGCAGCAGCCCGATGAACACGATCGAATGCGCCGACGTCACGTGCTGAAGCGCCAGTGCCGTCAACAGCGGAAACCCGACGACGCAACCAAATGCCACGACCAGCAGCGAGCCAAGGTCGCGACGCGTCGGTCGCGGCTGCCTGAGAACGCAGCAGCAGGCAAAGCCCCAACGCGCCTGCGATTGCCGCACGGGCGACGGTCAGGAAAACCGGATCGAACTCGGTCACCGCAACGCGTGTCGCGGGCAGCGAGCCGCTGAAGATGACCACGCCTATCAGGCCGTTCAGCCATCCCGCCATTGTGCGGTCCATCCGGGAATCCTTTCGATTTTTCGATCCGTCTTATCGGCTCGAACGGCTGGCGCAGCCAGCTACAGTTCGGTACAGTTAGGTCAAACTGTTATGATATCGGAACCAGTACAGATGAAAGATCAGGCAACGGGCGGCACGCGAACAGAGGCGGTCATGACGACGATCCGCCAGCGCATCGCCGGCCGCAGCCTGACGCCCGGCGCCAAGCTGCCGTCGATCCGCAAACTGGCCTCAACCCTCAAAGTGTCCGCGTCGACGGTCGTCGAGGCCTATGAGCGATTGGTCGCGGAAGGCGCGATCCAGTCCCGCCCGGGCTCCGGCTTTTATGTCGCCAACCAGACCGTTCCGCTGTCGCTGTCCGAGATCGGCCCCAAGCTCGATCGCGCCGTCGATCCGTTCTGGGTGTCGCGCCAATCGCTGGAGGCAAGCGAGGCTGTCTTGAAACCCGGCTGCGGCTGGCTGCCGCCGTCCTGGTTGCCGGAGGACAGCATCCGCAAGGCGCTGCGGGCGCTCTCGCGCGCCAGCGGCTCCGTTCTGGCGGACTATGGCTCGCCGCTCGGCTCGCCGCCGCTCAGACAATTGCTGGCGCGGCGCTTCGCCGATCGCGGGGTCGATTGCCCGCCGGACCGGATCCTGCTGACGGAATCCGGCACCCAGGCGATGGACCTCGTCTGCCGTTTCCTGCTTGAGCCCGGCGACACGGTGCATCGTCGACGACCCGTGCTACTTCAACTTCCAGGCGCTGCTGCGCGCCCATCGCGTCAAGATCGTCAGCGCGCCTTACACGCCCACGGGGCCGGACGTGGAAACGTTCGCGACCGTGCTCGCCGAGCACCGGCCGCGGCTCTACATCACCAATTCCGGCATCCACAATCCAACCGGCGCAGCCTTGTCCCCCGTCACCGCGCACCGGGTGCTGAAACTCGCCGAGCAATTTTCGCTGACCATCGTCGAGGACGACATCTTTGCCGATTTCGAGCGTGTGGCCGCGCCGCGCCTCGCCGCCTTCGACGGGCTCGATCGCGTCATCTCCATCGGCAGCTTTTCCAAGACGCTGTCCGCCTCGGCGCGATGCGGCTTTGTCGCCGCCCGCCCGGAATGGGTCGAAGGGCTGATCGATATGAAGATCGCCTGCTCGTTCAGCGCCGGACGGCTCAGTGCGGAACTGGTGCTTTCGGTGTTGAGCGACGGCGGCTACCGCAAGCACATGGAGGGTCTGCGCACGAAGCTCGCGGCTGCCATGTCGGATGTGGCCGCCAAGCTGAAAGCGATCGGCATCGAGCCGTGGCTCATGCCACAGGCAGGCATGATGCTCTGGTGCCGCCTCCCCGACGGCATAGACGCCGCCGAACTCGCCCGTGCCGCGCTCGCCGAAAATGTGGTGCTGGCGCCGGGCAATGTTTTCAGCGTCTCGCAATCCGCCGGCAGCTTTATGCGCTTCAACGTGTCCCAGATGCAGGACCGGCGCATTTTCGAGGTGCTGGACAGTCGCTGAAGAAGCTTAGAGCCTGTTCTGAAAATGCGTCAGGGCGATCTGCAAGCTAGAGCGTCGCCGGGCTGATCGGATTCAACCTCTCACCGACCCCCCTCGGTCCCGCCGGACATCTCCCCCTCAAGGGGGGAGATCCAAGCTGAAGTGTCGGCGAATCATAACGCCATTATCTCCCCCCTTGAGGGGGAGATGTCCGGCAGGACAGAGGGGGGTCGGTGCAGATTGAACCCGACAGTCGCGCCGCGCTTTAAACCGCAGGCAGGCTCAGATCTTCACCAGCATCGCGGTCACGTACATGAAGGCGGCGCCGACCCCGAGCCCCGCAAGCACCGGCGCCGTGAGCAATGTCGAGGCGCCCCGCCCGTCGCGACCGTGCGAGGTAGACGCCGACCTCGACGATCACCTGCAGGATCGCGCCGGCGCCGATGGCCAGCGCCAGCGCCGACCATTGCGGCGCATAGGCGAGGCTGCCGATCCACATGCCGATGACCGCCGGCCCGCCGGCAATGCAGCGCCAGGCCGACGAAGCGTCGACAGCGGCGGCCGCTCCTTCAGCATAGGTGCGGCGATGCCGATGCCTTCGGTGATGTTGTGCAGCGTGAAGCCGAGGACCAGGAAGGTGCCGAGCCCGGCAGCGCCCGCGGCAAAGGCCGCGCCGATGGCCAGCCCCTCGCCCAGATTGTGCAGGCCGATGCCGATGCGCGATATAGGTGGCCAGCGCCAGCCCGGTCGGCCGGCCTTCGCGCCGGCCGATGCCCATCAGCAGCAGGAAGCTCGCGGCGGCGGCGAGCACGACCATCGCCGGCCCCTGGAAGATGGCGGCCGACTCGCCGGCGAACTCGAGCGCGTCCTCGATCGTGTCGACCAGCAGGAAGCCGAGCAGGCCGATCGTCATGGCCAGCAGGAAGTTCATGCCGCGGCGCCCGGCGCCGCGCAGCGCCGGATAGAACATCAGCCCGATGGCGACCGGCAGGATGCCGACGAAGGCGCCGAGCATCGCCTGCGATCACGAGATTGCTCGACGTGGCGACTCGGCGTCGGCACCGCGACCGCGATCTCGTGATCGAAGGTCGCGCCGGTCGTTGGTGACGAAGGTCGACCGTGTGCGCTTCGCCCAGCACCCAGGGAAAGGGCATCGCTGATCCAGGCCGTCTCGCCGCGCTCGATCGGGCCGGGCGGGTCCTGGGTGAACTGCCAGTAGGCGGCGTCGACCTGCACCTGCGCGATCGTCATCGGCTCGGAGCCGCCGGCCCTGACCAGGAGTTGCAGGCCGTTCGTCGTCGAGGACCGTGCGCTCGACCGTCAGGTTCTCGACCGGCGGCGCGCCATTGTTGAAGTCTGCGCAGCGGATTGGCCGGCGATCAGCCACCACACGGCGGCGGCAAGCACGGCGAGACGGCAGGAGCAGATCCAGAGCAGATTGCGTGCGCAGCGGCTTGGCTCGGCGGCCGCGCGGCTGCGTATGCAGTCGACGCGTCGTTCATGACAGCGCCTCCACGCACATCGAACATGCCCATCCAGCCGAGCTCGGTGAACTCCGACTGATGCGCGTGGAACATGTAGAGCCCGGGCTCGTGCTCGCGTGAAAGTGAATTCGAGGATGCCGCGCTGCGCCTGGCACTGCATGATCAGGTCGACCGTCTTCAGCGTCGGCGTCAGCGTCGTGCCCTGGTCGTAATAGTCGAAGAAATTGGCGTGCAGGTGGAACGAGTTGATCGGGTCGAACTCGGTGACGTTGACCAGATAGATGCGCACCGGCCGCGCGCGTCACGACCTTGATCGGCTGCTTGGCATAGCAGTGGGCGATGGTGTTGCAGGCATAGAACTCGTTCTCGCCGTCGAAATTCGTGTCGAAGGCGTTCATCACCATCACCATTTCCTGCCACTCGCGCGTTCTCCGGCGTGCCGAGCAGGCGCGAGCGGGCGACGTCGGCCTGCTCGGGATGCTGCGCCGGATCGGGATCGATGACGAACAGCGCCGTACATGCCCTTGTGGATGTGCCGCGCCAGCGGCAGCGCGTGGCAATGATAGAGATGGCAGCCGAACGGGCTTGGCGTCGAATTCGTAGACGAACTCGCCGCCCGGGTCGATCAGCGCCGGCGCCCGGCACGCCGTCCATGCGCGCCGCATGGATGCCGTGGAAATGCATCGAGTGCGGATGCGAGCCGTTGTTCTTGAAGACGATGCGCAGCCGGTCGCCTTCGGTGGCGCGCAGCGCCGGGCCGGGCACGCGGCCGTTGTAGGTCCAGGCCGGGAACATCACGCCCGGCGCGATCTCGATCTCCTTGTCCTCCGCCGTCACCTGGAAGGTGCGCAGCGTGCGGCCGTCCGGCAGCGTCGAGACTTCGCCCGTTTCCCAGTCGGTCAGCATGGCGGTCGGGTCGAAGCCGTTCTGCGCATCGTCGACCTCGCCGACGGTGATCATCGCGCCATGCGCGTTCATGTGGTCGTGCGCAGCCCCCTGCGTCGCCTTGCTTGCAGGCGCGGCAGGCATCACATGGCCCTCATGGCCCGTTTGCCCCACGGCATTTTTGGCGGTGATCGCGGCTCCGCCCGCGGCGAGCAAGCCCGCTCCCAAAAACCCACGGCGACTGAGATCGAACGGCAACCAGCGTCGCATTCGGCAATTTTCCTGATTAGCAATGACAATCAAGAAAAGCATAGAGCCATAAATATAGCAATGGCTATGTTTTGCTGAATGGCCCTCGATTTACCTCAACCGACCCCCCCTGTCCTGGCGGACATCTCCCCCTCGCGGGGGGAGATTGGCAGCGTCGACGGTTGGCGAAACCCTTGCGGCTGGCCGACTCCCCTGTGAGGGGGAGATGTCCGCCAGGACAGTCGGTTGAGGTTGTGTCCCATCAGTCGTGACGCGCTTAGCCGCAGATGTTGGCGATTGGCGGAAACGCCTGATGACGCTCGTCATTCTCGGCCCGAATACGGAGTGCAACGAAGTTGTAGGGTCGGGAATCAAGGCCTCGGACTCGGTGAAGCCAGAGCCGGTGACAGAAACAATCAACGCGAAAATGAACTCGCCCAACGCGCAGACCGGGAAATCGTTGGCAAGATTCCTAACAGACGCGTATGAGAGATAGCCGTGGCTATCTTTTAGCCGCAGGGCAAGATTGCGCACGCGAGCAACGACATGGATGGTTCCAGACCAGAACCCAGCGAAGCCGGCGAGGCAGAAGCCCGGGTCGAGAGTTTTCGCCAGACGCGCCACAACCGCCGCACCGAACTTGTCGAGGATTATGTCGAGCTGATCGCAGAGCTGATCGACGCGCATGGCGAGGCGCGGCAGGTCGACATCGCACAGCAGTTGGGCGTCGCCCAGCCGACTGTCGCCAAGATGCTAAAACGCCTCGCCGCCGACCGGCTGATCCAGCAAAAGCCCTATCGCGGTGTCTTCCTGACGGCCGAAGGCCGCGACATCGCCGAGATGAGCCGTGAACGCCACAGGATTGTCGAAGCCTTCCTATGCGCGCTGGGCATCAGCCCGGAAACGGCTCGCATCGATGCCGAGGGCATCGAGCATCACGTCAGCGCCGAGACGCTGGAGGCTTTCCGGGGTTTGTGGAGAGACAACAGGTGTGAGCGGTGGAGAAGACAACGGGAACTGTCGGCAAGTGAACGAGCCCCTCTCTTGCGATATCTAGCACTTAGCTCGCACAGCGGCCTTCGGCCTACTCGCTAAGCTGCTGATATCGCTTTCTCCCCCGCAAGGGGGGAGATAGAGCCGGCATCAACCTTACTGCTAGCCGCAGACGCCGGAGATTGGCGGAGGCATCGCGGCAGCGATTATCTCCCCCCTTGCGGGGGAGAAAGCAATTTCAACATCTTAGCGGAGCGCCGAGCCCGCAGGGCGAAGGAAAAAGCGACGCTAAATGTTAGAAATTGCAAGAGAGGGGCTTGGGTTCTGAAAAGCGCTGAACGCGAAACGTAATTTGTCTACCCGCAGGTCACGCCCTCTTGTGTCTCAATCCAGCCACGATTGAAGAAATTTCCTTTCGCCTTTCCAACCATTATATTCCCTCCAAGGAGCGACAGTTTCATCCACCACCCTTCAGCCCACTCCATAATGTCCGCGACAGGAGCGGCGATGGACTGGAACCACCAAATCGAACAACACCGGGAGATGCTACAGCGTATCGTGGCGCTGCTTTTCGCGCTGGCCGATTTGGCTGACCGTGCCAGTGGCCGGTCGCGCAGTGTCCGGTGCGAGGTGCTGTTCATCCTGTCCCATGGCGAGGCTGTCGCGCGCGAGTTCATCCTCGAAGAGGCGCAGGCATCCGGAATGCCCATTCCGTGCCTACCCGCCCCCGCTCATGATGATGGCTGCAGCGCCGGCGACGCCGTGCAACTTGCCGCGCGCCTTCGCGCGCTGGCCGCCATTCTGGCATACATCTGGGCGCAGACGTTGCCTTCCAGAGCGTCGGCATGCGCCTGCGCCATTTTCTGCTTTCGGACGTGCTCTGCCCGGCTCATTCAGCGTGCCAAATTTTGCGCGATGCGGCGCGGAGTTGGTTTCCGGGCGCTGGATTCGCCTTTCCTCGGCAGTGGGTAAAGCTACCCCGCTTTCAGCCCGACAATCTCCCATTCTTTGCCGTTGGTGGTCGCCAGATCGCCGACGACGATCACACGCGAGTACAGGATTTCGCGCCAAACGAGCGCCACACTTGCAATTCATTCGCGCGCAATGACATTGGAACCATGACGACACCCGCCGTCCCCACGCGCCTGCAGACTGCGCAACAAAAAAAGCGACGCATCTCGGTCTCCGCGATTCTCGCGATCAGCTTTGGCATCCTGATTTTCCTGTCGGTCGGCAGTGTGCTGGCGCTGTCGGTCGGCGCGAATTACCGCAACACGGTCGACCTTTTGGGCGCGCGCGCGGGCCTTTTGATCGACGCCATGGAGGACCAGCTTCGCGGTCACATGACACGCGCGGAAAAGGCGGTTGAAGGGCTCGGCCACCTCTACCAGGGCGGCGGCTTCGACATCGACGACAATGGCCGCATGACTGCTGCCCTGTCGGGAGCGCTCGAAGCGGTGCCGGAAGCCACCGGCATGCTCATCTTCAACGATGACTTGATCGAGCGTGGTGTGGTGCGAGCAGACCGCCAGCCAAATAAGCCCGAAGGAGCGCTCGAGATTATCGCGCCCGAACAGGAAAAATCACCGGACATCATCGCCGCGATCAAGCAACGCATCCAGGCCCAAGGCCTGAAGTGGGGGGCATTTGTCTCCAATGAGTTCGGTCTCTTCGCCAATGTCTCAATGCCGCTGATGCGTGATGGAATCCGGCATGGCTTCGTTGTCGCACCGGTCGAACTGCGGACGCTTTCGAGCTTCACCCAGGAGCTGTCCCGGCGCTATGGCACCACGGCATTCATTCTCGACGGCGACAACAAGGTGCTCGCCCATCCGATCCTCGCGGATGCGACGGCCAACAACGCCAAGCCGCTCGAAGCGCTTGCATCATTCAGCGATCCCGTACTGGCAATGTTTGGCAGTCGCCAGGCTTTCGAGTTGTTCGAGGAAGATCCGGTCCCCAATGTGGAAGTATCCGAAATTCGCGTCGAGACGCCGGACGGCCCCCGCTCCTATGTCGCGATGACGCGGAAGATCGCCGGCTATTCGGATCAGCTCTGGACGATCGGCGCCTATTTCGAAAGCCGCGAGCTGGGCGCTGAGTTGAGACGAGCCGGCCTGTCTGGCTTCATCGGCCTCGGTGCGCTTGCAGCCTCTATCCTCGCTGCGATCCTTCTTGGCAAGCGGTTGTCACGACCGGTGCAGGCAATCGCCGGCCATGCCCGGCAGGTGGCCGATTTCGATCTCGATAACATCCAGCCGCTGCCGCGCAGCCGCGTGCGCGAGCTGGATGACCAGGCGTCCGCCTTCAATGCGATGCTGATCGGGCTGCGAGCCTTCTCCACCTATATCCCGCGCTCGCTTGTCGCCAAGCTGGTGCGCAGTGGCGAAGCCGATATCGCGGAGCCGCGCGAAGCGCTGGTCACGGTGATGTTCACCGACATTGCGGCGTTCACGACACTCTCCGAGCGGATGGACGCCTCCGCGACGACAAAACTGTTGAACCATCATTTCGCAATCCTGTGCCGGATCGTCGACCAGCACGGCGGCACCGTCGACAAATTCCTCGGCGATGGGATGATGGCTTTCTTCGGCGCGCCGGACAGGCTGGAGGAGCATGCCGCCTGCGCCGTCCAGGCTGCGATCCAGATCCGCGACGAAATGGCTGCCGACAACGCCCGGGCAAGACAGGAAGGACGCGAGCCGCTGTCGTGCGGATCGGCATTCACACTGGCCCGGTCACGGTCGGCAACATCGGCGCCTCCGACCGGGTAAACTACACGATCATCGGCGATACCGTGAACATCAGCCAGCGTCTTCAAGGTCTCGGCAAGACGCTGGCGCCGAACGAAGAGACGCCCATCGTCATTTCCAGCGAGACGGCATCACATTTGGACCCAGGCTTTGAGATCGTCTCGGCCGGACGTCATCTGTTGCGTGGGCGCGGCGAGGCGACCGAGGTATTTCTCGTAAAGGGCCGCGACGTTTATGCGCTGCCCGAACGGAGCCTGGCGGGTTGAGTTGCGTGGTGTCGGCTGGAGGACGAACGGAACGGCTGTTTGGCCTTTGCGTTGAAGACGTTTCAGGAGCCACGTCATGGATCAATATGCAAACCCCGCCCCGGGCTTTCGCGATCACCCCGAACATACCATCGAAATAGAGCCGTTCGACGGGGTGGTGATCGTCACGTTCGGCGGGGCCATCATCGCTTCATCGGACGATGCGCTGGAACTGCGCGAAACAAATCATCCGCCTGTGTTCTACATCCCGTTCAAGGATGTCTATTTCGACTTTCTGAACCCAAGCGCCACGACGACGCACTGCCCCTTCAAGGGCGACGCCTCCCACTGGAATGCAACCGCATCGGGAGAGGCAATGAAGGATGTCATGTGGGCCTACCAGGCGCCGTTTGACGAGATGATCGGCATCAAGGATCACGCCGCATTCTATGCGAGCAAGGTCAGGATCGATGCGACATCGCGTGCATCAGATCCTGGCGAGGTGGCGGAGCATTTGCCAGTTTAGAATTCCCTGCTCCTTGTCGAGCCGACTTCAGCGCCTCGCGCGCACCTTCTGAGCAACCAATGAAACCGCCAAGCCGATCAGCACCATCATGATCGCGGCCAAATCCGATGAAGACCAGCTCGAAGCGCGTCACCAATGGCTGGCGCACGCGAGCCGCGTCCGATGCAGCCGAATAGAGATGCTTGTAGCGTCCGAGCGTTTCCGCGCTTAGCTGGCCGTAGAGGCGGTTCGCCACATCCGCATAGCCGCGCAGGCGCTTCAGCATATCCTCGATCGTCATCGACGACTGAACGCCATTGCGCAGATAGAAGTCCACACCGACCTGCTGCTCGCCTTCCGGCATGGTGATCGAATGGATGTCCTCGGCGACACGCAGCCGGTCGGCGATGCGCTGGGTGATGTCGACATATTCCTTGTACTTTTTCAGGACGGCCGGAAGCTGTTCGTCCAGCAAGCGAACGAAATAGTCCCTCTGAGACAGATCTGCTCTGCGGCATCTCCGGCGTGGCCTGCCCAGGTACGCCTCCAAATCGGTCAACGTATTCCTTGATCCAGGCGATTTCCTCGTCGGTATCGGCTGCACGCTGTTGCAGCGTCACTGTCTCCTGCGAGCAACTTCTGCCGGAATTCCGTATCGCCGCCCTTCTGGCTCAACTGAATGATGCGATCCAGGAAGGCGTCGCCAAATTGCGGGATGACGGTCGAGGAGGGCGGAAATTGACCATTGGTTCCCGGTTGAGCCGGCGCGGTCGATCCACCACCGACGAGCCCTTGGTAGTTCTTGTTCGCGACTTCGAGGACCTGAGCCTTGCTGGCGAGGGTCTGCTTTTCACGCTGGAGCTCTTCCAATCGCGACCGGTAGTAAAGATTCACGACTTCGGGATTCTTGGCGATGCCAAGGCTGAGCACCGGAGCTGTCAGCTGCTTCAGCGTGTAGTCTTCCAGGTCCGTCAACAGCCGCCCGACATCTCGCGCCGACAGATTTGTGGCGGGATCGCGAGCCGCGTTGCCGAATGGCCGCGCTTCAATCTGTTCGACGTTGTCGCGGATCAGCCGGCCGCGCTGTCTCAGCAGATCCAACGCAATCAGATAGTCGAGATTTGCGAGTTCGCCCTCGCTCGAACAGCCGTTCCGAATAGAGATTCAGCGGTGTGCCGAGCCCACTCACGCCCTGACTGGCCGCCGCACTCGGCCAATTGGTCGGTATTTCGGCGAGTTGTATCGTGGCCCGATCGAGCATCGAACGAAGCGTGGTGGTCGTTGTGCCGGTTTCCGGATCCTGCAGCGTATTTCCACCCGGGCGGGCTCGCAACATTGTCGACGAAATCGCGCAGCCGCGCGATGTTTTGCCGGATCACCCTGATTGCGTTCAGCTTCTCAAGGCCGGCGAAGCTTTCGTCGGAAAAGACGTTCGACGGCAGCGGGGCCCAATCATGGCGGATTCGTCATTTCTCGGATCGCGCAGCGTCGTCGCGGTCGGCATCGTAGCCGCCGTTGTGTGGCTCACTTCCGCGAGTTTTGCCGAAGAACTCGTTGCGGCCCGGTTTCGGGCCGAACTAGCCGCCGGCGAGTTTGCTCCCGCCTTGCGGGCCGCCAGGGGGTAGAACCCGCAGTCCGCGACGGCATGCTGCGCGAGATTGCCGCCGCACAAGCCGCCGCCGGTTCCGCCGGAGCCGCCGCCGCCACGGTCGCCTCGATTCGCGACGACCGCAGCCGCAACGCCGTAATCGAACAACTCTTTGCCTACGAAACGCCGTTCGATCCCGGCTTTCAATCCGGGCGGAGGCAAACCGCGTGCCGGCGGCGGGGTGGCGCCCGATTTTGAATCGCTCATCGATCTGATTACCAACACGATCCGTCCGCAAGACTGGCAAGACAACGGCGGCACGATCGGCTACATCAAGTCGCACGACGGCGGTGTGTTCGTCGATGCCTCCGGGGCCGTCAAGCCGATCGTCAACGCCGGTGAACTGGTGCGGCTGGCGGGGCTGCGTCGCGAAGCAGCCCGCATCGCCGAGCCGGGCGGGGCGCGAAGTCTTCCCCCCTGCGCAAGATCTCGCTGACGCGGCTGGAGCGCGAGTTGCAACTCCGCGCGGCACTGGGTCGGCCCGTCGACGAAGAGATGCAGACGCTCGCCGGCCTCGAGCGGATCACGCATGTCCTGGTCTATCCCGAATCGGGCGACGTCGTGCTCGCCGGCCCGGCCGGCGATTGGTACCTCGGCCGCGAGAATCGCCTGCTTTCCGTCTCGAATGATCGGCCCGTCGTGTTGCTGGCCGATCTCTTGACGCTGTTGCGCGCGAGTTCGAACAAGGCGGACCGTTCGGCTGCTCGATCGAGCCGACGACCGAAGGGCTTGCACCGCGTGCAGGCCTTCGTCGAAGAATCGAAACGCCGGCCGCTCGCTCCCGGCGGGCTCGCCCGGTGGACCGATCAACTGCGCGACAGTCTCGGCCGGCAAAACGTGCGGGTTTACGGCATCGATCCCGGGTCGCGGGCGGCCCGCACGCTGGTCGAGGCCGACTATCGGATGAAGCTCGTCGGCATCGAGCGTGAAGAGGGAACGCTCCATGTGCCAAGCTACTTCAAGATCGTCCGCGACTCGGGCCGCGAGCCGCCGTCGATGGGCCTGCTCCGCTGGTGGTTCACCGTCAACTACAACGCCCTGCTCACCTCGCCCGAGCGCGACGTTTACGAGCTGTCGGGCCAAGGAGTCCGCCTGTCGAGCGAAGACGAGTTTTTGTCGGCCCAGGGACAACGGGTTTCGACGGGTGTCGCAGACGCTCGCAACCAGCAATTCTCCGACAACTTCACCAAGCACTTCGCCGAGATCGCTCAGAAGTACCCGATTTACGCCGACCTGCGGAACGTGTTCGACCTGGCCGTCGTGAGTGCGGTTCTAAAGAACGAAGGCGTCTGCGAGCGGATCGGTTGGCATCGGTTGGGATTCTCCGACCCGCGATTCGTCGGCACCGAGCATGGATTTGCCCCGACTTCGGTCGAGTCGGTCGCCAACGGCACGACTCTGGCGAAGCTCGCGCGTGATGGCCGTCATCAGCGGCGGCGTGAGCGTGAATGTCTCGCCCGTCGCGCATCGATCGCAGTCGATACCCGCGGCCGCTTGGCCAAAGAACACGCACAGCGCCACCCCATTCCAAAGAACTCAATGTGCACACGTGGTGGTGGGACTTATGAGTGCTTGTTCGTCTCCCCTCTCCCCTTGCGGGAGAGGGGCCGGGGGGTGAGGGTGAAGTCGGATGAGCTCCGCCGGCTCGGACTCTCGCCCATCACGTTCCCCGGCGGATCGTAATTGCACACGATCACGGTCCAGCCTTTTCTCTCGCCGGTTTGCAGGATCGCTTTTCCGGCACCGATCGCAGTCGTCCCGCGCCACACCATCTGCGTGTCGTGGCCCGCTTTGAACTTCGCGAAGTCGGTGGGAATCGGATCGCCGGCCGTGTACGAGGTCCGTTCGTCGTACCACATCGCCACGGCGGCCCGCACGCCAAAGCCGTCGCCGAAGCCGATCGCGATGCTCTCGCCGTGCTTTCACCATTCGCCGTCCGGTGGGCGATGCTGACGACTCCCGGTGCACGCACCAATTCGTCGCCAACCTCACCACGTCGGCCAGATTCGGCGACCACGCCACCGACCCGACGCCGACCTCGCTTCGAGGCGCGATTGTGGGCCGCGACCAGTTCTTGCACTTCGGCGGGCGTCAGCTTTGAAGTGGGCAGCGGCTCGGCGGTCTTCACGTCGGGTAAGCAAGTGCCAATGACGAGCATGACGACAGTCGCCATAAGGCAACGACCCATGTGCATGATTGCCCTCGATCAAAACGCAGCACCTCGGAGCGGAAACACTGTCCACTATACGGACGATTGACGCTGCTAGCACGCTGTCGCCGGCACCGAAATAGCCACCGCCGCCGACCGAGCTAGCCGAAAAACGCCGGCTTCACTAGACTACCGTTCTCATGATGTTCGCGTCGATCGCGCGACGTCGATCGGTGAACGCGGCGACCCGTGCGCCGCACTCACCGCGAGCGATCGCTCGACGTTGCGGCAAGGGCAACTCGCAGAACCGAGGCAAGGAGGCGACATGTCGCAACGGCCGTTCAAGTTCGTTCACGCCGCCGACTTCCATCTGGAACAACCCGGCGAAGGTTCCGCCCGATCTGCCCGAAGCGCTCTGCCGACCTGCTGATCGAGTGCCCGTACCGGGCGGCCGAGCAAGTCTTCGACACCGCGATCGCCGAAGAGGCCGACTTCCTGATCGCTCGCGGGCAACCTGCTCGACGTCGACCTGACCGGCCCGCGCGGCATGCTGTTTCTGGTCGAGCAGTTCGAGCGGCTTCGCGAGCGACGCGATCCCGGTCTATTGGGCCGCCGGCGAAGTCGACGCCGCCGAGCGCCGCAGCGCGTCGTTCCGGCTTGCCCGAAAACGTCCGCATCTTCTCCAGCCTGCGGCCCGAAGAAGATTCAGATCTATCGCGACGGCGTGAAGCTGGCGCACCTCACCGGCTGGAGCCGACCGCCCGGCGAACGAATTCGCCCCGGCGACTTCCGCCCCGATGCCGGCGGCTTGTTCTCCATCGCGCGTCGTCTCGGGCGACGTGCCGACCGACGAACCGGTCGGCCGCGGCATTCACTATTGGGCGCTGGGCGGCAATGCCGACCGGCGGACCATCTCGCTGTTCGGCGCACACGGCCCACTGGCCCGGCACGCCGCAGGGACGCGGGTTTCGATGAAGTCGGCCCGCACGGCTGCACGGTCGTGCACGGTCGACGCGATGGGCACGGCCCGCGATCGGTTCGTCGCCGACCGACGCCGTCCGCTGGCACGGTCAGTACGCTGCCGATCGACTCGACGCACCTCGCTCGACCAAGTCCGCACGATGCTCGACGAATCGATCCGCACGGCGAGCGTCACCAACGGCGGCGTCGAAGTGCTCGCCCGCTGGCGATCGGCGGCGGCCGGCAAGGTTTCGCCCGTCGCTGCGTCGCGCAGGAGTGCTCTCCGACCTGCTCCGCGATTGCCAGCACGCCTACCGCGGCAACCTGCGAGTCTGGACCGAACAGGTGTACGTCGAGACCGAGGACTCGATCGACCTGCCCGACCCGTCCGCGAGAGCGTGCTGGCCGATTACCTGCGCTTCGCCGACCGTTACGACGCGGCGCCGACCATCCGAGGAACCGACAAGCTGTTCGACTTCGGCGCCACGGCCGCCATGCTCACGCGAACTGCGGCAATGGGCCGACGTCTTACAAGTCGACGACGTCGGCGACGACGCCGCAGACTGTTGCGCGAAGCGGCCGTGCTGGCCCACGACCTGCTTGGCGGAGGAGGCCGAATAATGATCATCAAAGACCTCCATATCGACGGCTTCGGCGTCTGGAACGACCTGGAGCTCGGCGATCCTCGACGGCGGGCCTGACGCTCCTCTACGGCGAGAACGAAACCGGCAAGACGACGCTGCTGGAGTTCGTTCGCTCGGTGCTCTACGGCTACAACGAAGAGCGCCGCGCCAAGTACCTGCCGCCGGTCCACGGCGGCGTCGGCGGCGGCATGCTCGGCGTGGAAACCCACGCGGGCAAGTTCCGCATTCGCCGTCGGGCCGAAGGCGATCTCGACGGCCGGCCGGCTCGACCTGACCAACCTACACGGCACGGCGCAAGACGTCCGCCTACTGAAGAAGATCCTCGCCGACCTCGACGAAGTCGACGTTCAAGAACGTCTTCGCGCTTGGGCCTCGGCGAAATCCAAGAACTCGGCACCCTCAGCGGCGCCGGCGCGGCCGAATTTCTCTACGATCTGGCCGTCGGCTCCGGCGGCGTTTCGCTGACCGAAGTGCAGCGCGAGCTGGAGAAATCGCGGACCCGGCTCTTCTCGAGCGAGCGCAACTCGCACGATCGGGCAATTGCTCGACCGGCGGACGGCACTGCTCGCCGATATCGAACAACTTCGCCAGCATCGGCCGCGGCTACGCGCTGCTGGCCGACGAGACGCGAACGCCTGGCCGACGACGTCGAGCGGTGCGAAGTCGAGGCGGACGAGATCCGCCGCACCGCCGACCTGCTCGAAGCGGCGATCAGCGTCTTCGAGCGCTGGCATCGCCGCGACGACGTCGCCGACCGAAGCTGGCCGAGCTCGGCGAAATCGACGCCGATCCCGGACGAAGCCTGGCACGAAGCTGGCGCAACTCAAGCGAACGTTACCGCGAACTGCGCCCGCTCGATCGACAAGCTCAAGAAAGAACGGGCCGACGCCGAAAGCAGGCCTTCGACCTGCGGGCTGAACAAGTTATCTGGCAGCAAGGGCCGCGGATCGAAGTGCTGGCGGCGCAGAGGTTGGATCGAGCAGTCTGGAAGCGGAAATCCGCAAGCTCGAGAGCCGAGCAGCTACCGACGCCGGTCGCTCCGTCGGCGAGCGGGTCGCCGCGAGACCCTCTCGGGCGAATGGGTGAAGCTCGGCCTGACGCCGTCGTCCGCCGAGAAGCTAGGCGACCGCAAGCTGCTGAAGTCGCTGTACCGCGCGTTCCGCGAACGTCGCGACGCCGAGAAGCGGCTGAACACGGCCGCCGAGACCGAAGCCCGGCAGCGCGAATTGCGCCGAAGCACGCCGCCGAAGAGAAGTCGAAGCCAAGTCAGCCGCCGCGTCGCGGCGCGACGCCGTCGACGCTCGAAGACAAGTCGCAACTGGTCGCCAACCTGCGGAAGCGCGTGCAGGTCGATCAGAAGATCGAGCAACTCAACGGCCACCGCGACGAAGCCCAGCGGCACCTCCGCGAAAAGCTGGCGATCAACACCGTTCCGGCCGACACGATCTTCAACCCGCAACACGGCCTTCGTCGTCGGCTGCCTGCTGTTCTTCACCGGCTCGTGCGTCCCGGAGAACCGGTCGCCGGCGATGTCCGAGTTGGCTGCTCATGATCGTGGGCCTGTCGATGGCCCTGTTCGCCGGCGGCGCAAGTGATGCGCGACCTGGCGACGAACGAGCAACTCGACAACGCTGCGCCGTCAGTCGCCGGTCGATCGAGACGCAACTGCACGAACTGACGAGCGAGCGCGAACGAGCTCGACGCGGTGATTCCCGCCGGCGGCGGGCCGATGCTCGCCCGGCTTGCAGACCGGCCGAGAAAGAATTGTCGATCTTGGAAGAGCGACGTCGCGAAATCGGCGAGACCCGCCGCACCGTCGTTCGCGACGGTATGGAAGACGCCCGCGTCGAATTCCGCATGGCCCAGGAACGAAGCCGACAAGGCCGCCAAGCGGCTGGCAGCAGGAATTCGAACAGGCCGGACTTCCCGACACGGATGACCTGGCCGCAGATTCTCGCGGCCGCCCGCAGTCGGGCCAAGCACGACCTCGAGCGTCGCCAGCGTCGAGCGCCGCATGAAGTACTTCGAACAGCGGCCGGAGCGAATTGGCGCTGATCGCCGACCGCATCGGCCCAGCTGTTCGCCGAAGCCCAATTGGAACCCAAGGGCGAGCGGCTCGTCGACCATCTGCGCCAACTGCATCGCCGAATGGAAGCGGAACGAAGAACTGCTCGAACGCCGCAAGTCACCTGCGAGCGAGCTATCGCGACGTCGATCGCAAGCTGAAGGCCGCCCGCCAAGAGCTGCATCACGCTCGATGCGCCGCCGCCAGTCGCCTGCTCAAGTCGCTCGGCGTGGTCGAGCGAGAAGCAACTCCTGCGCCGCCGCGATCGCCTCGCGCGAACACGCGACGAGCTGCGCGACGAGCACGAATCGATCGACGCGCGAAATCACGCGCCGCCCTCGGCACCGCGGGACCGAAGAAGAACTCCGGACGAAGATCGAGAACTTCGACTGCCGCAGATTGGAGCAGCGCTGGACCGAGCTCTGCGATCGGCTCGCGCGCCATCGAGAAGCGGCTCAAGGAACTGTACGAAGAGCAAGGCCGGCTGCAAGAACGGCTCGACGCGATCGCCGCCGACAACTCGCTGCCGCGGAAGCTGTACGAACTGAAGATCGTCGAACGCCAGATCGGCGACGCCCTGAAACGCTGGGAAACGCTGACCGTCGCCCAACGGCTGCGTCGAAGCGGTCCGCAAGAAGTACGAAGCCGAACGCCAGCCGGAAACGCTGCGCGAAGCCTCGCGCTACTTCGAACGGCTGACCGAAGGCAAATACAAGCGGGTTTGGACGCCGCTGGAAGCCGGCGTGCTGTTCGTCGACACAGGCGAGGGCGAGAAGCTGGCCGTCGAAGTGCTCAGCCGCGGCACGCGCGAGCAGTTGTTCCTGGCCTTGCGGCTGGCGCTGGTCGATCTCTATGCCCGCCGCGGCAAGGTCATGCCGCTGGTGCTCGACGACGTGCTGGTGAATTTCGACACCCGCCGCACGCGGCTCGGCCGCCGAGTTGCTTTGCGACTTCGCCACCGACCATCGGCAGGTGCTGCTGTTCACCTGCCACGAGCACATTTACCGCCTGTTCAAATCGCTGCACGCCGACCTGCGGCTGCTGCCGGGCCAGACGGTCGACGAAGAACGATGACGCCGGTCCGAGTGGTCGAGCGAGATCGTCGAGAAGGTGGTCAAGAGTCGAAAGAACCGGTCTACGTGCCGACGGCCATGGCCGCCGTGCCGCTGCCGGCGATGCCGCGGCTCGACGGGTTGGGCGTGTTCCACTCCTCGCCGCGACCGGCCTACGTGGCTCCGCCGCCGGTTACCGTCCTCCGCCGCCTCCGCCGCCGTCGTCGCGCGAGCCGGAGTATGAAGACGTGGTGGAAGAGATCGATCGTCGAGGCGCCGCCGCAGACGATCGTGCACACGCAAGCGGGTCGGCTATCCGGTGTGCCGCTGTGGAGCCCGGCGACGCCGTTCGCCGAAGCCTCGTGGCAAGACGCGATCGAAGACGACGACCGCGGCGACGCGGAAGCCGCCTCGACCGGCGGGGCTTTGCGCAGCTCGCACGGAGGCAACGGCAACGGGGCGACGAACGGCGGCGCGACCAACTGGGTCACGGCAACCCAGTGGGCCGCGCATGCGGCGGACTCTGCCGCATCCGGCTCGGCCCCGCTACTCGTGGGCCGAGACGAAGGGGATGAAGAAGGCCGCCCCGACGCGGGTTAAGACCGACACGGACCGTGGCACGGGCTTAAGCCCGTGCTACTTTGGCCCTCGCCGGTCGTTACGCTCGTCGGCGTCTTCATCGCCGACGAGGTCGGCCATGAATCGATCTTTTACACGTCGCGAGGCCTTGCGACTGTCGGCCGCCGCGGGTGGGTCGGCCTGGGCGTCGGGCGCGGCCCGGCCTTTGCGGCTCCGACCGGCGGCAAACCCAAGGTCGCGGCGGTCTTCACCGAGTTGCGCTTCCGTCGCACGCCTACAACATTCTCGAAAACTTCTTCGAGCCGTACCTGTTCAACGGCCAGCTGGTCGATCCGGGCGTGCGACGTCGTCTCGTTCTACGCCGACCAGTTTCCCGACGAGCGACATGGCCCGCGAGGCGTCGCAAGCGGTTCAAGGTTCCGCTCTACAAGACGATCGCCGAGGCCCTGTGCTCGGCGGCAGCGAGCTGGCCGTCGATGCCGTGCTGCTCATCGGCGAGCACGGCGACTATCCGTACAACGAGCTCGGGCCAGCACCTGTATCCGCGCAAGCAGTTCTTCGACCAGATCGTCGCCGTGATGCGCGCGGTCGCCGCTTCGTGCCGCTGTTCAACGACAAGCACCTGTCGTATCGCTGGGACTGGGCCAAGGAGATGTACGACACGGCCCGCGAAGCGGCACATCCCGCTGATGGCCGGCAGCTCGGTGCCGCTGGCGCGAGCGGCGGCCGCCGCTGGAGCTGCCGGCCGGGGCGGAGATCGAAGCGGCCGTGTCCGTCCACGGCGGCGGCATCGAGGTCTACGACTTTCACGGCCTGGAGGTCCTGCAGTCGATGGTCGAGGCCCGCCGCGGCGGCGAGACGGGCGTCGCGCAGAGTCGAATTGCTCGACGGCGACGCGCTGTAGCGGGCGGCCGACGCAGGGCGCTGGTCGCGCGAGCTGCTCGACGCGGCGATGGCGGCCGAGCAGGCGATGAACGCCAGCCGCAGACGCGGCCGTCCGACGTCGTGACGCTGCCGCGACCGCCAAGCCCGACGAGCCGCACGGCGTCGAGCATGCGATTCTCGTGACCTATCGCGACGGGCTGCAGAGCGGCCGTGCTCAAGCCGGCAGCGACTCGAACCGCTGGAACTTCGCCTGCCGCCTGCAAGGGCGAGGCCCAGCCGCGGGCCACGGCGTATCTTCAACGGCCCTGGGGCAACCGCTGCCTGTTCAAGGCCCTGTCGCACGCGATCCAGCACCTCTTCGTCACGGGCCGCGAGCCGTACCCGATCGAGCGGACGCTGCTGACGACCGGCGCGATCGAAGCCGCGATGCAGTCGCTACGCCGCCGGCAAGCCGATCGACACGCCGCACCTGGCGATCGCCTATCAGCCCGTCGACTTCCGAGCTTTCGCGAGACCGGCGACGAGCTGGAAGCGTCATCACCGTGGACACGCCGCAGCCGACCGGGTTTGAGCCGGGGGATGGGCGGTTAGTGCGACCCCGCTGAGGCGGTTCGGCTTGAGAAAATCGCGCCTTCCCCCGAGCCCAGGGACATGAACATCCCCGGGCTCGGAGGCAGTGCCACACGGACGGGCGGTTATTCCTTGTCCTTCGCTCGTTCCTTGTCGCCGAGCGCTTTGGCTAGACGATCGAGCGAGTCGACCAACCGGTCGAGCTTGGCTTCGATGATGGCCAGGCGATCGGGACCACGCGGCGGGCCGCCGGCCTGGCCGTGAGATTCATGGTGATCGCCGGCCGGCGGACCCTGACGAGGTTCGCCTTCGCCCGAACCGCCTCGTGCCATGAAGTGGGGCGGCGGACCGTGGTGCCCGAAGTGATGCGAGGGACCGAGACCGGCGCCGACCCGAATGCCGGTTGCCGTGGTCGCCGTGATCGAATCGCCCATCGTGATGGAAACCGCCATGGTGAAAGCCGCCATGATGCGAACCCTCGTGACGGAAATCGGGCCGAGAATGTGTGGAGCGAAAGTGTTCGGCCATCTTGTGCCGCATCTGCTCGCACTTCTCGGTTCGCCGCCGTCGCCCCGCTGCTCGAACGGATGACGGAATGTCGGCCGGTCATCGTCATCATCGTCCGCATCACGCCGCGGTTCGCCCGGGCGACGCACTTCCGGGCGACGGTCCTCGTCCGAATCGCGTGGGACGCACTGAATCGCGTCGCGATTCCGCGGCGTCGGGTCGCTCGCCGCGCTGTTCTGGCTGTGCCTCGCGGTCGTCGTCTCGGCGTCGGTCGTCGTCTCGGCGTCGGTCGTCGTCACGTGCCGTGCGGTCGGCCGCCGCCCGACGCTGGTCTTCACCTGCGTCGCGTCGTCGTCCCTCGGTCGCATCGTCGTCGGCAGCACGTCGCGCCGCCGGCAGGTCCG